>NZ_JACIFV010000025.1 GCF_014197535.1 Rhizobium aethiopicum
AACTGCGCAGACGTCAGCCTTTCTGCGGATGCAAAGGGTAAAGCGGATGCGAGGGTGAAGTGGAAAGCAGGGGCCGGCATGTAAGCCCCTCCCCCCTTGTGGGGAGGGGTTGGGGAGGGGTCTATCCGCCGGCCTTGGGCGTAATCGTCAGGTCGGCACCATAGGCATCGCGCAGTTTGTCCTCCTGTCCCGGATGCCTGTCGGCGGCCTGGTGCAGCAGTATCGTGTTGTAGCCCTGCGAACGCGTTCCCTCGATCAGCGTAACGTCGGCATTTCCGGGATTGTCGGAGCGTTCGAACCATTCGACGGAATGGTGCAGGAAGTTCATTTCCACCGCCCGGTTGGTGACGCCGTGGCCGACGATCGCGACATTGTGGTCGCTGCTTTCGGCCTCGCGCATGACGGTCTGGAGGAAGAGACGCACCCGCTGCGCCACATCCGCCCGGCTTTCGCCGTCCGGCGGCCGCGCATAGAACTTGCCGCTATTGTTGCGCAGCCTCGCCCATTTTTCGAATTCTTCGGGGAATTTCTGTTTCTGCTCGGCATGGTCGTAGATTTCGGTGAAGAGGCCGAAATCCTGCTCGCGCAGAAGGTAATCTTCCCTGACATCGCCAACGAAGTTTTCCGGCAGCGCTTCGAGCAGCGCATCCTTGCTCTGGCGCGTGCGCAGAAAAGGCGAATACCAGATATGCAGCTTCTGAAATCCCTGGCTCGGCAGCCCTCTCAGGTACGAGGCGATGACAGCGCCTGCCTCCGCCGCCTGGCGATAGCCCCATCCAGTCAGCGGCACGTTATGATCGCCGAACTGACGGTAGGCCTGTTCGTTGATGTTGCCGAGGGATTCGCCGTGGCGAACGAGAAAGAGACGCATCGGCCATCCCGCTTTGTCGGATATGGAATCGTCGTCATCATGAACGCGCTCGATCGGCACGGCAATATTGTCGGCCGAAAAGGGGGCGAGCGTCCAGTCGCCGCTTGCCCCCAATCCGCTTGGCTCGATCTTGCACGTTCGGTTCCAAAATCGACGAGCGAGAGAGCGTCTTCCGGCTATCGGCCCTGGAAGATCTTGATGAGCTTTGGCGTAAACCTGTGAGCCTTGATGTCGAGCAGATCCTGATACGTGGCGCGACCGGAGATCGCGGCCGCCAGATATCGCCGGCAAGCGGCCCTCGGAGCGTCCTTGTCGGAGACGTTTGTCACGATCCCTGCGGTGCGACGGGCATTTGCATCGAAATCCTTTGCGCACACTTTGACGAACTCATTTCTCGCTCTCGCGCTGCCTTGCAGCAGCGTGACTATCGCATCATAGTCCTGCTGCGTCGGTGCACAGCCGGCAAGCAGTGCAATAGAAATCATTATAGTCGCGGTGCGGACGCGCATCATCAATTCCCCCAGGGTCAGCCTTGATCGGCAGTTGCTGTTAATTTGATTCTCGGTATGCGGGAAAGATCCAGAGCCTCGCGGCGAGAAATTATGATGATGGGACTCCCGGGTGTTGGTGTTGCGAGCTCCTGGCCGACTGGCTCGGCATTTACCATTCAGACGGAATAAGCGCGCTTGCATGGCTTTTCCCCAGCTTGTCATCTTCCTGAAACACGAGTCTGGTTTTGGAAGGCTAGATGAAAGATGGGGCATGAGCGGCAGCTCGTGATAGACATGATGGAACCCAGACATTTCCGCACGCTCTTCATTTCCGATGTCCATCTGGGCTCGAAAGCCGCGAAGGCTGATTTCCTGCTGGATTTCCTGCGCTACCACGAGGCGGACACGATCGTGCTCGTCGGCGATATCGTCGACGGCTGGCGCCTGAAGCGCAGCTGGTACTGGCCGCAGGTCTGCAACGACGTCGTCCAGAAGCTGTTGCGCAAGGCGCGCAAGGGCACCCGCGTCGTTTATATCCCAGGCAATCACGACGAATTTCTGCGCGACTTCCCGGGTATGCATTTCGGCGGCATCGAGGTCGTCGGGCGTATGATGCACGACGGCGCGGACGGCAAGAAATACCTGATCCTGCACGGCGACGAGTTCGATGTCGTCGTCCGTAACGCCCGCCTGCTCGCCTATCTCGGCGACTGGGCCTATGATACGGCGATCCGGATCAACATCCTGCTCGCGGCAGTACGCCGCCGCCTCGGCATGCCCTATTGGTCGTTTTCCGCCTGGGCGAAGCTGCAGGTCAAGCATGCAGTCAATTTCATCGGCGAGTTCGAGCGCGTCGTGGCCGAAGAGGCCCGCAAGAGCGGCGCCGACGGCGTGATCTGCGGCCACATCCACCACGCCATCATCCAGGACATGGACGGCATTCGCTACATCAACACGGGTGACTGGGTGGAAAGCTGTACGGCGGTTGCCGAACATGCCGACGGCACCTTCGAACTGATCACCTGGCGGGCGCTTGCCACCGCCGTACCGGCGCTTACCGCCGTCGAGCGTACCGAAGAGGCGGAACTCGCCCCGCAGGCGGCGTGATTTTAGCGCCGTCGCAATCGCGGCGGCTCTCCAGCAATTTAGCCGTTACCGCGAGGTGACAGGCCCAATTTATTTCTTAAAACGTTTCCAGACGGCTATTTCTCGCAATAGTCGCCTCCCGGGTGGTGTGTTAGGACAACGTCCAGTTTCCTTCAGGTCCACCCATGATTCCCGCTCAACATTCCCCGGGTGAGGGAGCGCCGCCGCGCTTCCGGCTGCTCAGCGCGCTGTCCTATTGCGCGCCGCTGCTCGTCAACGGCGTCGTGCTGCCGTTCTTCCCCGTATGGCTGGAAAGCCACAGTTTCAGCGATCATGAAATCGGCATCATCCTTGCCATACCGATGGTGGTTCGCGTCCTGGTGGGGCCCATCGTCGCCATGATCGCCGACCGCCTGAAGGAGCGCGCCGACGTGTTGCTGTGGTCGGGCGGCCTGTCGCTGCTGACGGCGATCGCACTTTATTGGACGACGAGCTTCTGGCCGGTGACGATCGTCTTCGCGCTCCAGGGCGCCACCTTCGCGCCCTATCTGCCGGTCGTCGAATCGATCGTTATTTCAGGCGTGCGCCGCTGGGGGCTCGACTATGGGTCGATGCGGGTGTGGGGGTCGATCGCCTTCATCATCTCGACGCTCCTCGGCGGTCAGCTGATCGGCCGGTGGGGCGGCGGCATGGTGCTCGTCGTCATGGTGTTCGGCTTCACGATGACCGTCGTGATGGCGATCTTCTGTCCGCGGATCGGGCCGACGCGGCGGCGCGGCCAGCCGATCGATCTTCCGGCCGCCACCGGGCGGGGTCTGAGCGAGCCGCATCTGCTGCTGCTTCTGATCGGCGTCGCCATCCAACAGTCGAGCCATGCGGTGCTTAATGCTTTTTCCTCGATTTATTGGCATCAGCTCGGCTTTTCCGGCACGCAAATCGGCCTGCTCTGGAGCGCCGGCGTTGCCTCGGAGGTGACGGTGTTCTTTCTGTCGAAGCGTCTCAATCGGCGCTTCAGCGCCTGGACGCTGATCCGCTTCGGCTGCGCCGTCAGCGTCTGCCGCTGGATCCTGTTTCCCATGAATGCCGGCTTTGCCGGCTTCTTTCTGCTGCAATGCTTCCACGGCTTCACCTATGCCTTCGTACACACCGGCGTGCAGCGGCGGATCATGACGACGGTGCAGGAAACGCAGGAGGCCTCGGCGCAGGGCGCCTATTTCTTTTATGTCGGCATGGCGATGGGGTTGATGACCATCGCTTCGGGCTATCTCTACGCCTGGCTCGGCCTCGTCAGCTATTACGTCATGGCGCTGGTCGCGCTTTCCGGCCTCGGGCTCGTCATCTCAGCCTATTATCTTCAGCCCCAGAGGGCGCTTTCCGGCGGAAAGACCAGGGAAGCGGCGTAGCGCAGGCCGGGCTCGCGGTCGCGGGCAAGCAGCAGCGGGCCGTCGAGATCGACGAAATCGGCATTCTGCGCGAGCAGCACGGCCGGCGCCATGGCAAGCGAAGTGCCGACCATGCAGCCGATCATGATCGAAAAGCCGAGCCTCTCGGCTTCGGCCTTCATCGCCAAGGCCTCGGTGAGGCCGCCTGTTTTATCGAGCTTGATATTGATCGCATCATAGCGGTCGGCAAGGCTTGCGAGATCTCCGGTATGATGCACACTCTCGTCGGCGCAGACCAGCAGCGGGCGGCGGATTTCGGCAAGCAGCGCGTCGCGGCCCGCCGGCAGCGGTTGCTCGACGAGGGCAACGCCCGCCTCTGCGGCGATCTGCAGATGACGTTCCAGCACCGCCTCCGGCCAGCCCTCATTGGCGTCGAGAATGATGGCGGCATCGGGCGCGGCCGCGCGGACGGCGCGGATGCGGCCTTCATCGTCGCCGGTTCCGACCTTCACCTTGAGCAGAGCGCGACCGGCATGTTCGCGCGCCTGCGCGGCCATCACTTCCGGTTCGCCGAGTGAGATGGTGTAGGCTGTCGTGAGCGGTTTGAGGGCGGTGAGGCCGAGGCGGGCGGCGACCGTTTGGCCCGTCCGCTTTGCTTCGATATCCCAGAGAGCGCAATCAACGGCGTTTCGTGCCGCACCCGGCGGCATCGCCGACAAGAGATCGTCGCGCGAAATGCCGGATTCGACCAGCGGGCGCGCTGCCTCGATCTGCGCGACGACGCTCTCCATGGTCTCGCCGTAGCGGCGGTAGGGCACACATTCGCCGTGCCCTTGCGCGCCTTCTTCCGTGACCGTGCAGGTAATGACCTCGGCCTCGGTCTTTGCGCCGCGCGAGATGGTGAAGGTCCCGGCAATCGGAAAGGAATTCATCTGGATATCGAGGGTGCGCGGCATTATTGCTATCCTGCGAGCATGGAAATTGGACGTTGCTTCTGTATATTGACGCTCCGGCGGCGACGATCCGCTTCGCGAGTCGGCAATGTCGCCGTAAGCCTTGAAAGACACAAGTATCTTGAACGCCGAGAATCGCAACGCCGCCTCGCTGCAAGTGGACGACCGGTCAGATGGTTCGGGGCAGTATGTTCGTCTCAGCGGCAACTGGCGCAGCGCTTATGTGCATCTTGTGCTGCGCGACTTCGAAAAGCTTCAGCGAGAGAAGACCGGCAATCTGACGCTCAATCTCTCCGATGTATCAGACATCGATACTGCCGGTATCTGGCTTCTGTGCCGGCTAAAGAAAGAGGAGGAGGCGGCGGGACGCACGGTGCGCTTCGTCGGCACCAATCCGCATATCGACGAAATGCTGGAGATGTTTTCCGAGGAACCGGCCAAACCGGAGCCGGAACAGAAGGAAAAGGTCTCGCTTGCCGCGCGTATCTTGGCGCCGATCGGCAAGATGACCTACGACATCTGGGACAATCTCGCCGCCTCGATGTATATCCTCGGCTCGGCGGTGCGCGGGGCGCAGATGAAGCTCGGCCGCGGCAGCGGCGTTTCGCCGGCCTCGATCGTCAACCAGATCGATCACATGGGCGTGCGCGCCGTTCCGATCATCCTGCTGATGTCGTTTCTGATCGGTGCCATCATCGCCCAGCAGGGCGCCTTCCAGCTGCGGTATTTCGGGGCGGAGGTGTTCGTCGTCGATCTCGTCGGCATCCTGCAATTGCGCGAAATCGGCGTGCTGCTGACCTCGATCATGATTGCCGGCCGCTCCGGCAGCGCAATCACTGCCGAAATCGGCTCGATGAAGATGCGTGAGGAGATCGACGCGCTGAAAGTGATGGGGCTGAACCCGATCGGCGTGCTGATCTTCCCGCGGCTTGTGGCGCTGACCATCG
Organism: Rhizobium aethiopicum; assembly: GCF_014197535.1. Taxonomy (GTDB): domain Bacteria; phylum Pseudomonadota; class Alphaproteobacteria; order Rhizobiales; family Rhizobiaceae; genus Rhizobium; species Rhizobium aethiopicum_A. Next base: position 5,731 of record NZ_JACIFV010000025.1, read on the forward strand.
CGCTGCCGCTTCTGACGGTGCTGGCGAACTTCGCCTCGCTGGCGGGGGCTGCAGTCGTCGCCTGGGGCTATTCCGGCATTACCTTCGCCAATTTCCTGTCGCGGCTGCACGAGGCGATTACGCTGTCGACCGTGCTGTCGGGCATGATCAAGGCGCCGTTCATGGCGCTCGTCATCGGTATCGTCGCCGCCGTCGAAGGGCTGAAGGTCGGCGGCAGTGCGGAGTCGCTCGGCCAGCACGTGACGGCCTCGGTGGTGAAGGCGATTTTCGTCGTCATCCTGATGGACGGGCTTTTTGCGATGTTCTATGCAGCGATCGACTTCTAGCATGGCGGGCAGCGTGGACGAGCAACCGATCGAAAACGAAGGACAGGGCAGGGATGTCGTGCTTTCGGCGCGCGACGTCACCGTCGCCTTTGGCTCCAAGGTGGTGCTCGACAAACTGAACCTCGATATCTATCGCGGCGAGATCCTCGGCTTCGTCGGCGCGTCGGGCACCGGCAAATCGGTGCTGATGCGCACGGTACTGAGGCTGCTGCCGCGACGCTCCGGCACGATCAAGATCCTCGGCCAGGACTTCGACGAGCTCAACGAGCCGCAGCGCAACGCGCTCGACATGCGGCTCGGCGTGCTCTTCCAGCAGGGCGCATTGTTTTCGTCGCTCACCGTCAAGGAAAACATCCAGGTGCCGATGCGCGAATATCTCGATCTGCCGCACTCGCTGATGGATGAGCTGGCGCATCTGAAGATCCGCATGGTGGGGCTGGCGGCCGATGCCGCCGACAAATATCCGTCCGAGCTTTCGGGCGGCATGATCAAGCGCGCCGCGCTTGCCCGCGCCCTGGCGCTCGATCCCGAGCTCGTCTTTCTGGACGAACCGACTTCAGGTCTCGATCCGATCGGAGCGGCCGAGTTCGACGAACTCATCGCCAATCTGCGCGATAGTCTCGGACTGACCGTCTATATGGTGACGCACGATCTCGACAGCCTGTTTTCGGTTTGTGACCGTATTGCCGTGCTCGGAAAGAAGCGGGTAATGGTGGAAGGCACGATCGACGACATGCTGGCCTATGACGATCCGTGGGTGCAGGCCTATTTTAGAGGTAAGCGAGCGCGGTCGATCGTGCCACAGGACAATGGCGCGCGGCACGGCAACGGCAGCGGCGGGAAGTGATCGGATAGATGGAAACCAAAGCCAATTATACGATTGTCGGTTTTTTCACGGTGCTGGTGATCGCGGCCGCCTTCGGCTTCGTCTACTGGATGGCCGAATATGGCCGCGGCGGCCCGATGACGGAGCTGATCGTGCGTATTCCCGGCTCGGCGAACGGGCTCAGCGTCGGCTCGCCGGTGCGCTTCAACGGTATCCAGGTGGGCTCGGTGCAGACGCTGTCGATCGATGCCGACGATCCGCAATATTCGCTGGCCTTCACCCAGGTGCGCACCGACGCGCCGATCTACCCCTCCACCAAGGCCGCGCTTGAAATTCAGGGCTTGACGGGGGCCGCCTATATCGAACTGTCGGGCGGTCGCAAGGGTGAGGAGAGCATCCTAAAACATGCGATCGAAAACGGCAAACGCGCCGTTATCGTCGCCGACCAGTCGAGCGTCACCAATCTTCTGGCGACCGCCGACAAAATCCTTGATCGCGCCAACGACGCGGTCGGTGAACTTCAGGGTTTCATCCAGGATTCACGTGCTCCGCTGACCCAGACGTTCAAGAATGCCGAAACCTTCTCGGATGCGCTGGCCAAGAATTCCGACAATATCGACGCCTTCCTGCAGAGCGTCGGTGAGCTCTCCAACACGGTGAAGGCGGTTTCCGGGCGTGTCGATTCGACGCTTCAGGCTGTGGAGTCGCTGGTCAAGGCCGTCGACGCTCAGAAGATCGACAATATCGTCTCCAATGCCGAGAAGATCACCGCCAATGTTGCCGATGCCTCGGGCGATCTGAAGGGCGCGATCCAGAAGTTCGACGAGACGGCCACCACCTTCAACGATTTCGGCAAGCAGGCGCAGGCAACGCTCGACCGCGTCGACACGCTCGTCGCCCAGATCGACCCGGCGAAAATCAAGGGTTCGGTCGACGATATTTCGCAAGCCACAAAGGATGCTCGTGCGGCAGTCGCCTCGATCCGCGACGTCGCCAACACGGTTTCGCTGCGCCAGAAAGATATCGACCAGACGATCCAAGACGTGTCGCAGCTTGCCAATAAGCTGAATTCGGCCTCGACACGCATCGACGGCATTCTCATCAAGGTCGATGCGCTGCTTGGAACCGACAATACGCAATCGCTGTTCGCCGAGGCGCGCGATACGCTGGAATCCTTCAAGAAGGTGGCCGACAATCTGAACTCGCGAATCGGTCCGATCGCCGATAATCTTCAGAAATTCTCGAGCGGCGGCTTGCGCGACGTGCAGACGCTGATCAACGACATGCGTGGAACCGTGAGCAATCTGAACGATACGATCAGCAACTTTGACCGCAATCCGCAACGCCTGATCTTCGGCGGGGACACGGTCAAACAGTACGACGGCCGAACGCGGCGTTAATAGGGAAAGTCAGGGGTAGCCCAGTATGGTCGCATCGCATCTGTTGTCGCGCCGTTCATGGATCAGGGGAACGGCGATCGCGCTGCCGCTGACTGCGTTGATCCTGTCGGGCTGTGGGACTTCAGCCAAGAACGATACCTATGATCTCTCTGCGGCCGTCGATGGCGATGGGCCTGCTGCCAAATCCCGCCAGATCCTGATCGCCGGCCCGACGGCACTCAGATCGCTCGACAGTGACCAGATCGTCATCCGTGTCTCGTCGTCGGAAATCCAGTATCTGTCGCGGGCGCAGTGGGGCGACAAGCTGCCGCGCATCGTGCAATCTAAACTGGTCGAGGCCTTCGAGAATTCGGGCAAACTCGGCGGCGTTGGCATGCCGGGGCAGGGGCTGGCGATCGATTATCAGATCGTTACCGACATCCGCGCATTCGAGATCGACGCTTCAAGCGGCAATCAGGCGGTGGTCGAAATCTCCGCCAAGATTCTCAACGACCGAAACGGCTCGGTACGCGTCCAGAAGGTGTTTCGCGCCACGGCGCCGGCCGGCGGCGACAATGTTGGCTTCGTCAAGGGTCTCGACCGCGCCTTTTCGACGGTGGTTTCGGAAATCGTCAGCTGGACGCTGCGCTCAATCTGACATGGCGTTTGTGGAGCGCTGCGCCGACGTCAAGGGGTGCTGATTCGGGAAAATAACGGCTCCGTCAGGTTAGAGCGGCTACCCTATTAAATTTCTTCATGAATTTGTGTGCTTGGCTCGCCGGCTACTTCGTCGGCTGCGCATCCGTCATCGTCGGTGCAGGCTGGCTGCCTGGGGTAGCGGAGGCGGTGGCGGTTGGTGATGAGGGCAGGGTGCTGTCGAGGAGGCCCGCCATCTTGTCGTCGCGCAGGCTTGCAGTCTTTTCACCCATGACGACGCCGACGACGCGGCGGCCATCCCTCAGCGCCGAGGTCACGACATTGTAGCCGGATGCATCGGTATAGCCCGTCTTGATGCCGTCGACGCCGTCATAGCGATACATCAGATTGTTGTGGCCGCGCAGTTTCATGCCTCGGAACTGGAAGCCGCGCATCGAGAAGAGCTTGAACTCCTCGGGGAAGTCCCGCATCAACGAAAGGCCGAGCGTGGCCATGTCGCGCGCCGTGGTAACCTGCTCCGGATCGGGAAGGCCCGACGGGTTCTTGAAGACCGTGTCCTTCATCCCCAGCTGGCGCGCCTTGTCGGTCATCGTTCTGGCGAAAGCCGGTTCGGAGCCGCCGAGCTGTTCAGCGATCGCCACGGCGGAATCGTTGGCAGACAGCACGACGATGCTTTCGACCGCTTCACGCAGCGTCACCTTGCGGCCGGCGCCGACGGCAAGCTTGAAGGGTTCCTTGCTCTCGGCATTTTCCGACATGGTGAGCTTCTGATCCCAGGTGAGGCGTCCATCGTGCAGCGCCTCGAAAGCGAGATAAAGCGTCATCATCTTGGTCAGCGACGCGGGATAGTTGAGATCATCCTGGTTGGAGGCTTCAAGGACCTGACCGGACTGCGCATCGATGACGAAGCTTGCCTGACCGGCCTCGGCCGGAATGAAAGCGCCCATCAGCAAGGTGGACGAGAGCGCGATGGCAAGGAGCCGGGATGTCTTCGTGGTCATCGGTATTGCTGTCTCTTTCGTTGCACGGCCGACGGGCCGTTGGCTTTAAACGCAAGCGGATCGAAAAAGTTTGTGACGGAATGAAGGAAGGCGGGCAATAAAAAAGGCCCATCCACAGATGATACCTTTTGTCTCGGCTCCCGCGGCTTTGACAATCGCGCGCATGGCACGTAGAAATTCGTCATGAGCATGAAGAGCGCGCTTTTCGACCATGACCGCACCTGCCCGCAGGTCGCGATCGCGCGCGCCATTGGCGGACGAGGTCTCCGCGTCCTGCTGTGACGTCCGGGCGCTGCATGCGTCCGGCGCGCCGCCGGACGTAAAGCCCTTCACCACGTCAACAGGGTTGCCAGGGAGACAGGCACCATGCTCAATATTTATCACGTCAATTCGCTCGTCCATTGGGAGGAGCGCGAGATCAATCTGCGCGATCATATGATCGGCTTTTTCTCGCAAGAGGTCCGCAGCTTTCTCAGATCGGTCAATCCAGCCTGGGATATACGACGGGTCGAGGCGCCGGCGCTGACGCCGCGGTCGCTGGTTTCAAGTGCCTATTCGAATGCCGACATCTGGGTCCAGGAACAGCTCGCGGCCGGCGATACTGCGCTGGTGCTGAGGCCGGAGACCACGCCTTCGACCTATGTCTACATGCAGCATATTCTTGGAAACCATTCAAAGACGCGGTTGCCTCTCTGTGTCTGGCAGGCCGGCAGGTCCTATCGCCGCGAGCAGGAGCAGCCGACGAAACACATGCGGCTGAAAGAATTTTGGCAGCTCGAATTTCAATGCGCCTTCACCGCCGACAGCGGCAACGACTATCACGCGGCATGCCTCGAACCTTTGCGCCGCATGATCGCCTCGCTGATCCATCTGCCGACGCGGGTCGTGCCCTCCGACCGGCTGCCGGCCTATTCCGAGGTGACGATGGATATCGAGGTTGATAATGGCGACAAATGGATGGAGGTCTGCTCGATCTCGCGACGAACCGACTTTCCGCTACGCTACCGGTCGCAACCGAAGCAGGGAGCTACCATCGAGCATGACGTCCTCGTGCTCGAAATCGCCATCGGCCTCGACCGCTGCGTCTACAACTGGGGTATGGCGGCCGACGGGTGAGAGGCGGAAAACCGGAACCGCATGGCGATCCCGGTTTTCTCTGCAGTTGGTCACGGATTTTCCGCAGCACTTTGAATTGCTGTAGGCGCGGGCTTCCGATTTGATGTCAGGTGTTGTTGCCGGAGCTTTCTGAAAAGGCAATGTCGGCGGCAGGGCGGACATTCACAATCGCCTTGCCCGCATCGAAACCATCAAGCGTTTCATTGTGGTGGGCGACAATCTCGGAGAAACTAAGGGTCGCCGTGTCGCCGGTTGTGTGGCCGTCGGCAACCAAGGTCACGTCATAGCCGAGCGAAACGGCCCGCCTGACGGTCGTGTCGACGCAGAATTGCGACATGCAGCCGCCGACTATGAGGTGGGTAACCGATCGCTCTTGCAAGCGGTCGGCAAGATCGGTCCCGAAGAAGGAGTCGGCGCTTTTCTTGCGCACGACGACCTCACCTGTTTGCGGCGCAATCTCCCGGCGCAGCGCCCATCCTGACGTGCCCACGGCCAATCGGTGACCGCTGTCGCCATCATGCTGCACCAGCACGACCGGCACGCCGGCCTGTCGCGCCCTTTCCTTGAGCAACGCCAATCGCGCGACGGTCTCGTCAAGTGCGGAATCGACCTCGGGCTGGCGCTCCGGCGTGGCCTTTCCGGAGAGGATTGCGTTCTGTACGTCGATAATTAGAAGGGCCTTGGTCATTTCGTTCGCGGTTCCGGGCCGGGGAGCAGATCATATCCCCATCATCAGGGAAAGCCGCCTGACACATCTTCAGGCGGCTTCAGCTCGACGATATCGGCCAGACTCTATCTCAGCCTGCCCGCTGCGTGGGCGAGCATGGTGTAAACCTTGCCCGTATCCGACGTCAGATAGGACTGTGTGACTGTCTGGTTCGGGTCGGTTCGGGCGACGTCGGCGAGCAGCTTTTCGAAATCGCCGATATAGCGGTCGACGGCGGTGCGGAATTCCGGTTCGCGGTCGTATTTGCGCTTGATCTCATCGAAGGTCTGCTGGCCCTTCAGCGTGTAGAGGCGACGGGTGAAGACGTCGCGCTCGCCGCGCTGGTAGCGGCGCCAGAGATCGACCGACGCATCGTGATCGATGGCGCGGGCGATATCAACGGAGAGCGAATTCAGCGATTCCACGACATGGCGCGGATTGCGGCTGTCGTTGCTGCGTGCGGCCGGTGCGGCGGTTTCCGCCGGGCGGGCGGGAGCACGGGCCGGCGCCGTGTCCGCGGCGTCTTCGCGGGATGCGCCACGCAAAAGATCGCTGATCCAGCCGCCGCTTTCCCGCGCCGGTTCCTGGCGGCCCAATTCCTGGCGAGCGGGGGCTGGCTGCTGGGCGGCCCGCTGAGGAGCGGCGGCCGGAGCGGACGGCGCAATCGTTCCGCGCAGACCCGCCGCTTCGATCGGCGGAGGCGCTGCCGGCTGCGGCGGCTGGGCTGTGATCGGCTGGGTTGGGCGCGGAGCCGGCTGCGCCTGGGCAAGCGAGCGGGCGGCGGGCTCTGAGATTTCGAGCTGCTGGCTGGAGCGGCCGACAAGCTGCGAGATATCCTGCAGGGCCTTGATCTGTTCGGCGACGGCGCGGCGCATGGCCGAGGCGCTTTCCTTGGCTTCCTCGGGCAGGTCGAAGGCGCCGCGCTTCAGTTCGGCGCGGGTGGCGTCGAGTTCGCTGCGGATGTCGGCAGCGGAGCGACGGATGTCCTCGGTGGCGCCGGAGAAGCGGCCGACGGCATCCTCGATCGCCTCACGCAGCGATTCCCGCATGTGCTGGGCGGCACCGTCGGAGGCGCGGCCGGCTTCGCCGAGCATGCGCTCGACTTCCGACAGCGAGGCGGTCAGGCCGCCGCGAATACGATTGGAGAGATCACCGGAACGGCGCTCGACATTGGCGAAGGTGCTGTCGATCGTCGTATTGGCCTCATCGCCGGCGCGGGTGATCGCCGCGCGCATCGTCTCGGCGGCTTCCTGGGCGCGCTTCTCGGTTTCCGTCAGAACGCGACCGATATCGGCAAAGGAGGACTGGACGCCCTGGCGCAGGTTGCCGGTGACCTGGTTGGAGCGCTGCTCGGCCCGCTCGAACACGGTCTCGATCATGCCGCCGAGCCCGCGCATGGTCTTTTCGATCTCGTCGGAGCGTTGGACCAGGCTGACGGAGAGGGCTTGCAGCGCGCCTTCACGCTCTTCGAGCGTCGAGGCGAGGTTGGACTGGGCGGCACCCAGAAGCTGCGAGGCCTGGGTTAGAACTTTGGAATGGTCGTCGAAGCGGCCGATGATGCTGCCGACCTGGGCCAGCGTCTGGCCGGAGATGTCGGAGAGGCGGTCGACCTTGCCTTCGAGAAGCCTGGTCGAGGCGTTGACCATTTCGGCAGCCTTGGTGGCGGAGTCGGCAAAGCGGGTCGTGGTTTCGCCGAGACGCCCGTCGACGCTCGTCAGCTGCTCGGCGGCGCGGTTCATCATCATCGCCATCGCCGCGCTGCTTTCCGACATGCGCTGAACCAGGCCGTTGACGTTGCCGACCAGGCTGTTCTCGATGGCGCTGACAGCGTTGGCAACATTCTCGGTGCGGGCGGCGACGGCGCTGGCGAGCGCTTCGTTCTCGGCGCGCAGGCGATCGGCGCTGAGATTGGCTGCTGCGGTGATGCGGGCAGCGGCCTGCTCGCCGGCATCGGTGTAGCGATCGATGATCGGGCGGGCCGTTTCATCGAGTATGCGGGTCAATTCGACAGAGCGGCCTGCTAGCATCGAGTTGAGGTCGCGGGTGCGTTCCTCGAGCGTCGAGCGGATTGAGTTGCCGCGCGCTTCGAGCGCCCGGTCGACGTCGGAGAGGGAGGTATCGATCTCGCGGACACGCTCCTCGAGATTGGAGCGGATGGCGCTGCTACGCGCTTCGAGCGCCCGCTCGACATCCGCCATGGTGGCGGAAATCTCGCTGCCGGCTCCCGACAACGTCGTGCGGATGGCATTGCCGCGCGCCTCGAGAGACTGGCCGGCGTCCGACAGGGCCCTGGAAATGGCATTGACCTGCGTGCCGACAACGGTCTCCGCCTCGGCGACCTTGTTGACGATGGCATTGCCGGCTTCCGAGAAGGTCTGGGCGACGGCAGCGGCCTGGGTTGCCAGGCGGTTCTGAGCTTCGGCAACCCGCGTGACGATCTGGGACGAGCGCTCATCCATGGTGCGGGTGAATTCGTCGCTTTTTGCATTGAGATCCTCGGCGAACTGCTGGCCGGTCTTGCCGAGCAGTTCCGTGGTTCTCGTCGCTTCGCCTTCCATCCCCTGGGCTGCTTCGGCCACCGCGCTGCGCAGCGTCGAGGCGAGGCCGGCGGCCTTGCCCTCGATGGTGCGGTTCACGGCGTCGAGGCCGACGGTCAACGCGCGATCCATGGTGGAGAGGCGTTCCTCGATGCGTTCGTTGCCGCGGTCCAGGGTTTCGCCGAGACTTGCCGTGCGGCCCTCGATGGCGCCTGCAAGCGTGGTCGTGCGGCTGTCCAGCGTCTCGGCCAGATTGGCGGCGCGGCTGTCGATTGCCTGTGTAAGATTGGCGGCGCTGCCTTCGAGCGTCGCCGAGATGCGCCGGGTGGCGTCGTCACCGAGCGCGCCGAGCCGGGAAATGCCGTCGGTAAGCACGCCGGAGAGCTGGCTGTTGGCGGCCTCGACCTTTTCGGCAACGCCGCCGACGCCGTCACGGATGCGGGTCTCGATCGCCGTAAGGCCGGCTTCCATACGAGAACCGGTTTCTTCAAGACGTCCCGCAAGGTTTTCAACCGACTGGTCGAGATGGGCCGAAAGGTTCTGGGCGGAGCTCGAAATCGTGTTCGCCGCCTCCTGGAAGCGGCCGGCGATCTGGCCGGCGCCGGCGCGCATGCGATCTTCCAATGTCTGGGCGCCGGCATCGATCGCCTGGCGGATCGAGGCTTCACGATCTTCAAGCGACATTTCGAGCATGCTGACGCTCGTCGCCACCGAAGTGCCGATGCTGGTCGCCTGTTCGGTGAGCGTATCGCTGATTTGCGCATGCGCCTGGCTCAACGACAGCTCGATGGCATTGCCGCGATCCTCGAGCGTCGTGCGGATGCGCTCATGGGCAGAAGCGAGCCCGCCTTCGATCCGCGCCGCGGCCTCCTCGGCCAGGCTCCCGAGCCGCGCATGGGCATCGCTCAGGCGGCTTTCGATGCGGCCGGTCAAGCCGCCGACGAGATCCTCGAAGCGGGCACCGCCCGCATCGAGCGCGCCCGAAAGCGCCGCGCTGTGCTCGGAGAGGGCGGATTCAAGCCGCCGCTGATTGTCGGCATAGGCGTTGTGGATGGCGTCCGTCTTGTCGGCAAAGGCGCCGGCGACGCGGGCCTCGGCGCTGGTGACGGCCTCCATGATCGCATTGCTGCGGGCTTCGAGGGCGCTGTCGAATCGGCTCTGGTTGTCATCGAGCGAAATGGCGAGCGCCATGGTCTTTTCGTCGAGCGTATCGGTGAGCCGGTCATGGCTTGCGGTTACGGCACCGACGAGCGCGGCGGCGCGGTGTCCCAAGGCTTCCTCCAGGCGAACCTGCCCTTCGTTCAGCGAGGCGGCCAATGCGCTGGCCTTCTGGTCGAGCACGCCATTCAGGCGTTCATGTGTGCCGGAGACCGCATTGGTGATCGCATCGGCGCCTGATGTCAGCGTCTCCTCGAGGCGGCTCTGGCTCTCGTTCAGCGAAATGGCAAGGGCCATCGCCCGATCGTCGAGCGTCTCGGACAGGCGGTCATGGGTGGCAGAAACCGCACTGAGGAAGGATTCCGAACGGCTCTCCAGCGTATCCTGCAGGCGGCTCTGGCCTTCGCTCAAGGAGGCGGTCAGTGCCGATGCCTTCTCATCAAGGGTTTCGGCGATACGCTCATGCGTACCGGAGACGGCCTTGAGGAAAGCTTCGGAGCGGGCTTCCAACGTGTCTTCGATCCGCGTCTGGTTCTCATTGAGCGAGATTGCGAGCGCCATCGCCTTCTCGTCCAGCGTTTCCGACAGCCGGTCATGGGTGCCGGAAACGGCATTCAGCAGCGCCGACGACCGGGTCTGCAGCGTGTCCTCGATGCGAGCCTGGCCTTCGCTCAGCGAGATGGCAAGCGCCATCGCCTTTTCATCCAGGGTCTCGGAGAGACGGTCATGGGTGCCGGATACGGCATTCAGCAGGGCCGCGGAGCGGGTTTCGAGCGTATCTTCGATGCGTGCCTGGGTTTCGTTCAGCGAATTGGCAAAAGCTGCCGCCTTACCTTGCAGCGTCTCGGCAAACCGGTCATGGGTGCCGGATACGGCGTTCAGCAGGCCTGCGGAACCGTTTTCCAGCGTTTCCTCGATGCGAGCCTGGCTCTCGTTCAAGGAAATGGCAAGCGCCATCGCCTTTTCATCAAGGGTTTCGGCGAGCCGGTCGCTCGTGCCGGACACGCTGTTCAACAATGCTTCGGCGCGGGTTCCGAGCGCGTCCTCGATGCGGGCATGGCGCTCGTCGAGCGAAGTCGTCAGCGCCGCTGCCTTGGTATCCAGGGTTTCCGACAGCCGATCATGCGTGCCTGAGACGGCGTTGAGGAAGGCTGCGGAACGGGTCTCCAGCGTGTCTTCGATGCGGCTCTGGCTTTCGTTCAAGGAGATGGCGAGCGCCATTGCCTTTTCGTCGAGCGTTTCGGAAAGGCGGTCATGAGTGCCGGAAACGGCGTTGAGCAGCGCCTCGGAGCGGGTTTCGAGCGTATCCTCGATGCGGGTCTGGCTCTCGTTCAGAGAAATGGCGAGCGCCATCGCCTTTTCGTCAAGCGTTTCGGCAAGACGGTCATGGGTGCCGGAAACGGCGTTGATGATGGCGTCGGAGCGAGTCGTCAGCGCTTCCTCGAAGCGGCCGTGATGGGTGGTCAGCGCATTGATCAGCGCTCCGCCGCGCTCCGCCATGACGCTGTCGATACGCTCATGGGCTGTGCCAACCGCGTCTCGGATTTCTGCGGCGCGCGCTGTCAATACGCTGGTCAGTTCCTCGGCGCGGCCGCCGAAGGCCGTCGTGACCTGCTCGGTGCCGGCGGCAACGGCGGCGGTCAAATCGGTGGTGGTTGTGCGCAGCGTATCGCGGAATTCGGCCGAGCGGGCCTGAAGATTGTTGTGCAGGTCGGAGGTGCCGGATGCAAGAGCCAGCGCGATGTCCGACGTGGCGCTCTGCAGCGCCGAGGTGAGTTCGCCGGTGCGGCTGGTGAGTGCGGTGGTGATTTCTTCGGTGCGACTATTGAGCGTGCTCTCCAGCACTTCATGACCGGTTGCGAGCGCCGTCGCGAGCGCTAGCGACTGGTCGGTCATCGAGGAGCCGAGCCGGTCGATGCTGGAGCTCAAAATGCCTTCGATCGAATCCGAACTGCCGGTCAGCGTTTCGTTGATGCGGGCAAGGCTCTCCATCAGCTTGGTGTCGAGCGAGCCGGTGCGCTTGTCGAAAGCGCTGGTGAATTCGGCGACACGCTCGTCGAAGGCGGTCGACAGCTGGGCGACGGTCGTCTGCAGCCGCTCTTCGAAGAAGCCGGAGCGCAGGTCGAGATCCATGACGGCGTCGTCGGCGGTGCTCTGCAGGCTCTGGCGGAAGCTTGCGCCCTTCTCATCGAGCGCGCTGTTCAGCTTCGAGAGCACGTCGTCCAGCGTCCCGCCGATGGTGCGTTCGCCCGATGTCAGGCTCTCGTTGATCTCGCGGGTGCGGGCGATCAGGATCTCGTTCAGCTGATGCGTGCGCTCGTTCAGCGCCGCGTTCAGCTTCTCGGTGCTGCTGTCCATGGTCGAGGCGCGCGTCTCGAACTGGCTCAGCAGTTTTTCGCCGTGTTCGTTGAGGTTGACGGAGAGCGCTTCGAGGCGGTTGTCGAATTCGGTGGCGAGCGCAAAACCGGAGGCGTTGAGGGTCTGGAGCAGGCTGTCGGTCTTGGCGGCAAGCAGGCTGCCCATCGACTGCAGGGCGCTGTCCGATTTTTCCAGGATCGTCGCTGCGCGCGTGTCGATCAGCGAGGCGAAGGCTTCGCCCGATGTGGCGAGCCGCACGGCGATCTCTTCGGTCGCCAGCGACAGTTCTTCCTTCAGCTGGTCGTGGACGCTGCCGATCGAGGTGCGGATGCGGTCGGCATGGTTGACGATCGCCTCCCGCTCCGAACCGAGTTCATGGACAAGACCGCGCACGCGCAACTCGTTGTCGGCATAGGAGCGTTCGAGAGCGTTGACTTCGGAATGGACCAGCGTTTCCAGCTCGGAAGCGCGCGCAATGGTGCGCTCGATGCCTTCATTCATGGCCGAGACTTCGCGGCGCACCGCCTGGCCAACGGTCATGATGCGTTCGGAGGCGATGGTTTCCGGCTCCGCCAGGCGCAATGCCACTTCTGCCATGGAGCGGGCGGCGTTGCGCATGTCCTGGGCGCGGGAGATCATGATGGCGAAAGCGTAGAACATCATCACCGGAATGATGATGCCGACCAGGCCGGCAATGACGCCGGGCAGGGCGACGAGATCGGCGATCGAGCGGATCTGCCAGATCTGCGGCGCATAAAGCAGCGACATCAGGCCGAGGCCCGCCATGACCCAAAGCACGGAAAACAGGGTAGCGGTGCGCATGGCCGAGCGGCTGGAAGCGCCGTCGAAGGACTTCAGGATCGAGGCGGGCGTATTGCGGCTGGCATCATTGGCGGGCGCGAAGGCCGAAGCCCTGGAAGCCTGCTCGGCCCCGGAGCCGCGGCGGCTGCGGCGCTGCGCTTCTTCCTGGGCCTGCTGATTGCGCGCATTTGATGGATCAGACACATTACCCTCCGGCGCCTGGGGCGCGTCGCCGCGGCGAGACGGCACGTTATCCTTGCCGAAGTCGATCTGGAGCGCCTCGTCCAACGCTTTGAACGCCTTGTCCTCGATCGACTCGTTATATTTGTTATTCGCCATTCGGTTACGCCTCGTTACTGTCGGCCGGCCCGGCAGCACATCCCCGGCTTCCACCTTGTCCGGGAACAACTTTGCCGTAACGGCCCTCCATCCCGACCGCGGACGGATAAGCATGTCATTTCAGAGTAGATAGCCGCTTTTTCAAACGGAAGGTATCAAAACACTACCATTATCCACTCACTCGGCAAAGGCGCGTACCATAAACCCGCTCCACCAGTATCGTAGTGACACATCTGGGCTCTGCACACAATTAATGAAGGCTTGAGATTTATGGCTCGTTAACCCGTTGTTAACATCTTTGAATCCGAGGCCCTGCTTAAAAACCAATAATTTAGCGATATTTAACGGATGTTAACCATATGGTGAGATTTCCACGCCCGATGTGCCGGAATTTAACGCGATGGCCACCCTCCTGACGCAGAACTGTAGCAAGTGCGGACGACCTGAGACGGGAGAAATGGCAAATGGCGGCCCAGCTGGCAGCATTGAAGATCGTATTCGAGGCGCCTGATAATGCAAAAGGGCCGTGCCCCTCGACGGTCCGGCCGATCGATCTCGTCCATCTCGCAAAACAGACGATGGGCGACAAGTCCTTGGAAATCGAAGTCCTTCAGATGTTTGCGCGTCAGGCGCGGGCGTGTCTCCAGGATATGGCGAGCGGTGAGACCGTGCGTGTCGGCGCGGCCGCGCATCGGCTGAAAGGTGCGGCGAGTTCGGTCGGCGCATTCCGCGTGTCGCAGACGGCTGAGGTCGTCGAGGAGACCGGCGGCGATGCCGGCGCGATGGCGGCGCTCGGCGCTGCCGTCCTCGATGCCGAGAACTTCATTCTCAAGCTCTGCCGCGGCTGACCTCCAAGTCTTCTTTCGTTGATCGAACGAGGCCCGTTGTTTCATTGCGGAACCACGGGTCTTTTTGCGACGTCCTAGATGACGCTTTGAAGACGGCGGGCGAAGGCCCGATCTGCGAGGTTATGGCGGATTTCCGAATGTTGACTGAAGCGTCGAATTGTCGGAAGAAACTCCGCCCACCCATTTGAAGACCGGAAATAGTCCTGATGCCCAAACTTACCATCGTCGCCTTCGACGGCACGCGCTTCGACCTCGACGTCGACCAAGGCTCCACCGTGATGGAGAATGCCGTGCGCAATTCGGTGCCCGGCATCGAGGCCGAATGCGGCGGCGCCTGCGCCTGCGCCACCTGTCACGTCTACGTCGACGAGGAATGGACGGAGAAGGTCGGCCAGCCGGAAGCGATGGAAGAGGATATGCTCGACTTCGCCTTCGACGTGCGCCCTACCTCGCGGCTCTCCTGTCAGATCCGGATGAAGGCCGCTTATGACGGGCTCGTCGTGCACGTGCCCGAACGCCAGGCCTGAGGCGCCCCGCGTTTCGCGCTAACGTATCGGCCCGAAAATCGGAACCGATTTTCGGAGTCGAATAACCGACACCATCACCACAAAAAAGACGCCTCGCGCGCTGGTGCGAGCGAGGCGAGGCGGGCGCATTACCAACGGATGAGGGAGGAACATCCGCGGCTTCGGAACGCGCCAGGAGAACCCAGCGAGGAAAGTCCAGATGCCGTACCTGAACTTTCGAATGTGTTCATATTAACGCGTTCCGGTTGAGTCTGCCAGGATGAAAAATGACCATTAAAACGCTGGGGAAGGGGTAAGTTTCGCACAAGTTTCGTTGTGGAGCTAAGTTTTTCCGCTCGTCATCAGCTCGAGAAAGTCTTATTTTCTGCCGGCTCGACCGTTGATTCGATTTTTCAGCAATCTGAGCATGCGCTTCTGGAAGTTGACCGCCTCAACCCGGTCGAATCGCGCCTGCAGTCGATCGTGCTCCTCTATGCCGCGAGTTGATTCGTTGGAGACGAGCTCCTGCATGGCCTCGCAGCTGCGCTGCTGCGGCAATGCGCGGATGGCGCGCTCCATGGCGCGGGCCTGATCTCTGGCGATCTCGGCATGACGCTCCTCGTGGCGCTTGATGTCACTCGACAGTGCGTCCCATATCATCGACAGCTCCTTGCTGGCGCCTCTGCGGCTGTTCCAGCGCGGCAGGATGATCTGGGTGTGAACGGTGACCTTTACGTTGCCGACGCGGCATCGGCCATTATCCTGGATATAGGTGGCCTCGCCGCCGAAGCGGATCTTGGTGGCGCCGGGATGGCGTGCCGACGAACCGCTCGCCGTCGGGCCGCGCCGGCTGAGTTCCCGGTCTAGCTCATCGGCGGTTTTGCCGCGGATGTCGAAATAGGAATAACTTTTCGATGCGATCACTTCGGCTGCCGCTGGACTGCTGAGGGAAAGAGCAATGGAAAAGGCGACAGGAAGGCACATATAACGCATTGCAAGCGGCATTCTGAACGCAACCCATGTTGAAATCGGCAGGAGCTTGGGGCATAGCCACCGTAAGCGCAATATCGGATGGCGGCTTTTTTCGTCATCAATAGGACAAGTCTGGTGACAGGGCTCGAAGGCAGTTTCTGGCGTGTCGGCCATGGCCGGGAAATCGAACTCGGCCGTCGGTCGGCGATCATGGCGATCGTCAATGTGACGCCGGACTCCTTCTCCGACGGCGGACGCTTTGAAACCGTCGATGCCGCCGTCGAACACGCATTGCAGGCGGTCAGAGACGGTGCTGCGATCGTCGACATCGGTGGCGAATCGACCAGGCCGGGTGCGGCGTCGATCAGCCCTTCGGAAGAGCAGGCGCGGGTGTTGCCCGTCATCGAGGCGCTGCGCGGTCGCATCGAGGCGCTGATCTCGATCGATACCTATCGTGCCGAGACGGCGCGGCTGGCCGTCGGCGCCGGCGCCCATATTGTCAACGACGTCTTCGGACTGCAGAAAGACGCAGGTATCGCGGATGTGGCCGCGGCCACCGGGGCGGGGCTCTGCATCATGCATACCGGCCGTGACAGGGTCAAACTTGCCGATGTGATCGCCGATCAGGCGCATTTCCTCGAACGGTCGCTGGCGATCGCCGCCACGGCCGGAGTCAACAGCGACCGGATCGTGCTCGATCCGGGTTTCGGCTTCGCCAAGGAGACGGCGGAGGAGAACCTGGAGCTGATGGCGCGGTTTTCCGAACTTTCGCGCTTCGGCCTGCCGCTGCTTGCCGGCACCTCGCGCAAGCGCTTCCTCGGCGTGGTGACGGGGCGCGAGGCGCCGGAGAGAGATGCGGCGACGGCCGCATCAAGCGCGCTGCTCAGGCTTCAAGGGGCTGCGGTTTTCCGGGTGCACAATGTCGCAATCAACAGGGATGCGCTTGCTATCGCCGATGCTATGCTCAATGCGCGCCAGGAATTCGAGAGGAAGCGGCCGACATGACCACCTACACGATCACGCTGCAGAACTGCGCCTTCTTCGCGCGCCACGGTGTTCATGACGAGGAGGAATTTCTCGGCCAGCGCTTCTTCGTCGACGCCGAGCTCGATGTCGTCGCCGGCGAGGCGCTGGAAAGCGATTCGATCAACGACACCGTCAATTACGGCATTGCCTTTACGGTGATCGAGGAGATCGTCACCGGCAAGCGACGCTACCTCATCGAAGCCCTGGCGCTCGATATCGCCAAGGGCCTCTGTCAGACATTCCCGCAGGTGCGCCGGGCGAAGATCACGGTGCGCAAGCCGAATGCGCCGGTGCCCGGCGTGCTCGATTTCGTGCAGGTGAGTGTTGAACATTTTGCCTGAGGCTGCATCGCAATCGGCCACACTCGGCCTCGGCGGCAATATCGGCGATCCGGTAAAGGCGATGGCCGCGGCACTGCAGAGACTGGAGGAGCGCGACGACTGTCGTATCACCGCCGTGTCGCGGCTCTATCGCACGCCGCCGTGGGGTAAAACCGACCAATCGTTCTTCTTCAATGCCTGCGCCGCCGTCGAAACCCGGCTCTCTCCAGAGGCGCTGCTCGATGTCTGCCTGTCGATCGAGCGCGAGATGAAACGCGAGCGTGTCGAACGTTGGGGGCCGCGCACGCTCGATATCGACGTGCTGACCTATGGCAACGTCGTCCAGCAGGCGCCGCGGCTGGAGTTGCCGCATCCCCGTATGACCGATCGCGGTTTCGTCCTGATGCCGCTTGCCGACATCGCCCCAGGCCTTCTCGTCAGGGACCGGCCGGTCAGCGACTGGCTGCTCGAGGCAGACGTGACCGGCATCGAGGTCGCCGATGACAGCGGCGACTGGTGGCGGCGCGCCTAGAGCTTTTCCGGGTTAGCTTGAAGCATTCTGTTGGCTCAAACGGAGTCGGATGGTCGACCGGCCGGCGCGCGTCGTAGCCCAGCTCTACGGCCAAGCCGGCCGGTCGATCAGCCGGCCCGTTTCAGCCAACCCGAAGGGCCGGGCATCTTTCCGCCAGGATCAAAGGCGATCGGCTCAGACGTACCTGGGGGTATGCCCGTCGCCAATCGCCTTTGCCCTGACGAAAACCTGCTCCGGCAGAATGCTTCAATCTAACCCGGAAAAGCTCTAAGGCTCTAAAACGCGAAACGGCGGGAAACCCGCCGCTTCAGGAAAACCGGGTCATCCGGTCTGTCTGCTACTGGATGGAGCCGACCGCCATTTCGTCGACCTGACGAGTCAATGTCAGGCCGATAACCGGGATCATCTGGCTTTCGACCTTGACCGACACGGTGACGTTCATCGTCTTGTCGTCCCGCACGCGAGCGATCATCGCGCCATTCAGCTTGGCGCGGTTGATGCCGACCACGACTGTATCCTCGGTGACAGCGCCGGAGACGACGTCAAGACCCTTGCCGGCGGCGCCGTCGAGGAACTTGCCCTTGTAGGTGGAGCCCGACTGCGAGATGACGGCGCTCATCGGCTGCTTGAAGACGCCGACGCGGCAGGTTCCATCGAGCTTGATGCCGGCAGTGCCGTCGCCGGTCGGTTCACCGGTCAGATTGCAGGTGAATTTCGTGCCCTTGTACTTGCCGGCGACGATCTCGCCGGGGCCTTTCCAGGAGCCGGTGACGGATTCGAAGAAGGCCTTGTCGCGGGTTGCGGCAGTGGCTGTCGGAGCGACGTCTGCGACGGGAGACAATGCCGCGGCGGCGAGGCCGCATAAGAAGAGAAACTGGCGCGAATACATGGATTTTCCTTGGCAAACACCACTCACGAACTGGTGTCGAGTTTTGCCGAAGAATGGTTAATCCTTCCTTTCGATTGTGCCGAAATGCGAGGGATTGGATTTCTGTCGCGCCTCGCGGATTTTAGGATCCGGCGGCTACAGTGTTGAATCTGCTTAACTTCGCCAACTTCACCTACGGGAAGGTGAGAACTGCAAAATCGCCTGGTCAGTTAAGGATTGTTGCCGCGCGGCGACATTGAAGGTGTGAGATCGCCGATAAAATCGCCGATTCCCGGTCGCTTCACCGCACGAAAGGCAAGCGGGCGACAGAGATCCATCGCCGCGATTCCGATGCGAGCGGTCATCAGACCGTTGATCACGCCCTCGCCGAGTCGGGCCGATAGCTTCGAGGCCAGCCCATGGCCGAGCACCTGCTGGACGAGACTGTCGCCGACGGCGATCGAGCCGGTGACGGCGAGGTGGGCCAGCACGTCACGCAGCAACCGGAACATGCCTAGCGTGCCCGGGCGGCCGCCGTAGAGCTCGGCCATGGCGCGGATGAGGCGCACGGACTCGTAGAGCACATAAAGCAAATCGACGATCGCGCGCGGGCTGACGGCGGTGACGATCGAGACGCGTTTGGAGGCGTTGACGATGAGGGCCCGCGCTTTGCGGTCGAGTGGGGCCAGCAGCTCGCGTTCGGCCAAGGCGATCAGATGCGGGGGGTCGATGACCTCGCCCTCGGTCGCCTTCAGCGTCGCGCGGCCCTTCGATGTCTCGGGGTTGGCCGCAAGAAGAGTGGTGAGGCGCGTAACGACGGCGCGCGCTTTCGCCGGCCGTGTTTCGAGGATCGCCGCCTCCGCTTCCGCCTTGATCGCCTGAACAGCGGCAAGGCGCATCATGCCCGCGGTCTCGCGGATGACGAGGGCAAGCACTGCGAGAATGCCGATCGCCAGCACGCCAAGAGCTGCATAACCCAGCCAGTCGGCGCGGTTGAAGAGATCGCGGATCAGCCGGTCGGTCCAGAGGCCGATGCCGAGCGACAGCAGGATCCCGAAGGCGCCTAGTGCGATCTTGCCGAAGGAGGCGCGCCGCTTGCGCGGTGTTGCCACCGGCACTGCACTCGCATCCCTGTCCGGATTGATGAAGGGATCCTCCTCGTCGGGCGTCAAGACAATGTCTTCCGAGAAGCTTTCCGGTTTGCGTCGGCCTTGCTGTTGCCGACCATTGTCGCGCGGCACGGCAGCCTCATCCTCATAGGCGAAGGCGGCGGGTGGGCGGTGCGGCAAATCGGAGGGGGGCTTACTCATGCGAGACGGTCTCCGAACAGGAACTGCATGGCGCGGTCAAGGCGGATATGCGGCACCGACAGTTTGATGCCGCCGCCGGTCTCCTCGAGATGCGGCGGACGGAATCTGACGACGTTGACGTCGGGCAGGGTATCGGCGGTCCCGCCCGAGGCGATGCGATCGAACAGGCTTTCCGGATCCTGCGGCAGGTCTCCGGGGAAGATCGCGGTCTTTCTCTGGCCGTCGAATCGCTCGCCGGCAATGTTTTCGCCCTCCATCGGCGTGCCGACGATGACAGGCAGTTCATGGCCGTCGCGCTTGACCGATGCCTCGCGCGTGGCGCGCACGGAAGCGAGCGCCATCACGTCGATGCCGGCTCCGGCCATGCCGATGCGGGCGATGGCGCGATCGACGAGGCGGCGGGTCAGCGCGTCGAGCCGATCATGGCTCTCATGATGGAGATGGTCGGCCTTGGTTGCGGCGACCAGCACACGGTCGATGCGGCGCCCCAGCAGCGACGAGAGCAGCGAATTGGTGCCCGGGCGGAAGCAGGCAAGCACGTCGGTCAGCGCGCGCTCCAGATCCTGGACGGCTTCGGGGCCGCGGTTCATGGCCTGTAGCGCGTCGACCAGCACGATCTGCCGGTCGAGCCGGGCGAAATGCTCGCGGAAGAACGGTTTGACGACGACAGATTTATAGGCCTCGTAGCGCCGCTCCATCATCGTCCAGAGCGAGCCGCGATCGGGACGTGCGCCCTGCGGCAGGACGAGCGGGGCGAAGGTCAGCGCCGGCGAGCCGTCAAGATCGCCGGGCAGAAGCATGCGCCCGGGCGGCAAGGTGGAGAGCGAGCGTTCGTCGGCCTTGCAGGCCTTGAGGTAATCTGCAAAGGCGGTGGCAAGCTCGCGAGCCACCATCTCGTCGGCGCCGGAATTTATATCGGCAGCACGTGTCAGAGCCAACCATTGCCGCGACAGTTCGGAGCGCACGCCTTTTTGCGCAAGCGCGATCGTTTCCTCGCTGAAGGTGCGGTAATCCTTGCCGAGCAGCGGCAGGTCGAGCAGCCACTCGCCTGGATAATCGACGAGATCGATCGACAGCCGGCCGGGCGAGAACAGGCGGTTCCAGCCGCTGGCGCTCTGATAATCGAGGGTGATGCGCAGTTCTGATATGGCGCGAGTGGAATCCGGCCAGACGCGGTCCTTCACCAGCGCCCGGATATGATCCTCATATTGGAAACGGGGCACGGCGTCATCCGGCTGCGGCTCCAGCCGCACGGCTGAAACGCGCCCCGACTGCACCGGCTCGAACAGCGGCAGCCGGCCGCCATGCAGGAGATTGTGGACAAGCGAGGAGATGAAGACCGTCTTACCGGAACGGGAGAGGCCGGTGACGCCGAGCCGTACGGTCGGATTGACGAGGCCGCTTGCCCTGTCGGCGAGATTATCAAACGCGATGCGGGCGTCGTCGGCGAGAGATGTCAGGCGTGGCGGCAAGGCGCAATTCCGGTTGATGACTGCCGGCAATATAGGAAGACTGCGCCGGCCGAAAAAGAAGCGGAGTTAGAGCATTTTCGTTTTTCTTCGAATCACGAGCATCCTCTATCTTCTTGTTTTTACGCAATTCCGGACGCAAAACCGCTGCACACTTTTGCTGGAATTGCTCTGGAGACTTCAGACGACGAGGAAATCGATCAGGCGCCAGCCGCTGGCGGAAACGTCGAAATCGACAACGGCGAGACCTGCCGTCGGAAAGCCGGCGGGAAGTGCGTTCACCATAGCCTCGTGGCCGATCAGCGCCTCAAGCGCCTGCTCGATCGTCGGGTTGTGGCCGACCAGCATGACGGCGGCGTTATCCTGCGCATCAACGATTTCGACATAGGTATCGACCGTGGCGTTGTAGAGCGCGTCGATGTAACTCACATCAAGTGCCACACCCATCGCCCGATGGACGGCGTCGGCGGTGTCGCGGCAGCGCAGCGCCGTCGAACTGATCAGAAGATCGGGACGGTAGCCCTTGTCGGCGGCTTTGTCGGCGATAACCTCGGCATCGCCATAACCTTTTTCGTTGAGCGGCCGGTCGAAATCGCGCTGTCCTGGCTCGGCCCAGGCGGCCTCGGCATGACGCAGGAGATAGATGCGATTGGGCGGAGGCAGCGGTACGGTCATGGGCAAATCCAGGATCGGCGGGTCTTTTCAGTAGCGGTTGCGATCATCCGCCGTCAACCGCCAGCCATGCCGCAACGGCCCAAAACGTGGCCGACAACACGGCGTTTTGAAGACGAGACGAAAATTGCGAACGCGAATAATCATGAGAAAATAGCCCGTTAGCCGAAAATTGTAACAGATTTAAAAATCTGTTTAGCTGTCGTATTTGGCTTGAATCGCGGCTAGCGCTTGGGATATACACCCCGCCAGATGAGATGTTCTTCAGGAGAATCGCGTTGAGTGAGAAGATCGATCTTAGCAATTACGTTCCCTCGGAAGAGGAAGAATTCATGAACGTAAACCAGCGTGCCTACTTCAGGGCAAAGCTGGTCGCCTGGAAAAACGATATCCTTAGAGAAGCGCGCGAAACACTCGACCATCTGGCCGAGGAAAGCGCAAACCATCCCGATCTCGCCGACAGGGCGTCATCGGAAACCGACAGGGCGATCGAACTTCGCGCCCGCGACCGGCAGAGAAAACTGATCTCCAAGATCGACGCGGCGCTGCAGCGCATCGAAGACGGCACCTACGGCTATTGCGAGGAAACCGGCGAACCGATCGGTCTTAAGCGTCTCGACGCCCGTCCGATCGCGACGCTGTCGATCGAGGCGCAGGAGCGCCACGAACGTCGCGAAAAGGTTTACCGCGACGAATGACCATTCCCGTGCAGAGATGAGAGACATTCAGCGCCGCGATCCGATCGCGGCGCTTTTTGTTGAGCCATCTCCGGCGTGTCGAAGAGGCGGTTACGGGAAAGCGTCGGTCGCCAGAGCTTTCCAGCGCTCCGCCTCTGTGGCGAGATCGATTGTGACGAGGGTGCCATTCATGATCCGCCGCCGCATGATGTCGGCCCGGTCGGGCTGTGTTCGACAGAGGCCCCGATCGTGAAGAGCCTGGAGGCGGGAGCGTGACATCTGCAACTCGCCGGCCAGCAGCCGATCCAGGCGTATGCTCGTTGGAAACGGAGCCGCCAGTTCGATTTCCAAGCTCGTCCAGCCCGCGGTCTCGTGCCGGGCCTCCTTGGCGATGTCGAATTCGGCGAACTCGTCCACACGCTGTGACTTGCGCCGCAGCGCATCAAGATTGAAGGTTTCCGCCCGAATCCAGTCCGGGTCGTTGGACTGCAGCGCGTCGAGAATCATCGGATCGACGTCTCGAATATTCCGGCGTTCGAAGATCGGGCGGTTCCATGTCCTTTCGCAGATCAGGCATTTGTAGATCAGCCAGGCGTTGAGCTTGCGACCGTTGGCATTGAGCCGGACCTTGCCGCTGGATCGGAAAGCTCTGAGGCCCCCGCATCCGCCGCAGGCAATCCATGGCTGGGGCGCCGTTTTGGGAGTGATGGTCCATCGGACCCGAAGTGTCTTGCACATATCGTCTTGGTCTTCCGTTCGGAAGTCCACCAAGATGGTGCATGAGAAAACCCTTGCGGGCGCGGTATGGCGATGTTGTGGGCGGCTGAAGAGCTGAGACAGCGGAGCTGCACATGGCACATTGTAACAATGCCAAACCGGTCTCTCGCCACCACCCGATGAACATCGTCGCATGCCGCCAGCGCGTCGCTTGCGGCTACACGGGTGAAACTGGGGTGAGACCGGTATTTACTTAGGCAAAGTCTACCTCGGATGCGCCAATGCTCTTCAACCTGATCGATAGCAAATGATCGGCGTGATAGGGAGTCCCCAATGCGTCGGCGAGGTGAAAGCCGCAGCATTGCGGCTTTTATGCAACTTCATGACGAAGGCTAAGGGATGACAACCGGATGTAAGCGTTTGTCTTACTTGTCGCGATTGACGCTCATTTCGCCAAAGATGCGGGCAACTTCTTTCTGCAGGTCCGTATCGGCACCGGTGATGGGCGCAAGCTCGGGATCACGGCGCGGCTGGTTGGCCGGCTGCGGTGCGGCCTGGCGCGGGGGGGCCGGCACGATGCGCTCGGCCGTGAGATTGTTCGACATTTCCTCTTCCAGCACCCGTTGGAAATCACGGCGGATCGCCGCTGGCGATTGCGCAGCCGCATCGTCCTCGTCCGTGGCGGCTGCGGCGCGGGGCGCCGGCATATCCGGGGCGGAGACCTCGGGCTCGATGCGCTGCTGCGGCAGCACGCGCCGGCGGGCGGCCTCCAGGATTTCGGCGGCGCTCGCGGTATCGCGGAACGGTGCCGGCTGCGCCCCGGCGGCAGCAGAGGGACGCTCCGGGGCCTGCGGCTGGGGCGGGACAGCGCGTAGGGGTTGGTCGCGTTCGGCCGATAGAGGCGCCGTCGCGGGTTCTGGCGGAAGCGGGCTGGTGGCCACCGGCGGCGGCACGGTGGGCGGGGCCGATGGTTCGGGGCGCGGCCGCGGCTCCGACGCGGGCGCAGCGAAGGAGGGCTCGGCGGCCGGCTCGGCGCGGGGGGTGACCGGCGCACGGGCGGCGGAAACAGGCGGTGTTTCCGGCCGCGGGACTGCAATCGGCCGCTCGGCGGCAGGCTCCGGGCGTGAGAGGCTTTCCGGCTGTTCGGCCGTCTCCGGCAGGATGCGGCTTTCGATGACGATATCGGTGGGGCCGCCGATCATGATAAGATGCTCGACATCATCTCGGCGCACCAGCACCAGCCGGCGGCGGGCATCGACGGCTGCCGCGTCCAGCACCTGCAGGCGGGGCTGACGGTTGCGGCCGCCGCGGACGAAGGGCGACGGGGCGCGGCCTCGCATCAGCCAGAGTGCCAGAATGAGCAGGAGGAGCGCCAGGCCGACGCCACCGGCCGCAAGCAGGAAACGGCTGCCATAGGCTGCGACAAGATCATCGAACATAGTCACTCACTCCATTTCACATTCGGCACATATTGACGACTTTTCCGTTCCTTAGGCAAGGGCAGCCGGTCCTGTCCAGCCATGCACGAAGGCGATTTCGTGTTATGCCGAATTGCAGCTGCCGGCTTCGCGCGCGGGCCGCTGCCGCAGGTATCAGGCGCAGATGGCGCTCTTGTCTGTGAATTCAAGCGGTCTTGCCGGCGACCGGTGTTTTTGCCGGCGTGGCAAATTGCTAAGAAGGAAAGAGCGCCTGATTCCCGCTTCTTGTTCGTGCTACGAGGTGGGAGGGGCTTATGCGAGGAATATATGACGAAACCGCGTCAGGTCGACGACTATAACGCACCGCTTGTGGATCGTGGGGGGCGTTCTGGCACGGTTTTGCGCATTCTTCTCCTGGCGCTCGTGCTGATCGCGGCCGCCGGAGCTTTTGTCGTCTTTAAGCGATCGCTCGACAACGAGATGGTGCTCGGCGGTCTCGGCGTTCTCGCCATGGTCGGCATCTTCTTCCTGGTATCTTCCGTTATCGGCTTCATCGAGGTGATGCCGCAGCGCCAGTCCGACAGCCTGGCGCGCGCTTTCCTCAACAGCCACCCGGACGGCACGCTGATCACCGACGAAAAAGGCCGGATCATCTATGCCAACGCCGCCTATGGCGCGCTCACCGGCGCGCGCAAGGCAACGGAAGTGCAGACGCTGGAAACGCTGCTGTCGCGGCACCGTGAATCCAACGAGGCGCTCTACCGGCTGGTCAATGGTCTGCGCGAGGGCAAGGAGGGCCGGGAGGAATTCCGCCTGCTGCGCGCCGTCGGGCCCGGCAGCAACAGCTCGGGCGCGCATTGGTACCGGCTGAAGGTGCGGCTGCTGCAGCCGGAGGATGATGACGGCAAGCCGCTGCAGATCTGGCAGATCACCGACATCACCGCCGAACGCGACGATCAGGAGCGCTTCTTCAAGGAGCTGCAGAATGCGATCGACTATCTCGACCACGCGCCGGCCGGCTTCTTCTCCGCCGGCAGGAAGGGTGAGATCTTCTACCTGAACGCGACGCTTGCGGAGTGGCTGGGCCTCGACCTGACCAAGTTCCTGCCGGGCTCGATGTCGATCGGCGACCTGGTGGCGGGCGAGGGGCTGGCGCTGATCCAGTCGGTGCAGGCCGAGCCCGGTCTGAAGAAGACCGTGACGCTGGATCTCGATCTGCGCAAGACCAACGGCCAGAGCCTGCCGGTGCAGATCATACATAGCGTCACCTCAATGCGCGACGGCGCGCCCGGTGAAAGCCGGACGATCGTGCTGGCGCGCGAAAGGAGCAGCGAGAGGGGCCAGTCGGCTTCAGCTGCCGCCATGCGCTTTACCCGCTTTTTCAACAATACACCGATGGCAATCGCCTCGGTCGACGGCGACGGACGCATCCTGCGCACCAACGCGCCGTTCCTCAAGCTGTTCTCCGGCATCGTCTCGCGCGACGACCTGGAAAAGGCGCCGTATCTGGAAACGATCGTGCAGGAGAGCGATCGACCGCAACTGGCCGCGGCGCTGACGGCCGCCAAGGACCGGCAGAGCGACATCCCGCCGCTCGACACCCGCACGCCGACAGACGAGGCGCGCTATTTCCGCTTTTATGTCAACGCCGTTATCGACCAGAGCGACGAGGCGCCGGAAGAGGCGGCGATCGTCTATGCCGTCGAGGTGACCGAGCAGAAGGCGCTGGAAGCGCAGATGGCGCAGACGCAGAAGATGAACGCTGTCGGAACGCTGGCCGGCGGTATCGCGCATGATTTCAACAACGTCCTGACGGCGATCCTGCTTTCTTCCGATCACCTGCTGCTGCAGGCGCGTCCTTCCGATGCAAGCTTCGCCGATCTGATGGAGATCAAGCGTAACGCCAACCGCGCCGCAGTGCTGGTGCGCCAGTTGCTCGCCTTCTCACGCAAGCAGACAATGCGGCCTTCGGTGCTGAACCTCACCGATGTCGTCGGCGACCTGCGCATGCTGGTCGACCGGCTGCTCTCCGGCACCAATGTCAAGCTCGATGTGCAATATGGCCGCGATCTCTGGCCCGTCAAAACCGACCTTTCGCAATTCGAGCAGGTGCTGATCAATCTCTGCGTCAATGCGCGCGACGCCATGCCTGACGGCGGGACGCTGACGCTGCGCACCCGCAATTTGACCGCAGCCGACGTCGCGGCCTTCAATTACTCCTACATGCCGGCCGAGGACATGGTGCTGGTCGAAGTCGCCGATACTGGTACAGGCATCGCGCCCGAAATTATGGACAAGATTTTCGAGCCCTTCTTCACCACCAAGGATGTCGGCAAGGGCACCGGGCTTGGTCTCGCCATGGTCTACGGCATCGTCAAGCAATCGGGCGGCTACATCCAGCCGGAATCCGAAGTCGGCAAAGGCACGACCTTCCGGGTCTTCCTGCCGCGCCACATCCCAGAACCGGCGATTGCCGCGGAGGCGGGTTCGATCGACAACGCCATCAATGAAGTCCCAGCCGCGCCGGCGGTGGCCGCGCAGCAGCCGGAGGACCTGACCGGCTCGGCCGTCGTCCTTCTCGTCGAAGACGAGGAAGCGGTGCGCCGCGGCGGCAAGCGCATGCTGGAAACGCGCGGCTACACCGTGCATGAGGCTGGCTCGGGCGTCGAGGCGCTGAGCATCATGGAGGAGCTCGAGGGCAAGGTCGACATCGTCGTTTCCGACGTGGTGATGCCTGAAATGGACGGCCCGACGCTGCTGCGCGAGTTGCGTAAGAACTATCCCGACCTGAAATTCATCTTCGTTTCCGGCTATGCCGAGGACGCCTTCGCCCGCAATCTGCCGCCGGATGCAAGATTTGGATTTTTGCCGAAACCGTTCTCGCTGAAGCAGCTTGCCGTGGTGGTGAAGGAAACGTTGGATAGCTGATCACGGCTTAATGGTTTGCGGAGAGGCACACTGTGTGGCACATCTCCCCCACAGGTGGGGAGATCGGCTGGGCGCGATGGATTCCTCAAACAACTGCCGTACGATTGTTCCGCTACTGTAGCGAGGGAACGATGGGCCGGCCTCTTGCCGATCTCCACCCTAGTGGGGGAGATGTCCGGCAGGACAGAGGGGGGTGCCACACGGCCAACCCTCTCTGAAAATCCTTAAGCCGATAAAAACGAACCCACCAATTACTCACCCAACGCCACGGCAATCTCTGCCGCAAGCCGCGCATTGTTTTCGACCAGCGCGATATTCGTCTTCAGGCTTTGGCCGTCCGTCAGGTCGAAAATGGTCGAGAGCAGATAGGGCGTCACCGCCTTGCCGGTGATTTCGTCGCGTTCGGCACTATCAAGCGCCCGCTCGATATAGATCTCCATCTCCTCACGCGCGATTTCGTCGGCTTCCGGCACCGGATTGGCGACGAGCATGCCGCCGTCGATGCCGAGCTGTTCGCGCACCGTCTGGAAATTGGCGATGGCCGCCGGGCTGTTCAGCGAGAGCGGGCTGCGGATACCTGATGAACGCGACCAGAAGGCGGGGAATTCTTCGCTCTCATAGGTGACGACAGGTACGCCGCGGGTCTCCAGCACTTCAAGCGTCTTTGGAATGTCAAGGATCGCCTTGGCGCCGGCGCAGACGACGATAACGCCGGTGCGCGCCAATTCCTCAAGATCGGCTGATATATCGAAGCTTTCCTCGGCGCCGCGATGCACGCCGCCGATGCCGCCTGTGGCAAAGACACGAATGCCGGCGCGGGCCGCCGCGATCATCGTCGCAGCAACCGTCGTTGCGCCGGTGCGCCGTTCGGCGATGGCGAAGGCGAGATCGGCGCGTGACACCTTCATGACCTCCTTTGCCTTGGCAAGCTGCTCAAGTTGCGCAGCTTCAAGGCCGATATGAAGGGTGCCGTGGATGACCGCGATCGTCGCCGGCACCGAGCCCTGTTCGCGAATGATCGTCTCAACGCTGCGCGCCATTTCGATATTGCCGGGATAGGGCATGCCATGGGTGATGATGGTCGATTCCAGCGCCACCAGTGGCGCGCCGCGCTGCTTGGCGCTGGCGACCTCCTTCGAATAGGCGATCGGCAGAAGAGGGGAGATGGGCTTGGTCATGGTCTTGTCCTGTGATCGGCAGAGCATGATACCAAAAGCGTGGGCGGCTTTCGAAACGGCATCTTGCTCAACTCTTTAATTCAGCCGCTTCAATGCAGAATTCTGACCTTGGGAACAAGGGCAAGCGCCTCATTCAAGAGATCCGGAGTCAGATTTTCGTTGACGGCGTGCCGTGACTGCACCGTGAGCGCTGCCGCCGCCGCGCCGTAGCGAACGGCCTCCTCGAGCGGCAGGCCTGATATCAAGGCGGCGAGCGTGCCGGCGGCAAGGGAATCGCCGGCGCCGGTAACATCGGCGACGGTTTCGGCGATTGGCGGCTGCAGCGCCACGGCGCGGTCTTTGCAAATCGCAACGAGCTCGCGCCGTCCGCGGGTGACGACGGCGTTTCTGATGCCGATCTCATTCAGGAGCGGCGGCCAACCGCCCGAATCCTCCGGCTGCAAGCCGGTAACGGCGGCGGCTTCGGCCTCGTTCAGGAACAGATAATCGATATCCCTAATGCAGGGTTTCAGCCGGACCACCTTGGCCGGCGAGATGGCGATGGCCGCAACGGGTTTGGCCAGGGAGTTCGCCTTGGCGACGATCGCCGCGATTGTCTCTTCCGGCAGATTGGCGTCGACGAGAATGAAATCATGGGCGGCGAAGGCCTCGCGCACCCAGCGGATGGACAGGCGCCGCGGCACGAAGAAACGGTAGAGATCCATGTCGGCAAGGGCGATCACGAGGTCGCCGTTCTTCTCGATGATCGCCGTATAGCTCGGTGTCTTGCGGTCGAGGAAGACGAAGGGCCGGTCGTCGATTCCGGCGAAATCGGCAGCTTCGCCGACCATTTCGCCGAAGGGATCGCCGCCGCGCGGCGAGATCATGGTCACGTGAAAACCCAGTCTTGCAAGGTTACGCGCCGCGTTGAAACCGCCGCCGCCCGGCTCCTCGAACCAGGTGCCGGGATTGCTGGCGCCTGGCGCCGTTTCGCCGGAGATGCGGCCACGCCTGTCGATATGGGCACCGCCGAGAACGAGAATCTTTTTCATCAACTTACCCGGGATCATAAAGTGCGAAGGGCGAATCGATGCTCATTGCCCGGCCGCGGCAAAGCTTGCGCAGAGGGTCTAAGCCGTTGCTTTGCATCGATAAAACAAATGTAGAACATGGACCGTTTTACCTTTTTCTTTCAAATGTTTGTGCGCCTATTGCGGGAATGGAACAAATAGGGTACAAACTCGACATTGCTTGAGCGGCTTCAATAACCTAAAGGTGGATCGGATGTCTCAGAATACATTGCGGCTGGTAGAGGACAAATCGGTGGACAAAAGCAAGGCGCTTGAAGCGGCACTCTCACAAATAGAGCGGTCGTTCGGCAAGGGCTCGATCATGAAACTCGGCTCCAACGAGAACGTCGTCGAGATCGAGACGGTTTCGACGGGCTCGCTTGGTCTCGATATCGCGCTCGGAATTGGCGGCTTGCCGAAGGGCCGCATCGTTGAAATCTATGGGCCGGAAAGCTCGGGCAAAACAACGCTTGCGCTGCAGACCATTGCGGAATCGCAGAAGAAGGGCGGCATCTGCGCCTTCGTCGATGCCGAACACGCGCTCGATCCAGTCTATGCCCGTAAGCTTGGCGTCGATCTGCAGAATCTGCTGATCTCGCAGCCAGATACCGGAGAGCAGGCGCTCGAAATCACCGACACGCTGGTGCGCTCCGGCGCCGTCGACGTTCTCGTCGTCGACTCGGTCGCCGCGCTGACGCCGCGCGCCGAAATCGAAGGCGAGATGGGCGACAGCCTGCCGGGCATGCAGGCCCGCCTGATGAGCCAGGCGCTGCGCAAGCTGACCGCTTCGATCTCCAAGTCGAACTGCATGGTGATCTTCATCAACCAGATCCGCATGAAGATCGGCGTCATGTTCGGTTCGCCTGAGACAACGACGGGCGGCAATGCGCTGAAATTCTATGCCTCCGTGCGCCTCGACATTCGCCGCATCGGCTCGGTCAAGGAGCGCGAAGAAGTGGTCGGCAACCAGACCCGCGTCAAAGTCGTCAAGAACAAGATGGCGCCTCCCTTCAAGCAGGTCGAGTTCGACATCATGTATGGCGAAGGCGTGTCGAAGACGGGCGAACTCGTCGATCTCGGCGTCAAGGCCGGTATCGTCGAGAAGTCGGGCGCCTGGTTCTCCTATAACAGCCAGCGTCTCGGCCAGGGCCGCGAAAACGCCAAAACTTTCCTACGCGACAATCCGGATCTCTCTCGGGAGATCGAGCTGGCGCTGCGCCAGAATGCCGGCCTGATCGCGGATCGTTTCCTTCAGAATGGCGGTCCGGATGCCGATGACGGCGATGCTGCCGCGGAAATGTAATTTTCGCGCTTGAACTTGATCTGATATCTCAGCCGGCTGCATTCCTCATCAGAATGCGGCCGGTTTTGTTTGTCGGCTGGACAGTGGCGGAGGCGAACGTTAAAAGCCGATGGATTTGTATTTACCGGCCTCGGGCCGCATTGAAGGGCATAGAATGAGCGGCGTGAACGATATCCGGTCGACCTTCCTCGACTATTTCAAGAAGAACGGCCACGAGATCGTTCCGTCCAGTCCGCTCGTGCCGCGCAACGACCCGACGCTGATGTTCACCAATGCCGGCATGGTACAGTTCAAGAACGTCTTCACCGGCCTTGAGAAACGTCCTTATGCGACGGCGACAACCTCGCAGAAGTGCGTGCGCGCCGGCGGCAAGCACAACGACCTCGACAATGTCGGCTATACCGCGCGTCACCTGACCTTCTTCGAAATGCTCGGCAATTTCTCCTTCGGCGATTATTTCAAGGAGAATGCGATCGAGCTTGCCTGGAAGCTCGTGACTGAAGGCTTCGATCTGCCGAAGCATCGCCTGCTTGTGACCGTCTATTCCGAAGACGAGGAAGCAGCGGCGCTGTGGAAGAAGATCGCCGGTTTCTCCGACGACAAGATCATCCGCATCCCGACCTCCGACAACTTCTGGCAGATGGGCGATACCGGACCCTGCGGCCCCTGTTCGGAAATTTTCATCGACCAGGGCGAGAACGTCTGGGGCGGCCCTCCCGGTTCGCCCGAGGAAGACGGCGACCGGTTCCTGGAATTCTGGAACCTGGTTTTCATGCAGTTCGAGCAGACCGAGCCGGGGGTTCGCAATCCGCTGCCGCGTCCGTCGATCGACACCGGCATGGGTCTGGAGCGCATGGCCTGCATCCTCCAGGGCGTTCAGAGCGTCTTCGATACCGATCTTTTCCGCACGCTGACCGGCACCATCGAGGATACGATAGGAGTCAAGGCGGAAGGCAGCGCCAGCCACCGCGTCATCGCCGACCATCTGCGCTCCTCGGCCTTCCTGATTGCCGACGGCGTGCTGCCGTCGAATGAGGGCCGCGGCTATGTGCTGCGCCGTATCATGCGTCGCGCCATGCGGCATGCCCAGCTTCTCGGCGCCAAGGAGCCGCTGATGTACAAGCTGCTGCCGACGCTGGTGCAGGAGATGGGCCGCGCCTATCCGGAACTCGTGCGGGCCGAGGCGCTGATATCAGAGACGCTGAAACTCGAAGAGGGCCGCTTCCGCAAGACGCTGGAGCGTGGCCTGTCGCTGCTGTCGGATGCGACCGCTGATCTCGACAAGGGCGACATGCTGGATGGCGAGACCGCCTTCAAGCTTTACGACACCTACGGCTTCCCGCTCGACCTGACGCAAGACGCCCTGCGCGCTCGCGAGATCGGCGTCGACATCTCCGGCTTCACCGATGCCATGGAGCGCCAGAAGGCCGAAGCCCGCTCGCACTGGGCTGGCTCCGGCGAGAAGGCCACCGAAATCGTCTGGTTCGAGCTTAAGGAAAAGCATGGAGCTACCGAGTTCCTCGGTTACGACACAGAGAGCGCTGAAGGCGTGGTGCAGGCGATCGTCAAAGACAGCGCCGTTGCCGACGAAGCCAAGGCTGGCGACAAGGTGCAGATCGTCGTCAACCAGACGCCGTTCTATGGAGAATCCGGTGGTCAGATGGGCGATACCGGCGTCATATCCTCCGACCACGGCAAGATCGAAATATCGGACACGCAGAAGAAGGGTGAGGGCCTCTTCGTGCATTCCGGCACCGTCGTCGAAGGTGCGTTCAAGACCGGCGATGCTGTCGTTCTGACTGTCGACCATGCCCGCCGTTCGCGCCTGCGCGCCAACCATTCGGCAACCCACCTGCTGCACGAGGCGCTGCGCGAAGTACTCGGTACCCACGTTGCCCAGAAGGGCTCGCTGGTTGCGCCCGAGCGCCTGCGTTTCGACGTTTCGCATCCCAAGCCGATGTCGGCCGAGGAATTGAAGGTCGTCGAGGACATGGCAAACGAGATCGTGCTGCAAAATGCGCCCGTCACGACCCGCCTGATGAGCGTTGATGACGCGATCGCCGAAGGCGCGATGGCGCTCTTCGGCGAGAAATACGGCGATGAGGTGCGCGTCGTTTCGATGGGCACGGGTCTGCATGGCGCGAAGACCGACAAGCCTTACTCGGTCGAGCTCTGCGGCGGCACGCATGTGTCGGCGACCGGCCAGATCGGCCTCGTGCGCATCCTCGGCGAAAGCGCCGTCGGCGCCGGTGTTCGCCGTATCGAAGCGGTGACCGGTGAATCGGCGCGCGAATATCTCGCCGAGCAGGACGAGCGCGTGAAGACGCTCGCGGCGTCGCTGAAGGTGCAGCCTTCGGAAGTTCTGTCGCGCGTCGAAGCGCTGATGGACGAGCGCCGCAAGCTCGAAAAGGAACTGGCTGACGCCAAGCGCAAGCTCGCCATGGGCGGCGGGCAGGGCGGCTCGGCTGATGCCGTGCGCGAAGTTGCCGGTGTCAAGTTCCTCGGTAAGGCGATCTCGGGCGTCGACCCGAAAGATTTGAAGAGCCTCGCCGACGATGGCAAGACCAGCATCGGCTCCGGCGTCGTGACGCTGGTCGGCGTTTCCGAAGACGGCAAGGCGAGCGCGGTCGTCGCGGTGACGCCGGATCTGGTGCAGCGTTTCAGCGCCGTCGATCTGGTGCGGGTTGCTTCTGCCGCGCTCGGCGGCAAGGGCGGCGGCGGCCGTCCCGACATGGCCCAGGCCGGCGGTCCGGATGGTACCAAGGCCGAAGAAGCCATTGAGGCTGTTGCAGGGGCACTTGCCGGGTGAACTGACCTGGGGCTTCCGCCTTAGTTTGCTGATAGGCTTGTTCTTCATTCGGCGTCCCCCAGCCTCCGTCACGGGTGCTCGTCACAGGAATCCAGTGCGCCCAAGTCCTTGGGCGCGAAGGCACTTTTCTTTAGGTGCTGATTCATTCACGGCGCGGACGCTCCGTGGCTGGATTCCTGTGACGAGCACAGGAATGAGGGAGGAGGGCGGCGTAGCTGACAATCGCGAGGTTTTCTCTGCCGCTTAGCAGGTCGATTGCGTAGCGTCGGCGCTCCGGATCCAGTAATTCCGCAAGATTTGTCAAATCGATATATGGTTGTCTGCGGTCGATCGATTTGCAGAGGGCTTCGACATGAACGGCGAGACTGCATGGACGCTTTACGAGACCCGTCTTCGACGGGTTTCGGCCTATATTCACGACCACCTCGACGAGGAACTGGATATGGAGCGCCTTGCCGAGATCGCCTGCCTGTCGAGCTATCACTGGCACAGGATCTATCGGGCGATCCATGGCGAGACGCTGGCGGCCACCGTAAAGCGGCTCAGGCTGCATCGCGCCGCGGGCGAGATTGTCCGTACGGAGCTTGCCGTCAGCGAGATTGCGAAGCGATCCGGCTATCCCAACCTCCAATCCTTCAACCGCATCTTCAAATCGGTCTATGGCATGCCGCCGGCGCGCTACCGGAAAGAGGGAAGCCATACAGCGTTCCTATCCTCACCTAACGGAAAGACCAAAGCCATGTTTGACGTTACCCTGCGGCAGATCGAGCCGATCGAGCTGATCGGCGTCGCCCACACCGGTTCCTACATGCAGATCGGCAAAGCCTTCGAAACATTGTTCGGCACGCTTTACGCCCGCGGCCTTGCCAGGCCGGATATGCGGATGATCGGCGTCTATCTCGACGATCCCGACATCGTGCCGGCCGAAAAGCTGCGCTCCATCGCCTGCGTCATCAGCAACCCAGGAGTTCCCACCGAAGCGCCGTTCGAGCGACGTACGATCGAGGGCGGCGAGTATGCCGTCCTGCGCCACAAGGGTCCTTATGCGGACATGTATAAGGCCTATCAGTGGCTTTATTCCGAATGGCTGCCGAACTCGGGGCGACAGCTGAAGGAGAGCGTCATGTTCGAGGAATATCTCAACAACCCGCGCGATGTGCCGCCGACAGAACTAATGACGGATATTCACATGCCGCTTGCCTGACGGCTGGGATCCCGGCGCGGCATTCTGGACGCCGCGCCGGATTGACAGTCAGGCAGCCTGCATCGTTTTGCCGGCCTCGTCGTCGAGAGCGTTCGCGCGTTTGTAGGCCTCGCGCTCGCTGATGCGGCCGAAATAGTCGATAAAGGCCTGGCGCTTCTCGATGCTGCCGAAACCGAGGCCCCAGCCGATATGGGCGCCGACATAGACGTCGGCGGCGGTGAAGCGTTCGCCGGTGACATAGGTCGAGCCGGAGACGGCCATCTCGAGCGTGTTCATGACGTCGCCGAAACCGCCGCAGCCGGCCATGCGCAGGCGTTCCGCCGGGATTTCGAAGCCGAGCGCCCTCATCGTCACCGCCGATTCGAGCGGACCGGCGGCAAAGAACATCCAGCGGTAATAGGCGGCGCGCTCCTCCGGCCTCGGCGCCAGACCCTTTTCCGGGAAGGTTTCGGCGAGATAAGCGCAGATCGCTGCGCATTCAGTGATGATGGTGTTGCCGTGGCGGATCGCCGGCACCTTGCCCATCGGATTGACACGGAGATATTCCGGCGCCTTCATGCTTTCACCGAAGGTCAGCAGTTCGGTGCGGTACGGCTGGCCGATCTCCTCCAGCATCCATCGTGCGATACGGCCGCGCGACATTGGGTTCGTATAGAATACCAGCTCTTCGGGCATGACGTCCTCCTCGTGTTCTCGTGTCGCTGGAATCAATAGCGCGGCGAAGTCTTTGTGCAAGCCCGGAGCTAAAGCGCCTTTCGGTACTGAATGAAACCCGAGCGCTCGGCAATCCTGTCATAGAGGTACCGCGCGGTCGCATTGCTTTCATGGGTCATCCAATAGAGCCTGCCTGCGCCGCTCCGGCGTGCAAGCTCGGCGACGGCCTCGATCAATGCAGTCCCGGTCCCGAGGCCGCGTTGGCTGCCTTCGACGTAGAGATCCTGCAGATAGCAGGTCCATTGCGGCAGCCAGCAGGACCGATGGAAGATGGCGTGCACGATGTCGACGACGCGGCCGTCTTCGTCGAAGGCGCCGAGCGCATGCATCGGTTCGTCGGGATATGGAAACGAACCCAGGTAAGATCGGTCGTCTCGGCGGGGATGACCACTTCGTAGAACCGCTGGTAGGCTGCCCATAAGGGTTCCCAGGCGGCACGGTCTGAAGGTTCGAGCAGGCGTACGGTCACCATCATTTTCTCTCCTCCCAAATGAAAACGGCGGGGAAATCCCCGCCGTTCAATGCTATTGCGAAAAGATGGGCTTACGCCATGGCCTTCTGCAGGTTCTGATCGATCTTGTCGAGGAAGGCGGTCGTCGAGAGCCACGGCTGATCGGGGCCGATGAGCAGCGCCAGATCCTTGGTCATGAAACCGGATTCGACGGTGTCGACGCAGACCTTTTCGAGCGTGGAAGCGAACTTGGCAAGCTCGGCATTGTCGTCGAGCTTGGCGCGGTGCGCGAGGCCGCGGGTCCAGGCGAAGATGGAGGCGATCGAGTTCGTCGAAGTTTCCTGGCCCTTCTGGTGCTGGCGATAATGGCGGGTCACCGTGCCGTGGGCGGCTTCGGCTTCAACCGTCTTGCCGTCCGGCGTCAGCAGAACCGAGGTCATCAGGCCGAGCGAGCCGAAGCCTTGGGCGACCGTGTCGGACTGGACGTCGCCGTCGTAGTTCTTGCAGGCCCAGACGTAGCCGCCAGACCACTTTAGGGCCGAGGCAACCATATCGTCGATGAGGCGGTGTTCGTAGGTGATGCCGGCTTCCTTGAACTGGTCCTTGAATTCGGTCTCGTAGACTTCCTCGAAGATGTCCTTGAAGCGGCCGTCATAGGCCTTGAGGATGGTGTTCTTGGTCGACAGGTAGACCGGCCACTTGCGCATCAGGCCGTACATCATCGAGGCGCGGGCAAATTCGCGGATCGATTCGTCGAGGTTGTACATGGCCATGGCAACGCCGGCGCCCGGCGCGTTGAAGACTTCCTTCTCGATGACGGTGCCGTCTTCGCCGACGAACTTGATCGTCAGCTTGCCCTTACCGGGGAATTTGAAATCGGTGGCGCGATACTGGTCGCCGAAGGCATGGCGGCCGACGACGATCGGCTGGGTCCAGCCGGGAACGAGGCGCGGCACGTTGCGGCAGATGATCGGCTCGCGGAAGATGACGCCGCCGAGAATGTTGCGGATGGTGCCGTTCGGGCTCTTCCACATTTCCTTGAGGTTGAATTCCTTGACGCGGGCTTCATCAGGCGTGATGGTCGCGCACTTGATGCCGACGCCGTATTTCTTGATGGCGTTGGCGGCGTCGACCGTGACCTGGTCGTTGGTGGCGTCGCGATTTTCGACCGAGAGGTCGTAATAGTCGATGTCGAGGTCGAGATACGGATGGATCAGCTTATCCTTAATGAGCTGCCAGATGATGCGCGTCATTTCATCGCCGTCGAGATCGGCGACGGGATTGGCGACCTTGATCTTCTTCATGTATCTGCCTCGTTAAGCTTGGAAGGGGATATTGTCCCGGCTGGGTGATGTAATCCGGAGCGCTATAGCATTGTGAGCCGGGAACGCAAAGCTGCAACGGGCAGGGACATCACGTTTTTGCCGCCATTGCCAAGTGGCGGAAAATGGCTAACCTCCGCGGCATAAGCCTGCCCCGAGTCCCGGACATTTTGCCATGAAGAAGATCGCCGTTCTGTTCGCCGGCCTCGTTGCCGCCGTGTTTGTAGCACCTGGCCTTTCGCTTGCGGCCGATGCGACCGAGCCGGTCAAGGAAATCATGAAGGACACGCAGACGAACTGGGCGAGCGACGTCAGCGACTGGATCGATATTTTCGAGGAAAGCGTGCTCGGCCGGCTCTACAGCAAGGACTTTGGCGACAAATACAAAGAAGCCGCCCAGAACCCGGCGGCCGACGAGGATGGCATTTCGCCCTTCGACTATGACGTGATCGTCAACGGCCAGGATGCCTGTCCGCTGCAGGACATTTCCATCGAAAGCGGCCAGCCGGCAAACGGCACGACAGAGGTGACCGTGAAATTCAAGGCGGCGACCTGCATGGAAGGCGCACCCAACAAGGATGACGTCACAACTGTGCGTTTCGAGGTGATTGAGGAGAACGGCAAATCCGTCATCGATGACATCATGGTTCAGGGTGAAGAGGGGCAGGGGCCGAGCTCGCTCAAGGAAACTATGGGGCTGATCGCCAAGGGCCAGTAAGCGCGCGACATTCGATCGGCATCGGGGGTGCTCGTCAGCGGTTTGATTTCCGCTCCCGCGGCGGTATCTATCGATGCTTCAGAGCATGAGGGGCTCATGCATTTGTTTTCCCGCTTTCAGTTTCGCGACTGGCTGCTTGCCAATGATCCGGCGCTTTCGCGCCTGCGCATGGCCTCGCGGGTGACGCTGACCATCGTCCTCGTATTCCTGACCCTGCTCGCCATAAAGGCTTTCATCTTGCCGCTGCCGACGGCGGCCTTCGGCCTCGGTATCGTACTGTCGATCGAAGGTGGGGTGGCGGTGCGCGACAAGGGTAATTCGCGCCAGCTGGTGACGCGGCTGGTCGGCTGTGCCGTAAGTCTTGTTGTCGTCGCCATTGCCGCAGGGCTCGAGGACCAGCGCGTTTTCTCCGACCTCGTTTTTCTCGTCATCATCCTGCTCGCATCGGCAGGCCGGGTGTTCGGGCCGCGCGGCTTTGCGATCGGCATGTTCGCCTTCACCTCCTATTTTATGGGGGCCTATTTCCAGCCGCCGCTTGCCGAATTGGCTGAGGTGGCGATCGGGCCGGTCGTTTCCGTGCTTGTCGGCCATGTGGTAAGGGCGGTGCTTCTACCTGATGACTGGCGGCGCGATCTGCTACGCTCGCTCGAAAGTGTCAGCGGGCGGATCAATCAGATCCTCTTCAAGCTCGCAGCCCTTGCCGCCAGTGGCGATATCGGCGATGCCGACCAGCAGGAACTGCGCCAGCTGGAAGACCGGCTGAAGGAAGTGGTGCTGATGGCCGAGACCTTCATCCCGCGCCCGTCAGCGGGCGTCTTCGATGGCGCTTCCGATCCCGCTGCGGAGCTGGCGATCCGGCTCTTCGATGCGCATCTTGCCGCCGAAAGCGCTATCGTGCTGAGCTTCCAGAGCCCGCCGCCCTTTGCACTCGTTCACGCGGTGATCGAGGCGGATGCGGCAGAACTCAAAAGATATGAGGGAATGACCGAGGCCATCAAGGATCAGCCGCAGGGCGAAACCATACGGGCGCTGCTTTGTCTGGGCGAAGCGCGGCGGCAACTGACCGAGACGATCAACACGGGACAGGCCTCCGGTTTCTCCGGCATTGATGCGGCCAAGGACACAGCGCAAGCTCAGGCTATCGATTTTTCACTGACCAATCCGCTGCTGCGTTCAGCGCTGCAGATAACGCTCGCCTCGGCGATCGCCATGGGCTTCGGTCTGCTTTTGTCGCGGGATCGCTGGTTTTGGGCGGTGCTTGCCTCCTTTCTTGTCTTTACCAACACCAATTCGCGCGGCGACACAGCCATGAAAGCGCTGTCGCGCTCGCTCGGCACAGTGTTCGGCATCGCCGTGGGCCTCGTCCTGGCCACGTTGATTTCCGGCGAGCCTGATATCGCTATCCCGGTCGTGGCCTTATGCATCTTTCTCGCCTTCTATTTCCTGCAGGTTTCGTACGCGACGATGACCTTCTTCATTTCGATCGTGCTCTGTCTGGTCTACGGCATGACCGGCGTATTGACGCTCGATCTGCTCAAACTGCGCATCGGGGAGACGATGATCGGAGCTGCGGCCGGAACGGCAGTTGCTTTCGTCGTTTTCCCGGCCCGCACGCGTGGCGCGCTCGATACGGCGCTCGCCCGTTGGTTCCAGGCGCTGCGCGAGCTGCTTGGCGCAATCGGCGCGGGCAAGAGCGGTTTCGAATTGATCGCATTGTCGCAGATGATCGATTCCTGCTACCGCGACGTGACCGTGGCGGCCCGCCCGCTCGGCTCCTCCTGGTCGGTGGTGACGCGGCCCGGCCAGATACGCCAGACATTGGCGATCTTTCTTTCCTGCACCTATTGGGCGCGCGTCCTGGCGAGGAGCTATGAAGCACCGCCTGCCGACAGTGATCAGAAAGGGCTGATCGCGGCGGACCTGGCGCTGATCGCTGATGCGGCGCCACGCGGCTCTGCTTGTTTCTTCATCAAGCGCAAGGCGTCGCGAACGACGGGAAGGCATTTGCCGGTGTCGCGCGAGGGCGCCAGGGTGGGGCTCGAGATGATCGGTTCGGCGCTGGAGAGGCTCTATCCGCAGCCTGACGTCTTGCCGTTTGCGCCGGGCGAGGCTATTGCGCGCTCGAAACAGGGATAAGAGCATGGCAGGCACGAACAGCGAGCGTCAACTTTTGGCCGAGGGACCGGCCATCATTTTGGTCGAGCCGCAGATGGGCGAAAATATCGGCATGGTGGCGCGCGCCATGGCGAACTTCGGCCTTGCGGAACTGCGCCTCGTCAATCCGCGCGACGGCTGGCCAAACGAGAAGGCGCAGGCGACTGCCTCCAAGGCCGATCACGTGATAGAAGCGACGAAGGTCTATGACACGCTGGAGCAAGCGATCGCCGACCTCAATTTCGTGTATGCGACGACGGCGCGCAGCCGCGACAACTATAAGCCGGTGCGCTCCCCGGTCTTTGCCGCGCAAACGCTGCGCACAAGGTTCCGGGCAGGCGAGGCAACGGGCATTCTCTTCGGCCGTGAGCGCTGGGGCCTGACCAATGAGGAAGTCGCGCTGGCGGACGAGATCGTGACCTTTCCGGTCAATCCCGCCTTCGCCTCGCTGAATATTGCACAAGCCGTGCTTCTGATGTCCTATGAATGGATGAAGTCCGGCATGGAAGATTTGGAGGCCGTGCCGTTCCAGGCGCTCGAGCAGCGACCTTCCACAAAGGAGCAGCTCTTCGGTCTGTTCGACCAGCTGGAAGAAGCGCTCGATTCACGCAACTATTTCCATCCGCTCTCGAAAAAGCCGAAAATGGTCGACAACCTTCGCGCTGTTCTCTCCCGCCGGGCCTTCACGGAACAGGAAATCAGCGTGCTGCGCGGCGTCATCTCCTCCCTCGATCGCTTTTCGCGAAACAGTCCGCGTAAAGGCGGTTTCACCAGATCCGGCAAGGAAGCGCCAACCGATGACAGCGCCGACCAATGAGCTGAAACCCGTCCTGGTCTTCGATTCAGGTATAGGCGGGCTGACCGTACTGCGCGAGGCGCGTGTGCTGATGCCGGAGCGCGGCTTCATCTATGTCGCTGATGATGCGGGCTTTCCCTATGGCGGCTGGGAGGAGCAGGCGCTGAAGGAGCGCATCATCGGGCTCTTCGGCAAGCTGCTTCAGGAGCACGATCCAGAAGTCTGCATCATCGCCTGCAACACCGCTTTCACGCTGGTTGGCGCCGACCTGCGCGCGGCCTTTCCCCAAATGACCTTCGTCGGCACAGTGCCAGCGATCAAACCGGCGGCGGAGCGCACGCGTTCGGGCCTGGTTTCGGTACTGGCGACGCCGGGGACGGTCAAGCGCGCCTATACGCGCGACCTCATCCAGTCCTTCGCACAGCAATGCCACGTACGGCTTGTCGGCTCGGAAAACCTTGCGCGCATGGCCGAAGCCTATATTCGCGGCGACGCCGTCTCCGACGAGGCCGTGCTTGCCGAGATCGACCAGTGCTTCGTCGAGAAAGAGGGGCACAAGACCGATATCGTCGTGCTTGCCTGCACGCACTATCCGTTCATGGCCAACCTCTTCCGCCGTCTTGCGCCCTGGCCGGTCGACTGGCTCGATCCGGCCGAGGCAATCGCGCGGCGCGCACGCACGCTGATGCCGCTTATTGCCGATGCCGTGCATCCGGATAATTTCGACTTTTCAGTTTTCACGTCAGGCAAGCCCGATTTTGCCACGCGGCGGCTGATGCAGGGATTCGGCTTGAGGGCATGAGCGGAATTGTCCTGTGGGTTGGCGAAATCCAGCCCTGAAATACTGTCCATTCTTTGATAGACGGGGCGTTGCCGTTTCGGAAGAATGGCACTTCATTCATGTGAGTCTCTTCGCCGCGAGGATCAGCATTGCAGGTTGGCATCGATATGGGATTGGCGTCCGGCGCTCCGGCGACACTCGATATCGAGGAGTTGCTGGCGACCCGTCTGCTCGTGCAAGGCAATTCCGGCTCCGGCAAATCGCATCTCTTGCGCCGCCTGCTCGAGCAATCCGCCCAATGGGTGCAACAGGTCATCATCGATCCCGAGGGTGATTTCGTCACCCTTAGCGACAGGTTCGGTCATGTCGTCGTCGACGGCGAGCGCACCGAGGCGGAACTGGCAGGCATCGCCAACCGCATCCGCCAGCATCGCGTTTCCTGCGTTCTGACGCTCGAAGGTCTCGATATCGAGCAGCAGATGCGCGCTGCGGCCGCTTTCCTCAACGGCATGTTCGATGCCGATCGCGAATATTGGTATCCTGTCCTCGTGGTCGTCGACGAGGCGCAGATGTTTGCGCCGTCCGTCGGCGGAGACGTCTCGGAAGATGCGCGCAAGATGTCGCTCGGCGCGATGACCAACCTGATGTGCCGCGGCCGCAAGCGCGGTCTTGCCGGGGTGATCGCGACGCAGCGGCTCGCCAAGCTTGCCAAGAACGTCGCGGCCGAAGCCTCGAACTTCCTGATGGGCCGCACCTTCCTCGATATCGATATGGCCCGCGCCGCCGATCTGCTCGGCATGGACCGGCGCCAGGCGGAGATGTTCCGCGATCTCAAGCGCGGCAATTTTGTTGCCCTTGGGCCGGCCTTGTCGCGCCGGCCGCTGCCGATCCAGATCGGTGCGGTGGAGACCTCGGCGCGCTCCTCCAGCCCGAAGCTGATGCCGTTGCCGGACGCGCCGCAGGACGTCGAGGACCTGATCTTCACGCCCGATCCGGAAGAGTTCCAGCGCCCGCTCGTGCGCCGCGCGCCGCCGGCGCCGCGACCGACGACCGATATACTGGCCGAGCTCTCGCGCTCGACGCCGGCGGCATCCCCGGCTCCGGTCGAAGCGAGGGCGAGCCAGGCGGAGATCTCGCCAGAGGAGCGGGAGGAGCGTCTTGCCGGCGTGCTCGCCGAAATACTCGACGATCCCGCATCCGCCTTCCGCACCGATTCCGTGCTTTACCAGGATTTCCTCGTCCGGCTGC
Source organism: Rhizobium aethiopicum (assembly GCF_014197535.1). Lineage (GTDB taxonomy): Bacteria > Pseudomonadota > Alphaproteobacteria > Rhizobiales > Rhizobiaceae > Rhizobium > Rhizobium aethiopicum_A. The sequence goes on from NZ_JACIFV010000025.1 coordinate 48,925, forward strand.
GCATGCGCCGCGTGCCGGGTCCCCCCATCGCGCTGCCGGATTTCCGCCGGCGCGTGGCGATCTCGCGCTCCGGCGTCGATGCGGCAACAGCGGCGAGCGATGAGTGGGCGACGGCGCTGTCGCTGTCGGCAGGCGTCACCGACGACCTGCAGGGCGTCTTCCTGATGCTCGCCAAGGCAGCCGTCTGCGGCGAAGCGTGCCCGTCCGACGCGCGCATCGCCCGCGCCTACGGCACGCATTCCGCCCGGCGAGCCCGACGGCTGCTCGGCTATTTCGAGGAACAGGGCATCGTCGTCGTGCATACGGATTTCTCCGGCAAGCGCATTGTGGCGTTCCCCGACATGAATTGTCAGACGGCGCCTGGCGACGCGAACGCGCCGGATACGGGCGATCAGCCTTTGGCTGCGGAATAGTGGCGTTTTCAGGCTTTGGCACAGTTGACATTTTCATGACGGGCCTCTAAAGACCGCGCCAAGCACCGGGCAGCAATGTCCGGTGTTTCATTTGACATGTCCCGTGGATCGTTTCTGTTCGCGTAACCGAAACATCCTGTCAGGCCTCGGCAGAGGTCAGAGGAGGGCGTGTTTCCTTCGCGCGGTTTGGCAACAAGCCGGCATAAACCTTTGAAAGGAAATACGATGAGCAAGCGCGAATCGTCCAAATACAAAATTGACCGCCGTATGGGCGAAAACATCTGGGGCCGCCCGAAGTCCCCGGTGAACCGCCGCGAATACGGTCCGGGCCAGCACGGCCAGCGCCGCAAGGGCAAGCTTTCGGACTTCGGTGTGCAGCTGCGCGCCAAGCAGAAGCTCAAGGGTTACTACGGTGACCTGCGCGAAAAGCAGTTCCGCGCCATCTTCGCAGAAGCTTCCCGCCGCAAGGGCGACACCTCGGAAAACCTGATCGGTCTGCTGGAATCGCGCCTCGACGCGATCGTCTATCGCGCCAAGTTCGTTCCGACGGTCTTTGCTGCCCGTCAGTTCGTCAACCATGGCCACGTGACCGTCAACGGCGTGCGCGTTAACATCGGTTCCTATCGCTGCAAGGCCGGCGACGTCATCGAAGTTCGCGAAAAGTCGAAGCAGCTCGTGACTGTTCTGGAAGCCGTCAGCCTCGCCGAGCGCGACGTTCCCGACTATATCGAAGTCGATCACAACAAGATGGTCGCTACCTATGGCCGCGTTCCGACCCTCAGCGACGTTCCGTTCCCGGTCGTCATGGAACCGCATCTGGTCGTCGAATTCTATTCGCGTTAAGAAAACCCAGGCGTTTCGCATATGGAAAAGCCGCTCTTTCGGGCGGCTTTTTTGTTATCCGGAGAGAAGCGATGGCGGATTTGCAGGCGACCCTCGACAGTATCTACAGTGACATCCTGCCGCGTATCGGCGAGGGCAAGGTCGCCGACTATATCCCCGAGCTTGCCAAGGTGGATCCGCGGCAGTTCGGCATGGCGATCGTCACCGTCGACGGCCAGGTCTTTCGTGTCGGCGATGCCGATATCGCCTTTTCGATCCAGAGCATATCCAAGGTCTTCACGCTGACCTTGGCACTCGGCAAGGTCGGCGAGGGACTGTGGAAGCGCGTCGGGCGCGAACCATCGGGATCGGCCTTCAATTCGATCGTGCAGCTCGAACACGAGAGCGGCATTCCCCGCAATCCCTTCATCAATGCCGGCGCGATCGCCGTCACCGACGTCGTCATGGCCGGCCATGCGCCGCGCGAAGCGATCGGCGAGCTGCTCCGTTTCGTGCGTTATCTCGCCGATGACGAGTCGATCACCATTGACGACAAGGTGGCGCGTTCCGAGACGCAGACGGGATACCGCAATGTTGCGCTTGCCAATTTCATGCGCGCCTATCGCAATCTCGATCATCCCGTCGACCACGTGCTCGGCGTCTATTTCCATCAATGCGCGCTCGCGATGAGCTGCGAGCAGCTGGCCCGGGCCGGTCTGTTCCTGGCGGCGCGCGGCAGCAATCCGATGACCGGTCATTCCGTGGTCTCGCCGAAGCGGGCGCGGCGCATCAATGCGCTGATGCTGACCTGCGGCCATTACGACGGCTCGGGCGATTTTGCCTATCATGTCGGTCTGCCCGGCAAGAGCGGCGTCGGCGGTGGCATTTTTGCGGTGGCGCCCGGCATTGCCTCGATCGCGGTCTGGTCGCCGGGGCTGAACAAGGTCGGCAATTCGCAGCTTGGCGCCGTTGCGCTTGAGATGCTTGCGGCCCGCACCGGCTGGTCGGTTTTCGGCGATTGAGGCTGTGTTGCCGAATGACTTTCTGCTAAGGCAGGCAGACCTTATAGGACGGAGCAATGAATATCGCAGCCAACATCGCTGATGATCCGGAAACTGGCGAAATCGATGACAGCGCAGGCGCTGCACTCTTTGCCGATGCGCCGCGTTCGGTCTCCTTCAACAAGCTGCGCAAGCGCCTGCTTAGGCAAGTACGTCAGGCTTTCGATGACTTCGACATGCTGAAGGGGCAGAAGCGCTGGCTTGTCGGCCTTTCCGGCGGCAAGGATTCCTACGGTCTCTTGGCGCTGCTGCTTGATCTGAAATGGCGCGGGCTGCTGCCCGTCGAGCTCGTCGCCTGCAATCTCGACCAGGGACAGCCGAACTTTCCAAAGCATGTGCTGCCGGACTATCTGGCGAAGATCGGCGTCCGGCATCGGATCGAATATCGCGACACCTATTCGATCGTGAAGGAGAAGGTCCCCGAAGGCGCCACCTATTGCTCGCTCTGTTCGCGGCTGCGGCGCGGCAATCTCTACCGCATCGCGCGGGAGGAGGGCTGCGACGCACTGGTGCTCGGCCATCACCGTGAGGACATTCTCGAAACCTTCTTCATGAATTTCTTCCACGGCGGACGGCTTGCCTCGATGCCGGCAAAGCTTCTGAACGACGAGGGCGACCTAATGGTGCTTCGGCCGCTCGCCTATGCCGCCGAGGACGATCTTGCCAGGTTTGCCGTCGCCATGCAGTTCCCGATCATTCCCTGCGATCTCTGCGGCTCGCAGGATGGGATGCAGCGCAACGCGATGAAGGACATGCTCGCCGATATCGAACGGCGCATGCCTGGACGCAAAGACACGATGCTGCGGGCGCTTTCGCATGTGAACCCGTCGCATCTGCTCGATCCGAAACTCTTCGACTTTTCCAGCCTTGGTGTCACCGATCCTTCATGAAAGGCCGGCTAAGCAGGCTGGCTCTTTGCATGAAGGACAGCAATTCGCATGACTATTTCAGATCAGGATATTCTCTTTCTCGGCGAATGTTTAAAAGACGCGGCGCGTGCGGAAATCATGCCGCGTTTTCGCAACCTCGGCGACACGGATGTTTCGGAAAAAACCTCCGCAACCGATCTGGTGACGCAGGCGGATCTGCTGGCCGAACACCGGATCACCGCGGCCCTGAAAGAGCGCTTTCCCTCGGCACTCGTCGTCGGCGAGGAAGCCTATGATGCGGATAAATCGGTGGTGCCGGCGCTTGCCGATGCCGAGCTTGCCTTTGTCATCGATCCTGTCGACGGCACGTTCAATTTCGCCGCCGGGCTTCCCGTTTTCGGAACGATGCTTGCGGTGACCGTCAGGGGCGAAACCGTCGCCGGCATCATTCACGATCCCGCTCTAGGCGACACGGTGACCGCGATCAGGGGGGCGGGCGCCTTTCTGATGCGCCGGGATGGACAATCGAGCAGGCTGAAGGTGGCTGAGCCTGCCGCCTTGAACCAGATGGTCGGCGGCATGTCGTGGGGCCATATGGAAGAACCCGATCGCTCGCGTATCTGCGCCAACATGGCAAAGGCGCGGATGACCTTCGCTTTCAACTGCTCGGCTTACGAATATTGGATGGTCGCGTCCGGCAAGATGCACTTCATCGGACATGCGAAGCTGATGCCCTGGGATCACCTGGCCGGCGTACTCGCGCACCAGGAGGCGGGCGGCCACACGGCGAAATTCGATGGCACGCCCTATCGTCCGGGCGAGACGACCGGCGGCATTATCTCTGCGCCTGATAAGGAAAGCTGGCAGCTGGTTCGGCGCGAGATCGTCGGCATCTGATTGAAGGCCTCGGCCGAAGTGAGAGGATTTGATATGACAACAAGCGTTGACGTGACCGTTCTTGCCGATCTCTTGCGCCGCGCGGCAAAGGCCGAGATCCTGCCGCGCTTCCGTCGGCTCGGCCGGGATGAGGTGCGCGCCAAGAGCGAGGCGACCGATCTTGTCACCGAGGCCGACGAGCAGGCCGAGCGGATGATCAAGGCGGAAGCGCAACGGCGCTGGCCGGACGCGCTGTTCCTCGGTGAAGAGTCGGTCGCGGCCGACCCGGCGCTGCTCGGCAGGCTTGCCGATGCCGATCTCGCCATCGTGGTCGATCCGGTCGACGGAACGTTCAACTTCGCCGCCGGCATCCCGGCCTTCGGCGTCATGGCCTCGGTCTTATCAGGCGGCGAAACCATTGCCGGCATCATCTACGATCCGATGGGCGACGACTGGGTGATGGCGGAGAAGGGCGGCGGTGCCTGGCTGCGCAGGCCGGATGGCGAGGCGCAGCGGCTGCGGGCCGCCGACCCTGTCGCGCTCGACCAGATGGTCGGCATGGCTTCGACCGGCTACCTGCCAGTGGAGAAGCGCGCCGAGGTCCTCGGCAATCTCGCCAAGGTGCGCTTCCTCACCAACTATCGCTGTGCTGCCCACGAATACCGCACCCTTGCTGGCGGGCATGTCCATTACCTGATGTACAACAAGCTGATGCCCTGGGATCATCTTGCCGGCACGCTGATCTCGCAGGAGGCCGGCGCCTATGCCGCCCGCTTCGACGGCTCACCCTATTTGCCGCAGCACCTCGACGGCGGTCTGCTGATTGCGCCTGACAAGGCATCGTGGGATACGCTGCGGCGTGAGGTCGTTACCATCTAAACCTATGCGACCGGCCGTCGCAAAGCCGGTCGCAAATGACAATTTAGGCGTAGAACTTTTCCATCAGGAAGTTTTCCAGGCCCTGTCCGCGCTTCTCGACGGTTTGCCGGGTTATCACGCGAAATCCTTTGCGTTCAAAGAACGGACGAGCAGTTCTGCTTGCTTCCGTATATATTCGGCGAAATCCAAGCCTGAGAGCCTCTTCTTCGACCCTGCCCAGCAGGCGGGTTGCTACACCGATCCCTTGATAGCCAGGGTGCACGAACATCATGTCGAGGCACCCGTCGCTGGTGAGATCCGAAAAACCAACAGCGTTTCCGGCTATCTCTGCCATCCAGGCCGGTCTGCTCATCCTTCGTTCCGCCCATAGGGCGCGATCCTCCACCTTTGCCCAAGCTGCGATCTCAGCGGCGGAATAGTCTTTTGACGAGACTTCCCGGATGGAGCGCAGAAAAATCTCGATCGTGGCGTCCACGTCACCCGGTACATAAGGCCTGATCAGAATTCGCTCGTCCATCAAGACCGCCATGAATTGATCCGGTTCACCTGCCTCAGAAATGGGCGGTGCCCGGATCGAGCTGCGGACTGTCGCCGGGATGGGTGAAGAGCTTGCCGTTCTCAGCCCACAGAGTGGCTGCGATCGTCACCAGACCGAACAGCGCGAATCCGCCGAAGAGCGGCTGCACCGTGCCGTTGAACATCTGCCCGACCAGGCCACCGAGGATGGCGCCGAAGGTCGTCGAGACAAAGCCGGTGATGGCAGTCGCCGTGCCGGCGAGATTGCCCATCGGCTCGAGGCTGATGGCGGTGAAATTGGTGGCGATCACCGCAAACATCATCAGAACGATTGTGAAGATGCTGTAGGCGGTGGCGAAATCCGGCTTGCCCGCCAAGGCGATGACGAAGCCGAGAGCCGACAGTGCCGTGAAGATCAGCAGCGCGGCATGCGAGATCCGGCGCATACCGAATTTGCGGACGAAGAAGCCGTTGGCGAAATTGGCGACGGCAATGCCGCCGGCAGTCGCCGCAAAGGCGATCGGCAGCCAGTCACCGAGACCAATACTTCGCCGAAAACCTGCTGCACCGAAATCACATAGGCGCTGATGACGCCTGTGAACATGGTCAGACCGATCATGTAGCCGCAGGTGATGCGGTTGGTGAGCACGGTCTTGAAGCCGTCTGCGACGGAGCCGACCGACAGCGGCAGGCGTTCTGCCGGGGGCAGCGATTCCTTCAGCCGCAGAAGAGCCCAGACGAACAGGATGCTGGCGACGGCGCCGAGCAGGATGAAGATCCAGTGCCAGTTTGCATAGAGGATGATGAGCTGGCCGACCGAAGGGGCAACGATCGGCACGATCATGAAGACGATCATGACGTAGGACATGACGCGGGCCATTTCGCGGCCGCCGAAGCAGTCGCGGACGATGGCCATGGTGGTGATGCGCACGGCCGCGCCGCCCACGCCCTGAATGAAGCGCATGAGGAGCAGCATTTCGAAGCTGCCGGTTGCGGCAGCGGCAAACATCGCGACCACATAGCAGGCGAGGCCCCCGAGCAGGATGTTACGGCGGCCGAAAGTGTCGGAAAGGCTGCCGAAGAATATCTGCGAGACGCCGAAGCCGAGGAAGAACACGCCGATGATGAGCTGCGCGTCGTTGGTGTTGGTGACGCCGAGGGAATGGCCGATATTGGGTAATGCCGGCAGCATGCTGTCGATTGCCATGGCAATGCTGGCGGTCATGATGGCGATGGTGACGACGAATTCGCCGAAGCCCATGCCGATGCGGCGGGAACCCTGGTTTTCCTGGTGCGGTTTATGCGGCGGCGTCATGCGGTGAAATCCTGGATGCGGAAGGGACCGGCCGCTCAAACGGCCGGATTGTGCTGATGGAAGAGGCGGCCCTTTTCGGCGATCAGCACGAAGATGAGCCCGATGATCGAGACGATGAAATAACCGGCGACCATCGGCAGCGCCGTGCCGTCGAAGGCCTGGCCGATGCCGGCGCCGATAAGGGCGCCGCCGACCGTGCTCATGAAGCCGAGGACGGAGGAGGCAGTGCCGGCAACGTGTCCAAGCGGCTCCATGGCGAGCGAGTTGAAGTTCGAGCCGATCCAGCCGAACTGGAACATGGCAAGCCCGAAGAAGGAGATGAACAACGCAAACGGCATCGGCTCGGAACTTGCCATCTGGACGATCAGCCAAATGGTGTTGATGGCAATGAAGCCGAGCAGCGAGCCGTGTGACAGGCGGCGCATGCCGAGTTTGCCGACGAAACGCGAATTGAAGAAGGACGACAGCGACATGAAGATCGCCACACCGGCAAAGGCGAAGGGGAAGTAGACGCCGAGGCCGTAGATGCCGACATAGATCTGCTGGGCGGAGTTGATGAACCCGAACAGCGCACCGAAGATGAAGGTGCTGGCGATGGTGTAGCAAAGCGCCACGCGGTTGGTCAGCACCAGCTTGAAGGCGCCGAAGATCGAGCGGGCGGTGAAGGGGCGGACATTCTGCGGATGCAAGGTTTCCGGCAGGCGGACATAGGCCCAGACGCCGATCGCCGTCGCCATTGTGGCGATGAAAAGGAAGATCAGGTGCCAGTTGCCGAAGAACATGACGACCTGGCCGGTGCCGGGCGCAATCACCGGCACGATCATGAAGACCATCATGATGAGCGACATGACCTCCGCCATCTGCCGGCCGCCATAGATGTCGCGGACGATGGAGATGGTGATGACGCGGGTGGCGGCCGAGCCGACGCCCTGGATGAAGCGAAGCACCAGCAGGCCGGCGAAGGAGGGAACGAAAACGATTCCGATGGCGGATGTGATATAGACGACGAGGCCGATCAACAGCGGCGTGCGGCGGCCGAAACGGTCGGAGAGCGGACCGTAGAACAGCTGGGCGCAGCCGAAACCGAGCAGATAGGAGGAGACGACGAACTGCCGGTGATTCTCGCTTTCGACGCCGAGGCTCGCGCCGATCTGCTGCAGCGCCGGGAGCATGATGTCGATGGCAAGCGAGTTGATGGCCATCAGGAAGGCGGCAAGCGCGATGAACTCACGCTTGCCCATGGGCAGGCGGCCCGCGGACACGGCTTGTGATGAATCTGTCACAATGAAATTCCCATAAACAGGCCAAGGCGCTGCTCACCGCAGCGCCTCGGACTCGAGAAACAGATTTGGAAACCGGGCGGACGTCCGGTGACCGGTCAGGCGGCGCCGCGAACGGTGACGCCGTTTTCCTGGAGATGCTGCTGCAGTTCACCGGCCTGGAACATTTCCCGGACGATGTCGCAACCGCCGACGAACTCGCCCTTTATGTAGAGCTGCGGGATCGTCGGCCAGTTGGAATAATCCTTGATGCCCTGGCGGATTTCCGAATCGGCGAGCACATTGATGCCCTTGTAGTCGACGCCGATGTAATCGAGAATCTGCACGACCTGGCCGGAGAACCCGCACTGCGGAAACTGCGGCGTGCCCTTCATGAAGAGGACGACGTCGTTGCTCTTGATTTCGTTGTCGATGAATTCGTGAATGCCGCTCATGGGATCTGATTCCTTTCAACAGGCGAGTTAAAGGCCCGCCGTTTCAATCGTTTCCCTTAGATAGCATGTGACAGCAGGAATTCCAGCCGCCCGAACCAAAAAAAGACCATCTGGTCAGACCACTTTGCGATTGTTGCCGTCGCGTTACGGTCGGAAGTTTTCCTCGCGTCTCAGACGCGACGCTGCCGGCTGCGGCCGGCGGCGGTGCGGCGCTTGCTGACCTGTTTGCGGGCGGGCTTGCGCTTGGCCGTAGCCGTCTTCCGGACAGCCGTCGTCGTCGCGGCGGAGCGTGCCTTGCGCCTCTTGCGTTTCGTCGAGACGCGACCTGTGGTTTTCTTCAGGATTTCCTTCAGCACGCTGTCGACGACGCCCGATATCAATTCTTTTACAAGATCGGCCACAAAACCCCTCCGTTTGCGGTGAAAACGACTTGCCTGCTATTGAATTCCGGATGAGTTCGGTTAGCAAGACGGCTTTGAAATCATACCTGCTTTTTCGCGATGTCGGCGGCCAGCAGGCGGTTTGCAGCAATATGCCGGCTATTTGCCCGGCCGGAACAGCGGAATGACATTGATAAAGAAGCGGGTCGTCCTGCATTTCCCGGGCTTCGAGCCGCTCGACGGCCTTGCCCATAGGGCGCGGTACGAACGCTCTGCCAGACAGAGTGCTGCCGTCTGGGGCTACTCCGTCGAAACCGGTGCGCCGGAGGCGGGAAGCGATCCTCTCAGCTTCGAGGTCACGACGGGCAGCGCAGGAGCCTACGAGACGGCGCCTGCGGCGGAGACCAGTTCCGCCGGCTGGCGGACGAAGAGCCGGATCCATATGGTTGATCACGACATGTTCGTGCGTCGGCTGCGTGGCCGCAACACGCTGAGCCGGATCATTGCAGGCTTTCGGAGTTGCGCCGAGATCATGCTGGAAGGTGGCATGCGGGGATATTTCAGGCATGCGTGGCGTTTCGGCGTGTTCTTCCTCTTTCCGTTCCTACTGACGGCGCTGGCGATCGCGCTGACGGCCGAGATCGTTTTCCTGCCCTATAGTCTCGGCTTCTCCGCCTGGCACGTGCTGTGGAGTGGGCCACTGGCGCTCTGCTTCTTCATCTTCGCCTTCCTGCCTTTTTCCGAGCGTTTCCATACGCTGCATCTTTTTGCCGATTGGGAAATGGCAGTGGCGCTCGGCCGTATGGATCGGGCCGAGTTCAACGACTGGCTGGAAGAGCGGGCCATTGCGGTGCGCAAGGCGCTGACCGAGGAGGCGGACGAGTACGTGATCTCCTCGCACAGCATGGGATCGAGCGTCGCCGCCCATGTCATCGGCATATTGCTTGAAAAGGAGCCGGAGATTTTCAAGGGCAGGCGCGTCGTGTTTGCCACGCTCGGCAGCGCCATTCTGCAATGCGCCCTGCTGTCATCGGCAACGTCGCTTCGCGCCCGCGTCGGCCTGATCGCCCGCTGTCCGGAGATCTGCTGGCTCGACGTGCAATGCCTGACGGATTCGATCAATTTCTACAAGGTGCCGGTCGTTGCCGTCGCAGGCCATGCAGACGCGCCTGCGGCGAAGATCCTTCTTATCCGCGTCAAGCAGATGCTGACGGGCGAGCACTATCGGAAGATCCGCAAGGACCAGCTGCGCGTCCACCGGCAATATGTGCTGGGGCCAGATCTCAGGGCACCCTTTGATTTCACGCTGATGACGTCAGGTCCGATGCCGGCGTCGGTTTTTGCCTCTCCGGAGCAGAACAAGCTGCCGACTTGAGGGCTGGTTTCGTCGCCATCAAGGGAGATTCTCTTCACCGTCGCCGGCCAAGTCACCGTCTCCCGCAGCAGTTCCGTTCAGACCGCGTACGAAATCCGCAAAGAAGGCCGAGGCATGAGTGGATCTTCGGTGCACGGCGATCGTCTGGGGAATTTCGGAGAACGCTCCTTCTACCAGCCGGAAGCCGGAAATCCGCTCCGACGTCTGAACGAGGAATTCGGTCAATCCCGCAGCCGCGTCGCATTGCGACCCGACAAGGAGATCAATGGCAGCTGCCGGGCTGTCGGTATGCGAGACAGTCGCTTTTTCAAGGGTACGTTCGAGCTGCTTCGTGTATGCGGCACTTCTTGCGGAGGCGATCTGCACGCCTTCGAGGTCGAGGTCTCCGACTGTCCGGAACGCCGAAGCCTCGCGCACCATATAGGTCGCTTTGACCGACATATAGGGGGGTGAAAAGGAGAATCGGTCGGCTCTCGATGCATCCGAGGCAATGAAAGCAATGTCCCACTCGCCGCGATCCGCGGCGGCGAGGATGTCGGCGGCCGAGCCGTACTGGATCAGCGACAGGCCGCAATCCAGTTGCTCCGCAATTTTGCGACCGATCCGAGCGCTTGGACCGACCAAGGCGCCGGCCTGATCGTCCCACCGGACCAGGGCAGCATTCGACATGTTGACGGCCGCCCGGATTGCGCCCGCCGGCGCTATCTCGGCCAGAACTTTTTTCCGCGTCGACATCGGCGCGAACTCCCTAAGATGCAAACCTGCCTGCGAGCGCTTCCGATCCTCTCGCAAGCAGGGCGACGTCTACGCCAACGGCGGTGAACAACGTCCCGAGCGAAATGCAGCGGGCCGCGAACGACTCGTCCGGCGTAAGGATGCCTGCCGGCTTTCCAAGAATTTTTAGACGTCCGATCGCATCTTCGATCGCCGCGACCACCTCGGGATGCCCCGGTTGTCCGGGATGACCGAAGCTAGCCGCCAGATCGGCGGGGCCGATGAAGATGCCGTCGACGCCCTCGACCGCGGCGATGGCTTCCAGCCGAGCGAGTGCCTCGCGGGTCTCGATCTGCAGAAGCAGGCAAATCTCTTGTTCAGCAATCCGCGCGTAATTCGGGACACGCCCGAAGCGGGTGGCGCGCGTCAAGGCGGAGACGCCGCGAATCCCGCGCGGCGGATACCGGATAGCGGCGACCGCCGCCTTCGCTTCCTCTTCGTTCTGCACATAGGGAATGAGGAGCGTCTGGACGCCGATGTCCAGAAAGCGCTTGATCAGCACCGGATCGTTGAATGCCGGGCGTACGACTGGGGACACGTCGTAAGGCGCGACCGCCTGCAATTGCGGCAGGACGGTGAGGACGTCGCTTGGAGAGTGCTCGGTATCGAACAGCAGCCAGTCGAAGCCCGACGGCGCGACGATTTCTGCCGCGTAGCTTCCGGGAAGGCCGCACCAGAGTCCGATCTGGCTTTGACCGGCACTCAGTTTCCGCTTGAAGTGATTGACGGGAAGTTCCATCGGCGCCTCACACGAACGAGACGCCGATGGAGCCGACCGGACCATAGTCGGCTTGGATGACATCGCCCTTGGCGATGTCCACGGGGCGGGTGAACGAGCCGGCAAGCACGATCTGGCCCTTCTTCAAGCCGCCTCCGACGGCATGGAGTTTGTTCACGAGCCAGGCGATACCCGCGGCCGGATGCCCCATTATAGCTGCGGAAACCCCCGATTCTTCGATGATGCCGTTTTTCGAAAGCGTCGCGCCGACCCAGCGGATGTCGATATCCATTGGCCGGATGATGCGGCCGCCCACGACGATCGCTCCAAAGGCGGCGTTGTCGGCGATTGTATCGGTGATCGCTCTGGGTACCTCGGTTCGGTAGTCGATGATCTCAAGCGCAGGAACGACAAATTCAGTCGCGCGCATGACATCATAGATCCGAGCGCTTGGTCCTTCGAGATCCTCGCCCATTACGAAGGCGAGTTCGACTTCGAGGCGAGGCTTGATGAAGAGCTCCGCCCTGATCTGCGCCCCGTCGTTATAGAGAGCATCGTCGAGAATGACGCCGTAGTCGGGCTCCGTCATTTTCGAGGCCATCTGCATCGCCCGCGATGTCAGTCCGATTTTATGACCCGCGATCCGCGCGCCCTTTGCAATCCGGGCCTGCGCCCAGAGCGCTTGGATCTTATATGCGTCTTCAAGTTCCAAATGCGGGTATGTCCTGCTTGGCTGGACAATGGGCCTGCGTTCGGTTTCTGCCCTCAGCAGCGCGTCGGCGGCCGCCTGGCGTTCTTTTTCGGTAATCATTATCTAGCTCTGCTGGTTTCGTTACTTGATCGGTGGGCGCGGCAGGATGGCCTCGCCCGGCTCCATGACGTAGGTGTAGTCGAGCGAGAACCACGGGCCAGTGACGTCCGTGTCGGACGGGTGCGGCTCATCATGACGGACAAAGTCGCCTGTCAAAGCCGCGGTGACGCCGAACTGCACATCGGAATCAATGTTCGGATCGCTCGGGTCGAAGACCTGGGAAATGAGGGTTTTGTATCCCTCCTTGAAGATCAGCGCGTGCAGATGCGCAGGTCGGTAGGGGTGGCGACCTTGCGCTTGGAGAAGCCGACCGACGACTCCGTCGACAGGGATGGGATAGCCCACCATCTTGACCGTTCTAAACCAGAACCGACCCTCGTCGTCCGTAGTGAACTTGCCGCGCAGGTTCATTTCCGCCTGATCAGGATCCTGGTTCTCGTAAAGGCCGACAGGAGAGGCGTGCCATACGTCGATCTCGGCGCCCGGGATGGGCTTGCCACCCCGATCAACCACCTTCGCGTGGACAAACAAGGGTGTTCCCGGCGTTTCCGACCGGATGATGGTTCCACCGTTTTCAACCCGCGGAGAGTTGAGCCGCCAGAACGGCCCGAGTAGCGACTGTGAAGTCTCCGTCTGCCCGTTGTCGCCGTTGTTGAGCAGGCACACAAGCGACGAGACACCAAGCGATCCGGCCATCAGCACGAATTCGTTGTGGCTGTCGGTCTGCAGCTGGCCAATTTCATTTAGGATGGCGGTTGCTTCGCGAAACTCGACTTCCGACAGCCTGACTTCCCGCACGAATGCGTGGAGATGCTTCACCATTGCAACAAGTATATCCCGCAAACGTGGATCTTCGGTGCGGTTCATCACGGCGAGGACGGCCGGCGTCAACTCGCTTTCCGTTCTGATTGCCATAAGGCTACCTCCCAATGTGGTTCGACTATCAAAATAATCGATTATTTGTCAAGCTGTCACTATGCGCTCAATGCTGATGGCTAATGAAACCTGCCCAGAATGAGGCGACAGATCTTTGAAATCACGTGATTAAAATGCCTTCTGAGGGCGAGGGGTCGGAAGATCGATGCTTTTCAGTGTATCCATGTTGACATAAATAATCGTTTATTATACCGATAATCGAAACTTGCCCTGGATTGCTGGAGGAAGAATGGACACGGCCGACGACAGCTCTCTTGGGCCGTTGACAGACGATGTGCCGTCAACCGGCTTTCTTGACGATGGCAAGAACACCATCGGCAGCCAGCTCGCATCGCGCCTTCGGGAGGCGATCATCTCCGGTGAGCTGGAAGCGGGCAGCAAGATCAATCTCGACAAGGCGCGGAAGACTTTCAACGTCAGCCTGAGCCCGTTGCGGGAGGGCTTGGCCCGGCTCATTTCAGACGGCCTGGTCGAGTTTCAGGACAACAGAGGCTATCGCGTCGCGCCGATCTCGCTGGCTAATCTCGAAGAGGTCACGACCCTGCGCGAGGAGCTCGAGGTTTTCGCGTTGCGTGAATCCATGCGTCTTGGCGACGTCGAATGGGAGGGCAACATCATGCGTGCGCTTCATCGTCTAAACCGCACGGAGCGCGACGCCGCGCGTCCCGAAACGCTGGAGCACTGGGAAGCGCTTCACCGCGAATTCCACCTCACCCTGATCTCGGGCTGTGGCAAACCTCTGCTACTTCACTTCTGCAGTCTTCTGCTGAATCTCAACGACCGATATCGCCGCGTCTTCCTGATCCGGACGTCGGGGGACCGCAATGTAGGGCAGGAGCACAGCGAGATTGCCCAGGGAGCGGTCGCGCGTGATGTCGACTATGCCTGCGAGAAGCTCCGCCAGCACATCCATCGCACCGGCACCAATCTTCGCAACCATCTCGCGACGAAGGGGATCGCTTGATGGCCGCCGCCGCATCGAAATCGGCGCCCCTGATTGGCGTCGCGCACTTCTCATCGATATTGCTGTCTCCCGTGGAGTTTGCGACGGCCGCTGCGCGCGCGGGATTTTCCAGGATCGGGCTCAGACTGAATCCGGCGTTCCCTGGTGCGCCTTACTACGAGCTGCCTGTCGGTGGTTCGGCTGCGCGCGAGCTGAAATCCGTGCTTAGCGGTGAAGGCATCGAGGTTTTCGATATCGAGTTCTTCGTCATCGACCCCTCGTTCGACGCGTCGTCGGTGGAGGCCACAGTTGCTGCGGCTGCGAATATTGGAGCACGCCGACTCAGTGTCTGCGGAGATGATCCTGATCAGGCCAGATTGGCATCGAACTTCTCGGATCTCTGCGGCCTTGCGGACCGCTACGGGTTGGCTGTCGATGTCGAGAACATGGGTTGGCGGGTGATCAAAACCTTTCAGGACAGCGTCAATCTTGTGAAGGCGAGCGGTGCCCGCAATGCCGGCGCCCTCGTCGACGGAGTACATTTCTTCAGGAATGGCGGCACACTCGCCTCGCTCCGAGCCGAGATCGGCTGGGTAAAGCACGTTCAGTTGTGCGATGTCGCTGGACCGGCGCCGGTGACGCCGGAGGAGATGATCGCTGAAGCTAGAGGCGGGCGGTTCGCACCGGGGGAGGGCGAATTGCCGTTGAAGGAACTCGTTGCGGCGGTCGATAGCTACGCGGCGATCTCGGTGGAAGTCCCACTCGCAGGGTCTGCCCCGCCTGAGACGCATTTGAAACATCTGTACGACAGGGCCGAAGGATTATTCGGGCCGGATCGCTGATCCGGCCCCGGCAAGGCGTGAGCCGCGCCGGAGGGAGGAAGTCAACATATGGGCTATACGTTCGATTTTGGTGCGGTCTTCGACCGCGCCCCGGAATTGTTTTGGGGTTCGCTTGGGACGCTCGGTCTCGCGGTTGCCGGAATGATCCTTGCGCTCGCGATCGGTATTCTCGGCGTCGCTGCAAGAACATCCAAGAACAAACTCGTTCGAGCTCCGGTGATTAGCTTCGTCGAGGTGGTTCGAAACACGCCGTTCCTGGTGCAGATATTCTTTATCTACTTCGCGCTTCCACTCATGGGTATCCGACTGAGCCCTACGGCTACCGCCATCATCGCACTGGGCATCAATGGCGGCGCCTATGCGATTGAGATCATTCGAGGCGGTGTGGAAAGTGTGAGCAAGGGTCAGGTCGAGGCAGGTTTTGCGTTGGGCTTGCATAAGGCCGATGTGTTCCGGCTGATCGTTCTGAAGCCGGCTCTGCGGGCGATCTATCCGTCCCTGACCAGCCAGTTCGTGATGCTGACCTTGACGACTTCGGTCTGCACTTCAATCGCCGCCTACGAGCTCACCTCGGCGGCGCAGCGGATCGAATCCGACACCTTCCGAAGCTTCGAGGTCTATTTCAGCGTAACCGCAATCTACCTGGTCATCTCGAGCCTGATGATGGGCATCTTCGCCCTTATCTCCCGTCACTACTTTAACTACCCGACCAGATAGGAGGCGTTCATGGGTCCCATCGGCGAAAACGAGCTGTTCTTCCTCTTGCAGGGTCTGAAGTGGACTGTGCTGCTGGCCATCATCGGCTTCGTCGGCGGAGGCATATTTGGAATCCTGATCGCTCTGGTGCGCACGTCGAAGAACCGCTTCGCACGTTTCGTATCGTCGGGCTACATCGCGCTCTTCCAGGGCACGCCGCTCCTGATGCAGCTCTTCGTCGTCTACTACGGCGTCGCGCTATTGGGCGTCGACGTCAATGCATGGATCGCTGTGGCCATCGCCTTCACCCTCCATGCAAGTGCCTTCCTGGGCGAGATCTGGCGCGGGTCGATCGAGGCCGTTCCGAAGGGCCAGACCGAAGCCGCGAACGCACTCGGGCTGCATTACGTCTCCCGAATGAAGGACGTTGTCCTGCCGCAGGCGCTGAAGATTTCGATGCCTGCGACCATCGGATTTCTCGTTCAGCTGATCAAGGGCACATCGCTCGCAGCAATCGTCGGCTTCATCGAGCTGACCCGTGCCGGACAGATCATTTCGAACCAGACCTACCGCCCACTGCTCGTCTTTGGGATCGTCGGAATAGTCTATTTCATCATTTGTTGGCCTCTCTCCCACATCGGGAGCGGCCTCGAAAAACGGATGGCAAAAGCTGCCCGCTAACCTTGCTTCGCTAGAAGCAAAGACCACAGAGGAGGAGAATGGAATGTATAGCAATCGCAGACAATTTCTTGGAATGGCCCTGGCTACGGCCGCCTTCGTTACGGTAGGCGCTGCTGCGGCTTCCGCGGCGACCGTCGAGGAGATCAAGGCCAAGGGCACGATCGTCGTCGGCATTCAGGGCGACAACGCGCCATGGGGCTTCGTCAACACGAGCGGCAAGCAGGACGGGTTCGACGCCGATGTTGCGACACTCTTCGCCAGGGAACTCGGAGTTAAGGTCGAGTTCCAGCCGCTCGCTGTCGCCAACCGCATTCCGGCCCTGACCACCGGCAAGGTCGATATCCTGTTCGCCACCATGGCAATGACGGAGGAGCGTGCCAAGTCGATCCAGTACAGCAAGCCATACGCGGCGAACACGATCTCCCTTTATGCGGCAAAGGCCGATACCGCAAAAACGCCTGCGGACGTTGCCGGGTGGGAAATCGGCGTGCCGAAGTCCAGCTCGCAGGACAAGGCCATCACCGACGCCGTGGGATCGACGGCGACCGTTCGCCGCTTCGACGACGACGCCGCAACCATTCAGGCGCTGGTCTCCGGACAGGTCAAGGCCGTCGGAGGCAACATGTTCTACGGACAGCGGCTCGATGCCGCCAGCGCCGGCACCTACGAGCGCAAGATCGACTTCCTGACGACTTACAATGGCGTCGGAACGCGACTGGGCGAGAAGGACTGGAACGAAACGGTCAATGCCTTTCTCGACAAGATCAAGGCTAATGGCGAACTTGCAGCCATCACCAAGAAGTGGATGAAGATCGATCTGCCGACGTTCCCGGAGTCCATCCCCAACATTCCGTTCACAGTCAAGTAAAGCATACATGGAGGGCGCCGTGCTCAGTTCCGCTAATGATCAGTCGACATTGATATCTCTTGATAAGGTGGAGAAATGGTATGGCTCCTTCCATGCGCTGAAAAACATCAGCCTGTCGGTTCGCAAAGGTGAGAAGATCGTCCTTTGCGGACCTTCGGGTTCCGGCAAGTCGACCTTGATCCGCTGCATCAACGCTCTCGAGTTGATCCAGGAAGGCAGGATCATCGTCGACGGGCAGTCGCTCGATGGCACGAGCAAGGCGGTTGACGCCATTCGGCGCGAAGTCGGGATGGTGTTCCAGAACTTCAATTTGTTCCCGCACATGACCGTTCTGCAGAACTGCGCGCTCGCGCCTATGAGGGTCCGCGGAACGAGCCGCGCTGACGCCGAGAGGCTGGCGAGAAAGTACCTCGAACGGGTCCGAATCCTTGATCAGGCGGAGAAGTATCCCGCTCAGCTCAGTGGAGGGCAGCAACAGCGTGTCGCTATTGCCCGGGCCCTTTGCATGGAACCCAAGGCGATGCTGTTCGACGAACCGACATCGGCGCTCGATCCGGAAATGGTCAAGGAAGTGCTGGACACGATGATCGGTCTCGCACGCGATGGCATGACCATGATCTGCGTCACCCATGAAATGGGCTTCGCCCGTCAGGTTGCAGACAGGGTCATCTTCATGGCTTCCGGCGAGATCGTAGAGGAGGCCGAGCCCGAGGTGTTCTTCAAGTCTCCGAAGCATGAGCGCACCAAGGCTTTCCTTGGCGAGATCCTCGCACATCACTGAGATTGGGTTATCGAAATGAATAACAACAAATTCTTCGTCGGTCTCATCGGGGCCGACATCCAGATGTCGAAGTCGCCAGCCCTGCACGAAACCGAGGCGCGGCACCTGGAGCTGGATTACCACTACGAACTCGTCGATTTCGCCGAGCGCAGTTTACCCGCTTCTGCGCTGCCCGAATTGCTCGTAGAGCTCGAAGACCGCGGCTTCGCAGGAAGCAACATTACGCACCCGTGCAAGCAGACGGTCATCGCTCATCTTAGCAGCCTGTCCGAGGACGCCGAGATGCTCGGAGCAGTCAACACGGTCGTTCTTCGGGACGGAAAGCGGATCGGGCACAATACTGACTGGTATGGCTTCTACAAGAATTTCGAGCGTGGTATGCCCGGTGTCGCCAAAACTCATGCCGTCCTGCTCGGCGCAGGCGGCGCAGGGGTCGCCGTCGCGCATGCGGCCATCAAGCTCGGTATTGGGATGCTCTCGATCTTCGACCAGGACACAAATCGCGCCGCCGCGCTTGCCGATCAGCTCAACCGACGCTTTTCAAGAACCTGCGCGCAACCGGTCAGAGACGTCGGTGCGGCGCTCGCTTCGGCCGACGGGCTGATTCACGCTACGCCGACGGGCATGCGAAGTCATCCGGGTCTCCCGATCGAACCGGAATGGCTTCATCCACGTCACTGGGTCGCCGATATTGTATACATGCCGCTCGTGACGGAACTTCTGGCTCTGGCAGAGAAGAAGGGGTGCAGGACCTTGCCGGGCGGCGGCATGACCGTGTTCCAGGCCGCGGCGGCCTTTGAACTGTTCACGGGTGTAAAACCGGATGCGGAACGCATGTCGCGTCACTTCGAAGAATTGTGCCGAGCTCCAGCCTGACCGGGAGGACATGCCTTGCCGCACATCATCATCGACTACAGCCGAGGTGCTGCCGAACGGGTGGCGATCGACGAAGTGACCAGAGCGGTCCATTATCGAGTGCGCGACGGAGGCTTGGTCAAGCCCACTGCCGTGCGCACCTTCGCCCGGGAGGCGACCTTCTCCTGCGTTGGCGACGAGCATCCGGACAATCACTTCATCCAGATAATCGTGCGCATGGCCCCTGGCCGGCCGGCAGAAACGAAGCGGGAGTTGTTGAAGGCGGTCCTCGAAGCTGCGCGCGATGTCGCAGCCCCCGCGCTTCAAGCAGGGCGGCTGGGGCTGCGGGCCGATCTTTACGAGTCCGACCCGAATTTCGCATTCCAGGAAATAGCGTTCGTCTAAACTTGGCAACGCCCTCACAAGGAGAATAACAATGAGCCTGATCTACGTTCTGAATGGCCCAAATCTCAATTTGCTCGGCAAGCGTCAGCCTCACATCTATGGTCACGAGACGCTGGCCGATGTCGAGGCAGACTGCCGGAAACTGGCCTCAGAACTCGGCCACGAGATCCGTTTCCACCAGAGCAACCGTGAATATGAAATCATCGACTGGATTCACGAAGCGCGCGAAGACGGAGGGGGCATCGTCATCAATCCGGCCGCATTCACGCACACGTCGCTTGCGATTCTCGATGCCTTGAACACGTTCGAAGGTCCCGTCATCGAGATCCATATCTCCAACATGTATAAGCGCGAAAGCTTCCGTCATCATTCCTTCGTTTCCCACCGCGCCGACGGCATCATCACCGGTCTTGGTACTGAGGGCTATCAGCTCGGAATCCGCCGCGTCGCGACGATGCTGACCGCACCGAAGAAGGACTGACAAATGACTCCTCCGGTCAAACTGGCGGTCCTCGGCGCGGGGCTTATCGGGAAGCGCCACATCAAACACGTGCTGGACGAACCGACGGCGGAGCTTGTCGCTATCGTCGACCCGAGCCCGGTTGGAGAGGCGATCGCCAGCGAGGTCGGCGTCAAATGGTTTTCGACCTTCGCTGAGATGGTCGCCGCAGCGCGCCCTGACGGCGTAATCATCGCGACGCCCAACCAGATCCACGTCAGAAACGGTTTTGAGGCCGTAGAGGCCGGTATCCCGGCATTGATCGAGAAGCCAATCGTCGACGATATTGCCGCTGGAGAGAAGCTCGTTGAGATGGCCGAGGCCAGAGGCGTTCCGCTGCTGACCGGACATCATCGCCGGCATAATCCGATGATGCAAAAGGCTAAACAGATTATCGAAAGCGGAAAGCTCGGGCGAATACTGGTCGTGAATGCCATGTTCTGGCTATTCAAACCGGAGGAATACTTCGACACTTCCTGGCGGCGCGAACGCGGCGCGGGACCAGTCTTTCTCAATCTGATCCACGACATCGACAACCTTCGCTACTTATTCGGGGATATCACGGCGGTCCAGGCGCTCGAATCCAACGCAGTTCGCGGAAACGCCGTTGAGGAGACCGCGGTGATCCTCATCGAGTTCAAGAACGGAATTCTCGGCACTGCTTCCGTTTCGGATTCCGTCGTCGCGCCATGGAGTTGGGAGATGACGACTGGCGAAAACCCCGCTTACCCTAAAACTGAGGAAGCGTGCTACATGATCGGCGGCACCCACGGGTCGCTGTCAGTGCCTTCACTCAGCATGTGGAGCAATCCGGCCAAAAGGAGCTGGATGGAACCGTTCGAATGTCATCGCGCCAAAGTCGAGAACGAGGATCCACTGGTCCCGCAGATACGCCAGCTTTGCAGGGTCATTAGAGGGGAAGACGCGCCGCTGGTCAGCGGACGTGAGGGACTGGACACCTTAAAGGTTATCGACGCCGTGAAGCGGTCCGCCGCAGCGGGCAAGCGTATCAGCCTGACCTAAATGTTTGCGCGCCAGCTCAAGGCGGTCCGGAGCGTTAAGTCATTCACCGAGCTGACGCGCGGTGGCGGCATTCCTGAGGGAGGCTGAAGTACGGCGCACAACGAGTCCGGGCACCTTTGTCATCCAGAACCGCTTTGCAGAGTGCTAAGACCCGGCAGGAAGGAACCCTTCCACCCGGGTCTGTTTCATTTCAAAGCTTCACCCGGCCGAAGTCGGCATATCAATCCGGCGCGGAGGTCTGCAGAGCGAGAGCGTGCAATAGGCCACCCATATTGCCCTTCAGCGCCTCGTAGACCATCTGGTGCTGCTGCACGCGGCTCTTGCCGCGGAAGGCTTCGGCGACGACTTCGGCGGCGTAGTGATCGCCGTCGCCCGCGAGATCGCGGATCGTCACCTTGGCACCGGGAATCCCAGCCTTGATCATGTCTTCGATATCGCCGGGTTTCATGGCCATGATCGTTACTCCTTGCGCATCATTCCGCGGCAAGCTCGCCGCGGCCTTCCATGAAGTCAGGGAACCACGATTCATGGGCATCGCGCAATTGCTGAATCGGCAGTGAAATAAGATCGCCGACATCAAGTGTATCGCCCCCGACCGTGCCGAGGCGACGGAAGGGAACGCCGGCGCCTTCCGCATTGACGCAGACGAAATCGGCGACATCGGCCGGCACAGTCAGCACGTAACGGGCCTGGTCTTCGCCGAAGAGCAGCGCATGCGCAGCACCCTTGCCTTCGCCGAGATCGATCTTCATGCCTTTGTCCGAGGCCATGGCCATTTCGGCGAGCGCGACGGCCAGACCACCCGAGGATATGTCGTGGCAGGCGGTCGCCTGGCCGTTGCGGATGACGGAGCGGACGAAATCGCCGTTGCGGCGCTCGGCGAAGAGATCGACTTCCGGCGCCGGCCCTTCACGGCTGGAGAGCAGGTCTCTGACATAGACGGACTGGCCGAGGTGGCTGCCGTCGACACCGATCATGATTACCTTGTCGCCGTCATTGGCGCTGCCGATGCGGACCATCTTGCGCCAGTCCGGCAGCAGGCCGACGCCTGCAATCGTCGGCGTCGGCAGGATGGCAACGCCATTGGTCTCGTTGTAGAGCGAGACGTTACCGGAGACGATCGGGAAATCCAGCGCGCGGCATGCTTCGCCGATGCCCTTCACCGCCTGAACGAACTGGCCCATGATTTCGGGCTTTTCGGGGTTGCCGAAGTTGAGATTGTCGGTCGCGGCGAGCGGTTCGGCGCCTGTTGCGGTGATGTTGCGCCAGCATTCGGCGACCGCCTGCTTGCCGCCCTCGAAGGGATCGGCCTCGACATAACGCGGCGTCACGTCGGAGGAGAAGGCAAGCGCCTTGCTCTTGTGGCCATCGACGCGCACGACGCCGGCGTCGCCGCCGGGGAGCTGCAGCGAATTGCCCTGGATCAGCGTGTCATACTGTTCGTAGACCCAGCGGCGGCTCGACTGGTTGGCAGAGCCGACGAGCTGGAGCAGCGCCTGGCCGTAATCCTTGGGGGCGGCGACGAGATTGGCGGGCAGGGGCGCGGGCTTGCCGGATTCACGCCAGGGGCGGTCATATTCCGGCGCCTGGTCGCCGAGATCCTTGATCGGCAGGTTGGCGACTTCTTCGCCCTGATGCATGACGCGGAAGCGCAGATCATCGGTGGTCCTGCCGACGATGGCGAAGTCGAGGCCCCATTTGACGAAGATCGCTTTGGCCTGCTCTTCCTTTTCCGGCTGCAGCACCATGAGCATGCGCTCCTGGCTTTCCGACAGCATCATCTCATAGGCGGTCATCCGCTCTTCACGGACCGGCACCTTGTCGAGTTCCAGCAGAATGCCGAGATCGCCCTTGGCGCCCATTTCGACAGCCGAGCAGGTGAGGCCGGCCGCACCCATGTCCTGGATGGCGATGACAGCGCCGGTCTGCATCAGCTCGAGGCAGGCTTCGAGCAGGCACTTTTCGGTGAAGGGGTCGCCGACCTGAACGGTCGGGCGCTTTTCTTCGATCGATTCGTCGAATTCGGCCGATGCCATGGTCGCGCCGCCGACGCCGTCGCGACCGGTCTTGGCGCCGAGATAGACGACCGGGAGGCCGACGCCCTTGGCTTCCGACAGGAAGATAGCATTGGATTTGGCGATACCGGCGGCAAAGGCGTTGACCAGGATATTGCCGTTATAACGCGCATCGAACTCGACTTCGCCGCCGACCGTCGGAACGCCGAAGGAGTTGCCGTAACCGCCGACGCCGGAAACGACGCCGGAGACGAGATGGCGGGTCTTCGGATGATCCGGCTCGCCGAAGCGCAGCGCGTTCATCGCGGCGACCGGCCGCGCGCCCATGGTGAAGACGTCACGCAGGATGCCGCCGACGCCGGTCGCAGCCCCCTGATACGGTTCGATGTAGGAGGGGTGGTTGTGGCTCTCCATCTTGAAGACAACGCAATCGCCGTCATCGATATCGACGACACCGGCATTCTCGCCGGGCCCTTGGATGACGCGCGGCCCCTTGGTCGGCAGCGTGCGCAGCCATTTCTTCGAGGATTTGTAGGAGCAGTGCTCGTTCCACATGGCCGAGAAGATGCCGAGCTCGGTGAAAGTCGGCTCGCGGCCGATCAGATCCAGGATGCGCTGGTACTCGTCCGGCTTCAGGCCGTGGCTTGCAATGAGTTCCGGCGTGATCGGGATGGTGTTTGGAATGGTCATGAGCGGAAAGTCCCTGGCGCGTTTTGCGCTGTCTTTAGCTTATGTAGCGGCGACGCGCGACAGAAAAAAGCCCACCGTCAACAGAGGGCGGGCAGGCTTCTCTCGTAAAGGCGGCAATCGCTCAGAACTTGTAGCCGATCTGGATGCCGGCGCGCGTCATGCCATCGTTCGGGCCGTCGCAGAGATCGGCATGAGAGGAGTGGGCGATCTGGGCCATCACGTTCCAATTGCGGGTCAAACGGTAGCCGGCGCCGGCATATTCGTGAAACAGGACGCGGCAGCCGAGTTCCGGGCCGTCATCATTGTCGTCCAGATCGCCGGTATGGATGACGCCGCCGAAACCGGCTTCGGCAAAGAGCTTCTCGTTGAGATCGACCGTCCAGGTGAAGCCCGTGAAGAATTGGGTTGCTTCACCCGAGGTGCCGATCGAGGTGCCGAGATGGATACGGGGATGCAACAGCTGTTGCTGCCAGCCGACAGCCTCCTCATATCCGAAAGGATCGAAGAGAGCGGTAATCTCCGGAAAGACGCCATCTTCCGCGGCACGACCCGATTGCACCGAGGCGGAGGCCCCGAAACGCAATTCATCGAATATCTGCTCGCCAGCATTGGCCGAA
The DNA here is from genome assembly GCF_014197535.1 of Rhizobium aethiopicum. Lineage (GTDB taxonomy): Bacteria > Pseudomonadota > Alphaproteobacteria > Rhizobiales > Rhizobiaceae > Rhizobium > Rhizobium aethiopicum_A. Next base: position 73,299 of record NZ_JACIFV010000025.1, read on the forward strand.
CCCGCCATCGAGGTGACGGCTACGGCCGCCACTGATGCCAGCCCCAAGAAGCGTAACGCGATCTTTCCGAACTCGACCCTCATCTGCCGTCCTTTGATTCGCACCAAGCGGGAATAACAAAGAGGTAGCATGGGGGTCGCAGCGGTAAAGCGCTCTCGTCAAGCGTGTGCGTTTTTTCGGAATTATGGCGTGTATTTGCAACAGGTCATATTTCGCCGTCATAGGCGGAACCGCCATTTTCCAGCAGCCGGCGCAGGATCATCAGGCCTGCGGTCAATTCCTGGCCCGTTTTGGGTGAGGAGAAGCCGATGCGAATGCGGTAATAGGTTTTCTCACTGCGGGCCGCCTTGAATTCATCTTCGTCATCGACCAGCACGCCGTCGCGAAAGGCGGCATTCTTGAAGGTGCCGGACATCCAGGGCTCCGGCAGTTTCAGCCAGAGGAAGGGAGCATGCGGGTGCGACGCGAAGTCGAAACCCCGCAGATGCTCGCGGGCGAGGTGGGCACGCCGAGAGAGTTCCCCGATAACTTCCTTGCGGATCTCGTGCGCCCGGCCGCTTTCGACCAGGCGGGCACAGGTCTCTGCCAGGATGAAAGGCAGGCCGCCCGTGACCATCCTGTGCGTCACCTTGATGCGCTGGGCAAAATGTGGCGGGCAGGCGACCCAGCCGCCGCGCACACCGGCGGCGACCGATTTCGACAGGCCGTTGACCAGGAAGGTGCGGTCGGGCGCAAGCGCGGCGATGAGCGGCGTCTCATCGTCGGCCATGCCGCCGTAGAGGTCGTCCTCGATCAGCCAGACGCTGTGCTTTCTGGCAATTGCAGCAATTGCTGCGCGCCGCTCGTAGGGCATGATCGTCACTGTCGGATTATGCACGGTCGGCATCAGGAAGGCGATCTTCGGATGCTGCTGCTGGCAGAGCCGTTCGAAATCGTCGGGAATGACGCCGAATTCGTCGGAATCGACCGTCACCGTGCGGCGGCCGAGAAGGCGGGCGCTGCGGCTGACCTGGGTGTAGGTCAGATTTTCAAAGACGATCTTGTCGCCCGGCGCCGAGACCGCGGCAATTACGGCGACCGCCGCGGCATGGGCGCCGAGCGTCGGCACGATGTTTTCGACCTCCGGTGTCCAGCCGCTGCGGGCAAGCCAGCGGCGGCCGGCGTCGAACCAGTTCCGCGGAAAACTACGGGAATAGGAGGAAATCTCGCTGAGATGCTGTTCGCCGATCTCGGCGAGGATGCCCGAGATGATCTTGCCCTGGCCGAGATCGGGAGCGGCTGTGGTATCGAAACGGATCTTGTCGGCGGGCGCGTCCTGATAGCGAGTGCCGCCGAGCGAGACGGCCAGTGCATCGGTTTGTTCGCCGGGCGGCGTTTCGGCGCGGTTCAGCACATAGGTGCCGCGGCCTACCTCGCCGGCAACCAGGCCCCGCTCGTGCACCAGGGCATAGGCGCGGCCGATCGTGCCGATCGTCACCCCGATATCATAGGCAAGATTGCGCTGCGGCGGCAGTTTGCTGCCGGCGGGCAGGGCACCGCTCGCAATAGCGGATTCGATACTGTCGGCAAGGCGGAGATAGACCGGCCCGGAGCCGCGGGAAAGATCGGGAAGCCAATTTGTCATGGTGACAATTGCTTATATTGTCACCTTGCCCATGTCAAGATTAAGAGTCAATTCCAAGGACGAGCCGAGAGGATTCCTGGAATGTCTGCATTGCCCCAAATCAATACGCCAATTGTACCGATTGTCTCTTGTGAGGACCGGCGGGTCATCCTTCCCAGCCCGCCTATCGAGGCGACGACGCCTCTGGGACGGATCTGGGCCGCCATTCGTCTCTGGCATCAGAAGCGGGAGGGACGGCGCGCGCTCAGCGAGCTTACGGCGGCAGGACTCAAGGATATCGGGGTATCGCAGTCCGAAGCCGCACGCGAAATCAGCAAGTCATTTTTCTGGGACTGATGCTGCGGGCGACCGCAGCGATCAATTGCAGGCCCTGTTGCCGCCGGACCAGCGATTGACGTCGGTGGCGATGCGGCCGGCGACAGGCTCCGACATCATCGGACCAAAGGCCTGCAGACGGGCAGGGCTTCCCTCGGCCTGGACGACGAGCAGCGGCCGGCTTTCCGGGCTGCCCTTGTGGACGAGCAGGATGCGCGGCCGACCGGAGAAGGAATTGAGTTCCGGAGCGAGCTTATAGGCTGCAAAGGCCGGATCGCCCGATTTGAACCAGCAGGCATTGGCGCCGAGCGCTACGCGCTCCATCGTCGGCAATGCCGCCCGGTTTGGACCTGCTGCCGGCGCCGGCGACTGGCAGGCTGCAATCATGATTGCCAGAGCGGTCAACAAAGCGGCGTTTGCGACGGCGGGGAGAGGGCGCATTGATCTTGCTCCAGTGATCCGGATGAAGGTCTTCTCGGCCGCATGCCGTTATCCGCGGTACGCCTGCGGGCGGCATGGCTGAGGTGGGGTCAGGCGGCGACGACGTCGAGCGCCGAGGCGAAGAGGCCTCGGCCATCCGAACCGCCATGGGCGGCCTCGATCAGGTTTTCCGGATGCGGCATCATGCCGAGCACATTGCCCTTTTCGTTCATCACGCCGGCAATGTCGTTGATCGAACCGTTCGGATTGGTGCCCTCGGTATAACGGAACAGCACCTGACCATTGCCCTCGATCTTCGCCAGCGTCGCTTCGTCGGCAAAATAATTGCCGTCGTGGTGAGCGACAGGGCAACGAATGACCTGCCCTTGCGCGTAGGCGCGGGTGAAATCCGTCTCGGCATTGACGACTTCGAGCTTGATCTCGCGGCAGACGAATTTCAGCGAGGCGTTGCGCATCAGCGCGCCGGGCAGCAGGCCCGCTTCGACGAGGATCTGGAAGCCGTTGCAGACGCCGAGCACCTTCACGCCCCTTGCAGCCTTGTCGATGATCGCCTGCATGACCGGCATGCGGGCGGCGATCGCGCCGCAGCGCAGATAATCGCCATAGGAGAAGCCGCCGGGGATGACGATCAGGTCAACGTCGGGGATTTCCGTCTCCGTCTGCCAGATCGTCACCGGTTGGTGACCAGAGATCTTGGTGAGAGCGGCGATCATGTCGCGATCGCGGTTGAGGCCCGGAAGTTGAACGACGACTGATTTCATAGGGTCCCCGCATTTCGCGAAAGATATTGGACTGGAACGCTCTCGGCGAGCCATACTCCATTGTCCGCGACAAAGAAAGAATGGCCTTCTGAAAACATGGCGGCTGCGTCGACACGCAGAATGATATAGTCGCCCTTGCGGCGCACGGCGACAATTTTCGCCGTATCGATGTCGGCCGATAGATGGACGTGGTGCCGCTCCATCTTCTTCAGGCCTTCGCGCTCGATCGACGGCCAGTTCGTCAGTGACGTGCCGTGAAAGAGAACTGCCGGCGGTTCAACCGGCGTCAATGCCAGATCGACCTCGACACTGTGGCCCTGATTGGCGCGGATCCTGTTATCGACAAGCGTGAAGCGTTTCTTCGGACTGTTGTCGATGATCTCGACGATATCGGCGCGGGAGACGCCGTATTTCGACGTCAGCACCTTTTCGAGATGATCGAACGATACCCAACCCTCGGCATCAAGCGTCAAGCCTGCGGCATCCGGCGCATGGCGCAAAACATAGCTCATGAATTTCGAGACTTCCGTCTCCAGCTTTGCCTTCAGCATGACGCTCAATCCATAAGACCCGCCGGTTGACGGGCAGGTCTGCAGGTCAGTCGATCGCGATCGCGTAATTTTCGATGACCGTGTTGGCGAGCAGTTTTTCGCACATCGCCTTGAGGTTTGCCTCGGCCCTGGCCTTGTCGGCGCCTTCGATCTCCAGGTCGAAGACCTTGCCCTGCCTTACATGGCCGACGCCCGAAAAGCCGAGGGCGCCGAGCGCGCCTTCGATGGCCTTGCCTTGCGGGTCGAGAACGCCGTTTTTGAGCGTGACGGTGACACGAGCCTTGATCACTTTGTCTATCCTGCCTTACTTGACGAGAACCGGGCCGGTGCCGCGCACAGGCTCGTTTTCATTGATGATGCCGAGACGGCGAGCGACTTCGGAATAGGCTTCGAGCAACCCGCCGAGGTCGCGGCGGAAGCGGTCCTTGTCCATCTTCTCGCGGGTTTCGATATCCCAGAGCCGGCAGCTGTCCGGCGAGATCTCGTCGGCGAGGATGATGCGCATCAGATCGCCTTCGAAGAGGCGGCCGCATTCGATCTTGAAATCGACGAGCTGGATGCCGACGCCGAGGAAGAGACCGGTCATGAAATCGTTGACGCGGATGGCGAGCGCCATGATGTCGTCGAGCTCGGCCGGATTGGCCCAGCCGAAGGCGGTGATGTGCTCTTCGGAGACCATCGGATCGTCGAGCGCGTCGGACTTGTAATAGAACTCGATGATCGAGCGCGGCAGGACGACGCCTTCCTCGATGCCGAGGCGCTTGGCGAGAGACCCGGCGGCGACGTTGCGCACGACGATCTCCAGCGGGATCATCTCCACTTCCCTGATCAGCTGCTCGCGCATATTGAGCCGGCGGATGAAATGGGTGGGAATGCCGATCTTGTTCAGATGGCTGAAGATATATTCGGAAATGCGGTTGTTGAGGACGCCCTTGCCGTCGATGACTTCGTGTTTCTTCTTGTTGAAGGCGGTGGCATCGTCCTTGAAGAACTGGATCAAAGTGCCCGGCTCCGGACCCTCATACAGAATCTTTGCCTTGCCCTCGTAGATACGGCGGCGACGGTTCATCTTGGTCATTCTCTGTTGTTGGCGCTCTTGGGATAGCGCGAGTGGATCGATCTCGTGGCGTCCCCTTAAAGGAAAAGAGAGTGTTTCACAATCCGCCTGTCGCTCCTTCCCCCGTTTCCGGATTTCGTGGCCCCGGTTCCCGGATTTCATGGCCCTGTTTCCGGATTTTACGGAATAGCGCCAAGAGAATCGAATGAATTCGCTTTACGAGTCTAGCGGCTTTTTCTCTACGGTGGAATGAAGGCGAAATGGCGGGCCGCTTATACAGGTTTTATTTGGCGGTTCTGCTTGGCGTCGCGCGGAGAAGATGCGTCTGCAAGCCGCGCGCCGCGGTCAGCCCGTGGCGCCAGCTTCCAGCGCGGATGAAGGAGGGGATCTGCATGGCCGGCATCGGCCGGGCGAGCGCATAACCCTGCAGCGTGTCGCAGCCGAGTTGCTCCAGAATGCGGATATGATCCGCCGTTTCGACGCCCTCGGCAATGACGAGGATATTGAGCGAGCGTCCGATATCGATGATCGAGCCGACGAGTTTACGCTGCTCGGCCGATTGCGGCAGCATGCGGATCAGCTCGCGATCAATCTTCAGCGTGTTCGGACTCAGGCGCAGAAGGCTGACGATCGATGCATGGCCGGTGCCGAAGTCGTCGATATGGATGTCGATGCCGAGCTTGCGCAGCTTTTTCAAATTGGCGGCCACCGCCTTGTCGCAATCGTCGAGCGGGATCGATTCCAGCAGTTCGAAGGCGACGGCGCCGGGCTCGATCCTCAGGGCGCGGAGCTTCTTGCCGAGATCGGGATCGGTCAGTCGCCGGGCGGAAACGTTGACCGATATTTTCGGGATCGACAGCCCGCCCTTGATCCAGGCACGCCGGTCTGCCAGCGCGCGCTCCAGGATCAGGGCGTCGATCGTCGAGACGACGTCGAGATCCTCGGCGATATCGAGAAAGCGATCCGGCGTCAGCAGGCCGTGTACGGGGTGTTGCCACCGTGCGAGCGTCTCGACGCCTGTGACATCGAGCGTGCGGGCGTCGAACTGCAATTGATAGAACGGTACGAATTCATTGCGCTCCAGGCCGATCAGGATTTCATCGGCGAGCTGCTTGGCGGAGATGATATCGTTGCGGGCCGATGCCGAGAAGAATTCGAAGCGGTTTCGGCCGAGCCCTTTGGCGCGATAGAGCGCGATGTCGGCGTCGAGCAGCGTCTGTTTGGCGTTGAGCTTGGCGCCGCCATTGACGGCGATGCCGATGCTGGCGCCGAAACGGCAGTCATGCCCCTCATATCTGACGGGCCTGCGCAATTCGCGGATCAGGCGTTCGGCCAGGCTGGCGATCTTCTTCGACGCAGCATCGACGGCGCAGAGGATGACAAATTCATCACCGCCGATACGCGCGACGAAATCGGCGGCACGGACGGAATGTCTGAGCACATTTGCAGCGTGCTGCAGCATGGCGTCGCCCGCTCGATGGCCGAGGGTATCGTTGATCTGCTTGAAGCGGTCGAGATCAATATGCAGAACCGCCAAAGCGAGGCCATTAGCCCGGCATTGCGCCGCGCGGTCGTCCAGCATCTTGTCGAGATAACGGCGGTTCGGCAGGCCGGTGAGATAATCGTGCAAGGCCAGATGCTCGATGCTCTCCTTGGCGGCTTCGAGTTCGCGGTTACGGGCTTCCGCCATATCCTTGGCGCGCTGCAGTTCGTTGCGAAGCGCGACTTCCTCGGTGACGTCCCAATTGGCGCCGATCAGCTTGCGTTGGCCGTTGCCGTCGACGAAGAAGGCCGAGCGGGCGCGGATGATGCGTTCGATGCCGTCGCCGCGGATGATGCGGTATTCCTGCTGAAAGTCGCTGCCGCTTTCGACGCTGCGGTCAGCGAGGCCGAGCACGCGTTCACGGTCGTCCGGATGCAGGCTTTGGGCCCAGGCGTCGCCGCCGATCTTGCGCGCCGCACCCTGCAAGCCGTAGATGGCAATCAGGCGATCGTCCCATTCGACAATGTCATTTTCGATATCGGCTTCGAAGACGCCGATGCGGGAAATTTCCAGCGCCAGGTCGAGCCGGCGCGACAGGCGCGACAGTGTCTCCTCGGCTTCCTTGCGGGCGGTGATATCGGTATCCGTTCCGACGATGCGCGTCGGGACGCCGTTCTCATCCCATTCGACGCAGGCGCCACGGCAGTCGATCCAGACCCAGTGGCCGTCCCTGTGGCGTTCACGATATTGGAAGATCTGATAATCCGGATCGCCGGCATTCTGCCGCTCGATCGCATGAGCGACGAAATCGCGGTCGTCGGGATGGACGAGCTGCAGCCAGGCCTCATAGTCGCCGGCGACGTCCTCGTCCGGCGCCATTCCGCGGATGGTTTTCCACGTTGGCGAATAATATTTCCGGTCGAGATGGTAATTGTGATCCCATACGCCGAGGCCGGAACCAACAAGCGCATGGTTCCAGCGGCTCTCGCGCTCAGCCAGATCAGAATCGTCGGTCGACCCATCGCCGACGCTGGCCTCAGCCGCTGCAGGATCGCCATGCGCTTCATGGGCCCCTGAATGGGCTTTCCTCACGGGCATTCTCGCTGATTTCATCTCGGCGCAGTCTGCGGCACTTCTATTAAGAAAGCCTTAGAAAGTAGTCGCTGACATGACGAGCGCCGGGTCTCCCAAATCAGACAGAGAGGCGGCTGAGGAACTGGGCGAAGACCATTGTTCCTTCGGGCCAGGGGCCGTGCCCGGATTCAGCGTTGATATGTCCCGCCTCGCCGGCATCGACGAGGAAGGAACCCCAGCAACTGGCGATATCGTCGGCATGATCGTAGCTGCCGAACGGATCACTGCGGCTGGCGACGGTGATGGAAGGGAAGGGCAGCGGATCGCGCGGATAGGGCCCGAAGGTCATCAGGTGCTTGGGGCGGATGTCCGGATTGGTGACTTCAGGCGGAGCGACGAGGAAAGCGCCTGCCACCCGCTTGCGGAAATGCGGGATGGCATGGATTGCCGAGGGCACGCCGAGCGAATGGGCGACGAGCACGACCGGGCGGGTCGAGGCGTTCACCTCTTCGGCGATGCGGGCGATCCAGTCCTCGCGGACCGGCTTCGTCCATTCGGCCTGTTCGACGCGGCGCGCCGTGCTGAGCTTCGCCTGCCAGCGGCTCTGCCAATGGCCGGGGCCGGAATTGGTGTAGCCGGGGATGATGAGAATATCTGCGTCTGAGGCTTTCATAGTGCCGCCGATGTGAGAAGGCTTGACCAAGATGTCAAGAGGGGGCGGCAAGGGAGCGACACGGGCGCTGAAGTTTGTTATGTTACTCCAGTGCCGGTTGCGGATTTCGTATCGGCTTACCCGCCGATGCATGTCCGCGGCCGACCAAGTCTCGGCTGAGGAGGAGAAAGCCATGGCGGCATTTCATGTCATGACGGGTGCCAGTGAAAACCTGGCGCGGCCCGTGGTCAATCGCATCGGCATCGCCGACGTCTTCGATGCGCTGAAGCGCGGGCTCGACGATTTCAGTGAGAAACCTTCCCATTATGTGTTCCTGTGCCTGATGTATCCGATTGCCGGCGTCTTCCTGACGCTGTGGACCTCCGGCGCCAACCTTCTGCCGATGGTCTTCCCGCTGATGTCCGGTTTCGTGCTGATAGGCCCGATTGCGGCGATCGGTCTTTATGAGATCAGCCGCCGGCGCGAGGAAGGCCTCGATACGTCATGGACGCATGCGCTCGAGGTGCGTCATTCGCCGGCGTTACCGTCGATCATCGCGGTCGGGCTGATGCTCTTTGGCCTGTTCGTCGTTTGGCTGGTCACGGCACAGACGCTGTACGCCAATCTTCTCGGCGAAGTGTTTCCGCGCACCATGACGGACTTCACCCGCCAGGTCTTCGGCACGGCTCAGGGCCTGCAGCTGATCGTCTGGGGCAATCTCATCGGATTCGGCTTCGCGCTGGTCGTGCTGGCGATTTCAGTCATCACCTTCCCGCTGCTGCTCGATCGTGATATCGGGGCGGTCGCCGCCGTCGTCACCTCGATCCGTGCGACCGTCATCAATCCGGTGCCGGTGCTGCTCTGGGGCCTGATCGTCGCAGCGCTCCTCGTCGTCGGCACCATCCCGGTCTTTGCCGGACTCGCGCTCGTTATCCCGATCCTTGGCCATGCGACCTGGCATCTCTACCGCAAGCTGATTGCGCGGGAAGCTGTCTAGCTTCGGGCCTGCCCGCGGAAAACCTTGATACCGTGCGATCCCCGATTTTCGGGAACCTCGAACCTGCCTCGGAGTTTTTTGCGAGAGCATGATTGTAGCAACATCATGCTCCCGAGACTCCGAGGAGAGATTTCAGAGGTGACGATGACGCATTTGTTTGCCCGCTTCGCAACCAAGACATCGGAATGGGCGGGTAAGCCCGTCATCTTCATCCTGGCGCTGTGCGTCGTCATTATCTGGGCCTTGCTCGGCCCCTTCTTCGACTATTCGGAAACCTGGCAGCTCATCATCAACACGGGAACGACCATCATCACCTTCCTGATGGTCTTCGTGCTGCAGAACGCCCAGACGCGCGACACCCGGGCAATCCAGGCCAAACTCAACGAAATCATTCTGACCAGCCATGCAGAGAACCGCTTCATCGGCATCGAAAATCTCGATGAGGAAGAGTTGAAACATCTCGATGAACTGGTCGCCAAGGCCGCCAAAGGCAGGGGCGAGACGGAGGTCTGCCAAACGACCGAGATCGCGCAAGCGATGCCGCCACCGAAAAAGGCGCAGGCGCGCAAACGCTCTGCGAATGCCAAAGCATCGAAGCAGAAACAACGGCCACTTGAGAAAAGCTAACCATCATCCATTCTGCAATCACAAAAAGAAAATGACAGAAATGAAAACGGCGCCTGCGAAGGCCCAGTCAGTTTGTTGACAAACCACTGCAAACCCGCGACGTCATCCTCGGCCTTGTGCCGAGCAGCTAACCACCACAATATTTTGACAGGAAAACATCTATTTTCAGCCACTTAACTGGGCCGGCGCAGATCCTCGGCACGAGGCCGAGGATGACGTCGCGGTTTCGCAGTGGTATTTCAACAGCCTGACGGCGCCCGCAAGACGCCGTCATATCGTCGCAGCCCGCTCAAGCGTTGCCGAAGACGCGGCGGAAGATCGTGTCGACATGCTTGGTGTGATATCCGAGATCGAACTTCTCGCGAATATCTTCCTCCGAAAGCGCAGCACGAACTTCCGCGTCAGCCAGCAGCTCTTCCAGAAAATCCTTGCCCTGTTCCCAGACCTTCATGGCATTGCGCTGCACCAAGCGGTAGGCGTCCTCGCGGGAGGTGCCGGCCTGGGTCAGCGCCAGGAGGACGCGCTGGGAGTGGACCAGGCCGCGGAACTTGTTGAGGTTCTTCTCCATGTTCTCGGGATAGACCAGGAGCTTTTCGATGACGCCGGCCAGACGCGAGAGGGCGAAATCGAGGGTGACTGTGGCGTCCGGGCCGATCATGCGTTCGACCGAGGAATGGGAGATATCGCGCTCGTGCCAGAGGGCGACGTTTTCCATGGCCGGCAGGGCGTAGGAGCGGACCATGCGGGCGAGGCCGGTGAGGTTTTCGGTCAGCACCGGGTTACGCTTGTGGGGCATGGCCGAGGAGCCCTTCTGGCCGGGCGAGAAATATTCCTCGGCCTCCAGCACCTCGGTGCGCTGCAGGTGGCGGATTTCGGTCGCGAGCCGCTCGATCGACGAGGCGACGACGCCGAGGGTGGCGAAATACATGGCGTGGCGGTCGCGCGGGATGACCTGGGTCGAGACCGGCTCGGCCTTTAGGCCGAGCGCCTCGGCGACATGTTCCTCGACGCGCGGATCGATATTGGCGAAGGTGCCGACGGCGCCCGAGATGGCGCAGGTCGCAACTTCCTCGCGGGCGGCGACGAGGCGCTGGCGGCAGCGCTCGAATTCGGCATAGGCAAGCGCCAGCTTGACGCCGAAGGTGGTCGGCTCGGCATGGATGCCGTGCGAGCGGCCGATGGTGACCGTGTCTTTGTGTTCGAAGGCGCGGGTTTTCAGCGCTGCGAGCAGCCGGTCGAGATCGGCGATGAGGATGTCGGTGGCGCGCACCAGCTGGACGTTGAAGCAGGTGTCGAGCACGTCTGACGAGGTCATGCCCTGGTGGACGAAGCGTGCATCCGGACCGACGATCTCGGCGAGGTGGGTCAGGAAGGCGATGACGTCATGCTTGGTGACGGCCTCGATCTCATCGATGCGGGCGACGTCGAAGGTGGCGGCGCCGCCTTTTTCCCAGATCGTCTTTGCCGCCGATTTCGGGATGACGCCGAGTTCGGCCAGCGCGTCGCAGGCATGCGCCTCGATCTCGAACCAGATGCGGAACTTGGTTTCGGGAGACCAGATGGCCACCATTTCGGGCCGGGAATAACGCGGGATCATGGGCGGCTGCCTTCACTTCAAGAGGTTTGAACGTCTAAGACGCAATTCCCGGCAAAACCGCTTCGCGCTTTGCCTGGCAAAACCGCTGGGCACTTTTGCTGAAATTGCTGCATTGAGGTAGCGCCCCTTTAGCAAAGACCGGCGGCAATCTCAACGCATGCGTTTGGCGAGATGATAGCTGCTGACGACAAGGCAGACGAGGCCGAGCGGCAGGAAAAGGCGAAGGCCGATCACCAGGAACTGGTAGACGGCGCTGATGCCGGTGAAGACGAACTGGAAGGCCCAGGCGACGCTGCCGAAGGGCGCATGCCAGCGCGAATAGAAGATCCGGTATTCCATGGCGAAGAGGAAGGCGGTCATTAGGATCGTGGCTGCCGTCAGCGTCACGAAAAAGGCGGCGAACCGCGCTTCCGGCGGCCTGTTATAGGCAAAAAAGCGAGCGACCGGCAGGGCGAAGGGCCAGGAGAGCAGGCCGCCGAGAAAATAGAGTGCGGCCACCTCGGCGAGCCGGCTCGTCTCAAGGCCGTTACGGAGGTAAAGGCCGAGCATGGCGGCGGCCAGCATCTGCACACCCCAGAGCAATGCGCCGGCAAAGAGATCGGAGGAGGGCGGTTTTGCCGCCCTTAGACGATCCATCCTGGGGTGATCCATGCTCAGGGATGGACCGGGACGGCGATCCAGCGTCCGTTCCTCTCAGCATCGAAAGCGAGGACGAGTGCAATATGAATTTGATTTCCGCCTTCCGGCTGGTAGACCACCGCGCCGCCGATCCTGAATTCGACCGAGCATGTGCGCTCGGCCGGAACAGCCGTTGCTTGCCGCGCCGCCTGACGGTTCGGGACACCTTCCTTCTCGATCATCTGCAGGCTGAAGCCAAGGATCCGCTTGTCGACCGTTGCGCATTCCTTCGGCGTCGGCACCGGCATCTCGGCGAGTGAGAGTGTATAGGGCGTCTTCGGCGGCCCATCGATCGCAAGTGTGGTGTAGCGAAGTGTCTTCGAGGGCGAGCCGAGCTCGGTTGGCGGGTTGAAAGCTGCAATCAGACCCGGATTTGTCAGAAGGTCGTACTTATCCATCTGGCTGCGCGCCGCCGTCAAGTTCTGGCGGCGGGCCTTGGAAAGATTGGCGTCCTTATCCGTCAGTTCGGTGCGGAAGGGGGTGCCCTCGAGATATTGGCCGCTGTCGGTATTGATGAAATAGGTTTCCGAATAGGGAGTCTTGCTGTTCTCTTTGATGCCGAATTCCTGAAATGCGAAGACCTTGCCGTCGGCGGAAAAACCGATCGGCTGGATGCTGGCTATGTCGCCAGCCAGTGACAAGCCGGGCAGGCCGGCCAATGCGGCGGCGAGCATGCCGCCAAAGATCAGACGCTTCTTCATGTTCGTGCCCCTTCGGCTGCCTGACGCAATTCGGCGACTGTCTTACGGTAGCTGTCGACCGTACCGCCCTTGAAAATTGCCGAGCCGGCGACGAGGACGTTGCCGCCGGCGCGCGCGATATCAGGCGCCGTTTCCACGGCGACGCCGCCGTCGACCTCGAGTTCGATCGGCCGGTCACCGATCAGAGACTTTGCCGCGGCGATCTTGGCCGTCATCGCGGGAATGAATTTCTGTCCGCCGAAGCCGGGATTGACCGACATGATGAGGATGAGGTCGACGTCGTCGAGCACGTTCTCGATGGCACTCAGCGGCGTCGCCGGATTGATTGTCACGCCGACCTTCTTGCCGAGATTGCGGATGGTCTGCAGCGAGCGGTGCAGATGTGGCCCGGATTCGGCATGGACGGTGATGCGGTCGCAGCCGGCCTTGGCGAAGGCTTCGAGATAGTCATCGACGGGAGAGATCATCAGATGGCAGTCGAAAGTGGCATTCGTATAGGAACGCAGCGACTTGATGACATCGGGACCGAAGGAGATGTTCGGCACGAAATGCCCATCCATCACGTCAAGATGGATCCAGTCAGCGCCGGCGGCGGTGACGTCGCGCACCTCCTCGCCGAGCCTGGCGAAATCCGCCGCGAGGATCGAAGGGGCAATGCGAATGGGCAGCGTCATCAAGTCTTACTCCCGTATGGGCGCCATCTGCGCACGGCGCCGGAATTCAAGGCTGGCGGCCGCTCATTGCGTCGGCGCAGCGGGTGGAAAAAAGCCATTGCCCCGCCATTCAAGCAGGCGGTAGGGGTTTTGCGAAAGCTCATGCGCGCCGGTGAAGGCGACGGCGCCGATCGGTGTATGGAACGTCGTGCCGACAAGTGTCTCCCGCAGCGGCTTGCCGGCTGCAGCGGCGGCTTCGGCCGCCTGGCCGGCAATCAGGGCCGCCGCCAGGGATGGCAGGACATAACCTTCAGGCTCGGTGCCCTTGGCGTGCAAAGCGCCGGCCGCCGGCGCGCCTTCCGGTAAAAGCGCATATTCGGGCAGGGCGACGGCACGCACGCCGGGAGCGAGAGGCAGCGGCTGATCGGCGGCACGCATGGCATCGCCGCCGAGGATCGACAGTGGAATGTTTTCCGCCTTGGCGTCGCGGGCCATGACGGCGACATCGTTGCGATCGCCGCCGACGAAGACCCTGGTGGCGCCGGCCCGTTTCAGGCGGCGCACGAGGGCGATCTGCTGCTCCTGTCCCGGCCGGTAGGTATCGGTGAAAACCGGCTTCAGGCCGTTCTGCTCCAGCGCATTGCGCACAGCTTCCGTCAGTTCGCGGCCGTGAATGGTGCCGTCCTCAATCAGCGCGATCGGGTCGGCTGCCCAGTCCTTAAGGATCACCTCGATGATCTTTGCCGCCTCAGTGCCATCGGCCGGTGCCAAGCGGAAGAGCGGCCAGCCGTTTTTCAGCGCATCCTCCATCAGGATGCGCGAACGTGCCGAAACGGTGATCGCGGGAATATTGGCGTCCTTCAGCTTCGGCAGTGCGCCTTCCAGCGTCTCACTGCAGAGAAAACCAACGGCAATCTGCACCTTGGCACTCACGAGCGCATCGGCGACCGCCGCGCCGCTATTGTCTTCGCAGGTCTCGTTGACGGCGACGAGCGTATTGCCGGATTGCTGGATCTCGAAACCGGCGCCGGCGGCAATCTGCGCGCCGAGCAGCCCGAGCGGCCCGCCCTGCGGGGCGACGACGCCGATCGTTACGCCGGCCGCATGGCCTTGCGCCGCCGTTCCGAGCAGCGTCAGAAAGGCTGCTATGCCACGCAGGTTCATCATGAAAGGCGAAGATCCCTAGCCATCGTCCATGCCCTTTTATCCGCAAGGCCGCAATCGTCAAAGAAAAACAAGCGGAACCCAGCGCTTTTCACCGGTCCTATTGTAGAAAAGGTAACCGATGCTCGCCATATTGGCGCGATAGCAAGTCGAACTACGGTGTCGGACGTCATTTCAGTCGCGCAAAGGACACTGTAGCATTTTGAATTGCTGCATAGTTCTCCTAAATCGATCCCGATTTAAGGAACGACGCAGGCAGAAGAGCGCGCGGGAGAAGCACGTGTTGAACAGGCAGCATATCGACCCCGGCCTTTATCGCGATGCCATGAGCCGTTATGCCGGTCATGTGCAGCTCGTGACGACGGCGATGGAAGGTCTGCGCCGCGGCGTCACCATCACCGCCGCCTGCTCCGTCTCGGACAATCCGGCTTCGGTGCTGATCTGCCTCAACAACACCAATCCAAAGAACGAGATCTTTTTCCGCAGCGGCATCTTCGTGCTCAACACGCTCGGCGCCCATCACCAGGGCGTCGCCGACGCTTTCTCCGGGCGCACCGCGATTGCCAATGACGAGCGCTTCGCCAGCGGCCGTTTCGACACGCTCGTCACCGGCGCCCCCGTTCTTGCCGATGCGCTCGCCGCCTTCGATTGCCGGGTGACCGACATCAAGGAAATGCCGACGCACAATGTCATCTTCGGTGAGGTTGCCGCCGTCCGCTTCAGCGAGAAGCACCCGGCGCTCATCTATATGAACCGGGATTATCACACGCTGTAATCCGGCTGGCGGGTATGCGAGGAAACAGAGAATGGACAATGCCGGAATCGAGGAAATGTTTCAGGGGCTCGGCCCCGTCACGGTCAAGCGCATGTTCGGCGGCAAGGGCATTTATCACCTCGGGCGCATCGTCGCCGTCGAAGTGCGCGACGAGATGCTGCTGAAAGCCGATGAGACGAGCGCCCCAGAATTTGCTGCCGCCGGCGCCACGCAATGGGCCTATGAAGGCAAAAAGGGCAAGCCGGTGAAAATGCCCTACTGGTCGATCCCCGAAGAAGCTTACGACGATCCCGATCTGATGGCGAAGTGGGTGCGGCTTGCCTATGAGGCGGCGCTTCGCGCCGAAAGTTGAGCGGGTTCGGCTGGCGGCAGGGCTGCGATCGCCGCCTTGGTGAAGGCTGACAGCGGCTCAGGCAAATCGGTCAAGGGAAACCAGCCAAAATCCGAAAGCTTGTCCGGCTCGGTCAATTGCGGCTCGCCATCGACGTCGCGCGCGAGATAAAGGATGGAGATCCAGTGCTGGCGGTCGGCATCGATGATCTGTTCGGTCATGCCGATGCGCTCGATTCGGCCGATCGTAAGGCCGGTTTCTTCTTCGGCCTCGCGGCGCGCAGCTTCTTCAGCCGGCTCCATGTGATCGACCTTGCCGCCGACGATGTTCCAGTAGCCGGCTTCAGGCGGGCGCATGCGCTTGTAGAGAAGGATCCTGCTTTGGCGCAGGATCACCAAACCGACGCCAAGGCCCGGGAAGTCGACGCCAGGCCTGCCCATTGGATGCTCAGACCTTGGCGCTGCCGGCGATCAGCATGAAGGCGGGGATATCGTCGCCGAAACCGACCGGGGTCGGGCCATCGTCGTGATCGCGATGACGGCGGCGGTCGCGGCTATCGTCATTTGCCGGATACGGTCGATTGTTGCGCGCATTGTTTTGCGGCTTCTGCTCTGCTTTGCGCTCGTTCTTCACGACTTCGGCCTTTGCTGGTGCTGCTGCGATCACTTGGACGTCATTATCCTGTATGTCGTTATCAGATTTATGACTCGCAGCACTGTGCCTGCCGCGTCCGCGCCCGCGATCCTTGTCGCCACGTTCGCGTCCGTTGCGGCGCGGACGGTCGCTGTCCTTGCCTTCTTCCGCCGGTGGCAGCGAGTTCAGGTCGCCATTCAGCCATTCGACATTTTCGCCGATCAGCTTCTCGATCGCGTCGACGAATTTCGTGTCGCGCTTGGTGACGAGGGTGAAGGCGGCGCCGGATCGGCCGGCGCGGCCGGTGCGGCCGATGCGGTGGACATAGTCCTCGGAGTGGATCGGCACGTCGAAATTGAAGACGTGGCTGACATCGGGAATATCGAGACCGCGGGCGGCAACGTCGGAGGCAACCAGCAACTGGAGGTTGCCGTCACGGAAGTTCTGCAGCATCGTCGTGCGGGAACGCTGGTCCATGTCGCCATGCAACGCACCGACGGAGAAGCCATGGCGTTCGAGCGAACGGAAGAGATCAGCGACATCCTTCTTGCGGTTGCAGAAGATGATGGCGTTCTTGAGTTCGGTCTGGGCGCGGACGAGTTCACGCAGGACCGCGCGCTTCTCGTAATCCTTGCCGTGCGAGGCGACGAAGCGCTGCGTCACGGTCTTTGCGGCCGAAGCGGGCTTTGCCACTTCGATGCGCTCCGGGTTCTGCAGGAACCGGTCGGCCAGCTTCTGGATCTCCGGCGGCATGGTGGCCGAGAAGAACAGCGTCTGGCGGGTGAAGGGGATGAGCTTGGCGATGCGCTCGATGTCGGGAATGAAGCCCATGTCGAGCATGCGGTCGGCCTCGTCGATGACGAGGATTTCGACGCCGCTCATCAAGAGCTTGCCACGCTCGAAATGGTCGAGCAGGCGGCCGGGCGTGCAGATCAGCACGTCGGCGCCGCGCTCGAGCTTGCGATCCTGGTCCTCGAAGGAAACGCCGCCGATCAGCAAGGCGACGTTGAGGCGGTGGTTCTTGCCGTATTTCTCGAAATTTTCGGCCACCTGGGCGGCGAGTTCGCGCGTCGGCTCCAGGATCAGCGTGCGGGGCATGCGGGCGCGGGCGCGGCCCTTTTCAAGAAGCGACAGCATCGGCAGGACAAAAGATGCCGTTTTGCCGGTGCCCGTCTGCGCGATGCCGCAAATATCGCGACGCTCGAGCGCAAAGGGGATGGCCCCCGCCTGGATAGGTGTGGGGATGGTATAGCCCGCGTCTGTGACAGCGGATAGCACTTTTTGGCTCAAGCCAAGGTCAGCGAATGTCGTCAAAGGGAAAACAGTTTCCGTTCCGGTTCGGCCGAGCTCTGAACGAGTCGGCGGGATTGCATGCCGCAATGCAGCGCGACATAGCCCCGAATGGCCGGCAAGTCAAGAAATAGAGAGGCCGCACCCTGTGCAGAGTGAACCTTTGGTTACCGGGTGGGTATTACTTGATATAGGTGGCGAGTTTAAGGCCTGCATTCATGAAATATACTGGATCGACCGCACGGCCGTTCTGGCGCACTTCATAGTGCAGATGCGTGCCCGTCGAGCGACCGGTGCTGCCGGCAAGCCCAATGACGTCGTTGCGGTCGACCGTGTCGCCGGTCTTGACCAGAACCTGCGACATATGCCCGTAGCGCGTCGAGATGCCGTTGCCGTGATCGATCTCGACCATATTGCCGTAACCGCCTGTCCAGCCGGCTGATATCACCTTGCCCTGCGCCGTCGGGCGGATCTTTTCGCCAGGCGAAAAGCGGAAGTCGATTCCGGAATGCAGCGCCAAACGGCCGAGGAAAGGGTCGCGGCGGTTGCCGAAGGGGCTGGTCATTTCCTTGCCGACGGCGGGGTTGCGGAAGGGCAGGGATTCGGCGGTGCTGCGCACAGCTTCGAGCCGTGTCAGCGCGCCGTCGAGAGCGATCAGCGAATTGTTGAAATCGTCATTGCTCTCCGGCTCGACATAGGGGCCGCCGACGGCGCTGTCATCCCAGTCCTGCTTGGCAGCGGTCTCGGGCATGGGGATCTTGAACCGGGTCAGCACGCTCTCGATGGCACTGGCGGCATTGCCGGCATCGCTCGTCAGTTGCTCGACGCGGTTGCGCTGGTCCTGTTCGACATCCTTCAGCGACAGCGTCACTTTGGAGAAGATGCGGTCGGCGCGATCGCCAACCGTCTCGGTAGCCGGCACGTAGGCAAGGGTCGTATTGTCGGGAGTGGCGTCGGCTGGTGCGCCGCCTGCCAGCTGTTTCTCGATCGCCTCAATGCTTTCGCCGAGCGAAGCGCGCTTATCCTTGATGGCGGGGGCATAGGATTGCGCAGGCGAAGACGGCGCGCTGTCCTTATCCGTGAGCCCGGAGCTTTCGGCGCGGTCGAGCAGGTTGTCGAGCTTGCCGTGGCGTGAGGTGAGCGCCATCTGCTGTTCCATCAGCTTGTCGACCTTATCTTCCACCACCTGCTGGTCGAGAAGCTGACGGGAGGTGATGCGGTCGACCTGGGCGCGAAGGGCGGCGATGCGGTCCTCATAGTCATGCTGCATGCGGGCCTGGCGCGCCATGGTGGCGCCGATCAGGTCGTCGCGCAGCACGAGGTAGGAGGTCGCCAAGAGATAGCCGATGGAAAAGACGCCGAGGAAGCAGAAGGCGAGGGCGGCCATCCACGGCCGAACCGTCATGTGGCGGACCTTGTCGCCGCTTGCCAGGATCAGAATATGTTCCTGCGCCCGCTTGCCGAATACCCAGTGCTGATGTCCGCCGTTCACGCAGGCTCTCCCGATTGATGCTCTACGCCTCTTTCGGAAAATTAGACACGTTTATGGTTAATGAATGCTTTCGTTGTCGCCGTTTACGCTAGAAAATCAATCAGCTCAGGCATGGCTGATCGATGCCAATGAGCGGTAGAAGGATGGTGTCAACCCGGCTTCGGCGCGAGCGAGATCGTTGAAAGGCGGCTTCAGCGGGCCACGGAAATTGGCGCGCACCAGCTCCTGAAAGGCCTTTGCCGGATCGCGCTTCTCCCGCGCGCAGAGGAAGCGGAACCATTTGGCGCCGACGGCGACGTGGCCTTTCTCGTCGTTGTAGATGACATCGAGCACCGCTGCGCTTTCGAGATCACCAGTCTCACGCATCTTCGCCTGCAGCGAAGGAGTGACGTCGAGACCACGGGCTTCCAGAATGAGCGGCACGACGGCGAGTCTCGCCGTCAGGTCGTTGCGCGTCGAATGGGCCGCTTGCCACAGCCCGTCATGGGCAGGAAGATCGCCGTAATCGGCGCCGAGATCGTTCAGGCGGGCGCGCACCATGCGAAAATGCTTGGCCTCCTCGAAGGCGACCTGCATCCAGCCGTCGAAGAAGGAATTCGGCACCGGCTCGGTCGCGAATCGAGCGACGATATCGAGCGCCAGATCGACGGCGTTGAGCTCGATATGGGCAATGGCATGGAGGAGGGCGATCCGGCCTTTCAGCGTGTGCAGCGAGCGCTTTTCCACCTGGGTCGGCGGCGTCAGCACCGGTTTCTCAGGGCGACCGGGCCTCTCCGGCAGGGCTGCGTCGAGCGGTGAGCGCAGCGACACCCGACGGACGAACCAGCGGGTGGCGCTTTCCTGCGCAAGGGCGGTCTTGCGGTCGAGGTCGGCCGAGCGGATGGCGTCGATAGCGCCGCCGCGCAGCGAGCTTATCGCGAGATCACCGGTCACGCGGCCAGATTCCTGACGGCCTCAAGGACGGTCTCGGCATGGCCCTGTACCTTCACCTTCTGCCAGATTGTCGCGATCGTGCCGTCCTGGCGGATGAGGAAAGTCGTGCGTTCGACGCCCATGAAGTTGCGACCGTACATGCTCTTTTCCTTCCAGACGCCATAGGCCTGCAGCGTCGTCTTATCCTCATCGGAGGCGAGCGCCACCGAAAGACGGTGCTTTCTGATGAACTTGTCATGGCAGGCGGCCGAATCGGGCGACATGCCGATAACGGCGGCACCTGCTGCTTCAAACGCCGGCGCCAGCGCAGTGAAGGCCAGCGATTCGGCCGTGCAGCCCGTCGTATCGTCCTTGGGATAGAAGAACAGGACGAGCGGCCGGCCATGATAATCGGATAGCGAGACACGGCCGCCGCCATCGCGGGGGAGGTTGAAGTCGGGGGCCAGGGCACCGATGCCGGGAACCGCCATTGGGAAAACCTTTCTTTTGCCGGGTTTGTGGATGACACTCTCTCTCCCCGAATTATATAGTGGACGGTAACCCGTCCAGCATAGCCGGGTTCAATTCTTCGATTAAGGGAGAGCCCGAGGGCGCATGTCAGCCATCCGCGGCGAAAAGGTCACGTTTCGCAAGAAGGATATCGTTGCGCTGGACCGCTTGCCGTCCGCCCAGACCGAGGATCCGATCATCGTTCATTGCCCGCCGCCGCGTTCGCCGATGCGCCGGACGGCGAAGCTGACGTCAGTTTTTCTCGGACTGATTCTCCTTATCCTTGCTGCCATCGTCTTCACCATCGAAAGCGGCATGTTCGACAAGCCGCTGTCGCAACAGGCGCAGGCGGCGCTAGATGGCGTGGCCGGGCCGCGTTACCGTGCCGAAGTCGGCTCCACCGTCATCCGTTTCACCTCCGACTTCCGGCTGGCGCTCGAAGCGCGCAACGTCAACATGATCGACCAGAAGAGCGGCCAGCACCTGTCGACGACGGGTTCGGTGCGCCTGGGCCTCGATCCGCTGCAGCTTTTCCGCGGCCGTATCGCCGTTGCGGACATCGAAGCGGAGGATATCGCACTCGACACCGCGCTTCTGCCCTCCGGCAACCCGGTCAAGCTCGACGATCTGCGCATCGACGCCATGCCGGCGGCGATGGAGACGATTTTCGAGCAACTCGACATGTTCGACAGCATCGTGACGCGCGGCTCGACGAATTCCGTGCGCATCTCCGGCATCGACATCAAGCTTGCCGATACGGCGAACGGCCCGCTGTCGCTCGTCGTCGACAATCTGGTGTTCGCTCATGGCGGGCCATCCTCGCTGCAATTGCGAGGCGAGGTTGCGCTTAACGGCGAGGTGGCGGAACTCGACGTGCTGGCCGAGAAGGAAGACGGCCAGGTATCGAAGGTGACGGCGACGCTCAAGCATGCGAACCTCACGCCGTTTGCGTTGAAACGCAACGATCAGGGCGTGATACGGCAGGGGCTCAGCGCCTTTGCCGATCTGACGGTGTCGGCCACCAGGAAACGCGACGGCGTCGAGCCGACGCTCGCGGCGACGGTCGACGTCGATCCCGGTCTGATCTATGCCGACGGGGATCCGCAGGAACTGTCGGGCGGGCAAATCAATCTGGCCTATGATTTCGTCAAGCAGACAGTCGAGATTGCTAAATCGAATCTTCGGTTCGGCGCGACCACGCTGCCCCTCAATGGGGCGCTGATCGATCTCGACAAACTCGATCCCAAAGCCGGCAAGGGCTTCGGCATCGATCTGCTCGTCAGCGGCGGCACCGCCGCTCCGAGCGGCTCCGGCGAACAGCCAGTTGCCTTCGACATCCAGGCGACGGGCCGCTATATGGTCGCCGGCCGGGAATTCCTGTTTCCCAATATGACCGTCTCCAGCCCGCTCGGCGCGCTTTACGGGGCGTTGCACATCAGGCTCGGTGACAAATCGCCGGAAATTAGCTTCGCCGGCCAGTCCAGAGAGCTGCAGACGACGGCGATCAAGCAGCTCTGGCCGTTCTGGATGGCGCCTAAGGTGCGCACCTGGGTGCATGGCAATCTCTTCGGCGGCATCGTCACCGATGCTTCGATTTCAGTCTTCATTCCCTTCGGCCGGCTTGACGAGGCAGCCGGCGGAAAAGGATTGAAGCTCGACGCCAATCAGATCCGCATCGGCTTCGATATTGCCGGCGCGCGGATGAACGTCGCCGGCGACATTCCGCCGGTCCGCGATACGGCGGCGCATTTCGATCTGACCGGTCCCGTTGCGACGATTTCGATCAAGAGCGGCATGTCCTATTTCCCCTCCGGCCGGTCCGTCGGCCTCGGGCAGGGGACGTTCGTCATACCGTCCGCCTACGACAAGCCGCTGATGGCCGATATCGATCTGGCGGTATCGGGTGCTGCGGACGCCATAGGCGAACTCCTCACCTATAAGCCGGTCCGGGTGCTGCAGCGCGCCGGCTTTTCGGCTGACGACTTCAAGGGGCACATCGACGCGAATGTGAAGGCGCATTTCGGACTGCTCTCCTCGCAGAACCCGCCGCCGGCCGAGTGGAAGGCTGCCATGAAGCTCGCCGACGTCGATCTTGCCAAGTCGTTTTCCGGCCGCAGGATCAGCAATGTCAGCGGCATGCTTAACGGCGATCCGAAGCAGATCACGCTCGATGCCAAGGGCGAGATCGACGGCATTCCCGCCGATATCGATCTGACCGAGCCGGTCGAGGCGTCGTCGGGCGTCGAGCGGCAGCGCGTGATTACGGCGACGCTCTCCGATGAGCAGCGCAGCAAGGTGATGCCCGGGCTTTCCGATATCGTCAGGGGCAACCTGAAGATGGTGCTGACGCGGATCGACGACGACCGGCAAGACGTTCAGCTCGACCTCACCAAATCGATGCTCGACCTGCCCTGGATCGGCTGGTCGAAAGGCAGCGGCATTGCCGCCTCCGCGGAATTCGAGATGTCCGGCCCGCCCGAGAATACCGATATCAAGAATTTCCGACTGAAGGGTGACGGCTTCGGTGCCAGCGGATCGCTTGTTGTCGGCAAGACAGGCCTTATCTCGGCGGATTTCGACAGCGTCAGGCTCTCCTCGCTCGACGATTTCGCTCTGTCGGTCAAGCGCAGCAAGGGCAATTTCGACGTCTCCGTTTCCGGCGACAGCGCCGATGCGCGGCCGGTCATCGCGCGATTGAAATCGGGCTCGGAGGGCGGCGAGGACGGCGACGGCGACAACACCGGCGTATCGGTGCGCGCCAGGCTGAAAAACGTCGTCGGCTTCAACGACGAGAAGATCGGCAATTTCCAGGCGCAGGTGTCACTGCGCGGCGACAAGCTGCAGACGCTGAATTTTTCCGGCGTCACCGGCAGCGGCGAGGCCGTTGTCAGCCAGATGAAGGACGGCGGTGTCATCAATATCACCAGCGGCGATGCCGGTGCGGTATCGCGTTTTGCCGATCTCTATCAGCACATACAGGGCGGCCTGCTCAACCTGGCGATCCGGCTTTCGCCGCAAGGCGGATGGGACGGCTCGCTCGATGTGCGCCGCTTCTCGATCGTCAATGAACAGCGGCTGCATTCGATCGTCTCGACACCTGTCGGCAACGAGCAGCGAAGCCTCAATGAGGCGGTCAAACGCGACATCGACACCTCGTCGCAACGCTTCCAGCGCGGCTTTGCCCGCGTCATCTCGCGCAACGGCATGGTCGGTATCGAGAACGGCGTGCTGCGCGGCGACCAGATCGGCGCGACCTTCCAGGGCGTGGTGCGCGACCGCAAGGGCAATATGGATATGACCGGCACCTTCATGCCGGCCTACGGCCTTAATCGCCTCTTTGCCGAATTGCCGCTGATCGGTGTCATCCTCGGCAATGGCAGCGACCGCGGCCTGATCGGCATCACTTTCAAGCTCACCGGCAAGTTCGACCAGCCGAACCTGCAGATCAATCCGCTATCGATCATCGCCCCTGGTGTTTTCCGGCAGATCTTCGAATTCCAGTGAGGGAAAGGCTCTGATGTGAGCTTTCGGGAGGTTGTCCATTCGGAGCGGATCGAGGAGACTGGAGCTACCACATCTCGAGTCGGAGGGATCGCCGCGAATGAACATTC
>NZ_JACIFV010000026.1 GCF_014197535.1 Rhizobium aethiopicum
CGCCTCCCGTCAATCCAAGCCGGCCAAAACCCAAAACATCGCCAAACCAAATGGCTTTCTTTTATGCCTGACAATTTCCCCGGACAGCCCTGCCGATGATGGGGAGAAGAGAATATGCCGCGTCGTCTCCGTTCCTCGCTGGCTCTTGCAGGGCGAACCGGGCAGCCCTGGCTCGAGGGCGAGAGTAACACGGGAGTAAAGACGAGGTTTGTCACGAGCTGAGCCCCTCCCAATTCGCTGAAGGGGCTCGCCGGATGTTACTCCGCAGCCTCCGCATAACTCTCCACCGGCGGGCAGGTGCAGATGAGGTTGCGGTCGCCGTAGACATTGTCGACGCGGTTGACCGGGGACCAATATTTGTCGACGCGGAAGGCGCCGGGCGGGAAGCAGGCCTGCTCACGGCTGTAGGGGCGATCCCATTCCCCGACGAGGTCTTCGACCGTGTGCGGGGCGTTCTTCAGCGGGTTGTTGGTCTTGTCCATCCGGCCTTCCTCGATGGCGCGGGCTTCCTCGCGGATCGCCAGCATCGCCTCGCAGAAGCGGTCGAGCTCGGCCTTGGTCTCGCTTTCCGTCGGCTCGATCATCAGCGTGCCTGATACCGGCCAGCTCATGGTCGGTGCGTGGAAGCCGCAGTCGATCAGGCGCTTGGCGACATCGTCGACGGTCACGCCGGCGCTGTCGACAAGGGGACGAGTGTCGATGATGCATTCATGCGCGACGCGGCCGGTCTTCGATTTATAGAGCACGTCATAAGCGCCCTTCAGCCGGGCGGCGATATAGTTGGCGTTGAGGATCGCCACCTTGGTCGCCTGGGTCAGACCTTCGCCTCCCATCATCAGGCAGTAGCTCCAGGAGATCGGCAGGATCGAGGCCGAGCCGAAGGCGGCTGCCGAAACCGCGCCCGACCGTCCATCGGATTCGGGGTGACCCGGCAGGTGCGGCGCCAGATGTGCCTTGACGCCGATCGGGCCCATGCCGGGGCCGCCGCCGCCATGCGGGATGCAGAAGGTCTTGTGCAGGTTGAGGTGCGACACGTCGGAGCCGATGTCACCGGGGCGGGACAGGCCGACCATGGCGTTCATGTTGGCGCCGTCGAGATAGACCTGGCCGCCGTGCTGATGCACCAGTTCGCAGATTTGCTTGACCGTCTCTTCGAACACGCCGTGCGTCGAGGGATAGGTGATCATGCAGCAGGAGAGATTGGCAGCATGTTCCTCAGCCTTGGCGCGGAAATCCTCCATGTCGATGTCGCCGTTTTCGCGCACCTTGACGACGACAACCTTCATGGCGGCCATCTGCGCCGAGGCAGGGTTGGTGCCGTGCGCCGAAGTCGGGATCAGGCAGACGTCGCGATGGCCTTCGCCATTGGCGATGTGATAGTTGCGGATCGTCAGCAGGCCGGCATATTCGCCTTGCGCGCCGGAATTCGGCTGCATGGAAAAGGCGTCGTAGCCGGTGACGGCGCAGAGCTTTTCGGTGAGATCATCAAGCATCTCGCGATAGCCGAGCGCCTGGTCCGTCGGCACGAAGGGATGGATATCGGAAAATTCCGGCCAGGTGATCGGCAGCATTTCCGCCGTCGCATTGAGCTTCATCGTGCAGGAGCCGAGCGGGATCATGGCGCGGTCGAGCGCGAGGTCACGGTCGGAGAGCCGGCGGATGTAACGCGTCATCTCGCTTTCGGCCCGGTTCATGTGGAAGATCGGGTGGGTGAGATAATCGCTGGTCCTGAGCAGGTCCTTCGGCAGGCGGTAGGACGGCTCGAAATCGGCAATGGTGAAATTGCCGCCGAATGCGCGCCAGACGGCTTCGAGCGTCGCGGGCCGGGTGCGTTCGTCGAGGCTGATGCCGATCCCGGTCTCGCCGACCTTGCGCAGATTGACGCCCTCGGCGACGGCGGCGCGCAGGATCAGGCCCTGCATATGGCCGACATCGACGGTGATCGTGTCGAAGAAGCTTTCGGGCTCGACCTTGTAGCCGAGCTTCTCCAGGCCCTTGGCCATCAGCACGGCTTTCTGGTGCACCTGCTGGGCGATCGCCTTGATGCCCTTCGGACCGTGGAAGACGGCGTACATCGAGGCCATGACGGCGAGCAGCACCTGGGCGGTGCAGATGTTCGACGTCGCCTTCTCGCGGCGGATATGCTGTTCGCGGGTCTGCAGCGACAAGCGGTAGGCGCGGTTGCCGCGGGCATCGACGGACACGCCGACGAGGCGGCCGGGCATGGAACGCTTGATGGCGTCCTTGACCGCCATATAGGCCGCATGCGGACCGCCATAACCGACGGGAACGCCGAAACGCTGCGAGGAGCCGATGGCGATGTCGGCACCCATTTCGCCGGGCGATTTCAGCAGCGTCAGCGCCAGAATATCGGCTGCGACGACCGCGATGGCGCCGGTCTGGTGCAGCCGCGCAATCAGGCCTGTGAAGTCATGCACATGGCCGTGCGTGCCCGGATACTGGAAAATCGCGCCGAAGACATCGACCGGATCGAGATCGGTGAAGGGATTGCCAACGATGACCTGCCAGCCAAGCGGCTCGGCGCGGGTGCGGATGAGGGCGATGGTCTGCGGATGGCAGTCGGCGTCGACGAAGAAAGCCTTCGCCTTCGACTTGGAGACGCGCTCGGCCATCGCCATGCCTTCGGCGGCGGCGGTCGCCTCGTCGAGCAGCGAAGCGTTGGCGACGTCGAGGCCGGTCAAGTCGCAGATCATCGTCTGGTAGTTCAGCAGCGCTTCCAGGCGCCCCTGGCTGATCTCCGGCTGGTAAGGCGTGTAGGCCGTATACCAGGCAGGATTTTCCAGGATGTTGCGCTGGATGACCGGCGGCGTGATCGTGCCGTAGTACCCCTGGCCGATCAGCGAAACGAGCACCTTGTTCTTGTTGGCGGTCTCGCGCAGCTTGTCGAGCGCCTCGCGCTCGGTCATCGGCGCGCCCCAGACGAGCGGCGCCTTCTGGCGGATGGCGGGCGGCAGTGTCGCGTCGATCAATCCGTCGAGGCTGCTATAACCGATCACCTTCAGCATCTCGGTCATCTCGGTCGGCGAAGGGCCGATGTGACGGCGATTGGCGAAATCGTAGGGCTGATAGTCGGTGAACTGGAATTCGGTCGGCGTCGTCATTACGCGGTGAGCTCCTTGTAGGCGGCCTCGTCGAGCAGGCCGTCGGCATCGGCGGGGTTCTTGAGCTTGAGCTTAAAGAACCAGCCGGCGCCTTGAGGATCGGAGTTGATGAGCGAGGGATCGGCAACGATTGCCTCGTTGACCGCGGTGATCTCGCCATCGAGCGGACAATAGACCTCTGAGGCTGCCTTGACGGATTCGACGGTTGCCGCATCGTCGTTCTTCGCAAAGCTCTTGCCGACTTCCGGCAGTTCGACGAAGACGAGATCGCCCAGCTGTTCGACGGCATAGGTGGTGATGCCGACGGTGGCGACATCGCCGTCGAGCTCGAGCCATTCATGTTCAGCGGTAAATTTCAGCATGGAAAAATCCTTTCGGAAAACAGGGTTTCAGCGTTTGTAGGTCGGCGTAACGAACGGCAGGGCGGAGACAGCGACGGGCAGGAACTTACCGCGCACCTCGGCATAGACCTGGGTGCCCACCGCCGCATGGGAGACCGGCAGATAGCCCATGGCGACAGGACCTTCGACGCTGGGGCCGAACCCGCCCGACGTGACTTCACCGATTTCGGTCTTGCCCTCGGCATCGGCGTAAAGCTTGGCATGGCCGCGCACCGGCGCCTTGCCCTCCGGCTTCAGGCCTACCCGGCGGCGGGCGGCGCCGTTTTCGAGTTCGGAAAGGATGCGGCCGGAGCCCGGAAAGCCGCCGGCGCGTGCGCCGCCGGCCCGCCGCGCCTTCTGCATCGCCCATTCGAGCGCTGCCTCGACCGGCGAGGTGGTGGTGTCGATGTCGTTGCCATAAAGGCAGAGGCCGGCTTCCAGACGCAGCGAGTCGCGAGCGCCAAGGCCGATCGCCTGGACGTCCGGATGTTCGAGCAATCGCATGGCGACATCTTCGGCCTTGTCAGCCGGGACGGAGATTTCGAAGCCGTCTTCGCCGCTATAGCCGGAGCGCGAAACTAGGCAGGAAACGTCGTGCAGCCGGCAGTGGCGCACATCCATGAACTTCATCGCCGCGACATCGGCCCAGAGCTCGGCGAGAACCTCGACCGCGCGCGGTCCCTGCAGCGCGATCAGCGCGCGGTTCAGGAGCGTGATGTCGCACTGGTCGCCGATGTGGGTCTGCAGATGGGCGAGATCGGCCTCCTTGCAGGCGGCGTTGACGACGAGGAAAAGGTGGTCGTCGACATGGGTGATCATCAGATCGTCGAGGATTCCGCCAGTGTCGTCGGTAAAGAAGCCGTAGCGCTGGCGGCCTGCCGGGAGCCCGAGAATATCGACCGGCACCAGGCTTTCGAGCGCCAGCGCGGCATCCTCATAGCTGCCCGATTTCGCCTTCACGATGACCTGGCCCATGTGGGAGACGTCGAAGAGGCCAGCCTCGGCGCGGGTATGAAGATGTTCCTTCATGACGCCCGCCGGATATTGCACTGGCATGTCATAACCTGCAAAGGGCACCATGCGGGCGCCGAGCGAAAGATGCAGGGCATGCAGCGGGGTTTTCTTGAGGGCAGCAGTATCGTCCAAACGACGCCTCCGGGGTTTGCGCCTTTTGTTAAGGCGCGGGCTCAAATCTGAAGGCGCGGCTGCGCGCCTCTCTCCTGAGCCCCCTCTGTCCCTTTGCCTGAGATTGTTATCCCTTCGGCGAGCGTTTCGAGAACGCTTCTCTCCAGAGTTCCGTCTGCCCCCTTGCTGGTCCTTTGGCCTGAGAGTTTCCGGGGCGGTTGCTCCTTCGGCACCGGTGGCACAAGCACCGGATTCTCCCAACAGGGTTGGCCGCAATTATCCGGCGGGCGCAGCGCTTGGCAAGGCCAAATGTCGTGACCTGACAAATTTTTGTCGCCATAGTCACGGAAGGGCGCGATCTGCGGCAAATCTGCTTTTGCATTCGGCAGGAAAAACGGCTATCGCGACTTGCTGTTGAAGGGGATTTCATGCGGCGGACAGGACTGAAAGCGACGCTCTTCCTGCGCATGCTTTGCGCCTTGGGTCTGCTTTTGCTCGGATTCGCCCATCAGGCGCCGCAGGCTGTCGCTTCCGATGGTTATGACGCCGCGGCCTACATGCTGCCCGACGGCAGCTTTGCCTCGCTCTGCGTCACCGTAAAGCAGGTCGAAGGCAAGACTGTCGGCTTCAAGCCGAATTGCGAAGCCTGTCGGCTGTCTGCGTCGGTGATCCTGCCGACACCGGATGCGGGTTCGTGGCTCGAGCGCAAGCCCGCCTCGCTTGTCAATGCCCCGATCGAGACCGCAGCCGTTGCCGGTGTCAGCGCCGTCAGCCGGGCAAATTCGCGTGCGCCTCCTTCCTTCATCTGATCTGCCTCCGCAACCTAAGACGCAGAATGCCGGTTCGCCCAAAAGAAGTTCGCGGCCGGCGAGGAGATATCCGATGAAAACAATCAAGACTTTCGCGCTTGCCGCGCTTCTTTCCGCAACCGCCTTCGCCGGCGCCGAGGCGCATGTCAGCTTTCTCGACAAGGAGGTGCCGCTGGACACCACGATTCTCGCCACGCTGCAGGTGCCGCATGGCTGCGATGGCAAGGCGACCACGGAAGTGCGGGTGAAATTGCCGGAAGGTTTCGTCTTCGCCAAGCCGCAGCCGAAGGCCGGCTGGGAGCTCGAAGTGATCAAGGGCGACTACCAGAAGACCTACGACAATCACGGCGACAAGGTGAAGACGGGCGCTATCGAGATCCGCTGGAAGAACGGCAATCTTTCTGATGATTTCTACGATACCTTCGTCATCCAGGGGAAGGTATCGGGCGTCGAAGCCGGCAGCTCGCTTGCTTTTCCGGTGACGCAGCTGTGCGGCGATGCAGTCACGGCCTGGGATCAGGTGGCAGAGGCCGGCGGCGATGCGCATGGGCTGAAAAGCCCGGCGCCGCTGCTGAAAGTCGTTGCCGGCGAAGATCACGGCCACGATCACGACGACATGGCTGGCATGAACATGCCCGGCATGGACACGACCGGCAAACCAGGCATGGACATGTCCGCCAT
The DNA here is from genome assembly GCF_014197535.1 of Rhizobium aethiopicum. Lineage (GTDB taxonomy): Bacteria > Pseudomonadota > Alphaproteobacteria > Rhizobiales > Rhizobiaceae > Rhizobium > Rhizobium aethiopicum_A. The sequence goes on from NZ_JACIFV010000026.1 coordinate 6,118, forward strand.
GGGGGCTGCGGCGCCGGAAACGGTCAAGGCTGGCGACCTCGAAATCTCCGGCGGCTTCGCCAAGGCGATGCTGCCCGGCCAGCCGGTCGGCGGCGGCTTTTTCACGGTGAAGAACAACGGCAAGACGGATGATCGCCTGGTATCGGTGTCTTCCCCGGTGGCCGGCGAGGTTCAGATTCACGAGATGGCGACGAAGGACAATGTCATGCGGATGCGCCAGCTGAAGGATGGCGTCGCCATTGCCGCGGGCGAGACCCTAAAGCTCGAGCCCGGCAACCTGCATCTGATGTTTCAGAAGGTGAAGACGCCGTTCAAGCAGGGCGACACGGTGCCGGTGACGCTGACATTCGAGAAAACAGGCAAGGTCGATCTGGCGCTGCAGGTGCTTTCGGCGCAGGGCAAGTAAGCTCTGGCTGGTTAAACCGGAAAAGCCCGCAATGCGGGCTTTTCATCGGAAAGGCGATTACCTAGACGTCTTCGTAGGACTGCAGCGCCTGCTTGAGGCCGGCCTGCGGCTGACGATTGCCCCTCTCCATCAGGTCGAGTGCCACTTCGGTGGACTGGATGATGCTGGCGGGATCGTCGACTCCTTCGGTGGCTTCGGCCTTCAACTGCCGGTCAGCGAGGCGGCGCGAGTCGCGGGCGGCAGTGCTCGTGGCGACGCGCTGCGGTATTCTCAGAGTTTCCAGGGCAATGGCGGCGGTGCTTGCCGAAATGGACAGGAGCTGGGTCATGCCGGCACAATATCGACAGGATCTTGGCGCCGGCATAAGAAAGTCGCTGGCATTTTACTGAATTAAAAGAATTTATTCCGTCACGATCGGATGCGCTCTCAAACTCGGATATCCCGCCCATGATCCAGGCTCTCCTCGTCGCCGTCGGCGGCGCCATCGGTTCCGTCCTCAGATATTTTGTCGGCCAATGGGCGCTTAGGCTCATGGGGCCGGCCTTTCCCTGGGGCACTCTCGCCGTCAATGTCGTCGGCTGCTTCGTCATCGGTGTCTTCGCCGAACTGGTCGCGCGGAAGTTCAACGCATCGGTGGAACTGCGCCTGCTGCTCATCACCGGTTTTCTCGGCGGCTTCACCACCTTCTCGTCCTTCTCGCTCGATGCCATGTCGCTCTTCGAACGCGGCGAGGCGGTCGCCGGCGGCATCTACATAGCAGCCAGCGTCGGCCTTTCGATGGCGGCAGTGTTCGCCGGCCTCGCCATCATGCGCGCTTTGGTCTGATTCCGGTTTCCGTTTTGCATGAAAATGCTCTAAGGCTGCGGCAAGAACGCCGGCTTGGCCCGCGCTGCAATTTCCGAAAGACTATTCATGGCTGGCATAGAACATATCAAGGTTGAACTCGACGAGGCGGGCATGCGGCTCGATCGATGGTTCAAGGTGCATTTTCCCGGGCTGGGCTTCGGGCCGCTGCAGAAGCTGCTGCGCTCCGGCCAGATACGCGTGGACGGCGGACGCGTGAAATCGGATGCGCGCGTGCAGCCCGGCCAGACGGTGCGCGTGCCGCCGCTCGATGTCGACGCCAGGCTGAAAACCGGGCCGATCGCCGGCAAGGATCTCAAACATTCCACGGATTTCCACCTCTTGTCACGCATGGTGCTGCATGAGGACGACAAGGTGATTGTCCTCAACAAACCGGCCGGCCTTGCCGTGCAGGGCGGCTCCGGCGTCGCCAGGCATATCGATCAGATGCTCGAGGCATGGACCAGTCCGAAGGGCGAGAAGCCGCGCCTCGTCCACCGCCTCGACCGCGACACGTCAGGGGTGCTCGTCATCGCCCGCACCCGGGGTGCGGCACAGAAGCTGACGGCCGCCTTCCGCGAGCGCGACACGAAGAAGACCTATTGGTCTCTGGTGAAAGGCGTTCCGCGCAAGCGCGAGGACAAGATTTCGACCTGGCTCGTCAAGGAGCCGACGGCCGACGGCGACCGCATGCGCATCGCCAAGCATGGCGAAGAGGGCGCCGATCATGCCGTGTCCTACTACCGCATCGTCGAGACGGCGGCGCAACGTCTCGCCTGGCTGGAGATGGAGCCCTATACGGGGCGCACGCACCAGCTTCGTGTCCATGCCTTGCACATCGGCCATCCGATCATCGGCGATCCCAAATATTTCGACGATGATCCGAACTGGGATTTTCCCGGCGGTATCCAGAAGCGGCTGCATCTGCACGCCCGCCATATCGATATCCCGCATCCCTCCGGCGGCCGGCTGCGCGTCACCGCGCCTTTGCCGCCGCATATGGTGCAGAGCTGGAACCTGCTCGGCTTCGATGAAAATTCGGCCCCCATCCTGGACGATGAAGCATGAAACTTGCGCTTTTTGATTGCGACGGCACGTTGGTCGACAGTGCCGGGCTGATCCATGAAACCATGCGCCGCACCTTCGCGAAGTTCGGCAAGGCGGAGCCTCGATTTGACGACACCAAGGCCATTATCGGCCTGTCGCTGGATCTCGCGATCGCCCGCATGCAGGGCAGGCCGCATGTCGAGCAGGAAGACATCGACATGACGGCGCATTATAAATCGCTGTTTACGATTGTGCGTAGGGATCTCGACCACAGAGAGCCGCTGTTTGCCGGCATCCGCGAGATGATCGACGCGATCAGCGGCCGCGAGGATCTGCTGATCGGGGCGGTGACCGGCAAATCCCGGCGCGGGCTGAACCTCGTGATGGAGACGCACGGCTTCGACAAGCATTTTGTCGTTGCGCGCACCGCCGACGACTGCCCCTCCAAGCCGCATCCGGCCATGGTGACGGAATGTTGCGACGAAACCGGGATGAATGCCGCCGATACCATTGTCATTGGCGACGCGGTTTACGATATGCAGATGGCAAAGGCTGCCGGCGCCAAGGCGATCGGTGTTGCCTGGGGCTATGCCAGCGTGGATGAGCTGATCGCCAACGGCGCCGATGCGATCGCCTACCATCCGAACGAGATATTGCGCCATTTTTCCTGAGGTGAGCCCATGCGCGATCTGCTGAACGATCTGTCCGAGGGACTGAGCCATCCCGATCCCATCCGTCGGGCCCAGATCCAGATGAAGAAGCCGCTGCCGAAGCGTTTCTACACCGACGTGGCGGTCGCCGAGGACGAGGGCAGTTTCGCGATCACGCTCGACGGCAAGTCGGTGCGCACGCCGGCACGGCAGGTTCTTGCCGTTCCCACAGAGGCGCTCGCACAGCTTGTCGCCGCCGAATGGCGTCGACAGGGCGAGGAAATCGACCCGGTCACCATGCCGGTGACCCGGCTGGTCAACACTGCGCTCGACGGCGTGGCAACCAATACGCAGGCCATCTTCGAAGACATTCTCCGCTTTTCCTCGAGTGACCTCATCTGCTACCGCGCCGACGGGCCGGAGCTGCTGGTCGAGCGCCAGAGGGAACGTTGGGACCCGATCATCGACTGGGCGGCCCACGATCTCGGTGCCCGTTTCATTCTCGTCGAAGGGGTGATGCCTCACGAACAGCCGCGAGAGGCGACCGCGGCCTTCGCCGTGACGCTGGCGCGGCATCAGAGTCCGATGGCGCTCGCTGCCCTTCATACGATCACGACGTTGACCGGCTCGGCGATCCTGGCGCTTGCCTTGGCCGAGGGCCGGGTGATGGTGGAGGAGGCATGGTCGCTTGCGCATCTCGACGAGGACTGGACGATCGAGCATTGGGGGCGCGACGAGGAAGCCGAGGAGCGACGGGCCAAGCGCTTTGCCGAATTCAAGGCGGCAGCGGACGTTTTTTTCGCCCTAAGCGCCTGAAACATATTGCCTTCCCAGACATTATGACGAAATCTGCGACTCCAACGGGGTGGTGCGGGATTTGCGATGAATTGGCTGAGGTCGTGTTTTTGCCGGACCGTGCTCGTCTGTATCGCGCTCACGGCCTGCGTCAGCCTCTCGGCCAACAAGCCGAAGGCGCCGCTCTATGATGTGCGCAGCGCCGTCGTTCTCTCAGGCCCGAACATCCCGGCCGAGCTGCTTGCCGGGATCAACGACCGCGTCAATGCCGCGATCAATGCAACGATGCGCGACACCGTGCTGCCGCGGGTGGTGCTGACAATCCGCGTGGTTTCGATTGAGAAGGGACTCGGTTTCCAAAAGGACCGCAACGTCGCCAAAATCCGCGTCGACGCGGCTTCGGTCGACGACGGCTCGGTGATTGCCGTCAGCGCCTTCGACGTGACCAGTATCGCCGCCGACCCGAAACTTGCCGACGACATCATGGCCGACGACGTCGCTGCACGGATTCGCTCGGTTTTCTCGCTCAGCGGACGCAGCCGCTAGCGCATATCGACCGCGAGAGCGGCGAGAGGAGATCGCATGAAGGAAATTCTCGAGGAACTGGAACGCCGCCGCGGCATCGCCCGCCTCGGCGGCGGCAAGGAGCGCATCAGCGCCCAGCACAAGCGCGGCAAGCTGACGGCGCGCGAGCGCATCGACCTATTCCTCGACGAGGGCTCCTTCGAAGAGTTCGACATGTTCGTGGAGCACCGCTCCACCGATTTCGGCATGGATAAGAGCCGTATCGCCGGCGACGGCGTCGTCACCGGCTGGGGTACGGTCAACGGCCGCACGGTCTTCGTCTTCGCAAAGGACTTCACCGTCTTCGGCGGCTCGCTTTCGGAAGCGCATGCGGAGAAGATCATGAAGGTGCAGGACATGGCGCTGAAGAACCGTGCGCCAATCGTCGGCATCTACGATGCAGGCGGCGCCCGCATCCAGGAAGGAGTCGCCGCGCTTGGCGGTTATGCCGAAGTCTTCCAGCGCAATGTGCTTGCCTCCGGCGTCATTCCGCAGATCTCGGTGATCATGGGCCCCTGCGCCGGTGGCGACGTCTATTCGCCTGCCATGACCGATTTCATCTTCATGGTGCGCGACACCTCCTATATGTTCGTCACCGGCCCCGACGTGGTGAAAACGGTGACCAACGAGACGGTTACGGCCGAAGAGCTCGGCGGCGCCGTGGTGCATACGGTGCGCTCGTCGATTGCCGACGGCGCCTATGAGAATGATGTCGATGCGCTGTTGCAGGTGCGCCGGCTGATCGATTTCCTGCCGCTTTCGAACACCGCGCCGCTGCCGGAGATCGAATGTTACCAGTCAGTGACCGAGACCGATGCGTCGCTCGACACGCTGGTGCCGGCGAGCGCCAACAAGCCTTACGATATCAAGGAGCTGATCCGGAAGGTGGCGGACGAGGGGGATTTCTTCGAGATCCAGGAGAGCTTCGCCAAAAATATCGTCTGCGGCTTCGGCCGCGTCGAAGGCTCTACCGTCGGTTTCGTCGCCAACCAGCCGATGGTGCTGGCCGGCGTGCTCGACAGCGACGCCTCGCGCAAGGCGGCGCGCTTCGTGCGCTTCTGCGACTGCTTCAATATTCCGATCGTCACTTTCGTCGACGTGCCGGGCTTTCTGCCGGGCACGGCGCAGGAATATGGCGGCCTGATCAAGCATGGCGCCAAGCTGCTCTTCGCCTATGCGGAGGCAACGGTGCCGAAGCTCACGGTCATCACGCGCAAGGCCTTTGGCGGTGCCTATGACGTGATGGCGTCCAAGCATCTGCGCGGCGATTTGAATTATGCCTGGCCGACGGCGCAGATCGCCGTCATGGGAGCCAAGGGTGCCGTCGAGATCATTTTCCGCAAGGATATTGCCGATCCGGAGAAGATCGCCGCCCACACGAAAATGTACGAGGACAGGTTCCTGTCGCCTTTCGTCGCCGCTGAGCGCGGTTATATCGACGAGGTGATCATGCCGCATTCGACCCGGCGGCGGCTGGCGCGCGGACTGAAGATGCTGCGCAACAAGGATCTCGCCAATCCCTGGAAGAAACACGACAACATCCCGCTCTGATATCTGGCCGCGTGTTGCCTGCTGTCGAAAAAGTGAACGGCCGTCAGCGATCCGTGTGTTCAATCAGGGCCGGGGACGGGCTAACGCTCGGCTGCAATTTCTTTAATGGAGAGGTTTAATGTCAACTTTCGAGCGTCTTTCCGCCTATCGCCCCTATGGGTTGGCCGCTCTCAGAATCATGACTGCCCTGCTGTTCATCGAACACGGCACCATGAAGCTGTTCGCTTTCCCGGCTGCACAGATGCCAGGCCCGCTGCCGCCATTGATGCTTTTTGCGGCTCTTCTGGAGCTTGTCGGCGGTCTCCTCATTCTGGTCGGCCTGCTGACGCGTCCGGTCGCCTTCCTGCTGGCTGGCCAAATGGCGGTTGCCTATTTCATGGCGCATGCCCCGAACAGCTTCTTCCCGGCCGTCAACCAGGGCGACGCGGCAATCCTGTTCTGCTTCGTCTTCCTTTACCTGTTCTTCTCCGGTCCCGGCGCTCTTGCCGTCGATAACCGGAAGACGGCTTGAAATGGACATTGATTGCGGGGCGTTTCGGCGCCCCGCAGCATCTCGGAATCAGGCGGTGAGCTTGAGGCCGGCGATACCGGCGACGATCAACGCGATGCAGGCAAGGCGGGAGACACTTGCCCCATCACCAAGCAGCCAAATGCCGAGGAGCACGGCGCCGACCGTGCCGATGCCGGTCCAGACGGCGTAGGCGGTGCCGATCGGCAGATACTTCACCGCCAGGCCGAGCAGGACGACGCTCACCACCATTGAAATGACGGTCAGCGCCGTCGGCAGCGGCCGCGTGAAACCCTCGGTGTATTTAAGGCCGATCGCCCAGCCACATTCGAAAAGACCAGCGAGAAATAGCAGAAACCAGGCCATACGCCTCTCCTTGTTCAAGAGCGAGGCCGTCCCCGCGACGGTTGCATCCTCAGGACGCCGCAGTCGTCTGCGATCGTGCTTATATCAGTGAGGGAACGGCCGTCTTCAAGGTAGGAATCGGCATGGCCGCCATTCCACCCGTTTCTTGCTGGCTTGCGGAGGAGATCATGACTGGCGGTCGGCCTCGGCGGAAAAGTTCTTGGCGCGGCGGCAGAGGCGGTCGAAGGTTTCGAGGAAACGCGAGCGGTCTTTCGGGCTGAAGGCGGCGTTGTAGCCCTTGCTTTCGCCGGTTTCGCGCAAATGCGCGCCAAGATCACGCATGGCGCTCGCCATGCCGATATTGCTCTCGTCGAAGACACGTCCGGTCGGACCGCTGACGAAAGCGCCGGTCGCGACGCAGCGCACGGCGAGCGGCACGTCGGCAGTAACGACGACGTCGCCCGCGCCGGCGCGCTCGGCGATCCAGTTATCGGCGGCATCGAAGGCGTTGGAAACGATGACGTTGTGGATCATCGGATCGCGGGACGGGCGCAGGCCGGAATTGGCGACGAAGGTGACTTCGAGGCCGTGGCGTTCAGCAACCTTCAGGATTTCCGGCTTCACCGGGCAGGCATCGGCGTCGACATAGATCATGGCGATATCCTCATGCCGATTGGGTGGCCGGCTGTCTGATCATATCGATATGGGGAATGCCGTCTTCCAGATATTCCTGCGACGTCCCGACAAAGCCGAAGGATTCATAGAAGCGGCGCAGATGGGCCTGCGCCGACAAGGCGATCGGATTGGCAGGATAAAGCCGCTCACAGGCGGTGATCGATTCGCGCATTAATGCATCGCCCAGACGTTTGCCGCGATGGGCAGGCGAGACGACGACGCGGCCGATCTTTGACGGGTCCTGTGGCGCATGTGGTTTCAGTATCCGCACCGCCGCCAGGAGGTCACCGCCCTCCAGCAGTCTGAGATGCAGGGCATCGATGTCCTTGCCGTCGAGTTCCGGATAGGGACAGTTCTGCTCGACGACGAAGACATCGACACGCATTCGAAGGAGATCGTAGAGCTCCCGCGCGGGGAGCTCATCGAAATGCCTGAGATCGACCTGGTAGTTGGCTGCCGCCATCAATAGATCACCACGCCGCGGATGCTTTCGCCCTTGTGCATCAGGTCGAAGCCCTTGTTGATGTCTTCGAGCGGCATGGTGTGGGTGATCATCGGATCAATCTGGATCTTGCCCTGCATGTACCAGTCGACGATCTTCGGCACGTCGGTGCGGCCGCGCGCGCCGCCGAAGGCGGTGCCCATCCAGTTGCGGCCGGTGACCAGCTGGAACGGCCGCGTCGAGATTTCCTGGCCGGCGCCGGCCACGCCGATGATGACCGATTTGCCCCAGCCGCGATGCGAAGCTTCCAGCGCCTGGCGCATCACCTTCGTGTTGCCGGTGCAGTCGAAGGTGTAGTCGGCGCCGCCGATCAGGTCGCCATTGCGCTTGGTCATGTTGACCAGATAGGGAACGATGTCGTCGCCGACCTCTTTCGGGTTGACGAAATGCGTCATGCCGAACTTCTCGCCCCAGGCCTTGCGATCCGGGTTGATATCGACGCCGATGATCATGTCGGCGCCGGCCAGGCGCAGCCCCTGCAAGACGTTCAGGCCGATGCCGCCGAGACCGAAGACGATCGCCGTCGATCCGATCTCCACCTTGGCGGTGTTGATGACGGCGCCGATGCCTGTGGTGACGCCGCAGCCGATGTAGCAGACCTTGTCGAAGGGCGCGTCGGGATTGATCTTGGCGAGCGCGATCTCCGGCAGCACCGTGTAATTGGAAAAGGTCGAGCAGCCCATATAGTGATGGATCTTGTCCTTGCCGATCGAGAAGCGCGAGGTGCCGTCCGGCATCACGCCTTGGCCCTGGGTTGATCGAATCGAGGTGCAGAGATTGGTCTTGCGCGACGTGCAGGAATAACACTCGCGGCATTCCGGCGTATAAAGCGGAATGACATGGTCGCCCTTCTTGACCGAGGTCACACCCGGACCGACATCGACGACGATGCCGGCGCCCTCATGGCCGAGGATGGCCGGAAACAGGCCTTCCGGATCGGCGCCCGACAGGGTGAAATCGTCGGTATGGCAGATGCCGGTCGCCTTGACTTCCACCAGTACTTCGCCGGCCTTCGGCCCGTCGAGCTGCACGGTCATCACTTCAAGCGGCTTTCCGGCCTGAACGGCTACGGCGGCGCGAACGTCCATCTTCCTATCTCCTGCTGATTTGTCGGTGCCGAACTGCTTGTATCGGCCAAGCTTGACATGGCCGGCGAGCCGGGCTCAAGCGAATTCCATGATAACAGCGTCGACCGCCAGGCTTTCACCGGCGGCGGCGTTGATCTTCGAGACGACGAGATCGCGATCGGCGCGCAGGACGTTTTCCATCTTCATCGCCTCGACGATCGCCAGTGTTTCACCGGCCTTGACCTCCTGACCCTCGGCGACCGCGATGGACACGACGAGGCCGGGCATCGGGCAGAGCAGGAGCCTGGAGGTGTCCGGCGGTAGCTTCACCGGCATCAGCCTGTCGAGTTCCGCATGGCGCGGCGAAAAGATCTTGGCGGTCACCGACAGTCCCTGCCAGTCGATGCGCAGGCCGTTGAGGACGGGACGGATCTGCGCGGTGATATCCTGGTCGCCGACCCTGCCGCTCCAGACCGGATCACCCGGTCTCCAATCGGTGACAATACTCCGACTTTCGCCCTCGATCTCCATCTCCATATCGAAGGGAATGGTGACGAGGCCATCGAGCAACCTGACAGCGACGTAGCTGCCTTCTGTTTTGACCACCCAATGCTCCCGCAGCGTGGCCGATGCGGCGCGCAGGCGATCGGCGAAACGTTCGCGGCGGCTCGCTTCGATGAGCGAGGCAGACAGCGCGATTGCGGCAAGCGTGGCTTCCTCCTGCCGGTCCGGCTTCATCGGCGCGAAGCCGTCAGGATACTCCTCGGCAATAAAGCCGGTGGAAAGCCGGCCCTCGCGCCAGCGTGGATGTTTCATCAGCGCCGACAGGAAGGGAACATTGTGCTCGATGCCGTCGACGACGAAGCCGTCCAGCGCCCTGCCCATGGCCTCGATCGCTTCGCTGCGCGTCGGCGCCCAGGTGCAAAGCTTGGCGATCATCGGGTCGTAATACATCGAGATCTCGGCGCCTTCGAAGACGCCGGTATCGTTGCGGACCACGACATTGCCGGTCCTGCCTTCCGCCGGCGGGCGGTAGCGCGTCAGGCGGCCGATCGAAGGCAGGAAGTTGCGGTATGGGTCTTCGGCATAGAGTCGGCTTTCGATCGCCCAGCCGTCGAGCCTGACAGCCTCCTGGCTGAAGCCAAGCGGCTCTCCCGCCGCGATGCGGATCATCTGCTCGACGAGATCAATGCCGGTGACGAGTTCGGTCACGGGATGCTCGACCTGCAGGCGGGTGTTCATTTCGAGGAAATAGAAATTGCGGTCGCGGTCGACGATGAATTCGACCGTGCCGGCGCTCTGGTAGTCGACGGCCTTCGCCAGCGCCACCGATTGTTCGCCCATGGCCTTGCGGGTCTTTTCGTCGAGGAAAGGTGAGGGTGCCTCTTCCGCGACCTTCTGGTTCCGCCGCTGGATCGAGCATTCCCGCTCGCCGAGATAGACGACGTTGCCATGCGCATCGGCGAGCACCTGGATCTCGACGTGACGCGGCTCGACGACGAACTTCTCGATGAAAACGCGATCGTCGCCGAAGGAACTCTTGGCCTCCGAGCGGGCGCGCTCGAAGCCGTCGCGCACCTCGGCTTCGTTCCAGGCAATGCGCATGCCCTTGCCGCCGCCACCGGCAGACGCCTTGATCATGACGGGATAGCCAATCCCGCCAGCGATCGTTTCCGCATGCGCGGCATCCTCGATGATGCCGAGATGGCCGGGCACGGTGGAGACGCCGGCCGCATTGGCGAACTTCTTCGATTCGATTTTGTCGCCCATCGCCATAATGGCCTTAGGCTTCGGGCCGATGAAGACGATGCCCTGCTTTTCCAGCTCGGCGCAGAAAGAGGCGCGCTCGGAGAGAAATCCGTAACCGGGATGCACCGCCTCGGCACCGGTCGCCTTGCAGGCGGCGATGATCTTGTCGGCGACCAGATAGCTTTCCGACGCTGCGGCGGGACCTATGTGGACGGCCTCGTCGGCCATGTCGACATGCAGCGCATCCCGATCCGCGTCCGAATAGACCGCAACGGTCGAAATGCCCATGCGGCGTGCGGTCTTAATCACGCGGCAGGCAATCTCGCCGCGATTCGCGATCAGGATTTTCTTGAACATCGAGACTCCACCCAGAAATGCGTTCCGGAGTTTTACGCATAAAACACCGGAACGCACAATCGGCTTGGGGTCGGCGCGCGGGAGACGTGGGATTACGTCGCCGAATGTCAGGCGACGGCGGCTTCCGCGACGGATTCCTCGTCGACGATGCGCAGCCAGCGGCTGCGCCGCGGTTCCGCGCGATCGCGCAGCGTAACGGCGGCCATGATCCCAGCCCAGTGCGGATGGTTGGCGCCCGGCAGCGTTGCCTGCTCGATCTGGTGGAGGACGCCATATTCGGCCGGCGACACGGCGATGACGCCGCCTGCGGCGATGCTTCTGAAGATGCGCATCGCAAAATCGGCGTCCTGGCGTGTGATGTTCTTGCGGTCGACGGCGCGCGACAGATTATAGCCGCCGATGCCGTCGGTGATCGCCAGACGAAGTTGGTTGAGGGCAAGCGCCCTCAATTCACCCGGCACATCGGCCGAAATCTCCATGATGTGGAGAATGAGCTCGAGCTCCAGCGCCGAGTTGACGACGCCGTCGGTCGTGAACATGCGCATGATCCAGGCAACGTTGATTTCATCAAGCGAGCCCTGCGGATAAGTGTAATGGACTATGAAGCCGGCGATCTGCTCCACGAAGAAAGCGTTCCACTCGGCACATTTTTCGGGACAGGAATTGTTGAGCGCCAACATTGCAACGACATCCTGGGATGTCCGGATCCCCTCCGGAAAGGCATGTTTGCGCAGCAGTACGATATCTTCGGCCGTCAGCCGATGCTTACCGGCCACGACACAGGCCGGAAAAGCGAGACGGAATTCGCTCATGTTTTAACTCCAGGCTTCATCATGAAGCCGGAGACAGTTTTACCGTTCGCGAATTGACGATCCCTCAAGAAGGGGAGTTAACCGCCTGCTGCGCGAGTCACGAAGATTTTAGCGATCGCGCCTGCAGCCGCTCTCGCCAGATGATGAAAAGGCCGGATGCGACGATGATGAAAATGCCGATCCATTTGGAGAAATTCGGGAAATCATTGAACAGAGCATAGCCGAGCACGGTGGCCGAGATGATCTCGAAATATTGGAACGGGGCAAGCAGCGACAGCGGTGCAAGCCGGAACGCTCGCACTACCAGCATATGCGCATATCCGGAGATCGAGCCGAGGGCGAGAAGCAGCGCAAGGCCGAGGCCGGAGGAGGGCAGGGAAATGGCGAAATCCCCATTGCCGGCGCTGCCGCCGACGAGAAGGGCGGCCGCCATGAAGATCGTTCCGCCGATGCCGGCCATCGTCTGCATGGTGAGCGGCGAATCGGCCTCGCCGATCGCGCGATTGAGGAAAAGATAGAGCGAGAAGAGAAAGGCGCAGGCTACCGGCAGCAGCGCCTTCAGGCCGAAAACCTCGTAACTCGGCTGGATGACGATCATCGCGCCACCGAAACCGACCACGATTGCCATCCAGCGCCGCCAGCCGACTTTCTCCCTGAGAAACAGGGCTGACATGGCGGTCAGCATGAAGGGCTCGACGAAATAGATGGCAAAGACGTCGGCAAGCGGCATGTATTTAACGGCGACGAAGAACAGTAGGCTCGCCGCCCCATGCAGCACGCCGCGCAGCAGATTCATCCACGGCCGCCTTGCGGAAAGCGCCTTGCGTCCAAAAACGGCAAAGAGAATCGGCAGGGTGCAGGCGATCTGGAAGAAGAAGCGGTAGAAGGTGACCTGACCCGGCGACATCGATTCGATGCCATGTATTTGGCGATGGCATCCATGATCGGCAGGATGAACATGGCGCCGGACATGATGGCCATGCCCTGCAGGGAATCTTGATGGGGCTTTGACATGGCTGCCGATTCTCGTGGGAACGGCGTCCATCAATCACGGGAAAGCCGGGCAAATCAAGCCCGTGAAACCGCGCAGGCGGTCAGAGATCATTGGCCGTTTCACCGAAAACCGTCTCGAACGCGGCGCGCAGCCGGATGTCGACATCCGCCATCATGACGGGAAGGCCGAGATCGACGAGGCTGGTGACGCCATAGGCCGATATCCCGCAGGGCACGATGCCGCTGAAATGATCGAGATCGGGATCGACGTTGAGCGACAGGCCGTGGAAGGTCACCCATTTGCGCAGCCGGATGCCGAGGGCGGCGATCTTGTCTTCAGCCATCGTGCCGTCTGGCAGCAACGGCTTTTCCGGGCGGCGGACCCAGACGCCGACGCGATCCTCGCGCCGCTCGCCGCGCACGTTCATCATGTCGAGCGTGCGGATGACGACCTCCTCGAGAGCGGCGACAAAGGCGCGTACGTCCTGGCGCCTGCGCTTCAGGTCGAGCATGACATAGGCGACGCGCTGGCCGGGTCCGTGATAGGTATATTCACCGCCACGTCCGGTCGCAAAGACCGGAAAGCGATCCGGCTGGACGAGGTCGCCCGCATTGGCACTGGTGCCGGCGGTATAGAGCGGCGGATGCTCGACGAGCCAGACAAGTTCGTCGCCGCCTTCTCCGATCGCCGCCACCTCGCGCTCCATCGTCTCCACCGCCGCCTCATAGGCAACGAGTCCATCGGCGATACGCCAGCGCACCGGCCGCGTACCGAGTTTCGGGAGCATGGAGAATTCGAGATCGGTGCGAAGCATGGCCATTCCTTGCCGCCTGTCCCAAATGCCTGACGAAATAGGGGCGGCAGGAGACCTATATGGACCCGTTTTCCGGCCAATTCAAATGCCGTGAAAGGTTTTCAAAAAAACTGTCATATCGCCCTTGTGCACCCCAAATGCTTTTGCTACATGCTGCCCCGCCGACGCAAATCGGCACCTACCACGATGCGGTCGTGGCGGAATTGGTAGACGCGCAGCGTTGAGGTCGCTGTGGGGCAACCCGTGGAAGTTCGAGTCTTCTCGACCGCACCAAGTTATTAAAAAACCCTCGTGACCTTTTGGTTCCACGAGGTTTTTTTATGTCTTCATTTTCCCAGATATACGTGAGAGTGCCGCGACGCAGGAACTCAGCGGGTCCCCGGCTACAGCCCGGGACAGCTGAACAGAAAAAAGGGCCGGCTACGGCCCTTTCGTTCCGATCGCGTGTTATGGCCGATCAATGCATTGCGCGGCAGGCTTCGGTGCGCGAAGCGCCGCTGTCGGCACCTTTGGTATGGGAGCCGCTCGGGCCGACCATGCTGTGGCACGGGGGCAGGGGCTTGATGCTTGCGGTCGCGGTCTTGTCGACCGCGGGGGCTGCCATGGCCGTCGGCGCGAAACCGTCGCTGTCATTGGTATAGTCGCTGGAATAGGCCGGAGCCTTGTGGTTGTTGCTGTAGTGCACCGGGGCAGGCTGCGCCATCTTAGAGGGCGCGAAACCATCGCTGTCGTTGGTATAATCGTCGGAATAAGTCGGCTGAGCGAAGGCCGCGCCGGCAAGGCTGACGGCAAACAGGGACGCGGCGAGGGCAAATCTGATGCGCATGGTTCTTCTCCTCAATCTGTTGTTGCATTCAACAACATAAACCATCCCCGGCGGATAAGATTTCGCGCGCCAATTGCGGCAATATTGTGAACGGAAAGCGATCGCTTCATTGCCTTTTGTTCAAATGAAATCACGGTGTTGTCAACGAAAGTGACGTTTCCGTTACGGCAACCGCCGCACAAAATGAACGGCAGACTGCCTGCTCCTGCTGCAATCGGAAATTGTTAACTTTTGGTAATGTGAGGCAAGACCGGACGGGAGGCGGCGCCGCCTCCCTTCGATGATAACTGTCGGGCGTCATGGATCAGTCTTCGTTCGGGATATGCGCGTCGACCCCGGTCAGCTGCAGCTTGTTGCGGACATGGTGGACGCCGTCGACCGAAAGCGCGCCGAGCTCGACCTTGCGGGCAATGCCGATCGTCTCGACCGAGCCTTCGAGGGTGACGACATGACCGTCCGCGTGAACCTCGATGCTGTTGATATCGACCTCGGGAATGTTTTCGAGGGCGTCGTTCACCCGCGCCTCGAGCTCGTCGCTTTCATCGCGGTCGATCATACCGGCGCGCAACGAATCCTTGAGGCGGTTCTCGTTGCCGTCTTGGTCTGTGCCATCGACTCGGAAGCCGGTGTTGGGATCGCTGTCGAAATTTGCCGCAGTCTCGCCATAGGGGCGGTTTGCCGGGTCGCTGGCAGCGGTGCCATCGGCATAGGGCCAGCCGTCGTCGAGATTGCGTTCTTCGAGGTCGCGATAATCTTCTTCACGGGAAAGCTCGGGGGCCTCGCGTGAAATCGGGGTCTTGTCACCGATCCTTGCCATTATAGTCGCTCCTAGTTTCTCTCGGGACAACGCCGACAGGGGCGAATGGTTCGGTGTGGCGGGCAATTTGTCAGCCTTGGGTTTTCTCCCATTTTTTGACGAGGCGTTCGCGTTTCAGCCGCGAAAGCCGCTGCAGCCAGAAGATACCGTCGAGCTGGTCCACCTCGTGCTGGACGCAGATGGCGAGGAAACCTTCGGCGGCCTCCTCGTGCACGATGCCGCCGGCATCCTGATAGCGAAAGCGGATCGCTCGTGGGCGTGTGACCTCTTCGGTCGCGCCGGGCATGGAAACGCTGCCCTCGGCATGGTTCATCGTCTCCGGCGACCTCCAGGTAATCTGCGGATTGACGTAGAGGCGCACACTGTCGGCCCGGTCGAGCTCCAGCACCGTCACACGGAGGAAGACGCCGATATGGGCGGCGGTGATGCCGACGCCGGGGGCTGAGCGCATCGTCGCCAGCAGGTCGTCGGCCAGCGCGGCCAGCGAGGCATCGAAGGCCGTCACCGGTTCGCAGACGGTCTTCAGGCCCGGATGCGGATAGCGCAGGATCGGACGGATGGGCATGAAGCGGGCTCCCCTCTCTTTGAGCGGCAGGGAAACTATGGCCGGCCGCAGACATTGTCATCACGAAGCACGGTTGGCGCTTTACGACAAGGATGCTTTGAGCTAGCAGGGGCCAAGAATTCTGACTGCGGGAGCCTCGCGCGGGATTCGCTTATCCGCTTGTTGACAATGTGTTTTCGGCCGACATTTGCGAATGCGGTGCGGCAGTCGCTGAAATTCGAACCAGGTGCGAGGGCGGCAGATGACGACGACCGACACGGAAGACCGCATTCGCCGGCGCGATGACGAGGAAGCGGATATCTACGACGAGGACGGCAATGTCCGCGGCGATTTCCTGGCGCTCGTCGGTGCGGCGATCGCCGATAGAGATACGCTGTTCCTGCGCGGGAATGTCGCCCGCCTGCATGAATCCGAGATAGGCGACCTGCTCGAATCGATTCAGCCGGATCAGCGCCTGGCGCTGGTGCGCCTGCTTGGCGAAGATTTCGACATGACGGCGCTGACCGAGGTCGACGAGGCAATTCGCCGCGAAATCGTCGACCAGATGCCGAACGAGCAGATCGCGGCCGCCATCGGCGAACTCGATTCGGACGATGCCGTTTACATTCTCGAAGACCTCGACAAGGAGGACCGGGAAGACATCCTCGCCCAGATGCCGTTTACCGAGCGGGTGCGGCTGCGCCGGGCGCTCGATTATCCGGAAAGCTCGGCCGGACGCCGCATGCAGACGGAGTTCGTCGCCGTCCCGCCGTTCTGGACGGTGGGGCAGACGATCGACTACATGCGCGACGAGGAGGATCTGCCCTATTCCTTCTCGCAGATCTTCGTCATCGATCCGACCTTCAAGCTGCTCGGCGCCGTCGATCTCGATCAGATCCTGCGCACCAAGCGGCAGACGAAGATCGAGCAGATCATGCGGGAGACCAATCATCCGGTTCCCGCCGAGATGGACCAGGAGGAGGCTGCCCAGCTCTTCGAACAATACGACCTGCTCTCGGCTGCCGTTGTCGACGAAAACGGCCGGCTTGTGGGCGTGCTGACCATCGACGACGTCGTCGACGTCATTCACGAAGAGGCGGACGAGGACATCAAGCGCCTCGGCGGCGTCGGCGACGAAGAGCTGTCGGACAACGTGATCTCGACGGCGCGCTCGCGTTTCCTCTGGCTTTTGATCAATCTCGGCACGGCAATGCTGTCGGCGAGCGTCATCGGCCTGTTCGACGCCTCGATCGAGAAAATGATCGCGCTTGCGGTGCTGATGCCAATCGTCGCCTCGATGGGCGGCAATGCCGGCACGCAGACGATGACGGTGACCGTGCGTGCGCTCGCCACCCGCGATCTCGACATCTACAATGCCGGCCGCATCATCCGCAGGGAGGCCGGCGTCGGCATTCTCAACGGCGCCGTCTTTGCGACGATCATGGGCGCGATCGCCGGCATCTGGTTTCACGACTATCAGCTCGGCGGGGTGATCGCGGCGGCGATGATCATCAATCTGATGGCGGCCGCGCTTGCCGGCATCCTGCTGCCGCTGCTGCTCGACAAGGTGGGAGCGGACCCGGCGATTGCCTCGTCGGTGTTCGTGACGACGGTAACCGACTGTACCGGCTTCTTCGCCTTTCTCGGCATCGCCACCTGGTGGTTCGGCATCTGACGGTTCGCCCGAAATTGACTATTACGTAAAAGTCAATATTATTGCCGGTTCGACGACGGGGAACACATGCCGGTGAACAAATATTATAGCATAACGGAGCTGACGCGCGAATTCGGTGTCTCGACGCGCACGCTCCGCTTCTACGAAGACGAGGGACTGATCCATCCGGAGCGGCGAGGGCGCACGCGTCTCTTCCGGCCGGCGGACCGACGGCTCATCGGGGAAATCCTGCGCGGACGGCGGATCGGCTTCACCATCGCGGAGATCCGCGAGATCATCCAGGTCTACAAGGAGCCGCCGGGCGAACTCGGCCAGCTGAAGCTTCTGATGAAACGCGTCGACGAGAAGCGTGAGGACCTACGCCAGAAGCGCAAGGACATAGACGACACGCTGACGGAACTCGACAATATCGAAGAGGCCTGCCTCGGCCGCCTCGCTGAAATCGGCGTCACCACCTGAGACCTGCCACAGGACGGTTGCCGGTCCTTATTGCGCCTCGGCGCTGCATTCGCCGGCGATCGTCTGGACCCGCTCATCGTTCTGCAGATCGATCTTGCCGGCCTGCAGCGGTATCAGCAGCGCCTGGGCCTGTAATCTGTCGAGCGTGCACTGGCAAAAGCTGCGGCAGAGGGCTTCGCCTTGCTGCATGACGCAAGCGGAGTTGCATTGCCTGAGGTAAGTTTCGACGGGATCCGGCTGCGGCGGCGGGACGATAAGGGAAAGTCCGTAAGCGATCGCGATCAGCACCGGCTGATGAATGAGGTAGAAGGCAAGGCTGTGGCGGCCAAGCTTCG
This sequence comes from Rhizobium aethiopicum, assembly GCF_014197535.1. Classification (GTDB taxonomy): domain Bacteria; phylum Pseudomonadota; class Alphaproteobacteria; order Rhizobiales; family Rhizobiaceae; genus Rhizobium; species Rhizobium aethiopicum_A. The sequence goes on from NZ_JACIFV010000026.1 coordinate 24,453, forward strand.
CCGGCCACCAGGAGCCTGTGCCGATGGCCGCGAGCTGATGCGGCAGCCTGGTTCTGATGGCGATCAAGGCGATGCTCAAGCCCACGAAAAACGGTGTAGCCCAAGGAAACAGCGGCACGTAATCGTTGGAGCGTTGCGGCGTTTCGGCAAGGCCGATCCAGGCGAGATATCTCGGATCGAAGAAGGACGAGCGGAGCAGGCCCGGTGTGCCGAAATTATCGAGAATCCAGGCGGCAAGGAGCGCGACTGTGACCAGGAGCGTGACGGCGAGCGGCAATCTAACAAAAACGACGCCGATGAGCGTGAGCACCGCAATACAATGCAGGATGCCGAAATAGATCCACGTGTCCGGCATAGCGACGCGAGTGGCGATCGAAATGACCGCGGCCGCCGCGGCAATCATGCCGAAGCGTTTCCAGTAGGACGGCCAGCGAATCGTCGGCGTGCTGGAGAGCACCAGGCTGATGCCGACGATGAAGAGAAAGGTCGTGGCAATCGCCCGGGCATAGATCTTCAGCCAGCCCGTCTCGGCCGTGCCCGGCGCCAGATAGGCCATGAACTCCATGTCCCAGGTGAAATGGTAGCTCGCCATGGCGATCAGCGCGGCGCCGCGCGCCGTATCCAATAGACCGATGCGCGGCGGTCTTGCCACCGCATCGGCCCGCATTGCCGGCATTGTCATCAAAGTCCCCCGATCAAATCATTTCCGTCGTTCGACGGCGTGTCGCGGCGAATAGCAGAAAGGTGTGGATTTGATGGCGGGCCGGCATCCATGATCGCCAGCCGCGCCTGCGAGAAGAACTGCCGCCGTGTCAGCACGAAGATGACGGTCGCCGTCGTCAGCATGAAGACGTAAGGATTGATGAACCAGCCGAGATAGCCGATCGACAGGAAGATCGCCCTGAGCCCCTCGTTGAAATTGCTGCCTGCGATGACATTCATGCGGATGACGCGTTCGGCGGCCCGCTCGGCGGCGATGACGTCGCTTTCGGCTTCGCGCATCATCGGGATGGCGCCGAAAAGGATGGTGCAATAGTTGAACAGCCGATAGGACCAGCCGAACTTGAAGAAGGCATAACCGAACAGCGCCGCCAGACCGCCGACCTTCATCTCGAAGGCGGCGTGGCCGCCATGAAAGACGACGGGCAGGTCGGCAAAGACGGCGTCGACCTTTTCCGTCGCGCCGAGCAGCGCGAAGCAACTGCCGAGCGCAAAGATCGAGGTCGAGGCGAAAAAGGCCGTACCGTTCTGCAGGCCGGACATGATCTGTGTATCGATCATCTTCAGGTCGCGCCGCAGCGAATTATAGATCCACTCCCGCCGCCGTTCGGTCATCGCATGGGTCAGGCTGGTGCGCCCGAAGAAGGTGCGACCCTTCAGCAGCCAGGAGTAACCCATCCAGACACAGGCAAAGAAGGTCAGAGCGATATAATCCGCCGTCGTCATCAATGATTCAGTCTCCGCATGATTGCGGCCACCTTACATATGCGCTGAGATGCTGCAATGACCGGTAAGCCCGGCTCACATGGATTTAGACCGCTGCGCGTCCATAAGGGGACACACATGGCGATATAGCCATGAAAAGCGATTCCGATTTTCAGGGCTCTGCGCTAGTGTGAAATGTCGCACCGACTCCAGGCGATGTCGGTTCGCCGCTTGGATCCGAAGCCGGCGGCGTTTAAATTTGCATTCCAGCGGTTCAGAAGGCGCATCCATGTTTCTTTCGGTATTCGACGTGTTCAAGATCGGTGTCGGACCGTCGAGCTCACACACGATGGGTCCGATGTCGGCCGCCAACCGTTTTCTCGACCTGATCCTGTCGAGCGAATGGCCGCGCCCGTCAGGTGCTCAGGTCGCTGCGATCAACGTCAGCCTGCATGGCTCGCTTGCCCATACCGGGATCGGCCATGGTACGGGCAGGGCTGTCATTCTCGGACTGATGGGTGAGGCGCCCGACAGTGTCGATCCCGACAGGATGGACGGTATCATCGACACCGTGGAGCGCACCGGCCGCATCACGCCTGCGGGCCATCCGGCCTACCAATTCCAGCCGAAGACCGATCTGATCTTCGACAAGAAACAGCCGCTGCCAGGCCATGCCAACGGCATGATCTTTTCGGCGTTTGACAAGGACGACCGGCTGCTCCTCAAGCGCATCTATTATTCGGTTGGCGGCGGCTTCGTCGTTACCGACACCGAACTGGAACAGATGCGGGCGAAGAAGAATGCGACGGGCGGCGTGCGCGTGCCCTATCCCTTCTCGACCGCGAAACAGATGCTGGAGATGGCGGAGCGCTCCGGGCTTTCGATTGCGCAGATGAAGCGGGCGAACGAGGAGAGCCAGCGTTCGCGCGAGGAGCTCGATCAGGGGCTCGACCGCATCTGGGAAGCGATGCGTTCCTGCATCGAGCGCGGCCTCAAGGTCGAGGGTGTCATGCCCGGCGGCCTCAACGTCAAGCGCCGTGCCCGCCGCATCCACGACAAGCTGCAGGAGGAGTGGCGCAGCAATCGCGTCAATCCGCTGCTCGCCAATGATTGGCTCAGCGTCTATGCGATGGCCGTCAACGAGGAGAATGCCGCCGGCGGGCGCGTCGTCACCGCGCCGACCAATGGCGCGGCCGGCGTCATTCCGGCAACGATCCGCTATTATGAGCATTTCCACGAGGACTGGGACCAGAACGGCATCCGCGATTACCTGCTGACGGCTGCCGCGATCGGCGGCATCATCAAGCACAATGCGTCGATCTCTGGCGCCGAGGTCGGCTGTCAGGGCGAGGTCGGCTCGGCCGCGGCGATGGCGGCTGCAGGCCTGGCAGCGGTAATGGGCGGCACGCCGGAGCAGATCGAGAATGCCGCCGAGATCGCGCTCGAACATCATCTCGGCATGACCTGCGATCCTGTCGCAGGCCTCGTGCAGGTTCCCTGTATCGAGCGCAATGCGCTCGGCGCCGTCAAGGCCGTCACGGCGGCATCGCTTGCCGTTAAGGGCGACGGCCAGCATTTCGTGCCGCTCGACGCCTGCATCGAGACGATGCGCCAGACCGGCCACGACATGAGCGAGAAATACAAGGAAACCTCGACCGGCGGCCTGGCCGTCAACGTCGTCGAATGCTGAGCGTGCGGACTCCTTCGCTAGAGCGGCTCAGCGCTTCACGCGAGCGCTGAACTGCTATAAATTCTTGTTTTTACGTAATTGTCGGCAAACGCTTCGTGCTTTGCCTGGGAAAACCGCTTCACACTTTTCCTGGAATTGCTATAGGCGCTTGACGCCCGCCGCCAAAAGGATTTCAACGGCGGCATGGCATTGCATCTCATCAAACTCTGTGTCGGCGCCGACTCGATCGAGGATCTGCGCGAATGGGTGGCGGAGCGCTCGCTGCGCGCCATTGCCGCCGGGCTCGAACCGCATTCGGTTCACACGACGCGCATGGTGCCCAAACGCATGGCAGAGCTTCTCGACGGCGGATCGCTCTATTGGGTGATCAAGGGACAGGTGCAGGCGAGGCAGAGATTGCTCGACATCGAGACGTTCACCGACGACGAAGGGATTTCACGCTGCCGCCTGATGCTCGGCCCGGAGGTCATCGAAACCGCGGTGCAGCCGAAGCGGCCATTCCAGGGATGGCGCTACTATACCCAAGACGACGTGCCGGCCGATCTGACGAGCTTGGGCGCCGGGATCGCCGAAATGCCCGCGGAGCTGCGCCGCGAGCTGACAGATCTCGGCCTGCTCTAATTCTATCGCCCAAAATACCGGTTTCGGACGACGGCATGCGGATTTCAGCGCAGACGCAATTGCACCGGCGCACTGCCGTCCGGCGACGTCACATGCAGATGAATGCGGGCTTCCGGCTGCGAATAGCGCCAGGCGCGGGCGCCATGGCAAAGCAGCAGATTGATGAGATCCCGGGTCTTGGCAGACTTCGCTCTCGGCCGTTGCAGACCGATTTCGGCAAGCCGCAGAGCCGCCTCGTGCAGCGGATGCAGGGATGAACGCCCTTTAGCCCCGCCGCGGCGGTCGCCTGGCATTCCCGGAACATTCTCATTGATCGCCATAGTTTTCCCCGTACGCATTACTGATCGAGTTCAAACCGATGGCCGGAAACGCAAACACCGATTCCGGCCGTTACGGATGCCGCCGGCCATGTCGCAGGCAGCACCGAATAACTCATTGTGCTGCGGCCCAGCACTTGATACCGGCCCTCTTCAAGGCCTTGCAGGCGTTGACCGCATCGCGCTGATCGTCAAAGCCACCGAAGCGGGCGCGATAGACCTGGTCGTTGCCAGCGCCGTAGGCGACGGCGAAGGGCTTTGCCGAGGCCAGCGCCTTGCCGCCCTTGCTCTTGGCGCTCTCCAGGAGGTCCATGGCCATCTGCCGGCTCGGCGAGACGCCGACCTGGACGACCCATCCCGCAGGCGCAGCACTTGCCGGGGTGGCGCTGGTCGAAGCGGTCGTGACGTGGTCGACGGCGGCGTTATCCTGTGCAGCCGGTGCAGCGACCGGAGCCTGCTGCTTGAAGCTCGTGGTCTTGACCCTGGTCGGCGACGGCATCGCCTGGGCGACCAGCGGATTGTCGGATTTCGGCGACGATGTTTCGGTATAGGCGACTTCGGCCTCGGCTACCTGATAACGGGCATCCGGCAGCGGGCCCTTATGCGGCAGGCTGAGATCGGCGGCAGCGGCAGAAACCGGTGGCTGCGCCGCAGTGATCGTCTTTGCGACCTGTTCCGGGGCGACCTGCTGCCGAGCCTTCTGCGGCTGAACCGGAGCAGGCGTTTCGATCATTTCAGGGGCAGGGGCTGCCTGGGCCACCAGCGCCGAATTTCCGCCGCGGCTCGACGCCTTCGGGAGGTAGGTGGCGATCAGATTGCGCATCTGAGCGTCTCGAGCCGACCCGGAAGTGCCGCCGAGCACCACGCTGACGATCGACTTGCCGTCGACCTGTACCGAACTCACCAGGTTGAAGCCGGCGGCGCGCGTATAACCGGTCTTGATGCCGTCGACGCCGCGCACGGAGCCGACCAGCCGGTTGTGGCTGCGGATCGTGCGGGTGCCGAACTTGAAGGCGCGGGTGGAGAAATAACCGTAATATTGCGGGAAATGCTGGCGAAGGGCGATGCCGAGGCGGGCCTGGTCGCGCGCCGTCGTCATCTGCGCCGTATTCGGCAGGCCGTTGGCGTTGCGATAGGTGGTGCGCGTCATGCCGAGCGCATGCGCCTTGGCGGTCATCATCTCGGCGAAGCGGTCTTCGCTGCCGCCGAGCATCTCGCCAAGCGCGGTTGCCGCATCATTGGCCGACAGAGTGACGAGACCAAGGATGCCCTGTTCGACGGTGATGGTGCCGCCGGGGCGCACGCCAAGCTTGGTCGGCGCCTGGGCGGCCGCGTGAGCGGAGAAGGGAACCGGCGTATCGAGGCGGATGCGACCCTGCTCCAAGGCCTCGAAGGTCATATAAAGGGTCATCATCTTGGTCAGCGAGGCAGGATATTGCAGCCGATCGGCATTCTCGCTGTAGAGAACGTTGCCGGTCTTGGCGTCGACGACGATGCCCGCATATTTCGGATTGGCCGCCTCCGCGTCGGCATTGACCGATTCAACCAGGACGACCGTGAGAGCCACCGAAAGGATCGCCAGGAGCTTTGCGAAAAAGCTGCCGGACCGGGATGATGATACGGAGGAGACTGACCTTGACACTATTCCACTCTTCGCTTTGCATTTCAGATATTGGGCAGGAACCGCACACTCCCGCCGTACAGCTCGTCTTTTGAAATTACCGATTCAGCGTTACCAATCCGTTTATGATGAACCGTTTAACTCCTTGTCCGGGAGCATTTTAGGGGCTTGTTACAGAACGGTTCATAAGACGCGCTTCCACAAAGATGCGGATCGCGGCATCAATATGTTCCCAGTCGGCGAGATGGCTGCTGGAGAAGCGGTAGAGGACGCTGAGATCCTTGCCGACCTTGATGTCGCGCTGACAATCTCCGCTCGCGGCCTTGTCCGGAGTTGAAGGCAATATGCAGCGCACGACATAGTCCGGCCCGCCTTTGACCGTTGCCGTGAGCAGCACTTCTCCGCCGTAACCGGCGTCGGCGCGAAGTCGATGGAGTGTCAATCCGTCCCGGAAAGGCTCGGCTGCTCCTTCGATCAAATGCGAATAGATTGGCTCCAGCCGGCCGGACATGTCGCGCGACATGGTGCTCTGAGCGATCTGCAGGAAGATGAGGCCGGAGGATTGGGCGATATCGTCGAATCGCAGATGGTTGTCCTTGCCGTAACCCTGCATCGAGGGCCAGGCGAGGTAGAGATCGACGCGCTCGGCGGCGCCGTCATGCCTCTGGCTCGGGAAGCGGATGGTATTTTCGGGGAATCTCACTGTGTCGCGGCCGATGGTCAGCGTGATTTCCGCCGTGCTGTCGGTATTGCCGGCAAGGGAGATGTGCCGGCCGAACCAACGGCCGGCGATGCTGATGGCGACGGTCAGGACCGCCAGGACTGATATCGCCGCCATCGTACGCAGAAGAAACCTCATCGAAAGAAGCGGTTGCTCGTCGGGTGCGCTTTGGGCGGCTTGGCTCATGGCGGTTCTTTGCGTTTCGGTCCGCCGCAGGAAGAACATGAGCCGCCGGTGCCGATGATGAATCTCATCGCCATGATCGAACCGGCAGGGTTAATACTTCGCTAAGATTGTGGGTCGCAGCTGTCCCGGGATGGACGCATGTCCCAAAAAGGAGCGAGCCGTTCCCGGGACAGCGGGAACGGCTCTTGGGCACCGGTCGGGGACGGGATGCGGGGACTGACCGGGCCGAAACCTGTGCCGGCTTTGCCGGCTGGCTGGTTTACCTGACGCTGCCGACCGCGACAGCGCGGCCGTCCTGAAGCTTCGACCAGCGGGCCGGATCGCTGGCGGACTGGCGCTTCAGATAGGTGTATTCGGTGTCCGACCACAGCAGCACCTTGTTGCGCATGTTGTCGAGAATGAAATCGCCGTGATCGGTGCGGACCGTCAGTACGGCATGGCCTTCGCCGTTCGGCTGCAGCACGACGGTGATCAGCGTGTCGGATGGCGAGAAGCCGTCCTCGATCAGCATCTTGCGCTTCAGCAGGGCATAGTCCTCGCAATCGCCGACGGTTGTGGGATAGGCCCAGCGTTCCTCGACGCCGTAGATCTGTTCATCCGTCTCCGGCTGGATCGATGAATTGACCGTGTAGTTGACCTTGAGAATTTCCTTCCAGCGATCCTCCGTGAGGACGGCCGGCCCGGCATCGCCGCCGGCATAGGTGCATTCCGTCGGATTGGCCTTGCAGAATTCATAGTGTCCGATCGGCGGGCTGGCATTGCCGGCGAGGGCCATGCTGGCGGGCGTTGCCTGTCCCGAGCCCGCCATTGCCATCATGATCGCACTGGCCAGAAGGCCGCCTTTCAGGATATTCGCAGCTGTCATTGCCGTCTCCCCTAAGTTGAGGCGACAATGACACGGACGTTTTTATCTCACGCAAAATTACGCAATAGAATTAAATGCTTAGTTGAATAAAATGCCGATAAAACTTGGCTCGAATGCGAATAAAATTCGGTGCGTATTTGTGTCGAAATCGATTAAAATTGTAGTGCACGCGACAAGGACTTCGCCAATGGAAAGCCTGCGCCGCCGTCGCGTCGTTAAGAGTTTTCGCTGAGCCGGATAAGTGCCGGCGGCGCTGCGGCGGGATGCTTGCAGTGGCGATGCCGGTGGAATCTGCCGGTTGGAACGGGCCGAAAGCAGAATATCGCTCGGATTCCGGGGGCCGACATTAAAATTATTTTTGACAAGAATCGCGAAATCGATCGCTGGCGGCGACGATTGCCGCGCTCATATCGGGGTTTGCGGTGGAATGGGAAGCGCGCGGAAGGATCACGAGCTCGCTTTGCGGCCAAGCGCGGGCCAGTTCCCAGGCGGTGACGAGCGGTGCCTCGATGTCGAACCGTCCCTGCAGCAGGATGCCGGGAATGCCGGCAAGCCGCGCGGCGTTCTTCAAGAGCACGCCATCCTCCAGCCAGGCGCCGTTGACGAAGTAGTGGGTGATGATACGGGCGCGCGTCAGCAGATAAGCCGGATCGGCCCAGCAGCGCGGCAGTCCTTCCCCGGCGAGCAGGATCGAGGCTGATTCCCAATCATGCCAGTCACGCGCCGCCTTGAGGCGCGTTTCAGGATCCGGAGCGTTGAGGAGGCGGTGATAGGCGCTGGCCATGTCCTCATCCAGTTCTGGCGCGCCGGATTGTATTCCCTGACGGAAACGGTGCCACTCTTCCGGAAAAAGCGGCGCCATGCCGCGGCAAAGCCAGTCGATTTCCGATCGCCGCGTGGTGGTCACGCCCGATATGACCATCGCTGTGACATGCTGCGGATGCGTTTCGGCATAGGCGAGCGCCAGCGTCGAGCCCCAGGAGTTACCGAAAAGCAGCCATCTGTCGATGCCGAGAAAGAGCCGCAGACTCTCGATATCGGCCACGAGATGCCAGGTCGTATTGAGGGAGAGATCGGTTTCGGGATCTGCGGCACTCGGCAGGCTCCGGCCGCAATTGCGCTGGTCGAAGAGGATGATTCGATAGGCGTCCGGATCGAACTGCCGGCGCGCCGCGGTTGAACAGCCCGAGCCCGGCCCGCCGTGCAGCACGAGTGCCGGCCGCCCCATCGGGTTGCCGCAGGCTTCCCAATAGATCAGGTTGCCGTCGCCCGTATCGAGCAGGCCGTGATCATAGGGTTCGATTTCCGGGTAGAGAGCTGCCATCGGTTCGGTTCACTTTCGGTCGGGGCGGCCCCTTATCCATTACATCGCTGACAAAGGGAAGACGGGTGGCGCGTGACGCTCCGGACGCAAAATCACTGCACGATTTTAGGCAACCTGCTTGGCGACGATCCTTGTCGCAACTTGTTCCACCCATAATATCAGCGGTTAATCGGTGGAACCACTTGCGGCAGCACCCCAAGCGTGCGTTCCAAAGCCGGATTTGTTGCCGCTTGCAGGTCTGTTGACGCGAGGCGCAGGCGTCTTCAACGCGACCAGACCGGGAGCCCGCCGGACCTCGAAAGCGTCGTCGGTGGAAGTCCGTCGAGAATGCACCGCTGCAGAGGTTGGGAAGGGCAGGAGGTTTCGCACGAAACTTTTAAAGGAATTCCCGCAGCGTTTCGCGGGACTGGATCGATAGGAATTCGATCGCCACGCCTTCGACGAAATGACGCACGACACGGCCGCGCATGTTGCCGAGGCGCACGGCCGTTCCGATCGAGGGACGCATTTCGACGTCGATGGCGGCGCCCGACAGCGACAGGTCCATGATGCGGCAGGTATAGCGCGTGCCATCCTCGAGCGTGAGTTCGGTCTTCGTATCACGCGGCGTCAGACGGTCGTGGCGGCGATCTTCCGGCAGGCCGAGCTCGTGCTTGTTGGCAAGCCAGGTGAGCTGGGCAGCGAGCTTCTCGCGCTTGCGCTCCGTGGCATTGATCGACATGGTGAAGCCGCGGCCGTCGAGCGTCTGAACGTAACCTTCGACGCGCCCGAGATGGTCGATATAGGCGACGACGCGTTCGTTGGCGCGCGGCCGGCCGGAGCAGGTGACGTACATATCGCCGGGCGACATGTCGATCACCATGCATTCGAACTCCTCGTAATTCGCAAGCATCAGCCGGCCCTGCATATTGATCGGCACGCGCTGGAAAACGCCTTGTTCAGGGCGCGGCGCAGGTCGTTGCGTCTGAGCTGGCTGGAACGAGTGCATCAAAGGGCTTCTTCATAAAAACTGGAGAGATTAATCCTTACCTCCAATCCATTAACAGAAGGTTGTTTCGCCTTGTTGTGACATAGCCGAAAACGAGTGCGCGCCTTGTCCTGAAACAAGACGCTTAACGCGCCTCGGCACTCAACAGCTGTGACACCATGCGGCGCATGGCCTGGCCGAACCCGATGCCTTTTGCCGCGACGACTTCGTTGATCGAGCGCAGTTCGGCCGGCATGGCCTTGCTGAATTTTTCGGGCAGCAGACGGCTGCGGTCGAGCGCCAGGAATTCCAGCGGCACGATCTCCAGCCAGCTCGCAGGCGCCGTCGGTGCGATCGCGCCGAGCAGCCGGTCGCAGGCGCCGTCCGACGAGCGCAGCGGCATCATGATGATCTCGAAGGAGGCCTGATGACCGACGGTGCTGTAGCCGGTGGTGTTGAACAGGGCCGGCATGGCATGGTCCATAACGCCCATCGCCGTGCGTTCGATGTCCGCGTGCTGGCCATGCGCCCAAAGGGACGAAAAACGTTCACCGCGCAGGTCGCGTCCGAAGAAATCGCAGATGCGGGTGCCGGCGAGCCGGAAAACGATGTCTCCGCCGTCGCGCGTCTCGAGGATGAAGAGACTTTGCAGAAGATGGGGAACGGCAGAGGGTTCGACCTGTGATTTCAGCGGCGCATCGGCAGCGCCGCGGATACGGTTCCAATAGTCAAAAATTTCGATGGTCGTTTGCACACGCATTTCACACCAACCTGTCCCATTCCGGAGCATTTTCGGGCAGTCATTGCCCGTACAGCTTCTACCTTGCGGATTTCATGCCAGATCCAGGCCGTTAAGGTTAAGAAAGGGTTTCGGTTGAGGCGCGACGTCTATCGTGGCAATGTCCAGTCATCGCTTCGACTTTCGGAGTTCAGCACGATCTGCCGATCCTGGGTCTTTCCAGGAATTCGGGTTACGCCGCCCGGCACTACGGGCGGCTTTTTTTTTGACAGGCGCTCCTGTATGGCTGAGGCCTCAACGAGGCGATAAAAATGAACGAGCAGACGGGCGAGCCAGACAAGGCGCCGGAACCCTCCGAGGCCCGGCCGCCGGCGCGGCCCCCGCGCGTACCGGTCTTCAACCTTCCGCCGGCGCTGCTCTTCAGCCTTTGCCTGCTCATCCTTATCTATGCGGTGCAGGCGCTCGTTCTCTCGGACGATGCGGTGGGCTGGCTGCTGTTTACCTTCGGTTTCGTCCCCGCTCGCTACGTGATTCCGTTGTCGCAGCAGGGGCTGGAGCTGTTCTGGACGCCCGTTACCTATTCGCTGCTGCACGGCAGCACCCAGCATATCGTCTTCAACGCCTTCTGGCTGATGGCCTTCGGCGCGCCGGTCGTGCGCCGCATCGGGACGTTGCGGTTCCTGTTCTTCTGGATCTTGTCCGCCGTCGCTTCCGCCGCCCTGCACGCGATCCTCAACTGGGGAGACGTATCGCTGCTGATCGGCGCCTCGGGCGTCATTTCCGGGCTGATGGGGGCCGCCTGCCGATTCGCCTTTCCGGCCGATCGGCGACCGATGCCGGTGGCGCATCTCAACGCCCGGCTTTCGATCATCGACGCCCTGAAGAGCCGGACCGTCGTCATCTTCATGCTTCTCTGGCTGGTCGGCAACGCCTTGATTGCCGCCGGCATTCCGCTCGTCGGCGACAGCGACCAGGAGATCGCCTGGGACGCGCATATCGGCGGCTTCGTGTTCGGCTTCCTTTTGTTTTCGCTGTTCGACCGGGCGCCACGGCCGCCCGCAGAACCGGCGGGAGCGGAGAAGGATATGTTGCAATCCTGAGCCGGGCGGTGCACCATCGAACGATCCGCGATTGGGGGGAGAAACCGCCGCGGTTGCCTGTGACACATGTCACAGGCTCGACATAGGAGGTTCGAATGACCAGTTCAGTCAAAGCAATCCTCGACCTGAAGGGCAGGGACGTCATCACCGCCGGGCCGAACACCACCGTCGCCGAGGCGGCCGCCATTCTGAGCAAGAAGAAGATCGGCGCCATCGTCGTCGTCGGCATGGAGAACCGGATTTCGGGCATGTTCACCGAGCGCGATCTGGTGCATGCCATCGCCAAGCACGGCAAGGATGGCCTCGATCAGCCGCTCTCTCAGCTCATGACTTCAAAGGTCTACCGCTGCCACGAGGAGACGACCGTCAACGAGTTGATGGAACTGATGACCAGCCGCCGCTTCCGCCACGTGCCGGTGGAAAGCAACGGCAAGCTTGCCGGCATCATCTCGATCGGCGACGTGGTGAAATCCCGGATCGCGGAAGTCGAGCGCGAAGCCGAGGAGATCAAGGCCTATATCGCCGGCTGAGGGTCCGGCTGTTTGTTCAAACGTGCTGTCGCCCCTTTCGGGGCGCTTCACGGAGGGCTGGCGTAGACTTCCTGCATGCGCTTGATCTCGGGAAGCCTGGCTCTCGCTTCCTCGTAGCCGCGTTCGATCGCCTCGCCGGCCCGATGGAATTCCGAGAGGCCGATATAGCTGAGGCGCGGCTGCAGCGAAATGTCGGGCGGATCGCCGGCAAGGCGGGCGCGGGCAATCCTGTCCTGGATGATGTTGAAAGCCTGCACCATCACGCCGGTCATGCCGAGGCGAGCATAAGGCGCCTCTTCCTGTTTCTGCATTTCCTGCTGCGAGAGGCTGGCATTGTGCCGGACCACGGCCGAGCGGCCGTAGAGATCGTAATTGAGATTGACGGCGACGACCAGCGGCTGCTCATAGGCACGGCAGACGGAGACGGGAACCGGGTTGACCAGCGCGCCGTCGACCAGCGTGCGGTGATTGCTGCGGACCGGCTCGAAGATGCCGGGCAGGGCATAGGAGGCGCGCAGCGCCGTGATCAGCGAACCATTGGCAATCCAGACCTCGTGGCCGGTATTGACCTCGGCCGCGACTGCGACGAATGGCCGGTCCAGATCCTCGACGTTCAGGCCCTCGAGATGCTCCTGCATGCGCTTGGTCAGCCGCATGCCGCCGAACAGCCCGCTGCCGCCGATCGTCAGATCCAGCAGACTGGCGATGCGGCGCATGGTCAGCGAGCGCGCGAAGGTTTCGAGTTCATCGAGCTTGCCGGCGAGATAGCAGCCGCCGACCAGCGCGCCGATCGATGTGCCGGCAATCATGCCGATCTCGATACCGGCCTCGTCGAGTGCGCGCAGTACGCCGATATGGGCCCAGCCGCGGGCCGCGCCGCCGCCAAGCGCGAGCGCGATCTTGACTCTGTTGACAGGCGCGGGCGAGGGAATTGTCTCGAGTATCGTCGACATGCCGGAACCGGAACCTTCGCCTTCAGCGCTTTGACGGTGTAGACTCCAGTTCAGCATTGCGCTCTCCCCTCCAGCAGAACACGTATGTCTTGATAGTGTCCCCGATCGGTTGCCAAATGGTATATAGAAGCGGTTTCTGGCACAATAAGGGGCAAATACCAGTATAGTTCAGTCTATTTTCCGTAGACATCCTGCGGATCGAAATGACGTTCGTCGTCGACGATGTCGAGCATCGGCTTTCCGTCGCGCAGCGTCACCGTCCGATAGAAGCAGGAACGGCGGCCGGTGTGACAGGTGGCGTCATGGCCGGCGACCTCGACCTTCAGCCAGATGGCATCCTGATCGCAATCGGTGCGAATTTCCTTCACCGTCTGAAGATTGCCCGAGGTCTCGCCCTTTTTCCAGATCTTGCCACGCGACCGACTGAAATAATGGGCCGTGCCCGTCTGGATGGTCAGCGCCAGGGCCTGGGCATTCATATGCGCCACCATCAGCAGTTCGCCATCGCCGGCGTCGGTGACGATCGCGGTGATCAGGCCGCGGTCGTCGAAACGCGGCGTGAAATCGCCGGCGTCTTCCAACGCCGACTTGTCCTCGGATGGTTGATTGAAGATCAGTTGACTCATTGCGGCCCTCCTGAGGGAGCCGGTATCAGCGGCTCCGCACCATGCTCATGAAACGGGCCTGATCGGCCGGTTCGGTCTTGAACGTTCCGGTAAACGTCGTGGTCAAGGTGGTCGAACCCTGCTTCTGAACGCCACGCATCGCCATGCACATATGTTCGGCCTCGATCAGTACGGCAACACCGCGCGGATTGAGCGTATCGTCGATGGCCCGGGCAATCTGGGCCGTCATCGTTTCCTGGGTCTGCAGGCGCCGGCCATAGATCTCGACTACACGGGCAATCTTCGACAGGCCGAGCACGCGGCCATCAGGCATGTAGGCGACATGGGCCTTGCCGATGATCGGCACCATATGGTGTTCGCAATGCGAGTAGAACGGAATGTCCTTGACGAGGACCATGTCGTCGTAACCGGCGACTTCCTCGAAGGTTCGGCCAAGCACATCTTCCGGCGCCATGTCGTAGCCGGCGAAAAGCTCGCGGTAAGCTTTGGCGACACGGGCCGGCGTCTCGATGAGGCCTTCGCGCGTCGGATCGTCACCGGCCCAGCGCAACAGAACGCGAACGGCTTCCTCAGCCTCCTGCTGGGAGGGGCGCTCCGAGTCACGGTTCGGCTGCGGAAAGTTCTTTACGATGGCGTCCATGATCAATGGTCTCCTGGCCCGCATCGCGGACCCATCTGTCGGAATCGCCACTGGTCAGTCCCATGCGGGAATTCATGCACCTTTGGCAGGCTCCGGGGCTTTCAGGGCTAATTCAAGCGCCCATCCGGCACGGTTTCCCAATCAAACTTACACAAGGCCATTGCATTTTCATGGCCTTGGAACGACATACATATAGGAAGACGGCCATTATATGTAAGTATCCTCAGATGACACGGTGTGTTTTTTGTTTCAACGACAATGACAGCCCGATTTAGGCCGATCCGCAGCGATTTTGGAGCGGAAATCCAGCATGGACGACATCTACAACAGCAAAATCCTCGAATTCGCCGGCAATATTCCATTGACCGGGACACTTGATGATGCCGATGCGACCGCCCAGGCGCACTCTAGGCTTTGCGGCTCCAAGGTGCGGATCTGGCTGAAGATGGATGGCGATGTCGTGACCGGTTTTTCCCATGACGTAAAGGCCTGCGCGCTCGGCCAGGCCTCGTCCTCGATCATGGCCCGCCATGTCGTCGGCGCGACATCGGGCGAATTGCGGCAGGCGCGCCTGGACATGCTCGCTATGTTGAAGGCGGACGGGGCAGGGCCCGGCGGACGGTTCGAAGACATGCGCTATCTCCTGCCCGTGCGGGACTACAAGGCCCGCCATGCTTCGACGATGCTGACCTTCGATGCGGTCGTCGACGCGATCGGGCAGATCGAGGCCAAACGGGCGGAAGTTGTCGAGGCGTAACCGAAATGTGCGAGTTCTGCGTCCGGCAGGCTGACGATGAGGACGATGGCGGTGCGGCCGCATCGAGACGGCCGATCGAAAAATCGGCACGCTACTCCCGCAATTACACCGGAGCGTTCCGCAAGACGCCGGACCGCCTGCTCGGCATGGGGCTTATCCGTCTCTATCAGCTGACGCTTTCCGGCTTTGTCGGCAACTCCTGCCGCCATATCCCGACCTGCTCGGAATATGGTTACGAGTCGATCGCCCGTCACGGATTATGGGCCGGCGGTTGGATGACGCTGTTTCGCGTCGGCCGCTGCGGTCCGGGCGGCAGCAGCGGCCTCGACCAGGTGCCAGAGACGCTCGGCAACGATTTTCGCTGGTGGACCCCATGGCGCTATCTCGCGCTTGGACGCAAGAGAGCGTGAACGCAGTGACGATGCCCGGCGAACATCATTGTGTTTCGGAGGTCAGGGCAGCGACGATGCGTGAGGCGCGGTCACTGTTCGGTGACTACGATCGCGAGGAGGAGGAGAGCGAGTTGCTATGAGCATGTTTGTCGCCCTCCTGCACAGCATCGTGCTCTCGCCCGACCGCCGGGTGATCATGGAAGACCTGCGCGCGCTTGCCAGAGAGCTCGGCTATCGCGAGCCGCGCACACTGGTTTCAACAGGCAATCTCGTTTTCGAAGCCGACCAAATACGTCCGCATGAACTCGAGGTCGCGCTGGAAGAGGGTTTCGAAGAGAAGTTCGGCAAACATGTCGATATCATCGTGCGCAGCGACTGCACCTGGATGGCGCTCTGCGGCACCAATCCCTTCCGGGACGGCAGCGGAGATCAGGTAATCGTCCGGGTGATGCGCCTGCCGATCGATCCTGAGAAAGTGGAGGCGCTGAAACCGCTGATGGCGGAAGGGCAACGCATCGCCGTCGTCGGCGGCGATCTCTGGATCGATTTCGCGGGCAAACCGAGTCAATCGAAACTGCTTTCAGCGCTGACGACCCAGCGGCTCGGCGTCGGAACCATGCGCAACTGGAACACCGTTTGCGGTCTTGCTCAGATGATCATGTGAGCCGGCTGCTTCTTTACTCCCGGGCGAAATCTGAGTATCAGGCGGCAGCGCATCCAACAAAGGGAGGCGCTTCCATTTCAACCACCCGCATTCGTTGGCGGGACTGGACAAGGAGAATTTCGATGTCCCAATCCGTTTCCCTGACATTTCCCGATGGTTCCGTGCGCAGCTTCCCAGCTGGCGCAACCGGCCGGGATGTCGCTGAATCCATTTCCAAATCGCTCGCCAAGAGCGCCGTCGCCATTGCGCTCGATGGCGCCGTGCAGGATCTTTCGGATGCCGTGACCGACGGCAAGATCGAGATCATTACCCGCAAGGACCCGCGCGCGCTGGAACTCATCCGCCATGACGCTGCGCACGTGATGGCCGAAGCCGTGCAAGAGCTCTGGCCCGGCACGCAGGTGACGATCGGTCCCGTCATCGAGAACGGCTTCTATTACGATTTCGCCAAGAACGAACCTTTCACGCCCGACGATCTGCCGAAGATCGAAAAGAAGATGAAGGAAATCATCGCCCGCAACGCGCCGTTCACCAAGCAGATCTGGTCGCGCGAAAAGGCCAAGGAAGTCTTCGCCGCCAAGGGCGAACAGTACAAGGTCGAGCTCGTCGATGCGATTCCCGAAGGACAGGATCTGAAGATCTACAATCAGGGCGAATGGTTCGACCTTTGCCGCGGCCCGCATATGGCCTCCACCGGCCAGGTCGGCACGGCCTTCAAACTGATGAAGGTTGCCGGCGCCTATTGGCGCGGCGACAGCAACAATGCCATGCTATCGCGTATCTACGGCACGGCATGGGC
The DNA here is from genome assembly GCF_014197535.1 of Rhizobium aethiopicum. Taxonomy (GTDB): domain Bacteria; phylum Pseudomonadota; class Alphaproteobacteria; order Rhizobiales; family Rhizobiaceae; genus Rhizobium; species Rhizobium aethiopicum_A. The sequence goes on from NZ_JACIFV010000026.1 coordinate 41,390, forward strand.
TGACCAGGCCGATCTCGATAATTACCTGCATATGCTGGCGGAAGCCGAAAAGCGCGATCATCGCAAGCTCGGCCGCGAAATGGACCTGTTCCATTTCCAGGAGGAGGGGCCGGGCGTTGTCTTCTGGCATGGCAAGGGCTGGCGCATCTTCCAGACGCTCGTCGCCTATATGCGCCGCCGGCTTGCCATCGATTATGAAGAAGTCAACGCACCGCAGGTGCTCGACACCTCGCTCTGGGAAACCTCGGGTCACTGGGGCTGGTATCAGGAAAACATGTTCGGCGTAAAATCGGCGCATGCGATGACGCATCCCGACGACAAGGAAGCGGATAATCGCGTCTTCGCGCTGAAGCCGATGAACTGCCCCGGGCATGTGCAGATCTTCAAGCATGGCCTGAAGTCCTATCGCGAGCTGCCGATCCGTTTGGCGGAATTCGGGCTGGTGCATCGCTACGAGCCTTCGGGCGCGCTGCATGGCCTGATGCGCGTCCGCGGCTTTACGCAGGACGATGCGCATATCTTCTGCACGGACGAGCAGATGGCGGCCGAATGCCTGAAGATCAACGACCTGATCCTGTCGGTCTATGAAGACTTCGGCTTTAAGGAAATCGTCGTCAAGCTTTCCACCCGTCCGGAAAAGCGCGTCGGTTCCGACGCTCTCTGGGATCGCGCCGAAGCCGTCATGACCGAGGTGCTGAAGACGATCGAGGCTCAGTCCGAAGGCCGCATCAAGACCGGCATCCTGCCGGGCGAGGGCGCCTTCTACGGTCCGAAGTTCGAATATACGCTGAAGGATGCGATCGGCCGCGAATGGCAGTGCGGCACGACGCAGGTGGACTTCAACCTGCCGGAACGCTTCGGCGCCTTCTACATCGACAGCAACTCCGAGAAGACGCAGCCGGTGATGATCCATCGCGCCATCTGCGGCTCGATGGAGCGCTTCCTCGGCATCCTGATCGAGAACTTCGCCGGCCATATGCCGCTCTGGGTATCGCCGCTACAGGTGGTAGTCGCAACGATCACCTCGGAGGCTGATGCCTACGGGCTTGAAGTGGCCGAGGCGCTGCGCGAGGCCGGTCTCAACGTCGAAACCGACTTCCGCAACGAGAAGATCAACTACAAGATCCGCGAGCATTCCGTCACCAAAGTTCCTGTCATCATCGTCTGCGGCAGGAAGGAAGCCGAGGAGCGCACGGTCAACATCCGCCGCCTCGGCAGTCAGGACCAGGTTTCGATGGAGCTTGACGCCGCCGTCGAGAGCCTCACCCTCGAGGCGACGCCGCCCGACATCCGTCGCAAGGCCGACGCAAAGAAAGCCAAGGCGGCCTGAAAATAGGGGGAATACGACAGCGCCGACTTCGGCGCTGTCGAAAATGTCTTTCGCGACGGGCAGCCGCTCATACCCCTCCCGCCTGCACTTCGAAATCTTCCTGCCAATGAATGAAATCCGCGCCCAGCGGATCGCCGATGCGTAGATTCAAAATGTCATAGCGTCCTTTGCCCGTCTGATCAGACGACCGATCGGCTTGACTGCTGGGACGCCGGAGACGCGTGCCCCGGCAGAATCAATCCAGGCTGGCGCCGTCGCCGCCGCCCTGCGGCACGAGCTGTTCGTAGGAGGGCAGAGGCTCCTCCGGAGCCGCCTGGACACCTGGGGGCGGCGGCGTGCCGGCCGGCGTCTGCTGCACCGTGCGGGCAGCCGGGCTCTCGGGCTGCTGCGGCTGCTGGTCCTTCATCAGAACCTCGACATCGGTATTCCGGCCGGCAACCACTGTAAAATCGCGCTGATAGATCTTGTCCTTGTTGCGGGCGATGGCCGAATATTCGCCCTCGGCAAGAACCATGGTCGGAAAGGCGCTGACGCTTTCGCCGACACTGTCGCCGGCGGCCGTCAGGATCGACCAGGCCGTGTCGGCGATCGCCTCGCCGCCGGCTTCGGAGACCAGCTTGAAGGTCATCTGGGCGGCGCGGTGCTGGATCGTTGCCTCTGTGAGCTTGCCGGCCTCGACCTGGATGTCGGCGCGGATGACGGCGTTGACGCTGCCATATTCGGAAACGATGTGATAGGTGCCGGCGTTGAGGCGCACGACGGTGTTCGGCGAGACATCGGCCAAGACGAGACCGCGCTCGCCATCGTCGCGCACTTCCGAGGAATAGATCGAGAAACTCAACTGGTCGGGGCGGATGCGGGCATCGGTGCCGGAGACAGCGTTGAGCAGCAGGCCGCCGGCATCAAGGACCATCACCTGCTTGTCGACCTCGCCGTCAGCGGGCACGGTCAGCTTCTTGGTGACGCCGGCGCGGCCGAAGGAGACATTGACGAAATAATCACCCGGAGCGAGCTGGAAGGCGGCGGGTCCGCCCTTGGCGCTGGCGATCAGCGGCAGCTTGCCGTCGGCTCCGGCGATCGGGCTGAAGACATACCAGGAAAGGCCATCCTCGACGGGCGTACCGTCGGCCGTCAGCTTGGCTTCCATCGCGACGTCGCGCAGCTTGGCGCCCTCAGGTGCGGTGCCGGGCGCGATGAAGGCGTTGAGCTTCGGCATCTTCGACGTCGAGTCGAGCTGTTTGAAATCCTTGAAGGCATCCTGCGCACCGGCGCCGACGACAGGCATCAATACCATCAGGGCAATGGCGAGGCCGGTGCGTGCAAGAGGCGAAATGCCAAACATCTGTTTCGTGAACCGATTGACTTCTGAAATCGCAAAGGCCACTTCAAGACCAACGCGATGGCAAATTCAAGACCCACGCTTTGCAGCAGCATAAAAATGAAAGTTTCTCCCGCATGAAATCCGATATCAAGTTGATCGATTACCTCGCCGTGCGCCGTTCCATCCCCGCTTTCCAGATGTGCGAACCCGGCCCCGAAAAGGCCGAGATCGAAGAGATCCTGCGGCTTGCTTCGCGTGTTCCCGACCACGGCAAGATCGCTCCCTGGCGCTTCATCGTCTATCGCGGAGATGAGCGTGCGCGCCTCGGCAAGGAGCTTCTCAAACTGGCGCTCGAGGCAAAGCCGGACCTTTCCGAAGAAATGATCCAGGTCGAGCGCACCCGCTTCACCCGCGCGCCGGTCGTCGTCGCCGTGGTCAGCAAGGCGGGGCCGCATATCAAGATCCCGGAGTGGGAGCAGCTGATGTCGGCGGGCGCGCTTTGCTTCAATGTCATTCTTGCCGCCAATGCCAGCGGCTATGTCGCCAACTGGCTGACGGAATGGTTCGCCTATGACGAACGCGCCTATCCGCTGCTCGGCGTCGAGCCCGGGGAAAAGGTGGCGGGTTTCATCCATATCGGCTCGACGACATTCCCGGCGATCGAGCGGCCGCGGCCGGAGCTTGCCGATACGGTGACCTGGGTCGGCGGAGCGGACTGATGTTCTACACGACGGACAGCAACCGGCACGGCCTCGCGCATGATCCCTTCAAGGCGATCGTTTCGCCGCGGCCGATCGGTTGGATCGGCAGCAAGGGCAGGGACGGTTCGATCAATCTTGCGCCCTATTCCTTCTTCAACGCCGTCGCCGACCGGCCGAAGCTGGTGATGTTTTCTTCCGCCGGACGCAAGGACAGCCAGCGCAATGCGGCGGAAACCGGCGCCTTCACCTGCAATTTCGTCAGCCGCGATCTCGCCGAAAAGATGAACCTCTCCTCGGCGGCGCTGCCTTACGGCAACAGCGAATTCGATTTCGCCAGGCTGACGCCGAAACAGTCCGAACTGATCGACGTCCCCTATGTCGTCGAGGCTTACGCCGTGCTCGAATGCAGGGTCACCGAAATCTTCGAGCCGAAGACGTTATCGGGTGTGCCGTCCGAAAACGTCCTCGTCTTCGGCGAGGTGGTCGGCATCCATATCGACGAGTCGATCGTCAGGGACGGCCGGCTCGACATGTCGATCGCGCGGCCTGTCGCGCGCATGGGCTACATGGATTACAGCGAAGGCAGCGATGTTTTCGAGATGTTCCGGCCGCAGATACCAAAGGCGGAAGCCTGAGCGCAAGGCATACAAAGCCTTAAGAAATATGGTGAACCAATCTTAAACCTTTTGTCGCTACGGTCGCAGCATTGAATGAAACGCGAAGGAATCGCGTTCAAGTGCTGGGGCGTCGCGTGATCGTAGAAGCTTTCCTTCGTTGGATCGAAACGGCCAAGACCGGTGATCGGGCCCGGGCCGCGAACGCACTCGGTCGAGCCTATCTGCAATCCGAGATGAGCGGCGAGGAGCGGGCGGCAGCCGAGATGGCGATGACCGTTCTTCTTGATGACCCGTCGCCGCGTGTGCGGCTTGCGCTGGCCGAGGCGATCGCCTGGTCGCCTGATGCGCCGCGCAGCCTGATCCTTTCGCTTGCCGCGGACCAGCCCGAGGTTGCCTGCCACGCCGTCACCTGTTCGCCGCTTCTCAGCGACGCCGATCTTGTCGATCTCGCCGCACGCGGCAACGGCGCCACCCGCATGCTGATCGCGGCCAGAGCCCATGTCACCCGTCCGGTCTCGGCTGCACTCGCGGAGGTCGGCGATGAAGACGAAGTGCTCTGCCTGCTCGAAAACGACGGCGCGGCCATCTCCGGCCAGTCGTTGAAACGCATCGCTGAGCGGCTTGGCGATTGCTACGATGTCCGCAACCTGCTGCTCGACCGCAGCGATCTTCCGGCCGATGCCCGCCAGCTGCTCGCCCAGCATGTCAGCAATGCGCTGGTCGGCCTGCCGCTGGCGCAGGCGGCGATCGGCCTGCAGCGGCTCCAGCGCATCAGCCGCGAGGCGACCGAGGCAGCCATCGTTTCGATCGCCGGTGATATCGCGCCGCGGGAGGTACCGGATCTCGTCGAGCATCTGCGCCTCAACGGCCGGCTGACGCCGTCCTTGCTGATGCATGCGCTCTGCGCCGGCAAGCTGGATTTCTTCGCTGCTGCAATCGTGGATCTGACAGCGTGCAGTGAGCGCAGGGTGCGCTCGATCCTGGCAACCGGGCGCATGCACGCCGTGCGCGCGCTCTACGAATCCGCCGGCCTGCCGAGGGATATCAGCGTAATCTTCGTCGAGGCGACGCTTCTGTGGCGCGAGGCCGCGCGAAAGGCGCCAGGCAGCATGCTGGGCACTGTCGGCGGCCGTCTTCTCGAAAAATTCCGCCATCACCATGGCGCACACGGCGCGGCCGGAGAACTGCTCGACATGGTGGAAAAGCTTCATGTCGCCGAGCAGCGCCAATCGGCCCGTGTCTATGCGGCGCTTGCGGCGGCCTAGTCGTTCAGCCGGGTCACTACCCAGGAATAGCTGGCGGATACGAAATGCACGGGCTTGGAAAGCGTCTCCTTGACGTCTCGGCCGGATGGCAGATGGGCGCGGACCTGGCCTGCGATGTTTTCAGCAAAGCCGGCGAGGCCTCTTGGTTCTTCGGATGCCGCAGGAGTGGTGTCGGCCGCGGCGACAGGCAAGGGCGCCGGTTTCGGCGGTTCGGCGGCGGCCAGCGCTTTCGGCGCCTCGCACACGGCGATCACCGAGGGATAGCTGACATTGGCATAGGCCTTGAGCCGGCGTTCGGCTTCGGCATCGCAAGCGGCAACGGTTTCCCAGCGTTTGTCGACCGTTGCGACATAGCTGCATTGGCTGACGGAATCGTCGCAACCGAGAATGGTCATTGCGATGAGCACCGCTTGCATATTCTGCCTCCTTGGCTATTGAACTGAGATCGCCTTAGACGGCGCAATTCCAACCGAAACAAGGCGAAGGCATTAACTCTTCGTCATGTCAGCAAAAATTTGCGCCTCCCGCAAACATTGGAAACCATCATGTCCGTCACTATCGCCCAGGAGCCGCCGCGCCAGGACGCCATCATCCGCCTTCTCGATCTTTCCGACGCCTATGCAGCGTCGCTTTATCCCGCGGAGAGCAACCACATGGTCGACCTCTCCTTGCTGGAGAAACCTTCGGTAAGCTTCTTCGTCGCCCGCAATGAGGGGGCGATCGTCGGATGCTGCGCGCTGGTCGAGGCCGGCGACGGAACGGCGGAGATCAAGCGCATGTTCGTTGACCCACAGGCGAGGGGATTGAGGATCGCGAGCGGGCTGATGAATGCGCTGGAGGCGATCGCGAGGGAAAAGCGGCTGACGGCGATCCGGCTCGAGACCGGTATCTATCAGCCGGAGGCGATCGCTCTCTACCGCAAATACGGGTATCGGGAGATCGAGGCTTTCGGCACCTATCTGCCGGATCCGCTCAGCTTGTTCATGGAAAAGCGGCTGGGATAGGCTTCACCAAGGCAGTTCAGCCTTCGGCGACGCGCGGGATCGGCTTGGACGGCGGCGGGGCCTGTTCGTCGATGACGATCTGCGGCACCCGCTCGCTGCTCTCGGCGTTGCGGGCCTCATGGATCCATTCGCGCCAGATGGCGACGATCAGCGCCATCAGCACCGGGCCGATGAAGAGGCCGAGAAAACCCATCGTCTTGACGCCGCCGACAAGGCCGAAAAAGGTCGGCAGGAAGGGCAGCTTGATCGGGCCGCCGACGAGCTTCGGCCGCAGCGTCTTGTCGACGATGAAGAGCTCGACAGTGCCCCAGACGAAAAGGCCGACGCCGGCGACATGCGAGCCGCTCGCCAGGAGATAGATGGAAACCAGCGTGAAGGAGAGCGGCGCACCGCCCGGTATCAGAGCCATCACCCCCGTGAGCACGCCGAGCGTTACCGGCGACGGCACGCCGGCGATCCAATAAGCCACACCGAGCACGATGCCTTCGCCGATGGCAATCAGCGTCATGCCCATGACGGTGGAGCTGATCGTTGCCGGGACGACGCGGGAAATGCGCTCCCAGCGGTTCGGCAGGATCCGCTCGCCCAGCATGTCGATCTGCTTCGAGAAGGAGAAGCCGTCGCGATAGACGAAGAACAGGGCGATCAGCATGAAGAGCAGCGTCAGGAGAAGATGGAAAGCGCCGCCGCCGGCTGCCAGCACGGCGCGATAGATGTTGCCGATGTGGGCGCCGCTGATCGCCTGGATGAGTTCGCCGAGAGCGCCGGGACTGCCGACATATTTGGTCCAGAGATCATCGAGATAGGGGCCGGCAAACGGCAAGGCAACGATCCAATCCGGTGTCGAGGCGCCGGCGCGGTTGGCGTGGATCGCCCAGGCGAGCCAGGTGCGCACTTCGCCCGTCGTATAGGTGACCGCGAGCCCGATCGGGATGACCAGGAAGGTAAGGATCATCAGGATGGCGATGGTCGCGGCGACCGTCGTATTGCCGCCGACGCGGGCAAGCAGCTTGCGATAGAGCGGCCAGCTGGCAAAGCCGATGACCAGCGCCGCCAGCACCGGCACGAGGAAACCGTAGAAGAAATAGACCCCGGCGGCGGCGACCAGCACCAGCAGCCAGCGCGCCGCCGAAATGGAGGGAATCAGCGGCGTGCGCGTCGGCGCCGACGGCCCCAGCCATCGCGGCTCATGATTGCTTTTCTGACGGTCGAACACACCCACGCGCGCCTCTTCTTATTCTTGTACTCTGGTTATGGGCCATGAACCCGGCGGTTTCAAGGTCCGCGCCGTGAAAGCTGATATAAAGCATCACTGTTCGGCCGTCGGACACGGCGTCTTACTGCCGCGGGCGGCTGAGAACCTTGAAGGCGTAGAATTGCGTCTTCTGATTGGTCGAGAAATTATTGTCGAAGCCGAGGATGAGGACGTCGGTCCCGTCCTTGGCCTTGCCGAGCGACATCGCCTCGATATTGTCGGGAACGAGGCCAATTGCTCTGAGATCGAGGATCTGGCTCTTGCCGGCGGGGACGACAGGCGGGTCGTTCTTGGCGAGTGACGGGATGGCGGATATGTCGGTCGCGTCGGCGAGATCCATCATCGTGATCTTGACGTTATTGCCGAAGCCTTCGGCGTAGCTGCGCTCGACGGCGAGCAGGCGGTGATCGTCAAGGGCGATCATTTCCGACATGCCGTTGTCGTTGCCGCCGTCGGCCTTGGTGGCGGCCTGCGGGATCGGCGAGACGGGATAGACATACTCAGCCTTCGGCTCGCCGGTTGCGCCGTCATAACGAATGATGCGCGACAGGCTGCCCGTCGTCAGCAACGGTTTCGGCCCATCCTGGTAGAGGGCGGCTTCGACGCCGACGAAAACGTCGCCCGAGGGCGCGACGGCGAGATCTTCGAAAGCGAGGTTGTCGCGGATGCCGGTCGACTTGTCGATGGCCGGAGCAGAGCCCTCCGGCAGTTTGAACTCGCGCGCGAATGAACCGTCCGGCGTCGTGACGCGGATGAAGGGCGGCAGCAGCACCTTGGCATCGCCTTCGCTGCCCCAGTAGATGCCGTCCTTGCCGAGGCGGATCGATTCCGGGTCGACGGTCTTGGCGGCGAAGAGCTCACCGGTCTTGTCTTTCGGCGTCACATGCTTGTCGACGGAAACGCCCTTGAGGCGCGATGCATCGACGTCGATGTCGAGTTCATAGAAGCGGGCCGGCGCCTTGTCCGAACGGTCGTCGCTGATGGCGATATAGTGGCCGGTGGCGGCATCGAAATCGAGGCCTGAGATGCCGCCGAACTCGACGCCGTTTTCGATCTGCCCCGTGGGGATGACGAATTCGCCGAGATAGGAGAGCGAAATGCCGGCGGCGCAATCGCCGAAGGGGCAGGCGCTCATGAAAGTGGCGCCGATATCGGTGGCGCTGACGGTGACGGTGCTGGACAGGAGAACGAAAGCGGCAGTCGCGGCAAAACGCTTGGTCATGGCAAAATCCGGCAAGGGTTGAAAACGGCTCGAACCGGCGCAGGCGCTTCTCCCCGGGGGAGGTCGCGCGCCGTCCGCTTCATGCACCGGTTATTTGACCGAGTTGTTACGGTTCTTCGTCAGTTCCGTGAAATCGCAGATGCTAAAATGCGGCGCGCCGGGCGTATCTGTCAGATCGTTCGGCGCGCCTGAGATGTATTTAAATATCAAGGTTTTCAGCGAAGGCCGCACGCTCCTGGATGAAGCGGAAGCGGGCCTCGGGCTTGGTGCCCATCAGATCGTCGACGGCGCTGCGGGTGCCTTCGAAATCCACCTCGTCGATCAGCACCCGGAGCAGGGTGCGCTTGGCCGGGTCCATGGTGGTTTCCTTGAGCTGGGCGGGCATCATTTCGCCGAGGCCTTTGAAGCGGCTGATCTCCACCTTGGCCTTGCCCTTGAATTCCGTCTGCATCAGCTCGGCGCGATGATTGTCGTCGCGCGCATAGGCGGATTTCGCTCCTTGGGTGATCTTGTAGAGCGGCGGCACGGCGAGGAAGAGATGACCGCCACGCACCAATTCCGGCATTTCCTGATAGAAGAAGGTGATGAGCAGCGAGGCAATGTGAGCGCCGTCGACATCGGCATCGGTCATGACGATGATGCGCTCGTAGCGCAGATCTTCCTGCCGGTATTTCGAGCGCGTGCCGCAGCCGAGCGCCTGAATGAGATCGGCGAGCTGCTGGTTGGCGCCGAACTTCTCGCGGCCGGCGCTGGCCACGTTCAGGATCTTGCCGCGCAGCGGAAGGATCGCCTGGTTGGCGCGGTTGCGCGCCTGCTTGGCTGAGCCACCTGCCGAATCGCCCTCGACGATGAAGAGTTCGGCGCCTTCGGCGGTGTTCTGCGAGCAGTCGGCAAGCTTGCCGGGCAGGCGCAGCTTGCGCACCGCCGTCTTGCGGTTGACTTCCTTCTCCTTACGGCGGCGCAGCCGCTCCTCGGCGCGCTCGATCACCCAGTCGAGCAGCTTGGCCGCTTCGTTCGGGTTGTCGGCAAGATAGTGGTCGAAGGGGTCGCGCAGTGCGTTCTCGACGATGCGCTGGGCCTCGACCGTCGCAAGCTTGTCCTTGGTCTGGCCGACGAATTCCGGCTCGCGGATGAAGACCGACAGCATGCCGACGGCCGAGATCATCACGTCGTCGGTGGTGATCTGGGCAGCGCGCTTGTTCTGGGTCAGATCGGCATAGGCCTTCAGGCCCTTGGTCAGCGCGATGCGAAGGCCGGCCTCATGCGTGCCGCCTTCGGGGGTCGGGATGGTGTTGCAATAGGAATGCACCTGCGGATCGCCGCCATACCAGGTGATCGCCCATTCCATCGAACCGTGGCCGCTGGCCTTCTCCGTCTTGCCGGCGAAGATTTCGCGGGTGACGGTGAATTCCTTGCCCATCGTCGCCTGGAGATAGTCCTTGAGGCCGCCGGGGAAGTGGAAGGTGGCCTTGTCAGGCACCTCGGAGCCTTCGGGCAGTACGCCAGGCTCGCAGCTCCAGCGGATCTCGACGCCGCCGAAGAGGTAGGCCTTCGAGCGCGCCATGCGAAAGACGCGGGCGGCCTCGAACTTCATGTGGTCCCCAAAGATCTGGGGGTCGGGATGGAAGCGCACGCGGGTGCCGCGGCGATTGTGGACGTCGCCCAGTTCTTCGAGCCCACCTTGCGGCAGGCCGCGGGAAAAGTGCTGGCGGTAAAGCTTGCGGTTTCGTGCCACCTCGACTTCGAGGAAGTCGGAGAGGGCGTTGACCACCGAGACGCCGACGCCGTGCAGGCCGCCCGATGTCTCGTAGGCCTTGCCGTCGAATTTGCCGCCGGCATGCAGCTTGGTCATGATGACTTCGAGCGTCGACTTGCCCGGCACCTGCGGATGGTTCTCGACCGGGATGCCGCGGCCGTTGTCAGTGACGGTCAGATAACCCTGCAGATCGAGATGCACTTCGATGAAATTGGCGTGTCCGGCAACCGCCTCGTCCATGGCGTTGTCGATGACTTCGGCGAAGAGGTGATGCAGCGCCTTTTCGTCGGTGCCGCCAATATACATGCCCGGGCGCATGCGCACCGGTTCGAGGCCTTCCAGGACCCGGATCGATGAGGCGCCATAGTCATCCGCGTTCGAGGCCACAGGTGCCGGGCGCGCCGGCGCCGACGGCACGGCGGTCAAGGGGGCGGCCGCCGGCGGACGTTCGCTCGGCGCGGCAGGTTTCTGCGCCTCCTCGCGTTTTTCGGAGAGGGGCAGTCCGGAAAAAAGGTCGTTGCTGTCGTCCATGGAGCCGTTCAGATCTTCGTCCTGTCTTGGGTCTGGCTTGGGCTTGCATCCGCCGCCGACCCAAAATCACCGCATTTCATGTCACGTTTGCGAATCAGGCAGATTCTGCCAGAAAGCACCGCGATACGCGACACCGCCGGATTGGCGGGCTTTGACACATGATTTGCGTTGCCGGGCGCGGAATGGCAAGCGGCGGCAGGCTTCAGGAAACCATCCGCATGCGAATGTCCACAAGTGATTACACGGTTATATCAGCAATTGCGGCCTTTTTCCTATCCGCAGCCGTTCTTTCCGCCGGCGGACCGGCGCGGGCGGCCGACACTCTGCCGCCTTTCAAGGACGACCTGTTCTCGAAGCAGTCTGTGCTGCAGACCAGCGACGGCGGCGCCTCCGAGGTCATCGATTATGACGAGATGCGCGATATCAACGGCCGCGACCAGATCCCCGAGAAGCGGGCGCAGCAGAAATATGTGTCTCTCGCCATCCGCAAGGCTCAGGCGGATGAAACCCTCTCTCTCGACGGCATCAGGCTCGATGTCACCAGGGTGGGACCGGCCGCGAATGCCGCCATCACGGTGATTTTCATCCACGGCCGCGATGGCGACCGCCGGCTCGGGGCCAATGATTACAGCTTCGGCGGCAATTTCAACCGGCTGAAGAATCTCGTCGCCGGCAATGGCGGCGTCTATTATTCGCCGACGGTCAGGAGCTTCGACAGCAACGGCGTTGCCGCGATCGAAGGCCTCATACACTATGCCAGCGCGCAATCGCCCGGCCGGCCGGTGATCCTGTCCTGCGCCTCCATGGGCAGTCAGGTCTGCTGGGGCATCGCGCGTGACGAGGCCAGCGTCAAGCGGTTGAAGGGCATGTTGATCATGAGCGGCGTCACCGATCCGGATTTCACCAGAAGCGCCTTCTACAAGGCGAAGCTGCCGCTCTGGTTCGCGCATGGCAGCCGCGATCCGGTCTACGCCGCCGCCGACCAGCAGGCGCTGTTCGAGAGCCTGCGCAAGGCAAAATATCCGACGCACTTCACGCTGTTTCAGACCGGCAATCACGGAACGCCGATCCGAATGATCGACTGGCGCAGGGTCTTGAACTGGATTCTTGCGGCTTAACGGGCGTTTTCCGGCAGAAATATGCCCGAGATCGCAGAGATTCCCGTTACGTCAGGGGCATGATGCTTTTCTTTGCCGCAAGCTTTTGATAATGCGGCCAGGGATATGAAGTTTTGTGGAAGGCCGGCATGACACCTGACGTGCGCCCGCTGGTGGCGGGAAATTGGAAAATGAACGGCACGCGTGCCTCCCTCGATCAGATCAAGGCGATCGCCGAAGGTGTTCGCCCGCCGCTCGCCGACAAGGTCGAGGCGCTGATCTGCCCGCCGACGACGCTGCTCTACGTGGCGACCGCGCTGTGCACCGACAGCCCGCTGGCGATCGGCGCGCAGGACTGCCACCAGAAGCCATCCGGTGCGCATACCGGCGACATTTCCGCCGAAATGATCGCCGATAGTTTCGGTACCTACGTGATTGTCGGCCATTCCGAGCGTCGCACCGACCATGCCGAGACGGATCATCTCGTCCGCGCCAAGGCGGAGGCGGCTTTTGCCGCCGATCTCACTGCGATCATCTGCATCGGCGAGACGGCCGACGAACGCCGCGCCGGGCAGGAGCTAGACGTCATCAAGCGCCAGCTTTCCGCCTCGGTTCCCGATGCCGCAACCGCCGAGAACACGGTCATCGCCTACGAGCCGATCTGGGCGATCGGCACCGGGGTCACGCCGACATCGGGCGATGTCGAGAAGGCGCATGCCTTCATGCGGGCGGAACTCGTCTCCCGCTTCGGCGACGAAGGCCGCAAGATGCGCCTTCTCTACGGCGGCTCGGTCAAGCCCGCCAATGCCGGCGAGCTGCTTGGCATCGCCAATGTTGACGGTGCGCTGATCGGCGGGGCGAGCTTGAAAGCCGCCGACTTCCTCGCCATCTACCGGGCCTATGAGGCGCTGCTCGCCTGACGCGTTGTTCATAGCTCGGTTTATTCCGGCAGAAGGGCTTGGAATAGGCGAGAGCCTCATGTAAAGAGCCGCCAGAATTCTTATTTATGTCCGTCTCCAGACGGGCAGGACTGGACCCATGCAGACAGTATTGATTGTCATCCATCTCATGATCGTGCTCGCCCTCGTCGGCGTCGTGCTCATTCAGCGCTCGGAAGGCGGCGGCCTCGGCATCGGCGGCGGTTCGGGCTTCATGTCGGCCCGCGGCACGGCCAATGCACTGACCCGCACGACCGCGATCCTTGCGACCTTGTTCTTCCTCACCTCACTTGGCCTCGGCATACTGACGCGTTACGAGGGCCGTCCGAGCGACATCCTCAACCGCATCCCCGCGACGAGCGGCCAGGGCAACGGCATTCTCGATTCGCTCGGCGGCGGTGCACAGGCCCCGGCGAACCAGCCGGCCGGCAATGGCGTTCCGAGCAGCGGTGCGGCTGCGCCAGCACAGCAGGCTCCGGCACAGGCTCCGGCGGCCACCGCGCCTTCAACGACAGCGCCGGCAGCAACCGCTCCTGCGACGACCGCCCCGGCAGCGCCCGCAACTCCGGCCACGCCGGCGCCGGCTCAGCCTTCAGGCGTCCCGACGGGACAGTAAACCGATCTTCGACATAAACCGCCGGCAGGCCCTCGGGTCTGCCGGTTTTCTTTTGTTCAGATTCCCGCGCCACCCTCCGAAAATTCCGGAAAAGAGTTTTTGGGGCTGGCGGAATCGTTTTTGAAAAGGTATCCGGTGAAGCCCATGGCGCGATACGTATTCATCACTGGCGGCGTGGTTTCCTCCCTCGGAAAAGGAATTGCGGCCGCGGCTCTCGGAGCGTTGCTGCAGGCCCGTGGATATCGGGTCCGGCTTCGCAAGCTCGATCCCTATCTGAACGTGGACCCGGGCACGATGAGCCCGACCCAGCACGGCGAGGTCTTCGTCACCGACGATGGAGCGGAAACCGATCTCGATCTCGGCCACTACGAACGCTTCACTGGGCGTTCGGCGACCAAGACCGACAACATCACCACCGGCCGCATCTACAAGAACATCATCGACAAGGAACGCCGCGGCGACTATCTCGGCGCGACGGTGCAGGTCATCCCGCACGTCACCAACGAGATCAAGGATTTCGTCACCGAGGGCAATCAGGACTACGATTTCGTCATCTGCGAGATCGGCGGCACGGTCGGCGATATCGAAGCAATGCCCTTCATGGAGGCGATCCGCCAGCTCGGCAACGACCTGCCGCGGGGCACCGCCGTCTACGTCCATCTGACGCTGATGCCTTACATTCCGGCGGCCGGCGAGCTGAAGACCAAGCCGACGCAGCACTCGGTCAAGGAGCTGCAGGCGCTCGGCATTCATCCCGATATCCTGCTGGTGCGCGCCGACCGCGAAATCCCGGAGGCGGAGCGCCGCAAGCTCTCGCTGTTCTGCAACGTGCGTCCGTCGGCGGTCATTCAGGCGCTTGATGTGGCCAACATCTACGACGTGCCGATGGCCTACCACAAGGAAGGGCTCGACGACGAAGTGCTCGCCGCCTTCGGCATCGAACCGGCGCCAAAGCCTCGTCTTGACCAGTGGGAAGAGGTCTGCAACCGCATCCGTACGCCGGAAGGCGAGGTGACGATCGCGATCGTCGGCAAATATACCGGTCTCAAGGATGCCTATAAGTCGCTGATCGAGGCGCTGCATCACGGCGGCATCGCCAATCGCGTCAAGGTCAAGCTCGAATGGATCGAGTCCGAAGTCTTCGAAAAGGAAGATCCGGCGCCCTATCTCGAAAAGGTGCACGGCATCCTGGTGCCCGGCGGCTTCGGCGAGCGCGGCTCCGAGGGCAAGATCCATGCAGCGCGCTTCGCCCGCGAGCGCAAGGTGCCTTATTTCGGCATCTGTTTTGGCATGCAGATGGCCGTCATCGAGGCGGCGCGCAATCTCGCCGATGTGCCTGACGCTTCATCGACCGAATTCGGCCCTGCGAAGGAGCCGGTGGTCGGCTTGATGACGGAATGGATCAAGGGCAACGAGCTGCAGAAGCGCACGGCGGCCGGCGATCTCGGCGGCACCATGCGCCTCGGCGCGTACAAGGCGGCGCTGAAGAAGGGCACGAAGATCTCGGAGATCTACGGCTCGACGGATATTTCCGAGCGTCATCGCCACCGCTACGAAGTCAATATCGACTACAAGGATCGGCTCGAGAGTTGCGGCCTCGTCTTCTCCGGCATGTCGCCCGATGGCGTGCTGCCGGAGACGATCGAATATCCTGACCATCCCTGGTTCATCGGCGTGCAGTATCACCCGGAACTGAAGAGCCGGCCGCTCGACCCGCATCCGCTGTTTGCAAGCTTCATCGAAGCGGCGACCGAACAGAGCCGTCTCGTCTGACGCATGCGGCGCCAGATCGCGCTGTAATGCGCGATCTGGATAATTCGTCATCCTACTTTCAGGCAGCGGCCGGCAACGGCCCGATATAGACGGAACGCGGGCGGATCAGCCGGCCGTCGAGCGCTTGTTCGCGGGCATGGGCCAGCCATCCCACAGTACGACCGATTGCAAAAACGCCGGTGAAGGCCTGCCTGGGAAAGCCGAGGGCTTCGAGCAGCAGCGCGGTATAAAATTCGACATTGACGTCGAGCGGCCGGTTCGGCTTGCGCGCCTTAAGGATCGCCAATGCGGCGGCTTCCACCGCCTCGGCGAGTTCGACGCGGGCCCCGTCGACCTGGCCTGACGCGATCACCGGCTTCAGCGCGCCTTTCAACGCATCGGCGCGCGGGTCGCGGACGCGGTAGATGCGGTGGCCGAAGCCCATCAGTCTTTCGCCGCGATCGAGTGCATCGGCAAGCCATGTGCCGGCATTATCAGGCATTCCCACCGCATCCAGCATGTCGAGGACGGGACCGGGTGCGCCGCCATGCAGCGGCCCCTTCAGCGCGCTCAACGCCGCCAGAACCGAAGAGGTGAGGCCGGCCCGCGTCGAGGCGATGACGCGTGATGCGAAGGTCGAGGCGTTGAGGCCGTGGTCTGATATCGTCACGAGATAGGTGTCGAGTGCCGCCGTCTGCTCCCTGGTCGGCAATCGTCCGGTCAGCATGCGCAGGATATCGGCTGCCTGCGGCAGCGAGGCGTCGGGCGCGATCGGCGTTTGACCGCGCTGCAGCCTGAGAATCGCCGGCAGGAAGACTGCCGGTGCTGCCAGAAGGCTGAGCGCGATGTCGAAATCCTCACGGTCCGGCAGCCTTGCGATCAGCGCCCGCATCGCATCGACCGGTGGCAGGGCGATCAAGGGGGCGTCGGCGGCTTTGATATGGGCGAAAACCTTCGTTCGTGCCTGTGCCAGCCAGTCGCGCAAGAGCGCCTCATCGAAGCTTCGCTCCATCAACCCGTCGAGCAGCAGTGCAGCGACGCGCTCATAGGTGCCGTCTGCGACCAGATGATCCAGCGATACGCCGCGGATGATCAGTCGACCCGCTTCGCCATCGACATCCGACAGCTGCGTTTCGGCGGCAATAACATCTTCCAAGCCGTTTTTCATGTGGGTTCTCCTTTACGGTTCGAATGATCCGACCTAGTCTTATTGACGTCAATCTTGACGCAATTGATCAATGTGAGGCCGTGATGCCGTGGTTGACCACCCACGAGGCGCTGCAGGCGCTGAAGACCAAACCGCAGACGCTCTACGCCAATGTCAGCCGAGGGCGCATCCGCGCCAAGCCCGATCCCGCCGATCCGCGCCGCAGCCTCTATCACGCTGCAGACGTGCGGCGGCTTGCAGATCGCCACGCCGGCCGCCGCAAGGCCGAAACGGTCGCGGCCGAGACAATCCGATGGGGCGACCCCGTTCTCTCCTCGACAATCTCCACCGTCACGGGCGGACGCCTTTTCTATCGCGGTAAGGACGTGGCCAATCTTGCCGAGACTGCGACGCTTGAGCAGACGGCGGCATTGCTTTGGAATGGAGCGGAGATGCCTGCATCCGCTACCGCGGCCGCGCATGGCCCTCCATCGCTTCAGGCCGCGTTCCTGGCGCTTGCCGGGCGCGTGACATCGGACCTGCCGTCGCTTGGCCGCTCGCCGGCGGTACTCCGGCGAGAGGCGCATGGGATTCTTGCAACGATCGCGGATGCGCTGGCGCCCGGCGCTTCGGACCAGCCGCTGCATCGCAGGCTGGCGGCTAGCTGGCATCGGCCGGAGGCCGGCGATTGCCTGCGTCGCGCGCTGGTGCTGCTTGCCGATCATGAACTCAACGCCTCGGCCTTTGCGGCACGAGTCACCGCCTCGTCGGGTGCGGCACTGTCGGCCGCCGTGCTTTCCGGCCTGGCGACGCTGACGGGACCGCTGCATGGCGCCGCCTGGCAGAGCGTCGATGCGTTGATCGAGGCGGCTTGCACCCTCGGTCCGGCGCAGGCGATCCGCCGAACCCTTGCACAGGGCAATCGCTTATCCGCCTTCGGTCATCCGCTTTATCCGGACGGCGATATCAGGGCGCTGGCGCTGCTTTCGCAATTTCCACTGCCGCCTGAGTTCGCCGAGGTCAGGGAGAGGGGCGAGGAGATCGTCGGGGAAAAGGTCAATATCGATTTCGCGCTTGCCGCGATGGCAGCGGCCTTCGATCTGCCGAGAGAGGCGCCGATCATCATTTTTTCGCTTGCACGCTGCACCGGCTGGCTTGCGCATGCGATGGAGCAGATCGAAAGCGGCGAATTGATCCGGCCACGGGCACGTTATACCGGACCGGCGCCCGATATGAAGAGCAGCACTTGAGGATGCGCGGTACGCTTTTTTTCGCCTATGGAAATATCCGAATTCGGCTATCATGCCTCGCATGGAAGAAGACGGTTGGCGGGCGCTTTCGCAGAAGCAGTTCCGCACGGTCACGGGGGCTTTCCATGAATATGACGTTTCTCAAGCTGTTTGCCGCCGGACTCGCTGCCGGCCTCATTCCGCATGACGCGGTGCTCGCGCAATCTGCGGGCTGCGCAATCTCGCGCGATGCCGGCGCCCGCCAGACGCTCAGTTGCCCTGGTGGCGTCAAGGTGACGGCGGAGGCCGGCGCGTCTTTCCAACTCTCCGACCGCAATCGTGATGGCAGTCCCGATTCGGCCTCGCTGCGGCGTAAGGCCATCCTCGTCGATGTCGACGGCAGTCAGCATGCGGGTGGTTTCCAGGTGGTGACACCGCAGGCGATCGCTGCCGTGCGCGGCACACGATGGGCTGTCGACGTCGCGGGCGGCAAGACCTCGGTCCTCGTCGTCAGAGGCAGCGTGGCCGTCCGCCGGCCTGCCGGCGAGCCGGTGGTGCTGTCGCCGGGCGAGGGCGTCGATGTTATCAACGGAGCCGAACCGCTGGTTGTGCGCCGCTGGCCCGCACCGCGTGTCGCCGCCCTTCTCGCCCGCCTCGGCCAATAAATGCCATGAGCCATCGCCTGCTGACCGTGATCGCGCTGCTGCTCGCCGGTCTCTGGGGCGCGGCGCTCGGCTATCTCAATCTCAATGGCGGGATCGGCCTTCTCGACCGGATGGAGGCCTCGCTCGCCGACATTCGCAGCATCGTCGTCGGAGCGAAGGCGCCGCCTCCCGTCGTCTCGATCGTCGCGATCGACGACCGTACGGCGGCGGCCCACGGCTATCCCCTTGACCGGGCGACACTGGCGCGCCTCATCAATGCGATCAACGCTTTGAAGCCGAAGGCTCTGGCTCTCGACATCCTGCTCGTCGATCCGGGACCGGAGGAGGGCGATGCGGCGGTGACCGCTGCCCTTGGAGAGGGACCGAGCGTGATTGCGGCGGCGGCCACCTTTGCGCAGAGCCGGCAGCGGGTTACCGACTTGGCGGACGATCCGCTTGCCGCCATCCCTGAGGCAGATCAGCTTCTCTTGCCGCTTCCCCGCTTTGCCGGCGCGGCTGCTGTCGGGGTCGTCAATGTCGCTACCGACCAGACCGGCACGCCGCGTTTCATTCCACTGATCTCGCGCGCCGCAGACCGGCTGGATCCGGCTTTTCCGCTGCGAGCCGCCTCGGTGGCGCTCGGTGTCGACCCGACTATCGAACGCGATGCGATCATGCTCGGAGCATTGCGCATTCCCACGGATATTGGCCAGCGCCTGCCGGTGACCTTCTATGGCCGGCGCGGCAGCATCGCCACGTCAAGCGCCGCCGATGCGCTTGACGGCAAGCTGGCGGCGGACGCGGTCACTGGCCGCATCGTGGTCATCGGTTCGACCGTCACCGGCGGCGGCGACGTCTTCCCGACGCCGTTCGATCCCGTCATGCCGGGCGTCGAGGTGATGTCGACCGCGATTACCCATCTCGTCACCGGCGACGGCATGGTGCGCGACCACAGGATCAGGCTGATCGATGCCGCCATGGCCGTCGGGCTGGCGATCGTGCTGGTTTCGCTGACCGCCTGGCGGCGCAGTGCTGCCGGCTATGCCATCATCGTGCTGGCGCTGGTCGTCTGGGCAATGCTCAATCTGGCAGCCTTTGCGCATGGCTATTGGCTGAGTGCCGCCCTGCCGATCGCCGCAGCATTGCCGCCGGTGCTGATCTTCGGCGCAGCCGAGCTCTGGCTCGACCGCGGCCGCGCCCGCCATTTCGCCGAACAGAGCGCGCTTCTGCAGCGTATCGAGGCGCCCGGCCTTGGAGAATGGCTGGCGCGCCATCCGAATTTCCTTGCCGCCCCGGTGCGCCAGAACGCCGCCGTCGTCTTCATCGATCTCTCGGGCTTCACCGGCCTCAGCGAAACCCTCGGCCCGGTCAAGGTGAGCGAAATGCTGAGCGGCTTCTTCGAAATCGTCGATGAGGAGGCGCGCGCCCACCGCGGCGCTATCACCAGCTTCATGGGCGACGGGGCGATGATCCTGTTCGGGCTGCCGGAGCCGGCCGACGACGATGCCGCCCGCGCCGTCGCCTGCGCGGTCAGCCTGTGCGAGCGGACGCGGCAATGGCTGGACGTTCATGCCGGGTTTGCCGAAAAGAAGATCAGCTTCAAGGTCGGCGCCCATTGCGGGCCGATCGTCGCCTCGCGGCTTGGCACCGGTGACCGGCAACAGATCACGGCAGCCGGCGATACGGTGAATGTCGGCAGCCGGTTGATGGAGATCGCTGCCCGCCACGGCGTCGAGCTGGCGCTCAGCGCCGAAATCGTCGGCGCCGCGGGGCCGGACAGCGTGCTCCTCGCGGCCGGCAGCATAGAGGGTCCGCTGGAAACAGCGCTGCGCGGCCGCGCCAGCCATATCGACGCCTGGCTGTGGCGCAGCCGCACGCTTTGACAATCGCTGCGGGAGCCGCTAGGAACGGCGCAAATACCCCGCCGGCTGGCTCCGGCCATGGCGCATTTCGCGCCTGAAAGCTCCGAAAGATCGAACTCATGACAGAATTCAACGGCGTCGTTCCGGCGATCGCCAAGGCGTTGCAGAAGCGCGGTTACGCCGAACTCACCCCGGTGCAGAAGGCGATGCTCGATCCTGATCTCGCCGCGTCCGATGCACTGGTTTCGGCTCAGACCGGGTCCGGCAAGACCGTCGCCTTCGGGCTGGCGCTGGCGCCGACGCTGCTCGACGGCAGCGAGCGTTTCGCCGCTGCCGGCGCGCCGCTCGCTCTCGTCATCGCCCCGACGCGCGAACTTGCCCTGCAGGTGAAGCGCGAACTCGATTGGCTCTATGAGATGACCGGTGCGGTGATTGCCAGCTGTGTCGGCGGCATGGACATCCGCAGCGAGCGCCGGTCGCTCGAGCGCGGCGCCCATATCGTCGTCGGCACGCCCGGCCGCCTCTGCGACCATATTCGCCGCCACGCGCTCGACATGTCGGAACTGAAAGCCGCCGTGCTGGATGAGGCCGACGAAATGCTCGACCTCGGCTTCCGTGAGGACCTGGAATTCATCCTCGACTCGGCACCGGACGAGCGCCGGACGCTGATGTTTTCGGCAACGGTGCCGGCGGCAATCGCCAAGCTCGCCAAGAGCTATCAGCGCGATGCCGTGCGCATCAGCACCGCGGCCGAGGAGAAGCAGCATGTCGATATCGAATATCGCGCCCTTGTCGTTGCCCCGAGCGACCGCGAGAACGCCATAATCAACGTGCTGCGTTATTACGAGGCAACCAACGCCATCGTCTTCTGTTCGACGCGCGCCGCCGTCAATCATCTGACCGCGCGCTTCAATAACCGCAATTTCTCCGTCGTGGCGCTGTCCGGCGAGCTGACGCAGAACGAGCGCAGCCATGCGCTGCAGGCGATGCGCGATGGCCGCGCCCGCGTCTGCATTGCAACCGACGTCGCCGCCCGCGGCATCGATCTGCCGGGCCTCGATCTCGTCATCCATGCCGACCTGCCGACCAATCCGGAAACGCTGCTGCATCGCAGTGGCCGTACCGGCCGGGCCGGACGCAAGGGCATCAGTGCCATGATCGTGCCGCAGAGTGCGCGGCGCAAGGCCGAGCGTTTGCTGGAGAATGCCGGCATTTCGGCAGCCTGGGCGCGGCCGCCGTCGGCCGAGGAGGTGAACGAGCGCGACGACGAGCGGCTGCTCGCCGACCCGATCTTCCGCGACGAGCCACAGGAGGAAGAACAGAAGCTGGTGCAGCACCTTCTCGCGAGCCACGGCGCCGACAAGCTCGCGGCCGCTTTCCTGCGTCTCTACCGCACCAACCATTCGGCGCCGGAAGATCTCATTGAGGTTACCGTTCAGGACGATCGCAGCCGTAAGCGCCGCGACAATGCCGCCCCCTTCGAGCCGGCGCAAAAGGGACCGCGCGAAGATTTCGGCCCGAGCGTGTGGTTCTCCGTCTCGGTCGGGCGCAAGCAGAATGCCGAACCGCGCTGGCTGATCCCGATGCTCTGCCGCAACGGCAACGTGACGAAGCGCGAGATCGGCGCGATCAAGATGCAGCCCGAGGAAACCTATGTGGAGATCGCGGCAGCGAGCGCCGAGAGCTTCCTGAACGCAATCGGACCGAACAAGGCGCTCGAACGCGGAATCCGCGTGACGAGGCTTGCCGGCACGCCGGATTTCAGCCGCGCGCCGTCGCCGAAACCCTATGCCGGCAAGGCATCCCGTGACGAACGGCCGGGCGAGGCGTTCCGCGACGAACGGCCGAAAAAGAAGTTCGGCAAGGGTTCGAGCGGCGGCTATGCCGCAGCCGACAATGGCGGCGGCGAACGGCGGGACGCCAAGCCCTGGAGCAATAAGGCAGGCAAGCCTGGCTACGATGGCGCGAAATCCGACAAACCCAGATTTGACAAGCCGAAATTTGAAGGCGGCAAGCATGAGGGCAAAGGCGGCGCTGGGCCAAAAGGCAAATTCTCGAAGAAGAAGCCCGGCTGATTTCGATCGCCGCGTGACCTCTTGACCGGCAGGATCAGACGACGATGAAACGCTCCGGCATGCCGCGTCCCGATCCGGCCGCCTTCATCAGGGCCAATCTGCCGATCTCACGGGTCCCCTCGATCCCCGAGATCCTGCTCCACACCGCCGGGCCTGCGAGCGGGCTCTGGCGGCTTGCCGGCCGTCGACAAGCCGACGCGCCGCCTTACTGGGCCTATCCATGGGCCGGCGGCGCCGTGCTTGCCCGCCATCTGCTCGACCGGCCGGAAATCGTTGCCGGTCGACGCGTCCTCGATCTCGGCGCTGGCTCCGGGTTGGTCGCCATCGCGGCGGCAAAAGCCGGAGCAGCAATAGTGACAGCGGTCGATATCGATGCCAATGCGATTGCCGCGATCGGTCTCAACGCGGCGATCAACGGGGTCACTATTGCGGTGATCGCCGCCAATATCATCGAGGCGTCCCCGCCGGAGACGGATGTTCTCGTGGTCGGTGACCTGTTCTACGATCCCCTTCTAGCCGTGCGGGTAACGGCCTTTTTGCGGCGTTGCCAGGCAAGCGGCATCGAGGTGCTGATCGGTGATCCGGAGCGGACCTATCTGCCGCAGGGCGATCTCAGCCGCGTCGCTACCCACGCCGTTGCCGATTTCGGCGCAAATACCGGGGCCAAAGCGGTGCAGGCGGGCGTCTTTTCGCTCCGGCAATAGCCGGAAGCGACTTAACAGCTAACCTGTCTGCCGCCGTACCCTCTATCCGCATCGAACGACTGCTTGGCCAGTGTAGACGAGCTGCCTTTATTTCCTGTCATCAACGCAGATTCCGGCTGATTCACAGGAGTCAGGAGAAATGCCGAAAGTTGCTGGAAGGGTCACATCAAAACATCTGTTGTCGGCCGAGTCGTCCACATCGATCAATGCGAACCAATTCTTTGTATTTCTGGTGGGAAAATAGTCTTCTGTCGGATAGTAGAACTTCGAATAACATTGGAGCGGCAGTATTTCTTTTGGGAGCGCTCCAGCTTTTACCAAACTCTGAAAATCATTTTGTTGAGCCGACATCGCCTTTTCGGTGAAGTCAGCGACAATCGGCTGGAGTTCCGGGTAGTTCGCGATGCAATCGCTTACGGTCCGGTCCTCGTTACCTTTATGTGCAGAGAAGATGTAGCCGATGGCGCCAGCCACTGGCTTGTATGCCACAGGCTTGCTTCCATCCAGGATCGTATAGCCCTTCAGCACGCCGAGCTTTTCAATCAGCGAACGATACCGCCTGAGATGCTCGTCCATATGGTCCGAGCAAAGGACAAGAGTTTTTGGCGTCATCTCGTCTTTGCGATCGGGCACGCTCCACTCAATCGCCCAAGGGGCACCGGGATCGGGAGGCGGCTCCAGCGCGGGGCTTCCTTGTGCCGCCGCAACGGCGGACGAACAGGCTGAGAGAAGGATGGCAGCCAATATCGTGCACCTGGGTAACATAAGCATCACCTATAAATGTGGCTCCTGCTGCCCTCATCAGCTTGGCAGGAGGGGAAAGGATTGGCTAACCTCAGGTCAGGAGATCCGGCCGCAGCAGCATGACCGGGCAGGGCGCTCCGGCCGGCAGTTCCGGTGCATGCGGCGGGCGGATAATGAGACAGTCGGCTTTCGCAAACTCTTTCATCATCGAGGAATCCTGCTTGCCAAAGGGCTCGGCAAGCCAACCGCCTGCAGCGGACTTCGAAAGTTTTGCTCTGATATAATCCTGCCGGTGATCATTGGCGCGCAATGTGACGGCCGCCTCGACTACTGTCTCGCGTCGCATTGGGGGCAGGGAGGCGAGCTTGCGAATCAGTGGCTCGAGGAACAGCAGCGAACAGACGAGGCTTGAAACCGGATTGCCGGGCAGGCCGAGCACATGGGTTTCGCCAAAGCTGCCGACCATCAGCGGTTTGCCGGGGCGCATGGCGATGCGCCAGAAATCGAGCTGCATCCCGGCTTCCATCAGTGTGGCCTGCACTAGATCATGATCGCCGACCGACGCGCCGCCGAGCGTGACGATGACATCGGCCTTCGCATCCCGGGCCCTGTCGACCGCCGTGGTAATTCTCGTCTTATCGTCCGGCACGATGCCGAGATCGAGTACATCGGCGCCGGCTTTGCGGGCAAGGGCCGCAATACCGAACGTATTGGAGGCGATGATCTGCGAAGGGCCGGGCTTGCTTCCGGGCGGCAGCAACTCGTCGCCGGTCGCGAGGATGGCAATCAGCGGGCGCTTGAGAACCTCGACATCGGGCCGGTTCATGCCGGCCGCGACCGTCAGCCGGGAGAAATCGAGCACGGTGCCGGCAGGCAGCACCGCTTCGCCTTCGGCGAAATCCTGGCCGCGGGGGCGCACATGCTGGCTCTGCCGCACCGGGAACCTGGTTCTGATGCCGCCTTCGATCTTTTCCGCATCCTCCTGCAGCAGGACGCTGTCGGCGCCTGGCGGAACAGGCGCGCCGGTGAAGATACGCACGGCCTCTCCCTGGCCCACGCTTCCGTCGAAGCCGTGACCGGCGGACGACGTGCCGATGACCTTCAGTTCAGCACCCGGCTCCGGCGCGTCTTCGCGGCGCAGCGCATAGCCATCCATCGCCGAAGCATTGAAGGGCGGCTGGGTCAGACGCGCCGTGAGATCAACCGCCAGCACGCGGCCCTCAGCCTCGGAAAGCGGCAGCGTCTCGGACGCGGCGACCGGCTTTGCGCAGGAGAGCAGGCGGTCCAAGGCGTCGGCGACCGGCAGAAGGTTCATCTTGCCTCCGGACGACGGAAATCGCCTGATTTGCCGCCGGATTTTTCGAGCAGTCTGACGCCGCCGATCTCCATCGCCTTATCGGCGGCCTTGGCCATGTCGTAGATCGTCAGGCAAGCGACCGAGACGGCGGTCAGCGCCTCCATCTCGACACCGGTCTTGCCGGTGAGCTTGGCGGTGGCGGTGACGCGCAGGCCGGGCAGGGCGGCATCTTCCTCGATTTCGACCGTGACCTTGGTCAGCATCAGCGGATGGCAGAGCGGGATGAGATCGGCGGTGCGCTTTGCCGCCATGATGCCGGCAAGGCGCGCCGTGCCGATGACATCGCCCTTCTTGGCATTGCCCTGGCGGATGAGCGCGAGGGTTTCCGGCGCCATCTTTACATGGCCTTCGGCGGTGGCGATGCGCACGGTCTCGGCCTTGTCGGAGACATCGACCATATGCGCCTCGCCGGAGGCATCGATATGGGTGAGGCCGGGCTTGCCGCCGCTCATATCATTCGGCCGCGATGGCGGCTTCGCCGAAGAGCAGCGCCCGGGTGGCGGCCGCCACGTCGTCCTTGCGCATCAGGCTCTCGCCGACAAGGAAGGTATTGATGTCGACGGCCCGCAGGCGCTGGCAATCGGCATGGGTGAAGATGCCGCTTTCGCCGACGAGGAGCCGATCATCAGGAACCATGGGGGCAAGCGTCTCGCTGACCGTCAGGCTGACCTCGAAGGTCCGCAAATTGCGATTGTTGATGCCGATAAGCGGCGAGGAGAGCTTCAGCGCCCGCTCCATTTCCGGCGCGTCGTGAACCTCGACCAGCACGTCCATCCCCAGCGAGAAAGCTTCGTCCTGCAGACGCTCCGCATCGTCATCGGTCAGCGACGCCATGATCAGCAGAATGCAGTCGGCACCCCAGGCGCGCGCCTCGTGGACCTGATAGGTCTCGAACATGAAATCCTTGCGCAGGGCGGGCAGCGCGCAGGCAGCACGAGCCGCCGTCAAAAATTCCGGCGCGCCCTGAAAGCTCGGCGTATCGGTCAGCACGGAAAGGCAGGCCGCACCGCCGGCTTCATAGGCTTTCGCCAATGCCGGCGGATCGAAATCCGGACGGATCAGCCCCTTGGACGGGCTTGCCTTCTTGATCTCGGCGATCAGGCCGAAATTGCCGGCCTCCTGCTTGGCGACGAGCGCCTTGTAAAAACCGCGCGGGGCGGACTGGCCAGCCTGCATCGCCTTCAGATCGGCAAGCGATACCGTCGCCTTGGCGGCGGCGATTTCCTCGCGCTTATAGAGTTCGATCTTCTTCAGGATATCGGTCATCGGCCAATCCTAGTCGATATCGTTGGAAACGGCGATGAGTTTATCGAGGGCGAGGGCGGTGGCGCCGCTATCAAGCGAATGCGCGGCCAGCGCCATGCCGTCGCGGATCGTCTCGGCCTTGCCCGCGATGACGAGCGAAGCGGCGGCATTCGCAAGCGAGACGTCGCGATAGGCATTCCTGGCGCCGCCGAGCACTTCGCGAAGCGCTGCGGCATTGGCGATGCCGTCACCGCCCCTGATATCGGCGAGCAAGCAGGGGCTGACGCCGAAATCGGCGGGCGACAATTCGAAGCTGCGGATCTTGCCGTCTTCGAGCGCTGCGACCTTGGTGATGCCCGTCGTGGTGATTTCGTCAAGGCCATCGCCATGGACCACCCAGACGCATTCGGAGCCGAGATCGCGCATGACTTCGGCAAGCGGCACCAGCCATTGCGGCGAGAAGACGCCAAGCAGCTGGCGGCGGACGCCGGCCGGGTTGGACAGCGGCCCGAGAAGATTGAAGATGGTGCGCGTGCCAAGTTCGACCCGCGAGGGGCCGACGTGGCGCATGGCGGAATGATGCAGCTGGGCGAACATGAAGCCGACCCCGGCATCCGCGATGCAGCGCGTGATGATCTCGGGACCGACATCGATATTGACGCCGAGTGCCGCGAGATTATCCGCCGCGCCCGATTTCGAGCTCAGCGCCCGGTTGCCGTGTTTGGCGACGGGCACACCGGCGCCGGCGACGATCAGCGCCGCCAGCGTCGAAATATTATAGGTGCCGCTGGCGTCGCCGCCGGTGCCGACAATGTCGATCGCATCGGCCGGTGCCTCGACGGTCAGCATTTTCGACCGCATGGTGGTGACGGCGCCGACGATCTCGTCGACGGTTTCGCCGCGCACGCGCAGCGCCATCAGGAAGCCACCGATCTGCGAAGGCGTCGCCTGGCCCGACATCAGGATGTCGAAGGCATCGCGGGCCTCGTCACGCGTCAGCGGCTCGCGGCTCGCGGCCTTGGCCAGGAACGGCTTCAGATCGGTCATAAAACCTCCTAGCGGGTCGTCGCCTGTTCGGCGAGTGTCTGGTTGATCGAAGCCCCATACTGCGTCTGCAGCAGGTTGACCATCTGGTCGAGGATATCATCGCCGGCGGCATTGGCCATGGCGGTGAGCTGGGCGTCGCGGTTGTTCAGCACGTCGCCGGTCGGCTGGCTGTTGACCTCGGTGACCTTCATCAGGATCTGCGTCGAGGGATCGGCGCCGACCGCGCTCGCAACCGTATCGACCGGGCCGGAGAAGGCGGCCTTGACGGCGGCGCGTCCGAGAACCGGATCATCGGTGGAGCGGGTGATGCCGCTCTTGCTTTCGACGGCAATGCCGAGCGGCGCTGCAATGTCGGCAAGGGCAGTGCCCTTTTGCGCCTGGGCCTTCAATTCCTCGGCCTTCTTGGCGAGTTCGGCCTTCTGCTGCTCTGCTGTCCAGTCCTCGACGGCTTTCTCGCGCACCTCCGCGATCGGGCGGTCCCGGTCCGGCGTGATTTCGCGCACGTTGAACCAGACATAGCCGTCATTGCCGATCGGAAGCGGCGAGGCATCGACGCCGACCTCGGTCTTGAAGGCTTCGCCGAGCAGCTGCTGCTTGGCGGGAAGATCCTTGACCTCCTTGCCGTCCTTGTCGACGCCGGTCGCATCGACGGCGTCGACGGTCACCGCCTTGAGCTTCAGCTGACCGGCGATATCCTCGAGCGTGGAGCCGCCGGCGCGCATATCCTCGATACGGTCATGAACGTTGATGACTTCCTGAGAAGCGTTGGAAAGCGCCAGCTGCTTGCGGATGTCTTCCTTCACCTCGTCGAAATTCTTGACCGTTTCCGGCTTGATGTTGGTGATGCGCAGGATGACCGGGCCGAACGAGCCGTCGACGACAGGCGTCGTGCCGCCATCCTTCGACACCGCAAAAGCGGCATCAGCGACGGCCTGGTCGGGAACCTTGTCCTTGGTGAACTCGCCGAGCAGCACGTCGCTTGCCGTCTTGCCCTGGTCGGTGACCAGCTGGTCGAAGCTTGTGCCGCCCTTCAGCGCCGTTTCGGCAGCGGTGGCGAGATCCTTGCTGGTGAAGGTCAGCTGCTCGATCGTCCGGCTTTCCGGCGTGCGATAACTATCCTTGCCCTTCTCGAAAGCTTCGCGGATCTGGTCGTCGGTGACGGTCGCGGCATCGGCGATATCGGCCGGCTGCAGCTTGAGATAGATGAGCTTGCGGTATTCCGGTGCGCGGTAGCGCTGCTTGACGCCTTCGAACCAGCTCGCCAGCACGTCGTCGGCGGGGGCCTTGATCGGCTCGATATTGGCGTTGGTCAGCAAGAGGTAGTCGATGCTGCGGCTTTCATCGCCATAGAGCTTCAGTGCGTCGATCAGCGTCTTCGGCGCGGTAAAGCCGTTGGAAACGGCATCGACGATCTGGCTGCGGACGGCGACCTTGCTGCGCTCTTTGATGTAATCGTCCTGGCGGATGCCGGCATTGCGCAGGCGCGAAACGAACAGCTCGCGATCGAACTGGCCATTGACAGCCTTGAAAGCCGGATCGTCGCCAATGAGCTGGGCGAGACGATCCTCGGACAGGCCGAGGTTCATATCTTCGGCGAGCTGATCGAGTGAGGCGCCGGCAACGAGCTGTGACAGCACCTGCTGCTCGACTCCGAAGGCGCGGGCCTGCTCGGGCGTGAGGCGCATGCCGAACTGCTGGCCGATGCTTGCCACCTGACGCTGATAGGCAAGGTGAAATTCGTTGACCCCCACCTTCTGATCGCCGACGGTCACGACCGTGGTGCTGCTGCCGCCTGATATCAGCTCACGCGATATGCCCCAGATGCCGAAGGAGGCCACCAGGAGAAGCAGGAGCAGCTTGGCAACCCAGGTCTGAGCAGCTCTTCTCAGAAGATGGAACATGGAAACGCAAACCTCGCAGTATTTATTGACCCGCGCACGGGCAGACATTCGACGTTCCTTAAAACAAAGCCGACAGGAAATGAAGGGTTTGTCACGCGAAAAGCTGCGCATGGCCGCGAGGGCTACGCAAGGCGTTGAAGGTGAACAAAAGATCGGCTCGCGGCGGAACCTTTCAGGCCGCCATTTCGTTGAAGCGGCATCCCATGAAACAGGAGCAGACCATGGCAGAAATGAAAACCGCTTCCGCCGAATCCACCGCTGCGCGCGTCAAGGCGGATATCGCAGCAGACGATCTGTCGGCACAGGTTACGGCACTCCGTGAAGATCTCTCCAGATTGACGGACAGTGTGCGTGCGCTGGGGCAGGGGGCAAAGTCGGTGGTTACGGACGAAGCTTCGCTGATGACGGAACGGCTGCGCGACAAAGTTCGCGAAGAACCGATCATGGCGCTCGCGATAACGGCAGGCGTAGCCTATCTTTTCGGCCTGCTGAGCCGCCGTTGAACATGGAATTCGGGACGGAAAAAGCCGGACGCAAGGCGCGCCCGGCTTTTAGTCATGTCTGCCAGTGATGTCTGGACAATCAGCGGCGGATGGCGCGGCCGATGAAAATCAGAATGCAGGCACCGATGAAGCCGGTGATCAGGTAACCAAGCCACCCCGCCAACGGCTGGATGTGCAACAGACCCAGAATCCAGTTGGCGACGATCGCGCCGACGATGCCGAGCAAAATGTTCATGAGCACGCCCATATTGCTGCTCATGACCTTTTCTGCCAGCCATCCGGCAATGCCGCCGATAATGATGGCCGCAATCCAACCCACGCCTGCGTTTTCCATAATGATCCCTCCTGGTGAAACGACTCGCAAGAATGCACGAAACCAAGGAAAGTTCCACTCCTGGAGGAACTTTAGCGCCTATGGATGCAGCACGGTGACCGGCGTTTCCAGCAGGTAAGCGATGAGTTGGAACATTAGGCCGCTTAGCGCAAGAATTGCGAAGCCGAAAGGCATGATCAGGCTTTTGCTAAACATTCTTCCTCTCCCTTCTGAAGTAAAGCATAAGCCGAAGTGTGGGTTTCGCAAGGTTATTACTAACAATTGGTTAAGTGCGATATTTAAGTAAAATGCTACATTCAGAGTGTGATGTCGAAATTGTTCGCGGATATCATGCTGAAATACACGGAGTAATGGTATATGCCGCCGCTTCCCGTCAAGCCATTCTACATCTCGGAGAGTTTTGGCCGGCCTAATCGGTTTCTCGACGGAACAGGGAGCCGCGGGATGCACCAATTCGGCGCAGGTGCTGATATATGTCCGGCCGCCGGCGGATTGATTTTGGCTCGGACTGCGTCATTTTTCCGGGGGTTCGTTCAATCAGGGAAAGACCTAAATGCCAAAAGCTGCAATCGCTATCGCCTGCTGCCTCTGCCTGCTTACGCTCCCCGGCTGCGGCAATACTGCATACGGGCTGAAGAAGGATGGACAGGAGGCGAGCCACGCAATGGATAATGCGACCCATCGGGTGCTTTCGGCCGGCGCCAAGAAGTAATGGCGGCTGCCGGCGACACGCAGCAAATCTTGCATGAAAAAAGCCCGCCTGGGGTGAGGCGGGCTTAGCATAACAGAGAGAATGAACGGACGAAAACCGTCCCGACTGATACAGCATTTCCTTAAAGGCGCCGCCGTACGTCATTCGACGTAACCGCGACCGAAAGGTTCCGGCAGCGGCGTCAGAATCGGGTCAGAAGTTGCCCCAATTCTGAGCGCGGGCACGGGCGCGAATAATCCGATATTCGCGACCGCCATAGAGCGAACCGATGGTCAGCAGAAGCGTCAGAACGTCCCAGATGATATGCATGTTATCCTCTCAGGTTGGACGGCTCTGCCGTCGATCGGTGAAGGTACAATAGCAATCTTTCGAACCTGCTTATATGACAAGAAATCGGGATGAGCGGGGAAAGGGCAGGCCGCTTGCGGCGTCTGATGAGACGCGCGGCGCTGTAGGAGCAGCAACGTGAACAAATCAGCCGGCGCCAGTCCATGACGATTTTCTCCGTTCGCCACATCACGTCCTATCGTTACCGCCGGGAGGTCGATTTCGGCGAGCATCGCCTGATGTTTCGGCCGCGCGACAGTTTCGACCAGCGGCTGATCGAGGCGTCGCTGACCACCTATCCGGAGCAAAGCCATGTGCGCTGGATCCACGATGTTTTCGGCAATTGCGTGGCGCTCGTCGATTTTTCCCGGCCGTCGGTGGAGCTTCGTTTCGAAACTTGGATCACACTCGATCATACGCCTCAACTCGCCCCGGACATTCGGATCGACGAGGCGGCGCTGACCTATCCTTTCTCCTACGACAAGGACGAAATCGCCGATCTCGCGCCGGCGATGCAGCGCCATTATCCCGATTCGGGCGATGAGGTCGGTCGCTGGGCGCGGCAGTTCGTGCGCCTGGGGCACCCGACAGAGACCGGGCACCTGCTGATGACGCTCTGTTATGCCATTCGCGAAAGCTTTGTCTATGCACGCCGCCAGGAACATGGAACGCAAACGCCGCTGCAGACCTTGCAGCTTCGCTCCGGCACCTGCCGGGATTTCGCGCTTCTGATGATGGAGGCGGCACGCTCGCTCGGCTTGGCGGCGCGGTTCGTTACCGGTTATGTCTACGTCCCCGACCGGGACGGCTCGACCCTCCTCGGCGGCGGCTCCACGCATGCCTGGTGCCAGGTCTATCTTCCCGGGGCCGGCTGGGCCGAGTTCGATCCGACCAACGGCATCGTCGGCAACCGCGATCTCATTCGAGTGGCCGTTGCCCGAGACCCGCGCCAGGCAATTCCTCTGAGCGGCAGCTATGACGGGGAGGGGACGGATTTCGAGGGCATGACGGTGCAGGTCAACGTGACCACGCGGCAGTCGTGGATCACCGAGGGGTAATGGTGCATTGCCCCGGGGAATTGCATCGCGGGAACCGGGCGGCGCGATCGACGTTCCATTCTCACCTCCGCCCATGCCGGGAGGGACGAGGAAGCCACAATGAAGATACGCGCCGGGTTTCATCTGGGCTATAAATGCATACAGCCGACGCCGATGCTGCTGGTCCTCAACATTCATCCCTCCCGTCGCGCCGATCTTCTGAGCGAGCAGGTCCTGACATTCGACCGGCCGATCGAAGCGTGGGAATATACCGATGGCTTCGGCAATGCCTGCAGCCGGATCGTCGCTCCGCCGGGGCTGACGACGATTTCCACCGAGTTCGAGATCTATGACACGGGGCAGGCCGACATCGTCCCCGTCCAGGCCGTGCAGCACGCAATCAAGGATCTGCCCGACGAGGTGCTCGTCTTCCTGCTCGGCAGCCGCTACTGTGACACAGACAGGCTTTCGGATTTCGCCTGGGCGACCTTCTCATCAACGCCGCTCGGATGGGCACGCGTGCAGGCGATCTGCGATTTCGTGCATGACCACATCACCTTCGATTATCAGAAGGCCGACGTTCTCAGAACCGCGCATGGCGGCTTCACCGATAAGAGCGGCGTCTGCCGCGACTTCGCCCATCTCGCCATCGCGCTCTGTCGATGCATGAATATTCCTGCCAGATACTGCACCGGTTACCTCGGCGATATCGGCGTTCCCGCCGATCCGAATCCAATGGATTTCAGTGCCTGGTTCGAGGTCTTTCTCGGCGGGCACTGGCATACGGTCGATGCCCGCCACAACACCCCGCGTATCGGCAGAATTCTGATGGCGACAGGCCGTGATGCGACCGACGTGGCGATGTCGACGGCTTTCGGCCCGGCGACGCTTTCCCGCTTCGAAGTGATCACCGAGGAAGTGCCGTAAGTTGCAGCCACGGACCCACGGGCCGCCGCAGGTAGATCCTACGCCTTCTTCAGGAATTCCGTTTTCAAGACGAGGCCTTTGACTTGCTTGGTGTTGCACTCGATCTCGCCGGGATTGTCGGTCAGACGAATGCCTTTGACCAAAGTTCCACGCTTCAGCGTCTCAGAGGTGCCCTTGACCTTGAGGTCTTTGATCAACGTCACGGAATCGCCGTCGTGAAGCTGGGTTCCGTTGCTGTCCTTTACGATAATGTCCTCGGCCATGATATCCTCGCTTGATGATGCGAGGGGGAAAACACGACGACAGGGGAGAGTCAATTACCAGCCCCGTCCTATCCCGTCGGATTCTCGTTCTGCTGCCCCCGATCCGCGGCTGAACAGACCTCACGAACACAGCTGCGCAGCCAGCGATGCGCGGGATCGGCATCCATCCTCGGGTGCCAAAGCAATGAAACCGTGAGCTCCGACGTCGGAACGGGAAGGGGGAAACTGTGCATTCCCGCCCGCAAGCCTGCCGTGTGCCGTTCAGGAACGCTGGCGACCATGTCCGAGGCGCGGGCGAGCGCCAGCGCCGTGGAAAAGCCGCCGACGACGGTGGCGACCTGCCGTTCCAGCCCGAGCGCATTCAGAGCGTCATCGATCGCTCCTTTGTCGAACCCGCGCCGCGAGACGGCAATATGGCCGCCGGCCGCGTAACGGGAGGGCGTGATCTCATCGCGGCAAAGCGGATGGCCGGTGCGTACGACACCGATGAAGCGGTCGCGGAACAGGGCCTGCGCCCGCACCTCCGGTCCCATCGTCTCGCCAACGACACCGGTTTCCAGATCGACGCTTCCGTCACGCAACGGTGCGCTGTCCTTGTCCGGTTTCTGCATGAAACGCAGCCGCACGCCAGGGGCTTGCTTGCCGAGGCGGGCAATGAGATCGGGGCCGAAGCTTTCGGCAAAACCTTCGCTGGCGCGCAGCGTGAACGTCCGGACGAGCTTGCCGAGATCAAGCGCTTCGCCAGGACGCAGAACCGCCCGAGCATCCTCGACGATGCGGCCGACCCGCTCGCGCAGCTCGAGCGCCCGGGGTGTCGGAACCAGGCCGCGGCCGGCGCGCACCAGCAGCGGATCGCCCGTGGCCTCGCGCAATCGCGCGAGCGCCCGGCTCATGGCCGATGGGCTGAGCCGTAGCCTCTCGGCCGCAAGGGCGACGCTGCCTTCGGCGAGCAAGACATTAAGGGTGACAAGCAGGTTGAGGTCAGGAGTCGACATGCATGCGGTATAACACAGTTTCGCAGTGATGTGGCGCTAGACGCATGAATGAAGTGCAAATGCTGCGCGTTCCGCCATGCCAGTTGCAGGATTAGGGTTCGCTGGCTCCCTTTCCAGGAGCGTGAACATGGAGATCCTGTTGAACCCGATCATTGCAGAACAGAGCGAGGCAGTCGCCGAACGCCCCTATTCCGTCCGCTGGGCGCTCGCCAGCCTTTGCCTCTCCATGCTGCTGCCATCGCTCGGCACCAGCATCGCCAATATCGGTCTGCCGGCCCTGGCGCAGGCATTCGGCGGCTCCTTCCAGGAGGTGCAGTGGATCGTGCTGGCCTATCTTCTTGCCATCACCACCCTGATCGTCAGCGTCGGGCGGCTTGGCGACATGAGCGGCCGCAGGCGGCTTCTGCTCATCGGCATCCTGCTGTTTACGCTGGCCTCTGTCCTCTGCGGGCTTGCGCCCGCGCTCTGGCTGATGATCGCCGCGCGGGCGCTGCAGGGTCTCGGTGCGGCCATCATGATGGCCCTCACCATGGCTTTTGTCGGCGAAACGGTGCCGAAGGCGAGGACCGGCAGCGCCATGGGGCTGCTCGCAACCATGTCGGCGATCGGCACCGCTCTCGGCCCGTCGCTCGGCGGGGTTCTGATTGCCGGGTTCGGCTGGCCGGCGATCTTTCTTGTCAACGTGCCGCTCGGCATCGTTGCCTTCACGCTCGCCTATTGTTTTCTGCCTGCCGACGTCAACATGGGGAAAACGAAACGCGCCGGTTTCGACATGGCAGGCACCTTGCTGCTTGCCCTGGCGCTCTTGGCCTATGCGCTGGCGATGACGACCGGTCGGGGCAGCCTTGGATTGCTGAATCTCTCCCTGCTGGCGGCGGCTTTTTTCGGGGCCGGTCTCTTCGTCTTTGCCGAGAGGAAAGCCGCTTCACCGCTGATCCGGCTGGCGGTGTTCCGCAATGCGGTGCTGAGCGCAAGCCTGGTCATGAACGCGCTCATCTCGACGGTGATGATGGCAACGCTGGTGGTCGGCCCGTTTTATCTCTCCCGTGCGCTCGGGCTCAGCGAGGCCGCCGTTGGCGCCGTCATGTCGATCGGCCCTGTCATCTCCATCCTTGCTGGAGTCCCGGCCGGCCGCCTGGTCGATCGTCTGGACAGGCCATTCGTGATCGCCGCAGGCCTCGTCGCGATGGCGGCCGGCGCCATCGCACTTGCCGTGCTTCCCGGAATGGCCGGCTACATCGCCGCCATCGCCATACTGACGCCGGGCTATCAGCTTTTCCAGGCGGCCAACAACACCGCCGTCATGGCGGATGTCGGCCCTGACCAGCGCGGCGTCATCTCGGGCGCGCTCAACCTGTCACGCAATCTCGGCCTGATTACCGGCGCCTCCGTCATGGGTGCGGTATTCGCGCGAGCGTCGGGAACATCGGATGTCGCCGTGGCAGGCCCCGAGGCCATTCACTCAGGGATGCAGATCACCTTTGCCGTCGCAGCCGTGGCGATCGCCGCGGCACTCGCCATCGCCGCCGCGACTTACCGCCGCGGTCGTTGAAGCAGAGCGCCGTCGAGACTGAGACCAAGGTCCTATCCGACCCGGACTTCATGCCGATACCAAACCCTCGGTCGCTGCAATAGGTTTTCGCGGTGGAACGAATTCGCGGAGTTTAGCGGTGACCAAAATCTTCGTTGTGGGGATGATACTGACGCCGGTTATTTTCTGGGGTTCCATCGGCGCGCTGATATATTCGATGTTGTCGTGAACGGATGTTTTCTGACCGAGCTTGCTGATCAACTCGGGAGCTGAGCCCTTGTTCATCGGCTCGGAACAATCCCGTCAAGCAGGAATTCCAGGCCTTTCCTGAAAACGCCGTCCCAGTCATTGTCCAACAGCAGACGAGCGCGTCCGATCGTCGGGTATTCTGCGCTGAGATGAGCAAGGCGCTGCTGCCCGGCGAGCATGTCTTCGTCCGAAAGGACGAAGTTCGCACGAGTGATGGTCGCGCCCATCACATAGTTCCAGAGGGACCATATCGCGCCGTTCAAATCCGCCTCCTCGACACCGGCTGTGGATAAGACCCTGCCCAGCAACTCCAGACGACCGAGGATGTTCGAGCCGAGCGCCCGGCGCGGCAACAGCGACGCCGACCAGGGATGGCGAAGCATGCTGGCGCGCCAGTCTTCAAGGATGTGAAAGACCGCCTGACGCCAATCCGGCGATTCGATCATTTGCGACGATCCGCGATATTCGAGCACCGAATCGAGCGCGAGATCAAAAACCTCCTCTTTGTTGGCGACGTGCCAATAGAGACTCATCGCGCCCGAGCCGAGGCGATCGGCCAGCC
Source organism: Rhizobium aethiopicum (assembly GCF_014197535.1). Taxonomy (GTDB): domain Bacteria; phylum Pseudomonadota; class Alphaproteobacteria; order Rhizobiales; family Rhizobiaceae; genus Rhizobium; species Rhizobium aethiopicum_A. The sequence goes on from NZ_JACIFV010000026.1 coordinate 78,190, forward strand.
GACGCATCTTCAATCCCTCGACGCCTTCGGCATCCAGCAGTTCAACCGCGGTCGCTACGATCCGTTCGAGCGAAAGACGCGGTTCCTGTGCGGAGGGGACCGGGGCAGCTTTCCGGTGAGGCCGTTTATCCTGGGTGCCGACGCGTTTGGCTGCCATGTGTCTTTCCTAAAAGGATCGGGACATCGATTTAAGCCGGCGAAGCGACAGATGTCGATCCTCGCCAGTTGACTCGTACAATGTACGATGCGATGTAGTCGTACGTTGTACGAGTGTGTTGCCGAAGAGTAAAAAGCGTAATCCAGCAGGCGGCGAGGGTCGTTCCTCGCAGTCCTTACGGCTGAAAGAACATCATGTCACATGCAATCAAACATCTGCTTATCGGAGGGCTGATCATCATGACCACAGGAATTCCCAACGCGACGACGGCGAACGAGGGTGACCTCAAGCTGACTATCGTCAATCCAAAAAACCTCTACGATCCGACGCCGAATGGCTATAGCACGGCAGTAATCGTCCCCCGCGGCGCCCGGTTGGCCTACATCTCCGGACAGGGTGGTCAGGACAGCACGGGCGCCTTGTCGCCGGACTTCGCCGTCCAGGTTAAGCAGGCCTACGCAAATTTGCGCAGCGCCCTCGACGGCCTCGGAGCAAGGCCGGATCAGGTCGCCAAACTGACGATCTTCGTGGTTGATCACGATATGTCCAAGCTCGAGGTGCTGACCAGAAACGTCAAAGACATGTTCGGCGACGCACTCCCGGCGCAGACCCTTGTCCCCGTGCCCAAACTTGCAATCGATCCGATGCTGTTCGAAGTCGAAGCCGTCGTCATGCTTGAATAGTGATTGCGACTGATCCGCCGGCTGGCCTGATGGAGAAAATTGCAAAATGGCGGAAGAGGTGGGATTCGAACCCACGGTACGGTTTCCCGCACGCCGGTTTTCAAGACCGGTTCCTTAAACCACTCGGACACTCTTCCAAGTATTTGGGAAGCCTGAAGAAAGTCCGTTTCGGTCTTTCCGGTGGATCGGTGGTTTCTGCCGATTTGCTGCCCATTCACTCACAGGCCGGCTTTTTAGCAGCTTTGATGGCAGCGTCAACTTGTTCTGCAGAGAAGCGGCTATGAGAGCCGCTTCTCTCTGCCGCCGTCAGACCAGGACGGTGAAGTTGTCGAATGCGAGCTGCGGAAAGCCCGTCGGCTCGACGTCGGGCTGAATATCGAAGCGGATAAAATCGACCGCTCCCAGCGCTGCCAACGAAATGTGCTGGCCATCGGCAATGGTGTCACCATAGACCGTCAGCGACATCTCACTCACCTTGTTGCCACCGATATAACCCTCGAAGGTTACGAGAGCATCGACACCTTCATAGGCGGGGTCGAAATTGGTTGCGACGTCGACGCCCTCTATGGTGAAGAGCTTGCCATCAACACGTTCGAAAAACGGATTATAGGGATTGGTGACAACGTACTCGTTGCCGGCGGATTCGGCGACCGCCCAAAGGTTGCCATCGAGTTTGTCGCCAAACTTGAATCCTGCATAGCCCGAGGCGATGTCAGGCAGCCCGGGATATTCCGTGGGAGCATCCTCGAAATCGATCGAATACTGCCCTTGCGGAGGAGTGTGGACTCCGATGTTGAGACTGCCGACATCCGTGCCGCCTTTTCCATCGGAGATCTTGAATGAAAAATTCTCGCCGAAGATCCCGCCGGGCTCAAGCGCGCTCGGATCATTGACCGTGTAACTATAGCTGCCGTTGCTCCAAATCGTCAGCGTTCCGTGCTCACCCTCGATGGTAAGATACCCCGGCTCGCCTGCCTTATTAGGAATTCTCATTCCGTTGACGAACTGAACCTGGAGCAGATCGCCGTCGGAATCCGAGGCGTTGTCGAGAAGGTTTCCTTCGATGGCCTCCGCTGGTGCGTAGTCGTGGACCGACACGTCAGGCACTATTGGTTTGTGATTTGCCATGGCTCGTCTCCTAAAGATGAGCGTGGAAAGGACGCCGGGCTGCGACCCCAACGCTGCAAATAAACTTTCTACTCCACTTTGAGTCAAGCAACAAACTACACGCCCTAAGGGAGTGACGGCCGATGCCATTGCCGTGAAGGACACGTAAACAAGAGAGCAAAAGCCGATCTACTACCTTGGGACGAAGGCGCCAGTTGCAGCCAGCGTCCTTAGAACAGCTGCTGCTATCGTCGGTGTGTCGATCCGGTACTTCCCGACCTCTAAAATCCCGCCAACGTTTACCATGTGCTCCGCATCGGCACGCCGATTTCGGCTCTCATTGCAACAGCGGGAGGCCAGGGCGGAGACTTCGCGTTAGCAATTTATAAACCATAATCATTGGAATTGTCGCTATCGCTGCGAAATCGTTCGTAAATTTGCCACGAACTCAGCAAGATTAAAGTCTCGTTAGGCGGGCGGGGATAAGGCGTTATTGACCCAGGATGGGGCAGAGTTCCTTAACCATAACGATCTTTGAGCGGCGTGGGGCACATGAAACTGGAATACGGGGCGTCTTTCGCAACGACAGCGCGGTGGTTGGCGATATCGGCGATGTGTGCGACGGTTGCGGCATGCGGCACGACACAGGGGGTGCCGAAAAAAAGAGCCCACGGCAAAGAATATTTCTCCGAATCCGAATATGGCGTGAAGGCCAGCCCCCGCGTCGCCACCGGCAACAATATCCCCAAGGGCGGCGGCCGTTACATGGTCGGCAACCCCTATGAGGTGAAGGGCAAGTGGTACTATCCGAAGGAAGATTTCGCCTATAACAAGGTCGGCGTTGCCTCCTGGTACGGCTCGGCCTTTCACGGGCGGCTGACGGCGAATGGCGAAGTCTACGACCAGATGCATCTTTCCGCCGCGCATCCGACCTTCCCGCTGCCGAGCTACGCCCGCGTCACCAATCTTGAGAACGGCTCCTCCATCGTCGTGCGTGTTAACGACCGCGGCCCCTATCACGAAGGCCGCATCATTGACCTTTCCAACAAGACGGCCGACATGCTGGATCTGCAGCACAGCGGCACCGGCAAGGTGCGTGTGCAATATGTCGGCCGCGCCCGCATGGACGGCCATGACATGCCCTATCTGATGGCCTCCTACGTGCCGAAGGGCAGCCGCATTCCCGGCATCAATCCGGAAGGGCAGATCGCAACCGGCGTGATGGTCGCCTCCAACAGCCGCAAGATCACCCGCGATCAGCTGCAGAACGCCGAAGACTACGAGACGCCGGCTAATGTGCCGGTGCCGATGTCGGCGACCTCCTATGCCGGCTCGACGCCGAGCGCGCGCTACAATGCGGCGCCCGGCCTTGCGCCGGCCGTCCATGTTCTGGTGGCGCCGTCGGCTTCTTCCCCCAATGCCTCGCCGGGCTTCGATCAGATGGTCGTGCTGCCGGAGATCGGTCCCATGCCCTATGAGCGGCCTTATGGCGGTTCTCAGCTTTCCCTCGCTCTCGGCTACCAGAACGAGGCGGTAAAAACGATAACGGTCGATCTCGCCTTCGATGCGGTGATGGTGCGCAATGACGGGCTGACAAAGGCTTCCATCCTTGCCTCGGCCAAGCGCCAGCAGGCAAAATCGGCAGCGCGTTGAGCATGGCGATTGCATCGAATTTCGCCGCGCTCTAACCTTCTCAAAACGCCGTTGACCGATGGGAATTGCGATGCTGAGGCCTGTGCTTCGTCTGCTTGCATGTCTGATGCCGCTCGCCGCCGGCGCACATGCCGCCGATGGGGGCGCAGCCGGTTTTGCCACCAAGGCGGCGCAGGCCTATATGATCGAGGCTTCCACCGGCACGGTGCTTCTCGCCAAGAATGAGGATCAGAGCTTTTCGCCGGCGTCGCTCGCCAAGCTGATGACGATGGATCTGGTCTTCGAGGCAGTGACCAAGGGTCAGATCACGCTCGATACCGAATATCCCGTTTCCGAATATGCCTGGCGCACCGGCGGCGCGCCGTCAAGGACGGCGACGATGTTTGCGGCCCTCAAATCACGCGTGCGCGTCGAGGATCTGATCAAGGGCGTCGCGATCCAGGGCGCCAATGACAGCTGCATCATCCTCGCCGAGGGGATGGCCGGAAGCGAGCAGCAATTCGCGCAGTCGATGACCCGCCGCGCCCGCGAACTCGGGATGGAGAAAGCGGTGTTCGGCAATTCCACCGGCCTTCCGGACGGCAAGAGCAAAGTGACGGCGCGCGAGATGGTGACGCTTGCCGCTGCCCTTCAGCAGTCCTATCCCAATCTCTATCCCTATTTCGCGCAGCTGGATTTCGAATGGAACAAGATCTTCCAGCGCAACCGCAATCCGCTGCTCGGGCTCGATCTCGGCGCCGACGGGCTTGCGACCGGCTTTGCCGAGGGAGAAGGTTATTCGATCGTCGCGTCGGTCCAGCGCGACGGCCGGCGGCTGTTTCTGGCGCTTGCCGGCATCGCTTCCGACAAGGAGCGGACCGAGGAGGCCAAGCGCGTGCTCGAATGGGGGCTGACTGCCTTCGAGAGCCGTCAGATCTTCACCGAGCATGAAGTGATCGGCGCAGCCAGCGTCTATGGCGGCTCGGCGCGCACCGTCGATCTCGTCGCCAAGGTGCCGGTCAGTGTCTATATTCCGATCAGCAACCCCGACCGGCTTTCGGCGCGCATCGTCTATCACTGGCCGCTGATGGCGCCGGTGAAGCCGGATTATCAGGCCGGCACGCTCAGGATTTTCGCCGGCAGCCGGCTGCTCAGGGAAGTGCCGCTCTATACCGCGCAGGCGGTCGGCGAGGGCTCGCTCAGCAGCCGGGCGGTCGACGCCGTGCTGGAACTCGGCGAATCGCTGTTCTTCTCCTGGCTCTGGGACAAGTCCGCCCCCGGCTGAACGCCGGGATGAGGCTCTTGCGCGCAGCGTTTCTTTTCCCGCGTGTCGTTGCCGCACAGTCATGCTCCAGACTTGAATGCCTGACCTTCTGATACAATTTGCGGGGAAGGTGATTATGTCGCCGCCGCGAAAGGTTTTCCTTCCCGATGTCTTCGGATAGATAGAAGAAGCGGGGCGCGCGGGCGTGCGGCGTCCGGAATGCGGGAAGTTGTCATTGTCATCCGGTACGGGACTGTTCGTTACGTTTGAAGGCGGGGAAGGCGCGGGGAAATCCACGCAGATCCGCCGCCTCGCCGAGGCGTTGAAAGGCGAAGGGCATGACGTGCTGGTGACGCGGGAACCGGGCGGGTCGCCGGGCGCGGAAGCCGTGCGCCACGTGCTTCTGTCAGGCGCTGCCGAGGCCTTCGGCACGCGGATGGAGGCGATCCTCTTTGCGGCGGCGCGCAACGATCACGTCGAAGAGGTGATCCGGCCGGCCCTGACATCAGGCAAGATCGTGCTCTGCGACCGCTTCATGGATTCCTCGCGTGTCTACCAGGGCATCACCGGCAATCTCGAGCCCGATTTCATTGAGATGCTGCAGCGGGTCGCCATCAACGGCGTCATGCCGGATTGCACCTTGATACTGGATATTCCCGCAAAGGTCGGCCTGGAGCGGGCGCAGAAGCGCAGCGCTTCGGACGGTCCCGATCGCTTCGAAAAGGAGCGGCTCGAAACGCACGAAAAACGGCGCGAAGCCTTTCTCGATATTGCCGTCCGCGAGCCGGAGCGCTGCCACGTGGTCGACGCCATGCAGACGGAAGAGGCGATCGCCGCTGAAATTCTGGCGATCGTCAAGCGGCTGATGTCGCCCGCAGACCGCGCGCGGATGCCGGAAGCTGCCCATTATGAGTGAAGTCCATTATGAGTGAAGATCGGCCGGGACTGCTGGACGGCGCCATCTGGCCCGCCGAAAATACCAGGCTGTTTGGCCATGAGGAGGCGGAATCCTTCCTTGCCCAGTCCTACCGATCCGGCAAGGGTCATCACGCCATTCTGATCGAAGGGCCGGAGGGTATCGGCAAGGCGACGCTCGCCTTCCGCTTCGCCAACCACGTGCTCTCGCATCCCGATCCCGACGCGGCGCCGGAGAAGATCGGCGATCCGGATCCGGCCTCGGCCGTCAGCCGGCAGATCGCCTCCGGCGCCTCGCATAATCTTCTGCATCTCGCCCGGCCGGTGGACGAAAAGACGGGCAGGGTGAAATCGGCGATAACCGTCGACGAGGTGCGCCGCGCCGGCAAGTTCTTCTCGCAGACCTCAGGCACCGGCAACTGGCGAATCGTCATCATCGACCCGGCCGACGACATGAACCGCAATGCGGCCAACGCCATTCTGAAGATCCTCGAGGAGCCGCCGAAGCGGGCGCTGTTCCTGGTGCTGTCGCATGCGCCGGGGCGGTTGCTGCCGACCATCCGCTCGCGCTGCCTGCCGCTGAAACTGGCGCCGCTTGCCGACGAGGCACTCGTTGCGGCCCTTGCCCATCTCGGCATAACAGGCGAGGGCAGCGTGCTTTCGGCGGCCAAGGGCAGTGTCGGCGAAGCCTTGAAGCTCTTGAACTATGGCGGCAGCGAAATCATCGCCGGTTATGACGAGGTGCTTTCCGCCGAGGGGCCAGCCGCCCGCAAGGCGATGCACCGGCTGGCCGAGGCGCTTTCGGGCAAGGAAAGCGATACGATTTTCGATTTCTTCGTCAGCCACGTCGGCGACGACATCATGAGCCGCGCTCGCGCGGCGGCAGGCGAGGGACAGATCGCCGCGGCCGAACGGCTGGCACGGCTCTACTCGGAGGTTACCGAGCGACTTACCGTCTCCGATGCCTACAATCTCGACCGCAAGCAGACGATCATCAGTATCCTCGCCGATATCAGGCAGCCAAGATTCTAACGGATCAACCGGCCAGCAGCTTCCATGCGACGACGCCAAGTGTCACGGCAAGAACAATGCGAATGATGCGTTCGTGCAGCCTCGGCGCAAGAAGGCTTCCCAGAATGATACCGGGAATTGAGCCGACGAGCAGGGCAAAGAGCATCGCCCAATCGATCTCGCCGATCAGCCAATAGCCGGTGCCGCCGATCAGGGTCAGGGGTACGGCGTGGACGATGTCGGAGCCGACGATTTCGCGCACGTCGAGCCTCGGATAGAGCACGAGCAGGATCGTCACCCCCAGCGCACCGGCGCCAACCGAGGTCAAGGTGACAAGCACGCCGAGACAGAATCCAAGAATGACGGTTAGGGCAAGAATGGTCGTCGCTCGCGGCGGCGTGCGTTCGCCGATGGCGCGGCGCGCCAATTGAAGGATCGGGCCGCGAAAGATCAGCATGATCGCGGTCATGACGAGAAGCCAACCGAGGGCCGATGTAATGGTGTTGGTCACGCCGATGCTCTTGCGATCGACACCTGCCAGCAGCCAGAGCATCAGCAAGGCGGCCGGGACGCTGCCGGCGGCGAGACTGCCGACGATCTTCCAGTTGACGCGCCCATGCACGCCGTGAACGGCGGTGCCCGCTGTCTTGGTGATTGCAGCATAGAGAAGATCGGTGCCGACGGCAGTTGCCGGATGGACGCCGAAGAGCAGCACCAGCAGGGGTGTCATCAGCGAACCGCCGCCAACGCCGGTGATGCCGACAAGGGCGCCTACAAACAGTCCCGAAATTGAATAGAGAGGCTCGAATGTCAAGCAAGCGCCTCCAACGGCGCCCGGCCACCGGGATTGTGGTAGGTGAAAACTGGCACGTCGTTCGGTCCCGCCTCTCTTTCTGACGACCGGTAAATTGCGTGCGAGACGGAGTCAAGCTCACGACCCCGTGTCCTCGAAATCATGGACGGCAGCGAAACTTGATGTTTCGCTTGACGGTGACATGCGCTAAGAGCGGCTAACCATTGATAGAATAAGCCGGACATTGGCCGCCATGACAGACAAGACACCTTTCTACATCACCACCGCGATTTCCTATCCCAACGGCAAGCCGCATATCGGCCACGCCTATGAGCTGATCGCGACGGATGCGATGGCGCGCTACCAGCGCCTGGACGGCAGGGATGTCTTCTTCCTGACGGGCACCGACGAACACGGCCAGAAGATGCAGCAGACGGCGCGGGCCGAGGGGATCTCCGCGCAGGCGCTTGCCGACCGCAACTCCGGCGAATTCCAGGCAATGGCGAAGCTGCTCAACGCCTCGAACGATGACTTCATCCGCACTACGCAGGAGCGTCATCACGAAACGTCGCGGAATATCTGGAAACTGATGGCCGACAATGGCGACATCTACAAGGACAGCTATGCCGGCTGGTATTCGGTTCGCGACGAGGCCTACTACCAGGAAAGCGAGACGGAGCTGCGCGCCGACGGCGTGCGTTACGGCCCGCAGGGCACGCCCGTCGAGTGGGTGGAAGAGGCAAGCTATTTCTTCAAGCTTTCCGAATACCAGGACAGGCTGCTTGCCCATTACGAGGCCAATCCCGATTTCATCGGTCCGGCCGAGCGCCGCAACGAGGTGATCTCCTTCGTCAAGTCGGGCCTCAAGGACCTGTCGGTGTCGCGCACGACCTTCGACTGGGGCATCAAGGTGCCGAACGACCCTTCGCATGTCATGTATGTCTGGGTGGACGCGCTGACCAACTACATCACGGCGACGGGCTATCTCGAGGACAAGAATGGCCCGAGAGCGAAGTACTGGCCGGCGGATGTGCACATTATCGGTAAGGACATCATCCGCTTCCACGCGGTCTATTGGCCGGCCTTCCTGATGTCGGCGAAGCTGCCGCTGCCGAAACGCGTTTTCGCCCACGGCTTTCTGCTCAACAAGGGCGAGAAGATGTCGAAGTCGCTCGGCAACGTCGTCGATCCGGTCAATCTGGTGAACCATTTCGGCCTCGACCAGGTGCGCTACTTCTTCCTGCGCGAAGTCTCCTTCGGTCAGGACGGCAGCTATAGCGAAGAGGCGATCGGCACGCGCATCAATTCCGATCTCGCCAACGGCATCGGCAACCTCGCCAGCCGGTCGCTGTCGATGATCGTCAAGAATTGCGACGGCAAGATTCCGGAATGCGGGCCGCTGACCGACGAGGACAAGGCGATGCTGGCCCAGGCCGACGCGCTGCATGCATCGACGCGCGAGGACATGAGCAAGCAGCTCATCCATCGCGCGCTCGCCTCGATCATATCAGTCGTTTCGGAGGCTGACCGCTATTTCGCCGGCCAGGCGCCATGGGCGCTAAAGAAGACGGATCCGGCGCGGATGGCCACGGTGCTGTACGTCACGGCCGAGGTGGTGCGCCAGATCGCCATCCTGCTGCAGCCCTTCATGCCGGAATCATCGGGCAAGTTGCTCGATCTCGTCGCCGCGCCTGCCGACAGCCGAGATTTTGCCGCGCTTGGCGAAGCTGGCCGCCTCGTTGCCAGGACGGCGCTCGAAGCGCCGGCGCCGGTCTTCCCGCGTTATGTGGCTCCGGAGGCCTGAGGCCGTGCTGATCGATACCCATTGCCATCTTGATTTCGCCGATTTCGAGGCGGAGCGCGACGAGATCGTCACGCGCGCCCACCAAGCCGGCGTCAAGCAGATGGTGACGATCTCGACGCGCGTGCGCAAGCTCGACGGGCTGCTCGCCATCACGGAGAAATATCCGTCGGTGTTCTGCTCCGTCGGCACCCATCCGAACAATGCCGGCGACGAGTTGGACATTCAAACCGAAGAGCTGGTGCGCCTGGCGAAAGCGCATGAGAAAGTGGTGGCGATCGGCGAAGCGGGCCTCGATTATTTCTACGACACGCAGACACCTGAGGACCAGCAGACCGGCTTTCGCCGCCATATTGCCGCGGCTCGGGAAACGCAGCTTCCGCTCGTCATCCACAGCCGCAGCGCCGACGCCGACATGGCTGACATCCTGACCGAGGAAACGGGGAAGGGGGCCTTCCCTTTCATCCTGCATTGCTTCTCGGCGGGGCCGGATCTGGCGCGGACCGGTGTCGAACTCGGCGGTTACATCTCTTTCTCAGGCATTCTGACCTTCCCGAAATCGGAAGAACTGCGTGAGATCGCCAAGACGATCCCGCATGAACGGCTGCTGGTGGAAACGGACGCGCCCTATCTCGCGCCGAAGCGCTGGCGCGGCAAGCGCAACGAGCCGTCCTATGTCGTCAATACGGCCGAAGTGCTCGCCGAGACGATCGGCCTTTCCTATGCCGACGTCGCACGGATCACGACGGAGAACGCTTTGCGCCTGTTCTCGAAAATGCCAAGGATCTAGCAGGTGCTCTATCGGCGGCGCTTCACCATTCTCGGCTGTTCGTCGTCACCTGGCGTGCCGCGTATCACCGGCGACTGGGGCGCCTGCAACCCCGACAACCCAAGGAATCGGCGCACGCGCGCCTCATTCATGGTGCAGCAATTCGCTCCTGATGGCGGCGTGACGACCGTCGTCATCGACACCGGACCGGATTTTCGCGAGCAGATGATCAGGGCAGGGGCCGACCATGTCGATGCGGTGCTCTACAGCCATCCGCATGCTGATCATATTCACGGCATCGACGATCTGCGCGGCTATTTTCACAATACGCGCCGGCGAGTGCCGATCTACGCCGACCAATTTACGATGGACAGGCTGCGTGAAGCCTTCGGCTATTGCCTGGAGACGCCGCCGGGCAGCAATTATCCACCGATCGTGCTGCCTGTCGTCATTGAAAATCTTGACGAACCCGTCGAAATCCGCGGCCCCGGCGGCAAGATCGATTTTTTTCCGCATATCCAGCAGCATGGCGATATCAATTCGCTCGGCTTCCGCATCGGTGATGTAGCCTATTGCAGCGATATCAGCGATTTCCCGCCGCAGACTGTCGAGAAACTGCGAAATCTCGACGTGTTGATCATCGACGCCCTGCAGTACACCTATCATCCAAGCCATCTGTCGCTGGAACAATCGCTCGACTGGATCGGCCGGCTGAAACCGAAACGGGCGATTCTCACCCACATGCATACGCCGCTGGATTATGATGCAGTGATGGCGCAGACGCCGGACCACGTGGTGCCGGCGTTTGATCAGATGAGCTTCGAGACCGAGTTTCTCGCTTAACCCAGCGCTGCAGCATGCTTACACGCGTGCAGCAGGATCGGGGATTGAGCCCCGACCCTGGGACAGGTCATTGCATATAGGGAAGAACCTCGACGGCGCCGCGATAGATCATGTCGAGCGAGACGTAGAGGATGATCAGCAGACCGATATAAGCGATCCAGCGATGGCGGCCGAGCAGCCGGGCGATCAGGTTCGCGGCAATACCCATCAGCGCGATTGACAGGGCGAGGCCGATGACCAAGACGCTCGGATGTTCGCGCGCAGCACCGGCAACGGCGAGCACGTTGTCGAGCGACATCGAAACGTCGGCAATGACGATCTGGGTTGCCGCCTGGAAGAAGGTCTTTTTCGGCGCGCCTTTGCCGCTTTCCGCTATCTGATCCTCGTTATGGCCGTTGCGAAGCTCGCGCCACATCTTCCAGCAGACCCAAAGCAGCAGAAGGCCGCCGGCCAGCAGCAGGCCGACGATCGCCAACAGATAGACGGCGACACTGGCGAAGAGAATACGCAGAACCGTCGCGGCAAGAATGCCGACGATGATCGCCTTGCGCCGTTGCGTGGCCTCGAGGCCGGCAGCGGCGAGACCGATAACCACGGCGTTGTCGCCGGCAAGAACAAGGTCGATAGCAATGACCTGCAGCAAAGCCGTCAGACCGGCTGCCGTGAAGATGTCCATATGAAATGTCCCCAATGCGTCGAAAGCCGTGCTAGCGTCTCGATGGTTTGACGTCAACCGCCGAAGGCTGGAACAGACGGTGCTATTCACTGCCTGGTGTATCTGAAAAAGGACAGGCGGAAAAGTTATGGAACTGCCATGGAATGCCGCCGATCCGCCCCACTGCCGTGGAACATTCATCTCGGCTGCCGGTTCTTCAAGTCAGAAACCAGGCGTCGGGTCGACGGCTGGAACGAGACATCGAGAGGAGCGTTCCGTGAGCAACATTCACCACGATACCAACCCGGGCTCTTCAGGCCCGATGGGCGGCGGCAGTCTTACCGCATTTTTCGACAGCCGGTCCGAAGCCGAATCTGCGATCTCCCGTCTCGAGGACGCAGGTGTGCCGGTCGCGAGGATCAGATTGATGCCGGGCTATGAAGCGGATGGAAAGAATGCCGGCGCCATAAGCGACGACCGCAGCGGCTTCTTCGACGCGCTGGCCGACTTCTTCTTCCCGGATGAAGATCGCGCGATGTACGCAGAAGGGCTGCGGCGAGGCGGCTTCCTCGTTCAGGTCAACGATATCGACGACGCGCTCTATGAGACCGTTCACGATATTCTCGACGACGAGGGCAGCATCGACATTGATGAGAGGGCAGATCTCTGGTTATCGGAAAGCGGCCGGGAAGGCGGGGCGAATACCGGTTTTGCCGGCACAGCCCGTGGCGGCAGAGCCGCGGACGACCTGGCCGTGTCCGAAAGCGCGTTCGAAACATCATCCGAAGATGAAACCCGACCGGTGGCGATGCGCGACACCACGCATGGAAGCGCCAAGGTCCGCGCCTATACCTATCCCGGAGGCGGCTCGCCATCGACCGATCCTGGCCGGCAAACGCAGACGCAGTCGCAAGGCGGGTCGAGCCAAAGTCAGGGATTCCGACGTGATCACTGATGTGTCGGCATGAGGAGCCGGCCTCGTTCGCCCCTGCTGAATAATTGAGGAGACGTCCATGCAATCATCCATCAATCGCGACGGTTTCCTTCCGCCGGATCCCGATGAGCTGGTCGCGGAAGGTGAGCCGCCGTTTGCCGACGCCGCCACCGCGACTGCGCGCGAGAAGGCCGACCACGATCTCGACCTCCTACAGCATGAAGTAAGGCTGTTGCGCGCCCGGATCGGCATCCTGCGCGAGGATGCGGAAACGGCGCTGAGAGCCCAGGCAAACCTGATTGACGCAAGCGCCCATGTCCAGCTCGGCAACTATCCCTGGGCAAAGCTCGCCTTGGCCACGGGCGCGGCTTTCATCGCCGCCACAATCGTTCGCAGCCTTCCGTTCGGAGTTTTGCTGGCCGGATTTGCCGGCCACCCCTCTGAGACGAGACGGTGGTGAAGGGCTGACCATCTGAGACGCTCGGTCCTCCGACAACTCGGTGGAGAGCCCAATGTGCCGCCTGCGGTCTGACTGCGGGCCGCACCTCGCAGCTGTTGCCCCAGATTCATTTGTGACATTACCAACCGTAGCCAGCACTGTGCCGCAGGGAGTCTGCAGCCCGGAGAGGGCGCCCGGATGATGCGTCAGCGAGACAAGGATCGGCAATGATCGCAGCTGGGCAACGATCCGCCTGCCTCGGCCAGACAGGTTCGTCGATTGACGTTGATGGCGTGACGCTTCACAAGTGCCAAGCTTCTGGAGCAGAAGCGGCACCGTCCCGGGGACCACGATCACATGCGCAGCAACGACGACCGCCACCGCTTGCGGAAAATATTCACAGTCCTGACGATCGTGCTTTCCACGCTGCTGCCAATCGGCATCAATCCTGCTTCCTCGGCCGAGTCATCCGGATCCTCGGCGCCGATCCGCGTCATCATCGAATTGCCGAATGACGATTCCGGTCGCACTCTGGTCGATCGGATCGTTCCCGGCAATCAGGAGCCCACGCCGCCAGCCGCCCTCTCACCAGAGCCAGCGCCGCCGTCGATCGCGACCTCACTGCAGGATTTGCGCCAGCGCTTGCTCTCGCTCGTCAACGCAGTTCCAACCCTTCCGGGACAGATCGAGGCGGCGATCCGGCTCTTCCAGACAGACAATCGTATCGACCCTGTCGGTCTGATCCTGGCGGTCACACTCTTCGTTGCAGGCGGATTTCTCGCGCAGCGCATCGCCTGGTGGTCGGGGCGAGGGCTCCTTCATTTTATACTGACCGCACCTGCCGACACAGTCCGGCAGCGGATCAAACTGCACGCCGGGCGGCTGTCAATGGGGCTTCTCGCATTGATCGGCTACCTCATCGGAAGCCTCGGCGCCTTTATCCTGTTTCCCTGGCCCGCGGTGTTTCGCGATGTTGCGCTCGTTCTGCTGTCAGCTGCGCTCATGGTGCGCCTCGGCGTGCTGGTGGGCCGCATCGTGATCGCGCCGGGCGCCCGCCTGCCGCATATGCGGCTTGTGACCCTTGTGACGTCGCTTGCGTGGTTCTGGTACTACTGGCTCCTTGCAACGGTCGCTCTGTTGGCAGCCGGCTGGGCCACCATCGAAGTGATACGAACGATCGGGGCTCCGGCCATATTGGTCGATCTTTTTACCGCCGCATGGCTCGCGGTCGTCTCGATTGCGCTGATCGCGATGATTTGGCTGCGGCAGTTCCGTTCCGACGGGCCGCCGGTGAACCGGCTGATCAGCGTCGGCTTCAGCGCAAGCGTTATTCTCTCGTGGCTGTTATGGGTGTCGGGACTGCGTGCTGCATTCTGGACGGTGATCGTCATTGCGCTTCTGCCGCTGACGGTATCAGTAGCGCGCGATATCACTCGGCGCATCATCATAAATTCGCAGGATGAGCTTGCGGTGGAGGATCCGGCCATCTTGGGATGGTCGGTCGTTATCATGCAGACCTTGCGCAACGGCCTTATCGTGGTTGCCGCGCTGCTCGTCGCCCGCTCGTGGGATGTCAATCTCGGTGATCTTGCCGCAGCCGAAACGGTGACCACGCGTCTGATCCGCGCGGGAATCCGGATCGTGATCGTCTTGCTGGTGACCGACGTCATCTGGAAGCTCGTCAGCACTCTGATCGACACGCAGATGGAAGTGGCGTCCCGAAGCGTGAATGCAGGCCACCAGGAGGGGCCGGAGGCGCGCCGCCGTCAGCGGTTGAATACGCTTCTTCCCATTCTTCGCAATGTGCTGTTCCTCGCGATCGGCGCTGTCGGCTTCCTGATGATCCTGGATGCTGTCGGCATTCAGATCGGGCCGCTGCTTGCTGGCGCTGGTGTCGTCGGCATAGCTGTCGGCTTCGGTGCACAAACGCTGGTCAAGGACATCATCTCCGGCGTGTTTTATCTGTTCGACGATGCCTTCCGCATTGGAGAATATATCCAGGCGGCAAAATACAAGGGTACGGTCGAGGGGTTTTCGCTGCGATCGATCCGCTTGCGACACCACCGCGGTCCTGTCACCATCGTTCCATTCGGCGAACTCGGCGCGGTGCAAAATCTGAGCCGCGACTGGGTCATCGACATCATTACGCTTACGCTGAACTATGACAGCGACCTGGAGGAGGTCCGCAAGACCATCAAGCGCATTGGCGTCGAGCTTCTGGACGATGCCGAGCTCGGGCCCAACATCATCGAGCCCTTGAAAATGCAGGGCATCGAGCAGATGGCGGATTATGGCGTGCAGATCAGGCTGAAATTCATGTCAAAACCGGGCGAACAGTTTGGCGTCCGCCGAAAGGCGCTTGCCATGCTGAAGAAGACCTTCGCCGACAAGGGCATCCAGTTTGCAACTCCGACGGTGCATGTCTCCGGCGGGACGGCCGATGCAGCGTCATCAGCCGCCGCGTCGGAGCTCCAGAGACCAACAAAACCCATCTCGCCGATTGAGGAGTGACAAACCGCAGGGCTTCCATGCCCCTTGTTTGGAATGCCCGTGGGCGATGTGCGAGTCGAACCTGTCGAGCAATCGACCTAAAGGTACAGCCAGATGATTGATTTCAGGTCACTGACAGAGGCAGATTTTCCGTTATTGTGTGAGTGGCTAAATAACCCTCATATGCGTGCTCACTACCAGAAGACGCCGATAACGATCGAGGAAGTTCAGAGGAAGTATTCCGAACGCCTGAATCCCCGCCATCCTACCCATTGCCATATAGTTTGTTATAACGGGGAGCCTTTTGGAAAATTGCAGTGCTATTTGCTTCGCGACTATCCCGAATTCGCGTCTGAGATGGGCGAGCACGACGGCGTCGCGGTCGACTTATTTATCGGAGATGTGCAGTTCTTAGGGAGAGGCTTGGGGAAAGCTATGCTTCGCTCATATGTGCTGAACGTGGTTCCTTCGCTTTTTCCCGACGACTGCAAATGTTTCATTTGTCACGCTAAAGAGAACAAAATAGCTATTCGTAGTTCGCTGTCCGCAGGTTTTCTGCCGTATCGAGACGTCATCGAGGGCGGAGTGGAAAGTCTGCTACTTTCATTCGACCGACCGAACTAGGCATCTCGGCCTTTTATCCGATAATCTCGTTCGGCGATAAATCCTGCTGACCATTGCGGAGAGACGGTTCGTGGCCAAAAGCAAAGGGTCGGAAATCCGCTCTCATGTTCCATAATCTGTCTTATGCGATTTTTGTTTGTAAGGGCTATTTAGTAATGCGACAGTTGGGCCAGTTAGAGATGCGACAGTCTCGCCTCTCGATGTTCTGGTCAATACCAACGTTGGGAGCAAGGATGGCGACTTCAGCCTGGTGGAGACCATGAGCGTTCGGAGTCGTGATGTCCTGTTTGATCACCATGT
>NZ_JACIFV010000027.1 GCF_014197535.1 Rhizobium aethiopicum
GCTCTTCACCCTCTATGTCAAGAAAGTTCTCGTGCCCACCCTCGCCAAGGGCGACATCGTGATCCTCGACAATCTCGGCAGTCACAAGGGACAAGGCGTGCGCCGTGCCGTCAGGGCCGCAGGTGCACATCTCTTCTTCCTGCCGCCCTACAGCCCCGATCTCAATCCTATCGAGCAGGTCTTTGCCAAGCTCAAGCATCTCATCAGGAAAGCAGCCCCACGGACCGTCGAAGCAACATGGCGCAAGGCCGGTGAATTGCTCGACGCATTCTCGCCGGCCGAATGCGCCAACTATCTCACAAACTCAGGCTATGCTTCCGTATGAAAACAGCATGCTCTAAGGGCATGCCGCCGGCGGTCAGAGTCTTGATCGACTTTCTGGTGGAAAAGTCCAGGCCCCATTGACGAGGCGAAAGCCCCAGACTTGACGTGGCATCGCTTCACTGCAGACGCGCCAACAGCTTTTCGCCGCTCAGCTCTCTCGCCGCGTCCCTGCCGATCCAGCGGGCGGTTTTATTCGGACTTTCGGCTAAAAGCTTCGCCAGCCCCAGCGCCGGCCCATGGCATGCGCGATTGCGTTTGCCGACGCTGCGCAATGCCCAATTGACTGCCTTGCGAACGAAGTTGCGGGGATCGCCGGAATGCGCCTCGATCAGCGGCAGCCAGGAGAGGATGGGCGTATCGGTCTCGCCCTTTCGATGGACGGCGGCGCCGGCGATCATGGCAAAAGCGGCGCGACGGACAAATTCGCGCTCGTCTGCAGCGAATTCCGGAATGAGCTCGTCCAGGCCCGCCTCGACGAAGAGATCGGCGGCGCTGTCGACGATTTCCCAGGAGTCGAAATCATGAGCCCAGTTTTTTGCTTCTTCCGGCGTCAGCCGCTTCGGCTCGGCGGTATAGAGAGCGAGCAGCCGAGCCTCGCGGATATCGCTTCGCCAGAGCTGCATTGCCCTGAGATGATTCCTCTTCGCCAATCTGGCGACTGCCCTGATATCAGGATTGGAAATTCCGAGGGCGCGGTCGGTGACGATGCCGAATCGCGCCATCCCGGCGGCATTCTCCTCCGAGCGCAGCGTTTCGAGATGCGCGATCAGTTCAGCCGGATCGGAGGAGGGACCGATCATTTCTCAAGCCGGGCGAGCAGCGAGGACGTGTCCCAGCGATTGCCGCCCATTGCCTGCACGTCGCCGTAGAACTGGTCGACGAGGGCGGTGACCGGCAGCTTGGCGCCGTTGCTGCGGGCTTCGGCGAGCACGATGCCAAGATCTTTCCGCATCCAGTCGACTGCGAAGCCGAAATCGTATTTGCCGGCATTCATGGTCTTGTGGCGGTTTTCCATCTGCCAGGAGCCGGCCGCGCCTTTCGAGATTACCTCGACGACCTTTTCAATATCGAGGCCGGCGCGCTTGCCAAAATGCAGCGCTTCGGAAAGCCCCTGAACAAGGCCAGCGATACAGATCTGGTTGACCATCTTGGTAAGCTGTCCGGAACCGGCCGGCCCCATGAGGCCAACCATGCGCGCATAGGCGTCGATCACCGGCCGGGCTCTTTCGAAGACGGCTTCATCGCCGCCGCACATGACGGTCAGCACTCCGTTTTCGGCGCCGGCTTGGCCGCCGGAGACCGGAGCGTCGATAAAATCCACACCTTTTTTCTTTGCCGCGGCATAAAGCTCGCGGGCGACCTCGGCGCTGGCGGTGGTATTATCGATCAGCACCGAACCCGGCTTCATGCCGTGCAGAGCGCCGTTCTCGCCTGAGGTCACCGAGCGGAGATCGTCGTCATTGCCGACGCAGACGAAGACGAAATCGGCGCCGGCGGCAGCCTCGGCAGGGGTGGGGGCGGATTTGCCGGAGAATTTCTCGGCCCAGGCAGCGGCTTTCTCGGCCGTGCGATTGTAGACGGTGACATCGTGGCCGCCCCTCGTCTTCAAATGACCGGCCATGGGGAAGCCCATGACGCCGAGACCGATGAACGCGACTTTTGCCATATGTCCTATCCTTATCCTGAGTGAGAGGCCTTGAGGATTAACCGAAACGGCGGAAGCAGAAAAGCCGTGAAGACGGACTTCCTTCCGGTTGGCGCATATGAGGCTGGTCGCCATTCGGCCGAGCCCTAGATGGGAAAGACGGATAGCGTTTCCCGGGGGATCACATGAACGAAATTCCAACGATCGAGCCACGTCGCAAAGGCCGCAGCGGCACGCAGGCGATGCTTATTCCGTCGCGGCAGATGATCGAAGAGCAGATTCGATTGGCGCCTGAAGGTATTCTCACCGAGGCCGGCGTCCTGCGCCGCCGTCTCGCCGCCCAATACGGAGCGGATGCCTGCTGTCCGGTAACGGTGCAGCGGCATTTGCGCGCGATCGCCGAACTATCCTTCGGCGCGCTGGAGAAGGGCGAACCGGTTTCGGTGGTGACGCCATATTGGCGCATGGTGGATCCGGCAAGTTTGCTTGCGAAACGTCTTGCCGGCGGTCCCGCCTTCATTCGCGAGCGATTGGCCGCCGAATACCGAGGGAGATAGCGAGGCAGGCGAGAGGAGGTGACCTTCGGCATCCGCCTGCATTTCATCATGCGGGAAACCGACGAAGAAGCCTGGGAGGCGGCCGAGCGGCTGATCCGCCATCTCGACGAAGATACGATCCGCGAGGCGCAGGAACGCTTCGTCCCCCAATCCGATTCGGTCGGACAGAAGCGCATGGCCGCTCTTCACGGCGGCCGCCGCGACTGCTGAGCTCAAACAAGATGCAGAGCATGTATCGCCGGAAGCCGTCTGCGGCTTCAGGCGTTTTTCTGCCTGTTGGTTGCCCCTGAGGATGGCGGGTCGCAATTATGCATAGCCGATTGGCTATGCTAGATATGTCTTGGCTTTTCGATTGTTGTATCCGCTGGCGAGTTGGCTATAGGTTTTTCTGGTCGTTTAGTCGCTTTCTGTTCGCCGCTTGACATACGTATATCTCGATGGCTATAGGTTAATTTATAGCCTTATAGATATGGGTCTTCAATGTCGAACGTTCAGGACGTGCTCTTCAGGACGCTTGCGGATCCCACCCGGCGCGCGCTTTTCGAGCGGCTGTGCCGGGAGGGGGAGAAGACGGTCGGGGCGTTGACGGCGCAGGCCGGGGTCTCGCAACCGGTCGTTTCGAAACATCTCGGGCTGCTGAAGCAAGCCGGCTTGGTGCGCGACCGTCATGAGGGGCGGCAGACGCATTATAGCGCGCAGCTCGGCGCGCTTGCGCCGCTCGTCGACTGGACGAGCGAGATGGCCGGCTTCTGGCAAAACCGCTTCACTGCGCTCGAAGATTTGTTGAAGAGGATGGATCAATGACTGACTTAACGACCGAGACGCGCTCCGTCATCATCGAAAGGGAGATGCCCTTTCCCGCGGAAAAGATCTGGCGGGCGCTGACCCAGCCGCACCTGATGCAGGAGTGGTTGATGAAAAGCGATTTCAAGCCGATCGTTGACCATCGCTTCAACTTCACTGCCGATTGGGGCGCGGTCGACTGCCGCGTTCTGGAAGTCGAGCCACACAAGACCCTCGCTTACAGCTGGGGCGCCTATGGCCTCGAAACCGTCGTGACCTGGACGCTTACGCCGAGGGGCACGGGTACGCATCTGCGCATGGAGCAGTCGGGTTTCCGGGCGGATCAGCGGCAGGCCTATGGCGGCGCCAGGAGCGGGTGGCCGCAATTCTTCGACAGACTGGAACAGGTGTTGGCGCGGGTTGACTGATCCATCGCCGAGCGGGCGGGCCCTCGGGCTGATTTTGAGGAGGCTTCATTGAGCTTGAACAACTGGGCTCGGCAGGTCCACCGTTGGCTGTCCATCGCCTTTACGCTGGCCGTCATCGTCAATATCATCGTCATGGTACAGGAGAAGTCGGCGGTCTGGATTGGGCTCTTGGCATTGCTGCCGCTCGGCCTGCTTCTCGTTACCAGTCTCACCTTGTTCGTGCTGCCCTATGCCGCGAAACGGCGCGGCGCGGGAGGCATCGGCGGATAGGAGGAAATCTATGGCGGGCAGAACGTCGAAAGGCGCGGAGAAGGTCACGAAAAAGACCGCCAAACCGGCGGTCGCGGCGCCGAAGCTTCTGTCGGGTGGCAACCCGCAAATCCCTAAGGGTTATGGCGATGCGCCCGTGCAAGCCTACATCGCCGCCATGCCGGACTGGAAAAGTGAGATCGGGCGTCGCCTCGATGCGCTGATCACCAAAACCGTGCCCAGCGTCTGCAAGGCGGTCAAGTGGAACTCGCCCTTTTACGGCATGGAAGGGCAAGGTTGGTTCCTCGGCGTCCATTGCTACGCCAGCTATGTCAAGGTGGCTTTCTTCAAGGGCGCGTCGCTGCATCCTCTGCCGCCAGGCGAGTCCAAGCAGAAAGAGGTGCGCTACCTCGACATCCGCGAGAACGACCCGTTTGACGAGGTGCAGATTGCCTCCTGGGTAGAGCAGGCGAGCCGGTTGCCCGGCGAACGGATGTGAGATTTTTGATGCGCGGTGACGGGAGAACGACAAACATGAGGAAGGTGACGGCAACCATGAAGAGGACCGATTCCGAAGAAGGAAGCGGGCAAGCCTCTCCCTCTCAACTGATCGATGCGAGGATCGAGGAGCTCAAGGATTGGCGCGGCGACATGCTCGCGCGGGTCCGCGCACTCATCAAGCAGGCCGAACCCGAAGTGGTCGAGGAATGGAAGTGGCGAGGGGTTCCGGTGTGGGAGCGCGCCGGCATCATCTGCACCGGCGAGACCTATAAGAGCGTGGTCAAGCTTACCTTCGCCAAAGGAGCCTCGCTTGAGGATCCGAACAGCCTTTTCAACTCCAGCCTCGACGGCAACACCCGGCGTGCCATCGACTTTCATGAAGGTGACGAGATCAACGAGGAGGCGTTGAAGGCGCTTATTCGAGCCGCGGCAGCGCTGAATAGGTCGGTGCGGGCGGCCGGCTCACGGAAGAAATCAAGCGGCCTGTGACATTTCATCCGGCCGCGTTAGTGAATCGGGCTCGTCTCGCGCTCGAGAAAGAGTTCGAGATTGTCGAGGCCGATCTCAGTGCCCTGAAGGCGGGCGCCGTTGTCGGTGTAGCCGTCGAGGAAAACCACTTGCTCGGTGAAGACCATTCTGGTGCCGCTGGGTTCGACGTCGAAGGCGACGGTGACGAGCGAGGCTGAGATGCGGGTTTGCCCGAGCTTCATCTCATAGGCATAGATGATGCGGGTATCCGGCACGATATCGATGTAGTGGGCGTCATAGGCGTGCAGAAGCCCATCGGTGTCGGCGGTATGGTTCCTCTCTGTGCCGCCCGGCCTGAAATCGAGCGCATATTCCAGCGGCACCCATTCGCCGTGGCAGGCAAACCATTGCCGCTTCGACTCCGGCGTCGACCAGGCGCGAAAGACCCGGGCGACGGGCGCCTTCAGGCGGCGCTCGATGACGAAGGTGGTATGTTCGGCAGAGCGTGTCGTCATTCGGGGAGGGTCTCCGGCTCATCGGCGAGAAATTGATCCAGTCTGTCGAAGGCGGCAGTCCAGCGGGTCTTTCGCTGTTCCACCCAGCGCTCGACAGCGGCAAGCGCATCCTGCTGCAGGCGGTAGGTTCGCACCCGCCCGGATTTTTCGGACAGCACGAGGCCGCTCTCCTCCAGCACCTGCAGATGTTTCATCACCGTCGGCAGGGCGACGGCGAGCGGTGCGGCCAGTTCGGTGACCGAGGCCGGGCCGCGGCCGAGGCGGTCGATCATCCCGCGGCGGCTGCGGTCGGAAAGGGCGTGAAACATGCGGTCGAGATCCGCCTGGCTTTCGATCATTCCGCCGCATCCCGAAAGCGGGCGGGCAGCCTGTCCTGATAGGGATAGAACTTGAAATAAGGGCGGGCCTCTTCCAGCGCCCTGGCGAAGGATGGGCGCGCCAGCAGTCTGTTGTAATAGGCGCCAAGTTTCGGCTGCTCCTGTGAAAACGGGACCAGCGTCTCGGCATAGAAGAGGGCCGGGGCTGCAGCGCAATCGGCCATAGTGAAGGCCTCGCCTGTTATCCAAGGGCTTTCGCCCAGCTGCTTTTCGATCATCGCATAGGCAGTGGTGAGCGTCGCTTTGCAGGCGGCCATCTCTATTTCGTCTGCCGTGCCCTCGGGACGCCGGCGATGGCTGACGAGCGTCTGCATCGGCACCTGGACATATTGGTCGAAGAAGCGGTCCCAGAGGCGGACCTGCAGCGCCCGATCGATCTCCAGCGGCAGCAGGCGCACGGGGCCGGGGTAGTAATGGTCGAGATATTCGATGATGATCGTGGTTTCGGGAATGGTGCTGTCGCGCGCCTCGTCCCTCAGCAGCGGCATCTTGCCGATCGGCCAGAAGCGGAAGAGATCGGCGCGCGAAGCCTCGTCGGACAGATCGACGAGGCGATTTTCGAAGAGAGTCGCGTTTTCATAAAGCGCGATCAGCACCTTGTGGCAGAAGGAGGCGAGCGGATGCCCATAGAGCACGATCGACATGCGGCGACCTTTCTTATCCGGTAGAAAACTTTACCGAAAGACTAAGTATCAGGCCAAGACGGAATGCGCAACAAATAGTTCGCCAATCGCGCAACCATTCCCTCAGCCGATGTATCGAGCGATCACCAGGTGGCCCGGTGTCGGCTGACCGTCTTCCATGCGGACGTTGATGTCCGATACCTCGACGAGTTCGAAACCGGTCGCCGTCAGACGTTCCCTGACATAAGCATCGGCATGGGCGAAGCGCTGATGCGGCCCGACCATATAGGCGCGGCCGGCAAACGTCTCCTCGGGCAGGGTTTCGGAGGAGAAGATGAACAGGCCGCCCGGCGTCAGGTTTTCGGCGGCGCCGAAGAAGAGCGGTTCGAGCGCGCCGAGATAGGGCAGCACGTCTGTGGCGGTGACGAGGTCGAAAGCCTCCTCGTCGTTGTCGTCGAGGAAATCCTCGACCTCGGCGACGAAGAGCGTCTCGTAAAGATCTTTTTCGTGGGCGATCTCGACCATCTTCTCCGATATGTCGATGCCGGTCATGTCCTCGCACAGGTCGCGCAGCGCCCCGCCGGTGAGACCGGTGCCGCAGCCGAGATCGAGCAACCGCTTGAACGGCCCGAGCTTCAATGCCTGCAGGCGCTGGCGCACCAGCATCGGCACGTGATAGCCGAGCTGCTCGACGAGCACGTCCTCGAACACCTCGGCATGCTGATCGAACAGGGTTTCGACATAGGCGTCGGGCGCCTTGACCGGGGTTTCGCCGCGGCCCATCGCGGCGATGCGCACGGCGGCTCCGCCGTGGTCCTCGGGATCGATCGCCAAGACGTCCTCATAGGCTGCCACGGCCGCATCGACATCACCTGATTTCTCCAGCGCCAGCGCGCGGTTATAGGCCTCGGCAAGGGCTTCTTCGTCGATCTTCTTTGCCATTGCGGTTCATGTCCTTCTGTTTTCAGGCATGGCTCTACGGCGGCTTTCGATGTTTTGCAATGGCGCGGCTACAGGCGCAGAATGGCGAAAAAGAAGATGACGGGAGGAGATGCCATGAAAGCGGAGCAAGACAGGATGCCACCGGCAAGGGAAGAAGAGGGTGAGCGCCCCTTGCTGCTGCCCACGACGCCGGGCGAGATCACCAATTCGCTCAGCCATTATTACCGCGGTGAGCTCGGACGGATGACGAGCTGGCGCGACCGCATCGACCGGACGTCCAACTGGGCAATCACCGTGGTGGCGGCGCTGCTCTCGGTGTCGCTGTCGACGCCGACCTCGCATCATGGCGTGCTGCTGTTCGGTATCATGCTGGTGACGCTGCTTCTGATAATCGAAGCGCGGCGCTACCGCTTCTTTGATATCTACCGCGCCCGAATCCGTCAGATAGAGCGCTGTTATTTCGCGCAGATCATGGCGCCGAACGCTTCGGCCGGCAGCGAATGGGCTGCGGTGATCGCCAACAGCCTGCGTCATCCGCGCTTTCTGCTCAGTTATGGGGAGGCAATGCATCGGCGGCTCAAACGCAATTACGGCTGGATGTATTTGATCCTGCTGCTCGCATGGTGCCTGAAGATCTCGACGCCGAAACTGCAGACGGAGGGCGCGCCGGCGTTGCAGGCGCAGTCATGGACCTATGTCATAGACAATGCCGTTCTCGGGCCACTCCCAGGCCTTGCGGTTATTTCGATCGTCGTCATCTTTTATCTCGGCATGCTCTATTTCGCCCTGCGTCCGGATCGCGACGAGGGCGAATTCGGCCATGGCGAGGCGCATGTCTGATCAGTGCAGGATGAACTCACCCTTCAGCGCCCGCCACTCGGTTGCCGAAATCAGCTTGCGGTGGACGTAGCGCACCGAATGTAACGGCCCATCGAGTTTCTCCTGCCAAAATTTCAGGAAACCGCGCATCTCAGGAAAATCGGGGGCGAGATCATAATCCTGCCAGACGTAAGTCTGCAGGATCGTCGGGTGATCCGGCAGGTGGTAGAGGATCTGCGCGGTCGTCAAACCGTAACCCTGCAGTTGCTTTTCCATGTCCTTGTGCATCGTATTCAGCTTCTTCTCGTTCCCACTCAGCGCTTTATTAGTGCTAGATGAAATGGAAGCATGCGAGTGGTTAACGCAAGCTTAACAGATACGTTGCGAATGAAGTATTCTTTTTTATTTTCAATGGTTTGGCAGCATGATGATACGAGTGCTGCCAAGCTTTAGCAATCCGTCATCCCAAAACCGCAATACACTCTGGCCGTCATGCTCAGCGCTTGAGATGCCGCGTCAGTCGACGCTCGATCCAGGCCCAGAGATGGCGTAGCGCCTCGACGATGGTGAGGTAGAAGATCGCTGCCCAGAGATAGGTCTGGTAGTCGAAGGTGCGGGAGAAGGCGTAGCGGGTTTCGCCCATCAGATCGAGCACGGTGATGATGGCGACGACCGCCGAGCCTTTGATCAAAAGGATGATCTCGTTGCCGTAGGGGCGAAGCGCCACGATGAAGGCCTGCGGCAGGATGATCTTGCGGAAGGCGATGGTCTTATGGATGCCGAGGGCTGCTGCCGCTTCTCGCTGGCCGTGCGGTACGCTTTCGATTGCGCCGCGCAGGATTTCCGCCTGATAGGCCGCCGTATTGATCGTCATGGCAAAGAGGCCGCAATACCAGGCTTCGCGGAAGAACCACCAGATGCCGACGGTTTCCAGCTGCGGGCGGAAGACGCCGAGGCCGTAATAGACCAGGAAGAGCTGCGCAAGCAGCGGCGTGCCGCGGAAGAAATATATATAGCCATAGGCGAACCAGTTAAGCGCCCGATTCTTCGACAGCCGCGCCATGGCGAGCGGCAGGGACAGGATGGCGCCGCAAACGACGGAGATGGCAACCAGACTGAGCGTCACCCAGAGTCCGTGCAGATAACGCGGTCCGTAGCGCGTGAATTTGTCCGGATCCCAGCCATTGATGACGGTGAAGATCAGCAGTGCCGCGAACAGAGCCCAGACCGCAACGAAGACGTAGCCGCACAGGCGTGCCGCCGTAACCGGCTTTGCCACCTCGCGGGGTGCAGGCTGCGGCGGGATCAATGTCTCAGCATAGCTCATCGGCGGACCTCCGAACGTTTGGCCCAGCGGTCGACATAGACAAGCAGGAAGGAGGAGAGGATGGCGAGCACCAGATAGAGACAGCAGGCAATGCCATAGAAGAAGAACGGCTCCTTGGTCACTCGCACGGCAACGCTCGTCTGGCGCAGGATGTCGGCAAGGCTGATGATCGAGACATAGGACGTGTCCTTCAGGAGCACCATCCAGAGGTTCGTCAGACCAGGGAGGGCGATGCGAACAAGCTGCGGCAGGATAACGAGCCGCAGCGTGCGGCCGCGATGCAGGCCGAGCGAATCTCCCGCCTCATATTGGCCTTTAGGAATGGCGCGAAAGGCCGAAAGCAGCACCTCGGAGCAATAGGCGGAGAAGACGACCGACAGAGCGATCACGCCGGCCAGGAAGGCGTTAATCTCGACCGGCGGCCCGACGTAGCCGGCAAGCTCCAGGAGAGACTGGATGAGCATCTGCATGCCGTAATAGATGATGAAGAGCGTCAGCAGCTCCGGCAGGCCGCGGAAGATCGTCGTGTAGATGCCGGCCGCCAGCCGCAGCGACCTTTCTTCCGACTGCTGGCCGAGTGCCACGAGGAAACCGATGACAAGGCCGATCGGCAGGGTAACGATCGCCACCGATACGGTGACCTGCAGACCAAGGGCGATTTCGTCGCCCCAGCCGGTATCGCCACAAGCAAGAATCGTCGACTGACCTAACCAGGTGAAGATGCCGACGGGTCCGCATAGCGGATCGAAAATGTGCACAAGTGAGCTCCAGAAGGAGCCGAGCGCGGAAAACAATCCGCCCATGCGAGAATTCCCCTCACGGCTTTTGCCGTTTTGATCTTGCCACCTTTGTCAAACAAAAATGGCGGAAGAGCAAGCCTTCCGCCATTCGCTTGATCGGCCAGATACCGAATTTCTTATTCGCCGTAAACGTCGAAATCGAAGTACTTGTCCTGGATCTTCTTGTACTCACCGTTGGCGCGGATCGCAGCGATCGCGGTGTTGAGCTTTTCCTTCAGCGGATCGCCCTTGCGGATGGCGATACCGGCGCCGTTGCCGTTGATTTCCTTGTCGACCGGCAGGGTCGTCAGGATCTTGCAGCAGGCGCCGGCGTCGGACTTGACCCATTCGGAGAGAACGACGACATCGTCGATGACGGCGTCGACACGGCCGCTGGAAACGTCGAGCTTGTATTCGTCGGCCGTCGGATAGAGCTTCAGCTCGGTGTCGGCGAGGTGCTTCTCGGCGTAGTTGGCATGCGTTGTGGAAGTCTGTGCGCCGATCACCTTGCCCTTGAGGCCGGCAACGTCAGTAATCTTCGAATCCTTCGGTACGGCGATGGCCGGAGGGGTGTTGTAGTACTTGTTGGAGAAGTCGACGAGCTTCAGGCGCTCCGGCGTGATCGACATGGACGAGACGATCATGTCGAACTTCTTGGCGTTGAGCGCCGGGATGATGCCGTCCCAATCGGTGCTGACGAAGGAGCATTCGGCCTTCATCTCGGCACAGAGCGCCTTGGCGATATCGATGTCGAAACCCTGGATGGTGCCGCTGGCATCGACGAATTCGAAGGGTGGATAGGTCGAATCGGTGCCGATCACGTATTTCTCGCCATCGGCCATGGCCGAGCCGGCAAAGAGCGACATTGCCGCGATCGAGGCTGCCGCGAAGAAACGGGTGGAGATACGCATGTGGATCCTCTCTGTTGGTAGCCATCGCGCTTTTTTGTCTTGGGCTGACGGCTGCTGTTCAACGGTGACGGGCACCGCCTTGCGGCGATAATCAGACTTTTTTTCATGGAAATGCAACAGAAATTCCCACGCAATTGTGCGGTGCAAATAACAGGCGAGATGAACGAAAGCAGACTGCAACATTCACGGGAGGTTAATCCGCTGATTCCTAGAAACGGAACAAATCGGCGGTTTGGCGCTTTGCCAATTCGCCGTTTCGCCTCATTGCGAAACTAGGGCGAACCGAGGCCTGTCGGCCTTCAGGAAGCTCAAACAGGATCGAGGAAACCCGATGGGCAAGAAATCAAGATTGTTTGCAAGCGCAGCTTTCCCGCTGCTTTCTCTCTCGTTGGCGCTGCAGCCGGCATCGGCAGTGGCGGCCGCACGCGGCGCTACGACCGAGGCTGCGGCCGTGCGGCAGATCGAACAGGGCAGCTTCGAAGTGGCGCAGGACGCGCCCTCCGAAGAGGAACTCTTGAAGAAGAAGCGCAAGCAGAAGGGGGAAACGCCGGCCGAACAGGCGCCTGCCGCTGAGCAGCCGAAGGAGGCGCCTGCCGAGAAGCCGAAGGCCGAGCGCAAGGAGGCGCCTGCGCCCGAACCCAAGGCAGAGCCGGAACCGCCGAAGGCCGAAGCGCCGAAGGAGGAGCCCGCGCCGAAGGCCGAGAGCAAGCCGGAGCGGAAAGCCAAGCAGGCAGCCCAGCCGCAGGCCGAGCCGCAACAGGAAGAACAGCAGCCGGTAACGCAGGAAAAGCCGAGAAAGCCGAAAAAGCAGCAGACTGAGCAAGCCGAACCAGAAGCTCAGCCGGCGCCTGAACAGCAGCCGGCCGCAAAGCAAGTACAGCCGGAGACCGAACAGGCCCAGCCCGAGGTCAAGCCGGAAGGTGGCAAGAAGGGTCAGGACAAGGCCCAGAGCCGAGATAAGGGCAAGGCTAAGACCGAGACCGCCGCTCCCGAGGCGGTGACGCCCACCGAGGAACAGGCCAAGCCCGCAGTTGAGCCGGAGGCAAAACCCGCTGCCGAAGCGCCTGCCAAGAAGCCGAAGAAGGGCGAGGCTGCAGCACCGGCGGTGAAGCCGGCCGAAGACAAGGCGGCCGCTCCTGAAGCTGCGCCCGCCGAAGCGCCGACGGAGGGCACAGCTGCAAAGCCTGCCTCCAAACAGCCCGCCGGTGAGCAACCCGTCGCCAAACAGCCCGCCGGCGAACAACCGGCCGCCAAACAGCCCGCTGGCGAACAGCCCGCTGCGCCCGCCACCGACACGGCCCAGCCGGCGCCGGGTACCAGCGGCGGCCAGCAGGTGGAGCAGGCTCTTCCTGCGCCGGAAAAGGTTTCCCCCGAGGAGTTGCAGCGCCGCAAGGCGATTGCCGCCGACCCGGCCAAGAGCAACGAAACCGTCGTGCTGCCGGTCGAGAATGGTGCGGCCGTGCTCGACAGCGACAAGGATGCCGATCGCAGCAAGGGCCGCGAAAGCCGCCGTGACCGCGACAAGCTGCGGGCCGAGAGCCAGGAGGTGAAGGTGCCGACCTCGGATGCCGATGCGCAGGCCGCTGCTGCGGCGGCTGCCCCAGCGATAAAGCTCGAGGCAGTGACTAGCGAGAAGGGCACGAGGCTCGACACGCGGCCGCAATTTGCCCGTCCCGAGGGAGCGCGCATCGAGGATCAAACGGACGATAACCGCGTGATCATCCAGTACAACAATCAGGTGATCGTGCGTAGCGACGACGACAGACGGTTCCTGCGCGACGGTGAGCAGCCGATCTATGAAGAGCTCCCGGACAATCGCTATCGCGAGATCATCACCCGGCCGGAAGGCTATCGGATCGTCACCATCCGCAACCGCTACGGCGACATCATCCAGCGGTCGCGCGTCGATGCCCGCGGGCGCGAATACGTGCTCTACTACTCACCTGATCTCTATGAGGATCCTGATCGCGGCTATTTCGATGACCCGGGCGCTGATCTGCCGCCGATGCGGCTGCGTGTCCCGCTTAATGACTATATCATCGACACCAGCAGCGATCCTGACCGGGACTATTACGAATTCCTCAGCGAGCCCCCAGTCGAGCAGGTGGAGCGTGTCTATTCGCTTGACGAGGTGAGATATTCCGCCCGTATTCGCGATAAGGTACGCCGTATCGACCTCGATACGATCACCTTCGCGACCGGAAGCGCCGAGATCCCGATGACCCAGGCGCGCACGTTGCGCAAGGTCGCCGACGCGATCAGCCAGGTGCTGAAGAAAGATCCGAGCGAGACCTTCCTGATCGAGGGCCATACGGACGCTGTCGGTTCCGACCAGAGCAACCTGGTCCTCTCCGACCAGCGGGCGGAATCGGTCGCGAATGTGCTCTCCGACGTCTATGGCATTCCGCCGGAAAACATGGCGACGCAGGGCTACGGCGAACGTTACTTGAAGGTCAACACGTCAGGCCCCGAGCAGGAAAACCGCCGCGTCACCATCCGTCGCGTCACTCCGCTGGTGCGTCCGGTCGCCTCCAACCAGTAGCTGATCCGCCCCTCCCTGGCGTCAGGGAGGGGCGCTGACCTCCCCTTCTCCCGCCGGGAGAAGGGGAGGTGGCCTTGTCTTACCCCTCTCTATCGGCCGGCTTTCGTAGCCGCCTTTTCGATGACGTCGGCAACTTTTTCCGGCTGGGATGCGAAGACGGCGTGGCTGCCCTTGATCTCGGTCACGTCGCTGCCGGCTCGTTTGGCCATGTCACGCTCCAACTCGGGATTGATGGAGCGATCCTCGGTGGCGACGATCGACCAGCTCGGCTTCGTCCGCCATGCCGGCTCTCCGATCTTGGCTGAAAAGGCCTGCTTGGCGGCGAAGACCTGCGATCTTGCCAGGAAATCGGCTTCGGCCTTCGGCAGGTCGGCCGCGAAAGCCGCGGCGAAGGCGCCAGGGTCGAGATAGAGATATTTGCCGTCCTTCGTTTCCTTGATGTCCATGCTGCCGGCCGGCTTCGAGCTGGCGAGGCTCAGCAAGCTTTCCCCTTTGTCAGGCTGGAAGGCGGCGACATAGACGAGGCCCGCAACGCCTGGATTGTTGCCGGCTTCGGTGATGACCATGCCTCCATAGCTGTGGCCGACGAGCAGCGTCGGTCCTTCCTGGAGGTCGAGAATCCGCTTCATCGCTGCCACATCGTCATCGAGCGAGGTGAGAGGCTCCTGGACGATGGTGACGTTGAAGCCGCGCTTTTCGAGGATCTCGGTCGCTTTTCGCCATCCCGAGCCATCGGCCAGGGCGCCGTGGACGATCACGATGTTCTTGACCTCGGCAGACTCGGCCGCAAATGCGATTCCGGCGGCGGCAAATGCAAGGCTTGCGATGAAAGTCAGTTGCTTGTTCATGGGGTCACTCCTTGTGGTGATGTTGAAGGGCGGGATATGAAATGGTTCTGGGTTCAGCCGAAGGTGAAGGCGTAGGCCTGGACGCCCGGATCGAGGAAGCGGATTTCGAAGGTGCGGGCGGCGACGGTGCCGGACTGGCGAACGAGCTGGTAAAGCCGCGTTGCGGTGACCGTGCCGTTGCCGTCGGCATCGATGTCGGAGCCATGATCGGCTCCGGGCGCCTTGCCATCGAGCCTCACCTGGAAACGGACCGGTTTGGCGCCGGCACCGGGTCCGAGCACGAGATGCAGATCGCGGGCGCTGAAACAATAGGCGATGCTGCCGCCCGGCTGGTCGAGCGTTGCCTGATCCTTACCGACGGTCCAGGTGCCGGACAGGCCCCATGCGTTGATGGCGGGCTCCGCGATCGAGTAGTTCTGCGGCGTATCGGCCTGCAGCCCTTCAGGCGAGACGAAATTTTCGGCCTGTGCGTAGCCGATGTAGGTCTCGCCGGAGCGGATATTGGCGAGGTCGGGACCTGCTTCCACGCCCTTGGCGTTAGGCGCGACCGGTGCCGTTTCCACCATCTGGCTGCCGGCTTCGCGCAGTAGATCCTGGATGGCTTTTTCGGTCGTGCCGTAATTGCCTTCGCCGAAATGGTGATAGCGGATCTGACCTTTGGCATCGATCAGATAGGCGGCAGGCCAGTAGCTGTTTTCAAAGGCGCGCCAGATTTTGTAGTCATTGTCGATCGCAACCGGGTAGCCGATCTGAAAGTCGCCGACGGCCTTCTTGACGTTGTCGATCTTCTTCTCAAAGGCAAATTCCGGGGCGTGTACGCCGATGACGACCAGGCCCTGATCCGCATATTTTTCCGCCCAGGCCCTGACATAGGGAATGGTGCGAATGCAGTTGATGCAGGAATAGGTCCAGAAGTCGACGAGCACCACCTTGCCCCGCAATTGCTCCTTGGTCAGAGGCTTCGAGTTCAGCCATTCGACCGCGCCGTCGAACGAAGGCGCATAAGCTTCGACGGGCAGATCACTGCGGAAAGGTTTGCTTCCATCGGCAGCGGGAATGATCGTGTCGCTGCTCGCCGCTCCGGAGGGCGTGCCGCCGACCGGCTTGGCATGCAGCCTGTCCAGCACGGCCTGCTCCAGCGAGGCGGTGCTGGCATAGGAAAGGCGCGCCAGCAGGCTGGTGTCGAGACCGAGCGCGATCACCGCCACACCCGCCAACACCGCAGCGCCGACCGCCTGGCGGATTCGATCACCAAGGCCGAGCGAGCGCTTCATCGCGGCGAAGATCTTACCGCCGACAAGCAAGGCGACGGCAAGCGAGGTCGCAGCACCGGCGGCATAGGCGATCAAGAGGGCTGTTGTCTGCAGGTTGGCGCCCTGCAATGCCGCGCCGGTCAGCACGAGTCCGAGAATTGGTTCGGCGCAGGGCGCCCAGAGCAGGCCGGTGGCGACGCCAAGAATGAGCGCGCTCCTGACCGTCGGCGCGGTGCGTCCGCCACCGCTGGCGTTCAGAAGATTGTTGCCGAGGTCGACGATCGGGCGGGCCAGCGTGCTCGCGAAGCGCGGCGAAAGCAGGCTCGCTCCGAAGAGCCCCAGCAGGACGATCGCGGCGAGGCGGCCATATTCATTGGCGCGGATGGCCCAGCTGCCGCCGACCGCTGCAAGTGTGGCGACCAGCGCGAAAGTGGCGGCCATGCCGGCCAGCATCGGCAGCGTGCTCTTGACGAAAGGCTGGCCGGCTCGGGCGAAGACGAAGGGGAGGATAGGGAGGATGCAAGGGCTGAGAATGGTCAACACGCCTCCGAGATAGGCAATGATCAGAAGTGTCATCATCGTTTCCTTTGAAACCGATTGATCGGGCTCTGGACGGCGATGGGCCTGAACCAGCAACGGCGGGGAGATAGCCGGGCGGAGGTATCTCCGATGTGTCTGGTTTGACGGGAAAATGTACCGAACTATTGCGCTGGGCGCGGGCGATACAAAAGAATACAAACTGCCTTATCCGCAGAGACGGCGGGGAAAACTGAGATAGCCCGCCAGATGCCCTGCCGAGGTGGCGCGTTTGTATCAGAATGTATCTCGGCAGGCGGAGGTTACACTCGCATTCAAAAACTGCAGCCTGTGACATATGGGCGATACAAGCCGAACGTCATCTGAGCGCCGTGATCCATTCGACAGGAGAGACCGATGTCAGAGCAAATCAATCATTACCGCCGCCGTTTCTTCGGCATGACGGCAATCGCGCTTGCAGCCGTCGAATTCGGCGTGGCCGGCGCGGCCGCAGCCCAACAGCCGCAGTCTTCCAGCGCAGCGCTGCCTGACGTAAAGGCCGGGACCAATACGTCGTTCGAAGCGCTGAAGCAGATCAAGACCGATGTGCTCGATATCGGTTATGCCGAGGCCGGGAAGGCCGATGGCCCCGTCGTGCTGCTGCTGCACGGGTGGCCTTATGACATCTACAGCTTCGTCGACGTAGCGCCGCTGCTTGCCTCCGCCGGCTACAGAGTGATCGTGCCTTATCTGCGTGGCTACGGCACGACCCGCTTCCTCGACGACAAGACACCGCGCAACGGCCAGCCTTCGGCGCTTGCCGCCGATATGATCGCCCTGCTCGATGCGCTCAAGATTGAAAAGGCTGTTGTTGCCGGTTACGACTGGGGCGGGCGGACGGCCAACATCATGGCTGCGCTGTGGCCCGAGCGCTGCAAGGCGATGGTCTCGGTCAGCGGTTACCTGATCGGCAGCCAGGAGGCCAACAAGAAGCCGCTGCCGCCGAAGGCGGAGCTTGCCTGGTGGTACCAGTTCTACTTCGCCACCGAACGCGGCCGCCTGGGCTATCAGAGCAACACTCACGATTTCGCAAAGCTCATCTGGCAGACTGCATCACCGAAGTGGAATTTCGACGATGCGACTTTCGACAGATCGGCTGCCGCCTTCGACAATCCCGACCATGTGGAGATCGTCGTCCACAATTATCGCTGGCGCCTGGGACTTGTCGACGGCGAGGCGAAGTATGATGCCTATGAGAAGAAGCTTGCCGGCCTGCCGATGATCTCGGTGCCGACGATCACCATGGAAGGCGACGCAAACGGTGCGCCGCATCCCGAGCCTTCCGCCTATGCCGGAAAATTTTCCGGCAGGTATGAGCATCGCACGATCGGCGGCGGCATCGGCCACAACCTGCCGCAGGAGGCGCCGCAGGCTTTCGCCCAGGCGGTCATCGACGTCGATCGCTTCTGATCGGCAGCAGAGGCTCGTTGCTCGAACGGGCGGAATATGCGTAGGTCGCGTCCGGCGCTTCGACATGGCGAACGAGGCGGTGGGCGCGGCCGCAATCGTTGAGGAATGGGCAATATGGATCATGTCGACCACATCCTGATCGTCGACGACGATCGTGAAATCCGCGAGCTGGTCTCAGGCTATCTGCAGAAGAATGGCCTCAGGACCAGCATTGCCGCCGACGGGCGCCAGATGCGCAGCTTTCTGGAAGCGAATTCCGTCGACTTGATCGTGCTCGACATCATGATGCCGGGCGACGATGGGTTGGTGCTCTGCCGAGAATTGCGGTCCGGCCGGCACAAGGCGATCCCGATCCTGATGCTGACGGCCCGCACCGACGAGATGGACCGGATCCTCGGGCTGGAGATGGGCGCCGACGACTATCTGGCGAAGCCCTTTGCCGCGCGCGAGCTTCTTGCCCGTATCAAGGCGGTGCTGCGGCGCACGCGCATGCTGCCGCCCAACCTGCAGATCAGCGAGGCGGGACAATTGCTGACCTTCGGCGACTGGAGGCTCGATACCGTCGCCCGTCACCTGCTCGACAAGGATGGGACCGCGATTGCGCTGAGCGGCGCCGAATATCGCCTGCTTCGTGTCTTCATCGACCATCCGCAGCGCGTGCTCAACCGCGACCAGCTTTTGAGCCTGACGCAGGGCCGTGACGCCGAACTCTTCGATCGCTCGATCGATCTTCTTGTCAGCCGCCTGCGGCAGCGTCTCGGGGACGATGCGCGCGAGCCGACCTATATCAAGACGGTGCGCAGCGAAGGTTATGTCTTCTCGGTTCCGGTCGAAATTTCGGAGCCGCGCCAATGAGAGCCGATATCCCCATCCTGTTGGGCCTGATGTGGCCGAGAACGCTCAGATCGCGGATCTTTGTCATTCTTTTGATCGGCCTGGCCTTCGCCTACGGTCTCTCCTTCAGCGTTCTCTACATGGAGCGCTACATGTCGGCCAAGGCGGTGATGCTCGGCACGCTGGAGAATGACGTTGCGACATCGATCGCCGTTCTCGACCGGCTTCCGGCAAGTGAGCGCGGCGACCTTCTGGACTGGCTGAGCCGCGGCAACTACCGCTTCGAACTCGGGCCCGGCCTGGCCGGTGTGTCCGACAGCTCCAGCAAGGCGAGGGAGATCGCAGGAAAGATAGAGGCGGCCGCCGGACATCGCTTTCCCATCCGCATCGAACGGATTCCGGGTGAGGTGAACCGGCTGCAGGCGCATCTGACGCTGAGCGACGGAACGCCTCTGACGATCGATGTCACGCCGAGAGGCATCATGCCGATCGCCGCATGGCTGCCCTATGTCTTCGCCGTCCAGATGCTGCTCCTCATCCTCTGCACCTGGTTTGCCGTCCGCCAGGCGATCCGGCCGCTCGGCGAACTCGCTGCTGCCGCCGATGCACTCGATCCTGATAAGGACGGTCAGGCTTTGAGTGAGGCCGGGCCGAGCGAGGTGGCGCATGCGGCAAGAGCATTCAATGCGATGCGAGAGAGGATCGCCCACTATCTCGAGGAACGGGTGCAGATATTGGCGGCGATCTCGCACGATCTTCAGACGCCGATCACCCGCATGCGGCTGCGCGCCGACATGGCGGAGGAGTCACCCGAGAAGGACAAGCTGGTGCATGATCTCTCCGAGATCCAGCGTCTCGTCCAGGACGGCATCGCCTATGCGCGCAGCGCCCACGGCAGCGGAGAGAAGAATGCTCGCATCGACCTCGCTTCTTTCATCGACAGCATAGCCTACGAC
Organism: Rhizobium aethiopicum; assembly: GCF_014197535.1. GTDB lineage: Bacteria > Pseudomonadota > Alphaproteobacteria > Rhizobiales > Rhizobiaceae > Rhizobium > Rhizobium aethiopicum_A. Next base: position 19,668 of record NZ_JACIFV010000027.1, read on the forward strand.
TACCAGGACACCGGAAAGGCCGTCACGGTCGTCGGGCTGGTTGAAGGCGCAGCCTTCACCAGGCCGCACGCTCTTCGCCGTATCCTGTCGAATTTCATCGACAATGCCTTGAAGTTTGCCGGCGCCGCCGAGATCAGCGTCGAGCGCGGCGCTGACAACGCCGTCGTCATCAGCGTCATGGATCGCGGGCCCGGCATTCCGGATGATATGCTCCAAGCCGCGATGCAGCCCTTCTTCCGGCTCGAGCAATCCCGCAACCGGGAGACGGGGGGCACAGGTCTCGGGCTGGCAATTGCCCAGCAGCTGACGGCGAAGATCGGCGGATCTCTGAAGCTCTACAATCGCTCCGGCGGCGGACTGGTGGCTGAAGTCACTATTCGGTGACGTGAGAATGTTTTGTACGGGAAAATGTCCTGGACGCCGCATGCTACATTTTGTGACACTTCGGCCGTTTCCGGAAACATGCCGGATATATCGGTCCGTCAAACCACACTCCGTCAACCCGGCCGCAGCAGCGGCCAGTCGCATGAGGCGACGCAACAAGGAGTGTTTCCATGACCAAGATCGACAAGGTCCTCTATACCGGCAAGACCCGCACCACCGGCGGGCGCGATGGCGCCTCGCAGAGCGATGACGGAGAGCTGGACATCAAGCTCTCGCCTCCCGGCAGCTCCCGCGCCGGCACCAATCCCGAACAGCTTTTCGCAGCCGGCTGGTCGGCCTGCTTCATCGGCGCGATCGGCATTGCCGCCGGCAAGTTGAAGGTCAAGGTGCCGGCAGAGACCGCCGTGAATGCCGAGGTCGATCTCGGCACGACCGATGGCGATTATTTCCTGCAGGCCCGTCTCAAGGTCAGCCTGCCTGGTATTGAAGCGGATGTCGCAAAGGCGCTCGTCGATGAGGCGCACCGGACCTGCCCCTATTCGAAGGCGACACGCGGCAATATCCAGGTCGAATTGAGCATTGCCTGACTGGCAGGAGCCGAAAGCAAAAAGAGGCGAGGCCGGTCGGGGCCTCGCCGACGGAGGATTAAATGAGATTGATGATCATCTGCGTCCTGGGAGCGGCAGTGTTTGCCGCGCCCTGCATCTACGACATTCGCTCGCAGGAACCTTCGCCGCTTGCAGGCCTCGTGAAAGCGGCATCGGCAACTTCTGCGGCGCAAGGGCGGCTACTCATCCGAGACCATCAGGAAGAAAGACAATGAAGCTCTATCAGAACGAGATCTCATCGGCGACGTCGCGGGTCAGGATCGCGCTCGCCCTGAAGGGGCTGACGGCCGAGGCGCTGCCGGTCACCATTCTTGGCGAGGAGGCCGAGAGCCGGCAGGCCGGATATCGCAGCGTCAACCCGCAAGGGCTGGTACCGGCCTTGCTGACCGATAGCGGCGTGCTCATCACCCAGTCGCTGGCGATCGTCGAATATCTCGACGAAATCAAGCCTGAGCCGCCGCTGTTGCCTCAAACGGCGGAAGGCAGGGCGCTGGCCCGCTCGATCGCGCTTGCCATCGCAGCCGAGATCCATGCGCTGCTGCCGCCGCGGATCGGCCTGCATCTCAAAAGCACTTTCAACGCCGATGCCGATGCGGTCGCCGCGTGGAGCCGTCATTGGGTCGGTGAGGGAATGGCGGCCGTGGAGAGGATGATTGCCGGCCGCCGGCAAGGCGCCTTCGCAGTCGGCGACCGGCCAAGCATTGCCGATATCTTCCTTTTTCCGCAAGCGGTCAGCGCCCGGCGCATGGGCTTCGATCTCGTCCGGTGGCCGAATATCGCGGCGATTGTCGCCAAGCTGGAGGCGATCCCGGCTTTCCACGAGAACGCCCCGGCGCCCCGACGGTGATGCGGTCAATGAAGAAGCGGCCGTCAAGAGGTGGCCGCTTCTCTTCTCAGCGGTTGACCCTTGCCTGCAGATGCGCGGGATACCGGTCGCCTTCCACCTTAATGGTGGCGAGTGCGCTTTCGATATTAGCGAGATCCTCGGCCGTCAACTCGACCTCGGCGGCCCGGATGTTCTCCTCCAGGCGATGCAGCTTGGTGGTGCCGGGGATCGGCACGATCCAAGGCTTTTGCGCCAGCAGCCAAGCCAGGGCGACCTGGGCCGAGGTGGCCTTCTTGTGCGCGGCGATCTCTGCCAGGAGATCGACGAACGCCTGGTTGGCCTTTCGCGCTTCCTGAGAAAAGCGCGGCACGATGTTGCGGAAGTCCTTGCTGTCGAAGGTGGTGGTTTCGCTGATCGCGCCGGTGAGGAAGCCCTTGCCGAGCGGGCTGAACGGCACGAAACCGATACCGAGCTCTTCGAGCGTCGGCAGGATTTCCTGCTCCGGCTCACGCCACCACAGCGAATATTCGCTCTGCAGCGCCGTCACCGGCTGGACGGCATGGGCACGGCGGATCGTCTGCACGCCCGCTTCCGAGAGACCGAAATGCTTCACCTTACCCTCTGAAATCAATGCCTTGACCGTGCCTGCAACATCTTCGATCGGAACATCCGGATCGACGCGATGCTGGTAGAACAGATCGATGACATCGGTCTTCAAGCGCCTCAGCGCTTGGTCGGCAACCGCGCGGATCTGCTCCGGCCGGCTGTTCATGCCGCTCTGGCCGCCATTGGCATCGAAGTTGAAGCCGAATTTGGTGGCGACCACCACCTGGTCGCGGAAGGGAGCGAGCGCCTCTCCCAAAAGCTCTTCGTTCTTATAGGGTCCATAGGCCTCGGCAGTGTCGAAGAAGGTCACGCCGCGCTCGAACGCCTGTCGGATCAGCGCGATCGCGTCGCGCGTGTCGGTCGCAGGGCCGTAGCCGTAGCTCAGTCCCATGCAGCCGAGACCGATGGCCGAGACCCCAAGTCCGCTCTTTCCCAGTTCACGAGTCTGCATGGTCGTTTCCTTTCTAAGCCTGATATTGGGCGTCGGTGACAGGTTCCATCCAGTCGACGACCTTGCCGTCAATGTGTTCCTGGACGGCGATATGGGTCACTGCCGTCGTCGGCGCTGCGCCATGCCAGTGGCGCTCCCCCGGCGCGAAGTGGATGACGTCGCCGGGGCGGATTTCTTCGACGGGGCCGCCTTCGCGTTGGACGCGGCCGCAGCCCGATGTGACGACCAGCGTCTGGCCGAGCGGATGCGTGTGCCAGACAGTGCGGGCGCCGGGCTCGAAAGTGACGCTGGCGCCGGCGGCGCGGGCGGGGTCGATCGCCGCAAACAAAGGATCGATGCGCACGTTGCCCGTAAACCACTCGACAGGTCCCTTGGCCGAAGGCTGCGAGCCATTTCGCTTGATGTCCATCTTGTCTTCCTTCCCTTATCGGAATGACGCCGTCCGGCGAACTTGCTGTGACAGGATAGTTAGCGCGTGCGCTTGGTTTCGATTAGATGGTATAAACGACAAGAACCCATGAGGAATTTTCATAAATGTCGCGCCCTGCCGTCAACGATCTTATCGCTTTCCTCGCCGTTGCCCGGGCGCAAAGCTTCACCAAGGCCGCGGGCAAGCTGGGTGTTTCACAGTCAGCGCTCAGCCACACCATCCGCGGGCTTGAGGAGCGGTTGGGTCTGAGATTGCTGACACGGACGACGCGCAGCGTCTCGCCGACGGAGGCCGGCGAGCGCCTGCTCCTTTCCATCGGGCCGCGGTTGGATGAGATCGAAAGCGAGCTGGCCGCATTGAGCGCTTTTCGGGACAAGCCGGCGGGCACGATCCGCATCAATGCGGGCGAACACGCAGCCGATTTCGTCCTATGGCCCGTCCTGGAAAAGCTCCTGCCGAATTATCCCGACGTCAATGTCGAGATCATTGTCGATTATGGCCTGACGGACATCGTTGCGGAACGTTACGACGCCGGCGTGCGGCTGGGGGAGCAGGTGGCGAAGGACATGATTGCCGTCCGCATCGGCCCCGACATGCGCATGGCTGTGGTCGGTACGCCCGCCTATTTCAGCCAAAGGCCGAAGCCGCTGACGCCGCAGGATCTGACCGATCATAATTGCATCAATCTGCGCCTGCCTACCTATGGCGGCGTTTATGCGTGGGAGTTCGAGAAGGACGGACGTGAGCTCAAGGTTCGGGTCGACGGGCAACTGGTCTTCAATAACATCGCGCTTCGGCTGAGCGCGGTTTTGGCGGGGATGGGACTTGCCTTTCTGCCGGAGGAACTGGTCGAGGCGCCTCTGGCCGAGGGGCGGCTGGTGCGTGTCCTCCAAGACTGGTGTCCGCCGTTTCCGGGCTACCATCTCTACTATCCGAGCCGCCGGCATACCTCGCCGGCATTTGCTCTTGTCATCGATGCGCTTCGCTACAGAGGATAGATCTCGTCGCCGGCCGGATCCGAGACCCTCTATCGGATCTCTTCAAGCCCGACGGTCGCTGCGATGAAATCGGCAATGGCGCCTGTGTCGTCGAGATCGAAGACGGGCAGGGACGTGTCCGTGACGGTGTGATCGGCGGCGATCGCGCAGATATGGCGATCGCTCGGCGCCAGCGGTTCGCGGTTGGCGGCTTCCAGGCGGCGAGCCTCGATCTTTGGGATCGGCTCGCGCTTGTAGCCTTCGATCAGTACGAGATCGCAGGGGGCAAGCCGCGCGAGGATTTCCTCGAACTCGGGTTCGGGGGCGCCGCGGAGCTCATGCATGATGGCGTAACGCGTGCCGGAGACGATGGTGACCTCGTGGGCGCCGGCCTGGCGGTGGCGGTAGCTGTCGGCTCCGACCTTGTCGATGTCGAAATCGTGATGCGCATGCTTGATCGTCGAGATCCGGTAGCCGCGGCGGGTGAACTCCGTCACCAGCCGGACGGCAAGCCCTGTTTTGCCCGAGTTCTTCCAGCCGGCGATGCCGAAGATTTTCGGTGCGGTCATATGCGCAGGGCCTCCAGCCAGCGTTGCGCCTCGATGAGATCATCCGGCGTGTTGATGTTGAAGAAGGGGTCGAGCAGGCTGGCGCGGGTCGGATGCAGCGGAAACGCCACTTCCGTAACGTCATGCCGCAACAGGAAGTCGCGCACGCGGCGTTTCTCGTCGGTAGCGATCCACGCTTCCAGATCGGCCGCCAGTGTCACCGGCCAGAGACCGAAGACAGGATGACTGCGGCCCGCGGAGGTGGCAACAGCGATCTGCGACGGGCGCTCCAGGGCAGCGGCCAGGCGGGCGACGAGATCGATGGGAAAGAACGGGCAATCTACAGAGACGGTGACGACATGGGTAATCGCCGGAAGGCCGGCGCCGTAGACCATGGCCGCGTGGATGCCGGCCATCGGCCCGGCCTTGCCAGGAATGCGGTCGGGAACCGCGGGCACGTCCTCGGCGACTGCGTCGGCGTTAACGGCAACTGAGATGACCTGCGGCGAGAGACGGAACAGTACATGGCGGAGCAGGCTGTCGGTTCCGAGCATCACCTCCGCCTTGTCGCGACCCATTCGTTGCGAGCGGCCGCCGGCCAGCACGACGCCTGCTATATCGGATCTGTCGAGCGGGAATTCAGTCATCATCCTGCCTCAAACCGGTGAGCGCGGCACCGATTCCTGCGCGGTCGGGGGCACGCGGCGCTTGGCTTCACGATAGAACGTATAGAGGCCGGAAGCGATGACGATTGCGGCGCCCAAAAGCGTCCAGCTGTCGGGCACTTCGGCGAAGAAGAAAAAGCCGAGCAGCGAGGAGAAGATCAGGCTGGTATAGCGGAACGGCGCAACGAAGGAGATTTCGCCGGTGCGCATGGCGAGAATGACCGACTGGTAGCCGACGAGCACCAGCACCGAGGCGAGCAGGAGATGTCCAAGGGAAGTCGCGCTGACCGGCTGCCAGCCGCCGAGTACGGGGATGAGAAGCGCGCCGAAGAAGGAGATGGAGGTCGCGGTGATGACGGTGATCATCAACGACGGAATCTCCGGATCGATCGAGCGGGTGGCGAGATCGCGGCCGGCCGTCGTCAGCACCGCGGCAACGCAGAGGAGGGCGGCGGCGGTGAATCCTTCCGGTCCGGGGCGGATGATGATCATAACCCCGACAAGACCGACTGTTATCGCCGACCAGCGCCGCCAGCCGACGGGTTCGTTGAAGAAGAGCGCGGCACCAAAGGTGACGACCAGCGGCAGCGATTGCAGGATCGCCGAGGCATTGGCGATCGGCATCATGCCGAGTGCGGTGATATAGGTGACGGCGGAAAACATCTCGCAGATGATGCGCAGGATAATGATCGGCTGCAGCACGACGCGCCAGGAGCGCAGAGCGCCCATTTTCCTGGCGATGAGATAGACGAGCAGGCTGGTGAAGAGGCCGCGCAGGAACATGATCTCGCCGGCATTCATATAGGCGACCACCGATTTGGAGAGAGCATCGCTCGCGGAAAAGCCGGCCATCGCCATGCTCATATAGATGGCGCCCTCAGTATTGCGTGACCGCGGCATGAAGAGATTCCCGTTACCTGTGCGCCCCTTCTTAGTCGGGAAGATACGTGAAGGGAATCGAATGAATGTCACACCCGGGATAAATCGATGATGCGACGCACAATGGTGCTGACGTGACGGCAGGCGCCTCTGCGGAAACTGCGGCAACTTACCGTTTTATCTGACGAATTCGGTATTTCGGATATGCACACCGAGGGCACTGATCCAACCAAGACCATCTGCCATCGGCGGATTTTGTTTCTGCGCGCGGGAAACGGGTGGCTGCACCGTCAGATGTTTGAGATCTGGGACGTCTCAACAACTGGGGAGAAACGGATATGACACTTCTTAACGCTAAAACCGCGATCATCACCGGCGCAAGCTCGGGCATCGGCCGCGCGGCGGCGAAGGTTTTTGCACGGCAAGGCGCGAAGCTGGTGATCAACGGCCGGCGGCAGGATGCACTCGATGCCGTCGTCGCCGAAATCGAAGCGGAGGGCGGAGAGGCGGTCGCTGTTGCCGGCGATGTCAGGGACGAGGCGCTGCAGGAAAGACTGGCCGAAACGGCGGTCTCGCGTTTCAGCAAACTCGATATCGCCTTCAACAATGCCGGCGGTCTTGGCGAGATGGGGCCGGTTGGCGGACTGTCGCTGGAGGGCTGGCGCGAGACGATCGAGACCAATCTGACCGCCGCCTTCCTCGGCGCCAAACACCAGTCGGCGGCAATGGGAGAGGGTGGCGGTTCGCTGATCTTCACCTCCACCTTCGTCGGCTACACCGCCGGCATGCCCGGCATGGGCGCCTATGCGGCGAGCAAGGCCGGTTTGATCGGTCTCGTGCAGGTGCTCGCCGCCGAACTCGCGTCACGCAACATCCGCGTCAACGCCCTTCTGCCCGGCGGCACCGATACGCCCGCCAGCATCACCAACGCTCCTGACGCGACGCCGGAAGTGCTTGCCTTCGTCAACGGGCTGCATGCGCTGAAGCGCATGGCTCGGCCGGAAGAGATCGCCAATGCGGCGTTGTTTCTGGCGTCGGATCTATCGAGTTTCGTGACGGGGACGGCGATGCTGGCGGATGGCGGGGTGTCGATCAGCCGGACGTAGGGTTTATGACGGGGGGCGGTTCATTTTGTCGTGGCAATGAAAGAGGTGCCGTGTAGCCCCCTCATCTGCCTGCCGGCATCTTCTCCCCGCTGGGGAGAAGGGACTCGTGGCAGCGCCTCGCTCGATTTGAGACGTTTGCGGTAGGTGTGGCCACCGTGCGGCTTGCTCACCCTTCGCCCCAGCGGGGAGAAGATGCCCGTAGGGCAGATGAGGGGGGTGAGGAGCGGCAGCGACGAACGCCTTGAGCGGCAAGCGAAAGGCAGATGGCCGCTTCAGGTTTCAGCTTCAGTGCCGCCCCAAGTTCCCGCCTACGACATAATCAACCCGCCATCGACATTGATCGTCTGACCGGTGATATAAGCAGCGTCGTCGCTGGCGAGGAAAGTCACCAGGCCGGCGACGTCCTCGCCGGAGCCGGCGCGTTTCATCGGGATGCCTTCGACCCATTCCTTCATCAGTTCGCCGGGGCCGTAGTTTCCGAGCAGTTTGCCCCAGGCCTGGTCGTTATAGGCCCACATGTCGGTCTCGATGATGCCGGGGCAGAAGGCGTTGACGGTGATGTCTTCGGTCGCGACTTCCTTGGCCAGGCTCTGGGTGATGCCGACGACGCCCATTTTCGAGGCGGCATAATGCGGCGTGTAGATGAAGCCGTCGCGGGCTTGGCCGGAGGCGGTGTTGATGATGCGGCCGCCGCGCCTGTGCTTGCGCATTCTTGCAATGGCCTCCTGGGCGCAGAGGAAAACGCCCTTGGTGTTGACGGCCATGACCTTATCCCACTCGTTTTCCGTCAGGTCCTCGACGCGGGCGATGGTGATGACACCGGCATTCTGGATCGAGACGTCGACCGCGCCGAATTCCTTTTCGGCCGCATCGTAGAGCGCTTTGACGCTCGCCTTGTCGGTGACGTCGCCGATGAAGGAGATCGCCTTGCCGCCTTCGGCCCTGATCTGCTCGGCAACGCCGTGGACCAGATCCTCATTGGCCGAGACGACGAGATTGGCGCCTTCGCGGGCAAAGCGCCTGGCGATCGCAGCGCCGATACCGCGGCTGCCCCCGGTTATGACGACGGTCTTTTGCTCAAAGCGTTTCATGGTCTTTCCTTGGATCCTTCGATAAACAGCAAATCTCGGCGCAACCGCCCGTTCGACCGGCGTGAAGGGCGGCAGACGGCGATATTGCACGCCGTCGCCTGTTGGTCCCTTCAGCCTCGATCTCAGCCAGGGAGGAAGCGAGACCGTTTCATTTTCCAGCGGCCGGCAATGAGCCTTCTAAGGCATCACCAGCAGCAGAAACCGCCATCGACGAGAAGATCGACGCCGGTCACGAAACTTGCCGCATTCGACAGCAAGAACACCGCCGGACCGACGATCTCGTCGACCGTCGCCATCCGCTGCATCGGCGTCTGCTCTTCGAAGAGCTTCGTCTGGTGGACCATCTCCGGACGGGTGTTCATGGGCGTTGCCGTATAGCCGGGGGAGATGGTGTTGACGCGAATGCCGCGGTCGACCCATTCCATGGCCATGGACTTCGACATATGGATGACGCCCGCCTTGGAGGCGTTGTAATGCGCCTGGCTCAGCCCCCGGTTGACGATCACACCGGACATGGAGGCGATGTTGACGATCGAGCCGCGTCCATTCTTCAACATGGCGCGGGCCTCGGCCTGGCAGGACAGGAATATGCCTTTGAGGTTGATATCCATCAACGTCTGATACTGATCTTCCTCCATCTCCTCCGCCGGTTTGGCGTTGGCGATGCCGGCAGCGTTGACGGCAAGCGTCAGCGCGCCGAGATTGGCTTCGGTCCGTGAGACGGCATCTGCAAGGGAGGATTTGTTCGTGACGTCAGCCGCGATCTCAATCGAGCGGCGGCTGGCGGCGCGGATATGTTCGGCTGTCCTCGCCAGTCCGTCGTCGGTCCGGCGGTCGAGCAGGGCCACGTCGGCGCCGCATTGCGCAAGGCCGATGGCAATGCGCTGCCCGATGCCGCTCCCGGCGCCGGTAACGATGGCCACCTGGCCGCTGAGATCGAAAAGCTTCGGGGCGTTCAGAGTGATGTCGGACACCGCTCTTCCTTTCTCTGTTGTTTTGTTTTCACGCAATTCCCGGCAAAAGTGCTTCGCGCTTTGCCTGGCAAAACCGCTGCACACTTTTGCTGGAATTGCTTTAGATGGTAGCTAGCTCCATGACCGAAACGTCATTTGCCTCGTCACGATTGAGGATCCCCGCCTGCTTGCCCTGCGCAAGCACGAGAATGCGATTGGAGACGCCGAGAACTTCCTCGAGGTCCGAGCTGACGACGATGACCGCCACGCCCTGTTTGGCAAGATTGACGATGATGTCGTAGATGCCGGCGCGGGCGCCGACGTCGATGCCTCTCGTCGGTTCGTCGAGCACGACGACCTTGGGATCGCGCGTGAGCCACTTGGCGATCACGACCTTCTGCTGGTTGCCGCCTGATAGGTCCGAGGCGTACTGCTCGGCGCGGCCCTTGACGCCGAATTTGGCAACGGCCTTCTCCGCGAACGAGCGTTTGATACGCGGCGTAATCCAACCACCGCCCAGTTTGTCGAGATTGGCGTAGATAATGTTCTCGCTGATCCGGTGCCCGACGATCAGGCCCTGTTCCTTGCGGTCTTCCGGGACCATCACCAAGCCCTTGGCGATTGCGTCCGCCGGATCGCGCAGCCTCAGTTCCTCGCCTTCCAGCGTGATCGAACCTGCACTGATCGGATCTGCTCCCGAAATCGCACGCACCAGTTCGGTGCGGCCGGCGCCGACCAATCCGGCGATGCCGAGAATTTCCCCGGCGCGCACCTCGAAGCTAACGTCACGGAATGAGTTGTCTGGCGAGCTTAGCCCGGACACTTGAAGTACCGGACGGTCTGTCGGGATCGGCAGGGCAGGGAACAAGCGGTCGAGCGGACGTCCGACCATGCTTTCGACAATCGTTCGCACCGGGGTGGCGCTGTCTGAGAATTCCTGCACCCGTTCCCCGTCGCGAAGAACGACGATTCGGTCGGTGATCTGCTTGATCTCTTCCATACGGTGGGAAATGTAGACGATGCCGACGCCTTCCGACCGGAGCTTGCGAACCTGTTCGAAGAGAGCTTCGGTTTCTGCGCCGCCAAGGGCGGCTGTCGGCTCATCGAGGATCAGGAGCTTTGCATTGAGAGCCAGCGCCTTGGCGATCTCGATAAGTTGCTGATTTGCCGTGGAAAGGCCTGCGACCTTCCGCGTTGCGGGTATGTGAAGGTTCAAGCGGGCGAGCTGATCCTGGGCCCGGCGAACCATCTGGGCGCGGTCGACGACGCCGTTCTTCATCGGCCAGCGGCCGATGAAGACGTTTTCCGCGATCGACAGCTGCGGCAGAAGCTGCAGTTCCTGATGGATCAGGACAACGCCCTTGTCGATCGCTTCCCGTGGGGTGGCCGGGGCATAAGGCTGCCCCAGCCATGTCATCGATCCTTCGGAGGGCGTGCGGGATCCGGCGATAATGCCCGACAGCGTCGACTTGCCCGCTCCGTTTTCACCGAGAAGTGCAACCACTTCGCCCGGATAGACGTCCAAGCTGACATCCTTCAGAACCTGGAGCGGCCCATACCACTTGGATATGCCTCTCAGGGAAAGAACGGGTTCAGTCACGGCACACCTCCTCGAGATCTTCAGTTCATTACGGATGGTTGGCGATGAAGCCTGCCACGTTTTCCTTGGTGGTCAGCGTGGCATCCATCAGCTGGACCGGAGGCACCTTTTCGCCGGCGACAAGCTTGGCGGCATTTTCAACCGCGTCGCGGCCCATCTTCTGCGTCTGCTGTGTCGCCGTTACATTGAAGACGCCCTTGCTGAGGGCTTCGAGTGCTGCGGTGTCGCCGTCGAAGCCGCCGACCACGATCTTCTGCGACGGGTTGGCGACCTTGATCGCCTGCGCGGCGCCGAGTGCGAGACCGTCGGCCTGGGCGAATACGATCGAAACGTCCGGGTTTGCCTGCAGCATGTTCTGCATGATCTGGAAGCCTTCGTCCTGGCTCCAGATGTTGGAGAACTGCTCGGCGACGACCTTCACGTCAGGATACGCTTTCAGGGATTCACCGCAACCCTTCGAGCGATCGACTTCCGGCGTCGTGCCCTTCTGGCCATGGATGATGACCATCTTACCCTTGCCGCCGGCTTCCTTCAGGATGTAGTCGCAGACAGCCTTGGCGGAGGCGACGGAATCCGTTGCAAGGAATGTATCGCCCGGTGCTCCCTCGGCGTTGCGGTCAACGTTTACGACCGGGATGCCGGCGCTTTTCGCGAGCTTGACCGGAACGCTTGCAGCGGCCGCACCTGCAGGAATGTAGATCAGCGCGTCGATTTTCTGGGTCAGCAGATCCTGGATCTGGTTGACCTGCGTCGGCCCGTCGCCCTTTGCGTCGACCGTGATGACTTCGATGCCGCGCTTCTTGGCTTCGGCCTCGACCGATTGCTTGATCTGGTTGAAGAAGTTTGCCTGAAGGTTGGCAACGGCGAGGCCCAGCTTCTTCAGTTCCGCCGCGTGTACGGGACCGAGCATGAGACCGAGCAGTGCAGCAGACGCGAGCATGGTGCGCGCTATTTTCATTGTATTTCCTCCGTTGTTTGATGGAACCCTCGGGTATGTCCTCCCCCTCGGGGTATTGATCCGCCCCAAACTCCCGGGGCGGAATTCCAGGCCCGCCAACGCGGCGGACGCCGTTCGTCAGGCGCGACGCCGACGAATGGTCTCCGCCCCCACCGCAAGGACGATAACGATGCCGATGATCACCTGCTGCAGGAACGGCGAGACGTTGAGAAGATTGAGGCCGTTGCGCAGCACACCGATGATCAGAACGCCGATCAGCGTTCCGCCGATGCCGCCGGCGCCACCGGAAAGCGAAGTTCCGCCGATGACGACTGCGGCGATGGTGTCCAGTTCGTAACCCAGACCACTGGACGGCTGGACGGAATCCAGCCGGGCGGCGAGCACGACGCCGGCAAGTCCTGCAAGGACGGCACTCATGACGTAGACGCCGATCGTCACCAGCGGGACGTTGATGCCGGCCAGGCGCGCGACTTCGGCGTTTCCGCCGACCGCATAGAGCATGCGGCCTTCGGACCGGAAGTGCAGGAAAAGCCAGGCCGCAAGAACCACCGCCAGCATCAGAAAGACCGTGGCTGTCATGACGCCGAAATGGCGATCGATCGCCAGCATCATGAACCAGTCGGGAAAGCCGACGATCTGCTGGCCGTCGGTGATCATGTTTGCAACGCCGCGGGCGGCCGACATCATTGCCAGAGTGGCGATAAAGGCCGGAACTTTGAACTGCGTCACCAGAAGCCCGACGATCAGGCCCGATATCGCCGAAGCGATCAGCGCAAAGGCGATGCCGACGGGCAGCGGCAGACCGGCGACGTTGGCGGTCCAGCCCATGACCATCATCGCCAGCGCGAGCGCCGAGCCGACGGAGAGATCGATGCCGCCGATCAGGATGACGAAGGTCATGCCGACGGCCATGATGCCGAGAACGGTGATCTGGTCGAGGATGTTGAGGCCGTTTCGAACCGAAAGAAACGTGTCTGTGCTGACGCTCAGAAAGACGCACAGCACGAGCAGTCCGACGAGTGGGCCGGTCGCTCCCTTGAGCTTGCTCAACCACGCACCGGACGAAAGCCTGTGTTCATTGATATCGAGCGCCACCATTGCTCCTCCCTCTGCGTAGGCCTGTATCCGATATTTGTCCAGGTTAGAATAATTATTCACGCCTGCTGGAAAATTCATTAACAAGTTGCTTTCCGGCTGTCAACAAGATTTCATCTGCACATGTTCTTGCTACTTAGCATAATGGGCTTGACTAATCGGGTTCTTGTGCAAAAATATTGAGTATTGAATATTTATGCACACGAGGAATCGATGGATACGACAGAACTTGAGCGCATCGCCCGCGAGATCCGATTGCGCGATCTTCAGGCGGTCTTTGAAGCGGGTGCCGGCCATATCGGCGGGGAAATGTCGGTCATCGACATTTTGACGGCGCTCTATTTTCGTGTGCTGAATGTCTGGCCGGATCAGCCGAAACATCCCGACCGTGACCGGTTCGTTCTTTCAAAGGGACATACGGCATGCGCTCTCTATGTGACGCTCGCAAAACGCGGCTTCATCCCAGAGGAGGAGATTTCCACCTTCCTGCAGCCCCATTCGAGGCTGAACGGGCACCCGAACTGCAACAAGGTTCCGGGCGTCGAAACGAATACCGGACCGCTCGGCCATGGTCTTCCGGTCGCAATCGGAATGGCGAAAGCCGCCAAGCTCTCGGGCGCTCAATATCACACCTATGTCGTCACCGGCGACGGTGAGATGCAGGAGGGCTCCAATTGGGAAGCGATCATGGCGGCAGCCCAGTTCAAGCTCGACAACTTGACGCTGGTCATCGACCACAACAGGTTCCAGCAGGGCGCTGCGCTGGCCGAAACCAACGATCTCGCGCCGCTTCGTCCGAAGCTTGAAGCCTTCGATTGGGAGGTCACCGAGATCAACGGCAACACGATGAGCGAAATCGTTCCTGCTCTCGAACACCGGGGGCCAAGACCGCATTGCATCGTCGCCCATACCAACAAGGGCCATGGAATCTCGTTCATGCAGGACCGGGTCGACTGGCACCACAAGGTGCCGAGCAAAGAACAATACGAAATCGCATTGGCAGAATTGTCGGAGGCCCTGTAATGAACGCGCCAATCAACCCACCCAAGCTCTATGATTGCCGCGACGCATTCGCCGCCACCCTGGAGCGGTTGGCAACTGAAAACGAGAAGATCGTTGCCGTCTGCAACGACTCCGTCGGCTCCTCCAAGCTCGGCGGCTTCAAGTCGAAATTCCCCGAACGCCTCGTCAATGTCGGCATCGCAGAGCAGAACATGGTTGGCGTTGGGGCAGGCCTCGCCAATGGCGGACGTCTTCCGTTCGTGTGCGCTGCCGCTCCATTTCTGACGGGGCGGTCGCTGGAGCAGATCAAGGCCGACATTTCCTACTCGAACGCCAACGTCAAACTGGTCGGCATCTCCTCCGGCATGGCCTATGGCGAACTCGGCCCGACCCATCACTCGATCGAAGACTTCGCCTGGACGCGGGTTCTGCCCAATCTTCCGGTCATTGCGCCTTGTGACCGCATCGAAACCGCTGCTGCCGTTGCCTGGGCCTCGACCTATGACGGGCCTTGCTTCCTGCGTCTGTCACGGGTCGGCGTGCCCGACCTGCTTCCGGAAGGCCACAAGTTCGAACTTGGCAAGGCAAATCTGCTTCGCCAGGGTTCCGACGTCACCCTGATTGCCAACGGCACTTTGACCCATCGAATCTTGAAGGCTGCCGAAATCCTTGCAGAACGCGGCATCAATGCCAGGGTGCTCAATCTTGCAACGGTTCGTCCGATCGACGAAGAGGCTATCATCACTGCCGCCAGGGAAACCGGCGCGATCGTGACCGCCGAAGAGCATTCGATCTTTGGCGGGCTCGGCTCGGCGGTCGCCGAGGTGGTGGTCGACAATGCTCCGGTGCCGATGAAGCGTCTCGGCGTTCCCGGCGTCTATGCCCCCACAGGTTCGGCAGAGTTCCTGCTCGACGAATTCGGGATGGCGCCGGCCGCAATCGCCGACGCCGCGCAGGCGCTGATCAAGCGCAAGTAACTGGGATCATCAGCGGCTGATACGCTTTTGCCGTTTCGGCCGTCACCTGATCCGGGGAGGATGGAATGCGGGCAATTCTGGCAATCGACCAGGGCACGACCAATTCAAAGGCAGTTCTGGTTTCCGAGACGGGAGAAATCGTCGGCAGAGGGTCGGCGCCTGTCGGCATCTCCTATCCCAAACCGGGCTGGGTCGAACAAGACCCGCGCCGGCTTTACGCCTCGGTCTGCGAAGCGGTCGAGGCCTGCCTGAGGGCCGGCCCCAATGTGGCGATCGAGGCCGTGGCCATTTCCAACCAGCGCGAGTCGGTCACGGCCTGGGACGCCGACACCGGAGAAGCGCTTGGACCGGTGGTCAGCTGGCAGTGCCGCCGAACGGCGCAGGATTGCGAACGTCTCGTTGCCGAAGGCCGGCTTGACCGGGTGCAGGCGCTCACCGGCCTGCCATTGGATCCGATGTTTCCCGGTTCGAAATTCCGCTGGCTGCTCGACCGTATTGCGGCCGGGCGATCGGTGCGGCTGGGAACGATCGACAGCTGGCTCGTCCACTGCCTGACGGGCGGGCGCCGGCATGTCTGCGACGCGTCGAATGCCGCCAGAAGCCAGTTGTTCGATCTCAGGGAGCAGAGATGGAGCGAGGAGCTCGGCGAGATTTTCGGCGTCGATATCGCGCTGCTGCCCGAGGTGCTCGACAGCTCCGCCGATTTCGGCAGAACGCAAGGATTGCCGGGGGTGCCTGACGGTACGCCCATCATGGCCGCGATCGGGGACAGCCATGCCGCCCTGTTCGGTCATGGGGCCTTCAAGCCGGGCGACGGCAAGGTGACTTTCGGAACCGGCTCTTCGGTCATGACGACGCTTTCGCACTTCATTCCTCCACGCAACGGCGTCACGACAACCGTTGCATGGCGTATCAGGGGGAAGCCGACTTTCGCTTTCGAAGGCAATATTCTCGTTTGCGCCGCCAGTCTTCCATGGATGGCCGATATTCTCGGCCTTGCGGATGTGGCGGCGCTTGTCGAACTTGCGGCGAGCGCCGAGCCGGGCGGCCCTGGCTTCGTGCCGGCATTCGTGGGGCTGGGGGCGCCTTACTGGAATGCCGATGCCCGCGCCCTGTTCTCCCAGATCAACTTCAATACGACACGTGCGCAGATGGCCCGGTCGGTGACCGATTCCATCGCCTTGCAGGTGCATGACGTGATCGCCGCCATGCGGACACAGAGCGGCGGCGCGCTCGGCGCGATCTATGTGGATGGCGGGCCGAGCCAGAACCGCTTCCTGATGCAGTGTGTCGCCAACCTCATCGAACATCCCGTGATCCAATGCGAAGCGCCCGAGGCGTCGGCTCTGGGCGCTGCCTATCTAGCGGGACTGTCAATCGGCTTGTGGAGCGATCTCGATATTGTCGCGGCGCTGCCGCGAAACACGCAAAGCATCGAGCCGCAACCCGTCGATCGCGTGGGACTTCTCGAGACCTGGAATGATGCGCTCGCCCGCTCGACGTCCCGCGAAACAAAGGCTAAAGGTGAATAAAAATTCACTCTGGGATTAGCGATGACTCGCCTCAACGAACTCCGCCTCATTTCAAGGGTCGCCCAGATGTACCACATAGAAGGGCGGCGACAGGCGGAGATCGCAGAGCACCTTCGCCTGTCGCAGGCGACGGTGTCGCGCATGCTGAAGCGCGCCGAGGCTGAGGACATCGTGCGAACCAGCGTGATCCCTCCCGTCGGCACCTATAGCGAGCTCGAGGGCGCGCTTCGCGAGAAATACGATCTGCCGGAGGCGATCGTCGTCGAGTGCACGGAAGACCGGGACGGCGCCATCATGGCCCGTATTGGAGAGGCTGCGGCTCATCTCCTGGAGGTGACGCTTTCGCCAGGAGAGATCATCGGCGTTTCGAGCTGGAGCCAGACCATTTTCAAGATGGTCGAGAATATCCATCCTTCGAAGAGCGCTCAGGTGAAATACGTCGTCCAGACCCTTGGAGGCATGGGCGATCCTTCGGTGCAGACGCATGCGACGCAGCTGACCACGCGGCTTGCACGGCTGACCGGCGCCGAGCCGAAACTGCTCCCCGTGCAGGGCGTGACGACGTCAAGGGAGGCAAAACTTCTGATGCAGGCCGACCCGTTCGTCCGCGAGACGATGGATCTCTTCGGCAGCATAACGCTGGCGATCGTCGGCATCGGTGCCGTCGAACCCTCCGAACTTCTCGCCCGCTCCGGCAACATTTTTTCCTCCCGCGAACTCTCCGATCTCGCGGAAGCGGGCGCCGTCGGCGACATCTCGCTTCGCTTCTTCGATAAGAACGGCAAGCCGGTCAAGACGCCGCTTGATGATCGGGTCATCGGGCTTCCGCTCGAGGATCTCGAACGGGTGGACCGGGTGATTGCTCTTGCCGGCGGGTCCAAAAAGACCGACGCCATCGCCGGTGCGCTCCGCGTTGGGGTCATCGACATGCTTGTCACCGACAAGTTTACCGCGCAGCGGTTGATCGACTGACGGGGTAGGGTGGTTTGGTCGGCCTCAATGCGCCGTCCCATCCACGATCACATGATCATGGTCCAGCGAGCATTTCTCGATCCGGGCTTCGACCCTGTAGATCTCCCGCAGCATCTCCGCCGTGACCACATCCCTCGGCGCGCCGCAGGCGCGCATGCGGCCGTTGGCGATGACCAGCACCTTGTCGGCGAAGCGCAATGCCTGGTTGAGGTCGTGGATGGCGATCAGGACCAGCATGCCTTTGGCGCGCGCTCGGCGTCGCATGAAATCAAGGACTTCAACCTGGCGGTGGAGATCGAGGGCGCTTGTGGGTTCATCCATCAGCATGATTTCAGGTTCGCGCACCAGCGCCTGGGCGATCGAGACGAGCTGGCGCTGGCCGCCGGAGAGGGCGCCGAGATCGCGGAAGGCGATGGCTGATATGTCGAGCGCTGCCATGATCTCGTCGATGAAGCTGAGGTCGCCGTCGCCGACCGACCAGGACTGGCCCTGCTTGCGGGCGAGCAGGATGGATTCGTAGACGGTCAGCACCGCATTGGCCGAGGTGTCCTGCGGCATGTAGCTGATGGCGTTTTTCGCCTTCGAACCCTCGACGACGACATGGCCGGGGCCCTTGAGCAGGCCGGTGATGCGCTTGAAGAGCGTCGACTTGCCGGCGGCGTTCGGGCCGATTACCGCGACGATCTCGCCTGACTTCATCACCGGCGTCGTTACGTCTTCGACGAAGAGCTTACGGCCGTGATAGGCGCCGACCGACTGCAACTGAAGCGCTACCATGACCGGCTCCTGTTCGAGAGGATGAGCGAGAAGAAGAAGGGCACGCCGACCAGCGCGGTGATGATGCCGATCGGGAAGACGACGCCGGGGATGATCGACTTCGAGACGATCGAGGTCAGCGACAGCAGCAATGCGCCCGAGAGGATCGAGCCCGGCAGGAAGAAGCGCTGGTCCTCGCCGAGAATCATGCGCGCGATGTGCGGCCCGACGAGGCCGACGAAGCCGATGGTGCCGACGAAGCTCACCGGCACTGCGGCCAGCAGCGAGACGACGAGCATGGTTTCCAGCCGGATGCGACGGACATTGACGCCGAAGCTTGCCGCCTTGTCCTCGCCGAGGCGGATGGCGGTCAGCGCCCAGGCATTGCGGGCAAAGAGCGGCAGTGCAGCCAGCAGCACGGCGAGCGTCACCCAGATCTTCGGCCATGTCGCCTTGGTGAGGCTGCCCATCGTCCAGAAGACGACAGCCGAGAGCGCCTGTTCGGAGGCGAGATATTGCAGGAAGGCGAGGGCCGCATTGAAGGTGAAAACCAGGGCGATGCCGAGCAGCACCACCGTCTGCACCGAGACGCCGCGGGCCTGCGAGACGAAATGGATGAAAAGTGTGGCGATCAGCGCCATGATGAAGGCGTTGACCGGCACCAGCAGGCCTGCCGCCACGGGCAGAAGCGGAACGCTGGTGACGATCGCCAGGGCCGCGCCGAAGCTTGCCGCCGCCGAGATGCCTAAGGTGAAGGGGCTGGCGAGCGGATTGGCAAGGATCGTCTGCATCTGCGCGCCGGCGACGGAGAGCGAGGCGCCGACGACGATCGCCATGACGGCGACCGGCATGCGGATATCCCAGACGACGGCGCGGATCTGATCCGAAACAGAAGACGGGTCGAGAAGGGCGGAGACGACCTCGCCGAGACTATAGCGGGCCGGCCCCCAGGCGAGATCGATGGCGAAGGACAGGCAGAGCGCCGCCGTCATGGCGAAAAGGATCAGCAGCTTGCGCCGGGCGAGGGCGCGGTAGCGCTCCCTCCCGGCTTCTGCGTCGATCGAATGTGCGGCGATCTCGGCCATTGCGATTTATTGCCCGGCCTTGGCGTCGACCCAGTAACCCGGCTGATAGGCGACCGGCAGGAATTTTTCGTGGAATTCCTTGAAGGTGGCATCGGGGTCGAGATCGGCAAACAGGTTCGGGTGGAACCATTTGGCGAGTTGCTGGACGGCGACGAACTGGTAGGGGCTGGTGTAGAACTGGTGCCAGATCGCATGGACATTGCCGCCGGCCACCGCCTTGGAGCCGGTGAAGGCCGGGTTTTCCATCAGCGTGATTAGCGCCTTGCGGCTGTTGCCGAGGGTGGCTGTGGCATTCGGGCCGACATTGACGAAATCCTTGGCATCCTTGGTCTGGCTCCAGTTCGAGCCGGTGACGACGATGACTTCCGGATTGGAAGCGACGACCTGTTCGGCATTGATGGAGCCGGTGTAACCCGGCAGGAAATCGGAGCCGAGATTGTGGCCGCCGGCCAAATCGACCATTAGGCCGAAATTATCCGGGCCGAATGTGCCGCAGCATTCCACAAGGCCGGCGGCGCGGTACATGAAGACATTTGGCTTCGGGGGATTGGCCGCCTTCAGCCTGTCGGTGACGCGCGCCATCTGTTCCTTCCAAAAGCCGGCGACGGCCTCGGCGCGGTCCTCATGGCCGAAGAGCTTGCCGAGAATCCTCAGGCTCGGCTCGGTGTTGGCGAGAATATGCTCGCGGAGATCGATGTAGACGATCTTCACGCCGATGCCGGAGAGCATCTCCTCGAGCTTTACCTCGTCGGCGGCCGTCTTGTTGCCGATCGGCAGCAGCAGCACGTCCGGGTGCAGCTTGACGACCGTTTCGGTCTGCAGCGTGCCGTCGGTCAGGTTGCCGAGGAAGGGCAGGTCCTTGCCCTTGGGAAACTTCTCGACATAGGCCTTAAAGCCATCCTTGTCGGTGGTCCAGAGATCGTTGCGCCAGCCGACGATCTTGGCGAATGGGTCTTCCTTCTCGATCGGCGCGACGGCGTAGAGCATGCGGCCTTCCCCAAGGATCACCTGCTCGACCGGCTTGTCGAAGCTCACTTCGCGGCCCGCCACATCCTTAATGGTGAAGGATTGGGCGAGGGCCGAAAGCGGCATCAGGCTCGCAATCGCGGCAGCGGAAACTGCGAACATTTTCACGAAATTCATCTGGAAATTCCCCCGAGGTCTGAATAATGTCCGCAGGCATAAGAAATATGACTTTCTGAATCAAGTTATATGTTTTAGAGCATTTCCAAACTGATGCCATGCCGGGGTGCCTGCGATGAATTCCATGAACACGAACTACTCCATCCGCGACGAAATTCGCGATTTCTGGTCGGAACGGGCCGATACCTTCGACGAGAGCGTCGGCCATGAAATCTTTTCCGAAGCGGAACGGAAGGGCTGGCGGCGGCTGATCCGAAAGCATCTCGGCGAGGGGCAGGGGCGTGCGGCGCTCGATCTCGCCTGCGGCACGGCCGTCATCTCGCATCTGATGAATGATGCCGGCTTCAAGGTGACGGGGCTCGACTGGTCGGATGCGATGCTGGCGCAGGCGCGCGCCAAGGCGAAAAAGCGCGGCACCGATATCCGCTTCGTTTCCGGCGACGCCGAAAACACCATGGAGCCGAGGGACAGCTACGACGCCATCACCAACCGGCATCTCGTCTGGACGCTGGTGGACCCGGCTTCGGCCTTCAAGGAATGGTTTGCGGTGCTGAAACCGGGCGGCAAGGTGCTGATCGTCGACGGCAATATGGGCCGGGAAACCTGGGTCAAGAGCCTGCAGAAGTTTTGGACGAAGATGACGGGCAAGCCGGCGGCAAGCCATATGTCACCTGACATGATGGCGCGCCATCAGAAGATCCGTTCCCGCGTGCATTTTTCCCACGAGATGCCGGCCGAAGCGATCGTCGATCTTCTCAGTAAAGCCGGCTTTACGGATATCGTGGTCGATCGCAAGCTCGCGGATATTCACTGGGCGCAGGCGCGCAAGATGCCGTTCCTGCGCGGGCTGGAGCGGATGGTGCAGGAGCGGTTTGCGATTTGTGCGCGTAAGCCCGGGTGATTTGGGAGCACGGCGTTGCGGCAGTTTCCTTCTTCTCCCCGGGGAGAAGATGCCCGGCAGGGCAAGAGAGCGAGTGCGCTGAGCGTTAGCGGAGGGCAATAGAGGGCGTGCCGTGTGGCCCCCTCATCTGCCTGCCGGCATCTTCTCCCCGCTGGGGAGAAGCGGAATCGCCGCAGCGCCTCGCGTCCCTCTAGAACTTAGTTGTGGAATGGCGGTCGTGCCGCCTGATCCCTTCTCCCCTCGGGGAGAAGATGCCGGCAGGCAGATGAGGGGGCCACGCGGCACGCCCACCTCACCAACTTATCACCCACCAGTGACACTCATATGCCGCGCCACCGCCGGTCTGTTATGCGTGCGGTCGATGATGAAGTCGTGGCCTTTCGGCTTGCGGGTGATAGCTTCGTCGATGCCGGCGTGGAGGAGGGCGTCGTCTTCCGTGGCGCGGAGTGCGGCGCGGAGATCGGCGGCGTCGTTCTGGCCGAGGCACATATAGAGCGTGCCGGTGCAGGTGAGACGAACGCGGTTGCAGCTCTCACAGAAATTATGGGTCATCGGCGTGATGAAGCCGAGGCGGCCGCCGGTCTCGGAAACCCTGACGTAACGCGCGGGGCCGCCGGTCTGGTAATCTATGTCGGTTAGCGTGAACTGACGTTCGAGATCGGCGCGCAGCTCGGAAAGCGGCAGGTATTGATCGGTGCGGTCCTCTTCGATCTCACCCATCGGCATGGTTTCGATGACGGTGAGGTCCATGCCGCGGCCATGGGCGAAGCGCAGGAGATCGGGCACCTCGGCATCGTTGAAATTCTTCAGCGCCACGGCATTGAGCTTGATTTTGATACCGGCCTTCTGGGCGGCGTCAATGCCTTCCATGACCTTATCAAAATCGCCCCAGCGGGTGATTTTGCGGAACTTGCCGGGATCGAGCGTATCGAGCGAGACATTAATGCGGCGCACGCCGCAATCATAAAGCTCGGCGGCATGGCGGGAAAGCTGCGAGCCATTGGTGGTCAACGTCAGCTCATCGAGGCCGGAGCCGATCTTTTCACCGAGCTTGCGCACCAGATACATGATGTTCTTGCGCACCAAGGGCTCGCCGCCGGTCAGCCTGATCTTGCTGACGCCCTTGGCGATGAAGGCGGAACAGAGACGGTCGAGCTCTTCGAGCGTCAAGAGATCCTTCTTCGGCAGGAAGGTCATATTCTCCGCCATGCAATAGGTGCAGCGGAAGTCGCAGCGGTCGGTGACGGAGACGCGGAGATAGGTGACTGCCCGGCCGAAAGGGTCGATCATCGGATGTGCAGCTGCCGTGAGCGGCGATGCGTTGCCTATCGTTCCCATTCTCTTATTCACCAATTCCTCCGCGGCGGGATTTGAAGCGCGCCAAGCGGGATGAGCCCGGTCTCAAGCGACATGTTTCTATTTGTGCATATGTGATTGCCGCGTCAAGGGAAACGGATTTCGCACACGCTAATTTGCGCTTGCCTCGAAAAAGCCGAACGCCTACTTCTCCAGGAGAAAGAGGATGATTGAGATGAGCGATATCTGGCCGAGCGAACTTCGCGTTTCAAAGGACCGGCAGCGGCTGGTGGTGACCTTCAACGACGGCCAGAGCTTCGACCTGTCGGCCGAACTGCTGCGCGTTCTGTCACCGTCTGCCGAGGTGCAGGGCCACGGGCCGGGGCAGAAGGTGACGGTGCCGGGCAAACGCAATGTCGCGATCATCTCGATGACGCCAACCGGCAATTATGCGGTGCGGATCGGTTTCGACGACCTGCACGACACCGGCATCTACACCTGGACCTATCTGCGCGAGCTCGGCGAACGGGGGGCAGAGCTGTTTTCGGCCTATGAGGACGAGCTCCGGGAAAAGGGCATGAACCGCGACACGGCGGAAAGACCGCGCTGAATTTCAATATACAGCCATCGGGGGACACATGGCGAAAGCGAATAGAAAGAACTGGCTGCGCGCCAAAGGCAGCGCCGCCGGCAGCAAGGTGACCTTCCTCGAACTGTTCTTCGACCTGGTCTTCGTCTTTTCGATCTCGCAGCTTTCGCATGCGCTCGCCGCCCATTATACGCCGCTGGGTGCTGCCGAAGCGGCGCTGATGACCTTCGCCGTCTGGTGGGTGTGGATTTTTACCGCCTGGGTGACGAATTGGCTCGACCCAGAGAAGATGCCGGTGCGCGGCATGCTGGTGGTGCTGATGATGCTCGGGCTGGTGCTTTCCGCCTCCATCCCCGAGGCCTTCGGCGACAAGGGACTGCTCTTTGCCGGCGCCTATGTGGCGATGCAGGTCGGACGCTCATTGTTTACGACCTATGCGATGACGCGCGTCGACCGGGCCAATACGCTGAATTTCGCCCGTATCACAAGCTGGCTAGCGGCGGCCGGTGTCTTCTGGATCGCCGGTGGCTTGCTCGAACACGAAGCCAGGCTGATTGCCTGGATGATTGCGCTGGCGATTGAATATGCCGGGCCAGCCGCAGGCTTTGCAGTGCCCGGGCTCGGCCGTTCGGTTCCAAGCGATTGGGACGTGTCCGGCGCGCATATGGCCGAGCGTTGCGCCCTCTTCGTTATCATCTGCCTCGGTGAAGCGATTCTCGTTTCCGGCCGTACGTTTTCCGAACTGCCGATCTCAGGCCTGACGAGCATCGTCTTCGTCACCGGCTTCGTCGGCACGGTCGCTATGTGGTGGCTCTATTTCCGCTTCGGCCACGGGCGCGCCGCCCATCGCATCGAACATGAGGAAACGCCGGGAGCCTTGGCGCGACAGGCCTTCACCTATGGGCATATTCCGATCCTGGCCGGGATCATTGTGCATGCGGTGGCGGTTGAATTCATGTTCTCGCATCCGCACGAGACGGGCGATTTCGGCATTGCCGCGGCGGTGCTCGGCGGCTCCGGCCTGTTCCTCGTCGGCAATCTCTGGTTCAAGGGCGCGACCAGCGGCCAGATGCCGCTGTCGCATCTTGCCGGCCTCGTGCTGGTGATCCTGCTGGCCTTCGCAGCCCCGTTCATCGAGGTCTACCTGCTCGGCATTCTGGCGACGCTGGTGCTGATCATCGTCGCCGCCTGGGAATACCGCTCGCTGAGCGGCACATCGGCGGCGCCGTCGCTGCATTGAACCTCAAGCGCCTCGCATCGAACTTGGTTCATGCGAGGCGCTTGAGGGTCTTTTTATGCATGTCGTCCTTCCAAAACCGCTGCACACTTTTGGGCGACATGCATCAGTCATCGTCGCGCAGATCTTTCAGCAGTATGGCGATGATGCGCTCCATCGAGGTGGCGGTCGCCATGCATTGTTCGATCGGCTCGTCCGAGAGCGTGCGTTCGATGAGGTCGGTCTGGATCGCCATTGCCGCCTCGGTTACTCTGCGGCCTTCGCCGGTGAGATAAAGGCGCAACACGCGCTTGTCGCGCTCGTCGCCGCGCCGCTCGATCAAACCCCGTTGCTCCATCTGCGGCAGCAGCATACTCATATTGGAGCGGCCGACGAGGAGCTTGCGCGCCAGTTCCTGCTGCGAGATGGCCTCGAAGCGGTAGAGATTGACGAGGATATCGAGGTGCGGTGGCTTGATGTCGAGATCGGCAAGCGAGCGGGTCAGGGACTGCTGCATCAGCTGACAGGCGCGCGCCACCGCAATCCAGCTGCGAAAACGCGGATGATCCCAGGGTAGGGATTGATTTTTGTTCATCGTTGTACTTTATTGTTCAGTGTTGAACAGTCTTTTGGATTCCCACTATGGCAAATTTCGCGCTTGAGGTCACCCGCCTCGGATTCCGGCTTCTGCAGGCGATTTTGCCGCGGCTGGCGGGCAGGGCTGCATTCCTGCTGTTCTGCCGCACACCATCGCCACGGCCGAAGGGCGAGAAGGCGAAGGCGGCGCATGCGGCGGGCGCGGCACGGCTTGCCGGCGCCGAGTGCTTCGTCCTCAGGCTTGCCGGCGGCGCCAAAGCACATGCCTACCGGTTGAACGGCGGGGCACTCGGTCAGCGCAAGCGCTATCTCGTCACGCATGGCTGGGGCTCGAGCGCCGTCTACATGGCCGATCTCGTTTCGATGCTGGCGGCGACGGGTGCCGAGGTGATAGCGCTCGATTTTCCCGGTCACGGGCGCGCGGGCGGACGCTTCCTGCATATGGGACTTGCGGTCGAGGCGATTGCGGCGGCAGGCGAGCGGTTCGGTGCATTCGATGCGGCGATCGGTCATTCCTTCGGTGGCGCGGCGCTGATGGTCTCGGCGGCGGGCCTGATCCCGGATGCGGTGCCCGTTACCGGCGAGCGACTGGTGCTGATCGGCGCGCCGAGCGAGATGGCCTGGCTCTTTACCGATTTCGGCCGGATGGTCGGCCTTCGTCCCGTTGTCCAGGCCGCGCTGGAGAATGAGGTACATCGTGTCACTGGACGGAGACTCGGGGATTTCGACGCGAGCCATACGGCGGGCTCGATCGGCCGGCCGGTTCTGGTGATCCATGCCGAGGACGACAAGGAGGTGTCAGCGGACCATGCTCTGCGTTACGGCGCGGCGGGAAGTAGAGTGCGGCTGTTCTGGGCAAACGGATTCGGTCACCGGCGCATCATCGGCGCGGCTCCCGTGCTTGGCGCGATCGCAGCCTTTCTCGAAGGCGGCGCAGGCGAGGAAGCCGGCGAAAGCATCAAAAAAGATGCGGAGATCATTCCATTTTGAGCTTCCAGCGAGGCGCGCGGCATTGTAGCGTCCGGCCCGATATCAAGCCGCGGCGGGACGCCCCATGAAAATCATCAGCAGCATTGAAGAGCTCAATACGATCTATGGCGCCGGCCTGTCACAGGCCTCTGTCGACAAGGTGACCAAGCGGCTGACGCCGCTCTATCGCGAGATGATCGAGATCTCGCCCTTTGCCGCGCTTGCGACCGTCGGGCCGGAAGGGCTCGATTGTTCGCCGCGCGGCGATCTCGGCGGCGTGGTGCGCGTCGTCGACGACGAGACGCTGCATCTGCCGGACTGGCGCGGCAACAACCGCGTCGATTCGCTCTCCAATATCGTGCGTGATCCCAGGCTCGCGCTGATGTTCCTGATCCCCGGCTCGAATACGACGATGCGCATCAACGGCCGCGGCGTCGTCTCCAACGACGAGGCGCTGCTTTCGAGTTTCGAGATGGACGGCAAACATCCGCGCAGCGTCATCGTCATTTCGATCGACGAGGTCTATTTCCAGTGCGCGCGCGCCGTGATGCGGGCCGAACTCTGGAATGCCGAGCACTTTGCCAATCCCGCGGCGCTGCCGACGCCGGGCCAGATGCTGAAGGCCGCGGTCGGAGATTTCGATCAGGAAACCTATGATCGGGAATGGCCGGGGCGAGCGGCGAAGACGATGTGGTAGGGGATGCCGAGAGGCTGTGATGGCGAGAGGTGGCCACGCACCTCTCCTCCCTCATTCCTGTGCTCGTCACAGGAATCCAGTGCGCCCAAGTCTTTGGGCGCGGGAGACTCTCTCCCCCGTAACAGTATTCACGGCGCGGACGCGCCGTGGCGGGATTCCTGTGACGAGCACAGGAATGAGGGAGGAAGCGGCTACCTCGCGCTCCTGATGTCGAGAAAGTAATAGCCGTGGAGTGAACTGGACAACAGCTGATGCCGTCATCTGGTGGCGACAGCGTGCTTATCATTAGGGCTCCGCGTCAGGCCTTGTAGATCAGCCAGCTCTTGCTGAAGTCCTTCTGCATGCCGTCCTGATAGAGGACGATGCAGTTGCGGCCGGCGTTCTTGGCGCCGTAAAGGGCGATGTCGGTCTTGCTGTAGAGCTCGCCGGCGTCCTCCGCATTCGAGGCCATGCAGATGCCGATCGAAACGGTGATCGGGCCGTAATTCACCCGGGTGCGGGAATTCTTGAACGGCGTGGTTTCGAGCGTGCGGCGGATGCGTTCGGCGATCGCCGTCACTTCCTCGGCTGTGTTGCCCTCGATGATCAGGGCGAATTCCTCGCCGCCGGCACGGGCGACGAAGACGTCTCGCCGGACATTGCTGCGGATGACGGAGGCGACGGTGGCGAGGATCTTGTCGCCGACGGGATGGCCGTAGGTGTCGTTTATCTTCTTGAAGTTGTCGATGTCGGCGAGCAGCAGGGCCGTTACCGGCCGCATGCCGGGATTGTTGAAGACCGTTGCAAGGCGGTCGTCGAAGGCGCGGCGGTTGGAAAGGCGCGTCAGCGAATCGGTGTTGGCGATGCGCTTGTATTCGTCGAGTTCCTTGCGGACCTGGTCCATCTCCTGCGAACGCTGGACGACGTCCTCGACGGTGCGTTCGCCATGCGCCATGGTATCACCAGTCGCCTGGCTCAAAAGTTCGATAGCGCTTTCGATCAATTCGACGCTGGCATTGCTTTTGGAGGTGATGCGCTTATGGGTCTCGCCGAGCAGCCTTGTATAGCTTTCGAGCGAACTTTGCTCCTGCCTCAGAATCCGCAGCAGGCCGTCGAGTTCGCCAGATATGCGCGTATGGGCATCGTCGAAAACGCGTGCGGGGCTGCCGGTGAAATACTGCGCGCCCAGCGCATCGAGTTCGGCCTGGGTCGCCTGGCTGCCGAGAGCTGCGAGTTCGCGGGTGAGGGCGGGATTGGAGCCGATATAGGCTTCGTAGAAGAGTTCGTAATTGCGCGGTATCGGCGCAACGCCCATCGAGCGCATGGCATAGGTGATCTGACCCGCAACGTCGGGAACCTGCACCTTGGGCGCGACAGCCGTATTCATCCGGCGAACTCCTCATGTATTCAAAGGCAATATTTTAGTTGTTAGCTTAAATTTCTTGGGAAAAGATTAAAGCGACATATACCAAAGATTACATACGACAACTTCGTATCCGGACAATACTTCATGCAGGCCTATGATTTTCCATGGAAAAACGTATCTTTAGCGGAACAGTGCATACCCGTTGTGCGGGAGCGGTGTTTAAAAAACTTACAGTTCTTTTTCTCGCTGGAGATCGTATTCATCTTGTCGACATCCGGTTTTGGTCGTCTCCTATTTCAGCGTGAATGTTTCGGGATGATAATTTCCAGTGGTAAACCCGATTGCTGCCAGAACACCGGGGCGTGAGATCATGGAAAGGTCCTGTGCCATTTCTTTCGCCATCCTCGCTTTCACCATCATCGCAGGCGGCGCCTTGCTGCTGGAGCACACCGGCCTCTTTGCCGCCGCATTCCGCACGGAGATCCTGGCGAGGGTGGATGATGGAGACGTGGTAAGCGCTGCAGATATTCAGTAGTGGTGCAGGTATCGGAAGGGGTGCCGTGCGGCCCCCTCATCTGCCTGCCGGCATCTTCTCCCCGCTGGGAGAAGGGACTCGTGGCAGCGCCTCAATCCCATTGAGACCTTTACGGTAGGAAACGATGGTCGGCGGCTTGCACCCACTTCTCCCCTGCGGGTAGCCCGAAGGGTCGGATGAGGGGCTGCACGGCACGCCGTTGATTGCCCTTCACCTCAATGACCACGTCAACCAGTCACCCCAGATTCAACTCCTGGAAGAAATCATTGCCCTTGTCGTCGATGACGATGAAGGCGGGGAAGTCTTCGACCTCGATCTTCCAGACTGCTTCCATGCCGAGCTCGGGATATTCGAGTACTTCGACCTTGCGGATGCAGTCCTTGGCGAGACGGGCGGCGGGGCCGCCAATCGAGCCGAGATAGAAGCCGCCATATTTCTTGCAGGCCTCACGCACGGCGCGCGAGCGGTTGCCCTTGGCAAGCATCACCATCGAGCCGCCGAAGGACTGGAACTGGTCGACGTAACTATCCATCCGGCCGGCCGTCGTCGGGCCGAAGGAGCCGGAGGCGTAACCGGCCGGCGTCTTGGCTGGGCCGGCATAATAGACCGGATGATTTTTCAGGTAATCGGGCATACCTTCGCCCTTTTCCAGCCGTTCGCGGATCTTGGCATGAGCGAGGTCGCGGGCGACGACGATGGTGCCGGTCAGCGAAAGGCGCGTTTTGACGGGATGTCTGGATAGTTCGGCGAGCACCTCGACCATCGGCTTGTTGAGATCGATATGCACGGTCGATTCCGACAGTTTCGCCTCGTCGATCTCGGGCATGTATTTCGAAGGATCGGTTTCGAGCTGCTCGACGAAAATACCGTCGCGGGTGATCTTGCCCTTGGCCTGGCGGTCGGCGGAACAGGAGACGCCGAGGCCGATCGGCAGGGAGGCGCCGTGGCGGGGCAGGCGGATGACGCGCACGTCATGACAGAAATACTTGCCGCCGAACTGGGCGCCAACGCCCATCTGCTGTGTCAGCTTGTGAATTTCCTTTTCCATTTCGACGTCGCGGAAGGCGTGGCCACTCTCGGAACCTTCGGTGGGCAGCGCGTCGAGATAACGGGTCGAGGCAAGTTTGACCGTTTTCAGGTTCATCTCCGCCGAGGTGCCGCCGATGACGATCGCAAGATGGTAGGGAGGACAGGCTGCCGTCCCCAACGTCAGGATCTTCTCCTTAAGGAAGTCGATCATCCGGTCATGCGTCAGGAGCGAGGGCGTGCCCTGGTAGAGAAAGGTCTTGTTGGCCGAACCGCCGCCCTTGGCGACGAAGAGGAAGTCGTAAGAGTCGGTGCCTTCCTCATAGATATCGATCTGAGCCGGCAGGTTGTTCCTGGTGTTCTTCTCTTCGAACATCTTGATCGGCGCGAGCTGCGAATAACGCAGGTTCTTCTTTTCATAAGCGTCGAGCACGCCTCTCGAAAGCGCCGCCGCATCACCGCCCTCTGTCCAGACCCTGCGGCCCTTTTTGCCCATGATGATCGCCGTACCGGTGTCCTGGCACATGGGGAGCACGCCGCCGGCGGCGATATTGGCATTCTTCAGCAGATCGTAGGCGACGAAACGATCGTTGTCGGTCGCTTCAGGATCGTCGAGGATGGAGGCAAGCTGCTTCAGATGCCCGGGGCGCAGCAGGTGGTTGATGTCGGCAAAGGCGGTTTCGGCAAGCAGCCGGATGCCCTCGGGATCGACCGTCAGGATTTGCTGGCCCTTGAAACTGTCGACCGAGACGTAGTCGCTGCTGATCTTGCGGTAGGGGGTGGCATCCTCGCCAAGGGGGAAGAGATCGTCAGCCATCCAAGTGACCTTTCTGCTGGGCGTGCGTCGCGAAATTGGAACCGGTCTAAATCTGCTGCGAAGCAAATGCAATTGGGAACGGCGGAGTCTGGAGCTGGGGCCATGTCGTGCCACATTTTGCAACTCGCCTGGCACACGCAATAAGCGAACAGAAATCGATATTTGCCGCGAAACGGCCGACTTCAGGTTGCTTTCAGTTCAAGCCTAGTTCATATTCCCGGCAGCGTTAACCTGCCGGGGCTTCCAATGACAAATGCAAAGCCAACTGCTGTCGACGACCTTCTCGTTTTTTTCGAACATGACTGGATCAGGGGCGATCTGCTGCGCCTCGCCAGCGATCCAGAAGGAGCGGACATGTATGTTCGCTTCGTCAATGGCGTCCGTATCGACGCCAAGCATGGGCCTGACCAAGAAACGATCATTCAGGGCAAGTACGGAACCTTCAAAGTGAAACCTGACGGTCACTTCACATATGAGCTGGATTATACGCTCGACGTGGTGAAGAATTTGGGGAAGTACGATCAGCTCATCGAAAAGCTGAGTTACAAGATGTCCGACGGCTTGGGAGGGACGGATCTCGGCGTGCTGACGCTGGCGATCGACGGCGTCAACGAAGGCGAAAAATACCACGAAGTCCTGGATTTCGACGATATGGGTGTCTTATCGAGGGCGGATAATTTCTCTCTCCCCAATTACCGGGGCTTTGCGCTCTCAGTGAACGGCAGCCATGAGGTGACGCTTCTGAACGGCATCGTCTATGATACCATCCCGGGCGTCGACGCCATTACCGAGGACGGTTTCAGCGATACCGTTCTATCACCGGGTTCTGCCCCCGTAAGCTTGAAACTGCTCGATGGCGGGGAGTTCACCTTTCAGGGCGTTTCGATCGCCGAACTGTCGGCATCGCCCTTTCACCTGACGCTCACAGCCCTGAACGACGGCCAGATCGTTTATCAGCAGGAGCTCGAGGTCACCGGTCCCAGTCTCGAGGTCAATATCGAAGACATCGAAGAAATCCGTTTCGACTTCATGGGCAATTCTGTCGTGATGGACAATTTTTCGTTGTTGGTTTGAACGTTTGCCCCATTCACGTTCCCTCATTCCTGTGCTCGTCACAGGAATCCAGCGCGCCCAAGTCTTTGGGCGCGAAAGACTCCCTTGAAGTATGATTCATTCACGGCGCGGACGCGCCGTGGCTGGATTCCTGTGACAGGCACAGGAATGAGGGAGAAAGTGGTTATGTTGTCCGTATCCTTGCTCTGACATGCAGAAGA
Source organism: Rhizobium aethiopicum (assembly GCF_014197535.1). Classification (GTDB taxonomy): domain Bacteria; phylum Pseudomonadota; class Alphaproteobacteria; order Rhizobiales; family Rhizobiaceae; genus Rhizobium; species Rhizobium aethiopicum_A. The sequence goes on from NZ_JACIFV010000027.1 coordinate 51,574, forward strand.
AAATCCCCGCGAATCTCTCTTCTCTCCAATGGAGAGGTGCGGCAGGTGAAAGGGGGCAGCCCCGTCTATTTCGGCCCGATCATCGTCTCGGGACGCACGATCGCGTCATACTCTTCCGATGTCACCAGTCCGCTGGCAAGCGCCTCTTCCTTCAGCGTCGTACCGTTCTTGTGGGCGGTCTTGGCGATTTTGGCGGCGGCGTCGTAGCCGATCTTGGGGGCGAGGGCGGTGACCAGCATCAGTGAGCGTTCGAGGCCGGCTTTGATGTTGTCCTCGCGCGCCTCGATGCCGACGACGCAATTGTCGGTGAAGGAAACGGCGGCGTCGGCCAGCAACTGCACCGACTGCAGGAAGTTGTATGCCATCATCGGATTGTAGACGTTGAGCTCGAAATGGCCCTGGCTGTCGGCGAAAGTCAGCGCGGCGTGGTTGCCGAAGATGTGGATGCAAACCTGCGTCAGCGCTTCGCATTGGGTCGGGTTGACCTTTCCGGGCATGATCGAGGAGCCGGGCTCGTTTTCCGGCAGCGCCAGCTCGCCAAGGCCTGCGCGGGGGCCGGAGCCGAGCAGGCGGATATCGTTGGCGATCTTGAAGAGGGCGGCAGCCGCCGCATTAATGGCGCCGTGTGAAAAGACCATGCTGTCATGCGAGGCGAGCGCTTCGAACTTGTTCGGCGCGGTGACGAAGGGCATGCCCGTGATATCAGCGATCTCCTCGGCGACCCTCTCAGCAAAGCCGACCGGTGCGTTGAGGCCGGTGCCGACGGCCGTGCCGCCCTGAGCGAGTTCGCAGAGGCCGGGCAGGGTCATCTCGATGCGTTTGATACCGGAGCCGAGCTGGGCGGCATAGCCGGAAAATTCCTGGCCAAGCGTCAACGGCGTGGCGTCCTGGGTATGGGTACGGCCGATCTTGATGATGTGGCTGAACTCGGTGACCTTCATGTCCAGGGCGGCATGCAGGTGCTTCAGCGACGGCAGCAGATGATGGGCGATCCGTTCGGCGCAGGCGATGTGCATCGCCGTCGGATAGGTGTCGTTCGACGACTGGCTCATATTGACGTGATCGTTCGGGTGCACCGGCTTCTTGGAACCCATGACGCCGCCGAGCATTTCTATGGCACGATTGGAGATCACCTCGTTGGCATTCATGTTGGACTGCGTGCCGGAACCGGTCTGCCAGACGACCAGCGGAAAGTGCTCGTCGAGCTTGCCGTCGATCACTTCCTGGGCGGCGTCGACGATGGCCTTGCCCAGCGTCGGATCGAGCTGGCCGAGCGACATGTTGGCGCGGGCGGCCGCCTGTTTGACGATGCCGAGCGCGCGGACGATCGACAGCGGCTGCTTTTCCCAGCCGATCTTGAAATTGCCGAGCGAACGCTGCGCCTGGGCGCCCCAATATCGGTCGGCGGCGACGTCGATTGGGCCAAAAGTATCGGTTTCGGTGCGGGTTGCGGTCATGAGCCTTGCCTTCCTATCACATGCTGTTTTCTGGCATCTTCGAAAGATGTGGTCTTATAGGTTGGAAACCAGGGCAAGAAAACCGGATGCGGTGCGAAATATTGATGATCACAGTCATGTTTGTGCCTGCCAGGCGGCGTGCTTTTTCGGCCACGTTGGAAATTTTATGCATCGGCACGTTTTTGCCGTACTGGCCCGGCTGCGAAAATTCGGTAAAAAATTAACTAATAATTTCATAATTTTGTGTGAACTGCTGTGCGGCGCCGCGCAGGATTCCTCATCACATGAAATTAGTCCGCCGGCGCTGGCGGCGAAGGCCGGTTTCTGATCAATGAGGCCCTACGCTGCTTGAGTTTCGCGGGATTTGAGCTGAGAACAGCATGACATCGGGACTGGAATATATATGACGTTCGTTTTGAAAAGCGCGGTATCCGCATTGGCAGTTTCTTGCGGCCTGGCAATGATGGCCGCTCCCGCGCATGCCTATACGCTGATGGATATGCTGCGCGGCGACAGGCAGCGGACTCAGAGCACCATTTTCATGGATCAGATGCCGCCCGGGCGTGTGGCGCCGCGTGGCGGCGAAGGCGGATCGCTTGGCGGGCTTGACCCGGAGGCGCCGCTGCCGAAGGTGAGCGGTCCGCGTTATTACACCTACAAGACCGAAGCCCTGCAGTTCGTCGATACCAGCAAGTTCGCCGATCCCATCGTCACGGGTGCGGTTGCTGAGGTTTCGCCGGGGAGCGATTCCGAACCGGTGGTGCAGCGCCGCTTCCTGGCGCAGGCCAAGGTTCGCGCCAATGCCGACGTCGCCAAGGCGCTCGAAACCTATTACAGCGATGGCCGCAATCCACTCGTCTGGGTCGACGGCAATCAGATCAACGAGCGCGCCCAGTCGGCAATGGCGGCGCTGGCCGATGCGGCTTCCGTGGGCCTCGACCCTGCCGATTACGCCGTGCAGACGCCGGCGGTCGATCCGGCCAATCCCGATCCTGCCGCGCGCGACCGGGCGCTGACGCAGTTCGAGCTGGAACTTTCGGCCAAGGTGCTTGCCTTCGTGCAGGACACGGTCCGCGGCCGCATCGATCCGAACAAGATTTCCGGCTATCACGATTTCCAGCGCAAGGTCGTCAATCTGACGCCGGTGCTGAAGCTTGCGCGCATGAGCCCCAATGCCGGAGCCTATATCGCCAGCCGTTCGCCTGATAGCCCGCAGTTCGAGGCGCTGAAGGCGGAGCTTGCCAAGCTTCGCGCTGCCGATAGCAATGAGGAGCAGATCGTCATTTCGCTCCAGGGGCTGCTCAAACCCGGCGACAGCTCGTCTGAGATCGCCAATATCGTCAAGGCGCTGCAGAAGCACGGATCCGAGAAGCTGAAGACCGATCATGCGGCGACGTTCGCAGCTTACGCCGGCGGCAGCGACTATTCGCCCGAGATCGTCTCGCTGGTCGAGGACTTCCAGAAAGAGCACGGCCTGAAGCCCGATGGTGTCATCGGCCAGGCGACGGTGCGCGCCATGACTGGCGGCGACACCAATGCCTCGAAGATCGACAAGCTCGTCGTCGCCATGGAACAGGTGCGCTGGCTGCCGGAAGATCTGGGTTCACGCTACGTCATGATCAATCAGCCGGCCTACATGGCCTACTACCACAATGACGGCAAGGAACAGCTGTCGATGCGCGTGGTGGTCGGCGGCAAGAACAACCAGACCTATTTCTTCAACGACGAGATCGAGACGGTGGAGTTCAACCCGTTCTGGGGCGTGCCGCAGTCGATCATCATCAACGAAATGCTGCCGAAGCTGCGCTCGGACCCGAACTACCTCGATCAGCTCGGTTATGAGGTTGAGGTGAATGGCCATGCCGTCGCCTCGTCCAGCGTCGACTGGTACGGCTCGACAGCAAATGTTTCGGTGCGCCAGCCGCCAAGCAGCGATAATGCCCTCGGCGAACTGAAGATTCTGTTCCCGAACAGCCACGCGATCTACATGCACGATACGCCCTCGAAGAGCTTCTTCAAGCGCGACATGCGGGCACTGAGCCACGGCTGTGTGCGCCTTGCCAATCCACGCGCGATGGCAGCCGCCGTGCTCGGCACGACGGCCGACGATGTCGCCAGGCAGATCGCGAGCGGCCAGAACCATGCAGTGAAGGTGCCGCAGAAAATTCCGGTTTACGTCTCCTATTTCACCGCCTGGCCGAACAAGGACGGCGTGGTGGAGTATTTCGACGACGTCTACGGCCGTGACGCCTATGTCGACAAGGCTTTCGATGCGACGACCAAGGCGCGTGGGGCGCAGATCTGACGCCTAATCTGTGGTGGTTTTGACGGGCGGTCTTTGGGCCGCCCGTTTTGTTTTTGGGGCGTCTGCGTGCAATATGAGGTTAGGATCTGCCGTGTGGCCGCCTCATCCGGCCCTGCGGGCCACCTTCTCCCCTCTGGGTAGAAGGGGAAACCAGCGGCGCACTCCTTATAAATCTGAGACGTTTTAGTTGGCGCAGAGCATCAGAGGCTTGTCCCTTCTACCCAGCGGGGAGAAGGTGGCGGCAGCCGGATGAGGGGGCCGCAACTGCAGGAGCATCGGCGAAGTGGCCACTCCTCAGACAGCAACCTTGGCCGCAGAACCCTTCAGCAAACCTTCCACCAATTCCGGGGTCAGCTCATCGTAGTGGGTGATGATGACATCCGGATCGAGGCTTGAAACCGGCACATCAGAATAGCCGAAAGGCACGGCGATCGACGGCACGGCGGCGTTCCTGGCCACGGCGATATCGTTGATGCTGTCGCCGATCATCACGGTTCGGGAAATATCGCCGCCGGCGCGCTCGATGGTGCCGGTGAGGTGACGGGCGTCGGGTTTGCGGTATTGGAAGGTGTCGCCGCCGGTGACGGCTTCGAAATAGTGGGCGAGGTCGAGCTTCTCGAGCAGACCGAGCGCGAGGCTCTCCATCTTGTTGGTGCAGACGGCGAGGCGGTAGCCAGCGGATTTCAGGCGGTCCATCGCGGCGACCAGACCGGGATAGGGTTCCGTATGGCCGGGCATGTTCCCGGCATAATGGGCGACGAAGCGTTCCACCAGCAGCGGCAGGCCGTCTTCCGCGAGCGCATGGCCGCGCAGCCGGCAGGCGCGCTCGATCATCACCCGCGCCCCTTGGCCGACGAGATGGGTGAGGTCGTCATAACTGACCGGTTCGAGGCCGAGGGCTGCGATCGTATGGTTCAGGCTTTCGACGAGATCGGCATGGGTGTCGAGAAGGGTGCCGTCGAGATCGAAGACGACGAGCGGGGCGGGGGCAGGGGTCAAGGATTTGCCTCTTCGTGCGATGAGCGTCTTGCAAGCGGCGTCGATGGAACGCGTCATTCCCGGGAATGATGATATCGTTCCTGACGTAGGCGATCGCGGGACGGAAAGCAACTGCCTGAGGATTACCGGGAAGCCGCAGGCGTTTGTTTCGGCTTTTCATTTTCCGTGATGATTTTGACTTTCGTTTGCCAGGCGAGCCGTGTAAACAGCACATCCAACGCAATAATTCGGAGCTGGCGGCGCATGGATGCGCGCGAAATGAAGATCAAGGCCGCCGAGGCCGCGCTCGCCCATGTCGAAAGCGGGATGCGTCTCGGTATCGGAACTGGGAGTACAGCGGAAGAATTCGTTCGCCTGCTGGCGGAGAAGGTCGCGGGCGGCTTCCAGGTCGAAGGTGTTCCGACATCCGAACGAACGGCGCGGCTCTGTGTCGAGCTCGGTGTTCCGCTGAAATCGCTTGACGAGCTGCCGGCGCTCGATCTGACGGTCGATGGCGCCGACGAGGTCGATCCGGCGCTCAGGCTGATCAAGGGTGGCGGCGGCGCGCTGCTGCGCGAAAAGATCGTCGCTGCCGCGTCGCAGAGGATGATCGTCATCGCCGACGAGAGCAAGCTGGTCGAAACACTCGGCGCTTTCGCGCTGCCGATTGAGGTCAATCCGTTCGGTCTCGTCTCAACGCGGATCGCCATCGAAAAAGTTGCCGCCCGGCTCGGCCTTTCCGGCGAACTCAACCTGCGCCAGTCCGGTGACGGAGAGTTTACCACGGACGGCGGCCATCACATCATCGATGCATCTTTTGGCCGCATTCCTGATGCAGAGGCGCTTTCGAGCGAGCTGAATTCCATACCCGGCGTCGTTGAACACGGACTCTTTATCAATATGGCGGCACTTGCGATCATCGCCGGTTCTGCGGGTGCGCGCACGCTGCAGGCAAACAGATAACAGGAGCATACACTTATGATGAACATTGCAGGTCTTGGCCGTCTTGCCGCTGCGACCATCGTTCTTTCCGGGCTTGCCTTCGGCTCCGCCGTCAAGGCGCAGGAAGTTTCCGAAGAGCAGCTGAAGGCTGCGCGCGCGGCGATTGACGCGATCGGCGCCACCGCCCAGTTCGACAATATCCTGCCCGGCCTCGCCGAGCGCCTGAAGGCCGGCCTGATCCAGGATTCGCCGAACTATCAGGACATCATCTCATTGACCGTCGACGCGCAGGCGCTGAAGCTGGCGCCGCGCCGCGGTGATCTGGAAAAGGAGGCGGCGCTCACTTATGCCAAGGCCTTCACGGTCGACGAGCTGAAGGCGATTGCGGATTTCTATAATTCCGACGTCGGAAAGAAGCTGCTGCGCGATGGTCCAGTCGCCTCCCGCGAAACGGCTAAGGCTGCCGACATCTGGGCGCAGGGCATTTCGCGAGACTTGGAAAAGCAGAGCAATGCCGAGCTGTCCAAGGTCATTAAGGCGCCACCGCCGGCAACCGAGAGCCCAGTGGCTCCGGCACCCGCTCCGGCGCCGGCCCCGGCTGCCCAGAAGTAAGGGCTGCCTCCGCAGATTTGCAAAAGCCCGGCATCGTCCGGGCTTTTTTGTTATGATGGACCCGGCAATAGCGGCTAGGTTTTGGTGAGGCGATATGTCCGATCATGACGAGGCGGTGCGAGTGCGAATATCGGGCAGGGTCCAAGGTGTCGGTTTTCGCATGTGGACACGCGATGAGGCGCTGCGGCTCGGCGTAACGGGTTGGGTGCGCAACGAGGCGGACGGATCCGTGTCCGCCTTGATCGCTGGAGCGGATAGCGCGATTTCGACAATGATCGAGAGTTTGAGGCGCGGACCTGCAGGGGCATCGGTCTCAAGCGTCGAGACGGAAGCGGCTCAGCTCGAGAATATGCCGAGGGATTTCCACATTACCGGCTGAGAGCGGCAAATCCTCGAGAGAGAAAACACGGCATGGGCGGTCAGCCCCAGTCCTTCGAACTCTTGGCCAACTGCCATACGCCAGTCTCATCCGGCTCTACGCGCTTGTTGCCGCGGTAGAAGATCGGCAGCCCTGTTTTCTTGTCCATGGCAAAGCGGCTTGGTGTGAATTTCTCGCCCTCGTGGCCCTGGATGGCGAGGTTGAGCGCTTCCTTGAACTTGCCGGCCCTGCACAGGTTGGCGAAGAGAGTTTGATCCATCTTTTGCTCCGGCATCCTTTCAGTCTCGTGCATTGCCTGCCAGCCTCTGCCGACAGGGTCAACCGTAAACGGTGACCGAGGCAACTTCCGATCAAGATTCGGCAATGGAGTACGGGAAGACGCAGGAGCAGGGCTTTTGTTTTCATGATGATCGCCCCTATATCAGGAACGTCCTTCCTGCGATTCCCCTTCCGGAGCTTCTCATGTCTTCCTATGATTACGACCTTTTCGTCATCGGCGGTGGTTCCGGAGGCGTGCGCGCTGCGCGCGTCGCCGCCTCGCTCGGCAAGAAGGTGGCGATCGCCGAGGAATATCGCTACGGCGGAACATGCGTCATCCGCGGCTGCGTGCCGAAGAAACTCTTCGTCTATGCTTCGCAGTTCCACGAGCACTTCGAGGATGCAGCGGGTTTCGGCTGGACGGTCGGCCGAAGCAGCTTCGACTGGAAGAAGCTGGTGGCTGCCAAGGATGCGGAGATCGCGCGGCTGGAAGGCCTCTACAAGAAGGGGCTCGCCGGCTCCAATGCCGAGATCCTGGAAACGCGCGCCGAGCTCGTCGATGCCCATACGGTGCGGCTCGTGAAAACAGGGCAGACGGTGACGGCCAAGACGATCGTGATCGCGACCGGCGGACGCCCGAACCCGCATGTCGCGCTTCCCGGTCACGAGCTTTGCATTTCCTCCAACGATGCCTTTCATCTCGAAGAACTGCCGAAATCGATCGTGATCGCAGGCGGCGGTTACATCGCCGTCGAATTCGCCAATATCTTCCATGGCCTCGGCGTGGCGACGACGCTGATCTATCGCGGCGCCGAAATCCTGTCTCGCTTCGACGAGGATCTGAGGCGGGGCCTGCACGAGGCAATGGTCGCCAAGGGCATCCGCATCCTCTGCCATGACACGCTGCAGCAGGTTTCGAACGCCGAGGATGGGCTCGTGCTGGAGACGCTGAACAGCGGCACGCTGCAGGCCGATGTCGTCATGCTGGCGCTCGGGCGCGATCCGAATACGGAAGGCCTCGGCCTCGAGGCAGCCGGCGTCGCCATGGACGAGCGCGGCGCCATCGTCGTCGACGATTATTCCCGTACCAATGTCGAAAATATCTATGCTCTCGGTGATGTCACCAATCGGGTACAGCTGACGCCGGTGGCGATTCACGAGGCGATGTGCTTCATCGAGACCGAGTACAAGAACAATCCGACCCGGCCGGACCATGAACTGATCCCCACCGCCGTCTTCTCACAGCCCGAGATCGGCACCGTCGGCCTGTCGGAAGAAGAGGCGGGCAAGCGGTACAGTGAGCTCGAAGTATACCGCGCCCAATTCCGACCGCTGAAAGCGACGCTTTCCGGCCGCCCCGAGCGGATGATCATGAAGCTGATCGTCGATGCGGCGAGCCGCAAGGTGGTGGGGGCTCATATCCTCGGGCACGATGCCGGTGAGATGGCGCAGCTGCTCGGCGTCACGCTCAAGGCCGGCTGCACCAAGGACGATTTCGACCGGACGATGGCGCTGCACCCGACCGCGGCCGAAGAGCTCGTCACCATGTATGCGCCGAGCTATCGCATCCGTGATGGGCAGCGCCTCTGAGCCCTGTTAACTGGTGATGCGCGGCGCGCGGATGACTTTGAGGAAAAGCGCCTTCATCGCGTCGGCGATGCCGTCGGTCGGCGTGACTTCGAAATAAAGGCCGGGCGACGCGCAGGCCTGCATTTTCGTCGGTATCTCGCTCTGGAAGGGCTTGATCCAGGTGTTGTACCAGTTGTTGCTGGGCAGCGGCAGGTAAGTGGTATAGAGCACGGCGATCTTGACGCCGCGGTCCTTCAGCGGCTTGCAGAAACTCGCGTCGATCGGCTCCTGGCAGCGACCGCCGGTCGTCTTCTTGGTGCATGTCGAGGGCTTGTAGCTGTCGCCGACGCCGTCGGCGACGAAAAACAGGATTTTTTCAGGGCTGATATTCGAGGTTCCGTCGCCCGCGGGGTCGATGATCGTGTTGATCTGCGTCATCGCGCTGTCGAAGCTCGTGAGCTGGTCACTGTTGTAATTCTGGTAAGGAATTGTCATCAGGTCGACCGCGTCGGTATAATTCTTGACCTTTGTCAGGTCGGAGGTGAGGCCGGAAATCGTCGTCAGCTTCGCGTCCTCGGCCTTGGTGCCGAACGTGTAGACACCCATTCGAAACTGATCGCTGCTGACGCGCTCGGCCTTGGCCGTATCGGTCAGCGCCTGGGTGGCCTGGCGAACCACGTCGATGCGCATGGTGACGCCGAGGCTCTTGGCTATGGTGTAGTTGTTGGTGCTCTGGTCCATCTGGTGACAGGCGAAAGCGCAGCCGGTCTTGGCTTGCAGCTTTGAAACGTCGGTTGCGGTCGCGCCGACGCCCATGGAAGGCGTGTTGTCGAGCAGGATGTAGAAATCCATGAAGGCGGCAGTCTGGTATTCGGCTGTCGCCGTGCCGGAGATGGTGATCGAATCCCGGCCAAAAATGCGCATGAAGGTCGTCGGCACGGTCGCGGTGAAGGAAACCTGCGAGTTCAGCTTATTGGCGGTTTTGGTGACGTCGATGCCGAGATCGATTTGAATGTCGGTCAGCTCACCCGACGTTTGAGAGATGAAGATGTTGCGGGCGTCGGTCTTGCCAAGCGAGACCGTGCCGTTGCCGTTCATTGTCATTGCGGCGGCGACCGCGCCGGATTTTTCGGCGATCGAACCGACGGCCGCAGCATCGGCGGCGGCGTAGAGCTGCGTTCTCAGGCTCAGTGCGTGGGCCACATCCACCGCCATGCCGGCCGCACCCACGAGCGGCACCATCAGCAATGCCGTCATGATGCCGAAATTGCCCGAGCGGTCCAATATGAAGCCGGGCGGAAGGATCGCCATGACATGTCCTCGAGTTGAAACTCCTTCAGCTTCTACACGCAAAGTCTGAAATATGGGGAAATCGACATGGTATATGCTGGTTTAAAGCTTCCGGTGATTGGCCTTTGCAAGCTTGATCTAAAGGTCTATAAGCCGCCGGATATTAAGACAGGGCATCCGAGGAATGGATGTGAGTGAGGTTGGTAAAATGGCAGAGAACTGGACTCCGAGCAGCTGGCGGCAGAAACCGATCCTGCAGGTTCCCGAATATCCCGATGCAGCCGCTTTGGCGGCAACAGAGGCCACTCTCGCCAGCTATCCGCCGCTCGTCTTCGCCGGCGAAGCGCGCCGCCTGAAGAAGCATCTCGCCAATGTCGCTGAGGGCAACGGTTTTCTGTTGCAGGGCGGCGACTGCGCCGAGAGCTTCGCCGAACACGGCGCCGACAACATCCGCGATTTCTTCCGCGCCTTCCTGCAGATGGCCGTCGTGCTGACCTTCGGCGCGCAGCTGCCGGTCGTCAAGGTCGGCCGCATCGCCGGCCAGTTCGCCAAGCCGCGCTCGTCCAATGTCGAGAAGCAGGGCGACGTGACACTGCCCGCCTATCGCGGCGACATCATCAACGGCATCGAATTCACCGAGGAGTCGCGCATTCCGAACCCGGAACGCCAAGCCATGGCCTATCGCCAGTCGGCCGCGACGCTGAACCTTCTGCGCGCCTTTGCGATGGGCGGCTACGCCAATCTCGAAAACGTGCATCAGTGGATGCTCGGCTTCGTCAAGGACAGCCCGCAGGGCGAGCGTTACCGCAAGCTGGCCGACCGCATCAGCGAAACCATGGATTTCATGAAAGCGATCGGCATCACTTCGGAAAACCACCCGAGCCTGCGCGAGACCGATTTCTTCACCAGCCATGAGGCGCTGCTGCTCGGCTACGAGGAAGCGCTGACCCGCGTCGATTCCACCTCCGGCGACTGGTATGCCACGTCAGGTCACATGATCTGGATCGGCGACCGCACGCGCCAGGCCGACCATGCGCATATTGAATATTGCCGCGGCATCAAGAACCCGATCGGCCTGAAATGCGGCCCGTCGCTGCAGGCCGATGATCTGCTGCAGCTGATCGACATTCTGAATCCCGCTAACGAAGCGGGCCGTCTGACGCTGATCTGCCGCTTCGGCCATGAAAAGGTCGCCGAGAACCTGCCGCGTCTCATTCGCGCCGTCGAGCGCGAAGGCCGCAAGGTCGTCTGGTCGTGCGATCCGATGCACGGCAACACGATCACGCTCAACAACTACAAGACCCGTCCTTTCGAGCGGATCCTGTCGGAAGTCGAAAGCTTCTTCCAGATCCATCGCGCCGAAGGCACGCACCCCGGCGGCATCCATGTCGAGATGACCGGCAAGGACGTGACGGAATGCACCGGCGGCGCTCGCGCAGTCACTGCCGAGGACCTGCAGGACCGTTATCACACCCATTGCGATCCGCGTCTCAACTCCGACCAGGCACTCGAACTCGCCTTCCTGCTTGCCGAGCGCATGAAGGGCGGCCGCGACGAGAAGCGCATGGTCGCCAACGGCTGAGGACAGGCCTGAGAGGCATAACGAAAAACCCGGCTCGATGCCGGGTTTTTTTGTTGGCTTCAGATGCTGGCCTGAACGCTGTGCAGGTTGGCGTAGACGCCGCCTTGCGCCATCAGATCATCATGCGTGCCCTGTTCGACAATGCCATCGCCCGTCAGGACCAGGATGCGGTCGGCATGGCGGACGGTCGACAGGCGGTGGGCGATGACCAGGGTGGTCCTGCCATTCGCCAGACTGAGCAGCGCCTGCTGCACCTCCCGTTCGCTCTCGTTGTCGAGGGCGCTGGTCGCTTCGTCGAAGATCAGGATTTCCGGATCTTTCAGGAAAGCGCGGGCGATGGTGATGCGTTGGCGCTGGCCGCCGGAGAGTTTGACGCCGCGCTGGCCGATATCGGTGTCATAGCCATTGGGCAGGGCCATGATGAAATCATGCGCATTGGCGGCGCGGGCCGCCGCTTCGAGATCGGCATCGGTCGCATCCGGCCTGCCGTAGCGCAGGTTTTCCGCAACAGTGCCGGCAAAGAGATAGACATCCTGCTGCACCACCCCGACATGGCGCCGCAGTGAGGCCAGCGTGACATCGCGGATATCGCTTCCGTCGATGCGGATTGCGCCCGCCTCGACGTCGTAGAAGCGTGGTATCAGCGCGCAAAGCGTACTCTTGCCCACTCCCGAAGGGCCGACCAGGGCCACGAATTCCCCTGGGGCAATGGTGAGAGAAAGCCGCTCCAGCACCCTGGGACCATCGGCTTCGTAGCCGAAGGCGACGTCGGAAAAACTGATCTCGCCTCTCGGCGCCGGCATCGGACGCGCGTTCGGCCGATCGGTGATATCGGGATCGATCTCGAGGATTTCCATGGCCCTGATGAAGCCGGTATATCCCTCCTGCCAGAGGCGCACGAAGTTCGCGAGCCGCTGCACCGGATCGACCAGCACGCCGACGCAGAGCAGGAAGGTCAGCATATCCGGGACGGTCAGGTCCGCCGTTAGGATGCGCAGGCCTCCTGCGATGATCACCAATATGGTGACGAGCTGGGCGAAGGTTTCGGTGCCGACCGAAAACCAGGCCTCGCTGCGGTAGCCGTCGGCGCGGCTTTGCAGGAAACGCTGGTTCTGCGCCGCGAAACGCTGCCTTTCCAGCGCCTCGTTGGCGAAGGACTGGACGACACGGATACCCGCCAGCGCATCCTCGACACGCTCGTTGACGGCGGCGATCTGCCGCTTGCTGGCTTCGAGCGCATGGTTCATGCGCCGGTTGAAATAGAGTGCATAGGCCACCGCCACCGGAGTGAGCAGCAGAATGAGGGTCGCCAGCAGCGGGTCGATGAAGAACAGGACCAGCATGGCGCCCCCATATTTCAGAACGGCAATGGAGAGATCCTCGGGGCCGTGGTGAAAGAGCTCGCCCAGCCAGAGGGAATCGTTGGTGATGCGGCTCATCAATTGCCCGGTGCGTTGGCGATCGTAGAAGCTGAAGGACAGCTTCTGGCAATGCTCGAAGAGTTCCTGCCGCACCGTCGCTTCGATGCGGGCGCCCATGACATGACCGCGATAATCGACAAAGAAGATCGCCGCTATCTGGACCGCCAGAACGGCCAGCATCACACCGCCCATGGCAAGGATCTGCGCAAAGGCTTCGGGGGCATCCGGCAGAGCCAGAAGCCGGCTTGTGACGATGTTGGCGCAGAGGGGCAACGCCACGGCGGTGCCGGCCACGAGGATGGCGCAAAGCAGATCCGCCAGCAGCAAAGGTAGATGCGGGCGGTAATAGCAGATGAACTTGCGCATGCGCGACCAGTGCCGCTGGCGTTCAGCGGCGTTCGAATAGTCGCGGAAGAAGTTCAGGAAGAGGTTATGGAGTCGCGAGCTTTTCCTCGCGCGAGAGAATGGCGTGTGCATGAAGCAAAATGTCCTTGTGGGCGATGTTTCCTTTCTGTCTGGACAGGGTCGCTCTCATGTCAGTCTCCCGGCGGTTGAATAAAATGAGCCACTAGTATCACCGAGAACAGGGTGCGGTTCAACGCGGTGATGAGAGGAGATCGGCGGGTGTGGTCAACGGGCAACATCCGAGGGCCGCCAGCGACCCGTGAATGCTTCAAGATTTCTGATCGTTCGTTCAGGGGAATGGATTTGACGACAAGGTTTTGTGGCCGCAAGTTTCTCCAGGAGCGAGGGGAGAGCGATCATGAGTGAACACCATACAGGCGGCTGTCTTTGCGGCGCCGTGCGATTTTCAATTCGGGCAAAGCCCGGACCTGTCGTCGGTTGCCACTGTTCCCAATGCCGCCGGCAGACGGGACTCTATTATGCTGCGGTCAACGTACCGCGCGTGGCGCTTTCGGTGGAAGATCCCGGCGCGGTTCGTTGGTATCGGTCGAGCGGTGAGGCGCAACGCGGCTTCTGCGCCAATTGCGGCTCCGCTCTGTTTTGGCAGGGGGATGAAGCGGTGGAGGTTTCGGTCCTGGCAGGCGCCTTCGACGAACCGAGCGGCCTTGCCTTCAGCCATCACATTTATTGCACCGACAAGGGTGATTTCTACGAGATAACAGATGGCCTGCCGCAATATGACAGGTATCCATCCCGTTGATTTGAGGATGCCCTGCGTCAGGTCTTGGCAGCGAGCGCGGCGCTGAGACGAGCGACGTCTTCGCGCAGCGCCGTCAGTTCGGTCAGGACGCGCATGTCGATCTTCTGGTGCAGAGAGAGCACTTCGAGTTCGGCTTTGAGATTGACTTCGTAATCTTTGGCCGCCTCGAAGCGATCGCGCTCGGCTTGGCGGTTCTGCGACATCATGATGATCGGTGCCTGGATGGCGGCGAGCATCGACAGAATCAGGTTCAGGAAGACGAAGGGATAGGGATCGAAAGCGCCACTCGCCAAAACGATGGTGTTGATTATCGTCCAGACGACGAGGAAGGCCAGGAAGCCGAGGATGAACGACCATGAGCCGCCGACACGGGCGATGCTGTCGGCGATACGTTCTCCGAACGAGGCCTCGGCCGAAAAAGCGGCGTTGACGTCGGTCGAGATGATCTTGCGCTCGTGCGCTTTCGCCAGGACGCGCTTTTCCGTGTCGCCGAGTTCGTCGGCCGGTTTGTCGAAATGATGGTGCACGAAGTTCGAGAAGTTATTCATGGCCTGTTTCCGATGACCGTTATCAATGCTGCCGCTTTCGTGCGTCAGTATTCCGCTCCGCCGGTAAATTGCAATGCATCGGTGCCGTAAGCCTTCAGCGCGCCTGTTCACAAAAAATTCGTGAGCTCGGTGCAACGCTTTGGCCGCGAACGTGTTGCGGTAGCGGGAGCCGCAGGCTAAACAGATGACATGACACAGGAAAACGCTCTCTCCGATATCTTCCGCATCGCTATCGGCCAGCTCAATCCCACGGTCGGCGATGTGGCCGGCAATCTTGCCAAAGCACGTGAAGCACGCGCCGATGCAGGTCGGGAGGGCGCGCAGCTGCTCGTGTTGACCGAGCTTTTCATCTCCGGCTATCCGCCGGAAGACCTGGTGCTGAAGCCGGCCTTCATCCGTGCCTGCTGGAAGGCGGTGGAAAGTCTTGCGGCCGACACCGCCGATGGCGGACCGGGCGTCATCATCGGATTCCCCAGGCAGGACGAGAGGGGGCGCTATAATTCCGTCGCCGTGCTCGACGGCGGCAAGGTCGTCGCGGTGCGCGACAAGGTTGATCTGCCGAATTACGGCGAGTTCGACGAGAAGCGGGTCTTCGTGCAGGGGGCCATGCCGGGGCCGGTGAATTTCCGCGGCGTGCGGCTCGGCATTCCGATCTGCGAAGATATTTGGGGTGATCTCGGCGTTTGCGAGACGCTGGCCGAAAGCGGGGCGGAGATCCTGCTGTCGCCGAACGGGTCTCCCTATTATCGCGGCAAGGTCGATATCCGTCACCAGGTGGTGCTGAAGCAGGTGATCGAGACCGGCCTGCCGCTGATCTATGCCGCCCAGCTCGGGGGGCAGGACGAGCTCGTGTTCGACGGGGCGAGCTTCGCCTTCAACGCCGACAAATCGCTCGCCTTCCAGATGAGCCAGTTCGAGACGGCGCTTGCAGTGACGACATGGAAACGTGGGCAAGCGGGCTGGCACTGCGCCGAAGGACCGATGGTGCGTATCCCCGAGGGCGAGGAGGCCGATTATCGCGCCTGCCTGCTCGGCTTCCGCGACTACGTCAACAAAAATGGTTTCAAAACCGTCGTTCTCGGCCTTTCCGGCGGCATCGACTCGGCGATCTGCACAGCGATCGCGGTCGATGCCCTCGGAGAGGAGCGGGTGCGAACGGTCATGCTGCCCTATCGTTACACCTCGGAAGATTCGCTGAAGGATGCAGCCGACTGCGCCAAGGCGCTCGGCTGCCGCTATGACATCGTGCCGATCGAACAGCCGGTAACCGGCTTCAGCAGCGCGCTGTCCAACCTCTTCGAGGGTACGGAGAGCGGTATTACCGAGGAGAACTTGCAGAGCCGCGCGCGGGGCGTCATCCTGATGGCGATCTCCAACAAGTTCGGCGCGATGGTGGTGACGACGGGCAACAAATCGGAAATGTCGGTCGGCTACGCCACGTTGTATGGCGACATGAACGGCGGCTTCAATCCGATCAAGGACCTCTACAAGATGCAAGTCTATGCGCTGGCGCGCTGGCGCAATGAGAATGTACCGCCGACTGCGCTGGGCCCGTCGGGTGAGGTGATCCCGCAGAATATCATCGACAAGGCGCCATCGGCCGAGCTGCGCCCCGATCAAAAGGATCAGGATTCACTGCCGCCTTATCCCGTTCTCGACGATATTCTCGAGTGCCTGGTGGAGAAGGAAATGGCGGTCGAGGAGATCGTCGCGCGCGGCCACGACGTGGCGACCGTTCACCGGGTCGAGCATCTGCTCTATCTCGCCGAATATAAGCGCCGGCAATCGGCGCCGGGCGTGAAGATCACCAAGAAGAACTTCGGCCGCGACCGGCGCTATCCGATCACCAATCGATTCCGGGATCGCTGACGCAATCGGGATTGCTAGCGCCATCGGGACATCAGGGAGGCAGCATGCGCAGCTCGGTCGAGATCTACAATGTCAGGACGGGCAGGGCTCGCGAAGTCTGGCAGACCGACAGGCTGGTGGAGGCGCCGAACTTCTCGCCTGACGGTGCCTACCTGCTGTTGAACGGCGACGGGCTGCTCTACCGGCTGCCGCTCGATGGTGGCGACGTCACCCAGGTCGATACCGGCTTTGCCGTCAACTGCAACAATGATCACGGCATTTCGCCGGACGGCACCAAAATCGTCATCTCGGACAAGACCGAATTCGGAAAGTCGACGATCTATGTGTTGCCGATCGAGGGCGGCACGCCGCGGCTGGTCACGCAGAACCAGCCCTCCTATTGGCATGGCTGGTCGCCGGATGGCCGCCAGCTCGCTTATTGCGGCATCCGCGACGAACTCTTCGACATCTATACGATCTCCGTTAACGGCGGCGCCGAGACGCGGCTGACGCATGGCGAGGGCCGCAATGACGGGCCGGATTATTCGGCCGACGGGCAGTGGATCTATTTCAATTCCAGCCGCACCGGTTTGATGCAGATCTGGCGCATCCATCCGGATGGCACACGCCTCGAGCAGGTGACGTCGGACAATCAGGGGAACTGGTTTCCCCATCCTTCGCCCAAAAACGACAAGGTGCTGATCCTGTCCTACGACCCTTCGGTGTTCGACCATCCGCGAGACCTCGACGTGCGGCTGCGGCTGATGGATATGGACGGCGGCAATCTGAAGACGCTGTTCGAGCTGTTCGGCGGGCAGGGCACGATCAACGTGCCCTGCTGGTCTCCTGATGGCGAGGAATTCGCCTATGTACGGTATTTTCCGGCGAAATCTTGAGAGGGCGCACCGCCAGTTCATGATGGCGGGATGGGCAGTCACTGATTAGCGGGGGCTGTTTCCGCCGGACACAATGTTTCAGAAGCGCGGTGCACAGTAACTCTTGAGTGCCCTCCGATGCTTTGTAGTTGCACCGAAACAGACTCACCCCCGGAAGGGGGAAATTTTGAATCGATACTTGAAACTGTGGTCGGTCCCGACTGAAATGCCACTACGGTTGTCTCCGGTCGACCATACTTGGATGTGAACGAATAGAACACGATCGAGGCGAACTCATCAACGCCTCCATCTCGTGTTTTCGTCACCGCGACGATTTGGTTGTTATCGCAAACGACAAGACTAACTTCTGCGCCATCAACATACCATTGACCGGGCAGCTCAGGTGAAAGCACCCTTACGTTCCAACCCCGCTCGCTTGAGATGCGCCTGGCCTCATCTAGCGAGCTACCTAATTTAAAAACGCTTGGGCTATCAGCTGTGTCAGCCTTGGCGAGCTCGGCACTGAATCCCATGGTTGACGCTATACAACAGGCTAAAAGCAAGCGAGCAGGAGCGGCAATCAAGCTTCTTGTCCTTAAAATATTCAGTCATACGGCGTACGATTGCATCGATGCCGCCGACTCCACAAGCCATTTTTGAATGGGCGGCGGGTCTGCCCGCCGCGTTGAATGCGGCCGCCTAAGCGGCAACGGCGGCCTTGCGGCGGTCGCGGACAGCCTTGGCGAGATCCTCAAGTACTTCCACCGATATATCCCAGCCGATGCAGCCATCGGTGATGGACTGGCCGTAGACCAGCGGCTTGCCGGGGACGAGATCCTGGCGACCGGCGACGAGGTTGCTTTCGATCATCATGCCCTTGATGTGATGATTGCCCGTGGCGATCTGTCCGGCGACGTCCTTGACCACCCCCGGCTGGTTCATCGGATCCTTGCTGCTGTTGGCATGGCTGGCGTCGATGATGATGCGCGGGGCGACCCCGAGTTTCAGGCATTCCGCTGTGACGGCTTCGACATCGGCCGCCTGGTAATTCGGCCGCTTGCCGCCGCGCAGGATGATGTGGCAGTCCTCATTGCCCTTCGTCGAGGCGATTGCCGCCTGTCCGTCCTTGGTGACGGCCGGGAAGTGATGCGGTTGTGAAGCTGCCAGGATCGCGTCGAGCGCGACGCGAGCGCCGCCGTCGGTGCCGTTCTTGAAGCCGATCGGGCAGGAGAGGCCGGAGGCGAGCTGGCGATGGATCTGGCTCTCGGTCGTGCGCGCGCCAATCGCACCCCAGCTGACGAGGTCGGCAATGTATTGCGGCGTGATCGTCTCAAGGAATTCGACGCCGGCGGGAAGCCCGATCGCATTGACGTCGAGCAGCAGGCGTCTGGCAATTCTCAGCCCTTCCTCGATACGGTAGCTGCCGTCGAGATGCGGGTCGTTCATCAAGCCCTTCCAGCCGACTGTGGTGCGGGGCTTTTCGAAATAGACGCGCATGACGATTTCCAGATCGCTGGAGAAGCGCTGTCGCTGCTCGGCCAACCGCGCGGCATATTCGCGTGCGGCAACCGGATCGTGGATGGAGCAGGGGCCGATGACGACGATCAGGCGATCGTCTTCACCCTCGAGAATCTGATGGATGGCATTGCGGTTGCTGGTCACCGTCTCGCTGACTGAAGCAGTTCGGGGAATTTCCGCTATGATATCGGCGGGTTTGGTCAGCGGGGTGATCTCGAGAATACGCAGATCATCGATGGTATCGGGCACTGTATGGCTCCTGTTTGGTCATACCGTGCGGAACAAAAAAGCCGCCAGGTAGACTAGCGGCTGTTCGGGTGGTCGTCGCGTCGAATTCAGTTACGCACGGGCCCGCATCCGCTGGGAGCAGCGGTACGAATAAAATCGCGAGGCGTAGATTGAAGTCGTCGACATCCCGCGTATGTAGCGTCGCGGTCGCCCATTGTCACGCAAAATTTGCGAGCTGAAATCGCCATTCGGGGCGGCTGCCAATCCGCCCGTGAAACACCCCTCTGCGACGGAGGTTACAGGTTCGCTCCGCCTGCACTTGCCGCCGCGCCGGTTTCCTGAGATAGATGCGCCGTCAGGTGCTCGCCGTCGAGGCGGGAGAATCGGGAATCCGGTGCAAGGCCGGAACGTGCCCAACGCTGTAAGGCCGACGTCTGCCGCTTCATCATGCCACTGGCTTTTGCCGGGAAGGCTGCGGCAGATGGATGAAGCCAAGTCAGAAGACCGGCCTGGCGAGATAGACCCAACCCGCGCGGACGGCGGGCGGTTGCGTTGTTGGGGATTTGACGATGCGACCCTTTGATGCGGATGCCCTTTCGGCGGCATTCGGTTTTTCGTTGGCCGAACGTGAGGCCGTCTATCACGCGATCATGACGCGGCGTGACGTACGCAGCCAGTTCCTGGCCGATCCCTTGCCCGACGATGTCGTGGCGCGGCTCCTGACAGCGGCCCATCATGCGCCGTCGGTCGGCTTCATGCAGCCATGGAATTTCATTCTGGTGAAAAGTGCAGCCGTCCGTGCGCGCGTGCGCGACGCCTTTGCCGAGGCCAACGAAGAGGCGGCGTCGATGTTCGAAGGCGAGCGGCGGCAGGCCTATCGATGCCTCAAGCTCGAAGGCATCGTGGAGGCGCCGCTCGGCATATGCGTGACCTGCGATCCCACCCGCGGCGGCAGCGTGGTGCTGGGACGGACGCACAATCCGCGGATGGATTCCTATTCGACCGTTTGCGCCATCCAGAATCTCTGGCTTGCGGCCCGCGCCGAAGGCGTCGGCATTGGCTGGGTCAGCATCTTTCGTGAAGGCGACCTGAAATCGATTCTCGGCATACCCGAGCATATCGAGGTGGTCGCCTGGCTCTGCGCCGGCTTTGTCGACCGGCTTTATGACGAACCGGAACTCTCGGTCAAAGGCTGGCGGCAGCGGCTGCCGCTCGAGGAACTGGTTTTCCACGATGGATGGGGACGCAACGACCCATAGCAATTACTGCTGTTGTGGTTGCGGGCCGGGAGTCGCCGGATTGGCAAGGTCGATCGAGCCCTGGTCGCCGGCGAGGAATTGCGGGCCGACCTGACGGACCTTGTTCTGCGTGGGGTCGTAGGGACGTTCGGGAACGGATGGCTGCAGCGGGGCTGACGCTGCCGCAGTATCTTTCGCCGGCGGATTGGTGCGGACCGCCGTGATCGAGCTCTGCTGCTGCGGTTCGCTCAGGGCCTGCTTGCCGCGCATCTCCTCGTAATAGGCGGTGAGATTGCAGGCACAGGAATTTTTCTCGCCAGGCGCGCGGTTCTTGTAGACAAAGGCGTTCTTCATGGCGCTATAGGGTGCGCCCGTTGCGACCGAGATCATGTTAGAGGAGTCGGTGCTGGTCACGTCGCGATAGAAGAGCTCGGTTTCAATGCCGGGGCACATCTTGGCGCAGGTCTGGGCATCGCGGCCGAAATCCACCGAAGTGGTGTTCGAGCTGATCGGGAAGAAGCCGCCGTCGCAGCTGCGCACGCAGATGGTGCTGATCGGTGAAAACATTTCAGCCCTCGGCAGGCCGTAACGCAGATCGGTCCCTTCACCGCCGCCGAGCGGGATGAAGGTATCGGTGCTCATCGCCTGTTCCTCGACACTTGGGGCGGTGTCGTTTGCGCTACGCTCGGTCGGGGCATAGAAATTGTCGCTGTTGCAGCCGTTGCGTTCGAGTGTCGCCGTCAATTCTCGGCGCGCGTCGTCGGTGCCGTCGCCCTGGTTGCGCAGCTCGTCGCGGCGCTCCTGGAGATAACGAATATTGTCGATCATCCGGGCTTCGGCGTCAGAGAGTTCGGCGCAAAAATCGGCATTGTCACCGCCAATCACGACCATGCTGCCAGAGGTGCATCCGTTATTGCGCAGATCGTTGCGGACCTTGCGCAGCTCGAGGTTCTGCTCGGCCATGGCGCTGGCATATTGGCGCGCTTCCGGCCCGTTATTGTTGCCGATCGATCGTGGTAGGTCGGCAAGGCGACCGCGTAAGTCGTTGCAAATGGCGCTGCTCTGTGCGGCGGCCGGTGATGCCAGCGCAAGCATAAGAGCAAGAGACAGGTTTCGGCGTTTCACGGCGTCGTCCGGGAATAAGAAAGTGTCGATCGGTCAAAGGTGGCGTCCATCCGCCGTACCTTGTCTCTTAACGTGTTTCTCTTAATAAGCTTGGATCAATTCCTAGCGCATTTTCGAGATTTTATCCAGAAGATGCGGGCAACGGCGTTGCCCCGGAGACGGACACTGCAGCCGTTAACAGCAGTTCCCTTCTTCATCCGAATTGTTATTCTCGCCGCTCGCTCCTGCTGGAGATTGGTTTCACTGGGGATAAAGCAAATGCGCTACATGCTGATGCTGCATGCGGACGAAGCTGCCGGGAAGTCCATAGCGCCCGAGGACATGGCGCGCTTTATGGGCCAGATGTATGCCTATCAACAAGCGCTGGAGAAAGCGGCAGCATTCGTCTCCAGCAATGCCCTGGTCGGTTCCTCTGAGGCGAGTGTCGTTCGCGTTCAAGGGAATGAAGTCAGTGTTCTGGACGGCCCTTATGCGGATGTTCGCGAACAGTTCGGTGGGTACTTTATCATCGACGTTGCCGATATGGACGAAGCCAACAAATGGGCGGCGCGCTGCCCTGCTGCGTCCTGGGGAACGGTTGAGGTTCGTCGCATCAGGGATGCGTCGGAATATGCAGGATGACGGCTTCGGGTTCCACCGTTGCCCGAGGTGTAGCAGAGCGAGTGGCGCGCGAGAGCTATGGCCGTCTCGTCGCCTATCTTGGCGGGCGCTTGGGTGATATCGCGTCCGCCGAGGATGCGCTCGCGACTGCTTTCCTCACGGCTCTCGAAAAATGGCCTGCCGATGGCGTGCCCGACAACCCCGATGCCTGGCTGTTGACGATCGCGCGCAGGCGCCAGCTCGACGATTGGCGCAAGGACAAAGTGAAGGCGAAGAGCGCCGATCGTCTTGCCCTCATCGCCGAGGAACTCTCGGCTGCGGATGAGGAAATTGCGGACAGGCGACTGGCGCTCATGTTTGCCTGCGCACATCCTGGCATCGATGCGTCCGCGCGAACGCCGCTGATCCTCCAGACCGTGCTGGGCCTGACCGCTGCAGACATCGCCGCGCGGTTTCTCGTCTCTCCGAGGGCCATGGGCCAGAGGCTCGTAAGAGCCAAGGCGAGGATCAGGGATGAGAAAATTCCGTTCCTCGTGCCGGAAAAGGAGGAGCTGTCGCACCGGCTGCCGCCGATACTCGCCTCCATCTACGCCGTCTATACCAGCGTGTGGATGGACATCGACAGGGCGGAAGCGCTTGGACAAGAGGCAATCTGGCTTGCAAGCGTGGTTGTATCCCTGCTTCCGCACGAGCCGGAGCCAAAAGGTCTTCTTGCACTGATGCTTTATACGGAGGCGCGGCGATCATCCCGCAAGGCCCCCGACGGTGCATTCGTACCGCTGGACAGCCAGGATGTCGGACTGTGGGACCATGAGCAGTTGCGCCTCGCCGAAGGACTCCTCCGAGAAGCAAATGCAAACGGTCCCACCGGCCGCTACCAGATAGAGGCGGCCATCCAATCTGCCCATGTCGCGCGCCTTTTGAGCGGCATCTCAAACTGGCAAGCCGTCGTCTCCCTCTACGACGTGCTGGGCAGGATTGCTCCGTCGCCCGTCGTGACGCTCAATCGGTCCGTGGCCCTCGTGCGGATAGGGCAGGCAGACGCGGCTCTTGCTGACATATATGCGCTTGCCGGCGATCCGCGAATGGCCGACTACCTGCCGTACTGGACGGCCCGAGCGCAGATTTGCGCCGATCTGGGCAGGCGTGTCGAGGCGGCGGAAGCTTTCACGGTCGCTATCGGATTGTGTTGGTCGGAGGCAGAACGGCGCCACCTCGAAGAACAGCGCTCAAAAGTTTTGTGTTGACCGCGAGCTTTTTTGCGCGGCTTGTCGAAATCGAGAACTCCTGCACGACATCCATTTGTCCAACCAAGGAGTACGACATGACCACCACTTCAATAACTGTCCAGAGCATCTTCGCCTCCGCCACCGTTTCCAACTTTGACGAGGCACTCATCTGGTATGAGAAGCTCATGGGACGCCCCGCAGATAGCAAACCGATACCGGGCATGGCTCAGTGGCGTAACATGGGCGGGGCCGGCCTGCAGGTCTAGAAGGATGACAAACGCGCCGGCAACGGGATCATAACGATCGTCGTCCCCGAGCTCGAGGTTGAGCTCGAAAGGCTTTCGCGTCAGGGCTTGCAACTCGCCAACAAAATCGAAGGCGACTTTGGGCGCGTGGCTCAGATATTCGACGGTGAGGGCAACCGGATCAACCTGGCTGAGCCTCCCAAACGGTTTGCGAACAACTGACTTCGCCGTCTCCAGACTATTGAGCCTTTGGCCCAGAGCAATGGCTGCTTTGGGCCAATACCGGTGATGACTGAATGGCTGCCAGACCATCAAACCCGCTTGGAGCGCGCCATTTCGGCGCGCATCCAGCTTGAGTCTCCCCATGTCGATAGCCAGATCATCAGGTCGGTGAGCGCGGCGACGACGGGCAGAAGCAGGGCGTGGCCGATGCCGCGTCTTGTCTGGTTCCTCTCAGCCTCCCTGAGATGCGCCAATTCCTCTTCCTGGATCGAGGCGATGAGGCCGTGAAGCTCCCGATCACGGGTTTTCAGGAAGGCCAATTGATCTTCGAGATGGCGGTGAACTGTGCTTTCAACCGCCTCGGTGCAGATCCAGACCATGTTGCGCCCGCCGAGGGCCGTCAGGAAACCGAGCAGATAACCGCCGAGGCTCCAGAATGCCATGACGCGACATGGCTTGGCATTCCTGGATGGCATCGCGTGGCGAAACAGGCGGCAATGCTCGATCTCGTCGTCCCGCATTTCGCGAAGTGCGGACACCATCTCAGGAAACAGCCGACGGGCCATCCAGATCTGTGCCCCGTAGATGCGAATTGCGCCGAATTCGCCGGCGTGATTGACCTTGAGAATACGGCGAACGGTTACGGGATAATCCCGCTTGCCGGCGCTGCTCAACGGATTGTCCATGGCGCTGCCCCTCACAGTTTCCCATCGGCAGTAGGCGCTGTCGGCGCCACCGTCGTCAATAGTTGACACAAGGGAACGTACAATTCCAATGTCGGCTTCGGGTGGCCGTCGCAATCGCGACGGTCCGAGCGGGGCACAGCGAAGGCGAAAATGGCAGGCATTTCCAATGAGCTAGGCTCCCCCACAACGACGGCCGGAATACCGAAAGCCCAACGCGGTCTCTACGTCTTCGTGGACGGTTGTTATGATCCCGGTTTCGGGCACGGAGGCTGGGCCTTTGTCGTCTATCGCGAGGCTGCGGAAATCGCGTCCAGCTTCGGCGGTATGCGTGATTCCGCCAATAATTCGATGGAATTGACCGCCGTCTTGAAGGCAGTCATGTGGATCAATAGCGAAGCAACGGGCGAAGCCGCCACCATCTGGTCGGATTCCATCTATGCCGTCAAAGGCTGCAACGAAAGGCGGCACATTTGGAAGAACAACGGCTGGAAGAAAAGCGGTCCGAATGGGAACGCCCGAAGCCGAACGATCGCCAATGCGGAACTCTGGAAAGCGGTCGATCTTCAACTGTCACAGAACGCCCTGGTGACCATTGCCTGGTGCAAGGGCCATTCCGGCATCGTCGGCAACGAACGCGCGGATGAGCTTGCGGATGGAGGACGGCTGTCGGTACGGGGTTCGTGATATGCGGATATCAGCTGCGATGGTTGGGATGGCACGGCGCCAAAACTCCAGGCGGTTCCATCGCATAAAAGCCACAAGGCCATCGCCGGAGGTGGCGAAAAATGCACCCTCCAGCGATTTCCGGTTATGCCCAAGTTCCAGCAACAGCTGCCGGCGTCATTGAGGCCCATCAAGCTTGAAGAATGTGCCTGCGCGTCAGCTCCATCAGACCATCGGTGTCGCGTCTCTCTATCGCATCAACCATCTGCTGATGTTCGCGACCGGATTGCTCGATGCGGGCGCGCGTTCGCCACTGCGACACCGGCGCAGAGGATGTCCGCTGCCGAATCTCCGTGATCAGTTCCACAAGTTCCTGGTTGCCTGCGAGAGCAAGCAGATGGCGGTGGAAGGCGAGATTGGCTTCGTAAAGTTCAAGCATGGTGCCGTTCAGCACCAGATCGTCGAAGCGTGAAGCCAGAACCCGTAAGTTCGCAATATCCGCCTCGCTCGCATTCGCAACGATGCGGTCGCTGACGGCGACTTCGAGGATGACGCGAATGTCGCTGACCTCCTGGGCGCGGCGCCCGTCTTGCTCATGGACGTGATAACCTCGATTGGGGACATGCTCCACCAGTCGCTTCTGCACCAATCTGTCGAGAGCCCTGCGGACCTCGGGTCGCGTACAGTTATACCGCCTCTCGAGATCAATCTGCTTCAACCAGGTTCCGGGCGGGAGACGGCCGGCAAGGATATCCTGGAGAATGAGTTCGGTCACGTCGGAGGTTTGCGGCTCTTGTGCTTGCGCCGTCGCTCCGCTTTCCAGCGAATTCATGCAGTTCTCCCCAGCCCGATTTTGGCGATGACTATCATAGCTCTCCCCCGGCCAACAACGAGGCCGACTGACAGCGTTGAAAAATATTCCAGCTCATGGCTTGCGTGCTTGTCTCAATTGGAGCATAAAATTGGCGCCAATTTGATTACCATTATATAAGGCGGGTTGTAAATCCATGCAGAATTCCGATGCGGTTTGGGAAATCGTCGAGAGAAAGCGCGCGGCGTTCTTCGAGTTGAGCGACCGCATCTGGGACATTCCCGAGACCAATTACCTCGAACATCAATCTGCCGAAGAGCACGCCGGCATGCTGGAAAGGGAAGGCTTTCGTGTCGAGCGCGGCATTGCCGGGCTGCCGACGGCAGTCATGGGAGAAGCAGGCGAAGGCGGCCCGGTCATCGCAATCCTTGGCGAGTTCGATGCGCTGCCGGGATTGAGCCAGGAGGCCGGTATTGCCGAGCAGCGACCGTTGGTCGACGGCGGCAATGGTCACGGCTGCGGCCATAATATGCTGGGCGCCGGATCCATGCTCGCTGCCGCTGCGGTCAAGGATTTCCTTGCCGAAAGCGGCTTGATGGGAAGGGTGCGCTATTATGGCTGCCCCGCGGAGGAAGGCGGCTCTTCGAAGGGTTTCATGGTGCGCGCCGGCGTTTTCGACGACGTCGATATCGCGATCTCCTGGCATCCGGCAGCCTTTGCCGGCGTCAACAATCCCATCTCGCTCGCCTGCAATGAGATCAACTTCCATTTTTCGGGGCGGGCGTCGCATGCCTCCGCGACGCCGCATCTCGGCCGCAGCGCTCTCGATGCAGTGGAACTGATGAATGTAGGCGTCAATTATATGCGCGAGCACATGCCTTCCACCGCGCGCATCCACTATGCCATCACCGATGCGGGTGGTGGCGCGCCAAACGTCGTACAGGCACGCGCGACGGTACGCTATCTCGTCCGTGCAAGGACCTTGCCGGAACTCCTGTCTCTGGTTGCCCGCGTCAAGAAAATTGCCGAAGGTGCTGCCCTGATGACCGAGACGACCGTCCGGAGTGACATCGTCAGCGGCGATGCCAATCTCGTCGGCAATACACCACTCGAAGAGTGCATGTTCGCCCATCTGCAGCGGCTTGGCCCACCCGTGTTCGATGATGCCGACCGAGAAACGGCCCGCAGGTTCCAGCAGACCTTTAATGCAGAGGATATCGCTGCGTCCTATGGTCGTTTCGCGCTGACACCGAAGGAGGACCAGCCGCTCTGCGAGGAGATTTTTCCGTTGAATGCCGGTGACGGCACACTGGTCGGCTCCACCGATGTCGGGACCGTCAGCTGGGTGGTGCCGACCGTGCAGATGCGAGGGGCTACCTATGCTGTCGGTACGCCGGGACATTCCTGGCAGCTGGTTGCGCAAGGGAAACTGCCGGCTGCCCACAAGGGAACCGAACACGCCGCCAAGGTGATGGCGAGCACGGCCGCCGATCTCATCAGTAACTCCGAATTGATCGAAGCTGCCAAGGCCGATCACAGGGCGCGTCTGGAGCGTACGCCTTTCGTCAATCCGATCCCCGATGACGTTGATCCGCCATTGCCGGAGAAGGCTGATGCCTAACCCGGACTTGCAGCCCGATCGTGAACGCCTGATGGCGCATATCCGCGAGTTTGCCCGTCGGGTGAAATTGTCCGGAACGCCGGAGGAGCTCGAGAGCTTTCATTATCTTCAGGCGCAGATGGAGAGCTACGGATACGGGACGCAGCTGCTGTCGCATGATGCTTACATCAGCCTGCCCGGCCCGGCGAAGGTCGAGGTCGAAGGCGAAAGTCTCCGTTGCATTACCCATTCGATGTCAGTTCCGACGGCCGCAACGGGCATCAGCGGCGACCTTGAATATGTCGGCGAGGGCAAGGAAGCCGATTTCGTCGGCAAGGACTTGGCCGGCAAGATCGTCCTGGTCGAGGGGATTGCGACGGAGGAAGTCGCCGTGTTGGCGAGCGCGGCCGGCGCCCTCGGCGAAATCCATGTGAGCCCGAATGAGCATCTCTACGAAATGTGCGTGTCGCCGGTCTGGGGCAGCCCGTCGCAACACACGCGGGCTCATCTGCCGAAAACCGTGATCTGCACCATCGCGCGGGAAGATGGAGTGCGCCTGCGCGACAGGCTCGCTCTCGACGCAAAGGTCCGTGCGACGCTCACGGCAGAGGTCGACACCGGATGGCGCAGAACGCCGCTGCTTGTCGCCGAGCTTCAGCCGGCAGGCGAGGACAAACCGTTCGTACTGTTTTCGGGCCATCATGACACCTGGCATTTCGGCGTCATGGACAATGGCGGCGCGAACGCAACCATGCTGGAGGCGGCACGTTTGCTTGCCCTTCATGCGGGTGATTGGCGACGCGGCCTGCGCATCTGCTTCTGGTCAGGCCATTCGAACGGTCGCTATTCCGGCTCAGCCTGGTATGCGGATGAATTTTTCGACGAGCTCGATCGCCGCTGCGCCGTGCATGTCAATGTCGATTCCACGGGCGGCGAGGGCGCAACCGTCCTCACCAATTCCGGAGTCATCGATGAGTTGCAGCCGTTGGCGCTTGAGGTGATCGAGAGCGTCAGCGGACAAAGGCACGCGCGCAGGCGGCATGGCAGAGCCGCAGATCATTCATTCTGGGGTGTCGGCATCCCCTCAATTTTCGGCAGCCTCAGCCATCAGCCGCCGGGGCCTGTCAAGACGCTTACCGCGCTCGGTTGGTGGTGGCACACGCCGCACGACACGGTAGAGCATATCGATCCCGCCAATCTCAGTCGGGATACGCGGATCGTGCTGGAGATACTTTGGCGCCTGCTGACCTCGCCCATCCTGCCGCTTGACTATACGGTCTACGCACAGGCTCTCAGCCAACAGGTCGCGCAACTGCAGGCTCAGCTTTCCGGGCGCATCGAGCTGTCGGCTCTCGCAAGTGCAGTTGACGAGTTGAGCAGCAGCGCGAAAGCCGTATTGGAGGTGAAGGACCTGTCTCCGGCAAAGACGGCGCGCGTAAACGCGTCGCTGATGCGCGCCGGCCGCCATCTCGTGCCGCTGAATTATACGAGCGGCGAGCGCTTTCACCATGATCCTGCCCTTCCTCAGCCGGCCTGGCCGTCGCTGGAGGGGCTGCGAGCGTTGGGGGCGCAGCCGGTGGGATCGCCCGACATGCCTTTCTACGCTGTCCATGCCCGCCAGACGAGAAATCGACTAGTCCATGGGCTGAGGGAAGCCAACGCGGCTTTGCGTGCGGCCCTGGAGGACTGACGCAGCCATACTGCAGAACAAACAGGCGGCCATTTGGTCGCCGAAAGGGGAACAGAAAATGAAGAATAGACATCTGCTTGCCGCTCTGTTCGGCGCCATTGCCTCACTGACTTCGTTCACTGCCAGCGCCAAGGACTGGACCCATGTCAAGGTCGGCATCGAAGGCGCTTTTCCGCCCTGGAACCTCATGGATTCCAGCGGTAAGCTGGCCGGCTTCGACGTCGATCTCATCAGTGACCTCTGCAAGCGCGCCAAAGTCGACTGTGAACTCATAGCAGGCGAATGGAACGCAATGATCCCCAGCCTTAATGCGGGCAAGTTCGATCTGGTGATGACCCTTGGCATCAACGAGAAGCGCAAGCAGGTGGTCGATTTCACCGTACCTTACGCGAGCGGGGTCGCTAGCTTCCTGCTTCTGAAGGATGGGCCGGTGTCTCCTCTGCCGATGAACGGCGAACGGCTGAATTTGAACGACAAGTCCAAGGCCGATCCGGTGATGGCCGAAATCGGCAAGGTCCTCAAGGGCAAGACGGTCGGTGTCGTTCAGTCGACCAGCCAGGAGCAGTTGATCACCGGCTATTTCGGATCCGATATAACGGTGCGCGCCTATAAGAATTCCGGCGAGCGCGACCTCGACCTGAAGGCCGGGCGCATCGATGCCGCCTTCGATAGCGGTGTTTACGAAACCTCCGTGCTCGGCAAGCCCGGCAATGAGGATCTGATGATGTCCGGCCCGCTGGTGAAGGGCGCGATGTTGGCAACCGAAGTTGCACTCGGCATGCGCAAGGGCGAGACCGATCTAAAGGTCAAATTTGACGGCGCAATCAGGCAGGCCGCCAAGGACGGTACGATCAGGCAGCTCTCGGAAAAATGGAGCAAGATCGACCTGACTCCCACCTTCGACGCTCATTGAGCGCCCTTTCGGCGCATCACGCTCAGCCGAGGCTATGACAATGTCAGTTGCTGCAAAAACATGCTCTCCAGGAGCGGCATCATGAACCAGCCTGGTTTCTTCGAGCTTGCCGGTTTCGGCCCGGATGGCTGGGGCCATGCTCTCCTAGCCGGAGCGTGGATGACCATCCTTGTTGCAATCGCCGGCTATGCCGTCGGCGCCTGTATCGGGACCCTTGGTGCATGGGCCAAGATTGCCGGCAACGGCTTTGCCAGGGCGACCGCCGATGCTTATACGACGGTGCTGCGGGGTATCCCCGATCTGTTAGTGATCTATCTCTTCTATTTCGGCGGCAGCGCCGTGGTCACGGCGGTGGGCAGGCTTTTCGGCGCCGAAGGTTTCCTCGGCTTTCCGGGCTTTCTTGCCGGCTCCCTTGCCGTGGGCGTAACCTCCGGCGCACAGTTCACGGAAGTGCTGCGCGGTGGTTTCAAGGCGGTCCATCCGGGTGAGATCGAGGCGGCCATCGCCTGCGGTATGCCGCGCTGGCTTCGTCTGCGGCGGATCATTGCCCCGTTAACCCTGCGTCATGCGCTTCCCGGTCTTGGCAATGTCTGGCAGGTCGTCCTGAAGGAGTCGGCACTGGTATCGATCACCGGTGTCGCCGAACTCTTGCGCCAGGCCCAGGTCGGCGCTGGATCGACCGGGCTGCCATTCGATTTCTACCTGATCGCCGGCGCGATCTACCTGATGATCTCGACAGTTTCGAGCCTCGTCATCCGGCAGGCGGAGCGGCGCCTGTCGCGCGGCGTGAGGGGGGCGTGATGGACTGGTCCTTTCTCCAGGAAACATTTGTGAGCCTGGTCGCCGCAATTCCGCTGACGATCGAGCTTGCCGTGACATCGATCTGCCTCGGGGCCATTCTGGCGCTGTTGCTAGCGCTTGCCCGCCTCTCCGGTGTTGCAGTGCTGGACTGGTTCGCACGGCTCTATGTCTTTGTCTTCCGCGGCACGCCGCTGTTGGTGCAGATATTTCTCATCTATTACGGTCTCGGTCAGTTTCCCGCCATACGGCATAGCATCTTCTGGCCGTTTCTCCGCGATCCTTACTGGTGCGCGGTGCTGGCGCTGACCTTGAATACCGCCGCCTACGCCAGCGAGATCATTCGCGGCGGGCTGCTCTCGGTACCGCACGGTCAAATCGAGGCTGCCCGCGCCTGCGGCATGCATCGTTTCCTGATATTTCGCCGGATCGTCCTGCCGCTGGCAATCCGTCAGGCATTGCCCGGATACGGCAACGAGATGATATCGATGGTCAAGGCGACGTCACTTGCCTCGATTATTACGCTGATGGAAGTAACCGGAGTTGCCGCGAAGATCATCTCCGAGACCTATCGGGCAATCGAGGTCTTCGTCGTCTCGGGAACCATCTATCTCGCTCTCAATTTCTTGCTGACACGTCTCATTCAATTTGCCGAATACAGGCTCAGCGCACATTTGCGCGCGCCTCTTCCCGTCACCCGAGAGAGTGCCGTTGCGGCGACCCCTGCAGGAGAACATCGATGACGGCTACACCAATCGCCCTCAGCGTGCGCGACATGCACAAGAGCTTCGGGCCTGTACAAGTGATCAAGGGCATCTCCCTTGACGCTTTGGAAGGCGATGTCGTCTCCATTGTCGGTTCGTCCGGCTCCGGGAAATCGACATTCCTGCGTTGCATCAATCTGCTGGAAACGCCGGATTCCGGTGAAGTGACCGTTGCCGGCGAAACGATCTCGATGCAGCGCAGTGCCGGCGGCGCACACCGGGCGGCGAATCGAAAGCAAGTCGACCGTATCCGCTCCCAGCTCGGAATGGTGTTCCAGAATTTCAATCTCTGGTCTCACAAGACGGTCCTCGAGAACCTTATCGAGGCGCCGATCCATGTCCAGCGCCGCTCGCGCGCCGAATGCATCGAGGAAGCCGAAGCATTGCTCGCCAAAGTCGGCATTGCCGACAAACGCAATTTCTATCCCGCTCATCTTTCCGGCGGCCAGCAGCAGCGCGCCGCCATTGCCCGCGCGCTCGCCATGCATCCCAAGGTGATGCTCTTCGATGAGCCGACGTCGGCACTCGATCCGGAGCTTGTGGGAGAGGTTCTGCGCGTCATGCGCGCCTTGGCAGAGGAAGGACGCACCATGCTGGTCGTCACACATGAGATGGGATTTGCGCGCGACGTCTCCAGCCGCGTCGTCTTTTTACACAAGGGCGTGGTCGAGGAAGAGGGCAGACCTCAGGAGGTCTTTTCGAATTCGAAGTCGGAGCGCTTCCGCAAGTTCATCAATCAATAGTTCATCAGGCTCAATCAAGAAGGGGAACTCAAGTATGAAATACCTGACCGCAATCATGGCCGCGATCACTATGGTCGCCACCTTAGCCATTTCGACGGCGGCACGCGCCGAGGAGAAGAACTGGACCCATGTGACGATTGCGACCGAGGGAGCGTTTCGGCCGTGGAACTTCACCAAGGCAGACGGTAGCCTTGACGGTTACGAAATCGAGCTGATCAAGTATTTCTGCGCTCATATGAAGGTCGAATGCACGACCGTGATCCAGCCTTTTGACGGCATGATCCCGGCCCTCAATGCTGGAAAGTTCGACGCAATCATTTCGGGGATGTCTGCAACCGCCAAGCGCGAGGAGGTCATTGCCTTCAGCGATTCATACGGCACGACGGGTCAGACCTTTGCGACATTGAAAGACTCCCCGCTTGCCAATCTGCCTTTGAAGGGCGAGGTATTTTCGCTCGCCACCGATGAGGCTGGCGCTGTGGCCGCGCTGAAGCAGATCGAGCCGTTGCTCAAGGGTAAGACAATCGGCGTGCAGACTGCATCGATCGCCGCAACCTTCCTCGACAAATATTTGAAGGGCGTCGTTGATATCCGTGAGTACAAGACGACGGAACAGCATGATCTCGATCTTAAAGCCGGTCGCGTCGACCTCGTCATGGCGTCCATGGCATATCTTTCGACAGCGGCGGCAAAGCCGGGCAACGAGGATTTGATCGTCACTGGCCCTCGTTTCCAGGGCGGCATGCTCGGGCGAGGCAGCTCGGTTGGTCTGCGTAAGGAGGATACCAAACTCAAAGCTATGTTCAACGACGCGATCGCAGCAGCCAAGGCGGACGGCACGATCGTCAAGCTATCGCAGAAGTGGTTCGGCTTCGACGTTACGCCCAGGTAAAACGCCGCAGGATGCCAGCACTTGCGAAATATCTCGGCGAGTGCTGGTTATCCGTGAATCTCCTGGTCGCAAAGCCGGCTTATGCCGGCTGCGATGCCTCGACGACGGCAAGCGCCGCCATATTGACGACGCCGCGCGAGGTGACCGAGGGAGCGAGAATGTGGGCGGGCAGGGCGGCGCCGAGTAGGATCGGGCCGACATGCAGTCCATCCGTCATCGACTTCACCACGCCGAAGGTGATGTTGGCGGCGTCGAGGTTCGGGAAGACGAGCAGATTCGCCTCGTCATGCAGCGTCGTATCCGGCATGACCCGCTTGCGCAGCGCTTCGGTGATGGCGCTTTCGCCGTGCATTTCGCCGTCGACTTCGAGATCGGGCGCGGTTTCGCGAATGAGTTGCAGGGCGTTGCGCATCTTGGTCGCACTTTCGGATTCGCGCGAGCCGAAGTTGGAGTGCGAGACGAGGGCGGCGCGCGGCGTGATGCCGAAGCGGCGAATTTCCTCGGCCGCCATGACAGTCGCCTCGGCAACTTCCTCCGCGCTCGGGTTGAAGGTCACGTAGGTGTCGGTGAAGAAGGTGGCGCCGCGCTGCGAGATCATCAGGCTGAGCGCCGAGAAATCGCGGACATCCTTGCGCTTGCCGATGATCTGGCGCACGTCGCGCAGGTGTTTCTCGTAACGGCCTTCGAGGCCGCAGATCAGCGCATCGGCCTCGCCGCGCTTCAGCGCCAGCG
Organism: Rhizobium aethiopicum; assembly: GCF_014197535.1. GTDB lineage: Bacteria > Pseudomonadota > Alphaproteobacteria > Rhizobiales > Rhizobiaceae > Rhizobium > Rhizobium aethiopicum_A. Next base: position 85,500 of record NZ_JACIFV010000027.1, read on the forward strand.
CGCCGATGACGGTCGTGTTGGTGCGCACGATAGTGCGGGCAGCTTCCGGGATGACACCGCGCCGGCCGACGAGTGAGAAATAGAGATCGACATATTCGCGGAAGCGCGGATCGTCTTCCGGGTTGATGACCTCGAAATCCTGCAATGGCCGGATGCGCAGACCGTAGCGCTTGAGGCGTGTCTCGATGACCTGCGGGCGGCCGATCAGGATCGGTTTGGCCAAACCTTCCTCAAGCAGCACCTGGGCGGCGCGTAGCACGCGCTCATCCTCGCCTTCGGAGAAGATGACGCGCTTTCGCTCGGCGGCCTTTGCCGCAGTGAAGATCGGCTTCATGACGAAGCCGGAGCGGAAGACGAAACGGTTCAGCTGATCGAGATAGGCGTCGAAATCCTGAATTGGTCGGCGCGCGACGCCGCTCTGTTCAGCGGCCTTGGCGACTGCTGGGGCGATGCGCAGGATGAGGCGCGGATCGAAGGGGGAAGGGATCAGATAGTCGGGGCCGAAGACCGGGGTCTCGCCGGAATAGGCCCGGGCAGCGACATCGGAGGGTTCTTCGCGGGCAAGCGCTGCGATGGCGCGCACGGCGGCCATCTTCATTTCCTCGTTGATCGTCTCGGCGCCGCAATCGAGCGCGCCGCGGAAGATATAGGGGAAGCAGAGGACGTTGTTGACCTGGTTGGCAAAATCCGAGCGGCCGGTGCAGATCATCGCGTCGGGGCGGGCGGCGCGGGCGAGATCCGGCATGATCTCCGGCGTCGGATTGGCAAGCGCCATGATCAGCGGCTTGTCTGCCATCTGCGCCAGCAGCTCCGGTTTCAGGACGCCGGCGGCCGAGAGACCGAGGAAGACATCGGCGCCGCCGATATTTTCGGCGAGCGTGCGCGTGTCGCTCTTCTGGGCATAGACGGACTTCCATTCGTCCATCAGTTCGGTGCGGCCCTCGTAGACGAGGCCTTCAATATCATGAACCCAGATGTTTTCGCGTCTAGCGCCGAGCGTCACCAGCAGATTGAGGCAGGCAAGGGCGGCCGCACCGGCGCCAGAGGCGACGATCTTGACGTTCTCGATCGCCTTGCCGGCAAGTTCCAGACCGTTGAGGATCGCGGCAGCGACGATGATCGCGGTACCGTGCTGGTCGTCGTGGAAGACCGGGATTTTCATCTTCTCGCGCAGGCGCCGCTCGACCTCGAAACATTCCGGCGCCTTGATGTCTTCCAGGTTGATGCCGCCAAAGGTCGGCTCCAGCGAGGAAACGGTCGCGACCATCTGCTCGACGCTCGCGGCGTCGATCTCGATGTCAAAGACGTCGATACCGGCGAATTTCTTGAAGAGCACGGCCTTGCCCTCCATGACCGGCTTCGAAGCCAGCGGTCCGATATTGCCGAGACCGAGAACGGCGGTGCCGTTGGAAATGACGGCGACGAGATTGGCGCGCGAGGTATATTCGGCGGCCATCTCCGGATTGTCGCGGATGGCAAGGCAGGGGGCTGCGACGCCAGGCGAATAGGCAAGCGCGAGGTCGCGCTGGTTGCCAAGCGGCTTGGTCGCCTGGATCTCCAGCTTGCCGGGGCGGGGATAGCGGTGGAAGAAGAGCGCCTGCTCGTCGAGATCGCCGCCCGGCAGGTTCTTGTCCGTCTTGGATTTATCCTGGTGATCCATTGCCGCCTCCGTGCACGTCTTTTTCTGGAGTTCCCTCCATACATCAATCGGATACGGCCGACAGTATGGAAATGAGGGCTGGGAGAAGTTTTCGCGAGACGGGCGTGTCCCACAGCGGGCCGGCCGAGTATCGGCATCGCCGGTACTAATCCTTTTGGAAAACTTGTTTGACGCCCCCTGCGAGCGCAAGATGCCGGCCGCGACGGTGCGGGGCGCCGGTCGCATGGAGGAAATCATGGACAATTTGAACCTGACGACCCTGCAACGGGATCAGACGATGGTCAATGACGCGGCCATGGATGCGTTTGCCGCCGGTTTTCGCGGCAGTCTCCTGACCAGCAAAGACATGAATTACGGCGAGGCGCGGGCGATCTGGAATGCGATGATCGATCGCCGGCCGGGTCTGATCGCGCGCTGCGCAGGGGCGGCTGATGTCGTGCGCGCGGTGCGCCTTGCACGCGATAACAATCTGCTCGTTTCGGTGCGCGGCGGCGGGCACGGCATTGCCGGCAATGCCGTCTGCGAGGGGGGTGTCGTCATTGATCTGTCTCCGATGAAGTCCGTGCGGGTCGATCCCGAGACGCGTCGCGCCAGGATCGAGCCGGGCGCTACGCTCGGCGATGTCGACAAGGAAACGCTGGCCTTCGGGCTGGTGCTGCCGACCGGCATCAACTCCACGACCGGCATAGCCGGCCTGACGCTCGGCGGCGGCTTCGGCTGGCTCACGCGCAAATTCGGGCTGACCCTCGACAATCTGATTTCGGTCGATGTGGTGACGGCCGATGGCGAACTGGTGAAGGCGAGCGAGACCGAACGGCCGGACCTGTTCTGGGCCCTGCGCGGCGGCGGCGGCAATTTTGGCGTCGTCACCTCCTTCGAATTCCAGCTCAACCCGCTCCATCCCGAAGTTTTCGCCGGACTGGTCGTGCATCCCTTCGCCGATGCGGAAAACGTTCTCAGGGAGTATCGCGAGGCGCTGGAAACAGCACCCGACGAGCTGACCTGCTGGGTGGTGATGCGCCAGGCGCCGCCGCTGCCGTTCCTGCCGGCCGAATGGCACGGCAAGGAAATCGTAGTGCTCGCCATGTGCTATTGCGGGGACATGGTGGCGGGCGAAAAGGCCGCAGCCGGATTGCGCGGGATCGGAAAACCGATCGCCGACATTGTCGGCCCAATGCCGTTCGTCGGCTGGCAACAGGCATTCGACCCGCTTCTAACGCCCGGTGCTCGTAACTATTGGAAGAGCCAGGATTTCACCTCCCTTTCCGATGCGGCAATCGAGGTTCTCATAAATGCGGTGCGGACGTTGCCAGGGCCGGAATGCGAAATATTCATCGGCCATGTCGGCGGCGCCGCCGGCCGCGTGCCGACCGAAGCCACGGCATTTCCACAGCGCAGTTCGCATTTCGTCATGAATGTGCATGCGCGCTGGCGGGAGACCGAGATGGACGGAAGCTGTATCGGCTGGGCGCGCGAGCTCTTCGAGGCGACCAAGGCGCATGCTGTGGGCACTGCCTACATCAACTTCATGCCGGAGGACGAGACCGATCGGGTGGAAATGGCTTACGGGGCCAATTATGCGCGCCTTTCCGAAATCAAGCTGCGCTACGATCCCAACAATCTGTTCCGGATGAACCAGAACGTGAAGCCGATGGCGGCCGTGCGAGCTGCGTGAAGAGCGTAGAAGACCCCGCCCCAAACCCCTCCCCACAAGGGGCAGGGCTGTCCGGGGAAATTGTCAGGCATAAAAGAAAGCCATTTGGTTTGGCGATGTTTTGGGTTTTGGCCGGCTT
>NZ_JACIFV010000028.1:0-36124 GCF_014197535.1 Rhizobium aethiopicum
TCGCCCTTGCAAAGTTGCGCTTCTCTTCGCTCGCCATGACCAGCTTACGGTGGGACTTGCACCCACAAGAGTGCGCCCATGCTGGGCGCACAATGAAACGGGGGCCAAAAGGCCCCCGAATTGCAGATCGATCTGTCGCGCAGATCACTTCATGGTCGGCATGACGAATTCAGCGCCGCTCTTGATGCCGGAGGGCCAGCGGGCGGTGACGGTCTTCGTCTTCGTCCAGAACTTGATCGAATCGGTGCCGTGCTGGTTGAGGTCGCCGAAGCTCGAGGCCTTCCAGCCGCCGAAGGAGTGGTAGGCGAGCGGAACCGGGATCGGAACGTTGACGCCGATCATGCCGATATTGATGCGCGAGGCGAAATCGCGGGCAGCATCGCCGTCGCGGGTGTAGATGGCGACGCCGTTGCCGTATTCGTGCTTCATCGGCAGCGACAGGGCTTCCTCATAGTTCTGGGCACGAACGACGGAAAGGACAGGCCCGAAGATCTCGGTCTTGTAGATGTCCATGTCAGGCGTGACGTGGTCGAACAGGCAGCCGCCGACGAAATAGCCGTCTTCATAACCCTGAAGCTTGAAATCGCGGCCGTCGACGACGAGCTTGGCGCCTTCCTCGATGCCGCGGTCGATCAAGCCGCGAACACGGTTATAGGCTTCCTTGGTGACGAGCGGGCCCATGTCGGCCTTGTCGTCGGTATAGGGGCCGATGCGCAGCGATTCGATCTTCGGCGTCAGCTTTTCGACGAGGCGGTTGGCGGTCTCTTCGCCGACCGGGACGGCAACCGAGATCGCCATGCAGCGCTCACCGGCCGAACCGTAGCCTGCGCCCATCAGCGCGTTGACGGCCTGGTCCATGTCGGCATCCGGCATGATGATCATGTGGTTCTTGGCGCCGCCGAAGCACTGGGCGCGCTTGCCGTTCATCGCCGCCGTGCCGTAGACGTAGCGGGCGATCGGCGTCGAGCCGACGAAGGAGACGGCGCCGATATCCGGATCGGTGAGGATGGCGTCGACGGCGCCCTTGTCGCCGTTGACGACATTGAGGATGCCGGCCGGGAGACCGGCCTCGATCATCAGTTCGGCGAGACGGATCGGCAGGGACGGATCACGCTCGGAGGGCTTCAGGATGAAGGCATTGCCGCAGGCGATCGCCGGCGCGAACATCCACATCGGGATCATGCCGGGGAAGTTGAAAGGCGTGATGCCGGCGCCGATGCCGACCGGCTGGCGGATCGAATACATGTCGATCGCCGGACCCGCGCCCTCGGTGAATTCGCCCTTGGCGAGATGCGGGATGCCGCAGACGAATTCGCAGACTTCGAGGCCGCGAACGACGTCGCCCTTGGCGTCCTCGATCGTCTTGCCGTGTTCCTTCGAAATCAATTCGGCAAGTTCGTCCATATGCTTGTTCAGGAGCTCGACGAACTTGAAGAAAACGCGGGCGCGGCGCTGCGGGTTGGTGGCGGCCCATTTCGGCTGCGCGGCCTTGGCATTCTCGACGGCGGCGCGAAGCTCCTCGACGCTGGCGAGGGCGACGGTCGCCTGCACTTCGCCGGTCGCCGGATTGTAGACGTTGCTGACGCGGCCGCTGGTGCCAGCGACCTGCTTGCCGCCGATGAAATGTCCGATCTCACGCATGGATGTTCCTCCTGTTTGGATGGCCTACAATCGCACTTCAATTTGCACAAATCAATGCGTTGATATAAGCAACCGTTGTGCACGTTTTATAGTTCCGATGTAGGTGCTGCTGCTCCCAAACTTGGCGCGGCATGCGGACAAGTCAAACTCAGGGAGGGTCAATCGATGAGCCAAAATCCGGTCGTGCGAATGGCGGAGTTGGAGATCGCCGCCGAGAGGCTCGACGCCTATCGCGCATTGCTTGCGGAGGAAATCGAGGCTTCGGTCGCGCTGGAAGAGGGCGTTCTTTCACTCAGCGCTGTTTCCATTCGCGAAGTCCCAAACCGCGTCCGCATTCTCGAAGTCTACGCCGACCAAACGGCCTATGAGGCGCATCTGCGAACACCGCATTTCCTCAAATACAAGAAGGAGACGGCCGGCATGGTGACGTCGCTGACGCTGATCGATGTCGATCCGATTGCAATGCGGGCCAAGTGATGAACTGGGATGACGTCCGCATTTTCCTGGCCGTGGCCCGAACCGGACAGATCCTTGCCGCTTCGAAGCGCCTGGGGCTCAACCACGCCACGCTTTCGCGCCGGCTGACGTCGCTCGAAGCGGCACTGAAGACGCGGCTCTTCATCCGCCGCACGAACGGCTGCGAGCTGACGGCTGAAGGCGGCATCTTCCTAAATGCCGCCGAGCGGATGGAAACCGAAATGCTCGCTGCGCAGGCCAATCTCGGCCACACCGACACGGCGATCGCCGGCACGGTGCGCGTCGGCGCGCCCGATGGTTTCGGCGTCTCCTTTCTGGCACCGCGCATGGGCAGGTTGATCGAGCGCCATCCGGAGCTGAAGATCCAGCTCGTACCGGTGCCGCGCTCCTTCTCGCTGTCGCAGCGCGAGGCGGATATCGCCATTACTCTGGAACGCCCCGAACAGGGCCGGCTCGTCTCCTCCAAGCTGACGGAATACACGCTCGGCCTCTATGCCTCGCGCGACTACCTCGCCCGCCAGGGCAGACCCGGCGATGTCGAGGCGCTGAAGGCGCATCCGCGCATCGGCTATGTCGAGGATCTGATCTTCACCGCCTCGCTGAATTTCTCCGGCGAGGTGATGCGCAGCTGGGACGCCGGCTTCGAAATCTCGACGGCGATCGGCCAGACGGAGGCGGTGCGGTCAGGTGCCGGCATCGGGATCCTGCATGATTATATCGCAAGGCAGTATCCGGAGCTCGAGCGCATCCTGCCTGACATTTCGATCCGGCGCGCCTATTGGACGACCTATCACGAAACGGCGCGCGACCTGGTGCGCGTCCGCAGTGTCGTCGATTTCCTGCAGGAACTCGTCGGCGCCGAGCGGCACATCTTCCTCTAAGTCGCCGAAACGTGCTTGGCCGGCTCGTCGTTCTCATCGGGGTTGGGAACAGGCGCTTCGTCGGGAAGCCGGTCCGGCTCCGGTTCGGTGATCGGCGGCACCGGCTTCCAGCCGGGCGCCGGCATCGGCGGCTGATCGGGAATGGGTTCGTTGGGCACGGACATGACCGCCTCCCTTTATGTTTGCGATGTTCGTCGGGACTATTTGTCCGACTTCAGCGTCTCGGCAGCGCGCATCGGCATGCTGTCGATGATGGCGAAGAGCTCGCCATTGGTGATCGGCTCGCTGACCTTGAGCTTGACGGTGCCGTCCTTGCCGACAAGGAAGGCGGCGAATTCACCCGTCTCCGGCGCATCGAGATCGCGGCGGATCACTTCGCCGTCGAGGCCATCGGCAGCGCCGAAAAGCGCCCGAACCTTGCCGCCCGAGACCTTCAGCACCACCATATCGCGCTCATCGAGCGCGCTGCGGTCGGCCAGCAGCTGGTTTTCCTGGCGCGCCGCGCGGGCATTGTCCCTGTCGGCGAAAAGAACGAAGACACGGTTCTTCCACTGGAAAGCGGCCAGGCTTTCGATCGGTGCGTAGGCACTGTTCGTCTCGTCGATCTTGGTCGCGCCGTAAAGCAGGGTTTTCGACATGCGTATTCTCCCGTCAGCTTGGAGAACGGCCCGAGATGGCATGTGTTCCATGCCGTGTCGAAAGAGCCCGAGATGTCATCGACCGCTATCTGAATTCATCCCCTCACTAGCAGACGCCGGATCAGTTCTTACCTTAACGCGCTGACACACTGACGGTGACAACAGGAGAAAATTCAGTTAGTGACATCCTCGAAGCTGTTCAGGCCCAGCGACTCTCTCTTCGGACCCAAAGCTGCCAGCACGGTTAATGTTGCCTGCGAGCGGGGTAAACAGCTTTGGCGAAACCTATGAGCTAGAAGGCGATAGGGACGCGTTAAGGAGTGACGCCGGTAATTATATGGAGCTTGAAAGCTTGAAAGCCACGGAAACATACACAATTGACAGTGACGGTAACCCGGGCAACGGAGTAGATTTTCTTGACATCCTCTTAATTCTCGCGAAATCAATTCGCGTTATGGTTGCAGTCCCACTCTTGGCTTTTTTCATAGTATTCAGCTTTTTTTTCTTTCTCCCCGGACGCTTCGAATCGGAAGCTATTGTTCAAATGCCTATCGAAAGGAGCTTACTGCTTCAGTCAGCCAGCTTCCTCGAGGACGCAGTAAAGACCAACCAATGGCTCTTAGCGCAGTACGAAAAACAATATCAGGCTCGAGAGAAATTCAAAAAATCTCTAAGAATTGTCAATATCTCGGGAACGGATATATACCGGCTTCAATATATCGCTGACACGCCCGATCATGCAGAAGAGGCATTGTCATCAATTTTGAAAAAGCTTCTCGTTGCATCAAAGCCTTCGCCGGGCAAACTGGAAGAACTTAAGGCACAGTTGCTATCCCAAACCATTCTTCAGCAGACTCTACAAAAATTGTTGGAGCGGTTTAACGGTCCTAGCGCAGTTCAGGGAAACTCGCCCGAGGTCCCGGGACAGTCAGTGGTTGCCATCGCGGATGCACTGGAAAAATCAAATCAAGCCATCTTAGCCATAGAAGCCTCCATGAAAGGAAGTATGACGGAGTCGGACATACTACAGTCCCCCACTCGCCCGGATGAACCTTTAGCGAAAGGCAGCCTTTCGAAAGCGGTCGCCGCTGCCGTCGTTTTATTTTTCATGATGTTAATGTGGGCTTTCGTCCGGGAAGCTTTTCAGAGAGCTGCTTTGGAGGAGAGCGGTATTAGGAAAATCCAAGGCATTAAGTCCTTGCTTTCTGTACGTCGAACGTAGCTCTGGCTGCTCTATCGCGGTCGACACTCGGTCTCACTCACGCCATCCGAGTTGGAAGACGCACAACGGATTGAGAATTGCCCTTCATTGCCGAGCAATGGGTCACCTCCAATGTACTCTCCATGGAGAAACTCCCGTTGCTCGTCCATGAAGGCGATCACAAATCAGGGCGGCGAGGACAACGTGGGGTCGGAACATCGCTCACGTCCCATCATCCACCTCCTCCGATATGGATGTTGAATCAGCTTCGACTCGCCTCGTCACCTCACAATCGATTCATCGATCACAGGATCTGCTCTAATCTGGTGCGTGCTTATACTACTTCGCTGTATAGCAGCATTCAGGCGGCCGCGAATTAAGCAGCGACAGCTCTATGGCCTGCGGTACTGATCACTTCCTACCGTCGCTAGTTCAGCGCCTTTAAGATTTCATCCGCTACTAAGTCTGCTCCCCGCGCGGACAGGTGGTCGTCGTCGTAGTAAAGCGGCACGCCATCCCGTTGACCAAAGCATCTGCCGTCGCCGCCCTTGCTGCAGAGCACGTCCGCAGGCCTAACCTTTCGAAGCGTCTCGGATGCTGCGATGTTGTCCAGCACGCCCAGAACAAACTTGTTCCGCTCGAGATAGAGCGCTTCGGACGTTGATAGTTCCGAAAGCCCTGGGCCATGGCGAAGATTAACCTTTGCTATATTCCATCCCAGTTCGGGTATCGGATAGACTACGACAACCCGTTTTCCCGTTCTCTCCAAGCTCTGAATAAGTTCATCGATGGCGAGCGTCTTTGATCGTCCGTCCACGGAGAAAGATCCATTCACAGCGGCATAGTTCTCACGATAGTCTTCTATTTCCTCTCCTCCCTCGCCATTAACGAAGGTTAACCTATCAATCTGGCCGGGGATCGGATACAGGCGAAACGTCCAGCGGATCGCCACAATTATTTCGTCGACATCTTCGCGGACGTAATCGAGCAAATGTTGAAAAGCCGAAAGGCACTGCGAAAGTTGGGTTTCGTTTTTCGTAGTCGAGGTTTGAGGTATAGGCTGACAGTCGGGTGCTCTCAACAAAACCCCTTTCAGGCCCATCCGCGCGAAGCGTTCTGCCAGGGAAAAGGAAATCGCTTGAGCATGTGAATCTCCATACAGCGCAACCGTTCTCTTGGCCGCCACGTCACCGAAGAAACAATAGGAAACGCCCGTACGGTCGGAGGGTGTCAGCGCACAAACATTACCAGTTTGTTGGACCTTCTGGCCTAAGCTCTCCCACTCGACCACAGTAGGAAGACGAGAGGCGAATCCGTTACTCGATATCCCAAGGTACCCCAGCATGATCAAGGCCGACATGCTCATGGCGCCTGACGTGGCAACCGCCCTCGCCGATACTCGACCGGTTCGAAACGGTTGCTCGACATAGCGCCAGCTTAACGCGGAGAGGGCGAAGCAAAGTACGATGAGCGCGACCGCTGTGCTTGGGCTGAGCGATCTATCGAGATACTGGCGCGCGAAGGCGAATACTGGTTGATGCCAAAGATAAAGGCTGTAGCTGAGGAGACCGATATCAACGAATGGCCGCAAGGAGAGTAATTTCCCGACGAACGTCCTTCCGGTTCCTGTTGCCAGCACCATTGCGGCTCCAACCGTTGGGAAGAGGGTGTAAACGCTTGGGTACCGCGTCGTCTCCCACAAAAAAATCACCGATGCCAAAATGGTCAATAAGCCCGCACCGGCAATCAGTTCTCCTAGAATTGGACTTTCGTCAGTGGCTCTGGAAATCTCTTTCGACCTGATCGCTACAATCGCACCGATCAGTAGCTCCCACGCTCGTGTGTGAAGAAAATAGTAAGCGGATGTTGGATCGGACCTGGAGATGAATTCTGCCGAAACGAAGCTGATCGCAGCTATCATGCTAAGCGCTAAAGTGATTGATCTGGTGATACGACTAAGCAGAATGAGGAGTGGTGGGAAGAAAATGTAAAACTGCTCCTCAACCGCCAAGCTCCACGTATGAAGCAGCGGTTTTAGGGCGGCGGCTGCATCGAAATAGCCGGCTTGCTTCCAGAAAACGAAATTGGATACGAAAAGCGATACGCCGATCAAGCTTTCCGAAAAACCTTTCATGTCCAATGGAAGCAGAAAAAGCCAAGCAAATGGGATGCTCGTGACCATCACCAGAAACAGCGCCGGCAGGATACGTCTTGCTCTGCGTTCGTAGAACCTCTTGAACGAGAACGTGCCGCGAACGAGGTCATGGTAAATGATCGAGGTGATTAGATATCCACTGATAACGAAGAATACGTCAACTCCAGCGAAGCCCCCGTGAAACGGCGCAATTCCTCCATGGAAAAGCACCACGGGCAAAACTGCAATCGCCCGAAGGCCATTAATTTCCGGACGATAGTTCGGGCTGGTTCCCTTGATCATATGATACTCACGGAGCGGCACACCATAGGCTACGGTAGCTTCTCTCATCGTGTTGCAATGATCTTGTCAACCTCTCGTGGGCCCCACATGACCGCAACGCAGCGGCGGGGGCGGCCCGGCTGTTAGCTCCGGCATCTCGACGGAAGGACCGGATGTGAACTTGATCGAGAGCGGAGCATCGTTCAATGTTCACAATTTTTCGACGGCGTAACTAGGAAAAACTGGCCTCAAGTATTCAGACTCGATTGAAGATCGAAAAATAGTTGAAATTCTTTTTCGGTGACCTGGACAGAATATTAGATTGAGTAAATCGATACTGTGTCGACGATATTTCTTTTGCCATCCATTCGACCGTCGGCCTTCTAATATCCACGAGGATCGTCTTTGGCCTTGGCAGCATATCGAACACGTCGGTACAGACAGCATCGATGTAGGTTTTACCGTTGAGTTCTAATGCAGGTCCGTCGACAAGTACGAAATCCGCATCAATTGGTGGACGCTCGACATACGATGCCGTCTTCTTTTCAACATCAATATGTTTGCTTCGCACATAAGGAGTGACGAAGTTGCTCACGCCAAACGCGGTCAGCATCGACATTGTATTGCGGAGCCATTCTTTGCTTTCATCGATCGTAACAAACTTCGCGTTGTTCTGAGCTGCGTAACGAGCGAAAATTACTGTCGAAGAACCGCTCCCGAGCTCCAGAATCGACGCCGGCTTTTCCGCTTCAAGCAACCGGTTGAGGGAAACCAGTTTGTAGGCCTGCATTTTTGGTGCGAGACCACCCCCAGAGTGAAACGCTGCTAGCACCTTATCCGCTAGCCTGTATTCTTCTGGTGCGGCAGCTCTATCTTCCAAAATCAACCGTTCGAATTTAGCCGAGTTCGTCAAGCCAAATTTGTGTGCGACATTGCGTAGCGTTCCCAAAGCCATTTCCTTATCAAGTTCAATTTTTACTGGTTCTCACGATTTCAGCGAAGCCTCAAGATACCGTCTAACTCGCCTGCCTTTGGAGAAAGGCTGCTACAAACTGTGGTATGCGTGAGAGAATCTTTACGGGTATGAACATGACGTTGACCTGAAGCCGATTCTTTCTGCATGCCCGATAGGCCTCTAGATTTCCCTTGAGAATCCCTGCAACGGAGTTGTTGGATGTCCCTCCGGTACGCATCTTAACCCAGACATCGTTGCAATATCGCGCCTTGATTCTGTTTTTGGCCATAAGCCTCATGCATAATTCGAAATCCGCCTGACGCGGGAAGGCCAAATCGAAGCCTCCCGATCGACGGAGAATGTCCCGCCGGACATAGAAAGTCGGGTGTGCCGGCATCCAGCCTTTTTCGAACAGGCCATCGTGGTAAGGCTGTGACCGCCACACCCTTTTGATTTTCTGAGTATCGCACTTATCGACGTAGTCGAGATCGGCATAGCAAGCATCGACGCTGGTGTCGGCCATTATGCTTGCAATCGTCGCAAGAACCTGGTCGTGTGCATAGAAATCGTCCGAGTTCAGGAACCCGACAATATCACCTGTGGCAAGCGCAATGCCCTTATTCATCGCGTCATAAATCCCGTTATCCGGTTCCGAAATGACCTTGGTTCCCGCCGGGGGAAGCGTATTGATTCTCGCGAGTGTGTCGTCTGTCGACGCCCCATCCACGATGATCTGTTCCCAGTCGCGATAGGCCTGACGACGCACCGACCGCATATTGTCGAGAATGACCGACGAAGAGTTGAAAGTCGGTGTGATAATAGAAATCTTCGGAGCCATGTCTGCTTCGAAACCTTTACGATTTGTCGAGGAACCAATCTGCAGTACGCTTTACGCCATCCTCAATCGAGAATGGCAACGGACCACAGATCTTTTCCGTTTCCGACATATCAAATTGATACTCCGTGAGGATGTTATTGAGGCGAAACGAGTTGAAGGGGAAGCGCTTCATACCAAGAGCATTTAGCAAATCGCCGACCTTAGCAAGCAAGATTGAACCACTTTTGGGTAGGGTCACGATCCTTTGTCCCCCAAGCCTGCATGCCAACGATGTCGTCCATTCGCGAAGAGACAGAGGTGTATAATCGGCGATGTAAAATGTCCTGCGGTCGATTCGTTCCGGAGCGGCATCCAAAAACTTGGCGTATTGGTAGACGGCGTTTCCGAGATAACCGTACGATTTAAAAAGCGGAGCATTGCCCACATGAAAATACCTGCCGCGTTTCAGCGCAAGCAGAAGTCGTTGATAGTGAGGAGACATTCCTTCGCCCCAGATCGTCGTCGGGCGTAGAATGCACCAAGTGATGCCTTGAAGATCCGCATTTCGGACGATTTGTTCGCCCCTTACCTTACTCTCGCCATAAAGAGTGTTCGGCCTGTAGTCCTCATCGAACCGGGGGACATATCCCACTTCGCACACGAGCTGGGACGACGTGAAAAGAACTCTGTCCACCGACCCAGCGGCCTTAACCGCATCGATAAGATTTCGAACGCCATTGATATTGACGTCGTAACCTTCAAGGTTTGCCTTTTCGTCCAGATCCGTCCTCGCAGCTAGGTGGATGATGGAATTGGGTCTGATCTCGCATAAAAGGTGGATTAGTCTCTCCCGCTCCAGAAGATCACACCTGCGGCAGGTTTCAGATTCAGAAGCAATGCCAATCGAGTTATCCAAAGAGATTACGTCGTAATCTTGCTGTTGAAGATACCGAGCCAAGCTTCTGCCTATAAAGCCGCTGCCGCCGGTAATAATAACTTTTGGTTTCATCTATTAACCTTACGAAGAACGTCAAGCGTCATATCACTTGCCTTCTGCCAAGAAAACTTTTGGTAATTAACCTTGCCTTTTCGAATAAGTGTCTCTGCCTCAGTCTTCTCAGAAATTTTCGAAAGGGCAGCTGCTATGTCGGAGACACTCCCCTCATTTACGAGTAAAGCGCCGTCTCCGGCAACCTCCGGCATCGAAGAAGATCGCGAGGTGACAACAGGACACCCAAGTTCCTGCGCCTCTAGAATGGGAATTCCAAACCCCTCATAAAGCGAGGCGAAAATCAGGGCGGCGCTATTGCGATAAAGATCTGAGAGGGACTCGTCGGTCAATCGCCCCGCTAAGATCACACCAGGAATTTTAGACGCAAAATCGGCTATTTCCTGCCCTACGCTGTTCCCCACATGGCCAACAAGGACAAGTTTGTTTGCAGAGTTACTGCCGGCTGCCGCGCAATAGGAGTGGTATGCGTTCAATATAGTGTATGGGTTCTTGATCTTTTTGAAGAAGCCCACGCAGTGGAAATATTTCCCAGGCTTCAAACCAAGGCGCTCGAGAATGGTACCGCCTTCGTTGATCTCCGAGAGATGAGACCCCGCCTCATGGATGACATGAAGCGTCTGGCTATCAATGTTGCAGAAACGTTTGAGATCAGTAGCCGTGCTTGCAGAAACGGTGATCAACGAATTGCGGGATTGCAGGGACAAGGGGATAAACATTCGCCAGTATAGGCTGCGCAGGAGGCCAATTTCTCCCGGATACAACCACGCAAAAGCATCGTGAACGGTGATCGCCTGTGGTTTTTGCAGGAGCGCACTTCCCACGTATCCTGGGGCGAAGAGGGCATCGAAACTTATGAGGCCAACAAGGGGCAGCCATAACTGCTCATAGAAGATTCGCCAACCAACACGCTTTGCGCTTTTCAGAACAATCGCTCGAAACCAAGGACGGTCCCCCTTCCACCAAGGCGGCAGTTGATTGCAGTAGAATAGGAACTCGCAGCCACTTGGTTTGCTCTCATACCAGGGCCTCACAATGTTGGTGACATAAGTCTCGGTACCCGCATTGACACCCCATCGCACGAAGAGTGCATTAATTGCGTATTTCATTGCAAATAGATCCTGCCTTAGACCGACGGTTGGGTTATTGGTCTTCAACGTCCGCCTTCTGCGGAAACAGCGTCAACCGAGTTATCAGACCCAAAACGAGCACAAAATAGAAAGAACCTATCCAGGATTTAAATATTTCGCTCGTCAGGCATTCGAGCGTGATGAAAGCCATAATCGCAAAGGCTTCGATGTTCGCCTTTATGATTGTCAGGCCGCCAGGGCCGCATAATCGCATGAAAAGGACCGACATATGAGTCGCCAGAGGCAAAACTCCAATAGCCCCTAGTTCAAGAACGGTCTTCAAGGCACTGCTTTCGGTTCCAAAGTCATCCAATCCGAAGGATACGGGAACCTGAGTCAGCATCGCGGGACCGTAGCCGAAAATCGGCGCCCACCAGTTTTCCATAAGGAGCCCTATCGACGCAGAATAGCGGTCTAACCTTCCCATGTTGCCACTATCGGACAATTCGAACGCGGAGCCGACGAAATTGAGGTTCACTTCACCCAATCGGTCCAAAATAATTGCGCTGACAACAATAAGCGCCCCGACAAACATGACGTTCATAATATTCGGAACACTAGAAAAATATCGGGACACAACAATGGCGAGGGCTGCCAACACAAGGTAAAGAAGGGGCGCCCTGATCGCTGTCGCGTAGAGCGCCATAGCAATAAGATAAAAACAGAGTACGACAAGTATCTTTGGTGTCGTGGACCGGTATAAGCGCATGGCGCCCAGGGCTGCCAGTGCGCCGCACCCGAGCTGTAGTCCCAAAACGCCAAGGCTAAACGAAATTCCGTAGCGGCGTTCAACCGATGTTCCGATGGTAACGACTTTCAAGAGCGCCTGGCCGGAGAGAAGTTCATACAGTGCCACAGACGCATGAAGCAATGCAGAAAAGAGAAAAAGTTTGACGATGACTTTGAAGAGAAATCGCGGCGATTGTTTCTGTGTCCAGAGGAAAAGCCCCAGCCAAAGGCCATATGACAGCAACGCCCAAACAAAGCCGGTCGGTCCAACCGCCAGCGTGTTTCGAACGCCGTTTGCCACAAGTATCAATGAAAAGAGAAAGATCACATATGTAATCGAGGACGTATCGCATCTGATCAGATTCGACGGGAGATAAAAGAGTGCCATAAACACTGGTATCAAAGCCCAGAGATTGAGCGCAGGCGATTTTCCCGCGACTACCTGCAGAACGAAATCGAAGTTAAGGCAGACCGCGATGGCAAATAACAGGAGTGGGACGATGTTTCTACCGAGAGTCACTGACGCTACGTTCTTTAAAGGCTAGCTTTGCAAGATTGTCGAACTGAGCAGAAGCGCTTGCTCGAGCGCGCCCGACGCTGGAAACATAGATATCGGGCATGGCAGCATTCAGTTTCGTCATGACAAGATCTACGAGCTGCGCTGGGGTGAAGTTCATTCTCAAGTAGTTCTCATCACCTAACATTTTCATCAATGCATCCATTTTCCCAGCGCGGGAGAGGCATACGAATGGTGTCATCTGGCATGTTGCAAATATCAAGGGATGCATTCTAGAACTTACGAGGCAATCGGCCGCGGTGATCAACTCAATCAGTTCCATGAGAGACAGAGACCCGGGCCGGGCCCAACGCGCCATCTTGGATGTGTGTAGCAGGTCCCTATCGAAAATCTCACTATCATAGCCTTCTTGGGAATCCGATACAGCATAAACGACCTCCACCCCCGCTTCGTTTAGGTTTTTGACAGATGTGTTGAGCTGTTCAACATAAGCCAGTGAATGGAACTTGTCGTTGGACGGCATTATAATGACAATTTTGGACGATGATTCAATTTTAAATCGCGTGCAAAGTTGGCTACGGGCCTTCTTCCTGTCAATTTGTTCTCCAAGAAATGCGGGATCGGCGGACAAAAGGATATCTGCGCCCGGAGCAAGAGCCTTCAGACGCTGGAATGATCCTTCATCCCTGACACTAAAAAAATCGGCGCCAAGCGCGATTCGGCGCATCGCAAAGCGTCCAAGCGACGATAACCCGTCGCTCACTCCAACACCCACGGCTGCAAATTTCTTTCGGAAGATCTTTGCAAGCATATAAAGCTGAAAATTTGTCGCGAGATGACCCCATAACGGATTTGCTAAGCGCGGCTCCGAAAATTGTTCGCCGCCTCCGATCACGACCACATCACACTTCCACAGTGTTCCGATCAAAGAAACCTTCAGTCCTCGCAGATCTAGTCTCCGAACGAATCCGATCTTCCTCCCGGTCGATTTTGTAAAGTTCCCGGCATCAATCCCCGCAATATGTACAGTTCCGCCGTGTCGCTCGATCTGATTTATAATCTCTAGGGCTATCGCGTCATCACCAAGATTGCCACTGCCGTAAGGGCCGCAGACAAGGTATCTTGCAGATGTCATTGGGCTTTCCTTCGATCACTGTAAGCGCAGATAACGCCTCGCATGCTCACGCATTAAGATATATATCTTGGACGGTCAAACCATTCGCCCGCGAGATATCCAAGTAGCTGTGCCACGCTTGTCACAATGGGCCTGCGTGCGCTATCACACGCCAATTCCGCTGAGAAGGTCGGCGAAGATCGGGTTCGCCTAGCATCTTTATAACCTCTCACCGGGGTACTGCAATTGAACCTGGAAGAACGCTTTGAAGATTGAAGAATCCCAGATCGGCAATGGCTTCCCATGTTTTATCATTGGAGAAATTGCCCAAGCTCACGACGGAAGTTTGGGCGCTGCTCACGCCTACATCGAATCGGTCGCCAAATCGGGTGCAAATTCGGTTAAATTCCAAACGCATATCGCGGAGGCAGAATCGACTCCTGACGAAAAATTCCGCGTAAAGGTTTTTCCACAGGACGCCACCCGTTACGACTACTGGCGTCGGATGGAATTTTCCAAAGAGCAGTGGGCAGGCCTCTTCGATCATGCGCGACAGAAAGGCCTGATATTTTTATCGACACCGTTTTCTTTTGAAGCCGTAGAACTGCTGGACAGACTTGGTGTTCCCGCCTGGAAGGTGGGATCTGGGGAAGTCGGCAATCTTCCAATGTTGGAGATGATGGCGCGAACGGGGAAACCTATTCTTCTGTCGAGCGGAATGTCGAGCTGGTCGGATTTGGATGACGCCTTCGCAGTAATCAAAAAGCATGGCGCGGAAATTGCATTGTTTCAATGTACGACGGCTTATCCTTGCCCACCTGATAAGATCGGGTTGAATCTAATCGGCGAGATGAAGCTGCGATATGGCGTACCGGTGGGCCTGTCAGATCATAGCGGCACCATTTATCCAAGTCTGTCGGCGGTCACGCTCGGCGCAAATCTGATTGAGGTGCATACGGTCTTCTCAAAGGAATGTTTCGGGCCCGATGTTTCTGCTTCTGTTACAACGAAGGAGCTACAGCAGTTAGTGGATGGAATTCGTTTTACAGAAGCCATGATGATGGCCCCGATGGATAAAGACCGCGAGGCTGAGGAGAAGAAGGAGCTCAGCATCCTTTTCGGTAAGAGCTTGTATTGCAAGACGGGCCTGCAGAAGGGGCACATATTGACGCCGCAAGATATCGCATTAAAGAAGCCGGGAACCGGCATGCCTGCCCGGATGCTAGACAATGCTGTTGGCAAGATACTCAAACGCGATTATCTCGCTGGGGAGCAGTTGAAAGAGAGTGATTTAGATGGTTGAGACAGTTCGCAGAATTTGCGCCGTGCTGGTTGATCGAGCGAACTACGGGCGCATGCATCCCGTGATGCGTGCGATAAATGCCGATGCCGATCTCGAACTCCTTACCGTATGTGCGGGCACCATGTTGCTCGAGCGTTTTGGTCAAGCAGAGAAGATTGTTAGCGCCGACGGTTTCAAGATTGACGGTCGCGTGTTTTTGGAAGTAGAGGGATCTATCCCAGCCACTATGGCGAAAAGCATCGGTTTGGGCGTGATCGAATTCTCAACCGAATTTCAACGTCTTCAGCCCGACATTGTGCTGTTGATCGGGGATCGGTACGAAGCCCTGGCCGCTGCAATAGCGGCTGCTTATATGAACATCCCGATCGCTCATATTCAGGGCGGGGAGGTTTCCGGTTCGATCGACGAAAGTGCACGTCACGCGATCACGAAATTCGCCCATCTCCATTTCCCTTCGACTGAGCGATCTGCGCAGTTTATCAGGAGAATGGGTGAGAGAACGGACTCTGTTTTCAATGTGGGATGTCCGTCCGGCGATTACATCAGATCTCTCGACACGGAATTGCCTGCTAACCTATTTACGAAGATTGGCGTCGGCGGTGCGCTAAATTCGAATAATCCGTTCTTTCTCGTCATATATCACCCTGTTACAACGCATTTTGGCAGTGAACGGCAGCAGGTTCAGCAGCTTATAGAAGGGTTAGCCGAACTGGCACACCCGACCCTTTGGATCTGGCCGAACATTGATGCGGGTGCCGATGACATATCAAAGGCGTTGCGAACTCATCGCGAGCATCACAAGGCTGATTGGCTGCATCTTGTCAAAAATCTTGAACCGATCACCTTTCAGAAGTGTCTCAAGAAAGCGACATGCGCTATCGGCAATTCGTCGAGCTTCATCAGGGACAGTACGTTTTCCGGAACACCTGTTGTCTTGGTAGGCGAAAGGCAGGCCGGCCGGGAACACGGTGAAAATCTAACTGCCGTCCGGCCGGAGAAGCAATTAATCACAGATGCCATCAAGGCCCAGATTGCACATGGGCGCTATCCCGTATCCAATCTCTACGGTGAAGGTAACGCAAGCGTGCGCATCGTTGAGAAGATCAAGAATTTCGAACCCTACCAGCAGAAAATGCTGCAATATGTCTCAGAATACTAACATCCTTGTCCTTGAGCCCGAAAACTACAGTCCACATGCTTTGGCAACTTATAGGCAGATGGGAAAGGTTTGGTTGGCTCAGACGGAATCGAACACAGAAGTGTCTATTATCGTTGTACGGCTCGCCTACAGAATAGATGGAAAGTTGCTTGATCGCTTCCCATCGCTGCGGGCAGTCGTTTCACCGACGACCGCCCTCACGCACGTTGACGTGGAAGAATGCCGGCGCCGCGGCATTGAGGTGATCTCACTGGCGGATTGCCGGGATGCAATCAACGACATCACGTCGACTGCCGAGCTCGCCCTTGGGCTTATGATATCGCTGTTGCGAGCTATCCCGTCTGCTTCCAGCGAGGTGGTTCGAAATGGCAGTTGGAATAGAAATGCCTTTCGTTCCAGGCAATTGTCACGGATGACCTTGGGGATTGTAGGTCTTGGCAGGCTTGGGCGGCATATGGCTCGGTATGCGAAGGCGCTCTGCATGGAAATTGTCGCCTATGATCCGTATCAGCCACAAGAGAAGTTTGATGAACTGGGTGTGCGTAGATCGGATTTGCTTCCTCTACTAAAGGAAGCCGACATCATTTCTGTCCATGCATCGTTGACCGGCGCAAATTATGGTTTTCTCGGGCGTTCGGAGATAGCTGAGATGCGTTCTCATGCACTCGTTGTCAATACGGCGCGTGGTGGGCTGATCGATGAGGCGGCTCTAGCCGATGCTCTTCGAGATGGAAAGCTAGGCGGCGTTGCCGTCGATGTTTTGAGGGACGAAGACGAGGGCGTGGATTGGATGAAGGAGTCTCCGTTGATCAGAGCCGCAAAAGACGGCTTCAATGTGTTGATTACCCCCCACATTGGAGGCTGTACCTCGGATGCGATGCATGTCACAGAGGAAAGTATTGCGGATGTGGCATTCAAGAAGTTTGGCGGCTGACGTGGAAAAAAAGGTTCTGGGATTGCTTCCGGCGCGAGGGGGATCGAAGGGGCTGCCGCGAAAGAATGTGCGGCCGCTGAACGGCCGTCCTCTCATCGATTGGGCGGGTAAGGCGCTTTCTGCCTCGTCATCTGTGCGCCGTGCTATTTGTAGTACGGATGACCCTGAAATCGCTCGAGCCGCGATAGCTAGTGGCCTGGAAGTACCGTGGATGCGGCCGCCGGAGATATCGCATGACTCGAGTCTTGTCGTGGACGTCATCCTGCATGCGCTGGATGCCTTGGCAAGAGAAGGTGATTTAGACTACGAGTACGTCGCGCTGGTGCAGGCAACAAGTCCCACGGTCACGACCGGTGATATCGATTCCGCTGTGGCGATGGCGATCACCAAGCAAGCAGATACGGTGATAACCGGCTTCCACGCCGGTCAAAGGCATCCGGCAACAATGTTCTCACTCTCGGCGAATGACGAGGTGACGTGGTTGTTGGACGACGAGCAACGGATGTCACGGAGACAAGATCTGCCGGACTACTTTATTCGGACCGGACTTGTTTATGTGATCAGCACAGAAACCCTCGTTCAGCGGCGATCGATCTATGGAGAGCGCATATTCTGCCTGGTCGTTTCCGAGGAACGGGCGCTGACCATCGACGAAGAACGTGATTTCCAAATAGCGGAATTTCTTTTGAGGAGATAACTCATGCCCGAATATCGCGGCGACGGCGACAGTTTTGAACGCAACTGGAACTCCACGGAGGAGGCCCATTACTTGCACTGGACGCGTCGTGAACCCGAAAATCAGATTCAGCTCGCATTCCGCCAGCATTGGAAAACTTTTCAAGAATTGCTTCCGGCGAATCTCGCTGGCAAACGTGTACTCGAGGTTGGTTGCGGGCGCGGATCTCTAAGTGCATATTTCGCGGATGCCGGGTGGGATTGTACTCTCCTCGACATCTCTCCGGCTGCGATCAATCTTGCGCGGGCTGCGTTCGAAGCACAAGGACTGAACGCAAGATTCGAGGTCGGCGACTGCCTCGACATGCCGTTTGAGACAGGCGGCTATGATTTGGTGTTCTCCATAGGTCTTCTGGAGCATTTCGAGGAGATTGAAAACGCAATAGGCGAGCAAGTACGGATCCTGGCGCCGAATGGTCTGTTCATTGGTTATGTTGTTCCACATATCCCTGAGAACGTGCAGAAAGAATATGCTTGGGTCTGTGATATTCTTAGGGCAATCTTACCGCTGACGTCCGCGCAGACGAAAACACCACTTTATAGATCCGATCAACTGTCTCCCCCCTATCTCGCTGCAATGGGGGCCGCGGGTTTGAAGAATGTTGGTGCTAGCGGGACTTATCCGCTTCCGATGATCAGCAATTCCCCGGACTTTCCCTTCACGTTGCTGCCTTCGGACGCTGAACGTGTTCTCGTGAAACATTTCGAGCTGATTCTCGAAACACGGCATCAGCAGACAGGCAAGAATCCTTGGCTTTGCCAAGAAGGAGACGGTCAGGCATTCCTCGTTTGGGGACAAAAAACCTGACCGGCGGACTTCCGTTGCAGGCTGTGCTCTAATTTGGAATGAGGAATAATGTGAGCGTTTCGTCGAATGCGGTCACCGTGCTGGCGAGCACGCTAATAAATTACAACGCCGTCGAGCCGTCGCTGCGAAGGCTCGATCAGGCAGGCGTAGAGACAATTCTTTTCGTTCCAGACCGATATAGAGAGTTTGTCGGGCAACGGTTGGGAAAGACATTTTCACGCATACGCAGCTACAATCAGCTACTATCCAAGGCGCGCATGATGCGCCTCGCGCACCGATACACAGAACTACTTGTTGCGGGACCTGAATTTTCGGAAACCTATCGTTTTCGAGAATGGGATCCTGCCTGTTCCAAAGCGGGACTGGCGGGCATTTCTCTTCGATTGAGATCGGCATTCCCCAGCGCACAGAGACAGTACGTCAATTCCTACCTGGAGCGTCTCTATGCTCCCTTCGTGCCGCGGGTTTTTCCAAGCAACAGGATATTGGTAGTCACTCGATCTGACATCCGTCATCTTTTGTGCCACCCCGATCTCGACGTCGTGTCCTTAATGGAGAGCTGGGATCACCCGCCAAAGGCGCCGATGGGCTATCGTTCGGATACGGCATTCGTCTGGAATCGCGCCCTCCAAAAAGATTGGCGTGAATTCCAGGGAGATGAGGACATTCGTATCGGCTATCCCTTCAAGTTGCGGTATGTTCTAGAGGGATTTCAAAAGCAGACCGTCGCCAGGAATGCGGTCCTTTATCCCGCATCCTTCAGCAAAAGATCGGACCCGATTTTTTTTGCGGCGGAACTGAGATTGCTTAAGGTCATATGCGAAGCCACCAGGAAATTGGGCATCGAGCTAATCGTCAAGCCTAAACCCAATGGTATTCGTGGTGAATTCGATGATCTGTTTGATCAAGGCACTCACGTCAGCATAGCTCCTTACAAGGATAACGACGGTTCAACCGGATATTTTTTGGACGAACAATACAATGCCGAACGATTGGAGCTTTTGTCCCGTTGTTTCGCCGTCATTAACTTGGGCACTACATTCGCAATCGACGCTGCAGCGGCTCGAATCCCGATAATTCAATTGCGATTAAATGATCCAGCCAGGTTTCCCGAGGTTACGCAAGCGAATCGTTGGGTGCATCTCGATAGGCATTTTTTCAGCAAACCGGAACTTCTATGCCAGATTTCAGAAAACGATAATCCTGTCGACAAGATAGCTCATTTTATTGAACATACGGATCGAGCGCAATCATTTTCCAACTATCTCTTCGAATGGATTTCCCCGGAGCAAACAGCTGAAGAAGCGATTAGCCATATCGCCCGGCGGCTGATGCAATGAGCTCTGAACAACTGACAGTACGCGAAAAAGTGTGCCGCAGCCTAGCGCGCCTTGGAAGGGGCGACGATTCAACGGTCATCATTTCAAACGGCCTCCAGTTTGCGCTCGCAAGCGTCCTTGCGCAACTATTTCCGCTTTTGTCCGTGCCTTTGATGGTGAGGACACTGACAGCTCAAGAGTGGGGTTTCTACACTATCCTCGTCCAAACCGGCTCACTTATGCAGGTTCTCGGGACGACATTATTTTCGCAGTCATTGCTACGTTTCTACGCCGCAACTGATGAAACCGATCGTCACAAGTTAATATGGACTTCCGTGCTGGCAGGAACCGCCTCACAGACAGGTCTCCTGGGTCTGCTGTGGATTTTTCGGCATTCCACGATTCGTGCGCTTTTTCCGAATGTCGATATACCGATAGATCCCGCCTTCACTTGGGCGATCTTCTGGTGGCTTTTTGCAACGTTCCGGACGCTTCTTATGACGGTCGCCAAGGTTCAAGAGAAACCTTGGCAGGTGCTGCAACTTACCGGTCTCTATGGCATAATCCTGCTGCCAGGGCTAACCTTAGTAGTGTGGGCGGATCTCGGCCTTATTGGCGCACTGCAGGTGCTGATAGCAGCGGAACTTGTAGGTGCAGTCGTCAATCTTCTTTTGACTTCACGTGAATTTAAAATTTCCTTTGACGTAGAAAGTCTTCGTCGCGGCGTCTACTTCTCACTTCCTCTGCTGCCCAGTTCTCTGATGACGTCGTTGCTGCTCAACGCAGATCGTATCGTTCTCAGCCGGTTCGCCAATCTGTCATTACAAGGTCATTACGCGCTTGGGTCAATGGTGGGAAGCGGAATGGCGGTTATCGTCACATCCTTCTGGTCGTCATATTCAGCGCGTGTGCTATCGGTGAAATCCAGTCGCGGTATCCGTTCCGCGGCTCAAACCGGCAAGGAGACGATGCATCTCGGAGTTAAGATTGTTGGACTGCCCGTGATCGGTCTTTGCTTACTGGGCTGGCCGCTATTTTACCTCATCACCAATGATCACGCTCAGCTTGCGATAGCCGCCGTAGCATCAATAGGCGTAGCGACTGGACATTTTTGTCGCTTCCTGACGCTGCCTGCGCAGCATTCCTTGTTCATGCAATCCAGAACTATTACTATGCTGTCCTTGAGCGCATGTACGCTTGTAGTGATGTTTATCGCGAGCTTTGTGCTGACCTTTGTTCTTGGTCCTATTGCGGTGGCGTTCGCCTTCGGCACAGCACATATTCTGATGGCGGTTCCATATTACAAGACCGCCGGTTTTGGTACAAATGTCGACCTATCACAATCTGCAGTATTGTATGGCGGCCTCATTATTGCTGCAGCGATCGCTGCGGCAGTCTTGCTTTCAAGCTTTTAGGACGGATCGACGCGTGTGGCACCGAGATCATGGTTGCCTCGACATAACTGGAACTCTTGAGAGGACCAGGGAATGAAGCGCAACCGTTTCACAGGCGGACAGATTATCGGCATTCTGAAGGAGCACGAGGCGGGCACGCCGGTCTCGGAGCTTTGCCGCAAGCACGGCGTCAGCGATGCCGGTATCTATAAGTGGAAAGCCAAGTTCGGCGGCATGGACGTGTCCGAGGCCAAGCGGTTGAAGACGCTGGAGGACGAAAACACGAAGCTGAAGCGGTTGCGCGATGCTCGACAATGCTGCTTTGAAAGACCTTTTGGGAAAGAAGTGGTGACGCCCGCAGCCCAGCGGAACGCTGTCGCTCATCTAATGAACCAACACCGGATGAGCGAACGGCGGGCGTGTAAAAGCCATCGGCGTTTGCCGGATGACGGTTCGTTACAAAAGTAGCCGTATCGATGACCATGACCTTCGCGGGCGAATGAAGGCATTGGCACATGAGCGCCGCCGCTTCGGCTATCGTAAGCTCCGGTGATTACCGCACCTGGCGCTAGTTGTGTGCAGGTTCAGCGGTCTGACTAGTCTGACTGAAGTGCCGCGACAGCTCTTGCAGTGCCTTGTCGCAACGCTCAGCAAGTCCTGGTGACCCCGTCATTTCAGTGTTTTTGCTCATCTGGTCGTCGTTGGCCGAAGAACAACGGCATCCGCATCGACCACCTGCTGCTGTCACCGGAAGCGGCCGACCGGATGACGTCGGCAGCTATCGAAAAACACGTACGGGCCTGGGAAAAGCCATCCGACCACGTACCAGTAATCGTCTATTTCGACTTCGCGGCCTGACATTCCGCGCCCTTGGCAGCGCGTCATTTCACGTGCGCGCGATGGAGACGCACGGTAACCGGCCGATTGCTACCGCGGAGATTTTGCTTTGATGCGGGCGACAAGTTCTTCGTCGTCGACAAAGCTGTCGAGGAAGTCGTCCCATTCCTGAGTTGAGCGGCGAGCATAGGAGAGCATTTGTTCCAGCTCCTCCATGCCGTCGTCTGTCAGTGCGATGACGGATTCGTCCTCGCCGTTGTAGACACTGATGATACTGCCGTAGGTCAGGTTGTCATCGTTGCTGACGATCGCCCGAAGAAGCTCTGGATCCTCGCCAAGAATTTCGGCGACATATTTGATGGTGCGGACATAAGTGACTGTCGCCATCAGGCCGCCTCGGCGCAGATGATGGCCACGGGTGACCAGTTCCAGGGGAGCAGTTCGTCGAGGCGATTGATCTTATGATCGTGGATACGGTCAAGCACATCGGCCAGATAGGCCTGTGGATCGAGGCCATTCATCTTGGCCGT
Source organism: Rhizobium aethiopicum (assembly GCF_014197535.1). Lineage (GTDB taxonomy): Bacteria > Pseudomonadota > Alphaproteobacteria > Rhizobiales > Rhizobiaceae > Rhizobium > Rhizobium aethiopicum_A. Next base: position 22,545 of record NZ_JACIFV010000028.1, read on the forward strand.
CTCGATGATCGTCATGGCGCGCGCCAAGGTCTCCGCGCCGGTGTCAGCGCCAGCAAAAAGCCAATTCTTTCTTCCGATTCCAATCGGGCGCAGCGCCCGCTCGGCGGCATTGTTGTCCATTGCGACGCGACCGTCTTCCAGGAACAGGCAGAATGACGACCAGCGGCTCAGGCCGTACCGGAAGGCTCGCGCCAGATCACCCTTGCCCGGAATGCGGGTCAATTGCGCTTCGGCCCAGACACGCAATGCCTCGACTTTTGCGTTGCTGTGTTTTTGACGCGCGGCCAAGCGGATATCAGCAGATTGGCCCGCAATGTCGCGCTCGACGTCGTAAAGCGCACCGATACGGTCGAGAGCCTCGCGTGCGATCTCGGATTTGTTCGAGGTCCAGATGTCATGGAAGTCGCGTCGCCAGTGCGCCCAACATGCTGCCTCTTGGAAGCGAGATGTCCCATCCGCTCCAGGCTCATAAAGCTTCCCGTAGCCCTTGTAGCCGTCGGCTTGAAGGATGCCGCTCGCCTGCTTGAGGTGATGATGAACGTGGTCTTCCTTCCAGTCGGGAGCAAAGTAGTAGACCGCACCTGGTGGAGCCGCGCCCGCCCATGGCCGCTGATCGCGGACGTACGTCCAAATCCTGCCCTTCTTCACGCCTTTGCCCAACCCCTTGTCTCGCAGAGAACGGTCGAGCACCCGGATCGGGGTGTCGTCGGCATGGAGGAGGTCACTGCCCATGATCGCGGTCTCGATCCGCTCAATCAGCGGCTGGAGTACCTGCATGGCGCGACCGCACCATTCGACCAACGTGCTGTCGGGAATGTCGGCGCCCATGCGGGCGAAGATCTCGTTCAGGCGATAGAGTGGCAGGTGGTCGTCGAACTTCGAGACCAGGATGTAAGCCAGAAGGCCAGCACCTGCCATGCTGCCCGGTATCGGACGGCTGGGTGCCGGCAACTGCACCATCTTCTCGCAGCAACGGCAGGACTTCTTCAATCGAGCGACCTCGATGACCTTCATCTGCGCGGCGATCATGTCAAGGATCTCGCTGGCATCCTCGCCGACAAGGCGCAATTCGCCGCCACACGCAGGGCAGCAGGTGCCGGGATCGAGTTCCTTGCGCTCGCGAACTGCCTTGTCCGATACGCGCGGACGACGGCGCATTATTCTTTCGTGAGTGTTTGCCACCGACGCGACGGGCTTGGACTCATCGGCCTCATTGATCGGCTTCGTATCGCGCTCGGCCGCGGCGATCAAAAGATCTTCCAACGCCAGTTCGAGTTGTTCGATTTCCCGCTCGATCTTTTCCGAGGACTTGCCGAAGACCTGCTTCTTGAGCTTAGCGATGCGCAGCCGCAAGGACTGGATCAATTGGTCATGGGCCTGCAACGTCGCCGACATCTTCGCGTTTTCCGCCTGCAAAGCGGCGATCATTGCCTTCAGGAAGGCCGGATCGTCGGGAAGATTTTGGGTGGCGCTTGACATGGGTCTGACTACCATAAGTCAGGGCGAATATCCATAAAAACAACAGAATCAAAGGGATAAAATCAACCGACACGCGCCGGTGGAGCACCCCAGTTAGGACGCCGCCAATCGATGCCTTCCCATAACATCGCCATTTGTGCAGACGTCAGCCGAGCCGTTCCGTCGGCCGCCGATGGCCAAGGGAACCGTCCCTTCTGCAAAATTTTGTAGTACAGGCAGAAGCCCTGGCCATCAAAATAAAGGAGTTTCAAACGGTCGCCACGCCTGCCACGAAAGGCAAAGACTGCGCCACTCGTCGGCTTCTGGCGCAATACATCCTGCGCAAGCGCAGCCAGGCCCTCTATTCCCTTACGCATGTCGGTGACCCCGCAAGCCAGATATACCCGAACGCCCGTCCCTGGTCCGATCATGCCGCTTCCACAGCCTGGATAAGACGCGTCAGGGTGGCGGCATTCACGCCGCTGTCGAAGCAAAGACTGCGACCGCGGCTCAATCGCAACTCGATCATCCCAGACGGTTCCTGACGGTCCTCACCGCGCTCGATCTCCACGGCATTCATGTCCAAGGGAACAAACACCGCATTCGAGGACGGCGACAACAGTCCCTTCTTCTTCAGTTCACTGCGCCAGGTGTAAATTTGCTGCCGCGTCACATCGTGCCGATGAGCCACCTCCGTCACCGTAGCGCCAGAAACTCCAACCGACATGACAATGTCGAGCTTCTGTTCATCACCCCACCGACGCCGCCGTTCCTGCCCAAGAATTTCGACACGCATCCCATACCTCGCCGAAGACACGTCGCTTACGACGTCGTTAAAGACGTGTCTTAGGCCATCAAGGCCCTATCCGGCAGGCGGTAACAATCGGGCGGTTACGACGCACGGGTTGAATGCCGCGTGGCGCTGAACGGAAAGCGTCAGTCGGAACCGCTCGCGATTGCGTGCGACAGCGAAACTGCCGTGCGACGGTCGGCCTCATTGGCAACCGAGAAGGCCTGCTCCTGCAGCGCTTCCATCCAGCTGCAATCCTTGGGCTTGCAGCGGTCGAGAGCGGCAGTCATCAGCGCGAGACCGCGAGCCGTCTGGCCTTCGTCGAAAAGAATATTTCCGAAAATCGCCATGGCGCCGGGGTGGCCACTCTTGCGGGCCTGGTTCAACCATTTTTTCGCCTGCTGCGGACTAGCGTTGCCGCCCTCGCCGGCCAGCATCATCTGCGCCAGCTGGAACTGTGCTTCGGGAACGCCGAAGGTGGAGGCCACCTGGAAATAGAGCTGGCGCGCCTGAGTGAGATCAATCTTGACGGGGCTGCCGGCAATTCCATGCTTGTAGTAATTGGCGAGCGAGAGGAGCGCGTTGACGAAGAAGCCGGTATCTTCCGAGCCGGGTTCGACACCCTGCTGGGCGATCTCACTGTAGATCTTGAAGGCTTCGAAATCGTCCTGGGTGACGCCGTCGCCGTCGGCATACATGTTGGCGAGCGCCCAGCGCGAGCCGGTATGGCCCTTTTCGGCGGCGTATTTGTAGGCTTCGACCGCCTCCTCTTTCTGCCCGTTTTTGTAGGCCTTGAAGCCGAATTTGAACAGATCGAAAGGACCGGACTCCTTGCTGACGTCGCTCTTGATGTCGAAAGCGTGAACCGGGCCGGACAGCGATATTGCCACCCACATGCTCACCAGCATGAATTTGAACAGTTTGAACTCGGACGTTACCATTTCAACCGATTTCTTTCGTTCATCGCGCGTAGCCGGCGCTGACGCCAGGCATACCGCGGATGTATTCTTTCGAGGCGAGCGATCCCGCGGCGAGCTCCATGGCCCCTTTGCCCGCGTCGCATCCAGCCCATAGGCCTTTTCTCAAAGGCCGAATTTTCAGCACATCATTCAGGACCACCCGGTTCCCGGCACGGTCCGCCTGCAACCTTCTCGGCGCTCTTTCGACGGGCGCGCCATCCGCCTTCCCGCCTTTATCGCATTCGTAAATAGCAAATGTGACCAAACCGGTATCGACATCTGCCGTTAAACTCGCCTGCCTGTTCGACCGGGCAGAGAACGACGGCAATGGATGGATCGATGGCATGATCGTGAGGTCGAATTTATGGTCGCAATAGCCTTGTCCGGAAAGAAAAACGGCCGCAATCACGCGGCTGTCGCCACTTGCGCCGTACGATCTGCTGTTACCGGAAAAAAATCGACTCATGCTACTGATTACACGCACCGTAAGTCTGCCATCACCTCGCCCGCAAATACCGCTGCGCTCTCTTTGTGGCGGGAAATGGACAAATTCACCCCATCGCCACCATACGCATATTAGTGCAAGCAAACGAGTGATTATGGCGTCAATCGTCTGGCTCGGCCTCAGCAATCGTGTCGTTGGATCTCGTTCCATGGGTTCTTCGTATTGGTTTTGCGGGGCCGATTAAGCACCTAAGCACCGACGCAGGGGTCTCATTTATAAGGAGCTTGGTCGAGCGCTTGAGATCGGCAATTAGGGTATCGAAGACCGGGTGCAGTTCGAACGCTGACCAACCTGATCAGCGAGTATGGAGCGGTCGAGGTCGATGCCTTGGAGGCTCATGATCCAGGCCTATCAAAGACGCGGAAGATGGCCGGCGTATTTGGACACAAGCACATGAGCGGTGGTCACTTCTGTCGGCAATTCAACTTGGATCAGTCGTACGCGGACTGGAGCCTGAGCAACGCCATCGGTGCATCTATGTGAAAATCGTGCAGCTCACTTCGCTGAGAGCAAGCGAGAAGAGCGCCACGAACATCGGTAATGCAAAGAGGACAACAACCTAATGCGTTTGTCGGTGTGGCAGGAGGCCGTAATCCTTGTGCCTTCTGCGAGATGCTCAGTTGAGATTATAGTATCGCTTGAACCAGGAGATGAACTTCGGGATGCCTTCGTGTATACTGGTAGTCGGTCGATAGCCGACAGCCTCAGTTGTTTCGGTCACGTCGGCATAAGTGGCTTTGGTATCGCCGGCCTGCATCGGCAAGTATTCGATGTCGGCCTTGCGTCCCATTTCCTGTTCAATGATGGCAATGAAGTCCATAAGGTGTTCACTTCGCGTGTTGCCAATATTGAACACCCGTGCCGGAGGCTCATATTTATCGGGCTCTGGAGGATTATCCAAGCAGGCTAAGATGCCTGTGACGATGTCATCGATAAATGTGAAATCGCGTTTCATCTGCCCGTCATTAAAAACCGGGAGTTTCTTGCCTTCAGCAATTGCCTTTGTAAAGATAAAAAGCGCCATGTCGGGACGCCCCCACGGGCCATAGACGGTAAAAAAACGCAAGCCGGTCTGCTTCAATCCGAACAAATGACTGTAGCAGTAGCTCATCAGCTCATCCGAGCGCTTCGTCGCAGCATAAAGTGAAATCGGGCGGTTGACGTCATGTTGGACTGAATATGGCAATTCAGTGTTACCGCCATATACGGAACTCGAGCTCGCATACACGAGATGCTCGAAGCCCTCAGTGTGTCGACACATTTCGAGTATGGTGACATGCCCCATGCAGTTGCTCGTGATATAACTGTATGGGTTCTCAAGAGAGTAGCGGACTCCCGCCTGCGCGGCTAGGTGAACAACGCGCTTGAACGGTCCCTGCTCCGCCCAAACCTTTTCCATCGCTGCCTTGTCTGAGATATCACCGTAGACGAACGTGAAATTCTCGAACTTCGCAAGTTCGGCTAGCCGCGCATGCTTGAGTGTTGGGTCGTAATAATCATTGACGACATCGTAGCCGACGACGATTTCGCCGCGCTCAAGAAGACGGCACGCGGTATGAAAACCGATGAAGCCTGCGGCTCCCGTTACAAAAACCTTGCACATTAAAGGCTCCAGTTCAGGCGTTTCGAGGCGTCGAGAGCGTCCTTGTCTAGGACAGATTTGACGTCGATGATAACCCCGCCCTCTACAACCTTGGAAATGTAAGAATTGAATTCACTTACATAGCTTTCATGTGGAACCGCAAGGATCAATCCATCCAGCTGATCAAACTCTATGAGGGGCCGCAGCACCACATTATACTCCTCGTGAGCCTCTTCGGCTGAAGCCAACGGGTCATGCACTATTGGCTCAATGCCGAACTGTCGTAGTTCCCTAATAATATCCGGAACGCGACTATTTCTTAAATCTGGAACATTCTCCTTGAACGTCAGTCCGAGAATGCCAATCCGAGCGTCGTTCAGCGGACGCTTTGCGGCAACCAGCATCTTGATCATCTTCTGGGCTACAAAGGCGCCCATGCCATCGTTGATGCGTCGCCCGGACAGGATCACTTGCGGATGATATCCCAGCGATTCAGCCTTTGCGGTCAGGTAGTAAGGATCAACTCCAATACAGTGCCCGCCAACGAGTCCGGGGCTGAACGGAAGAAAATTCCATTTGGTGCCGGCAGCAGCCAGGACCTCGCTAGTACGTATATTCATTCGCTCGAAAATGATGGCAAGCTCATTCATGAGAGCTATGTTTAAGTCCCGCTGTGTATTTTCAATAACCTTTGCTGCCTCCGCCACCTTAATTGACGATGCCTTGTAAATCCCAGCGTCCACAACGGCTTCATAGACGGCGGCAATCTCGTCCAGGCTTTCCGCCGTGTCTCCCGATACCACCTTCGTTATCGTCTTAAACGTGTGCTTTTTGTCACCTGGATTAATGCGCTCCGGTGAATAGCCGAGGTTGAAGTCCACGCCTTGGCGAAGCCCCGAGAGTTCGGAAAGGATCGGCCCACATATCTCCTCGGTCGCGCCAGGAAAGACCGTCGATTCGAAAACGACGATATCGCCGACCTTGAGTAACGAAGCCACCGTTCTAGACGCAGCGATGAGGGGCGTGAGATCCGGTTGACGATTTTCATCTATAGGTGTGGGAACCGCCACGATGTAAAAGTTACAATCCTTCACATCGGCGACATCATAGGTCAGTTTGAGACATGAGTTTCGCAGGACCGCACCATCGACCTCCCCGGTTACGTCCTTGCCAGCTTTCAGGGTCTCAATACGGTATGTTTTGACGTCGAATCCCACTACCATCGGAAACTTTTCTGCCAATGCCACCGCAACGGGCAAACCGACATATCCGAGACCGATGACAGCTATCTTTCGGGCCATCATGTTATCCTCATTCTTTGCCACCACACCTTGCGTGGCACCTAAACGATATCTTCAAAGAAAGCTAGGCTAAGACCGCATCCACCATCTCACAGAAGCTTGGACGTTCGCGACTTGATGTTAAAAAAGGAGTTCGTGCATCGCCGTTGTGAGTGCTGGATGACCCCGGATGAAATATGGTGCTGGCCTGCTCGCCACCTTGGATGGCTGCAGGGCCCCAGACGGCCGTACTCGATTCTCGCAGACACGGACAAGTAGCGACCGCGCGGCTGACGAGATTACCAAACGAATTGGCTCTCGAGATCTCCAAACGTGGCTTCTAGCAAGGCAGCTGGATGGCCTTGTCGTTGAGACCTGGCGGGCTAATGCCTTGTACTCGCCGCGGTACGTGACGGTCGACGACACTCGCAGCATTCCCACAGTTCCGCGTGTTTGAGCGAATCGCATTCTCAATGCTGCTCGTGGGGATGGCCTCAGCTATCCGTCTATCCTGCTCCTCACCTACGGAGCGAATATATAATCTATGGGAGGGTGGGCCGTAATCAGTAGGCGTTGGCAGGAAGCCCTTGTGTTCCAAGGTCTGGTGCAAATCGCAGGCAGCGACATCAAGGTTCTCGTGATATCAAAAGCGGCGCCTTCGGGGAACTGTTTGAGCAGCTTCAGGCGGTTTGAAAAATGTTCTCGCGTTATGTGCTGCGGTGCTTCTCGCAAGAGGGACTGAGGCTCCGCCATAGGAACATCCAGCGCTTTAGAAAGGTGTCTTCCTTGCGGTTACCAAAGAAGAAAGTACCCATTCTTCAGGCAGTTGTTCACTCGCACCTGGAGTGGACGATCAAGCTACCGCCTTCCGTGCGAATTGTCGTGGATCACTCGGTCGATGAGAAGATCGAAGTGTGACCGATAACACTTCTTGGTGAAGGGTTCATTTTGGCGCATGAGCCAAATAGGATCTCCAGGAACTGTCCGCGATTCTCGAATTTCGCCGTGCCGTGCTTCAGCGCCTCTTGAAACTCGTGCGGGATCTCCAGGATATGGCAAATCTCGCACTGTTTACGACGTGGACTATGATGGAGAGACGACTTCATGGCGCCATCTACAGGCGTAGATCCGGCATCGTCCACCGCCTTTCTTGACTGCACTTTACGTCAAGTTCACACATTGGAGGCGTCTCGCGGGGTACTTATGACTCGCGACACCTGTGCAGCTTGGCTGAGCTTAAAAACGAACCGAGGTTGAAGTTGGTGCTCCGCTCCATCGATCATCTGTCGTGCCGAGGACCGACGGCGTCAAATCATCGTTGCCTCGGCCGCCTCTCCAGTCGCGGTCAAAAACTGAGGCCACGGCCACGGCTAATAGCGCGCTGCCGCCTTTCCGCGAGGATCTGCTGACTGCTTTCCGTGCGCACGGTCTGCTGCAGGACCTTAAACCTCTCCTGCATCGCCGCAAAGGCATGGCGCTGCGCCGGCGGCCACGCAGGCGGCCAAGCCGATCAGGGCTCACGGCAAGATCGTCGGCGAGCCTGCGGGGTTCGGTGCCGGCCTCTGAAGCAAGCGCATTCAGGGCGACAAGTGCGCCATCCGGATCGCGATAGATCTTTTCCAGCACCGGTCGCAGCAGCGTTTCCCGTTCCTTCCACACTGGGGATGACAACTGCGCCAACCGCGCATCTTCATTGAGGCTTCTGGCGAAGTCGGTGGTCGGCGGGATCAGATAATGGGCTTTGCCGGCGTTTGCGCCCGAGGTGGGCTGGGGTTCAGTTGGGTGGGATTCAGTTCGCACCTCGCTATAGGAGACGCGCCGTTCCCGCTCGATCGCAAAGCCGAGCGCCATGCTTGCCCGCTCCCAGAGCTTTTCCACCTGCTGTCGCTTTGCGGCAATCCACGCAAAGCGCCGCGAGATGTCCCCCTCGATCTCGGCCGCAGCCAGCGAGAGATGATCGAGCCCGCGGCGGCGAGCGAAGTCCTCGGCATGGGCCCGATAGCCGGCCTCGCTTTCAAAATCGAGCGTCGTCGTCTTGGCGCCGGAGCGCGATAGTCGCTCGACGAGCGGCTTGAACAGATCCGGCCGATGACTTTCCCGCTCGATGCGGTCCTGGCGGGCTTCGGCGGTTTCGATCTGCCTGGCCGTCCAGATGTTGCGGTCGACCTCCCGCTCCTCGTAATGCTTTTGACCTGTCTCTTCATCGACAACGGCAATCTGGACCTTGACCCTTTCGACACCGTCCTTGCGCAGCATGACAGTATCGCCTTCAGAAACACCACCCTCTTCGAGCGCCTTCGGCAGGCTCACGCCCCACAGCCGATGGACGGTTCCGTCGTCGGTCCTGACATCGGCATAGGGGCTGTCGTCGGCATCCTCGTCATCAGGCCGGAATTTGGCCTCTCCGGTTTCGACAAGCTCGCCGGTCACGCCGGCGGCATGATCGACACGCGGCTTGCGCCCCCATTCCGGCTTTGGCTCAAAATCCTCCTTGGCTGCATAAAGATCGACGCGATCGCGATGCCTCGTCATCGCCACATAGGTCAGGTGTTGGTCCATCATGCCGGTGGCAAGCACGAAGGTGCGCTCGACGGTGGTGCCCTGAGCTTTGTGGATCGTTGCGGCATAGCCGTGATCGACATTGCGATAGCTGTCTTCGCTGAAGACGACTTTATGGCCATTGTCGAGACGAACCGACATCAGAGCTTCGCCGCGTTTGTCACCGGTGGAGATGACCGTGCCGAGGATGCCGTTCTTGACGTATTGCGGACCATAACTCCTGGCCCGGGGCTCGAGGAAGCGGGCGTTCTCCAGGAAGATGATGCGGTCGCCTACGGCGAACCCCCGCGCCCCGCGTGCGGTCTGGAAGGTGCGGCTGTCAGAAAGCGCACCCTCGCCGGCCATCACCGCACGCAGCGCCTCGTTCAGCTTGCCGACATCGTCATTGGTGTGGGCAAGCACGAGCAGTTCGTCGCCGCGCAGCCTGCCATCCCTGCCCTCAGCAACGGATCGACCGATTGCCTCTCTGCGCGCCTGGCTCCAGTCGCTAACAATCCGGTCGATCGTTTCCGCGCGCGTGCCCGCCTCGGCGAGGTGACCATGCCGGGCATAGGCGTCGAGACCTTTCTCGATCTCGCCGCGGGCAAAGAGCCGCGAGGCCTCACGCGCCCATTCTTCGCGCTGGCGGCGCACGCCGGCAAGTTCGGCAAAGCCGATGCGGTCGCTGATCGCCCGAAAGGCAGCGCCCGCCTGGATCGGCTGGAGCTGCATGGCGTCGCCGACGAGAACGACTTTCGCGCCCGCCGCCTCGACGATGTCAAGCACACGGGCCATCTGCTGCGACGCCACCATGCCGGCTTCATCAATGACGAGCACATCACCGCGATGGAGCGTGTCGCGCCCATTCGCCCAGGCCAGTTCCCAGGCGGCAAGTGTGCGTGACTTGATGCCGGAACTGTCTTCCAAGCCTTCCGCTGCCTTGCCCGCAATGGCGGCACCGATCACCCGACGGCCTTTGCGTTCCCAGGCAAGGCGGGCTGCCGCCAGCAGCGTCGACTTGCCGGCGCCGGCAAGGCCGACAACAGCCGCTATGCCGCTGTCGCCGGTGACATGACGGATGGCATCGACCTGCTCCGCATCAAGCCTGAAGGGTTTTGCCGGGTCGCCGGTCTCGACGTTTTGAACAGCGGCGGCCACTTGGGCACCGGAGATACCGAAGCCCTTTCGTTCCGAGAGAACCTCAGCCGAGCGCGCCATGTCATATTCGATGCGCAGGATCTCGCGCGTGGTGAACACCGCCGGCGCGACCGCCTTGCCGGTCTCAGCCTCGAACTCCTGCGGCTTCAGCATCACCAGTTCATCCGACGCCATCAGCCGGGCGCGGATATTCGTGAAGTCTGCCGGATCGTCGACATAGCGGTGCAGCGCCTTGGCGATATCCCTCTCGTCGAAGGTGGAGCGCTCGTTGCCGAGCTGCTTCAGCAACAGCTCCGGCTCTGCCAGCAGCCGGTCGGCCATCTCCTGCCGGCGGGCGAGATCGGCCGGCGCGAAATAGAGCTCCCTCCTCTTTCGCGCCAATGCCGCCTTCTCCGGCCCGAGGTGCCTTTGCGCGATGCCGTCGAAACCCTGTTCGGCATAGGAGCGGCCATCGAGGCGGATCTCATGACCGGCAAGCGCCAGATGCCGGTTGGCTGTTTCCGCCCAGGCGATCTTCCAGGCCTTCAAAGTTTCCTTGTCGCCGGCCCAGCGTTCATAGATGATCTTGCCGGTGTTCTTGCGACGTAATGGCTCCCCATTTCCCCCTAAAACAGGAGAGTTTTTCGGACCAAAGCCATCTTCGGTCAACGCCCGCAATGTAGTCATCATATGGATGTGTGGATTACCGTCCTTGTCATGATAGACCCAATCGGCGACAATTCCCGTCGCGGCAACAGTGTCCCGCACAAACTCGCGCACCAGCGCGACGTTCTCCACCCTCGTCAGTTCCTCCGGCAGCGCGATGATCAGCTCGCGGGCGAGCCTCGCGTTCGCCTGCGTCTCGAACGCCTCGACGGCATTCCACAGTCCCTCGCTCGCCCTCGCTACCGAAGAGCCGTCGATCAGCTCGCGCAGCCAAGCGGGAATGTGCTCAGGAAACGCCAGTTCCTCATACACCAGCTCTGGACTCCCGCCGCGATAGCTGAAAGATCTGCCCACCTGGTGATCCGTCATTCGTGTGCGATGACGATAGGCGGCGGCGGCGACGACGCTGCGTCCGGCACCCCTGCTGATTACCTGCGCTCTGACAAACATGATCGCCAATGATGTCTCCTGCCCCTTGAACCAAGTTGCGCCAGCGAGCCGGAAATAGATGGAGCGAAGGGGCCACCGCCCGTCCACAACGTGTTTCAAGGCTTTTTTTGCAACCGCGCAGCTTTCGATCACCACAACCTATGTCATTTTACTGCTTTATTCAAGTTAGTATAAGGCGCAAGTTTCAACTGCCTGTTTTAAGCTCCGCGGGTTGAGGTACAGAGCGACCAAGCGCATGAAAAGCTGGAAACCCAAGCAAATGGCCTAAGCCGTGCAGAACTTGTCGTGGACGGTGCAGGATCTTTCGCCTATCGATGGTGCTATGAAGTCATCCCTCAACCATATGCCGCTCCGCAAACAACGCGAGATTGGCCGTATTCTGGAGATCCTCCACGAGGAATTCGAGGATGCGTTGAGGGACGGTACGGCCGAGTTCAAAAAGCGCGGCCGGATCCTGAAGATCATCCTGTTCGGCTCATACGCCAAGGGCGGCTGGGTGGACGAGCCCTTCACGATGAAGGGTTATCGTTCGGATTTCGATCTCCTCATCATCGTCAACAACCGCAAGCTCTGTGAGTTCGCCGAGTACTGGCACAAGGCCGCCGACCGGCTGATTCATGAAAAGACGATCGAGACGCCGGTAAGCTTCATCGTCCACTCCAGGCGAGAGGTGAACAACTATCTTAAGGAAGGGCAGTACTTCTTTTCCGACATCCGGCGGGAAGGCATCGTTCTCTATGAACTCGACGATGAGCCGCTTGCTGAATCCAAACCACTCTCGACGGCTGACCGATATCGGGTCGCGAAGGAGCACTTTGATCAAAGGTTCAATGAAGCGATGGCTATTCTCGAAACGGCGAAGTTCCAACTTAGCAAATCAGTAAAGACTGGTGACGCTTGGAGAAATTGGGCTGCATTCAGTCTTCACCAATCGCTCGAACAGGCCTACTCGTGTCTTCTGCTGACACTCACTAATTACGGCCCGCCGTCCCACAACATCAAATTCCTCCGCTCACTCGCAGAAGAACAGGACCGTCGTCTTGCCGAAGCTTTCCCTCGCGATCAGCAACGTGAGCGGGCCTGGTTCAATACGCTGAACGAGGCATATGTGAAGGCGCGATACTCGAAGCATTTCGAGATAAGCGAGGAGGCTCTCGGATGGCTTGCACAACAAACCGCTTTATTGCTTGAGCTGGTCAGGACGGTTTGCTCCGAGCATCTGGCGAAGCTTCAGCGGCCCTCCCAATGATGTCCTCGGCAGTTCGTGTGTTCGCTAGCTAAGTGTGTGGCGACGCGGCAATGTCCGAGCAAGGATTAAGCAAACAAGAAGTCCCACGACTGCAGGCTTGAAAGAGCCACGTTCCGTAGCATTATGGTGTTTTCGGAATCGGCCGTGATAATTGTATCACTGCCGGACTGTTCGGTTGCGGCAAATAGCGATTCCCAGTCGGCGAAAATATTGTGATCGATCGAGATCGCGTCATGTGCGGAGCCGGTTGCCACGAAGTTCGTGATCGTATCGTGGCCCCAGTTCGACGAATAAACGAAGACGTCGGCTGCCGCGCCACCAGTGAGGGTATCGTTGCCGGCGCCACCAGTCAGCGTATTAGGACCACTGCCGCCGACGATAACGTTGTTCAGCGCATTGCCCGTGCCTGCAAAGGGCCCCGTGCCGATAAAGGTGAGGTTCTCGACATTGATCCCCAATGCGTAGGCGGCCAGGTTGGTTCGAACCGTGTCGATTCCTGCGTCGGCGGCTTCGGTGACGATGTCACCGGCATTATCGACGATGTAGGTGTCGTTACCGGCGCCGCCGATCAGGGTGTCCGCACCTGCCCCACCGTTCAGCGTGTCATTGCCGGCGCCGCCGGTGATCGTATTATCAAGCGCGTTGCCGGCGCCGCTGAAGTTGGCGGATCCGGTATAGGTCAGGTTCTCAACATTGTTGCCGAGCGTATAGCTGACAAGCGCCGTCCGGACCGTGTCCGTCCCTTCGTTGACATTCTCGATCACCACATCGGTCGCGATATCGACCACATAGATGTCGTCGCCAATCCCACCCAGCATCGTGTCGGCACCAAACCCGCCGATCAAAGTGTCGTTGCCCGCAGCGCCTATAAGCTTGTCGGCAGCGACACCCCCGATGATAACGTTGTCGAGCAGATTCCCTGCACCGGTAAAGGCTGCCGTTCCGATATAGGTGAGGTTCTCGACA
>NZ_JACIFV010000028.1:36222-59700 GCF_014197535.1 Rhizobium aethiopicum
CTGCACCGGCCGCGCCATCAAGCGTGTCATTGCCGGCGCCGCCGGTGATCGTATTGGCGAGGCTATTGCCTGTCCCGGCAAAGGCTGCCGTGCCGATATTGGTGAGGTTCTCGACATCGCTGCCAAGCGTATAGCTTGCCAATGTCGTGCGAACCGTGTCGATCCCCGCGTCGGCGGCTTCGGTGACGAGGTCGCCGACATGGTCGACGATATAGGTGTCGTTGCCCGCACCGCCGATCAGGGTATCTGCACCGCCCCCGCCATTCAGCATGTCGTTGCCGGCGCCGCCGGTGATCGTGTTGGCGATCGCGTTGCCGGTGCCGGTGAAGTTGGCGGATCCGGTGTAGGTCAGGTTCTCGACATTGACCAATGCGGCGATCGAATAGGCTGCAAGCGCCGTACGGATTTCGTCGGTGCCGGCGCCGACCGCCTCGTTGATCACGTCGCTGGCACTGTCGACCACATAGATGTCGTTGCCGGCACCACCGTCAAGCGTGTCGTTGCCGACGCCGCCGTCCAGCGTGTCATTGCCGGCGCCGCCGACGATCGTATTGGCGAGCGCATTGCCAGTCCCAGCGAAATCACCAGTGCCGATGAAGATCAGGTTTTCGACATTATTGGTCAAAGCGTAGGAAGAAACCGTCGTCTTGACCAGATCGGCTCCTTCATTCGGCCTTTCAGTGACGAGGTCGCCAACGTTATCGACAATATAGGTGTCGTTGCCCGTTCCGCCAATCAGTATGTCTGCTCCGGCCTTCCCGTCCAGGGTGTCGGCACCTGCCGCGCCCTTGATCGTGTTGGCAAGGTCATTGCCCGTCCCGGTAAAGGCTGCCGTGCCGCTAAAGGTGAGATTGTCGACATTGGCGGCCAGAGTGTAGCTTGTCAGCGCCGTTTGCACCGTATCGATGCCCTCATCGGCGTTTTCGGTAACGACGTCGGACGCGTTGTCAATGATGTAAGTGTCGTTGCCCGTCCCGCCGATCAGCGTGTCGGCGCCGGCGCCGCCGTTCAGCGTGTCATCACCGCCACCGCCCGACAAAATATCGATGGCCGCACCGCCGGTGATGGTGTTGTTGAGGCTGTTGCCAGTGCCGGCAAATGCACCCGAGCCGATTTTGGTGAGGTTCTCAACGTTGGCGCTCAGTGTGTAGCTCGCTGCATACGTCTGAACTGTGTCTATGCCTTCGTCGGCGTTTTCAATGATAGTGTCACCGGCATCGTAAACGACATAAATATCGTTCCCGGTCCCACCGGCAAGCGAGTCATTTCCCCATGTACCATTCAGAGTATCGTTGCCTGCCCCACCGGAGAGCGTATCGTCGCCTAACCCACCAGTGATTACATTGTCGAGGCTATTACCGACACCGGTAAAATTGGCGTTACCTACGAAGGATAGGTTCTCGACATTGGCGATGTCCGCGAGCGAATAAGCCGCAAGATCGGTCCGGATCTTGTCAGTGCCGCCGTCGGCCGCCTCGACCACGACATCGCCGAGACTATCGACCTCATAGGTATCGTCGCCCGCACCACCGATCAGCGTGTCGTCGCCGGCCTCCCCATCAAGCCAATCAGATCCCGTCCCGCCGGTGATCACATTGGCCGCCGCATTGCCTTCACCGATGAACGTGGTGGTGCCGGTGTAGGTCAGGTTTTCGACGTTGGCGCTGAGTGTATAAGAACGCGTCGTCCGGACCGTATCCGTCCCCTCATTGGCATTCTCGATCACGGTGTCACTGGCATTGTCAACGATGTAGATGTCGTCGCCCACCCCGCCCGACAGCTTGTCGATACCAGCGCCGCCGTCCAATGTATCATTGCCGGAATCGCCGGTCAGGGTATCATTTCCGGCGTTGCCCCAGAGCGTATTGTCCGCCTCGTTGCCCGTAACCGTATCGTTGCCGGAGCCGGCCTTAACGTTCTCGATCAACGATGCAACATTGTCTTGATAAAGAAGGGCGTTGAAAATGTTGCCGCGGGCATAACCATTATTCGGACCTCCTCCCAGGTCGGCCAACTGGCCCTGGGAAAAGACCGAGTATCCCCCTGCTCGCAAGTCGATCTTGAGGGCGGTGGTATAAGCGCTCAAATCATAGGTATCGATGCCGCCGCCGTCCCAGATTGTCGCGAAGATTCGGTTGGCAGCGGGCGTGATGGCTGCGACGCCGCTGACATAGGTGATGCCCTGGTTCGGATTCCACTTGTAGACGGTATCGCCACTGTTCGTGGTGTAGTCCGCACCATACATTTCCTGCAGGGCGGCGATGTCGAGCATCATGAAGGTTTGCGGCGCGCCATCATGCTCATACTTGTACCCACTCAAACTGTCCCCCACATACGTGTGGTAGGTCATGATCGTATATTCGAGCGAGTCGTAGGCGTTCGGAACGACCGTCGGATTGGCAACATCCGATTCATGAGCATGTTTCAAGCCGAGAGCGTGACCCAGCTCGTGCGCTAAGGTATGGCCTGCATAATTGCCGAACCTCGGAAAGCGAAGATCATCTTCGGTGCCGGCATATTCCGTCCCGAACCAGACATCGCCTGCCGGCTCGCCGGCATCTGGAGTATAGGCCCATGCCGTCGGAGGCAGCCACGATTGAGCGAACCGCACCGTTGCTGTATCCGCGCTTCCGGCCTCAAAGTTAGCGTTCGTAAACCCCTCTACGGAGAAGCCGTCGTTTGCCGCGCTCCCATAGGACTGCTCCATAAAGAACAAAGCGAGAGACTTCTGCTGCGACGAAATTGAAGAGAAAGAATAGTTTTTCTCGCCACTATAGTCATACGATGACGAGGTCGTGGGAAACGCATAGGTTATCGTTCCGTCCCAGGCGGTGCCGCTGAAGAGCCCGTCAACTTTCTGATCCCCAGTCGAAATGACGTTCTTCGTCGAAGTAATGAGGTCCGTCATAAAATCCCCGTTGCCTATTCCATTGCGGCCGCGCCTAACGCCGATTTCCCTCTGCTCCATTTGAAGAGGAAATTCAACTAAAAGCTTTATTTCTGTTCGAGAAGGTTTTCGATATTGGCGACTTAGCACTTATGAAGCGCTTCCCTCCGCAACCTCTAACAAAAGGCGAGAAGACATATTCGAGGATCCTGTCCTCTGCCCGTCCGAACCTTGGCAATTGCTCGCACGACGGCACTTAAATTGAAGTTACGGTCATGTGCTGAAATTTAGTAAGTCTCCAGACTCATCGGGAAAACGAGGTCCGGATTTTTCGGCACCCCCGAACGTTGTCTCCGCCTGTCTTGCCGCGGGTCGGCTTCGCGGTTCCGATCTTTCGCAATTTTACTTGCGTGAGCGGATCGTTCCCTATCGAGTGGCGGATGTCGCAATTGCGGAGCTCGCTGCCATTGTATGCCGCACATGTAGCTCACGCCGCGGTATGGCACCATACGGACGGGTTGTGCTTCTCAAATGTTCGAGCTTGTGTGGCAAATAAGCAGCAAACTCGCTGTCGGAAGCGTAGGTTTCTTCAGGGCAACCCTCAAAGCCACGGGATGCTGCTTGTCAGAAGGCACGCCTCGTCTGCCGTTCGATGGGTGAAAGTCCGCGCTCTTCGCAAGACAATCAGCCTCGGTCAGGATCATTTACAGATACAGTCAAACGTCTGGACGTTTCGGTCGAAATAAGGCAGCCAGAACGATCTGTCTGATAGGGAGCTAACGTGGGGGAGATGGTACGGTTGGGGGGTCTCGAACCTCCGACCTCAGGTGCCACAAACCTGCGCTCTAACCAACTGAGCTACAACCGCATAAATCACGTTTGACGCGACGGGGGTCACATACGAGGACTTGACGATGAATTCAAGCCCCATTCCTCGTCAATATACAAAAAGGCTGGACGCGAGGTCCAGCCTTTTGTTTCCGGCAGGTCAAACCCGATCAGGCGACCTTGAAGGATGCCATGGCCTTTTCGGCGGCTTCCTTGGAGGGCTTTGCGAGCTTTTCGGCAACCTGCTTGGTGGTTTCCTGCATCGACTTCGCCTGATCGACGGCGAGTTCGGCCTGCTTGCGCAGGAACGAGGTCTGCAGCTCGACGAATTCGGCGACGGACTTGACGCCGAGCAGTGCTTCCATGTGCGAGAGCGAGGTTTCGGCGTTGACGCGCAGTACGTCGATCGCCTTCAGGCCGATCTCGACGGTGCCGGCCTGGGCCGTCTGGACGGTGGCTTCGAGCGTCTTGCCGGCTTCTTCGCCAGCGGTCTTCAGCTTGGCATAGGCGTCTTTCGACTGCTGGGCGCCCTTTTCAGCGAATTCGCGGAAGGATTCAGCCAGCTTGGAGGGATCGAAAGAAGCGATTGAAAAAACGTCATCGGTCTTTATGGTAGCCATGGGTCGCATTCCTTTGGGCTAAGGCAGTTGCTGCCTGTGATCATCGAATGACGTCTATATAGAACATCTAATTGTGCATTGCAACATAAATTGTGCGACGCACAAGTCGTTAACCCTTTCGGCTGAAAGCACCCCGCTGTTCTGGACCGGCATGCGACCTGCAGTTATTAATAAGCTGTTAATTTAGAAGGCCGACAGCGACAAGGTTTGATCATGCCCGCAGTCCAATACCCGTTCATCGATATCGCCGTGCATGCGCGGGTGCGGGAACGTTTTTCACGCGGCGAGGCAATGGTGCTGTTTTCGGCCGATCTTGCCCGACTGCTCTGGGCAAACGGCGCAGGTGCGGAGCTTTTCGGCCATTCGGCGGTCTACGACCTGCTCGACCAGGGAGCCGATCGCACCGACATCACCTTTCGGCAGCTGGAAACGGCGGCGCGTCAGCTCGCCGATGTCGGCGACTACAGAAGCCTGATGATCCGCGTCGCCAAGGGCTTTCAGCGCGTGCAGGTGCAGGCGGCGGCCGAACTGATCCGGCTTTCATCGGGCGAGAAAGCCATTCTGTTTTCCGTGCCGGTGTCGGCAAGGCCGCTGACGGCAGGCGCTGCGGCGGCCCAGATGCTGCAGGGTCTCGATGATCCCGATACGCATATGGCCGTAATCGGCGCCAATGGCGAGGTCATCGCAGCCTCGCCGGGCTTTGCCTCGCTCGCCATATCAGGCGAGACCGCAAAGGCCTTGATCAACCTTGCCGGCGCCCATCCCGACCGCCTGGTGAAGCGTCCGGTCGTCACCGGCAGGGGTTATCTCCCGGCCGCAGTCGGCAGGCTCAGCGACGAGCCGGCGCTCAATCTGCTCTTTGCCGTGGAAACCTCGATCGGTCATCTCGATCCCATCGACGCGCCGGTGGTCGACGCAGTCGATGCACCGCCGCAGGCGGCTGACGCGCCCGCGGGGGAAGAGGGCACGTCGTCATCCGAACTTCCTCCGAAAGAGGCGGCTGCGGCACCCGGTTTCGGCGAGATCGTCGATGCGGTCTCGGGGATCGAAGAGGTCGAGGAGACGCTGGAGGAGATCACCGACGACCGGGAACAACCGGCCGAGGCGGCTCTCACACCCGCAGAGGCAGCGGTCGCCGACGAGAATCCGGCCGCAGACGAAGCCCCGGAGAACGATGACGGCGTGACCGAGAGCCGCATGGATGAGGCCGACGAGCCCGTGGCGCCCTCCGACGAGGCCGCGAGCCATTCCGCCGACGAGACGGCGGAAGCGACCGCGATGGTAGAAACACCTGCCGAAGCCGGCCAAATACCGGTCGATGAGGCGCCGGAAGCCGTCCGCGAAGAGCCGGCCATCGCAACAACTTCAGCTTCCAATGCGCCCCCTGCCCCGTCGCTTGCGCCCGAGCCCGGTTTTGTGTTCAGGCCGAACAGCCGTGCCACCCGCTTCGTCTGGAAGATCGATGCGGAAGGCCGGTTCAACGAGGTCAGCCACGAATTTGCCGAGGCCGTCGGTCCGCATGCATCCGCCATAATCGGCTCCGCCTTCAGCGATATCGCCGCTCTCTTCAATCTCGACCCGGACGGCAAGATTTCCGAGGCCCTTGCGCGCCGCGACACGTGGTCCGGTAAGACGATCCTCTGGCCGGTCGAAGGCACCAGCCTGGTCGTTCCGGTCGATCTCGCCGCACTGCCGACCTATACCCGCAACCGGGACTTCGACGGTTTCCGCGGCTTCGGCGTCGTCAGGCTTTCCGATGCGCAGGAGGATCCGCTGGCGCTCGGCCTGACGCTCGGCCCGAACGGCGTCGGACATGATGCGGCAGGCCTCGGTCCGGCGGCCGACGCTGTCACCGAACCGGCACACGACATCGACGCCGCGCCCGAAGCGGCCCCGGCGGAAACGATCGCGGTGGACGCGATCGAGCACCCGCAGACCGAAGAGACGCCTTTCGAAGCGACCGGAGAAGAGGCCGGCTTCGCGCCGCCCGCCCGGGAGAGCGCCGCCGAAGAGATCCAGGAGAGCACCGGTGAAGCGCCGGCGGCCGATGCCGCAGACGAACCCCCGGCGCTTCGCATCGTGGAAACGCCCAATCGCCGTTCCACCGACAAGGTCGTGCAGCTTCACAGCACAGGCGCCGCATTGACGGCCGCCGAACAGGCGAACTTCCGCGAAATCGCCAAGCGCCTGGAAGCCTTCGGGGCCCGCAGGGAAGAGCCCGACGCCCCGCCGACGGGCACTACCGCCACGGAACCGGCGTCCTTCGAAGAAAGCGCGGCACCCGAAGCCATCACCGGCGAAACGCCCGCCGCCGATACGGCCGACGCCGCTTCGGTCGAGCAGACGGCGCCGCAGGAGGCAATCTTCGAGAACGCGGTCGACCCGCTGCGCGAAGACGCCGCTAAAGAACCCGACGCCATCGCCGAGGACGAGGCGACGGAAGGGCTTGAGGAGACGGTCAGCCAGATCGAGGTTCTCACAAGTTTCATCCCGCCGCGCGTGAAGATGGTTGACGGGCTTTCGGCCGGTACGGTCGACCAATTGCCCGTCGCGGTGCTTATCCATGTCGGCGATGCGCTGATCCATGCAAATCCCGAATTCATGCGGCTGACGGGCTACCACTCGCTCGACGCGCTGCGTGAGGTCGGCGGTATCGAAGCCCTGCTGCAGCGCCGCGAACTTGAGGAAAAGGCAGCCGGTTCCGGCACCATGATGCTCGTCAAGGCCGACGACACGCTGACGCCGGTGACTGCGCGGCTGCAATCGGTGCGCTGGGAAGATGCCAATGCTCTGATGCTGGCGCTGATGCCGGTGGAAGGCAAGGAGGATGGCCGCGGCGACGGCAACAGGTCCGAAGCGCGTCCGGAGCGGATGGTCGAGAAGGTCGCCAAGCTTCAGGTCGAGGTCGAGGAATTGCGCTCGATCTTGGAAACGGCGACCGACGGCGTCGTCGTTATCGGCACCGAGGGCGATATCCGTTCGATGAACCGGTCGGCGAGCGCGCTGTTCAATTACGACGAGCAGGAGACGCGCGGCAAACCCTTCGTCATGCTGTTTGCCCATGAGAGCCAGAAAGCCGTCCTCGACTATCTGAACGGCCTTGCTGGCCACGGCGTGGCAAGCGTGCTGAACGACGGGCGCGAAGTGATCGGCCGCGAAGCCGGCGGCGGCTTCGTGCCGCTGTTCATGACGATGGGCCGGCTCACTTCCTCGAACGGCTATTGTGCCGTCATCCGCGATATCACCCAGTGGAAACGCACCGAGGATGAGCTGCGCAACGCCAAGGGCGCGGCCGAAACCGCCAACGCCCACAAGACCGATTTCCTCGCGCGCGTCAGCCATGAAATCCGCACCCCGCTCAACGCCATCATCGGCTTTTCCGACATGATGGCCGGCGAACGCTTCGGTCCGATCGGCCATCCCCGTTACATCGAATATGCCAACGATATCGGCCGCTCCGGCCGGCATGTCCTCGATATCGTCAACGATCTCCTCGACATTTCGAAGATCGAGGCGGGCGAGATGGATCTCGACTTCGCCGCCGTTGGCCTCAACGAGGCGGTCTCGGAGGCCGTCGCCCTCGTCCAGCCGCAGGCAAACGGCCAGCGCGTCATCATCCGCACGGCGCTGTCGCATTCGGTGCCCGAGGTCGTAGCGGATCTGCGCTCGATCAAGCAGATCGCGCTCAACATCCTGTCGAACGCCATCCGCTTTACCCCGTCGGGCGGACAGATCGTCGTTTCCACCTCCTACGAGGCGAATGGCAGCGTGGTGTTGAGGGTCCGCGATACCGGCATCGGCATGACGCGCGCCGAACTCGACCATGCGATGAAGCCGTTCCGCCAGGTCTCCTCGACACAGTCACGCCATCGCGGCGACGGCACTGGGCTCGGCCTGCCGCTGACCAAGGCGATGGTGGATGCCAACCGGGCGACATTCTCGATCAATTCGGCGCCGAACGAAGGCACGCTCGTCGAGATCACCTTCCCGTCGCAGCGCGTGCTTGCTGGTTGATCTCTATCGACGGGGCGGAGCCACCAGAACGCTGCGCGGCAGCAAAAAAAAGGCAGCCAGAGGCTGCCTTCAAATGGGTGCTGTTCAACAAGAGCTCAGTCGATCAACGTCATGTTTCGTAAGCCCGGAGGCTTCAGGCCGCCTCGTTCATGTGCGGCCCCCAAGTTGTTTCACCTTTGACAAAGGTTTCTTAACGAAAGGTTTCGAGGACAAGGGATTGCTGAATGGTGAAAGCTTGTGGTTTACGATTGCTTATCAGTCCCTCAGTTCGCTCAAATCAGCGAAGAGCCGCAGCGCTTCGGGATTGGCGAGCGCCTCCTGGTTTTTCACCGGCCTGCCGTGCACGACCTCGCGCACCGCAAGCTCGACGATCTTGCCGGATTTGGTGCGGGGTATATCGGCTACCGCGATGATCTTTGCCGGCACGTGGCGCGGCGAGGCGCCGGTGCGAATACGCGTCTTGATCGCCTTGATGAGATCCTCGGTCAGCGTCACACCAGGCGCAAGGCGGACGAAGAGGATGACACGCACATCGTCATCCCACTCCTGGCCGATGCACAGCGCCTCGGCCACCTCGTCCATCTGTTCCACCTGATTGTAGATCTCGGCCGTGCCGATGCGCACACCGCCGGGGTTGAGCGTCGCATCCGAACGGCCATGGATGACGAGACCGCCATGCTCGGTCCATTCGGCAAAATCGCCGTGGCACCAGACATTGTCGAATCGGTCGAAGTAAGCGGCGCGATATTTGGCGCCGTCAGGGTCGTTCCAGAACATGACAGGCATGGAGGGGAAGGCCTTGGTGCAGACGAGTTCGCCCTTCTCGCCGCGCACCGGCTTGCCGTCGTCGTCCCAGACGTCGACCGCAAGACCGAGACCAGGACCCTGGATCTCGCCGCGCCAGACCGGCTGCAGCGGATTGCCGAGCACGAAACAGGAAACGATATCGGTGCCGCCGGAGATCGAGGCGAGTTGAACGTCCTCCTTGATACCCTCATAGACGAAGGTGAAACCCTCGGGTGACAGCGGCGAACCGGTGGAGGTCATCAGCCGGAGGCTGGAGAGATCGTGGCTTTTGCGCGGCGTCAGCCCGCCCTTGCGCACCGCATCGATATATTTTGCCGAGGTGCCGAAAATCGCGAATTTTTCCGCCTCGGCATAGTCGAACAACACATTGCCGTCAGGTGCAAAGGGCGAGCCGTCGAACAGGCAGAGCGTGGCGCCGCTGGCGAGCCCGCTGACCAGCCAGTTCCACATCATCCAGCCGCAGGTGGTGAAGTAGAACAGGTTCTCGCCCGCCTGCAGGCCACAATGCAGCCGGTGCTCCTTGAGATGCTGCAGCAGCGTGCCGCCGGCCGAATGCACGATGCATTTGGGCACACCGGTGGTGCCTGAGGAAAAGAGGATGTAGAGCGGATGGCCGAAGGCAAGCGGCGTAAAGGCGATCTCCTTGGCCTCATAACGCGCAATGAAGGCTTCCAGCGTCGAAGCCCCTGATGTCTTGCCCGCCACCGCCTCGGCATCGCCGGCATAGTGGACGACGATCGTGGGGACAGCGAGGCTTTTCGCCACCGCGGCAACCTTGGGGCCGACATCCTGCAGCTTGCCGGAATACCAATAGGCGTCGCAGGCGATGAAAAGCCGGGGGCCGATCTGGCCGAAGCGGTCGAGCACACCCTGCTCGCCGAAATCGGGAGAACAGGACGACCAGATGGCGCCGATCGAGGCAGCGGCGAGCATGGCGGCGACGGTCTCCGGCATGTTCGGCATCATGGCGGCGATGCGGTCGCCCTTGCCGATGCCGTGTGCCGCGAAGGCCTGCTGCAGCCTCGAGACCAGCGCGCGCAGCCGGTCCCACGACCAACGGTCTTCGGCCTTGTCCTCGCCGCGGAAGATGATGGCGTTGGCCTCGCCGCGGCCGGGCAGCAGGTTTTCGGCGAAATTCAGCGTCGCATCGGGAAAGAAGCGGGCCTCCAGCATGCGGTCGCCGTCGACGAGCACCTCTGCGCCGCGCTCTCCCTTCACGCCGCAGAAATCCCAAACGGTCGACCAGAATTTCTCCCGCTCGGCGACCGACCATGCATGCAGATCGTCGAAGCCCGAAAGCGAAAGCCCGAACTCGGCATTGCAGCGCTCGACGAAGGCATGGATTGGGCTTTTTGCGACCGCCTCGGCCGAGGGCACCCAAAGTGGCTTATTGTCCTTCATTCATTCCTCCTCCCCAATGCCGTCTTTATATCATGCTGCATTGCATTATAAAGTGCGCAACTGTCCGATCCCAAACCTAAACCGCTGGCATAAACCGGATTCATGGGACGCGGCTCGGCTCTTCGTTTTATGATGTCACTGTCCCGGTACCGCTGCACGCTTCCGGGCGACATGCATTGGATTTGCATAGGCCGGATATTTCATATATCGGGCGAAATCAGCGCTTAACCGGTAATCGGCGGAAATCATGGCTACGTCTAGACATCGCAGGTGGCGCAGGAAGATCGGGCCCGTTTCGCGCTGGCTTCCGGCCTTTGCCCGCATGTCGACACTGCTTCTGCTCATTGCGCTTGCACTGTTCGTGGCCCTCAGGGTCGCGGCGCCCTATCTCATCACGACGGGTTTCGTGCGCTCCGGCATCGAGGATGCGCTGTCGAAATGGACGGGCTACCATGCCGAGATCAAGGGCACTCCGGTTCTCGAATTCTGGCCGACGCCGCGCATCACGCTGACCCAGGTCACCATCCGCCAGCCGCGCGAAAGCGGCGACAAGCTGCTTGGCAGCATTGAAAGCCTGTCGGCCGATTTCAGCCTCATCGATGCGCTGAGAGGCCGGACGAGTTTCCACGAATTCCGTCTGCTGCGGCCCAACCTGGCGCTGACGCGTGACGAGAACGGCCTGATCGACTGGAGTTACGCCGGCCAGCTTGCGCGCGCGATCAGCGGTGTGCGCTACGAAAACGGGGCTGAGGTGCTCGACCCCGCTCTCGATGCCGAGATCGGTGCGGTGACCGTCGAGGACGGCACGCTTGCCGTCACCGACGTCAAGAGCGCCAAGACTTACAATTTCGACAGCGTCACGGCCGACATCGGCTGGCCACGGCTCTCGGGCGCGATCTCGGCTGTCGTGATCGCCCGTATCAACGGCGTGGATCTGAAGGTGGATTTCGCCTCGCGCCAGCCGCTGCTTGCCTTTGCCGGCAAGAGCGCCGAGACGCGGACATCGCTGACGTCAAACCTGCTGACGGCCCGTTTTCAGGGGATCGCCAGCATCACCAGCCTTTCGTCGCTTTCCGGCAACATCGCCGTCAGCATTCCCGATGTGCCGGCGTTTCTGACATGGTCGGGCAGATCGCTCCCCGGCGTCGGCACGCTGAAGAGCGCCTCGCTGGAATCCGACATCATGTCGTCGGGCAGCGGGCTCCGTTTCAACGATCTCAGCCTGTCGCTGAACGAGGCGAGCGCTACCGGCGTGATGGACCTTTCGACTAGGGCCGGCAGACGGCCGAAGATCGGCGGAACGCTCGCCTTCGACCAGATGAACCTGAAGCCGTTCCTCGACGCTTTCGCGCTGAGACTGGCGGCCGGCGAGGCGGAGGGAATCTCCACCGGCATCGGCGAACCGCTGCAGTTGCTCGATGTCGACGTCAGGCTTTCGGCGCGGCGCGCCGAGATGGGCCGCTTCGAGCTTTCCGATGTCGGCGCCAGCATGATCGTCACCGGCGGCGAGGCGAAATTCGATATCGGCGACAGCGGCTTCGAAGGCGGCGAAATGACGGCGCATCTGGAGGCGACGCGGCGTGACTTCGACGGCGGCGGCAAACTGCAGCTGTCGATCCGCGATGCCGACTTCGCCGGCCTTGCCGAGCGTCTGCAGCTCAAAGGACCGCTGCCGCTTGCGACGGGATCGCTCGATCTCGACCTGCAGTCGTCGAAGGCGATCTGGACGGCCGGTCTTGCCGACGTCACCGGCAAACTGCATTTCTGGACGAGGGAAGGCACGATTCCCGGCGTCGACACCGGCGCGCTCAGGACGCAGGCCGCCGAAAAGCCGTTCTTTCCGCTGAGTGCCGCAGCAGGCGGCGCCTTCGCCTTCAACCAATTGGACCTTCAAGCCGATTTCGCCAACGGCTCTGCCGAAATCCATGACGCCCATGTCGTCGGGCCGACGCAGACGCTGGCGCTTTCCGGCGTGATTACCTATCAGTCGAACGGGCTGGCGCTTTCCGGTTCGCTGGAGGCGACCGATCCGGCCAAGGCGGCAGAGCTGCCGCTTCTGCCGTTCTTCGTCGGCGGCTCTTGGCCGAACCCGGTGATCTCGCCGGTTCCGCTTTTTGGCGGCACGCCCCACGCCCAATAAAGAGCCCTGCGTCCAATAGGGCATGCCGCTCAGGCGCCGGCGGCAGCCGCCCGCTCGTCGCGCTCGCGCTGCACTTCTCGCCGCTTGGTGATCACGGATGCACAGATAACACCGACCGCGACGATGGCGATCAGGATCGTGCAGATCGCGTTGATCTCGGGCGTCACCCCAAGGCGCACCTGGCTATAGATCTTCATCGGCAGCGTGGTTGCGCCGGGGCCGGAGGTAAAGCTTGCAATCACGAGGTCGTCGAGCGACAGCGTGAAAGCCAGGATCCAGCCCGAAAACACCGCGGGCGAGATGATCGGCAGCGTGATCTCGAAGAAGGTCCGCACCGGCGGCGCCCCCAGATCCTGGGCGGCTTCCTCGATCGACTGATCGAAACTCAAGAGCCGTGATTGCACGACGACGGCGACGAAGCACATGGTCAGCGTCGTATGCGCCAGCGTGATCGTCCAGAAGCCTCGGTCGAAGCCTATCGCCACAAAGAGCAGCAGCAGCGACAGACCGGTGATGACTTCGGGCATGACGAGCGGCGCATAGACCATGCCGGAAAAAAGCATGCGGCCGCGGAAGCGGGTATAGCGCACCAGCGTCAGCGCCGCCATCGTGCCGAGGATGGTCGCGAAGGTGGCCGACAGCAGACCGACACGGATCGTCACCCAGGCGGCATCGAGCAGGGCCTGGTTCGAGAGCAGCGAGACATACCATTTGGTGGAGAAGCCGCCCCAGACGGTCACGAGTTTCGATTCGTTGAAGGAAAAGACCACCAGCAGCACGATCGGCAGATAAAGGAAGGCAAAGCCGAGCACGACGGAGATGACATTGAAACGGGTCCATCTCAGCATGGCTTATTTCCCCCGCTCTTCGGCCTTGGCCTGCGCATTCTGGAAGAAGACGATCGGGATCACCAGGATCATGAGCAGGATGGTTGCGACCGCCGAGGAGACCGGCCAGTCTCTGTTGGCGTTGAATTCGTTCCAGAGCGTCTTGCCGATCATCAGCGTCTGCGAACCGCCGAGAAGATCGGGAATGACGAACTCGCCAACGGCAGGGATGAAGACCAGCATGCAGCCGGCAATCACGCCGGGGATCGACAGCGGGAAGGTGACGCGCCAGAAGGCCCGGATCGGCGTGCAGCCGAGATCCTGCGCTGCCTCGATCAGCGTGCCGTCCATCTTTTCGAGCGCCGAATAGAGCGGCAGCACCATGAAGGGCAGATAGGAATAGATGATGCCGATGTAGACGGCGGTGGTGGTATTAAGAATGATCAATGGGCTGTCGATCACATGCAGCGACAGGAGAAGCTGGTTCAGCAGCCCTTCGGGTTTCAGGATGGCGATCCAGGCGTAGACGCGGATCAGGAAGCTCGTCCAGAACGGCAGGATGACGAGCATCAAAAGCGTCGGGCGGATGCGCCGCGGGGCCTGCGCCATGCCATAGGCGATCGGATAGGCGATCAGCAGCATCAGGAAGGTCGAGACCGCCGCAATGATGACGCTCGAGAGATAAGCGTTGAAGTAGAGCGGGTCGTCTATGAGGTAGCTATAATTGTCGACGGAGAAAGTCGCGACCTTGCTCCAGAAACCACTCCAGCCATCGGCAAAGGAGAAGACCGGATCATAGGGCGGAATGGCGATCGCCGTCGTCGACAGGGAAATGCGAAAGACGATGAAGAACGGCGCCAGAAAGAAGAGCAGCAGCCAGGCATAGGGGATGATGATGACGAGGCGGTTGTAAAGGCGCGATGCCAGCGTTTCCATGATCTCAATCCTTCAGCAGCACGCCGCCATTCTCATCGAAGGAGACCCAGACCTCCTGATCATAGGTGAAAGGGTCTTCGACGGAACGCTGCGCGTTGAGGGAAGAGGCTCTGACGAATTTGCCGCCCGGCAGCTTAATGTGGAAGACGGTCATGTCGCCGAGATAGGCGATATCCCAGATCTCGCCCTTGGCGGCATTGACCGAGGCGTTCGCGGGGGCCGTGCGCGTCACGCGAATCTTTTCCGGGCGGATAGCAAAACCGACCGTGGTGCCGGTCGCCGGCGCCTCCGTGGCGCCAGTCCGGATCGTCAGGCCGCTTTCGACTGATATCTCGACCGCCCCGCTTCCTGACGTCGTCACCTTGCCGTCGAAGATATTCACGTCGCCGATGAAGTCCGCGACGAAGCGGCAATTCGGCGCCTCGTAGATTTCGCCCGGCGTTGCCACCTGCACGACCTGGCCGTGGCTCATGACCGCGATGCGGTCGGCCATGGTCATGGCCTCTTCCTGATCATGGGTGACCACAACGAAGGTGAGGCCGAGCGTCTGCTGCAGGTCCATCAGTTCGAACTGGGTTTCCTCGCGCAGCTTCTTGTCGAGCGCGCCGAGCGGTTCATCGAGCAGCAGCACTTTCGGGCGTTTGGCGAGCGAGCGGGCGAGCGCGACGCGCTGGCGCTGGCCGCCGGAGAGCTGGTTCGGTTTGCGTGAGGCAAACTGCTCGAGCTTTACGAGCTTCAGCATCTGCGTCACACGCTCGACCATTTCGTCCTTCGGCATGCCGTCCTGCTTGAGGCCGAAGGCGATATTCTTCTCGACGGTCATATGCGGAAAAAGCGCGTAGGACTGGAACATCATATTGACCGGCCGCTTGTAGGGCGGCGTGCCGGCGAGGTCGGTGCCATCGAGGATGATTTCGCCCGAGCTCGGCTGCTCGAAGCCGGCGAGCATGCGTAGAAGCGTCGACTTGCCGCAGCCGGAGGCGCCGAGCAGAGCAAAGAACTCGCGATGATAAATGTTCAGTGACAGATCATCGACAGCGGTGAAATTGCCGAAACGCTTGGTGACATTCTTGAAAGCTATGAAAGGTTTTGCAGAAGGATCGGTCCAGGGTGCGAAGGCGCGGCGGATATTGCCCAAAGATTTCATCATATTCCCCGAGAATAAGTTTTCAGCCGGCCTCCACCCCGGGCCGGTAATTGAAAGGCCCGGACGTTTCCGTCCGGGCCTGGCACCAACCTACTGGCCGGTCACGACCTTCGTCCAGATCCGCGTCGCCGTGCGTTGGGTCTTCGGATCCCACGGCTTGACCGTGAACAGGTTCTTCATCACCTCGTCGGTCGGATAGACGGCCGGATCTTCCAGCACTTCCTTGCTGACGAACTGCTGCGAGGCCTTGTTGCCGTTGGCATAGAAGGTGTGGTCGCTCGCCTTGGCGATGACCTCGGGCTTCATCAGGTAGTTCAGGAATTCGTGCGCCTCGGCCACATGCTTGGCATCGGCCGGGATTGCCATCATGTCGAACCACATCTGGGCGCCCTGCACGGGGATCGAATAGTTGACCTCGACGCCGTTCTTGGCCTCGGCCGCGCGGTCGCGGGCCTGCAGCATGTCGCCGGAATAGCCGAAGGCGATGCAGATATCGCCATTGGCAAGGGCGTTGATATATTCGGAGGAGTGGAACTTGCGGATATAGGGGCGCACCGCCGTCAGCAATTCCTCGACCTTCTTGAAATCTTCGGGCTTGGTCGAGTTCGGATCGAGGCCGAGATAACGCAGCGCCGTGGTCATCACGTCCTTCGGCGTGTCGAGCACGTAGATGCCGCAATCCTTGAACTTCTCGGCCACCTTCGGGTCGAAGATCACTTCGAGACCTGGCTTGGCATCAGGCCCGAGGATTTCTGCGACCTTCTTGACGTTATAGCCGATCCCGTCGGTACCCCACATGTAGTCGACAGCGTATTGGTTGCCCGGATCGTAGGCAGCGGTGCGCTCCTGGATCACATCCCACATGTTGGAAAGGTTCGGCAGCTTGGATTTGTCGAGTTTCTGGAAGACGCCCGCCTGGATCTGACGCTGCAGGAAGTCGGCCGTGGGAACGACGACGTCATAACCGGTGCCGCCGGCAAGCAGCTTGGTTTCGACGGTCTCATTGGAATCGAAAGTGTCGTAGACGACCTTGATGCCGGTTTCCTTGGTGAAATCGGCAAGGATGCTGTCGTCGATATAATCCGACCAGTTGTAGACGTTAACGACGCGTTCCTGCGCAACGGCCGGCGCGGCGGCGAGAAGCGCGGCAATGGCTGCGGCCGTCACGGTTGCGATGGTTGACCTCATGATTTCTCCTGTTTGTTCGAAGAGCCCGCATCCCGCGAACATCTTTTCCCTCTGGTTTTGTCCGCAGACTAAGAAGGAATTTCTAAGCCCACAAGCGCAAAAACTGCGCCTTCAATCATTTCACAATCACTGGAAGTCGAAGGCGCTGAGACCCGCCACCATCTCGTCGAGCCCGAGCGGCCGCGTTACCGGCGGCTCGGCGCGGGAAAGGCAGCCGCGCCGCTCGCAGAGACGACAGACCGGGCCGATTGCAACCGGATCGAGCGCCGCCGCCTGCCCGTAGACCACGCCGTCTGCAAGAGCGGCATCGCAGCCGACCAGGATCGCGGTGCGTCTGATTCTTTCGCCGAATTCGACGCTCGGCCCCTCCAGGGTGCGCGCGACCGTCAGGAAGGACGCGCCATCCGGCATGACCACCGTCTCGGCAAGAATCTGGCCCGGCTGCAGGAAGGCGGCGTGGATATTGAGCTTCGGACAGCCGCCGCCGAAACGGGCCTGCGGAAAGCCTTGGGCGCCAGCTCGCCGCAGCCGATGGCCGGCCGCATCGATCTCGATTAGGAAGAAGGGGATTGCTGCCGCGCCAGGTCGCTGCAGCATCGTCAGACGCGTTGCCGCATGGCCGAAGGAGACGCCGAAACGCGCCCGAAGAATATCGATGTCGTAACGCGTCGCCTTGGCTGCCGAAAGGAAGGCTTCATAGGGCATGGCCAGCGCCAGTGCCGCAATGCGGGCAAACTCGAAGCGGGCGATGCGGCGCGCCTCGGCGGAGGAAAGTTGGAGATCGTCGAGCTCGGCATCGATGGCCGGCAGCAAGGCAAGGGTCGCTGCCTCGACCGCTATCTCATGCGCACGATCGGCCGGCGACAGGCGTTCCGAAATGAAAAGTCGCATCGAATGGCGATCGAAACGGCGGCGCAGATCCGGCATGACGTGCACGGGTAAGACGCGCACCGCAATGCCGCGTTCGGCGCGCAGCCAGTCCTTCAGTCCCGCCGCAAGATCGAGGCCGCCGGGCACCGTCGCAGCAAAGGCTTCCGCCGCTGCCTCGATCCGTCCGAAATAGCCGGATCGGCGCTCCAGCGCCTCGCGCAGCTCGTCCAGCGGCAGTCGGCCGGCGGCAACGGGCGCATGCCCCTCGGCCGCCATCAGCACTGTCAGATCGGATAGCCGCGCGGCCTGTTCGCGGTAGGCACGATAAAGCTTGATCATGCCGCTTGCGGCATTCGGCGCCGCTTCAGCCACCTCCACCAGTTCCTGGTCACCGGGCAGTTCGCCTGATAGCAACGGGTCGGCGAAGACCTCCTTCAGCTGACCGAGACTGCCGCCGGTCTGTCCCCGCAACTCCTCCAGATCGATCCGGTAGACGGCCGCAAGCTTCAGGAGCAGCTGAACCGTCAACGGCCGCTGGTTGCGTTCGATCAGGTTCAGGTAGGAAGGCGAAATCTCCAGCGCCTCGGCCATGGCGGTCTGCGTCAGCGCCAGCGCATTGCGAATGCGCCGCAGTTTAGGGCCTGCGAAGATCTTCCGTTCCGCCATGTCACACCTTTGACAAAGAACAGGGGCGCTTAATTTACAAAACTTTACAACTTCACAGCGCCCCTCTGTCAATCCTCGTCATCTTAACCTTTTTCTGGTCCGAAAATCAAAGGTTTTTCTGGCCAGAACGGCGCAAATTGTCAATCTTGTCATTCATTCAAGCAATGACGATTTTCAGTGAGGAAAGCCCGCATGACCGATTTTTACAAGTTTGTCCGAAATGCGCCAGCAGGCCGCTTTGACGGTATCGAACGGCCCTATTCCGCCGCTGACGTGGAGCGGCTGAGAGGCTCGGTGGCGCTCAGCCATACGCTCGCCGAAATGGGGGCGGATCGCTTGTGGCAGCTCATTCATCAGGAAGACTTCGTCAATGCGCTCGGCGCGCTCTCCGGCAACCAGGCCATGCAGATGGTGCGCGCCGGGCTGAAGGCGATCTATCTCTCCGGCTGGCAGGTGGCGGCCGACGCCAATACCGCATCGTCGATGTATCCCGACCAGTCGCTTTATCCCGCCAATGCCGGGCCGGAACTCGCCAAGCGCATCAATCGCACGCTGCAGCGCGCCGATCAGATCGAGACCGCAGAGGGCAACGGCCTTTCCGTCGAGACCTGGTTTGCACCGATCGTTGCCGATGCGGAAGCCGGTTTCGGTGGGCCGCTCAACGCCTTCGAGATCATGAAGGCCTATATCGAGGCGGGTGCGGCAGGCGTCCATTTCGAGGACCAGCTCGCTTCGGAGAAGAAATGCGGCCATCTCGGCGGCAAGGTGCTGATCCCGACGGCCGCTCATATCCGCAATCTCGACGCCGCCCGGCTTGCCGCCGACGTTATGGGCGTGGCGACGCTGGTCATCGCCCGCACCGATGCGGAGGCAGCAAAACTGCTGACGTCTGACATCGATGAGCGCGACCAGCCCTTCGTCGACTATGATGCCGGGCGCACGGTCGAAGGCTTCTACCAGGTCAGAAACGGCATCGAGCCCTGCATCGCCCGTGCCGTCGCCTATGCGCCGCATTGTGACCTGATCTGGTGCGAGACCTCGAAGCCGGATCTGGAGCAGGCGCGCCGTTTTGCCGAGGGCGTACACAAGGTCCATCCCGGCAAGCTGCTTGCCTATAATTGCTCGCCGTCGTTCAACTGGAAGAAAAACCTCGACCAGGCGACGATCGCAAAGTTCCAGCGCGAGCTCGGCGCGATGGGCTACAAGTTCCAGTTCATCACGCTCGCCGGCTTCCACCAGCTGAACTATGGCATGTACGAGCTGGCGCGCGGCTACAAGCAGCGGCAGATGTCGGCCTATTCCGAGCTGCAGCAGGCCGAATTCGCTGCAGAGGCGAACGGCTATACCGCCACCAAGCATCAGCGCGAGGTCGGCACCGGCTATTTCGACGCCGTGTCGCTCGCCATCACCGGCGGCCGGTCTTCGACCACCGCCATGCACGATTCAACCGAACATGCGCAGTTCAAACCGGCTGCGGAATGAGCAGAAGAGGAGGATAAGATCATGGCATCCATCGCACGCGTCCGGGAACGGGCCGAAGAGCAGGCATCGAGCATGAGCGAGGATCAGCAGACGACGATCCGCATGCTCGCCAACGACCTGCATCGGCTGAACCAATCCGTCATGAAGGCCGTCGAGGCCGGCGTTTCGGTCGAACTGGTGCGCTCGGCCCGTCACCACGGCGGCGACGGCAACTGGGGCGACCTGTTGATCCCGGTCGTCGTCACCAACCGGCACTAACGAAATAGGCGGCAGCCCGGGCACACCGCTCTGTCTGACCTCGATCACAGCGTCCGCGCCTCGAAAGAATACGCGGACGCGTTTCAGTCTTCCGCCGTCGGCCTCAGCCGCGGCTCGGTCGCTTGCCGGCGAAGAGATCGGCATAGCTTCGGATGAGCTTGGTCATGCGGTCGGCGACCGTCCGGATCTCCGGACGGTGCCGGTCTTCGGCATTCATGACGATCCACTGGCGGTGACGCAGTTCCGGCAATTCGCCGCCCTGGCGCTGCAATTCAGGATGAAGATCGCCGACGAAACAGGGAAGCACTGTTTTGCCGCCGCCGGCGCGCACCAGGTCCGGCAGTGAACGCGGACGGTTGACGGTGGCGACAATTCCGGCCGCAGCGTGGCTATGCGGCCAGCGCAGATAGGCTGAGATCGCCTCCTCCTCGCCGACCGCTATCCAGCGCTCGTCCGGCTCGGCGGCGTTGCGCCTGCTATAGACCGCATAGGCCACCTCCCCGAGCTGGCGGGCAGCAAGATTGCCCTCCTCCGGCTCGAAGGCGCGAATGCCGATATCGCTCTCGCGATAAGCAAGGCTTGCCCGCGCCTCGCCGATGGTAAGCGCAATGGCGAAGGCATCGCCCGGCATGCGGATGGCGGCGAAATTCTCCGTCAACAGCCAGGCGACCCAGGTGCCGGCGGTAATCCTGACTGTCGTGCCGCCCTCACCCGATTGCCGCCAGGCTTCCACCTTGCGGGCGGCGGCTTCCATCTCCTGAAGGTGATCGAGCAACACCTGGCCATCCCCAGTCAGGCGATATCCCGTCTGGCTGCGCGAAAACAATGCGCGGCCGACTTCCTGTTCGAGATCGAGCATGCGCCGGCCGATGGTCGCCGGGCTGAGCCCGCTTGCGGCACTGGCTCCCGTCAAGCCGCCGAGCCGGGCGACCTGCAGGAAAAGCTGATAGGAATCCCAGTTCGCGTTTTTCATCGGTGAAAAACATAGCGTGTATTTGCCTGTTTATGAAGAGAAATTCGATGCTTAAATTTAGGGATGTCTTCGAGTAGGAAAGGACATCCCATGTTCGATATGATCACCATCGCTGGCGTCCACGGTTACCGGCACTCCTGCAAGCCAAGCGGCTCCAAGGCAGATGAAGACCGGTTCTATGCCGAGTTCGGAGACAGCAGCATCGTTCGCTTTGCAGCCTGGCTGACCTCGCTCGACCTCATGCTCAAGCGCGCAGTGTCAAAAGGAAGGCGCCGCAAAGATGCGGCGCAATCCTGCGGCAGTCGCGGCCGGGTTCCTCAGGCGACTTTCCTTGCGCCGCGGTGAGCGGCGGTGGGCTCGGCGCCAATGCGGAAGCGTTCGATCAGCGCCATCAGCGTATCGGCCTCGCCGGCAAGCAGCCGGCTTGCCTGCGTCGTCTCGGCAACCATCGACGCGTTCTTCTGGGTCATCTGATCCATGGCGTTCACGGAACCATTGACTTCTTGCAGCGCGGCCGACTGATCGCGGCTCGCGGTGGCGATGGTCTCGACATGGCCGCTGATCGCGATGATCTCCTGGCTGATCGAGGCAAGAACGCTGCCGGTCTTCTGGACCAACTCGGAGCCCGCCGTCACCTCACGGCTCGACGTCTCGATCAGCGACTTGATCTCGCGCGCCGCATCGGCCGAGCGCTGGGCGAGCTCGCGGACCTCCTGGGCGACGACGGCAAAGCCCTTGCCGGCCTCGCCGGCCCGCGCCGCCTCGATGCCGGCATTCAGCGCCAGAAGATTGGTCTGGAAGGCTATGTCGTCGATCACCTCGATAATCTGCTCGATACGCTGCGAGGCTCCTTCAATACGCTCCATAGCGGCGACGGCATCGCCGACCACGGTGCCGGAATTGTCGGCCGTCTTCTTGGTCGCGGCGACGACGCTGTTGGCTTCGCGGGCACGCTCGGCGGAGGAGCGAACCGTCACGGTAATCTCCTCTACCGCGGCGGCGGTCTCCTCCAGGCTCGCCGCCTGCGCCTCGGTGCGCTTCGACAGCTCACCCGCGGAGGCCGAAACGGCGCCGCTGTTGCGCTGGATCGTCGAGGCGCTGTCGCGGATGCCGGAGAGCGTATCCTGGAGCCGCAGCAGTGATGCGTTGAAATCGACGCGCAGCTGTTCCAGCCGGCCGATAAAGGGCGTGCCGATCGTTTGCGAGACATCTCCTTGGGACAGGCGCCCGAGACCCGCCGCAAGCTGGCTGACGGCAAAATCGATCTGGCTGTCGAGCGCGCGCTTGTCGGCATCGTTGCGGGCGCGTTCGGCATCACTCAAGGCACGCTGTTCGGCCGCCTGCGTTTCCAGATCGCGCCTGGCGCGGGCGCTGTCGCGGAAGAGCGCCAGGGCCCGGCCGATTTCACCGAACTCATTCTGCTTCTCGGCGCATGGAATATCTCCCTCGAGATTACCCGAAGAGATCGAGTGAACGCTCGCGGTCAGCGCCTGCAGAGGCCGCACCGACAGGCGGATCGTATAATAGGCGAGAACGCCGACGAGCAGCATGACAATGAGGCCGACGCCGAGAACCAGCATCTGCAGCTCATTCAGGCGTTCGTAGTAGACTTCCATCGGGATGCCGATGAAGAGAAGGCCGACATTGGCGTTCGATGCACTCTTGATCGGGAAATAACCAGTCATGAAGTTGCGGCCGAAAAGTTGCGCCGGGCCATAATAGGCCTCGCCCTTGGCGAGAACCGGCTGGGCGGGATGATCGGCGGCGAGCTTGGTGCCGACCGCGCGCTCACCGTTTTCCTTCTTGAGATTGGTCGAGATGCGGACATAGTCGCCGCCCTGCTTCTGGAAGATCGTAGCAACGCCGGCAATCGTTTGCGCCGTCCGGTCGACCAGCGAGTGATCGGCAAGCGCCGGAATGGCGTCTTCCGTGACGGCGGCCAGTTGATTGTCCTTCAGCTCCATCTTTGCCGCTGGATCGGCAGCACCATAGAGGACGGCCATCGCGCGGGTCGCGTCCCTGGCGTCCGAGACGGCCCCGTCCATTACATGGCGGCTCAGATTGTAATAGGTCACGCCGACGATGGCGGCCGTGCTGATCGCCAGCAGAAACAGCGTGATCGCAACGATCTGGCGGATGATAGATGTAGAGAAAAGGCGCAGCATCGAAACCCCCGGCGGCAACGAGGCTAAATTAAAGGAAAAGCATTAAGGAAAATTTTCCGTAAATCTGGGGTGGCCGAGATATTCACCCCCCGGTTCGCCGGTATTTCGAACCGGCCTGATGCGAGCGTCTCGAAGCCCTCGAGCCTGCCAAAGCGGCCGATCGGGGCTTGAGGGAATCGGCATAGGGGGCGATCGATGTGATCGCACCCCTGCCACACCACCCGGCATGCGGGTCCGCACCGGGCGGTTCGAGAGATTGAGGTTTACGC
>NZ_JACIFV010000029.1 GCF_014197535.1 Rhizobium aethiopicum
CGGGGTGGAGCAGCCCGGTAGCTCGTCAGGCTCATAACCTGAAGGCCGCAGGTTCAAATCCTGCCCCCGCAACCAAATCTTCCCAAAAGCCCGCCATATTGGCGGGCTTTTGTTTTTCCGGGACCTCAAAACATACGTTCAGCGAACGGCGCGGGAGTCCGATCCCTCACGTTCAGCTCGTTGCGGGCCAGGAATTCCGCGGGCCGAATCGTCTGCAATGCATTTGCAGCCTCCCTGAAGTAGGGAAGTGTTTGCCAGAGCGTGCGGTCGCCGACGATGTAGAAACGGCGCTTGGCGCGTGTCAGCGCCACGTTCAACAGGTTTGGCTTGGATGCGGCCCAGCCGGCCGCTCCGCGATGTTCGGCATCGGCGCCGAGGACCATGAAAACGATATCTTCTTCCTTGCCCTGGAAGGTATGGACCGTGCCGACCCGTTCCTGAAGCCATTTCTGCAGTTTCGCTGGAGATCCGTGCGCATATCCGTCTTGGCCGATCCAGACCGCATGGGAAAGAGCCCGTCTCAAACTGGTCTTGATCTCCTTGA
Organism: Rhizobium aethiopicum; assembly: GCF_014197535.1. Taxonomy (GTDB): domain Bacteria; phylum Pseudomonadota; class Alphaproteobacteria; order Rhizobiales; family Rhizobiaceae; genus Rhizobium; species Rhizobium aethiopicum_A. The sequence continues at coordinate 545 of NZ_JACIFV010000029.1, forward strand.
ACGGCGAGATGAGGTAGATGTCTGGCAATGCACCGTCTCGCCGATAAGTCGCGGCGAGGAGGTCGACGATGAAGTCGGTCTGCTCGGCGACGGCCTGTTTGCCCGATACCTTGCCCTTAACGTCGATCCAGGCACTGTCGCCATAGAAGGGCGATGCGTCGCCGGCCGGTTGGCGCTCTTGCAGCCCGAAGATCATGTTGTTCTGATAGGCGATCTGATTGGCAAGGCTGAACATCGGATCGATGCAGCGTCGATGCACTCTGAGCGGGCTGCCGATCCAAAGCCCATCTGCCTCCTCGCCCTGAAGTGTCGTTCCGTAGCGATTGGCGGCATCGGCCAGCATCTGCACAGACGCCCTGTTCGGCGAGTATTGGCCTGCCGCCGTGTGGGGTGAAAGAGCCGAAGCGCCTGAAATCAGCGCGCTGGGAAGCGTAAAAACCGGTTCGATCTGCAAGGGATCGCCGATCACCATGACGCGACGTGCCCGCAACAAGGCCCCGACCGCCGCCTGCGGCACGGCCTGGCCGGCTTCATCGATGAAGACCCAGCCGATCGAGCCGGGCCCGAGCCCGCGGAACTGCTTGGCAAAAGACGCGAACGTCGTCGACACGACCGGAATGATCATGAAAAGGCTCTGCCAGATCAATGCAATGTGCTTGTCATCGACGGGATTGTTGTTGGAAAGCAGCTTGGTGATGGCAACGATGTTTCCGCCAAAACCTCCGCCCTTCCTGCCGACATCGGCCAACCAAGCTTCGTGCAGCGTCAGCGCCGCTTCCAGCAATGCCGAACGCAGAGCCGCCAGTTCGTCCTGATGCCAGAGACCGTCGATCTGCACCTGATCCTTATCGAGATCGGCGAGACGCTCCGGTGCGGCGGGATGATCGAGAATTTCCCCCAGCCGCTCGAGTTCCTCTTTTTTCGCAGACCAGATTTTCCGCCGTGACCGCAGTGCCCGTTCGGCCCGGTCATGCTCTCGCAAAGCCCGCTCCAGCGTGGGTTTATCGGTTTTCGCAAGCCGATCTTCGCATTCGGTCAGCGCCTTGCGCAGTTCCAGCTGCTTTCGCGCATTGACGACGACGTCTTGCCGATGCTGCCGGGCCGGGTTGGTCGAGAGCACCCTCTTCCATCGCGCAGGAGCGCTGCGATCGAGCAGTTGTTCCTCCTCCTTCAGATAAGACAAATCGTCGGCGATGCGGCGCATTTCGGTCGCCAGCATGTCGCATCTGTTCTGCGCATGCAAAACTTCGTCCGCGGCGGCAGCCACCCTCTCGAGCGCTTCGCGGCAGAATACATTCTGCGAAACGGGCGCTATTTCATCGCGAAGATCGGCATAGCGCGCATATTGGCCGATCTTTTCGCGAACCATCTCGTCGGCAGCATGAAAAGCCGATGCCGCTTCGGCAAAGCTTGGACCCTCATAGCTCTTCAACCATTCCCAGATGCTCTGCGGCTTTGCGGCGCCCGACCAGCCGGGCTTCGGTCTTTCGGCGATCTCCATGAAGGCGAAACGTTCCTTGAAGGCTCGGCGGTTCCTGGAATTGCCGAGCGCACAGGCGATCAACCCCCATGGGCGGTCGCTGTCGGAGAGCTTGACGACGGCCCCATTGTCTTTCTGGCAGGCGATCTTGTGCGCGACCGTCTGCAGATATTGAAAGCAAGACTTCCTCGCGATCGAGCTCTGCTTGGGAAGGTCGCGCGAAATATTCTCCACGGCGGCATTGTTGGACGAGGCGACGACCATTTCGAACCCGGCAAGAGCCGGGATCAGCGCCGATATGGAGGCGGTGCTCCGATCCGTAAAACCGACACGGCGTGGCGAGCCGTCAAAGGCATCGCGCGCCGCCGTCAAGGAGGAGAGCACCCGGGCGCGCCGAACGATATTGTCGGCGAACATGTCGCGCAGCAGGGTCGTCTTTCCGGTGCCCGGTGGGCCGTTGACCGAGAACAATCCCGTTTCTGACAGGCCGCCGATCGCCGAACTGATCGCGAACTGTTGCATGAGGCTCATTGCAAGGTGAGGCTCGCTCAACCAACGTCCACGGTTGAGATTGCCGGGATGCAGCGCCCGAATGATCGCCCGGCGTCCTTCCTCTGAATAAAGGTCGACCCGATTTTCATCTGCCGGCGGGTTGAGGTACCGCCGGAGCGGCTCCGGGACATTGCCCTGCTTGACGCAGATCATCGCCCGTTCGATATCCTCGATAAAGAAGCTGTTCAGAATGCCAATGTCTTCATCAAGGCTGGCACTTTCGTCTTCCTCGTCGGCATTGGGTGCATGGTCCTCCTGTTGAGGCGGCAACGAGATGAGCTCGGGTCTTTCCGCCCTGTCGCGGTAGCGTATTTCAACGGCGGCGATGGGCTTTTCCTGGCGTGAGGCAAAACCCGCCCAATCGCAGAGCAATTCATGCAGCGCCAGGATTTCGCCGGCATCGATCGGCTGATCGGTGGCCGCCTCGAAGGATGAAGATCCCAGCTGTCGCTGCGCCTGAAAGTTTTGAAGCAATTCCGACAGCTGCCGCTTGCCGTCTGCAAATGCCTCATGGCTGAGCGAGGAGAGACCGGTTTTCCGTACCCGTCCGAGGGCCCACGGAAGCGTCGAGACGGAAAATGTTTCGAACATCGGCTGTCCGAGCGGAGTAAGCTGCAGGCTGGCAAAGCAGGTATCGCCATCGAGATCGCTCCGTTCGGCATCCTCATACTCGGCAATGTCGAGCGCAGCGCTGTCGAAGTGCCTGCGGATGTCGGCGATCTCGGATTTGCTGAAAACGCCGAGGAACAAGGTAAAGCCGGTGATCTGCTTCTCCTCGGGTATGACAGGACGGCCGAGTGCAGCGCTGTCCTGCAAGAGCGTCTCTGCACGCAGCCAGAAAACGGTCCGTCCTTCGCCGAGGACAAGGCGACTGGAGAGATCATAAGGTATGAAAAACTCGATTTTATGCCAGAAATCGAGAATGGCCAGAAGCCGTTCCCGTTCCGCCCTGTCCGCATCGATCTGCATGACGTCTCACTGAGGAGTGCAAAATAGGCTCACGCCTCTTTTAGCAGCGATTGCAGCTCAAAATCAAAGAGCATGGTGATGATGCGCCCGGTCGGCCGCCTTTCTTCACCTTGCAGGCGCCCCCTGTCCAGCGCACGAGGGTCTCCGGCACGATATCAGCCTTGCGATGCTCGGCCTCGGCGAACGACCGGACACGTTCGAGAGCAGCGCTGGCCTTGCAGGGATCGCGGCTGGGCACGAGCAGCTGGAATGCGAGACTTCCGCCAACCGCCGCGGGGTTGAACAACCCGCGAGCATTTCGCATGCCTCATAATCTTCAGGCGAAGATGACAAAAAATATTACAATTTGTACTGAAATATTACATTTACTGAATTATCTATAGTGGGGACAAATATAACCTTGAAGTATAAGGATCAGTAAAAATACAACCGATACGTAGTATCTTATTGTTTCTCGCTCCCTAAAACTAATCACTTTGGGCCATTTCCTTCCTTCTCAATCCGTATTAACATAATTAAGAAATGTCTAAAGAAAAAGGCGATGACACAATAGGACCGGCATTTCATACTATCTTATACCTGCCATCGCTTCATGTTTGAGTAAAGTGTACCGCTAGGGGAGGCGTATATGTTCATGACAGGCTCAGGAATGGAGAATGCGGACCAGGCAAGAAAGTCTAGCCCATCCGGAGATACTATCCTTGTAGTAGCCAAGGCTGATCTGTTTTCAGAATGCATGGTGGAAGCGCTGGCAAAGAAATTTCCCAATTGCGATGTGCCAAGCATAACGAACGCAAATCCGATGCTGGAAAAGGATACCAGCGATATAAAGCTCGTTTTATTTTACCATATACCCGCACCTGAGCTGCAAGAAGCGTTGCAGGCGGTCAGGGAAAATCACCCGGAAACCTCGATCGGACTTGTCGTCGAGGCCATCGACATGATGGAGCCCTATGTCAGCCGCTTGGTGGAGGCAAGAATCATCGACGGCGTTCTGCCGCTTAACCTCCGACTTGATGTTTTCATGGCGGCGGTGGATCTGCTGATGAAGGGCGGGGAGCATTTTCCCTCGGCGCTTCTCAACCGCCTCACCAATAAGGGCACCCAGTTGGAGGCCTCACTTTATCAGACGAAATCGGTTGATGCCGCCCGCAACAATGCGCTCAAGCTGAGACGCGACAGCATCTCCGCCTTGACGACTCGGGAGGTTCAGATCCTGGATCTCATCTGCAAGGGGACGCAGAACAAGATTATAGCCGACAAGCTGCACCTTTCCGAAAATACGGTGAAGGTTCACGTCCGCAACATCTATAAGAAGATGAACGTCCGAAACCGCACGGAAGCAGCGTCCCGCTTCTTCAATGATCATCCGGTCGGCGATGACGACATGTCCAGCCGTTGGCGCAACTGATCGACAGCGCCGCGCCCCTTGCGTGCAACAGCGTTGTCTCACTTTGAGTTACGCATGTTCTATCCTTAAATCGATTCCGATTTAAGAAATATGCAGCGGCGCTTTTGCTTCAGATCGAGGGACGCGCAAAGCAGCGCGACTTCTGTCCGAAGCCGCTTGGAGAGCAGATATAGCGCGCGGACCCGTGATAGGCGACGATGCGGGCTCGTGCCGCAGCAGGCCGAGCGGTTCGATTTTCCGGGTAGGTGTAAGCCTTCGAAACGGATGGCGTCTCGACGACAACAACATTCTTTTTCGCGATGGCGGCCATGTCGTCGTCAACGACCGCACAAGCCGTTGCTCCGATCGCAAGAAGCGTCGCTCCCCCGGCAAGCGTCGCAAAATGAAATGGACGCCAGCCTTTCGGCCGGGCTGCGGCGCGATTTTTGAACATGCCCAAATCCCTCGCATATGACGCTTCCGGATGCAAGGCCGGTCGCGCAGCCCTGCGCGGCCGACCTCTCCTCTTCTATCCGATCTTTATTGAGCAAAGTTTGAGCAACGCCGTGATTCCCGTATTACGTGAAAAAATAGGTAAAATGATTAATCATTTGTTACCCCAAAGAACAACGGCGTAATTATTTGGGATATTTTATGTTTTTAAAGTTGACCGCTATAACAATCGTCTTATCATTTCAATAGTAAATGAGTTATCGGAAGAATAACCTCGAAATTATTCCTGTATGGGTACTCAGTTGCATGAATATCCATCCGGGTAGTGGAGGTGTAAGGCGCCTTAATAATACAAAAGACTAAAACGTGGGGAGGAGTTTGTAATGCGTAGTTTCGTTCCCGGCAAAGGCTGTTCTGAAGTAAAGAACATAGCGGTGCTCAAGAATCTGGGCACCGCTCTTGTAAATGGCGGAGCCGGCTTTCTTGGCTCGCATCTCTGCGAAAGGCTTCTGCTGCGCGGCCACAGCGTCATATGCCTCGACAACTTTTCCACCGGCCGCCCCGCAAATGTCGAGCATCTCGCGTCGAACCCCCGCTTTCGCATCATCGAGCACGATGTCCGCCAGCCCTTCGATATCGAAGCGTCGCTGATCTTCAACTTCGCCTCTCCTGCCTCTCCCCCCGATTATCAACGGGATCCGGTGGGCACCTTGCTCACCAATGTGCTCGGCGCCGTCAACACCTTGGATTGTGCGCGCAAGACCGGCGCGATCGTCGTTCAGTCGTCGACGTCGGAAGTCTATGGCGATCCGACCCAGAGCCCGCAGCGCGAGTCCTATTGCGGCAATGTCAACTCCATCGGGCCGCGAGCCTGTTACGACGAGGGAAAACGCAGCGCCGAAACCCTGTTCTTCGATTATCACCGGACCCACGGCGTCGACATCAAGGTCGGCCGCATCTTCAACACCTACGGACCTCGCATGCGCCTGGATGATGGCCGCGTGGTCTCCAACTTCATCGTGCAGGCCCTGCGCAACGCCGACATGACGATTTACGGCGACGGCCTGCAGACCCGTTCTTTCTGCTATGTCGATGATCTCATCGAAGGTTTTCTGCGTTTCTCGGCCGCCGGCAGCGCATGCCACGGTCCGATCAATCTCGGCAACCCGGGCGAGTTCACCGTTCGACGACTGGCGGAGATCATCCGGGATCTCACGAATTCGCGCTCGCGCATCATTCACCTGCCTGCTGTCGTCGACGATCCCCGCCAGCGGCGGCCGGATATCTCACGGGCGATGACGGAGCTGGCATGGCAGCCTCATATCGAGCTCGAAGCCGGCCTGGCGCGCACCGTCGAATATTTCGACGGCCTGCTTGCCGGGACGGAGCAGGCGGAGGTTGTATGAGATGCCCCGCCATATTCTCGTCACCGGCGGCGCCGGTTTCATAGGCAGTCATATCTGCAAAGCGCTGTCGCGCGCCGGGATGATCCCGGTTACCTACGACAACCTCTCGACCGGACATGCCGACAGTGTCCGCTGGGGCCCGCTCGTCCGCGGTGAGCTCGGCGACGCAGCCGCGCTACGCCGGACGATGGCCGAATTTTCGCCGGATTGCGTCATCCATTGCGGCGCCAACGCCTATGTCGGCGAATCCGTCGACATGCCGAGGAAATATTACCGCAACAATGTCGTCGGCAGTCTCACGCTGCTCGAGGCCTGTCTCGACCAGGACATCGACAAGATCGTCTTTTCGAGCAGCTGCGCCACCTATGGCGTTCCCGCCTCGTTGCCGGTACGGGAGGAAAGTCTACAGCAACCGGTCAATCCTTATGGCCGCACCAAGCTGATCTTCGAGATGGCGCTCGAGGATTTTGCCGCCGCCTATGGCATCCGCTTCGCTGCCCTGCGTTATTTCAACGCGGCCGGCGCCGATCCGGATGGCGAGCTTGCCGAGCGTCACGAGCCCGAGACACATCTCATTCCTCGCGCCCTCCTCGCCGCCGCCGGCAGGCTGGAGCGGCTCGATATCTTCGGCACCGACTATTCGACCCAGGACGGAACCTGCGTTCGCGATTATATCCATGTCAGCGATCTCGCGCAGGCACATTTGGCCGCCGTCAACCACCTGATCGCAGACGGCGCCTCGCTCAGCGTCAATCTCGGTTCCGGCCGCGGCACGTCAGTGCGCGAGATCCTCGACGCGGTCTATCGCGCCAGCGGCCGCGAAGTCCCCGTCCGTTATCGCGCCCGCCGCCCCGGCGATCCGCCGATCCTATTTGCCAATACGGCACGGGCCAAGGCAGAGCTCGGCTTCGTGCCGGCTCTTTCGGATCTCGACACGATCATCCGCACGGCCGGACCCACCTTCGGGCTGGAGATGACGGCATGAGCCTGGTTTCGGAGATCGATCACCGGATCAGGACGGCGAAAGCCGCCGACGCATTCAACCCGGTTTTCACCGGTCGGAAGCGTGTCGCCTATGGTTTTGGCATCCTTTGCTGGCTGGCGGCGCTCGGCTACTTCTGGAGCTGGTGGTGTCAGTCCGCCCATATCATTTCCTGGTCAGCCTTCGTGCTCGTCACCGTCGTGCTTGCCTGGATCACGCTTGTGCCCGCCTATTTCATCCTGATCTTCCTCGATGCCAGAACGATCGGTTCGCGCGCCCGGCTGCCGGAAGGACGCGTGGCAATGGTCGTCACCAAAGCGCCGTCCGAACCCTTTGCCGTCGTCCGCGCCACGCTTCAGGCCATGCTCGATCAGACCGGTGTCGAGTTCGATGTCTGGCTGGCCGATGAGGATCCTTCCGCGGAAACCAGACGCTGGTGCGCCGAGCACGGCGTGCTGATATCGACGCGAAAGGGCGTGACGGAGTATCACCGCACGACCTGGCCGCGCCGGACGCGGTGCAAGGAAGGTAATCTCGCCTATTTCTACGACCATTTCGGCTATGCGCGTTACGATTTCGTCGCCCAGTTCGATGCCGATCATGTGCCGACACCGACCTATCTCCGTGAAGTCCTGCGCCCCTTCGCCGATCCTGGCGTCGGCTATGTTTCCGCTCCCAGCATCTGTGATGCGAATGCCGCGGCGAGTTGGGTCGCGCGCGGCAGGCTCTACGCAGAGGCAAGTCTGCACGGCTCGCTGCAAACCGGTTACAACAATGGCTGGGCGCCGCTGTGCATCGGCTCCCACTATGCGGTCCGCACATCAGCCCTTCGCCAGATCGGCGGCCTTGGCCCCGAGCTTGCCGAAGATCATTCGACGACGCTGATGATGAACGCCGGCGGCTGGCGCGGTGTCCACGCGGTCGATGCGATCGCTCACGGCGACGGCCCGGCGAATTTCGTCGATCTCGCCGTGCAGGAATTCCAGTGGTCGCGCAGCCTCGTCACCATCCTGCTGCAATATTCCCGCCGCTATCTCATCCATCTGCCGTGGCGGCTGAAATTTCAGTTCGTCTTTTCGCAGCTGTGGTATCCGCTCTTTTCCGCCGTCATGGCAGTGATGTTCCTGCTGCCGATTGCCGCCTTGCTGACGGGCCAGGTCTTCGTCAACGTGACCTATCCGGATTTTCTGCTGCATTGCGCGCCAATATCGATCGTGCTGACGCTCTTTGCTTTCTTCTGGCGGGCCACGGGAACCTTCCGGCCGCACGATGCGAAACTGTTTGGCTGGGAAGGGCTCGCCTTCATCTTTCTGCGCTGGCCATGGTCGCTGGCCGGCAGCCTGGCGGCCATTCGCGACTATGTCGCGGGTTCTTTCGTCGACTTTCGCATCACTCCGAAGGGAAGGCAGCAGCGATCTTTGCCGCTGCGCGTCGTTGCGCCCTATCTTGCTCTCGCGGGGTTTTGCGCCGCGGCCATGGTGTTCGCGGGCGAGGCCGCTGCCGCTCAGGGCTTTTATCTCTTCGCAGCGATGAACCTTGCAATCTATATGTCGCTGACGGTGCTGATCGTCATCCGCCATGCGATCGAGAACGGCCTGCCGCTGCTGCCGCAATCGCGCGGGCTTTGGTTCGCCACAGCCATGGGTTTGGCGATTTGTGTCACCGGCGGCATGCAGGCGAGTAATCACGGTCTGCGCGGCCTCGAAGCCCTTTCCCATGGCCAGACGTTTGTCAGTTTCAGCCAATCGCAATTTGCCGTCGCCGGGGCCGGGCTCGGCAAGACCAGGATCGTGAAGTTTCGTCTCAGGTGGAATGGATTCGGAAACACCAAGCGGGACCAACAGGGTGTTTGAACCGGCCACCGGGACGTGTCGAGGAGGAGCATATAATGAGCATCGGATCGAGACTGTATGGCGCAGCCCTGGCTCTCAGCCTGTGCCTGCCTGTGATGACGCACGCTGCCGAGGCCGCCAAGACGCCGCCGACGCCGCTCAGCGCCTATGAACTCTATCGCATCTACGGTGACAAGACCTGGACCTGGGGCACCGGCGGCGGCCGTTTCTTCGATGAAGGCCGGCGGTTCGTGGCCTGGACCAATGACAAGGGCAAGCAGTCCTTCGCCGAAGGCAAATGGGTGGTCGACGATCTCGGCCAGCTCTGCATGCGCGCGACCTGGACGAATGCCGAGGGAGCAGCGCGTGCCAGCACCTGTTTCGGTCACCGCAAGATCGGCAACACGATCTACCAGCGCCGTCAGCCGGACGGCGATTGGTACGTCTTCCGCCATTCTTCGCTGCGCCAGGATGACGAATTCCGCAAGCTCGTCTCCACGGATACCGTCAGCGCCAGGGCCTATGAACTGAAGCAGCTCCTGCTGAATCAGGAAATAGCCCGAAAAGGAGGGTGAGCCATGAAGAAGCTGACGAAAAATCACCTCTCGACCGCCGCGATCGCGCTGCTGCTGTTGTGCGCCGCGGAGCTTCCGGGCCGAAGTGAGGTGCAATATGCGGGCATTGCGCCGAACCTGACGGCGAGCGCGCGGACGATCACCGACAAACGCCCCGTCGTCCATGCCGACGGCATCAAGTTCGGCGCCTACGACCCGCATGGAGATTTCGGCGCCCAGGCCAATGTTTCGACCGAAGCCCTGTTCCTGCCGTGGGAAGACGTTGACCTGGAGACGCTGCGCGTTGCGGATGCCTATGCGCTGGCCAGGGGCCGCAACCTGCTGATAACGGTGGAGCCCTGGTCCTGGGACGTCGATACGCGGCTGCCTTCGGGCCAGCTTCGCGCAAAGCTTCTCCGTGGCGACTATGATGTCAACATGCGTGCGATCGCGCAGATGATATCGCAGCTGAAAAGTCCCGTCGTCATCCGCTGGGGACAGGAGATGGAGGACAAATCCGGGCGGTTTTCGTGGGCCGGCTGGAACCCGCAAGACTATATTACCGCCTACAGACGAATGATGGACATCGTTCGCGAAGAGGCGCCAGGCACCGAGCTAATGTGGTCGCCGAAGGGTGTGTCCGGCCTGCAGGATTACTATCCCGGCGACGATTATGTCGATCTCATCGGTGTCTCGGTTTTCGGGCTGGAGCGCTACGATGAACTTGCTTACAACAAGCACCGGACCTTCTCGGAAGCGCTGAAGCAGGGTTATGATCTCGTCGCCGGCTATGGAAAGCCTATCTGGGTCGCAGAGCTCGGCTACGAAGGCGGCGACGCCTATATGAGGCCCTGGATCGAAACCGCGACTTTGAAACAGAGCGCCTTTCCGAACCTTCGGGAAGTCGTCTATTTCAATGACCGCGAGGTGCATGCCTGGCCGTTCAATCTCGGCCGGCCTGACTGGCGCGTGGTCGAGAGCTTGGCGGCCAACTGATGTTGCGAGGGAGAGGCCCGTTGGGGTTGGCGGCCCTCTCCTCTCATATAAGGCAAGCGATCATCCCTTGAGCGTTGCCTTACCCTCTTCGACGAGCCGGGTCGCCGCATCGGCGGGCGAGGTCCGTTCGAAGGCGAGTTCGTCGCAGATCGGGCGCAGCACGCGCTGGTCGAATTGGGTTGCACCCATCGGCACCGGCGGCGGATATTCGCCGACCTGATCCTTGAGCATGTTGACGTATTTGACTGTTTCCTGCTCCGTCGGGTTCAGCTGCGGCAGAATGGCTTCACGCACGGCTGGCGACATCGGTACGCCGCGCTCGACGCCGAGAATCTTGCCGGCTTCGATGTCGTTGACGAAGAAGTCGATAAATTTGGCGGCCGCTTCGCCGTTCTTCGTCGTGGCGCCGACGCTCCAGATCAGCGCAGGGCGGTAGTAGTGGCCCGACGGCCCGCCCTTCTTTTCCCGCGGCAGCATGGTGATGCCGATTTTGTTCTTGATGATCAGCTGATAACCGATCATCTGGTTGGAATAGGCCATGCCGATCACCGATTTGCCGAGACCGAGGGCGTTGGTGTCAATGGTGTTCTGATCGAGCGTCTGGACGTCGGCAGCAACCGTGCCTCCCGCCTTGCGCAGCTTCTCCCAATAGTCGAACCACTCCGTGGCATCGTCGGCCGTGAAACCGAGCCCGACCGTTTCCTTCGCAAAGAGGCTTTTGCCGCGCTGGCGCAGCCAGGCATCGAAGACATAGGCGTAGCGGGCCGCATAAGGGCCGCCTGCCTTGCCCGAGGACTTGGAGAGTTCCACCGCCAGTTTGGCATATTCATCCCATGTCAGGTCGGGTGTCGGCAGCGGAATGCCTGCCTTTGCGAATTCCACCGTGTCGAAGAACATAGAGAAAGAGTTGAGGCCGAGGCCGACACCATAGAGTTTCCCGTCGATGGTGGTCAGTTTCAGCACGTCGGCGCCGAAGGACTGAACCTTCAACGTCGAGGGGACGAATTCGTCGAGCGGCATGCAGGCGCCGCGCTTGGAATAATCGGAGATCGTCCCCGGCTCGAGCTGAAAGACGTCAGCGATCGAGCGGCCGGCCATCTGCGTGGCGAGCTTCGTCCAGTAGCCGTCGCCCGAAAGCGATTCACCGACGATCGTCACGCCGGGTGTTTTCGACTGGTAGAGTTTGGCGACATCGAGCGTCCGCTTGGCGCGGTCGTTCGACCCCCACCACATGGCACGGAGCTGCGTGTCTTCGGCAAAGGCCGGGATGGCGCTTCCGGCGCCAAAGGCAAGGCCGGCGGCTGCACCGGCAGAACCCATCAGAAATGAACGGCGATTGACCTGCATGATATCCTCCCTTGTCCCAATATGTCCGCTGCCATCCTCCATGGCGTTGTCGGGCATTTTCCCGTGACAGGTTACGCAAAAAAGAATTTATTGCAAGAAATAACTCCGGTATTGCAACTTTGCATTATTTGCATAATGTTTGTCTATGAGCGATGAAAAAGTCAGACGGCTGCGGCAGGCCGACATAGCCACATTAGCGGGCGTCTCCGTCTCGACGGTGTCGCGCGTGCTCGCCAACGAACCGGGGATCAGCGAAACCGTCCGGCGGCAGATATTGAAGGTGGCGGCCGAGCACGGTTATCCCGTCAAGCCTGCTGCCGAAGCCGTTGCCGGTGGCCTGGCGCTGATTGCCAGCGACGGCGTCACCGGCGGGCTCAGCGTCTTCTATGAAGCGATTGTCGACGGCTTGCGCACCGGCGCCGCCGAAGCTGGCATGCCTTTCGAAATTCGGCTGGTCCGCGAGGATCGGATCACGCCGGATGCCGTGCGCGATTATATGCAGGCCGCGGGGGCCGCGGGTCTTTTTCTCGTCGGCATCGACCCCAACGAAAGCTTGCGCGACTGGCTGCAGGCCACCACGATACCGACTGTGCTCGTCAACGGCACTGATCCCAGGATGCAGTTCGATGGTGTTTCGCCGGCTAATTTCTTCGGGGCCTTCGAGGCGGCCAGCCGGCTGACGAGGGCCGGCCATCGCCGCATCCTGCATCTGAGCGGCTCTCACCGCCATACGATTCGGGAGCGCATTCGTGGCTTCGAGGCGGCGATCGCCGCCGTCCCCGGTGCCGAGGGGCGCTTCGTTTCGCTGGCGCTCCAGGGTAGCGCCAGCCGCGAGGCCCACGAACGCACCGCGGCAGTCCTTGCCGAAAATGCCGGCTTCACCGCGGCGTTCTGCATGAATGATTTCATTGCCGTCGGCGTTCTCGAAGCCGTCACCGAGGCCGGCCTGCGGGTGCCGGAGGATTTCGCGATAATCGGTTTTGATGATCTGCCCTGCGCATTGATGACCAATCCGCGGCTTTCCACCATGCGGGTCGACCGGGCTGCCCTCGGGCGCGAGGCCGTGTCGCTGATGTTGTCCCGTTTCCGTAACAGGACTGCGGCTGCGCGCCACATCTGCCAGGCGGTCGTTCCCGTTCCGGGAGGGAGCGTTGCCAATGCCGAGAAACCGTAAGAGGTGCCGATGACTTACGAGCCCGCCAGCGCCAATCCACTTGCCGGCAATTCGCTTGAAACCCGCGCCGATATGAGCCGCGCTCTGCTCGCTCTCTTCGATCCGCTGCTTCCCTGCTTTTCACAGGGCAATGCCCGCGTCAGGCTCAATGGCGCCGCCGCCCACTTCGATCGGGCGGCCGCCGATCTCGAGGGTTTTGCCCGCCCGCTCTGGGGATTGGCGCCTTTTGGCGCCGGCGGTGGCGACTTCGCCCACTGGTATCGATTTGCCGAAGGTCTCGCAAACGGCACCGACCCCGCCCATCCCGAATATTGGGGAACGGTCAATGGCCGGGATCAGCGGATGGTCGAGCTTGCTGCCCTTGGTTTTGCCCTGGCGCTGGTGCCGGAAAAGATCTGGGAGCCGCTCGATGCGCGCGCCCGCAGCAATGTCGTCGCCTATCTCAAACATGCCAGGCAGTTCGACTATGCCGACAACAACTGGAAATTTTTCCGCATCTTCGTCGATATCGCGCTGGATCGTCTCGGCGTCGATTTCGACCGCCGCCTGACGCGGCAATATCTACAGGAGCTCGAAGGCTTCTATATCGGCGACGGCTGGTATCGCGACGGAAACGTGCGTCGTATCGACCACTACATTCCCTTTGCCATGCATTTCTATGGGCTGATCTATTCGAAGCTCGTCGATGACGATTATGCGAAACGCTATCGCGAGCGCGCCATCCTCTTCGCCCGGGATTTCCGCCACTGGTTTGCCGCCGACGGCGCGACGATTCCCTTCGGCCGCAGCCTGACCTACCGTTTTGCCTGCGCCGGCTTCTGGTCGGCGCTCGCCTTTGCCGATGTCGAGGCTTTGCCCTGGGGTGAGGTCAAGCATCTCTGCCTGCAGCATCTGCGCTGGTGGAGGGACAAGCCGATCGCCGATCGCGACGGCGCTCTCTCGATCGGTTTCGGCTACCCGAACCTGCTGATGTCGGAAAGCTACAATTCCGCCGGCTCGCCTTATTGGGCCCTGAAGGCCTTCCTGCCGCTGGCGATCGCGGCAGATCATCCCTTCTGGAGCGCCAGCGAGAAGGCGCCGGAGCCCACGCCCGAGGTCGTTCCCCAGCGCCATCCCGGCATGGTCCTCATGCGGGCAGGCGGCGATGTCGTGGCGCTATCTTCCGGCCAGGAAAACCTGCAGATGCGTTTCGGCACCGAGAAATACGCGAAATTCGCATATTCGAGCCGATACGGCTTCAGCGTCGAATCCGACGAACGCGGTTTTGCGCTGGCCGCCTTCGATTCCATGCTGGCCTTCAGCGATGACGGCCTGCACTACCGCGTGCGTGAAACGAATGAGGAGGCCCGGCTCGCGGGTGATGTGCTTCATTCGAAATGGTCGCCCTTTCCCGATACCGAAGTCGAAACCTGGCTCGTGCCCGCCGCCCCCTGGCATATCCGCCTCCACCGGATCAGGTCGGGCCGGCCGCTGCGGATTGCCGAAGGCGGCTTTGCCATCGGCCGCCGCGACTTCGAGCAGGATAGGCTGTCGGCCTCGGAGGGGGCAGCCTATGCCATCGGCGAAGCCGACTTCACCGGCATTCTCGATCTCGGCTCTTCGGTCAAACGTGTCGGACTCGCGCAGAAGGCCCAGCCCAACACCAATGTGATCGTCGCGAAGACCATCGTGCCGCAACTGCGGGGGCAGATTCCGGCCGGTGAGACCATCCTGGTGACGGCGGTGCTGGCGCTCGACGATCCGGCTGCCGTCTCGTCGGCCTGGACGCGACCGCCGAAAGCGCCTGATATTGCGGCGCTGGAGGCCCTGGCGCGGGAAAAGGGTGTAACCGTCAGCGCCATCGAAGCGCCGGGTCAGATGCCATGAGCCGCCCGGCCATCGTCCTTGCCATGGAGCCGTCGCGCACGGAGCATGTCCTGCCCGATGAGATCCTGCGCCGGCTCGATACGATCGGGCGCCTGCTCGATCCCGAGCCGCTGCAGCGGCTGGACGACGCGCGGGCAAGACGCCTGCTTTCAGAAGCGGAGATCCTGATCACCGGCTGGGGTGTGCCCTATGTCGGGCCTGAGATCCCCGCGGCCGCGCCGCGGCTTCGTCTCGTCGTCCATGCGGCGGGGACGGTGAAGGGCATCATTGACGACGCCATCTTCGAAGCCGGCATAGCGGTCAGCCACGCGGCCGAGGCCAATGCCGTGCCCGTTGCCGAATTCACGCTGGCTGCGATCCTCTTCGCCGGCAAACGCGCCTTCCGTTTCCGCGACCTCTACGTCGGCGACCGCAATCGCGATCGGACCTATCCGATGCAGCGGGAAGCGATCGGCAATTATGGACGAACCCTCGGCATCGTCGGCGCCTCGCGCATCGGCAGGCGCGTGATCGAGCTCCTGAAACCCTTCGATTACAGGCTGCTGCTGTTCGATCCCATGCTCGATGCCGTCGAGGCCGCCGGATTGGGAGCGGAAAAGGTCGATCTCGACGAATTGATGGGCCGAGCCGATATCGTTTCCCTGCACGCGCCGTCACTGCCGTCGACGCAGCATATGATCGATGCGCGAAGACTGTCGCTGATGAAGGACGGGGCAACGCTTATCAACACCGCGCGCGGCATCCTCATTGATGAGGCAGCCCTGCTTTCGGAGCTGAAGACCGGCCGCATCGATGCGGTCATCGATGTGACCGATCCGGAAATTCCGGAGGTGGGTTCGGTGTTCTACGATCTGCCGAACGTTTTCCTGACACCCCATATTGCCGGCGCCATAGGCCTGGAACGGGCGCGTCTCGGGGAGATGGCGGCGGACGAGGTTGAGCGTTTTGTGACCGGCCGGCCGTTGCTCTACCAGATCCGCCGGCAGGATCTCGAAAACATCGCCTGACGCGCGCGATCGCGCTGGCCATGCGGTCAGCGTGGTGTTCTCAACGAATTGGGCGAACCGTCATTGGCAAGTTCGGGCATGAGTTCGGCGATATCGACCACCTTGCCGGTGCGCGAGCTCGTCAGCGCGGCAATGCCGCAGAGCACGGACATGGCGCCCGCCCGTGTGCCGGCGCGCTGGCCGAGCCGATCTTCCATGTCAGGCTTGAAGATCATGTTGCGCATCCGGTCGTCGCCGCCGTAATGGCCGCCGGTGAAATGCGGCACGACGATGCGCTCCACCGCCTCCTTCCCATTCGGGAAATTGCGGATGAGAAGGATGGTGTCTTCCCTCGGCACCTCCCAGGGCTGAGCCTCATACTGGCGAAGCTCGATGCGTCCCTTCGTACCGTTGAAGGCCAGGTGATGGCCCTCGATCGGCTGGAAGGTGTTCAGCGAATAGGAGACATGGACGTTGTTGCGGTAGCGGATGGACACGACCATCGTGTCGGGGATGTCGATATCTTCGCGAAAGACGCAGCCATCGCGGAAATAACCGTCGATCTTCGAAGGATCTTCGTAGAGCTGATCGAGGAACGGATCCTTTTCGATATCGAGATAATAGTCGCATTCCTGCGCATGCGGACAGAGCTTGCAGCGGGGTCCACGGAACGGGCCCTTGCGGCCGTAGTTCTGCAGATCGGCGAAAGAGGTGACGGCCTCGGGATCGCTGTCGAGATACCAGTTCAGCAGGTCGAAGTGGTGGGTGGCCTTGTGGACGAACAGGCTGCCGGAATTTTCTGTGTAGGCATGCCAGCGGCGGAAATAATCGGCGCCGTGCTTGGTGTTGAGATACCAGTGGAAGTCGACCGAGGTCACCCGGCCGATCTCGCCGGCATTGAGCAGTTCCTTGATCTTCGCGGCCGTCGGCGCATAGCGATAGTTGAAGGAGACGTCGACCCGGCGACCGGTACGCTTTTCGGCGTCGAGAATCCGGCGAATTTTCTCCACCGAGGTGGTCATCGGCTTTTCGGTGATGACGTCGATGCCGGATTCCAGCGCCCGCACGATGATATCGTCATGCGTATGGTCAGGCGTGCAGACGATGGCGAGATCCGGCCTCTGCTCGGCAAGCATGGAATCGATGTTTGCATAGAGCGGCGCATTGCTGCCGATCATGTTGCGGGCGCGCTCGCCGCGAAGCGAGTTCTTTTCGACGATGGCTGTGAGATCGACATGTTCGCGCCAGCCGGCAAGCAGGTCCTTGCCCCACATGGTGGTGCCGCGGTTACCGGTGCCGATCAGGGCAAAACGGCGTTTCTCCATCGAATGATTCCTCTTTCCATACGTGATGAAACAATTGGATTTCAGAGCAATTCCAGCAAAAGTGTGCAGCGGTTTTTGCGTCCGGAATTGCGTAAAGACAAAGAGATAGAGCATTTTCGTGTTTCGAAGAAAAACGGAAATGCTCTAGAATCAGATCTGGCAGCAGCTCCGGAAGCGCTCGACGCAAGTGGCGATCACCTCGTCGGCCGGACGCTTCCACCAGTTTTCGGCCGAAAAGATCTCCACTTCCTGCGCGCCGAAGAAACCGGCGGCTTCGATCATCCGTCTTATGCCCTTGAGGTCGATGACGCCATCGCCCATCATGCCGCGGTCGAGCAGCATGTCCTTCGTCGGCGCCAGCCAGTCGCAGATGTGATGGGCGAAGATACGGTTCATGCGGCCGGCGCGGGCAATCTGGTTGGGGAGATCGGGATCCCACCAGACATGGTAGACGTCGATCGCCACGCCGACATCCTCGCCGAGCTCATTGCACATGTCGAGCGCCTGGCCGAGCGTGTTCACGCAGGCGCGGTCGGCGGCATACATCGGGTGCAGCGGCTCGATGGCGAGCTTCACGCCGGCGGCCTGCGCATGCGGCAGCACGGCGGCAATGCCGTCGAATACCATCTGACGAGCCGCGACGATATCCTTCGAAGCACCCGGCAAACCACCGACCACCAGCACGAGGCAATCGGCGGAAAAGGCGGCCGCCTCGTCGATCGCACGCCTGTTGTCATCGAGGTTCTTCTGCCAGTCGGCCTCGTTTGCCGCCGGAAAGAAGCCGCCACGGCAAAGGCCGGTCAGCTTGATGCCGTTCGACTTGACGATTCGCACCGCCTCGTCGAGACCGGCCTTGGCAACCTGGTCGCGCCAGGGCGCGATCGACGTGATGCGGTGCTTCAGGCAGATATCGACGGCCTCGGCAAAGCCGCATTGCTCGCGGATCGTCGCCAGATTGATCGAAAGTCCTTCGACCTGCATGTCATTTCTCTCCCATAGCCGCACCGGCACTCAGTGAACGCCGTGGACGGCAAGCACCTGTTTCATGCGATCAGTCGCGAGCTCCGGATCGGCAAGAACGCGCGCCTTGTCGGCCAGGCGGAAAAGTTCAGCCAGATGCGTCAGCGAACGCGTGCTCTGCTGGCCGCCAACCATGGTGAAATGATCCTGCAACCCGTTGAGATAGGCGAGGAAGACGACGCCAGTCTTGTAGAAGCGGGTCGGCGCCTTGAAGATGTGGCGCGACAGCGGCACGGTCGGCTCCAGCAGATCGAAGAACTCGTGATTGCTCTTGAGGCCGAGCGCGTCGAGCGCAGCCGAAGCCGCCGGCGCGATCGCATCGAAGATGCCGAGCAGCGCGTCCGAATGGCCTTCTTCGTCGCCGGCGATCAGTTCCGCATAGTTGAAATCGTCGCCGGTATACATGCGCACGGATCTCGGCAGTTGCCGGCGCATCGTCACTTCCTTCTCCTTGGAAAGCAGCGAGATCTTGATGCCGTCGACCTTTGAGGCATTGGCTTCGATCACGCCAAGGCAGGTTTCCATTGCCTTGAGGTGGTCGCCGTTGCCCCAGTATCCCTCGAGCGCCGGGTCGAACATTTCTCCGAGCCAGTGGATGATAACGGGTTCCCTGACCTGGCGAAGAATGCGGTCATAGACCCTGATATAGTCGTCCGGCCCTTTTGCCGCGACGGCAAGCGCCCGGCTCGCCATCAGGATGATGCGGCCGCCGGCCGCCTCCACCGTTTCAATCTGCTCTTCGTAAGCCCTGATGATCGTGTCGACGGTCACATCGGGACCGGGCGACAGATGATCGGTGCCGGCGCCGCAGGCAATCAAGGCGTCCTTGCGGTCGGCCGCTTCGGCAAGCGCCCGGCGGATCAGGTCGCGCGCCTCCGGCCAGCCGAGGCCCATGCCGCGCTGCGCCGTATCCATCGCTTCGGCGACGCCGAGGCCGAGATCCCAGAGTCGGTGGCGGAAGGCGAGCGTCCGCTCCCAGTCGATCGCCGGCGTCAGCCAGGGATCATTGTCGGCAAGCGGATCGGCGACGACATGGGCGGCGGCGAAGGCGATGCGCGGAAAGCTCTTGGCGTCCCGCTTTTTGAGTTCGATTGGCGTACCGGTCAGCGTATAGGGAACGATCTTGCCGTCGAGGGGGAGATTGATCATTGTCACGGCTCAGAACTCCAGTGCGGGGACATCGAGCCAGCGGCGTTCGGCCCAGGATTTCAGCCCGAGCTCGGCAAGCTGCACGCCCTTGGCGCCGGCTTCCAGCCCGTAGGGCCACGGCGCATCTTCGACGACATGGCGAATGAACATTTCCCACTGCGCCTTGAAGCCGTTGTCGAAGGCCTGCGTATCGGGAACCTCGTCCCAGGTCTTGTAGAAGTCGATCGTCTGCGGCTGGTCGGGGTTCCAGACCGGCTTCGGCGTGTTGACGCGATGCTGGCTCCAGCATTTCGTCAGGCCGGCGACGGCTGAACCATGGGTGCCGTCGACCTGGAAGGTGACGAGATCGTCGCGCCGCACGCGCACCGCCCAGGAAGAGTTGATCTGCGCGATTGCGCCACCTTCGAGCTCGAAAGTCGCATAGGCCGCATCGTCCGTGTCGCAATCATAAGGCTTGCCCTGCTCGTCGATGCGCCGCGGAATGTGCGTGGCGCCGAGGCAGGAGACAGCCTTTACTTCGCCGAACAGGTTGTCGAGCACGTAGCGCCAGTGGCAGAGCATATCGAGGATGATGCCGCCGCCATCGCCCTTGCGGTAGTTCCAGGAGGGGCGCTGGGCCGGTACGCCCCAATCGCCTTCGAAAACCCAGTAGCCGAATTCGCCGCGCACCGAGAGGATCTTGCCGAAGAAGCCTGAATCCCTGAGCAGCGCCAGCTTGCGCAGGCCCGGCAGGAAGAGCTTGTCCTGCACGACGCCGTGCTTGAGCCCGGAGCGGCGCGCCTTGCGGGCAAGGTCGATCGCCACCTGCAGATCGTCCGAAATCGGCTTTTCGCAGTAGACGTGCTTGCCGGCGTCGAGTGCCTTCGACAGGAGCTCGGCGCGCATCAGCGTCGTGCCGGCGTCGAAGAAGATCGTGTCGTCGGGATTGGCGAGCGCAGCATCGAGATCGGTCGACCAGCGCTTGATGTTGTGCTTCTTCGCCAGCTCTTCCATCTTGGCGCCGTTGCGGCCGACGATAATCGGGTCGATGTCGAGTTTTTCTCCCGATTTCAACGTGATGCCGCTCTGGTCGCGGAAGGCCAGGATAGAGCGCACCAGGTGCTGGTTGTAACCCATGCGACCGGTGACGCCGTGCAAGATGATCCCCAAGCGTGCCATGTTTTCCTCCCTGCAATCTTCTTCTGCGGGAGCGGGCGTCCTGGCCCGGCCCTCCCAAGCCGGTAACTAAACGGTTACTTGATGGCAGAAGAGCGGCGAGCCTGTCAATAGTCAAATCCTGCTTTCGCTATTCAGCGCTTGATCGAGGCGAGGGTGACGTGGACGATATGCCTCTCCCAGGCATTGAGATTGGCCGGCTCGATCAGGTCGCGGCCGAAGATCGTCGAAAGCGTATACTGGTTGGAAAGATAGAAATAGCCGAGCGAGGCGATCGTCAGATAGACATGCAGGGGATCGGCAGTCTCGATGAAAACACCCTGTTTCTTGCCCTGCTCGAGCACTTGGGAAAGCTCGCCGATCAGATGCGAATGCAGTTCCTTGAGCCGGATGGACTGACGCAGCCATCGGGCACGATGCAGGTTTTCGGTGCCGAGCAGGCTCAGGAATTCCGGATGCTGGAGGAAATAACGCCAGGTGAAGAGCGCCAGTTCGCCGATGCCTTCCTCGGGGCTGCGGTCGCCGATATGCAGCGCGCGTTCCGCCGTGCGGATGCCGACATAGGCCTCTTCGAGCACCTTAAGGTAGAGCTGCTCCTTGTCGCCGAAATAGTGGTAGAGCATGCGTTTGTTGGTGCCGGCACGTTCGGCGATGGCGTCGACACGGGCTCCGCCCATGCCGTTTTCGGCGAATTCGCGGGTTGCTGCCTCGAGGATGGCGGCGCGTGTCCGCTCCGGATCGCGTTGGGCCGTCCGCTCCGTCGAAGGTCGCCGGGCCGGCTTCTTTTCTCTGTTTTCCCCGCTGTCGTGCATCGCTCCACCCCTGTCTTCACGTGTTGCGCTCATAAGCCTTCGGTGCGAAATTGTAAAAACCGAATTTGGAAGGGCGGCGCGCTGGAACGGAATGCTGAAAGCATGAGTCGCCGAGAACCTCTAACGCTTTCGACATCATGCTCTGACCGACACCGCTTGACAGGCTTGCCGCTTTGCCCGTAGCTTGTAACCAATTAGTTATTTGCGCAAGCAAAACTAAATCGGAAGCGTGTGGAGGCGCTTCCCTTTGGAGGAGGAAAAAATGACTCTACGTGTTAGCAGACGTAATTTCGTTGCAGGAAGCGCAGCGCTTCTGTCGCTTTCGGCGCTCGGAACCAGCGCCTTGGCACAGGAAACGCGCTTGCGTCTCCTGTGGTGGGGCTCGCAGCCGCGCGCCGACCGCACCAACAAGGTGTCGCAGCTCTATCAGACGAAGAACCCGGGCACCTCGATCACCGGCGAATTCCTCGGCTGGGGCGATTACTGGCCGCGTCTGGCGACCCAGGTCGCGGGCCGCAACGCGCCCGACGTCATTCAGATGGACTATCGCTACATTGTTCAATACGCCCGGCGCGGCGCGCTCGCACCGCTTGAATCCTATATGCCGGCCAAGCTCAATCTCGACGATTTCGACAAGGCGCAGATCGAAGGCGGCAGCGTCGACGGCCACCTCTATGGCGTCAGCCTGGGCGCCAATTCGGCTGCAACGGTGCTGAACACAACGGCTTTCAAAGAGGCCGGCGTCGATCTGCCGACGCAGGCGACCACCTGGGATGAATTCGCCCGCATGGGTGCGGAAATCACGAAGGCGGGCAAGCGCAAGGGCATGTTCGGCCTCGCCGACGGCAGCGGCGGTGAACCGCTGTTCGAAAACTGGCTGCGCCAGCGCGGCAAGGCGCTCTATACCGCCGACGGCAAGATCGGTTTCGGTGTGGACGACGCATCGGAATGGTACGACATGTGGGCCAAGTTCCGTGCGGCCGGCGCCTGCGTCCCTGCCGATATCCAGGCTCTCGACAAGAACGATATCGAAACCAACACGGTGTCGCTCGGCAAGGCTGCCGCCGGTTTTGCCCATTCCAACCAGTTCGTCGCCTATCAGGCCATGAACAAGGACAAGCTGGCGCTCACCAACTACATGCGCATCAAGCCGGACTCGAAGGGCGGCCATTATCGCAAGCCTTCGATGTTCTTCTCGGTCTCGGCGCAGTCGAAGTCGATCGATCTGGCGGTTGATTACATCAACTTCTTCGTCAAGAATCCCGAGGCTGTGTTGCTCCTGGATGTCGAGCGCGGCATTCCGGAATCGGCCGCCATGCGCGAGGTCGTCGCGGCGAAGCTCGACGACAACGGCAAGCTTGCCTTGGCCTATGTCAGCGGCCTTGGCGATCTCGCCGGCAAACTGCCGCCGCCGCCGCCGGCCGGTGCCGGCGAAGGTGAGTTGATGCTGCGCAACATTGCCGAACAGGTCGGTTTCGGACAACTTTCTCCTTCCGACGGCGGCAAGCAGCTTGTCACTGAAATTACGCAGATTCTCGCAAGAGGCTGATGCCGTATGAGCAATGCGATGCGCACGCCCGCAGGGGCCATACCAGTGGAGAGATATCAGGGGGCCGTGGCCGAAGGACGCTTCAGGCGTCTCTGGAATGCCAATGCTCCCGGCTATCTCTTCCTCCTTCCGTGGCTCATCGGCTTTTTCGGGCTGACGCTCGGGCCGGCCCTGATTTCGCTTTACCTGTCCTTCACCGACTTCGACATGCTGCAGTCGCCGCGGTGGGTGGGAGTTGCGAATTACGTGCGCATCGCCACGGCGGATCCGAAATTCTCCGCCGCAATGCATGTCACCCTGACCTATGTCGTCTTCTCGGTGCCGTTCAAGCTGACCTTCGCTCTGCTGGTCGCCATGGCGCTGAACCGCGGCCTGCGCGGTCTGCCCATCTACCGTGCCATCTTCTATCTGCCATCGCTGCTCGGCGGCAGCGTTGCCATCGCCGTGCTCTGGCGCCAGCTCTTCGCCAGCGACGGCCTCGTCAACGCCGCCCTCGCCCAGATCGGCATCGAGGGGCCGAGCTGGATCTCGCATCCGAATTATTCGATCTATACGCTGGTGGCGCTGTCCGTCTGGCAGTTCGGTTCGCCGATGATCATCTTCCTCGCCGGCCTGCGCCAGATCCCGCAGGATATGTATGAGGCCGCCAGCCTCGACGGCGCCTCGAAATTCCGGCAGTTCTACAAGATCACGCTGCCGCTTCTCACACCGGTGATCTTCTTCAACGCCGTCGTCCAGACGATTGAAGCCTTCAAGGCCTTCACGCCCGCCTTCATCATATCGGGCGGTACGGGCGGCCCGATCAACTCGACCCTGTTCTACACGCTCTACCTCTATCAGGAGGCCTTCGGCAATTTCCGTATGGGCTATGCCTCGGCGCTTGCCTGGATCCTGGTGGTGATCATCGCGATCTTCACCGCCTTCTCTTTCCTAAGCTCGCGTTATTGGGTGCACTACGATGACTGAGATGACCGCTTCCGTCACCGCGGCCAGGCCGCCATCGGACATCACCAAACGCAGCCTGCCCGTGTCGCTCATTGTCCACGCCCTGCTGATCGCCGCTTCGCTTCTCATGGTCTATCCGCTGCTGTGGATGGTTTCGGCATCGGTCAGGCCGGAAACCGAGATTTTCTCGTCGACCTCGCTCATTCCGTCGTCGATCGATTTCTCGTCTTATGCACGCGGTTGGGTCGGCCTCGACGTCAGCTTCGGCCGGTTCTTCTGGAATTCGCTCGTCATCTCGCTGCTGGTCGTGACGGGCAATGTCATCGCCTGCTCGCTGACGGCCTTCGCCTTTGCGCGGCTGCGTTTTGCCGGCCGGAACTTCTGGTTCGCGATCATGCTCGGCACGCTGATGATCCCCTATCACGTGACGCTGATCCCGCAATATGTGCTCTTCCTCAATCTTGGCTGGGTCAACACCATCCTGCCGCTCGTCGTACCGAAGTTCCTGGCAAGCGATGCTTTCTTCATCTTCCTGATGGTGCAGTTCTTCCGCGGCATCCCTCGCGAACTCGACGAGGCGGCGATGATGGACGGCTGCAGCGCCTGGCGGATCTATTGGAAGATCATGCTGCCGCTGTCGCTGCCGGTGCTGGCAACGGCCGCCATCTTCTCCTTCATCTGGACCTGGGACGATTTCTTCGGACCACTGATCTACCTGAACGACATGAACACCTACACGATCCAGCTTGGCCTGCGCACCTTCGTGGATTCGACCAGCGCCTCGGATTGGGGTGGCTTGTTCGCCATGTCGACCCTGACGCTGGTGCCGGTCTTCTTCTTCTTCCTGTTCTTCCAGCGCCTGCTGATCGAAGGCATCGCCACGACCGGCATGAAACGCTGATGGCGGCAATGGAAAAGAGTGACATGAGCATCAAGACCGTCGCGATCGTCGGCTGCGGCATTGGCCGTTCGCATATCGTCGAAGGCTATCTGCCGCATTCCGATAAGTTCAAGGTGGCGGCGATCTGCGATCTGAACGAAGAACGCATGGCTGCCGTCGGCGACGAGTTCGGCATCGAACGCCGCACCACCTCTTTCGAGACGCTGCTGGCCGACGAAACGATCGACATCATCGATATCTGCACCCCTCCCGGCATTCATCTGGAGCAGGTGGTCGCCGCTCTCGGTGCCGGCAAGCATGTCGTTTGCGAAAAGCCGCTGACGGGCTCGCTAGCCGGCGTCGATACGATCATGGAAGCGGAAAAGACCGCCAAAGGCGTGCTGATGCCGATCTTCCAGTACCGCTACGGCGACGGCATCCAGAAGGCCAAACGGATCATCGATGCCGGCATTGCCGGCAAGCCCTATACGGCTTCCGTGGAAACCTTCTGGCTGCGCAAGCCCGAATATTACGCCGTGCCCTGGCGCGGCAAATGGGCGACCGAACTCGGCGGCGTGCTCGTCACCCATGCCCTGCACCTGCACGACATGCTGATGCATCTGATGGGTCCAGCGGCAAGGGTCTTCGGCCGCGTCGCCACCCGC
Source organism: Rhizobium aethiopicum (assembly GCF_014197535.1). Taxonomy (GTDB): domain Bacteria; phylum Pseudomonadota; class Alphaproteobacteria; order Rhizobiales; family Rhizobiaceae; genus Rhizobium; species Rhizobium aethiopicum_A. The sequence goes on from NZ_JACIFV010000029.1 coordinate 26,032, forward strand.
GTCAATGATATCGAGGTCGAGGATTGTGCCTCCGCCAGCCTGCTGATGGAAAACGGCGCCTTCGTCTCGCTGTCCTGCACGCTCGGCTCGCAGGAACAGATCAGCCGGCTGAGACTGCATTTCGAGAATGTCACCTTCGAAAGCACGCACGAACCCTATACGCCGGGCAAGGATCCCTGGAAGATCATCGCCGCCAATGACGACGTTCAGGAAAAGATCGATCGCGTGGTCGGCGACTGGCAGCCCGTTGCGCCGCGCTTCACCACCCAGATGGGTCAGTTCCACGCCTTCCTCAGCGGCACTGGACCCCTGCCGGTGACTACGACGGATGCGCGCCGTGCGCTTGAACTCGTCACCGCCATCTACCAGTCTTCCGACAGCGGCGCCGAAGTGCCGCTGCCGGTCGGTCCCGACAGTCCGAAATACGCCGATTGGCGCGCAAGAACCAAGTAACCGGAAGTAACCGCCAAGAGAGGTTTTGAGACGATGGCAACCAGTGTCGTTCTTCAGAAGGTCGAGAAGCGTTACGGCGCCTTCGATGTGATCCATGGCATCGACCTGACGATCGATCCCGGCGAATTCGTCGTTTTCGTCGGCCCCTCGGGCTGCGGAAAATCCACTCTGCTGCGCATGATCGCCGGCCTCGAGGAAATCACCGGTGGGGCGCTGCTGCTCGACAGCGAGCGCATGAACGAAGTGGCGCCGGCCAAGCGCGGTATCGCCATGGTCTTTCAGTCCTATGCGCTCTATCCCCACATGTCGGTTTACAAGAACCTCGCCTTCGGCCTGGAGACGGCGGGCTACAAGAAGGCCGAGATTCAGCCGAAGGTGAAACGCGCCGCCGAAATCCTGCAGATCGAGAAGCTTCTCGAACGCAAGCCGAAGGCACTCTCCGGCGGCCAGCGCCAACGTGTCGCGATCGGCCGCGCCATCGTGCGCGAACCACGCATCTTCCTGTTCGACGAGCCGCTGTCCAACCTTGACGCCGAGTTGCGCGTGCAGATGCGTGTCGAGATCTCCCGCCTGCATCGGCAGCTCGGCAATACCATGATTTATGTCACCCACGACCAGGTCGAGGCCATGACGATGGCCGACAAGATCGTGGTGCTGAATTCGGGCCGGATCGAGCAGGTGGGGGCGCCGCTCGATCTCTACAACAACCCGGCCAACCGCTTCGTCGCCGGTTTCATCGGCAGTCCGAAGATGAACTTCCTCAAGGCCCGCATCGAAAAGGTCGGCGAGGCCGAAACCAGCATCCATGTCTGCGGCAACTCCGTCCGCCTGCCGCGCCGGCTGAAAGGCGAGGCCGGTCAGGAGGTCACCTTCGGCATTCGTCCCGAACATCTTTCGCTTACAGAGGGCGCCATCACGCTCTCGACCGTCAATGTCGATCTCGTCGAAAATCTTGGCGGCGCCACCATGCTTTACACTACGACGCCGGATGGGCAGCTCTTGACGATCGCCCTTGACGGCCAGCAGAAGGTCGAGCGGGGCGCCAATGTGAAGACTTTCTTCGATCCCGCCCGCTGCCACGTATTCGACGCCGCCGGCAAAACGATCTGACCGTCGGGAGCGCTCCCGCGAGTCCGGAGGACGCGTAGCGCTGCCGCCGCTGCTTGACAGCCGATCCTGCTCTGTCCCATCTTTCGGAAGGGGCCGAAAGGAGGGGGTGAGCATGACGCCTGAGGATAGGATTCATGCGCTTGGCATCTGGCGGGGCTCGATCGAAATATCGCCGATAGCAGGCGGCATCACCAACAGGAACTATCTGGTCAGCGATGCCGTCGCGCGTTGCGTGGTGAGATTGGGCACAGATATTCCGATCCATCACATCAGCCGTCAGAACGAGCTTGCCGCCAGCCGCGCCGCACATGCCGCCGGCCTGTCGCCCGCCGTCATCCATCATTCGGCCGGCGTGCTGGTGCTCGAATATGTCGAGGCGAGGGCGCTTGTCCCGGAGGACATCAGGGCGCCTGACATGCTTGCCCGCGTGGTCCCGCTGGTGCGCGCCTGCCATCACGACATCGCCCGGCATTTTCGCGGCCCGGCGATGATCTTCTGGGTTTTCCACGTGATCCGCGATTATGCCGCCAGCCTGAAGGCGGCGGGCAGCGCCTACCTTCCCTTGCTTGCGACACTCCTCGCCAGGGCCGAGACGCTGGAAGAAGCGGCAGGACCCTTCGACATCGCCTTCGGCCACAACGACCTGCTCGCAGCCAATTTTCTCGATGACGGCAAGCGGCTTTGGCTGATCGACTGGGATTATGCGGGCTTCAACACGCCGCTTTTCGATCTTGGTGGATTGGCCTCCAATAACGAACTGCCGGAATCGGCCGAGCGGCTGATGCTGGAAATCTATTTCGAGCGGCCGCCAACCGATGATCTCATCAGACGATACGCCGCGATGAAATGCGCCTCGCTGCTGCGCGAGACGCTCTGGAGCATGATTTCGGAAATCCATTCCACGATCGATTTCGACTATGCCGCCTATACCGCCGAGAATCTCGCTCGTTTCGAGCGCGCCTATCAAGCCTTTGCACGGGATCAATAAATGACGAGACAATTACCGAAGACGGCAAAGGCCGTGGTCATCGGCGGCGGCATCATCGGCTGCTCGACAGCCTATCATCTCGGCAAGCTCGGCTGGACCGATACCGTCCTCTTGGAACGCAAGAAGCTGACCTCCGGCACCACCTTTCATGCCGCTGGCCTTGTCGGCCAGCTGCGCACGAGCGCCAACATCACCCAGCTGCTCGGTTATTCCGTCGATCTCTACAAGCGGCTGGAGGCGGAAACCGGCCTCGGCACCGGCTGGAAGATGAATGGCGGCCTGCGCCTTGCCTGCAATGAGGAACGCTGGACGGAGGTCAAACGCCAGGCGACCACGGCCCAATCCTTCGGCCTCGAAATGCAGCTGCTGACGCCGCAGGAAGCCTTCGATCTCTGGCCGCTGATGACAACAGACGATCTGGTGGGGGCGGCGTTCCTTCCGACAGATGGGCAGGCCAACCCTTCCGACATCACACAGGCTCTCGCCAAAGGCGCCCGCATATCAGGCGTGTCGATCTTCGAGGACACCGAAGTCCTCGGCCTGGAAATCGACAGGGGAAAAATCCGCGCCGTCATCACTGCAGAGGGGCGTATCGAATGCGAGCGCGTCGTCGTCTGTGCCGGCCAATGGTCGCGCGCCTTCGCCGCTCGTTTCGGCGTCAACGTGCCGCTGGTCTCCGTCGAGCATCAATACATCATCACCGAATCCTTCGGCGTGCCTTCCAACCTGCCGACGCTGCGTGATCCCGATCGCCTGACCTATTACAAGGAGGAGGTCGGTGGTATCGTTATGGGCGGCTATGAGCCGAACCCGATTGCCTGGGCGAAAGATGCGATCCCCGAGGGTTTCCACTACACGCTGCTGGACAGCAATTTTGAGCATTTCGAGCAGATCATGGAGCAGGCGCTCGGCCGTGTTCCGGCGCTGGAGAATGTCGGCGTCAAGCAGCTCTTGAACGGCCCGGAAAGCTTCACGCCCGACGGCAACTTTATTCTCGGCGAGGCGCCGGAGCTGAAGAATTTCTTCGTCGGCGCTGGTTTCAACGCCTTCGGCATCGCATCTGCCGGCGGCGCCGGCATGGCGCTTGCCGAATGGGTGACGAAGGGAGAGCCGCCCTATGATCTCTGGCCGGTCGACATCCGCCGTTTTGGACGCCCGCATTTCGATACCGACTGGGTGCGCACCCGCACGCTCGAAGCCTATGGCAAACACTACACCATGGCCTGGCCGTTCGAGGAGCATTCGAGCGGCCGCCCCTGCCGCAAATCGCCGCTCTATGACCGGCTGAAGGCACAGGGCGCCTGTTTCGGCGAGAAGCTCGGCTGGGAGCGGCCGAACTGGTTTGCCGATCTCTTCGCCAATGAAGAGCCACGGGATATGTACAGCTATGGCCGTCAGAACTGGTTCGAGGCCGTCGGCCGCGAGCATAAGGCGGTGCGCGAAGCGGCGGTCATCTTCGACCAGACCTCCTTTGCCAAATTCGTGCTGAAGGGCAGGGATGCCGAGGCAGCACTCTCCTGGATCGCTTCCAACGATGTCGCAAAGCCTGTGGGATCGCTCGTCTACACCCAGATGCTGAACGACAGGGGTGGCATCGAATGCGATCTGACCGTCGCCCGTATCGCCGAGAACGAATATTACATCGTCACCGGCACGGGTTTTGCCACCCACGACTTCGATTGGATCGCACGCAATATTCCGGACGAGATGCATGCCGAACTTGTCGACGTCACGTCAGCTTATTCCGTTCTGTCGCTGATGGGGCCGAATGCGCGAGCGGTGCTCGAAAACGTGACCGGCGCCGATGTCTCCAATGCGGCCTTCCCCTTCGGCCAGGTCAGGACCATCGGCATATCGGGCTGCCCGGTGCGCGCGCTGCGCATTACCTATGTCGGCGAACTCGGCTACGAGCTGCATGTCCCAGTCGAATTTGCCACCACAGTCTATGACGTGCTGATGGCATCAGGCGGCGAATTCGGCCTTGTCAATGCCGGCTATCGCGCCATCGAGAGCTGCCGTCTGGAAAAGGGGTATCGCGCCTGGGGATCCGATATCGGCCCCGATCACACGCCTGTCGAAGCCGGCCTCGGCTGGGCGGTGAAGATCCGCAAGAACATCCCCTTCCGCGGCCGCGGGGCGATCGAGCGGCAGCTGAAGGACGGCGTGAAAAAGCGCCTTGGCTGCTTCGTTCCCGACGATCCCAATACAGTGCTGCTCGGCCGCGAAACCATCTATCGCGACGGCAAGCGTGTCGGCTGGCTCTCGAGCGGCGGCTTCGGTTATACGCTTGGGAAGGCGATCGGCTACGGCTACGTCCGCAATCCCGAGGGGGTGACCGAGGATTTCGTCCTCTCCGGCGTCTATGAGCTCGACGTCGCAAGGGAACGCATTCCCTGCAAGGTGTCGCTGGCGCCGCTCTATGATCCGGAGATGGCGCGCGTGAAGGGCTGACATGAAGTGACGCGAAGAGACGGCGTGCCGTGGGACACCCCCCTCTGCCCTGCCGGGCATCTCCCCCACAAGGGTGGAGATCGGCAAGAGGCGACCGCTCGGTCCCTTTCCAGCAATTCACGGACTGCCAAGCGGTGTTGTTTGGCGAAACCGCTGGGCCCAGCCGATCTCCCCACCTGTGGGGGAGATGCCCGGCAGGGCAGAGGGGGGTGCCACACGGCAAGCCCTTTGCTGAAAGCCTTCAAGCTCTCAAAACAGCGGCAGCCGGTCGTCCTGGATCAAGATCTCGAGCTTGTCCGAAACATCCTGCGTCCAGGCCCGGAATCTTGTCAAAGCCGACGGGAAGAGGCCGGGCAGGGTGAAGAGCGCCGCCGAAATCGCCGGACCGGTGCGGGGGACATCGGCAATCAGCGCGGCGATTTCCTGAGCGCGGGGATCGCGCAACTCATAGCGTTCGCCATTGCCGCGCTCGCCCATCGCATAACGCATCCATGCCGCGACGGCGATCGCATAGGTCTCCGCCCTGTCGCCATGGGCCAGCGCCTCGCAAGCCGGCTCCAGCAGGCGCTGCGGCAGTTTTTGCGTGCCGTCCATGGCGATCTGGTAGGTGCGATGCGCGATCGCCTTGTTTGCAAAGCGTGCTATCAATTCCTTGGCGTAATCGTCGAGATTGATGCCCGGCACGGCGTCGAGCGTTCTCGCGGCCGCGTGCATGTGGCGGTAGGCCAGGGCGGCGAGGCCCGCATCATCCATCACGTCGCGAATGAATTCATAGCCGCCGATATAGCCGAGATAGGCAAGCAACGAATGCGCGCCGTTCAGCATCCTAAGCTTCATTTTTTCGTAGGCCGAAACTTCCTCGACCATCAGCGCGCCGCGCACCTTTTCCCAGGCCGGCCGACCATTAGCGAAATGGTCTTCGATGACCCATTGCGTAAAGGGCTCGGTCTCGATCGCCGCCATATCGGTGCGGCCCGTCAGGCGTTCGGCATCGGCATACGTCGCTTCGGTGCTGGCGGGCGTGATGCGGTCGACCATCGTCGACGGGAAGGGGACATTCGCTTCGATCCAGCGATGCAGGTCGGGATCGATGCGTGAGGTGAATTCCAGCACGAGTCGCCTCAGCACCGCTCCATTGCTCGGCAGGTTGTCGCAGCTGAGCGGCGTGAAGGGCGCTACACCCTTCTGCCGGCGGCGTGCGAGGCCTTCGACGAGATAACCGATGACGCCGCGCGGCGCATGCCGGTTGGCGAGGTCGGCGACGATGTCGGGATGTTTGAGGTCGAGGCCGCCGGTTGCGGGATCGAAACCATAGGCTTTTTCCGTGACCGTCATGCTGACGATGCGGATGGCGGGATCCTCGAGCCGTGCCAGCAGTCCGGCCGGATCGCGCGGCGCAACATGCGCCTTCAGGATCGAGCCGATCACTTCGGCCGTGGTGCCTGACGTGTCGCGGATCAGCATCGTATAGAGGCCGTTCTGGGCGGAGAGATTGTCCGCGACGTCGGGCGTGCGCAGGCTCGCCACCTCGATGCCCCAGTCGCCGCCTGCGGCCGCAAGCGCAGCATCCGTGAAGGGTGCGAAATGGGCGCGGAAGAAGGCGCCCGGGCCGAGATGCAGGATGCCGGCCTTCAGCGCATTCCTGTCATAGGCGGGAAGCTTCGCCGTCGGCGCAAGGCCGGTCACGTTCTGCAGTCTATCGCTCACAGCTTATAGGCCTTCTTTGCATTGTCATAGGAGAGTTCGCGCGCGACAATCTCGGCTTCCTTCCTGGAAATCCGGTGCTCGGCGGCGAGCCCAGCGAGGAAGCGGCAGACTTCGCGCCGCCAGACGTCATGGCGGGCCGGGATCGACAGCAGCGCGCGCGTGTCGTCGTTGAAACCAGCCATATTGGCGAAACCGGCAGTCTCGACCACCTGGTCGAGATAGCGGCGAATCCCGAGCGGGCTGTCATGGAACCACCAGGGCGGGCCCACCATCAGGCAGGGCCAATGGCCCGCCATCGGCGCCAGCTCCCGCGCATAGGTCGTCTCGTCGAGCGTGAACAGCAAGATGCGCAGGCCCGGCGCATGGCCATATTTGGAAAGCAGCGCATTGAGGCCGCCGACCCAGTCTGTGCGCGTCGGGATATCGGCGCCCATATTGGGGCCGCGGGTGGCAAAGAGCCCGCTGTCGGTATTGCGTCTCGAGCCCGCATGGATCTGCATTACCATGCCGTCCTCGGCCGAAAGACCGGCCATTTCGGTCATCATCTGGCCGCGGAAGAGCTCGGCGTCAACAGCCGAAAGCGGGGCCTTTAACGCCTTGTCGAGCAGCGCCTGCTTTTCGGCAAGCGGCAGATCGGCGGTGAAAGCCGTGGGCACGCCGTGATCGGTCGCCGTTGCGCCGAACTGGCGGAAATAGGCGCGCCGACGCCGATGCGCCTCGATCAGGCCGTCCCAGCGCGTCACATCGGCGCCGGTGATCTCTCCGAATTTGACGAGATTGTCGCGGAAGCCGACGGCATCGGGATCGGTGACGCTGTCCGGCCGGTAAGTGGTCCGGACCTTGCCGATCCAGCCCTCCGCCGCCATTTTCTGGTGATGGACAAGCGGGTCGAGCGCGCCTTCCGTCGTCGCGATCGTTTCGATGCCGAATCGCTGATGCAGCGCCCGCGGGCGGAATTCGGGACGGGCGAGCTGGGCATTGATGTGATCGTAGAGCGCGTCGGCATTATCAGCCGTCAGCGGCTCGGTGCAGCCGAGCACGACTGACATCGCGTGGTCCACCCAGAGGCTCGAGGGCGTTCCGCGGAAGAGATGGTAATGTTTGGCAAAGGTCCGCCAGATGGCACGGCCCTCGGCCACTGGCTTGCCGTCGAGCCTGGGAACGCCGAGTTGGTCCAGGGTGACGCCGACGCTGTGCAGCATGCGGAAGAGATAATGATCGGGAATGACCAGCAGCGAAGCCGCATCTTCGAAGGGCTTGTCGTCGGCGAACCAGGATGGCTCGGTGTGCCCGTGCGGGCTGACGATCGGAAGATTGCGCACTGTCTCGTAGAGGTCCCGCGCGATGGTCCGTGTCGCCGGGTCGGCCGGAAAGAGCCGGTCCGGATGAAGAAAGCCGTTGCCTGCGTCCATCAGTATTCCTCCCTGACGGATAGGGCACTACCCCACAACATCAGGCACGGCAAGGTCTTTTAGTAACCAAACGGTTCAGTTTTGCGCATGGCCGCGCCGGCGGTCGAAAACATTGACGTGGCGGCCTATTTCCGCTTTGGAAAACTCATCTATTCTGCCGGTGTCGGCAAAGGAGGATCGATGTCCGACGAGACCAACCGCATCACCCGGCTGGAGGAAATGCTGGCCTATCAGGCAAAGACGATCGAGGAGCTTTCCGATCAACTCGCCGAACAATGGAAAATCGTGGAGCAGATGCGCACCAAGCTGGACCGGCTGACGGAACGCTTCCTGTCGCTGGAGGAGCAGTCGCTGGACGCGCCCCCGATCACCCGCCCGCCGCATTATTAACGAGGCGCGGAGGAAGACCGCTTGCCTGCTACGTTCATCAAGAAGCTCAAGTCTTCCAAGGTATTCCGAAGCCATAATCTCCGGACACTTAGAGCAGTCACGAAAGCGCTGCGCCGAGCCTCGCAGTGGCAGGGTTGCAGCTACGCCTGAAGCCTACTTTTAGGAAAATCAGGTTACGCGCTCTTGGGCGCATTGGCGAGAAAAACACCGACGAGCTCGCGTTTTCGCACGTCAAATGCGTCGATTTTCTCTTTGACCGAAACGATATCAATTTGCGAATTCGCAATCTGCTCCGCCACTAGATCCAGTAACTTATATTGGTCGGCAATGAGCGGGTTAATGATGTCATCCTTCAGACCCGCCAACTCAAACGCCCCTTCGTCATCATAACCGACCATTTGATGGACCATCGTATTCGTTTTTAGATCGAGTCCCAGGATTTCCCTGTAATATTCACTGTGCAGTCGTAGCTCTAGTTTTTTGGCACTGTTGAAAGCATGGATTTTCGCTGCTAGCTCTTCCAAACACGCTACGCTGAGCAACGCGATTATGTACCGTTGCGACAAAAGCCCATTCCAATGTTCTTTTGGAATGGCGGCGAAAGGTTCCACCTCGGAAACTAGGTGTCCCCATACCGGCGCTTCAACGTCTTTGGCGGACGCCCAAATATCGCACCATCCTTGTTCAGCTAAGAACAGCTCTAAGAGCCTTGCCCGTTGACCTTGCCACGTCTTCTGGGCAGCGATTTCGTCCAATTGCATCGAAAAAGTTTTGCGCCAGTAATCCCACAGTGAGAGGCCTGACTTTCCTACAAGGCCCGCAGCGGCTTCATACATTCCTTTTGGTAAAGGCGGCTTCATCATGTTTTGCCTGGTCAGCCGGTGCAGGTCCGCCGATGTGAGCGGACGCTTAAGTAAACGCTTTAAAATCGTCATGGCGCATCCACGGGTAGAGCTACTTCCGATAGCCTTGGATCACGCGCGAAAAAATGTCCATGTCGGCTAGCTGTTTTCCCATAATAAACTGAGAAGGGAGATCACGCTTGGAGCAACTGTCGTCAGCCCGTGGCAACCGCAGGCGGCACTTTGAGAACGTGAAACACTGCCGGATACGCACTATTGGCACCGGCGCCTTCGGCCAGGTCAATCCCGGTCCGCTTAGAGACGCGCCAGCAACAGAGCCTCTTCGACACAGAGAGGCTCAAGTACGCGGTCCGGGATACCCGGCCGGAGATCGACCGGCTTCCACACGAAAACCAGCATGCCGGCCGTGTTCCTCGCTACCGGCACCTACCCTGGTCAAGGATCGAGGCTGGCCGATCAGACGCCGCCAATGCAGAGATATTTCATCTCCAGATAATCGTCGGCGCCGTGGCGGGAGCCCTCGCGGCCGAGGCCGGATTGCTTGATGCCGCCGAAAGGCGCTGTCTCGGACGACATCAGGCCGGTATTGATGCCGATCATGCCATATTCCAGCGCCTCCGCCACGCGCCAGACCTTCTTAAGGTCGCCGGCATAGAAATAGGCGGCCAGGCCGAATTCCGTGTCGTTGGCCTGAGCAATGACGTCCTCGGCCGTCTCGAAGCGGAAGAGCGGCGCTACCGGCCCGAAGGTTTCCTCGCGCGCCACCGTCATACCGCGGGTCACGCCGGTCAGCACTGTCGGCGCAAAGAAGGTGCCGGTGCCGTCGAGGCGCTTGCCGCCGGTCAGAACATTGGCGCCCTTGGCAAGCGCGTCGCCGACATGGTCCTCCACCTTGGCGAGCCCCTGCTCGTCGATCAGCGGCCCGATCTCGACACCCGGCTTGAACCCGTCGCCAACCGACATTGCGGCGACTTTGGCGGCGAGCTTGGCGGCAAAGGCGTCATAGACGTTTGATTGGATATAGAGGCGGTTGGCGCAAACGCAGGTCTGCCCTGCATTGCGATATTTGGAGGCGATCGCGCCCTCCACTGCGGCGTCGAGATCAGCATCATCAAAGACGATGAACGGCGCATTGCCGCCGAGCTCCAGGCTCACCTTCTTGATCTGGTCGGCACATTGTCGCATCAGGATACGGCCGACCTCGGTCGAACCGGTGAAGCTGATTTTGCGCACTTTTTCGTTGCCGCAGAGCTCGCGGCCGATCGCCGGGCCATCGAGCCCGACAATGAGATTGAAGACGCCGGCGGGAATGCCGGCCTGTTCGGCGAGCACGGCAAGGGCAATCGCCGTCAGCGGCGTCTGCTCGGCCGGCTTCGACACGACAGTGCAGCCGACGGCAAGCGCCGGCGCGATCTTGCGGGCAATCATCGCCGCCGGGAAATTCCACGGCGTGATCGTGCCGACGACGCCGACCGGCTGCTTGATGACGATCATGCGTTTATCGTTGGAAGGCGCCGGGATCGTCTCCCCGTAAATGCGCTTGGCCTCTTCCGCATACCATTCGATATAGGCGGCGGCATAAAGGATCTCGCCGCGTGCTTCCGGGAAGGGCTTGCCCATTTCGGCCGTCAGGATCGCCGCGAGTTCGTCGGCATTGGCGACGATCAGGTCGAACCATTTGCGCAGGATGACGCTGCGCTCCTTGGCCGGGCGGGCAGCCCAGGCCGGCTGGGCGGCATGGGCCGCATCGATCGCCGTTCGCGTTTCGGCTGCGCCCATATCGGGCAGGGAGGCGAGCAGCTCGCCGGTTGCCGGGTTGAGCACGTCGAAAGTTCCAGCAGCATTGCCTGATGTCCAGACGCCGTTGATGTAGCCGGCGTCGCGAAGCAAGGGAGAAGAGAAAGGAACGTGCTTTGTCAGTGCGGTGGTGAAAGCCATGTCATATCCTCATTGGGAATTGAATGCGGTTCCGATGCGGTCACTTGCCCGTGCTTGCTTCCAGCATTGACGTCTCGAGAATGTCGAGCGCCTCGCCAAATACCTCGTCCTGAATGGTGATCGGCGCGAGGAAGCGGATGACGTTGCCATGGACGCCGCAGGTGAGCAGGATCAGCCCCTTGTCGAGCGCTGTCAGCCGCACCTTGTTGGCGAAGTCAGCACTCGGCAATCCCGTCGTCCGGTCATTGAATTCGACGGCGTTCATGAAGCCGGGTCCGCGAATATCGGCAATCTCCGGCACCTTCTCGCGCAAGGATTCAAGCCGCTGCTTCAGCCGTCCGCCGAGCTGGTTGGCGCGACTGCAGAGGTCTTCGTCCGCGATGACGTCGAGGACGGCATGGGCAGCTGCGATGCCGAGCGGGTTGCCGCCGTATGTGCCGCCGAGCCCGCCCGGTCCCGGCGCGTCCATGACTTCGGCGCGGCCGGTGACGGCAGCAAGTGGGAAGCCGCCGGCAAGGCTTTTCGCCATCGTCGTCAGGTCGGCGGCCACCTCGTGATGATCCATCGCGAACATTCTGCCGGTGCGGGCAAAACCGGTCTGCACCTCGTCAGCGATCAAGAGGATGCCATGCTGGTCGCAGAGTTCGCGCAGTGCTTTCATGAACGCTACGGGCGCCGGATAGAAGCCGCCTTCGCCCTGCACCGGCTCGAGGATAATGGCGGCGACGCGCTGCGGATCGACATCGGCGGCGAAGAGTTTCTTCAGCGCCGCAAGCGACTGATCGACGGAGACGCCATGCAGTTCGACGGGGAAGGGAACATGGAAGACATCGCCCGGCATTGCACCGAAGCCGACCTTGTAGGGCACGACCTTGCCGGTCAGCGCCATGCCCATGAAGGTGCGGCCGTGGAAGCCGCCGCCGAAGGCGATGACGGCCGAGCGGCCGGTGGCGGCGCGGGCGATCTTGACGGCGTTCTCGACCGCCTCGGCGCCAGTGGTGACGAAGATGGTTTTCTTCTCGAAATCGCCGGGCACCAGCGCGTTCAACCGTTCGGCGAGATGCACGTAGCTCTCGTAGGGCACCACCTGATGGCAGGTATGGGTGAAGCGGTCGAGTTGATCCTTGACCGCCGCAATGACCTTGGGATGGCGGTGACCGGTGTTGAGCACGGCGATGCCGGCGGCGAAATCGATATAGCGGCGGCCCTCCTTGTCCCAGATTTCGGCATTCTCTGCGCGGTCCGCATAGATCTGGGTGGTCATGCCGACACCGCGCGAAATCGCGGCGTTCTTCCGGTCGGTAAGGCTTGTCGCGGTCATCGATCTGTTCCCATGTTGAAGATTCTGGAATTATCTTACATAATTTCTGTAAGATGCTCTGGAAATTCCTACATTTTTTCTGCAAGAAAACAAGCGGCATTTTTTGCTTCAAACATCACGCGATTTGATGAATGCTCGCGCAACGAAAATCGGGGTATTGGCTGATGAGTGACAACGGGCCTGTGCGCTACAAGGTGGCGGAGGCCGCGCGGCTGGCGGGCGTCTCCGCCTCGACGCTGCGCCTCTGGGAAAGCCAGGGTCTGGTCGTTCCCGGCCGCTCCGAAACCGGCCATCGGCAATATAGCGCCGACGACGTGGCGCGGCTGAAGCGCATCTCCTGGTACCGGGTCGAGCGCGGTCTCAATCCGGCAGCAATCCGAGAGGCGCTGGAGGGCGAGGAACCTTCCGCCGACGGCGTCGAAACCGGCCAGGGTTCCGGCCTCGGCCGGAAACTGCGGAGCCTCCGCCACGCCGCCGGCAAGACCCTCGATCAGGTGGCGAGCGATATCGGCATCACCGCTTCGACGCTCTCGACGCTGGAGCGCACCTCGCAGGGCGTCGGATTCAAGACGCTGCACGACCTCGCCGAATATTACGCCACCACCGTCTCCCGCCTCTCCGGCGAGGAAAGCGAGGAGGTGCCGGCAGTGATACGCGCCGGCGAGTGGCGCACCTGGCCGGAAACGACCCCCGGGGTTATGGTGCAGCTGCTTGCCGAAGGCAGCCGAATGATGGATTGCCATCGTTTCGTGCTGGCGCCAGGCGCCGCCAGCGAGGGTGCCTATCGCCACGAAGGCGAGGAATTCATGCATGTCCTGTCCGGCCGGTTGGAACTGGTGCTCGACAGCGACCAGTTCTTCGATCTCGGTCCGGGCGATTCACTGTATTTCGAAAGCTGCCGCTACCATTCCTGGCGCAACCGCCACGATGGCGAAACCGTGCTTTTATGGATCAACACGCCGCCGACATTCTGAACCAGCCGCAACAGGAAGCAGTTTCGCAATGCGTGCCTTTGCGCTATAGCGCCAGTGGAGAGAATCCGAACGAAAGACAGTCTCATGGCCGCCACCATCCGTTATCACGAAGGCGATATTTCCGCGGCCGACGCGGCCCGCTACACCGGCGCGATCGCGATCGATACCGAGACGCTGGGCCTGGTGCCGCGGCGGGATCGTCTCTGCGTCGTCCAGCTTTCTCCGGGTGACGGCACCGCCGACATCATCCGCATCGCCGCCGGCCAGAAAGAGGCCCCCAATCTGGTCGCTCTTCTCGAAGATCCCACGCACCAGAAGATCTTTCATTATGGCCGCTTCGATATCGCCGTGCTCTTCCATACCTTCGGCGTCACGACGAACCCGGTTTTCTGCACCAAGATTGCCTCGCGCCTCTGCCGGACCTACACCGATCGCCACGGCCTCAAGGACAATCTCAAGGAGATGCTCGATGTCGATGTCTCCAAGGCGCAGCAATCGTCCGATTGGGCGGCCGAGACGCTGTCGCCGGCTCAGCTCGAATATGCCGCTTCCGACGTGCTTTACTTGCACGCGCTTCGCGACAAGCTGACGGCACGCCTGATCCGCGACGGCCGGTTCGATCATGCCACGGCCTGCTTCGCATTCCTGCCGACCCGCGCCAAGCTCGACCTGCTCGGCTGGGAAGAGGCCGATATCTTCGCTCACAGCTGAACGAATTGCCGTCAATCTTCACTGTCTGCAGTCGCGGATGAACTGATCCGCCGGCGTTAGCGATTCGTTAATCTCTGTTTCTTAATATTCGATTTAATTTTTAGGCATTCGATGGCGCCGTTTGCGTCATGCGGACAGGAGGATCTGCTCGGGATGCAAGGGACCGGATGAGCGCGGTCCTTTCATAGAGCCTGCTTTCATCGTCACTTTACGAAAGGGCATGCCATGTTGACCCCCGTTCGTGCAGCGTCCAATGCAAGCTTTTCATCTCAGGGCCAGACTGCGGCGATCGTGGCCGGCGGTCTTGACCGTTCGGTGATTGTCCCCGCGCCGGTCAACCCGGTCGAAGCCGCCGACCTGAATTCCGCCATTGCCGGCAAGCTCAATATCCTGCTCCTTGCGGCACGCGAGCGCATGGTCGAAGCCCTTTTCGATGTCATCGATGCGGCCGGCCGTTCCATTTCCCTCGATCGCCGTGAAGACGAGACAAATCTGGCCTTCGCCTCTCGGCTTGCCGACGCCATTCAGCGGCTGCCGGCCGCCAGAATCGATGAGGTCGAACGCCAGCTCACTGAGCAAGGTCACAACCTGCCGCTCCGGATGATCGCCGAAGCCCTGAAGAACCCGGCGGGGCCTGAGGCGGCGCGTGTCATCGCCTATCTGGAAATAGTGCGTTACAAGGATCGCGATCTCGCCGCCCGCGCCGTCGTCCGCTCCTATGGCCAGAACGACGCGTCGCCGATGCGTGCCGAGGCCCGGCCCGAGATCCAGCTGCATGAAGACAGCCTGCCCGCCACGATCCGCCAGCCGGCGGAAAAGCGAACTGAACCAGCCGGCAAATTGATCGAGACCGCCCTGCTTCCGACAACCGAGGAGGCGGTCATCGCCGCAGCCGTGGAAGCCGCTGACCCCGAAAATTCGCCGCCTGAAAACCGGATTAGCTCCGCTTCGGTGACAAAAGCAGAGGTTGCCCCGAAGGTCGAAGCTCGGCAATCGACGTCGGCAGAGCCGGATGCGGGTGACGACACGGCCGAGGTGACGGAGTCGCCGGTCATTCAGCCTCGCGCAACGTCGGAAAAAGCCGATCCAATCATTCCCCGGAACTGGACGGGAATCGTCGCCTCCATGACCGAAGAGGTCTCCGAGATGATCGTCACCATCATCCGTGAGCAGGACTTGGAAAACGTGCTGGAGGACGGTGCTGTCGAGGCGGCGGTGGAGGTCGATGTCATTCTCGACGAGGCCGTCATCAGCGAAGCGAAGGAGACCTTGACGAGACAGCCGGCTGATCTCGCCGCCGCCGATGCTCGACAGTCCGCAGCGCCCCACCCGTCGCAGATGGAAACCCGGGCCACGGCTGTGGCCGCTCGCCAGCCGAAAGAAATTGCCGCACAGCCGCAACCGATGCCGCTTCCCGAGATGGCCGAGGCTTCTTATGCGCCGCTTGCGGCGAGGGTGCCGGAGGGCTTTGCCTATGCCCAGCTTCCTTATCAATTCGCCAAGGATACGCCGTCGAACGAAAAGGCCGATGAAACGAGCCACCAGCATCACCATCAACAGGACGGTGCGCCGCAGGACGAGCAGCAGGCGCAATCCGGCGGCGAGGATGCCGAGCCCGATACTGAATTGGCGGAGGCGGCACCCGAGCGCAGGACGCCGAAGATGATCGACACCGAGCCGTCGGCGTATCGGCCGGACACGGCAGCCGATCCGGTCTACGCGCTCTATCAGCGCATGGTCGGCTGGGAATAGCGGTTTTCATCACCTGAAAATGAAGAACCCGCCGGATCGCTCCGACGGGTTCTTCAGTTCAAAGAGGAAGCGAGGCTTATTCGCCGCCGCGGTTCTTCAGAGCCGCGCCGAGAATGTCGCCGAGCGAAGCGCCCGAGTCGGACGAACCGAACTGAGCGACGGCTTCCTTCTCTTCCGCAATCTCCAGAGCCTTGATGGACAGCATGATCTTGCGGTCCTTCTTGGAGAAGTTGGTGACGCGGGCGTCGACGACCTGGCCGACCGAGAAGCGCTCAGGACGCTGCTCGTCGCGGTCGCGGGCGAGATCGGCGCGACGGATGAAGGAAGTGATGTCCTCGTGGTTGACGAGCTTCACTTCGATACCGCCATCGTTGATCGCGATGACTTCGCAGGAAACAACGGCGTTCTTGCGCAGGTCGCCCGATGCAGCGGCTTCGCCGACAGCATCCTTGCCGAGCTGCTTGATGCCGAGCGAGATGCGTTCCTTCTCGACATCGACGTCGAGAACGACGGCCTTGACGACGTCACCCTTGTTGTACTCTTCGATGACCTGTTCGCCCGGACGGTTCCAGTCGAGGTCGGAGAGGTGCACCATGCCGTCGACATCGCCGTCGAGACCGATGAACAGGCCGAATTCGGTCTTGTTCTTGACTTCGCCTTCGACTTCAGTGCCGGCCGGATGGCTGCGGGCGAATGCTGCCCACGGATTTTCCAGCGTCTGCTTGAGGCCGAGCGAAATACGGCGCTTGGACGGATCGACTTCGAGAACGACGACTTCGACTTCCTGGCTCGTGGACAGGATCTTGCCGGGGTGAACGTTCTTCTTGGTCCAGGACATTTCCGAGATGTGGATCAGGCCTTCGATGCCCGGCTCCAGCTCGACAAACGCACCGTAGTCGGTGATGTTGGTGACGGTACCGGAAATCTTCTTGCCTTCCGGATACTTGGCCTGGATGCCATCCCACGGATCGGACTCGAGCTGCTTCATGCCGAGCGAGATGCGGTGGGTTTCCTGGTTGATGCGGATGATCTGAACCTTGACCTGCTGGCCGATGTTCAGGATTTCCGACGGATGGTTCACACGGCGCCATGCCATGTCGGTGACGTGCAGCAGGCCGTCGATGCCGCCGAGGTCGACGAACGCACCGTAATCGGTGATGTTCTTGACGACGCCGTCGACAACCTGGCCTTCTTCGAGGTTCTGAACGATTTCAGAACGCTGCTCGGCACGGGACTCTTCCAGAACCGTACGGCGCGAAACCACGATGTTGCCGCGGCGCTTGTCCATCTTGAGGATTTCGAAGGGCTGCGGGTTGTGCATCAGCGGGGTTACGTCGCGGATCGGACGGATGTCGACCTGCGAACGCGGCAGGAAGGCGATCGCACCGTCGAGGTCGACGGTGAAGCCGCCCTTGACCTGGTTGAAGATCACGCCTTCGACGCGCTCGCCGGCTTCGAACTTGGCTTCGAGCTTGATCCAGCTTTCTTCGCGGCGAGCCTTCTCGCGCGACAGAACGGCTTCACCAAGCGCGTTTTCGATGCGCTCGACATAGACTTCGACTTCGTCGCCGACCTTCAGCGAACCATCCTTGGCGCGTGCGCCGAATTCCTTGAGCGCGATGCGGCCTTCGACCTTGAGGCCGACGTCGACAACGGCGACATCCTTTTCGATGCCCGTGACGATGCCCTTGGTGACATAGCCTTCAGCCAGATCGTTCTTGGCAAAGGACTCTTCGAGAAGGGCCGCGAAATCCTCGCGAGAGGGAGTTGCTACTGACATAAAATCTCCTGCGTGGCCTTCGATAGCTTCAAGGCTCACGTATGCGCCGGTTGGTTTGCGTTGAACGGGCCTGAACCCAGTCCGCCTTCTTTCACGAAGGCAATCCGGCGCTTGGACGGAATTTCAGGCTGCAGTAAAGCGATCCATGCTTCTGAGCACGCAAAATCGCTTGAATTTAGGCATTTCGATTCAAGACCGCATCGATGATCGATTGAGCAGCTTGAAACGCGGCTTCTATACTCATTTCCGACGTATCAAGCAAGTGCGCATCATCGGCTGGTTTCAAAGGGCTGTCGGCCCGTCCCATGTCGCGTTCGTCGCGCCGCTTGACGTCCTCGAATATCGCCTCGAAATCCGCCGTCGCCCCCTTGCCGAGGATCTCGTCGTAACGTCGTCTGGCGCGCACCTCCGGCGACGCCGTCACATAGAGCTTCACCGGCGCATCCGGGCAGACGACGGTGCCGATATCGCGTCCGTCGAGCACTGTCCCCGGCGCTTTCGTCGAAAACCGACGCTGCGCCTCGACCAAGGCCCGGCGCACCGCCGGCATCACGGCGATCTTCGAGGCGGCTTCGCCGATCTCGTGTCGGGAAAGTATATCGCGATCCAGCCCGGCAAGTTCAACCTCCCGCGCGATCTTTTCCGCCACCGCCTCGTCGTCGAGCGGCAAGCCGGCGTCGAGCAGCGCCTTGGCCGTGGCGCGGTAGGTGAGCCCCGTGTCGAGATGGTGAAAGCCGTATCGTTCAGCGATAAGACGCGAAAGCGTCCCCTTGCCGGCCGCCGCCGGGCCGTCGATGGCGATGGTGAAACTCTTGGTTGCCATGCGAATCAATCCTGCGATGATGGGCGAAGGGGCCCGTGTTGCCGAAATGCGGCCGGAAGATCTCGAAGTTGACGGCAGCCTGCGGCGCAGACCCGTGCATCGCGTAATCCCCTGTAACTGCAGCACATTTCTTCCGAAGCTTCGGTTTTGCCGGCTGCTGCCTTCGCGCGCTTCTTCTACTGCCGCGGCTCGTTACCACAAACGCCGTCAGCGGTCATCCGCCAGCCGGCGAAAACGGCCGCACGGAGATGATAAAGTTTGGCTTTGACATGGGAAGCCACAGCGATTAAGGGGACCGGCTTATAAATTCCGATGGAACGCCGGCTTGCACGGCATTTTGCCGAATCGCGGATTCGGCCATTCTCACGAGGCTTATAGTGGCGAAAGCGGAACTTGGAACCAAGCGCACCGATCCGGAAACCGGCAAGAAGTTTTATGATCTGAACCGGGATCCGATCGTTTCCCCTTATACCGGCAAGTCCTATCCCCTGTCCTTTTTCGAGGAAACCTCGGCGATCGCCGATGTTGCCGAAGAAGACGAGGTCGCGGAAGTCGATACCGAAAACACCGAAGTCGAACTGGTTTCGCTCGAGGATGCCGATGACGCCGCCGGCGGCGACGACATCCCCGATATGGGCGACGACGACGTCGAAATCGAAGGCGACGACGATGACGACACCTTCCTCACGCCCGACGAAGACGACGACGATGACGACATGAGCGACATCATCGGCGTCACCGGCGACGAAGACGAAGTCTGACGACTGCATTTCGGCCCGGCGAGGAAAAAATTCTCCGGGCCGAATTTTTTAGGCTTGCTATCTCCGAAAACCGGAAGTAATAAGCCGCCACTCCGCAGGGCACGCGCCTTCGGAGCATCCCAGGACCGGCCCTGAGCCGGACCATCTTGATGGGGCTATAGCTCAGCTGGGAGAGCGCTTGCATGGCATGCAAGAGGTCAGCGGTTCGATCCCGCTTAGCTCCACCAGCCTACGCTCTTCGAGCTTCGGCTCGGCAAGCCGGAAGGCTTGGCGGACGAAGACGAGAAGGAAGCGGAGGCTGCCGCGACGAAGTTGCGAAGCAACGTAGGCGGGCCGTGATTCCTTCATGAAATATGTCTACATTCTCCATAGCATCACCTTTCCGGATCGCTATTACGTTGGCGTGACGGGCGACCTTAAGTCGCGTCTGGCAAAACACAATGCTAGAGAGGTCTCGCACACTTCAAAATACGTCCCTTGGTCTCTGAAGACCTATCTCGCTTTCTCCGACGAAGCTCAGGCCTTTGCCTTTGAGAGATACTTGAAGTCGGCATCCGGCAGAGCATTCGCAAAGAAAAGACTTTAACCACCTCAGCCAACTCCGGCAGGCCGCTCCCACGGCCCGCCGGAACCTTCCGCCTCACATCTCCACGATCGCTGCCGTCACCCGTTTCACCACCGGCAGCACCAATAACAGCACCGGAAAGGCGATTGCCCAGGAGAGGGCCCAGGCGGATGGCCACATGGCAAGTGCAGCTGCGGTCAGGCCTTGTGCTCTGACGATGCTGATCGCCGAGACGACTGAGGTCATCAGCAGCGAGAGGATGAGCGGCGTGACGATCGTGTTGTAACGTTTGGGGAGTTTGCCTTTGGGCATTTTGATCTCCGTAAGATGCCGATCGAAACAATCGCGCAGCGCCGACCGGCGGGTTGCGCGTTGATTGACGTAAACGCTTACGGAGCTTCGGTCTGAAGCGACGCCGTTTTATGATCGAAAAATTCCTGCCGTACAAGCCCCGTCTCGGTGAAATCCTCTTTGCCAGTTCCTCAACGAAGAGGATTTAGAATCGCAGTGATTCGCCTTCAGGACCCTTCGACCAATGACCAGAGCACGACGCCGCCGTATCATTCGTACACGACGAACCCTGACCGGGCTCGGCCTCGTTGGTTCGATTTCGTTTCTGGCCGGCATGACCGACGCGACCGGCCTGCTGCTGACCGGCGATTTCGTCTCCTTCATGACGGGCAATACGACGCGGGCCGCACTCGCCCTGAGCCAGGGCAATCTTTATCATGCGGCGGTGCTGATCTCCGCCATTCTCGTTTTCGTGCTCGGCAATGCGGCCGGCATCGTCATCGCCCATGTCTCCGAGCGGCGCATCTTCGTCGTGCTCGGCTGCGTCGGCGCCGTTCTGGCGCTTGCTTCGATGACGACGGCTGAGAGCCTGATGCTCGCGCGGTTCTACATGATCGTTTGTTCCATGGGCATGGTGAACGCCGCCGTAGAACATATCGAAGGCCTGCCGATCGGCCTGACTTATGTGACGGGCGCGCTGTCGCGTTTCGGCCGCGGCATCGGCCGCTGGATCATCGGCGATCGCCGTGTCGAATGGACCATCCAGCTCGTGCCCTGGGGCGGCATGATGCTCGGCGCGATCGCCGGTGCGGTCCTGACGCGGCTGACCGGTGCCCATGCCTTGTGGCTGGTCTCCATCTTTGCCATGGCGCTGGCGCTTGTCGCCAAGTTCATTCCCCGGCCGCTTCAGCGGCGCTTCAACCAGAAGCTCGCGCCGCACCACACGGGCGCCCTGCGCTAGAGATAAGACCCGTCGCATTCCTGTTACGGTCGAATCGGATAGGAAGGACCGCCGCCCATCCTCAAGGAGTAGGTCTTGTTCATCATTTCGAAGCTTGTCTGGATTTTTGCCCAGCCGCTATCGCTGGCATTCTTTTTCGTCTTCTTCGCCTTTGCCGCCGGCCTCCTGCGCTGGCGCACCTTGAGCATCCTCGGCGCGATTGCTTCAGCCGTCATCCTCTTCGTCACGCTCTACACCACGGCCGGCAACCTTCTGATGCAGGATCTCGAGGAGCGCTTCGCCAAACCCGCAGCCGACCCTGATAGCCTGCAATGCATGATCGTGCTCGGCGGCGCCTTCGAAAACGAGGTGAATACGGCGCGTCACGGCATTGAATTCAACCCTGCCGCCGACCGCTTCATCGAAGCCCTGCGGCTCGCGCAGAAATTTCCGCAGTCGCGCATCCTGATCTCGGGCGGCGACGGCTCACTCTCGGGCATTTACGAAGGCGATGCGGCGGCCTCCGAGCGTTTCTTCCCGCTCTTCGGCATCGGCAAGGATCGCCTGATCGAGGAGCGGCAATCGCGAACGACCTTCGAAAATGCCGTCAACGCCAGGGAATTCCTCGCCGGCCAGGGTCTTTCCCGTTGCCTGCTGATCACCTCCGGCTTCCATATGCCGCGTTCCGTCGGTATCTTCCGCAAGCTCGGCATCGACATCGTGCCCTGGCCGACCGACTATCGTACCGACGGGCAGGTTCGGCTGAGCCTGGATTTCACTCAGCCGAATCTCAATGCCCAGAATATGGCGACGGCGATCCGCGAATGGTACGGCCTCATCGGCTACTATCTCGCCGGCCGGACGTCGGAGCTTTATCCGCGCTAAGTTATTTCTTCGAGATGGTGACGAATTTCGCGCCGCGCACACGCGCGGTCACGATGCAGGGATCGCCTTCGGTGCGGTCGCAGAAACGCGGATGCATCTTCATCGCCAGCACCATGTTGCCGAAGCGCCGAACGAAGTCGTAGCCGTAGATCTGTGCCGTCGCGATCATGAAATAACCGCCTTCGGCGACCTGCAGATAGAAATTATAGGTGCAGCCGTCGTCGTTGCATTGCGGCCCCTTCTGCCCGTCGCAGGTCAGCTGGCCCTCATTGACCACGGCGTCGATCAGTCCGTCATTGTTGATGTCCTGCCTGATAACGAAGCCGTCGGCGAATTCGGCCGCCTTGCACTGTTCCTGGAAATGCTTCTTCTCGTAGATCTCGGGGTCCGAGATCAGCGATTGCTGGGCAAGCGCGGCAACCGGCATGGCGAGCAGCAGGACGATATTGAGAACGGCGAGCACCAGCGTTTTCACGGGCTTTCCTCTTTTGGACAAAGGCTCTGCACCAATGCGTGTCACCCAAAACCGCGCAGCGGTTCTTGGATAACGACATGCATCGAATAAAGACGGATGCTTTATGGCCGCGCCGCCTTGCGCCGCCCTTGCCGCCATGGTTCTTTCCGGAAACTGTTCGCCGGTTCCGGGGTCCGCATGTCCTTGCTCGTCTATCTCGATTATGCCGGCATTGCGCTGTTTGCCGCGACAGGCGCGCTCGCCGCCTCGCGCAAGCAGCTCGATCTGATCGGTTTTCTGTTTTTCGCCATGGTGACGGGAACCGGCGGCGGCACCGTGCGTGACATCGTGCTCGGCCGTGTGCCGGTCTTCTGGGTGCTGAACCCTGCCTATATCCTCGTCTGCTGCATCATGGGCGTCATTGTCTTCTTCACCGCCCATCTGCTGGAATCGCGCTATCGCCTGCTGATCTGGCTGGATGCGATCGGTCTTGCCGCCTATTGCGTTCTCGGTGCCGCCAAGGGTCTTGCCGCCACCGGCTCGCCGACCATCGCGATCGTCACCGGCACATTGACGGCGACCTTCGGCGGCATCCTGCGCGATCTGATGGCAAACGAGCCTTCGGTGCTGTTGCGGCCGGAAATCTATGTGACGGCGGCGCTGATCGGGGCCGGCGTGTTCACACTCGCCAATGCGTTGGGAATGCCGCTCTATCTCGCCTCGGGCTGCGGCGTCGTGGCGGCCTTTGCCGTTCGCGGCGGCGCCCTGTGGTTCGGCTGGACCTTCCCGATCTACAAGCACAAACCCGGGCGGCATCCCGACGATGTGATGTGAGCCTTTTGGGCGCTGTCAGCCCTGCTTGGCCCGCAGCCGGATCACCACGTCGACGTGAGCGATCTCCATACCTTCGGGCGGCTCCGGCAGATTGCCGATCGTCAGGTTGCTGACGGGAATGTCGAGCACCTTGTTGTGGCCTTCGATGAAGAAATGGTGGTGGTCGGAAACATTGGTGTCGAAATAGGTCTTGGCGCTCTCGACGGCGAGAACGCGGATGAGACCGGCTTCGGTGAACTGGTGCAGCGTGTTGTAGACGGTCGCCAACGAAACCGGCACGCCAGCGGCAACCGCCTCCTCATGCAGTTCCTCGACGGTCAAATGCCGGTCGCCCTTGGCAAACAGGAGGTCGCCGAGCGCGACGCGCTGGCGTGTGGGGCGCAGGCCCGCGCCGCGCAGCCTTACCTCTATTGCGATCGGGAGTGCACCCGTCATCAACACGAACTCCGGTTATTCCTGCATAAAGCAATCATGTTTCTTCAAGCGGTATAACTTTTGCATCGGAGCCTTTCAATAGTTCAGTGGGGACAAGAGCCTGATAAACGCGGCAAAAACGGGCTTTTGATGCAAATAGGTCTGGTCGCAGCTCTGGCCTTCCTGTATGCGACCACCAAATAATGGCGTAAGCCTGGTCCAAACCGATGAATGAAGCTGCCTTGCTTGTGCTTCATTTTCTGAAGAACTTGGACTACACGTTCACATCCATCGGCTTCACGCGGGGGGAAAAAGAAATTTTATGACCACCAGACAGTCCAGCTTCTCGTATGAAGAACTCATCGCTTGCGCCCATGGCGAGCTGTTCGGACCCGGTAATGCGCAGCTGCCGCTGCCGCCCATGCTGATGGTTCACCGCATCACGGACATTTCCGAAACGGGCGGCGCCTTCGACAAGGGCTATCTCAGGGCCGAATACGACGTACGCCCCGACGACTGGTACTTTCCCTGCCATTTCGAAGGCAATCCGATCATGCCGGGCTGCCTCGGCCTCGACGGCATGTGGCAGTTGACCGGTTTCTTCCTGGGTTGGCTCGGCGAGGAAGGTCGCGGCATGGCGCTTTCAACCGGCGAAGTGAAATTCAAGGGCATGGTCCGGCCGCATACGAAGCTGATCGAATACGGCATCGATTTCAAGCGCGTGATGCGCGGTCGCCTTGTGCTCGGCACGGCCGACGGCTGGCTGAAGGCGGACGGCGAGACCATATACCAGGCGTCCGACCTTCGCGTCGGTCTATCGAAAGACAAGACCGCCTGAAACCGCATTTCGAGCGGCTGACGAAAACAACAAAGGTTTGATCAGATGAGACGGGTAGTTGTCACGGGTCTGGGTATCGTTTCCTCGATCGGAAGCGACGCGGCCGAAGTCACCGAATCCTTGCGCCAGGCAAAGTCGGGCATTTCCTTTTCCAACGATTTCGCCGAACACGGCTTCAAGTGCCAGGTCTGGGGCAGCCCGAAGCTCGGCCCGGCGGAGCTTGCCGAACTGGTCGACCGCCGTGCCATGCGCTTCCTGTCGCAGGGCGGCGCCTGGAACCATGTCGCCATGAAGCAGGCGATCGCCGATTCCGGTCTTGAAGAGAAGGACTACGCTCAGAATGAACGCGCCGGCATCATCATGGGATCCGGCGGACCGTCCACCCGCACGCTCATCGAGGCGGCCGAGATCACCGTCAAGAACAATAGCCCGAAGCGCATCGGTCCCTTCGCCGTGCCGAAAGCGATGTCCTCCACTGCTTCGGCCACGCTCGCCACCTGGTTCAAGATCCATGGCGTCAACTATTCGATCTCGTCGGCCTGCTCGACTTCTGCCCATTGCATCGGCAATGCCGCCGAAATGATCCAGTGGGGCAAGCAGGACATGATGTTTGCCGGCGGCCACGAAGATCTCGACTGGACGATGTCCAATCTCTTCGACGCCATGGGCGCCATGTCCTCCAAATATAACGACACGCCCGATACCGCCTCGCGCGCCTATGACGTCAACCGCGACGGTTTCGTCATCGCCGGCGGCGCCGGCGTGCTGGTGCTGGAGGAGCTGGAGCACGCCAAGGCCCGCGGCGCCAAAATCTACGCCGAAATCGTCGGCTACGGTGCCACCTCCGATGGTTACGACATGGTCGCCCCCTCGGGCGAAGGCGCTATCCGCTGCATGCGCCAGGCGCTCTCCACCGTCAAAGGCGATGTCGACTATATCAACACCCACGGCACGTCGACGCCGGTCGGCGACAGCAAGGAAATCGGCGCCATCCGCGAGGTGTTCGGCACCAAGATCCCGCATATCCAATCGACGAAGTCGCTGACGGGCCATTCACTGGGTGCGGCCGGCGTGCAGGAATCGATCTATTCACTGCTGATGATGCAGCAAGGTTTCATCGGCGAAAGCGCCCATATCACCGAGCTCGATCCCGAATTCGAAGGCGTGCCGATCGTGCGTAAGCGTATCGACGATGCGAAGATCGATATCGCTCTCTCCAATTCCTTCGGCTTCGGCGGGACGAACGCCACGCTCGTCTTCCAGCGCTATAACGGATAACAACATGACTGGAATCATGCAGGGTAAGCGCGGCCTCATCATGGGCGTCGCAAACAACCATTCGATTGCCTGGGGGATTTCAAAAGCGCTCGCCGCACAGGGTGCGGACCTCGCCTTCACCTATCAGGGCGATGCGCTCGGCAAGCGCGTCAGGCCGCTGGCCGCTGAAGTCGGCTCGGATTTCGTGCTGCCTTGCGACGTCGAGGACATTGCGTCCGTCGATGCTGTGGTCGACGCGCTCGGCGAGCGCTGGGGCAAACTCGATTTTATCGTCCATGCCATCGGCTTCTCCGACAAGAACGAGCTGAAGGGCCTCTACGCCGATACGACGCGGGAGAATTTCAGCCGCACCATGGTCATCTCCTGCTTCTCCTTCACCGAGATCGCCAAGCGCTGCGCTCCGCTGATGGAAGGCAGTGGCGCGATGCTGACGCTGACCTATAACGGCTCGACGCGCGTCATTCCGAATTACAATGTCATGGGTGTCGCCAAGGCGGCGCTCGAGGCTTCGGTGCGTTATCTCGCCGCCGATTACGGCCCGCGCGGCATCCGCGTCAACGGCATTTCCGCCGGCCCGATCCGCACGCTTGCCGGCGCCGGCATTTCGGACGCACGCGCGATTCTCTCCTGGAACCAGCGCAATGCGCCGCTGCGCAAGACCGTGACCATCGATCAGGTCGGCAGCTCGGCGCTCTATCTGCTCTCCGACCTCTCCGCCGGCGTCACCGGCGAAATCCATTTCGTCGATGCCGGCTTCAACATCACCTCAATGCCGACGCTGGATACCTTGCGCAACGCCGACGTGGAATAAGGCCCACTCCCGGTGATGTCACAAGGCCATGCGTATTTTAATACGCATGGCCTTGTTGTTTTATCCGGACGAACTATACTGGTAGGGGACAGGGTGTGGAGCGAAACAGTCACAAGATTATCGCCAGGTTGAAGCGGGAGGGCTTCGAAGTGGTTTCGATCAAGGGCTCGCACCACAAGCTTCGAAGAGGCAATCAGACCATCATCGTTCCGCATCCCAAAAAGGATCTGCCGATCGGCACTGCGCTTGCGATTGCGAAGCAGGCCGGATGGAATGAGTGAGGCATCATGAAGTATTTCATTGCGCTCGTGCATAAGGACAGGAATAGCGCCTTCGGCGTCAGCTTTCCGGACCTGCCGTCGGTATTCTCCGCGGCAGATGAGGAAGAGGATCTTACCGCAAACGCCATCGAAGCACTTCGTCTCTGGGCGGAAGATGAAACCTTGCCGATACCGTCCTCCTACGACGAGATCAGCTCGAGACCGGATATCCGCGAGCAGCTGGCTGCAGGCGCTTTTCTGACGCGGGTGCCCTTTATCGAAGATACGACGCGCACCGTTCGAGCCAATGTCACTTTCGACAAAGGCATGCTTGACGCGATCGACAAGGCCGCAAAGGAGCGCGGCCTTACCCGTTCGGCTTTCCTTGCAAGCGCTGCCCGCAAGGAGATCGAGGCCGCTTGAGCCTTATTTCTTCGCCCACAGCACCTTGAAACGTGCATTGCGGCAGGTTTCGCCGCTTTCCCTGAAGTTCGCCGCCAGAACCGGCTCGTAAGGCAGGCCCCGATTGGCGACCAGCATCAGCCGGCCGCCGCCGCGAAGGGCGGAGGCGGCGGTCTTGATCATCGCCTGGCCAAGCGACGGCTCGGCCGCATGGCCCTCGTGGAAGGGCGGGTTCATGATGACGAGGTCGTATTTGTCCTTGACCGGCTCGCCCGCCAGATCGTGCCAGAAGAAGCGCACCGGCGCGTTCGGGCAGTTCTCCGCCAGATTATCCCGTGCGGCCTCCAGGGCCGCGTGATTGGCCTCATAGAGGTCAAGGCGGGCCAGTCCACGCGATCTCTGCGCCATCTCGACCGAGAGATAACCCCATCCGGCGCCGAAGTCGGCGACATCGCCGGTAAAATCCTGCGGCAGGCGCGTGGCGAGCAGTTCCGATCCGGCATCGATCCGGTCATGCGAGAACATGCCGGCTGTTGCATGGAAGCGATTATCGACGCGCACCGGCGCCTTTGCCAGTTTCGAGACGATCTCGCTTTCATCGGCCGGCCGGCCGAACCAGAAGGCGACGCCGTGATATTTCGGCATGTGGTCGATGGCGAGGCTGAAACCTTCCATACGCTTGCGCAACGGCTGGATGCCATCCTCCTTGGCGCCGGCGACGACGATCAGCCCGCCGGCCCGCGTCCGGGCGATCGCGGCGGCGAGGTTGGCCTCGTTCTCGCCCTTGTGCTTCGTGCAGAGCACGAGAGCTGCGTCATAGTCCTCGCCGTCGATTTCGGGCGTCGCTTCGATCCGCTGCGCCAGCAGTTGGCGGTAGAGCGGCCGGAAGCCCTGGACGGCGCTGAGCGAGGCCGCAAAACCTTCCGGCAGCGCGAAGCCTGCCTCGGCCCCGAGGAAGAGCACACGCTCGCCTTCGCCGGGCGCCGCGATTGTGCCGCTGGCAAACGGATGGAACAGGGTCTTCAGTGTCTCGCGGCTCATGGCTCTCGTCTCGACTTTGGATACAAAAAGGGCGCGGAAGATTCCCGCGCCCGGAATTGAAGCTGGCAGATGCGGCTTATTCGGCCGCTTCTTCCTTCTTCTTCTCGTTCGGGATCTCCTGGCCGGTGGCCTGATCGACGACCTTCATCGACAGGCGAACCTTGCCGCGCTCGTCGAAGCCGAGCAGCTTGACCCAGACCTTGTCGCCTTCCTTGACGACGTCGGTCGTCTTGGCGACGCGCTCGGAAGCGAGCTGCGAGATATGGACGAGGCCGTCGCGGGCGCCGAAGAAGTTGACGAAGGCGCCGAAGTCGGCGGTCTTGACGACAGTGCCTTCATAGATCTGGCCGATTTCAGGCTCGGCGACGATCGAGTGGATCCACTTGCGGGCCGCTTCGATTTCCTTGCCGGAAGAGGAGGCGATCTTGACGGTGCCATCGTCCTCGATGTTGATCTTCGCGCCGGTCTTTTCGACGATTTCGCGGATGACCTTGCCGCCGGAGCCGATGACTTCGCGGATCTTGTCGACCGGGATGTTCATGACTTCGATGCGCGGAGCGAATTCGCCGAGCTGGCCGCGGCTTTCGGTGATCGCCTTGGACATTTCACCGAGGATATGGGCGCGACCGCCCTTGGCCTGACCGAGAGCGACCTTCATGATCTCTTCGGTGATGCCGGCGATCTTGATGTCCATCTGCAGCGAAGTGATGCCATCGGCCGTACCGGCAACCTTGAAGTCCATGTCGCCGAGATGATCTTCATCGCCGAGAATGTCGGAGAGGACGGCGAAGCGATCGCCTTCGAGGATCAGTCCCATGGCGATACCGGCAACCGGCTTGGCGAGCGGGACACCTGCATCCATCAGCGCCAGCGACGTGCCGCAGACGGTTGCCATCGAGGACGAGCCGTTGGATTCGGTGATCTCGGAAACGACGCGCAGCGTGTAGGGGAACTGCTCCGCCGACGGCAGCATCGGACGGATCGCACGCCATGCGAGCTTGCCGTGGCCGATCTCGCGGCGACCTGGAGAACCCATGCGGCCGGTCTCGCCAACCGAGAAGGGAGGGAAGTTGTAATGGAGCAGGAAGCGCTCCTTGTACATGCCGGTCAGGCTGTCGACATACTGCTCGTCTTCGCCGGTGCCGAGCGTGGCAACCACGATCGCCTGCGTTTCACCGCGCGTGAAGAGCGCCGAACCGTGCGTGCGCGGCAGAAGGCCAACTTCCGAAACGATCGGACGAACGGTTTCAAGATCGCGGCCGTCGATGCGGCTCTTGGTGTCCAGAATGTTCCAGCGGACGATCTTGGCCTGCAGGTGCTTGAAGATCGCGCCGACTTCCTCGGCCGTATACTTGGCTTCGCCTTCCTCGGGGAGGAAATGCGCCTTGACCTTTGCCTTGACGGCGTCGACGGCGGCGTAGCGATCGGCCTTCTGGGTGATCTTGTAAGCTTCGCGGAGTTCTGCTTCGAAATGCTTCAGCATCTCGCCTTCGAGCTCGGAATAGTCTTCCGGCTGGAAGTCGCGCGGCTCCTTGGCGGCGACTTCGGCGAGTTTGATGATCGCATCGAGAACCGGCTGGAAGCCCTTGTGGCCGAACATGACGGCGCCGAGCATGACGTCTTCGGGCAGTTCCTTGGCTTCGGACTCGACCATCAGCACGGCGTCGTAGGTGCCGGCGACGACCAGGTCGAGGCTCGACTCATCCATCTCGTCGAGATGCGGGTTGAGAACATATTCGCCATTGATGTAGCCGACGCGCGCGCCGCCGACCGGGCCCATGAAAGGAACGCCCGAAAGCGTCAGCGCCGCCGAAGAGGCGATCATGGACAAGATGTCGGGATTGTTTTCAAGGTCGTGTTGGACGACGGTGACGACGACCTGCGTGTCGTTCTTGTAGCCTTCCGGGAAGAGCGGGCGGATCGGGCGGTCGATCAGGCGGGAGACGAGCGTTTCGTTTTCGCTCGGACGGCCTTCACGCTTGAAATAGCCGCCGGGAATCTTGCCGGCCGCGTAGGTCTTTTCCTGGTAGTTGACGGTCAGCGGAAAGAAGTCCTGGCCAGGCTTCGGCGCCTTGGCCGAGACGACGGTGGCGAGAACGACCGTCTCACCATAAGTAGCGAGAACCGCACCGTCGGCCTGACGGGCAATCTTGCCGGTTTCGAGCTTCAGCGGGCGGCCGGCCCACTCGATTTCCACTGTGTGTGTATCAAACATATCTTGTCCTTCAATGCGGGAGCACGCGCCATCGCCGATATCAGGGCGCAGCGCACAGTCGACCGCAATCAATGTGACGTATCACGGGCAAGACAACGGGAGGCTTTTCATCGGCAGTTTCCCGAACTTGAGAGTTCCTGAGAAACTTGGGCCAAAGCCTTGGAGAGCTTTGGCCGAAAGCATCCGGCAATCCTGCCCCATGACAGGTCAGCGGTTGGTTTGGCAGAACCGGCCCATCCGGGCCTGCCGGTCGTTCCACCGCTTGAGATAGGGCGCGGGTGGAACATTTCATCGGGAGCGTCGTCCCGAAACAGATCCGGCGGACGCTTAAAGCGTCCGCCGGACAATTTTAACGGCGAATACCCAGGCTGTTGATCAGCTTGGAATAGCGGCCTTCATCCTTCTTCTTGAGATAATCAAGAAGCGAGCGGCGGCTCGAAACCATCGTCAGCAGGCCACGGCGGGAATGGTTATCCTTCTTGTGGTCCTTGAAGTGTTCGGTCAGGTTGTTGATGCGTTCGGTCAGGATCGCAACCTGGACTTCCGGAGAACCGGTATCGCCTTCGGCGGTCGCATATTCCTTGATCAGCGCAGCCTTGCGCTCAGCAGTGATCGACATCGGACGTTCCTTTCTATGAGAGGAGAAAAAGTCGCCACAAGCCGGGATGCCGTCCAGCTTTGGCCGTGAATGCGAGCAGGCGAACCTGACGCTGGCGCTGCCTATAAACCAAATCTGCAGCGATTGAAAGAGGGGACTCCTGTAGCCGCTTTCAACGGCCCGCCATGGCGTCCCGGATCATTGCATCATAACCTTCGGGATCCTGCAGCATGGCGAAATGGCTGGCATCCTTCAGGATCACGAGCTTGGCGCCGGGAATCTCCTTGGCCATCAATTCCGTATGATCGAGCTTGACGGCTTCGTCGTGATCGCCGATCGCGAGCGTGACGGGAACCGTGATCTTTCCAAGATCGGCGGCCGTCCATGCCGGTTGGGTCTCCCACATGTGGGAGATCTGCGTGACGAAGGCATCGTACTCGTCCGGCGTCGGCGAAAGCTTTCGGTACTGATCGCCGGCGACATCGATGTAGGCTTTGAAGGTCTGGTTTTCCATGACGTCGGCCTTGACGCCGTCGGTCGTGACGTTTGCCGCCTGGGCAATGACGCGGGTCAGCTTTTCCGGATGTTTCATTGCCATGTCGATGCCGATGATGCCGCCGTCCGACCATCCCACCAGCGTCACCTTGCCGATCTTCAGATGGTCGAGAAGGGCCACGTAATCCGATGTCATCAGATCGTAGCCGAAAGGCTGCTGGCTGCGCGTCGAGCGGCCATGGCCGCGGCTGTCGGCGACGATGACCAGGTGATCCCTGGCGAAATCGGCGATCTGGTGACCCCAAACGTCGGCATTTCCAAGGCCGCCATGGATGAAGAGGATCGGCTCGCCTTCACCATATTCGGCATAATACATCTTGATGTCGTTCACATCGGCCACGCCGCTCGTCGTCGCCGCGGGCATCGAAGGAAAGGCCGGCAGCTCGGCCCAGCGCTCGGCGGATTGAGCGCCGGCGATGGTCAGGAACATCGAAAAGAACGTCAGTACTCCGATAGCGGTTGCGCGCATTTTCATCCCCTTGTCGGGCCACCATGGCCCCTCGGGCGCTATGGCCCGAAAGGAAGATATCGCATCGCTAGATGTGGAGCCTCAACAGGTTGTCCTGGGTAAGAGCGAGTCTGCTGATTGGTGGTTTTGAATTTAGGCTTCCGTGAGGCCTGTGCCAATTGT
>NZ_JACIFV010000030.1 GCF_014197535.1 Rhizobium aethiopicum
TCGCTACAATTGGCACAGGCCTCACGGAAGCCTAAATTCAAAACCACCAATCAGCAGACTCGCTCTTACCCAGGACAACCTGTTGAGGCTCCACAGCTAAAGCCACCTTCTCACGTTCCGCGCGTAGTCGTCGAAAGCCGGGCCGAACTGGCGGCGCATCTTGGCTTCCTCGAAGGGGATGTGGACCCAATTGGCGGTAGCAAACACCAAGAGGGGGGCGGCGAACATAAGAATAGCGCCCGTCGCCACAGCCACACCGAGGCTGAGGACGACGAGGCCCAGATACATGGGATTCCGGGTGAACTGAAAAGGTCCGCCGGTGACCAGCTTATTGTTGGTTTCCGAGGTGGGATTGACCTGGGTGCCCTCACGTCTGAACAGTATCAAGGCCCAAACTGGAGCAATGAAACTGACGGCGATGAGTCCGATCCCGACGAAGAGGCTATGTACCCAAGGTACGGCGGGCCACCCGGCCAAGTAGCTGGCGCCCGCAGTGAGGATCAAGAAGAGAAGGGCCCATATCGGTGGCGGAAGTTTCAACATATTCGTTCACCTCGCGGAGCGCGACCGGCGCTCTATTGCCGGCACTGGGAGCGACTATAAGGAATGTTGCCCTTCAAAGCCATTTGCGGCCGCTATGGGTCGTCGATCAACCGCTGGCGCAGCGGGCTGATAGGCGTGTGGAGATCGGGGTACTGCATGATCAGGCTCCTTTGTTGAAGAAGCTCGTCATGCTCTGCCCTTGCCGGGCGACGTTCAATCCAGGCGCAAACTCCAGCCCGCATCCTCTACCTCAGCCGCAGACGCCCTCCCGCGCAGCGGGTTCGTTCTCCGGCCCCAATTATCGCCTTCTAGTTCTGTTTGCAGCGCGACAACCAAGATGAGACGTGATCTCATCCAGATTGTCGCCCTACAGGCGAACGCCGCAGGACGCCATGTTGAGCACCGCCGAGCCGGCTCTGCAAAAGAAAATCACAGACAGCTGGTGCGCGGACGGCCTCCTTCCCTTCGGCGCCTATCGGCATGCAGCCCTGATGGGAGAAGAGATGCTTGTCGACGAGGCCGAACGTGTTATCCAAAGCTTAGTAGCGTGGAGTGAAACTGCCCGTCTCCTGCTAATGCGGCGAGTTTCGAGGTCGCGGGCCAGTTACAACCGTCGTTCTACAGGGCGTTCGGTGTCATCATTCCTGATCTTGGCGAAGTTATGCTGCCGTTCGAGCCAAGGCGTTGGATTGCGCCCGACGCGTCTTCTCGCCGGCGATAACGAAGAAGTCTCGAAACTCGAATTCTGGACGGGGCTCGATCTCAAGCCTTTGTTACGGTTCGCAGTCGTTCCCGGAGAAAAGCAGGTCAGTTTCGGAGATGCGGTCATTAATCGCAAATTCTTTGATCTCAAGGCCACCCGTTTCTGCGGCCATTGCCTCGCGGATGATCTGCGAGCCCCCGGCGCACAGCTTCATGACGCGTACATCCGAGCCTCCTGGATGTGGCTGCAGATCAGTCGTTGTCCCGTGCACGGGTCCGAGTTCCAAACGGCGGAAACCATCGAGCAGCTTGGCCAGCTTGCACACCTTCGCGCCAGCAAAGGTGCCGTGGCAGTGCCGGATCCGTGCGACCGATATTTCCAGGATCGCCTTTTTCGCGATGGGGGCGTTGCGCCATCGATGCCGAGCACCTCGCACGGGATGACATTCGCCTCCCCCATGAAATCGGCGATGAAGGCGGAAGCTGGCGCTCCATAGAGATCACGCGGCGCCCCGGTCTGGTCGATTTCGCCATCTTTCATGACGATGATGCGGTCGGACACGGCAAGCGCCTCGTCCTGATCGTGCGTGACATAGACGGCCGTGAAGCCCAGGCGCTGCTGGAGTTGGCGGATATCCGTGCGCACCTTGCGGCGCAGGCGTGCATCGAGATTTGAGAGCGGCTCATCGAGCAGCAGCACCTGCGGCTCCAGCACCAGTGCGCGGGCGACGGCGACGCGCTGCTGCTGGCCGCCGGAGAGTTCGGCGGGAAGGCGATGGCCCATGCCGGCCAGGCCGACGAGCGCTAGCCCCTCCTCCGCCTTCTCGCGTGCTTCCTTGCGGCTGAGGCCGGAGGATTCCAGGCCATAGAATCCGGGCTGCCCGGAGAGCCGTGAGCGAACTCGTCGCCGCCGCGGCCGGTCGGCGGCCGGAATTCATTGTCGCGCCGGCAGGGACGACAGTGAATTCCGGCCGCGAGATCGAAGAGCTACTGAGCGACGAGGTGTTCCACGTCGGCTTCCTGATGGATCCCGCCATTGATCATGATGGCGCCGAGCACCACCCTGCATGAGCGAGCCGATGTTCCAACCGACCTGACGCGACGCTTCAGCGCCGGCGGGCCAGCCAAGGCACGGCGATGCAAACAGCTCTATCCATCGAATAACTCTCAAGAAGTCATTAACGGTTGTCGCTGTAAACCCCAAGGGCCATCTGCAGCGTATGATCGACGATCATGTGGCCCGAAGGGAAGGTTCGCGCCGATAAAGCAACGGTTGACGGTTGAGCAGCATGGAATCGCCGAACTCATGCGCACGGTAGCGGCATGCAGTGAGAGCTGCGGAGGCGCTGGCGAGCAGGCCGTCGTCGGCAAAGGCGCGCAACAACTCGAAATGGCTTTCGCCGGGCTGGTGCACGCCAGTGAGAACCGCATCGACGACGCGGAGCGGAGTCCCACGTGCGATGCTCCCTGTCGCAATACCATCTCCGGCACGAACGCTGCCATCGGGATTGGCGGCTGCTTCAAGTGCGCGCACGACGCTCGTGCCGATCGCAATGATGCGGCTGCCTCTCAGCTGCGCCCGCGCCACCTGCGCCACGGTACATTCAGGGACGCGGTACGGCTCATCGAAGGGCAGGCGCGAGTCGAGCGCGGGATCGCCGGTGGAAGAAATGCCCGCGGCATGCGTGAGTGTTGCAAAACCGATCTCGCGCCGACGCCAAGCTTGCAGTGTGCGCCAGTCGAGCGCGAAGGAAGCCGATGGCGCCTCGAACGCGACCGGCCGGGCGGCAATTCTCGTCCAAACATCCCACAGTGCCAATGGCTCGGGAACATGCGCGTATTGGATCGGCCTGCCGTGCTGCGCCAGTCCTGCAAACGCGGCTGCTCGGGTGCCTTCGAAGCTAAGCTCGAGAAGGCGAGGATGGTCGAGAACGTGCTCGACCCTGGCTTCAAGTGGGCCGAGCTGGAGGCGATCGCCTGATGACAGCGCAGGCGGCGGCAGCCGATCTTCCGTGCGGGTGCGGTGATCGCCCGAGCCGAAGGCAATCGCCACGAAGCGGACTGGAGCGGAAGCTGACAGCCAGCCGGCCAACCGGATCTCGATCGTCTTTCCGCATTGGAGATGCGTGCCGTACAGGCTGGCAGGCAAGGTCGCGGCGTCGTTGGCGACAACCAGATCGCCAGGATCGAATAACGCCCCGAGGTGAGCCCGCGGCAGGTCGCGCATCGTGCCGTCCGCCTCAACGACGAGCAGCCTGGCCGATTGCCGATCGAGGCGATCAGCGGCGATCACGCGTGGGCTCCGGCGGTAAGCGCATCTTGGCTCGGCAACACGTCGAGCATCTTTTCGATGATCTCGGCGGCGGCCAACTCCGGGTCTTTCAAGCTCGACGGATCGGCGTCCGGGAGCGCCAGCGCGTGCAGCGGGGTGTTCATATCGCCAGGGTCGAGGGCAAGAAACCGTATTCCATCACCTTTCGACTCCTCGTCCCAAATTGCAGTCAAATGGGCAAGCGCTGCCTTGCTCGCGCCGTATGCGCCCCAGCCTGGATAGGCGTTGACCGCCGCGTCGCTGGAGATGTTGATCACCAGCGCGCCGCGGCCCTCGCGCGCAGACGCGGCAAGCGCACCGAACAGGGCTTTCGTCAGCCGGAAGACGCCGAGAAGGTTGACCGCGAGCGCCGCTTCCAGCTCCTCGCACTCCGTATCAGCAAGAAGCGCCAGAGGCACAGGACCGAGGCTCGATGCATTGTTGATCAGGACGTCGACGCCACCAAGGTTGGCTGTGATCTGCATCGCGATCGGATAGATATCTTCCTTCTTGCCGATGTCGGCGACAATTCCAAAAGCGCCCGTCTCGGCTGCGACGCGTTCGACATTCGCGGCGGTGCGGGCGACGAAGGCAATGCTCGCACCCTTCTCGGCAAGATGCCGCACAAGCGCCAGTCCGAGGCCGGAAGTGCCACCGGTGATCCCTACGCGAAGTCCTTGAAGATCGATATTCGCCTGCATTGCGGTGCTCCTTCAATGGGTACGGGTAATTGCTACAAGTTCAAGTTAACTTGAAGTCAAGAGAGTTTCGTGCTTTGTTTATGCATGGATCCGATGCTAACCATCACCGAAGTGTCGCGACGTAGCGGCGTTGCCTCCTCCGCTCTGCGCTTCTATGAGGAGCGTGGGTTGATCGCATCCGAGCGCGCCGGCTCGGGACATCGACGCTACCACCGGTCTGCATTGCGGCGGATCGCTTTCATCGTCTTTGCACAGCGGCTCGGGCTGACGCTTGAGGAGATCGGCGCCGAGCTCGCTAAGCTGCCGGCCGATCGCGTACCGTCACGTCGGGATTGGTCGCGGCTGTCGAGCGCGTGGGCAAGGCGTATCGACCAGCGCATAGCGGAGTTACAGCGCCTGCGGTCCGGTCTTGGCGAATGCATCGGTTGCGGCTGCCTTTCGATCGACCGATGTCGCTTGGCGAACCCTGCCGACGTGGCAGGCCGCAAAGGGCCGGGGGCGAGGTATTGGCTGGGGTGATGAGCCTCCAACGGCACGCCGAACGATCTTACGATCGTCCGCCAGTCCCTTATTCCATGTCGCTCAACCCGTGTATGACGATAGGCTTCTGGAGTCAGCGGCTGACATCTTCTTTGCGGGATAATCAAGCATGTCGTCGCGATGAACCGCTCTTTAAACGCACTGGATTAAGGGGCGCACGATGGCAAGTCGCGTCAGGTTTGGTGCTTTTGCTATTCGATATGGGCGGCAAGTTCCTCGGGCGTTCCCTGCGGAAATGCTGCCTTCAGATAGTCCAGAAACGCCGATACGCGCGCGCTCAGGAGTCGCCGTGTCGGATAGAGTACCCATAGTGCGGTCCGAAACCCTTCCACTTCGCCCCAGCTGACCAACGTGCCGGCGGCCAGGTCGGAGCTGGCGAGCGACAAGGGCAGACGCGCCGCACCCGCACCGGCGCGAACGGCGTCGCGAACCATCATGAACGACGAAAGGCTTAATACCGGCTTTGCCGCAAGGCGTAATTTTCCCCCGGGCGTCGCGACCTCCCAGGATTCGGCCCGCGCCATCGATCCACGGGTAACGGCAGGAACGGGCTCGCGGCCGACCGGACGCGACAAGTCGGGGCTTGCCACGACGACCAGGCGATCATGCAGGAAAACGCGGCCGACGAGAGTTTCATCCGGCTCCGGGTTTACGCGAATGACCAGATCGTAGGCTTCTTCGATCATGTCGACGGCTCGGTCTTCCGTCGTAATCTCAAGCTGAACCTCGGGGTATTTCAGCACGAATCCTGCCGCAAGCTTACCCAGTGCTGTCTGTGAAAACAGCAGCGGCGCACTGATCCGCAATCGGCCACGGGGGATGTGCCCGCCCGATGCAATCGCCTTCGCTGTTTCGTCAAGCTCTGTCAGCAGTGCGCCCGTTCGCTCGAATAGCGCGCGTCCCTCCTCCGTGAGCTTCAGCGTGCGCGCGCCTCGCTCGAACAGGCGCAGGTCGAGATTTGCCTCCAGTTCGGCCACGCGCCGGGAGAGCGTCGCCTTCGGCCGGCCGGCCGCTCGCGCGGCCTTACCGAACCCGCCATGGCGAGCGACCAAATTGAAATCGGCGAGGGCGAGCAGGTCCATGTGTTTCACCAGCGAGACGACGTGTCCAAATTTAGCGTCTATCGGGATCAATGTGGATCACTAATTTGGAGGGTGTCAACTGAACCCCAACCCGGAGTAACCACCATGACCATTCTCGTTACTGGCGCTACCGGCCGTGTCGGCCGCCATGTCGTCGACCAACTCGTCAACCGCGGTGCAAAGGTCCGCGTGCTGACCCGCGATCCCTCGAAGGCCAATGTCCCGCCCGGCGTCGAAATCGCTCAGGGCGACCTGCTCGACATCGATACCTTGCGGAGCGCCTTCAATGGCGTGAACACGCTCTTCCTGCTCAACGCGGTCACCGGCGACGAATTCACCCAGGCGATCATCACGCTCAACATCGCCCGCGAGGCGGGCGTCGAGCGGGTCGTCTATCTATCGGTGTTCGAAGCCCATCGTGCGGTGAACGTGCCGCATTTCGCCGTGAAATTCGGCGCCGAGCGCATGCTCGTGCAGATGGGCTTCAGCGCCACCATCCTGCGCCCGAGCTACTTCATCGACAATGAACTGATGATCAAGGACGTAATCCTGGGCCACGGCGTCTATCCGATGCCGATCGGCAGCAAGGGCGTCGCCATGGTGGATGCCCGCGACATCGCCGAGGTCGCCGCGATCGAGCTGATCCGTCGCGATTCCGCACCTGGTAAGCTGCCGATCGAGACCATCAATCTCGTCGGCCCCGATACGCTGACCGGCCCGGGCGTGGCGAAGATCTGGTCGGACCTCCTGGGCCGTCCGATCGTATATGGCGGCGATGACCCCAGCGGGTTCGAGCAGGACATGGCGAGCTTCATGCCGAAGTGGACGGCCTATGAAATGCGCCTGATGGCCGAGCGCTATGTCAGCGACGGCATGATCCCCGACCCCGACGACGTCGAGCGTCTGACCAAGATCCTCGGCCGTCCGCTTCACTCCTATCGCGCCTTTGCCACTGAGATTGCTGCCGCGGCATGACGGCCCGGCAGTCCACCCTATCCCCTGGGAAACCATCATGATCTATTCGACCGCCACCGTGCCGGCTACCCTTGATAACTGAGCTCTCGATTGGATCAGAATGAGCATGGCCGATGCGCTTCAGTTCGGGCCGCGCAATATAGACGCATTCCAAAACGTTTTGGCTTGACACCCAAAACGTTTTGGAGAATTCTTTTTCTGGCTTGAGGAGGAAGATCTTGGCCAATCTCAAACAGCTCGCGCAATCCTTGGGACTGTCCATCACCACGGTGTCGCGTGCGCTCGACGGCTATGCCGATGTGTCGGCATCCACGCGCGAACGGGTTCGTGAGGCTGCCGATAAGGTCGGCTACCGGCCGAATGCCTCGGCCCGGCGCCTGCGCAGGCAACGCGCCGAGCTCGTTGCGGTCACCCTGCCGAGTGATCCTGGCCATATCGGCCCTCCGCATTTCCTCGATATTTTGTCCGGTTGTGCCGAACACCTTGCTGCTGCCGGCCTCAACCTGGTGATTGCGCCGGTGCCGCGTGGCGAGAGCGAACTCGACATCTGCCGCCGCTTCGTCGATGGCCGCCGCGTCGACGCCATGCTTCTCGTCCGCACCAAGCGGAAGGACGAGCGCGTCGAGTTTCTGCAGGCGCGCGGCATTCCCTTCGTCACCAACGGCCGCACGGAAAGCCTGGCGCCCCATCCCTATATCGACGGCGACGGCTTTGCTGGCTTTCGGGCAGCGACGCTGCGCTTCCATGCCGCCGGCCACCGCCGTATCGGCCATATCGCCGGGCCGCAGGAATATTACTTCGCACATGACCGCTGCCGTGGCTGGCGGGCGGCGATGGAGGAATGCGGCCTAGCGACCGACCTCTGTGCCGAAGGCGCGCCGTTGGAACAGGGCGGTTATCTCGCGGCGTTGGAACTTCTTCGCCAACCATCGCGTCCAACCGCACTCGTCTGTACCACGGACGAAATGGCGATTGGGGCGCTGAGGGCGCTACGCGAGGTCGATGGCGGCAACCAGATCAGCATTGTCGGCCATGATGACCTGCCGATGGGCGCCTTCACAAGCCCGCCGCTCTCGACCATGCGCATGACCGGCGAAAACCTCGGCGCGAGCTTCGCCTCGTTGCTGCTCCGCGCCATTGCCGGGGAGCCCGCCGCAGAACTCCAGGAGCTTCACGCGATCGAGTTCGTCGATCGCGACAGCCATCGCCGTCCCGCCAAGGCGGCATAAACAGAAGTGCATCTCAAACAAAGAACAATGAAGGAGGAGAAGATGAAACATAT
The DNA here is from genome assembly GCF_014197535.1 of Rhizobium aethiopicum. Lineage (GTDB taxonomy): Bacteria > Pseudomonadota > Alphaproteobacteria > Rhizobiales > Rhizobiaceae > Rhizobium > Rhizobium aethiopicum_A. Next base: position 8,137 of record NZ_JACIFV010000030.1, read on the forward strand.
CATGTCATTTGGAATTCTGGCTTCCACCGTGCTGGCCTTCGCCTCGCCTGTGCTTGCCCAGACGGTTTTCGTGTCTACCCAGCTCCGTCCGATCGAAGAGGCGACCGTCGTCCGCGAGGAGCTGTTGAAGGATGTCGGCTCGGTTGATTACGTGGTCGAGGAGCCGCCGCAGTTTGCTGTCCGCATGGAGGCCGAACGTCAAGCCGGTAAGCGCACCGTCAGTCTCGTCGGTGCGCTGCATGGGGAGCTCTCGCCACTTGCCGATAAGGACACGCTCGAGCCACTCGACGATCTCGCCAAGAAGCTGGCAGCAAGCGGCATGCCGCAGTCGTTGCTCGACCTTGGCAAGCTCGGCAAGCCGACCCAGCAGTACATCCCGTGGATGCAGGCGACCTATGTGATGGCTGCCAAGAAGGAAGCGCTGCAATACCTGCCGGCTGGCGCCGACGTGAACGCGCTGAACTACGATCAGCTGATCGAATGGGGCAAGAATATGCAGGAGGCGACGGGCCAGCCGCAGATCGGTTTCCCGGCCGGCCCGAAGGGGCTGATGGCGCGTTATTTCCAGGGCTATTTCTATCCGTCCTTCACGGGCGGTGTCGTGCGGACCTTCCAGAGCGCCGATGCGGCCGCCGGCTGGGAGAAGCTGAAGACGCTGTGGGCCTATGTGACACCGAACTCCACCAGCTACGATTTCATGCAGGAGCCGCTCGCTGCCGGTGAAGTCATGGTCGCCTGGGACCACATCGCCCGGCTGAAGAATGCCATTTCCGCCGCACCGGATGATTATGTGGTCTTCCCCGCTCCCGCCGGTCCCAAGGGTCGCGGCTACATGCCAGTCGTTGCTGGTCTCGCCATTCCGAAGGGCGCGCCCGACAAAGCCGGTGCAGAAAAGATCATCGAGCACCTTTCCATGCCGGACACGCAGCTCCTGACCGCCTCCAAGGTCGGCTTCTTTCCGACCCTGAACGTCAAGCTGCCGCCGGATCTCGACGCCGGCGTCGCCCTTCTCGCTGGTGCGGTCACCGCCACCCAGGCGTCCAAGGACGCTATCATCTCGCTGCTTCCAGTCGGTCTCGGCGACAAGGGCGGTGAGTTTAACAAGGTCTACATGGACAGTTTCCAGCGCATCGTGCTGCAGAACGAGCCCGTTGCAGACGTGCTGAAGACCCAGGGCGCCACGATGGCCAAGCTGATGACCGACACGAAAGCTGCCTGCTGGGCGCCTGATGCCAAGAGCGACGGCCCCTGCCCGGTCGAATAAATCCGCCCGAGACGCGTCCGGGCGAGATGCCCGGGCGCTCTTTCAACCCTCTGCTCGTCGAGGCGGAAGCCGATGTCTAATAGCCGACCCTGGATTCCCTATCTGCTGATCCTGCCATCCGTCGCCTTTCTCGCGCTGCTGTTTGTGGTGCCGCTGGTGCAGACGATCTGGCTGGCGGTTTCGGACAATGGCGCGCCGTCGCTAGCGAATGCCGAGCGCATGGTAACCGACATCAATTTCACTCGCTCGGTGAAGAACACCTTCCTGCTGACGATCGCGGTCGTGCCGGTGCAGATCGCCATAGCGCTTGCCATGGGCACAATGGTCGCCAAGGTCGGCCGCGGGCGCGAGACGATCCTGTGGATCTGGACAATCCCGCTCGGCATCTCCGATCTCGCCGCCGGTCTCGTCTGGCTATCGATTCTGCAGAATAGCGGCTATCTGAACTCGTTGCTCTTCGGCCTCGGTATCATCAGCAGGCAGGCAAGCTGGCTTTCCTACCAGACGCCGGTCGCGCTCTTCATCGCGATTGCGGTTGCCGAAATCTGGCGTGGCACGGCCATCGTCATGGTCATCATCGTCGCCGGCCTCAACCAAGTCCCGAAGGAATTCAAAGAAGCCGCCGAAATCTTCGGTGCAGGTCCGTGGACACGCTTCTGGCGGATCATCCTGCCACTGATCCGCCCGGCTCTGCAATCGGCGCTGATCCTGCGCACCGTGCTCGCCTTTGAGGTCTTCGCGGTCGTCTATGCGCTCGGCGGCCGCAATTTCCCGGTTCTCGTCGGCGAGGCCTACAACTGGCAGAACCAGAACCAGAACTACAGCGTCGCCGCGGCCTACGCGGTGCTGATCATGATCATCTCGCTTGCCGCCACGCTCATCTATCTGAAGGCCTTGAAGGTCGATCCGGAGCGCCTGCCATGACCACGGATGCCATCAGCACGACCAAGGACATCCCCAACTCTGCCGGCTTCGTCTCCTCAAGCCGCTGGCTGTTGTGGAGTGGCATCGTCGCGCTCTGCGCCTGGGTGCTGGTGCCGATCTATCTGGTCGCGCTCGGCGCGCTCGGCGGTCGCCAGGGCGTCTATGTCTGGCCGAAGACCGGCCTTCCCACGGGCATTTCGCTCGAGCCCTTCCTTCTCTTCTTGAAGACCGAAGGCGTCGTCCAGTCCTTTCTCAATTCGCTGGGTGCAGCAGGTATCACAGTCGCCTTGTCCATCCTGCTCGGCGCGCCTGCCGGTTATGCGCTCGCCCGCTACGAGTTTCGCGGCAAGGACAGCTACAGGCTTCTGGTGCTGTTGACCCGCGCCTTCCCGCTGGCGATCCTGGCATTGCCGCTGACAGTCTCCTTCATTCGGCTCGGCCTCTACGATACGATCCTCGGCGTCGGCCTCATCCATACGGTCCTGGCGCTGCCTTTCGCGGCACTCGTCACGCAGGGCATTTTCCTCGGCGTGCCTAAGGAGTTGGAGGAAGCCGCCTGGGTGTTCGGCTGCACCCGCATCCAGGCCTTCTTCAAGGTGGTGGCACCCTTGGCGCTTCCCGGCATCGTCGCAACCGCGGTCTTTGCGTTTGTCATCTCGTGGAATGAGGTCTTTGCCGCCTCGGTGCTGACAGTGCGCAACCGCACGCTGACCGCCTACCTGCTGACGGTGCTGTCGGAAAGCCCGATGCACTATCGCTTTGCCGGGGGCCTGATGCTCATCCTTCCCTCGGTTGTCTTCATTTTCGCAGTCAGACGTTACCTCTTCGCGATCTGGGGCATTTCCTCCAAATAACGGGACCAGAGCTATGGCCAATATTGTCATCGACCGCATCCGCAAGAGCTTCGGAGCCTTCCAGGCGCTGAAAGAGGTCTCGCTGACGATCAACGACGGCGAATTCGTCTCGCTGCTCGGTCCGTCCGGCTGCGGCAAGACCACGCTGCTGCGCATCATCGCCGGCCTCGAGACAGCAACATCGGGAGATGTCCGTATTGGCGACAAGTCGGTGATCGGCTTGCCTCCCAAGGATCGTGGCCTTGCGATGGTCTTCCAGAACTATGCGGTCTTTCCGCATATGACGGTCTATGAGAATGTCGCCTTCGGGCTGCGGATGCAGAAGGCCGACGACGAACGCGTGAAGGCGCAAGTCGAGAAGGCCGCGGGCCTGTTGCATATCGAGCAATATCTCGGCCGCTACCCGAACAAGCTTTCCGGTGGCCAGCGCCAGCGCGTCGCGGTCGCCCGTGCCCTTGCCGTCGAACCAAAGGTTCTCTTGATGGACGAGCCACTTTCGAACCTCGACGCGCTGCTCCGCCTCGAAATGCGCACCGAGCTCAAGACCGTACTGCAAGCGGCAGGGACGACGACGATCTATGTGACCCACGACCAGACGGAAGCCATGGGCCTTTCGGACCGCATCGCCGTCATGCATGGCGGCGTGGTCGAGCAGGTCGGCCACCCGGTCGAGATCTACAACCACCCGGCAACACGGTTCGTCGGCGGCTTCATCGGCAACCCGCCGATGAACTTCATCCAGGTCCGAGTTTCGAATGGTCAGGTGGCGGCGGGCGCCGAACAGCTTGCCGCGCCACAGGAATCCGGCGATCAAATCATCCTTGGCCTGCGCGGCGAGGCCGTCGAACTCGCGCCGCTGCCACAGGGCATCGAAATGAGGGTGCGTGTTGCCGAGCCGATGGGATCGCACCTGCTTTTGACCGGCTCGATTCACGATCAGCCGGTGCGCGTCATCCTGCCGGCCTCGGAAATCGTGAGGAGCGGCGACACGATCGGTCTGAAGCTCGACCAGAAGCGCATCACCTGGCTTTCTCCCGAAAGCGGCAAGTCCTTTCCGACCGTTTTGGCCTAAGAAGACCGGAGTATCCGAAATGAACGTGCATATCGACCAGGCGAAGCGCATTCTCGCCGCCAACGATCGTGGCGGCTATACCGTGCCGACCGACCGGCTTTACCCCTTCCAGTGGAACTGGGATTCGGCCTTCGTCGCCATGGGCTTCGCGCTCTACGATATAGACCGCGCCTATCGCGAGTTGGAGCGGCTGGTCGAGGGCCAGTGGGCCGACGGGATGATTCCGCATATCGTCTTCCACGCGCCAAGCGATACATATTTCCCGGGGCCGAATGTCTGGCGCACGAAGCACCGTATCCCGACCTCCGGCATAACCCAGCCGCCGGTCTTCGCGATCGCACTGCGCAGGCTGCATGAAGCCGCAGGCAGTGATGCCGAGGAGCGCACCCTGCGCCTCTACGAAGCAGCGCTGAAATGGCATCGCTGGTGGTATTCCGCCCGCGATCCCGATGGCACCGGTCTCGTCGCGCTGCTGCATCCGTGGGAAAGCGGCAGCGACAATTCTCCCGCCTGGGACATCGCACTCGCCCGCGTACCGACCACCACCGATACGCCTGTCGAGCGCAAGGATACCGGCCACGTGGATGCCGACATGCGCCCGCGCGACGAGGATTACCGCCGTTTCATCCATCTCGTCGATACCTATGCCGCCTGCGGCTGGGATCCGGCGAAGCAATGGGAAAAGGCGCCATTCAAGGTCGCCGAGATCCAGACGACCGCGATCCTCCTCAAGGCCGGCGAAGACTTGGAAGCCCTTGCCCGCGCGTTTGGCCGGGTAGACGACGTGGCCGAGCTCGCAGCGTTCAATGTGTTGACCCGGAAGGGGATTCTCGCCCAGTGGCGCCCTGCCCTGTCACGCTTTATCTCGCGCGATCTTCTTTCTGGCCAGGATATCGAGGCAGCAACGCAAGCCGGCTTCATCCCGCTCCTCTCGGTCGACCTCGAAAAACCGGTCGCGGATGCATTGGTCGATGAGATGAAGGCTTGGTCCAAGAGTCTCAAGGTCGCCTTCCCGACCACCAAGCCGGGCATCCGGAGCTGGGAGCCGAAGCGCTACTGGCGCGGCCCCGCCTGGGCGATCATCAACTGGCTGCTGATCGACGGACTGACGCGCAATGGCCACGCGGATAGCGCCGAAGAGCTGCGGAAGTCGACGATTGCGGCGATCGAAGCGGAAGGTTTTGCCGAATATTTCGACCCCGTCACCGGCGAAGGCTGCGGCGGCCAAGGATTTTCCTGGACGGCCGCCGCGTATCTGTGGCTCGAGCGACGCGTCGTTCCTGCCCACAAGAATCAGATGTCCGAACATAAATGAAGCGCGATGATCTCGGAGCCGATCCAGTGAACGATGAACTCCACCCTAATGACTGTCACGCCTTGATGGGAACCAAGGCCCTTCATTCGACGTCTGGCGAACTGACGGTCGGCTTTCGGCTTCCAATATCCTGAGCAGCCGTTACATCAAGCCGGACATGGGACGCGAACGGGGCTTGGAATCAATCGACATTGCCAGCGCTTCCCAATAACGCGCAACCGCCGCTGGCCTGTTCAAGATCGTCGAGCGGCGCGAGTATTTCGGAGACTTGATGGCGCAGCCAGGCGTGTGCACGGGAGGCGGAATTGCGCCGGTGCCAAGCCATTGCCAATAGCGTCGGCGGCAAAGCAAAGGGCAGCGGGTGAATGGCAAGCCCCTCTGCGCTGGCCACTTTCATGGCCATCCGGCGCGGTACAATTCCGACGAGGTTTGTCGCGGCCACAGACCGTAAAACGGCCGTAAAAGTGGGTACCGACAGGACCATTTCGCGTCGCAGGCCCAGTGCAGCAAGTGCGGCAGTTTCTCGATCAGGTGCCATTTCGATGACGCGGAAGACGGCGTGGCGCAGACCGCAATACAGTTCGACGGGCATTGCCGCCGCTGGCGTAACACCGTGCTGGCGTAGAACCGGATGATCCTGTCGCGCAACAACAACATAACTGGCATGAAAAATCGGTCGCCAATCGACCCAGGGCGAAAAATTGCCCGCAGGCAACAAGATCAGATCCAGCCTGGCTTCTCGTAGGTCATCCATGGTCTGAAGACTGAGCGAGTCAGTATAGCGCAACGAAATGCCCGGCGCCCGCTGTTCCAAGTTAGCCAGTAGACCGGGAAGCATCATCTCGGTGAAAAAATCCGACGCTGCAATGCGGAAAGTCTGCACCGCGCTCACTGGGTCAAAGCCTGCCGGGTTCAGGAGGCGGCTTGAATCCTCAAGCAATTGCGTCAACGGCAAGACCAAACCAAGTGCAAATTCGGTGGGGCGCATTTGCTGGCCATCACGCACCAGCAGTGGATCACCGAAGGCGGCGCGCAACCGCCCAAGGGCCGCCGACACAGCCGGCTGCGATAGGCCAACCCGCTCCCCGGCGCGCACTGTAGACCGTTCGCGCAACAAGGCATCCAACACTTTCAGTAGGTTGAGGTCGAACGCGGATAAATTCATGGGACCAATTCAGTCGATATAATCATTCAATTTAACACAAGCCGGTCGGCGCGCCATATCGGGGACGCTCCTATCAACCAACCACAAAGGTCCCTGCATCATGAACATATACACCCAGCCACAGCAGGCCCATAGCTGGAACGGCACCACCTATCGCATCCTGTTGTCCTCCGCCGACACTCATGGCGCCATGTCCATCGTCCACGGCGTTTCCGGCCCGCTTGAAGGCCCGCCTTCGCACGTCCACGAGGCCGAGGACGAAACCTTCCTTGTGCTGGAAGGCGTCGTTGATTTCGAACTTGAGGGCACCGTGTTTCGGCGCGGTCCAATGGAGACTGCGCATATCCCACGCGGCAAGCGTCATAGCTTCCGCACCGGACCCGACGGCGCTGTTTGCATCGCTGTGCTGACGCCGGGTGGCTTTGAAGGCTTTTTCAAAGAAGTCGCCGCAGCCGGTTTTCAAATTCCGCGTGACATCGCCGCTGTTGCCGAATGTGCGGCACGCTACGGCTCGCAGTTTACTGGCCCCGGGCTGGCGCAGAGGGGCTGATATGCGTGACATCGCCTTTATCTTTTTCCTCGCGGCCGTCGCGTGTGTCACCTGTGGCATGGGATGGGGGATCCAGATGGCAATCAGCGAGGACCACATGCTGGCACCGGCCCATGCGCATCTCAACCTGGTGGGATGGACGACGCTGGCGTTGTTTGGCCTGTATTTCCGATTGACCCCAACAGCAGCATAGGGGATCCTTCCCCGCGTTCACGCCGGACTTGCCATCCTCGGTGTCGCTTTCATGGTCCCAGGCATTGCCATGTTCCTCGAGGGAGGATCGCGAGCGCTGGCGCGATGCTGACTTTGGCCTCGATGCTACTGTTTCTGGTGGCCGTTGCCCGCCACGGACTTGGTGCAGCGGCGTAACGACCGACCGCGGGCTTCGCAGGCCCGCGGTCTGCTGGTGGCGCCAGACCTGCTGATCATCGTCAACAACGGGAAGCTCTGCGAGTTCGCCGATTATAAGAGCCAACCGTCTGAGGACAGTGGTCATCGAACGAGTTTTTCAGCAGCTTATTGAAGTGCGACCTGGGAAGCTGCTGACATCAATTCTTCGGGACTCGGCGCCCGGCATAGATTTTGGCCTCCATCTTCGGCTTCTGTGAAACTCCAGCGCACAGTGCCTTCCCGATCGAGCAGGAACTCGCCGATAAGCGGCATGTGACCGGCGATGATAATCTGCTGGTCGGCCGCCGTCATTTCATACGGGTCCTTTTTCTCAAGAAAGTCGCCCGCCGCAGCCGGGTTCATCGGCACGGGCAACTCCCGCGGCAAATCGATCCGCATTGTCATGACCGCGTCCATTCCGAGCTTGTGCGGCCATTCGGTTTCATTCTCCGTGAGCTCAAGGATGGGTAAACCGAAGGCGCGATGCGAAGCCCCCTCCGGGTCGGATGCGCTAATAAGGTTGGGTAGTGGATGGTAACGGAAGTAGAGCCGCGCCCGTTCGACGGGCGTCTTGACGACGGCGAGACATTCGATGCCTTTCTCCTTCAGGGCAGAGTTGAGCTGCGCCATCGCCGAGACATGACGCCGGCAGAACGGACAATGTAGGCCTCGAAATAAACCGATCAGTAACGGGCTGCGGCCTCGAAAATCATCGAGCGCGATCTTGCCTTCGCGCGAGATCGCATCGAGGACAACATTCGGTGCCCGGTCGCCCGGCTGCAGCGGGCGGTCGACACTATTCGTGGACATGAACAACCTCCTCCCGATCAGTCAAAAAAGGCGGGGTCGAGCCCGTGCTGGCGCAAACTCCCTACGCCGGGGCAAAGTAGCGTTCGGCCTCTGCCATATTGCAGACGTCGAACTCGAGCCTTGCAGGCCCATGATAGCATGGAAAACCATCTGCCGGCGAACATTCCGGCTGGTCAGCGATCCGCGGCGCGCTATGTCCTCTGAGAGATTTTGGATCGAGCCGCCTGCCTTCATCCGACGCACGTTTTGATCGCCCAGATAAGTTTATCAAAAGTGATGTCACGTCCAACACTGAGCGTGATTTTCTCAACGGCCTGTGCCATGTCGTTTCTGCGTGACCGGCCGGCCGGAGCTCTCTCCAGCCTCCGAGTCCGTCGGAAATTCCCTTCCCTGCCTTCTAAGTAGGCGACCAGCCGGAAGGAATAATGCAATCTTGATCGCTGCGACAGTTTACCGGTCGCAGCATCGACCTATCTGCTTGGCAATCACACTGAAGACGCTGGCTGTGAGCGAGCGAAGGGAGGGTTGAGGGATGCTACGGATTCGGAAATTGGCCGCAGCGATGGCAATGCTCATCGCCGTTGCCATGTCGACGTCGTCTTGCACGACGAGCTCTCCCGACCCGGCGCAGACCGGTTCGATTGGATACTCCAGCGCTGACTTCGCACTCAGGCCGGCTTGCCGCGACGGTTTCGGCAACGATCGCCCTTGCAGCTATTAGAAGGAATGGCTGCTTGATTCGCCGTCGGCGGCGGAGAATGCCCAACTTATCTTTAGGAAAAGGGTCTCGTCAGTCGAGAACCTTTTCATGCCGCCTGCTCGACCCAATATTTTATCACCATCAATGCGGCTGCCTTGCTGAGCAGAACATCGCGCTCCTGCGCCAAATCTTCTTCGAAACGCTCGCAGAGCTTTTCGTAGACAGCGAAAAGAGCAGTCGCCTTGTCGTATCGACGATACTTCTGCTCTAAGCGAACGATGGTTGACATCAACTCGGCCGTCGTCGGTGTAGACGCCATCCTGACCTCCTGAAGCAGGCAACGGAATGAGTTAGCCCCGTGTCTATTGGAAAATCGTTACGAACACGGGCAAGCGTGTTACACAACCGAAATGTTGCTCTAGGAAAGACCGTCATGCGGTATCTTCGGTCAGGGCCGCGTCGGCTTCACGCTCAGGAGATGGGCGCCGCGCGCGCCAAAACGGTGGGTCTGAGGTCGGGGGAGATCGCCGACCGGAATATTCGTGTCATCCTGGAAGCCATCCGCCGGCATGGGCCGCTGACGCGCACCGAGCTTGGCCGCCATAGCGGACTGACCGGCCCCGGCATCACCAACATCCTGCGGCGGCTCGCCGATGAGAAGCTCGTGACCTCGAACCGGCGCAACGGGCTCGGCGGTGGGGCAACAGCCACGGAATTCTCGCTGCGCTCGGAGGGCGCGTTTTCGATCGGCGTCAAGCTTCGCCGGACGCGCGGTGAGATCGTCCTGATCGATCTCAGCGGCCAGGTGCATGACCGGGTGTATTTCGACGTGGAGCCGGAGGACGGCGTCGGCGCGGTGCATGCGGCGGTCAGGGACATGGTCGATCGGCGTGCGACATTGCCGATCGTCGGGCTCGGGATCGCCGCCAACGATTGGAGCGATGCGCGCAGCGAGCAGCTCTCCGCGATGTCGACGATTGCGCGTCCCTATGTCGAAAACGAATGCACGGCGAGCCTGCTTGCCGAGCGCACGATCGGCAGCGCCATGCCGGAAGGGGGGCTTGCGATGATCATCATCGACGATGACGTTCAGGCGGGTTTCCTCATCCGGGGCATTCCCTATTCCGGCGTGCATGGGCGGGCGGGCAGCATCGGCGAAATGCTGACCGGGCCTGACAATGTCCAGCTCAACACGGTCGTCGGTTTCGATTCTCTGCGCTCACGCATCGGCGACGAGGACTTCGCGCGCCTGCTCAAGGGCGAGGAATTCTCCTCGCCGTCGCTGTCGCAATGGATACGCGAGGCCGCCGGCCATCTGCTCGACCCGATCATCGCCATGGCCGGCTTCATCGCCCCGAGCGTCGTCATGATCGGCGGCGACCTGCCGCAGGGCGTGATCGGGGCGCTGATCCATCAGCTTTCCGTCGAGCGGCGCGACACCTCGACCAGGCCGCTGCTGACGCCCTGGATTTCGCCGATGCGGCCGGCAAGCTTCAGCGGCGGAGGCGTGGCGCTGGGTGCTGCCCTCCTGCCCTTCCTCAACACCCTGCTGCTGCCGCCGGCGTCGGCGTAAGACCAAAGGCGCTGCGCGCTTTGACCGGCTTACGCAAGCGCCTCGTCGGCGTGGCTGAGATCGGAGGCGAGCGCCTTGTCGAGCACCTTCTGGATATTGGCGGCGCGCCGGAAGGAAGGTTCCTGGGTCTTGCCCGCCCGCACGGCCTGGACGAAACGCTGGTAGTTCGTCTCGACGGGATCGAAAGGCACGTCGCGCCAGGTCGCCGTGTGCACGTCTTCGCCGAGGCAGGCGCGCAAGCTCGATTTGCCGGTGTCGTAAATGATCTCGACCGAGCCAGTTTCGCCATAGACCCTAAGGCGCAGCTGATCCATCTGGCCGGCGGCCGTGCGTGTCGCCTGGATCGTGCCGATCGCGCCATTGGTGAAATCGACATTCATCGTGAAGCTGTCATTGGCATCGAGATCATATTCGCCGATCCTATGATCCGGCGCCTTGTCGAAGGTCTTCAGCCGCGCAAAGACATGGGCGATGTCGAGGCCTGAGCCGTAGGAGGCGAAATCGACGATGTGGATGCCGATATCCCCGAGCGCACCGTTTGAGCCGTGCTTTTTACTCAGCCGCCAGAGCCATTTGCTTTCGCTCTTCCAATCGCCCCAATGGCGGCCGACCAGCCAGCTTTGCAGATGCGACGCCTCGACGTGGCGCACCGCGCCGATCTCGCCGGCGAGCACCATCTGCCGGCCTTTCTGCAGCGCCGGCGAATTGCGATAGGTGAGATTGACCATGCCGACCTTGCCGGCCCGCTCGATCGCCTCGGTCATTTCCATGGCCTTGACGGCATCGGTGGCGAGCGGCTTTTCGCAGAAGACATGTTTGCCCGCGGCGACCGCCTGCAGCGTCGTCGGATGATGGATGCGGTCAGGGGTCACGTTCGCCACCGCATCAAACTCGCCCCAGGCGAGCGCCTCCTCGAGCGTGCTGAAATGGTTTGCGATGCCGTGTTCGGTGCAGAATGCCGCAAGCCGCTCGGGAACGACATCGACGCCGCCGACGACGCTGACGCCTTCGATCGCCTTGAAGTGGGCCGCGTGCTGATTGGCCATGCCCCCGGTTCCGACAATGAGTAAACGCATCTTCTCCTCCATGGACTTCAGTTTGCGGCTGCCGCTGCGGCCAGCCAAAACGAACCGACACCATCGCGGCCAGCCGAGATCGACCGGGCTTTTCTTCAGGAAAATTGCGGGTTGGATGCGCCTGATGTCCCTAAGGCGCGCTCGATAACTTAAATTTGGCGCGCATCCCTTCCGAAAACCGGGGCCCGCACTAGCTGCTGTTGAATGTCGCCAGCATCTCATCCTCCCAAGCTCTGGCTTGACATCAAATCAAAGTAACTTAATCTAATTAATGCAGCACGGAAATGAGGAGAGGTCAACCGACCGCCAGGCTGTATTCGTTCAAAATGGGGAGGAGACCCATCATGAAGAGCGCAACCGTCAGCGCATTGGCGCTGAGCACTGTCTTATTTTCAGCATCGACGATTTTTGCCCAGGAACTTGCCACCAAAGACCGGATCGGCACTGCCGATGCGCCGAAGACCCTCGTCGTCCGCCTGACGAACGATAGCCCGAACAATTCCGATCCCGCCATCGCCGAGGGCTACCAGAAGCTCTTCGTCGACTTCATCAAGAAGCACCCGGACTGGAAGCTGCAGATGCAGTTTATGTCCTCCGACATCGGCACCGAACAGGCCAAGATGCTGGAACAGGCCAAGGCCGGCAATGCGCCGGACTGCGCCGCCGTCGACTCCTTCGTGCTGTCACAGTTCATGGTCAACCACGTGCTGGCCGATTTCACGCCCTACTTCTCCAAGGAAGAAGTAGACGACCTCTTCCCCTTCATACGCAGCGGCATCACCGACAAGGACCAGACGATCCGCGCCTGGTGGTGGGATACCGACCTTCGCGTGCTCTACCGCAACAAGTCTGTCGTCGCAGATGCGCCTGCGACCTGGGACGACCTGAAGAAGGCTGCCCTTGCCTCCACCAAGGAAGGTATGGAAGGCGTGCTCTTCAACGGCGGGCGCTGGGAAGGCACGACCTTCGACTGGCTCGCGAATTATTGGGCGCTCGGCGGCAAGCTCGTCGACGATTCGGGCAAGCCGGTCTTCGGCGAAGGCGAGAACAAGGAGAAATTCCTGAAGGCGCTGAACTACTTCAAGGATCTCGTCGATTCCGGCGCGGCCCCCAAGCGCGTCACCACCATCGCCAATTATGACGACATGAACGCCGCGGCCGCAGCGGCAACGACGGCGCTCTTCATCGGCGGCAACTGGCAATATGCGCAGCTGAAGTCGACGCTCGACGAGGACGACTTCAAGAACTGGACCTTCTCGCCGATCCCCGGCCCCTCGGCCAATGAACGCTCGACCGGCACCGGCGGCTGGACGATCGCTTCCTTTAGCAAAGACAAGGAGAAGATCGAAATGTGCGCCAACCTGGCGCGCGAGGTGTATATGGGACCGGCGAACGCGCTGCAGCAGCAGCTGCCGACCCGCAAGTCGCTGTTTGATAAGTACGAGGTCTTCTCGACGGAAGCCAACAAGACCTTCGCCAATGCGCTGGTCGACGGCCAGGCACGCCCAGGCGTGCCGATCTATCCGGAGATCTCGAACCAGATCCAGATCATGATGGGCGACGTGCTCTCGGGAACGAAGAAACCCGAAGAAGCCCTGGACGCCGCATTCAGCGCGGCGATGGAGGCATACAAGCGTCTGTGATGTTGCTAGCCGCGGCCAGCCCCTCATCCGGCTGCCGCCACCTTCTCCCCGAAAACGGGGCGAAGGGACAAGCCGCGACCTCTCCGTCCCTCACTAGCGCCTCGCAGGGCACGTCCCCTCTCCCCGTTTACGGGGAGAGGGCTAGGGTGAGGGGCAGCTTCTGAGCGCGACAGCGCCTGTCAGCAGGCGCCGTCGACAGTGCCAAACCCGGACAGAGAAGCCAATGAGCCCTATTGCCATCGAGGCTGACAGCCCGCCTCAAAGCAGAACGTTCATGCGCCGGTTCGCCGGTGCGCCGCTGCCCTGGATCATGCCCGTGATCATCGTCATCGGCATATTCTACCTCTATCCCGTCATCGACGTTTTCCGGCTTTCCTTCACCAATGCGACGCTGATCGGCGAAAACCAACAATATACGTTTGGCTCGATCGCCAATGCGCTGAGCTCGCCGCAGTTGCCCGACATTCTCTGGGCGACGCTGATCTTCGTCGGCGGCAGCGTCATCGGCCAGCAGATCCTCGGCCTTGCGGTCGCCGTCACCGTTATACGCGGCGAAAAGCGCGGGTTGTTCGGCACCACGATCCTGAGGACCACGGCGCTTGTCGCCTGGGTCGTGCCGGGCATCGCCGGCGGCATCATCTGGCAGATGTTGTTTTCCGAAGCGCCCTACGGCGCGCTGAACAGCATTCTGCGCCTCATGCACATGCCGACCGTCGCCTGGCTCTCGGACCCGGCGATGGCGCCGTGGTCGACGCTGATCTCGAACATCTGGCGCGGCACGGCCTTTTCGATGGTGGTCATGTATGCGGCGCTGAAATCGATCGATCCCTCGCTCTACGAAGCCGCCGAGGTCGACGGCGCCAACGCATCGCAGCAGTTCTTCTTCGTCACGCTGCCGCAGCTGCGCGCCGCCATCCTCGTCAACATGATCCTGATCACCATTCAGACGGTGAACACCTTCGATGCAATCATCACGCTGACCGGCGGCGGGCCCGGGCGCGCGACCGAGGTGATCTCGCTCTACGTTTTCAATATCGTCTTCCGAAACTACGATCTCTCCGGCGGCAGCGTGCTCTCGGTGCTGATGCTCATCATCAGCCTCGGGCTTGCCTTCGTCTACGCATCGTTCCTGCCGAAGGAGGAAGAGCAATGAGCGGACGCACCGGAACCCGGCTCGGCGATGCCATCAGCTATCTCTTCATGCTGGTGATGTTCGTCTTCTTCGCCGGCCCCCTTACCTATCTGCTGTCGATGGCGCTGCGTGACAAGCGCGAGGTCTATCGCGGCGCGGCGCGCTACATTCCCGACAACCCCACCATCCAGAACTTCATCACCGTTCTCAACAACAGCTATTTTCCGATCTATCTCTGGAACGGCCTCAAGCTTGCGGCCTTGAGCGGGCTCGGCGTGCTGATCGTTGCCTTGCCCGCCGCTTACGCTTTCTCCCGCTTCCAGTTCCGCGGCAAGGGCCTCTCGATGATGGGGCTCTTACTCTTCCAGATGATTTCGCCGCTGGTCATCATGGTGCCGCTCTACCGCTACATGAACCGCCTCGGCCTGCTGGACACACATTTTGCCGTCGTCATGGTCTATATCGCGCTCGGCGTTCCCTTGGCGACCTGGCTGTTGAAGAGCACCGTCGACGGCATTCCGCGCAGCCTCGATGAGGCGGCGATGATCGACGGCTGCAATCGGTTCTCGGTGTTTTGGCGCATCATCCTGCCCCTGTCCGCGCCGGGCATCGCCTCGGTTTTCATCATCACCGTGATTGCCGGCTGGTCGCAATTCCTGGTGCCTTTCCTGCTGCTCACCAAAAATGACCTGATGCCGATCGGCGTCGGAATCTTTAACTTCCGCGGCATGCAGACCGACTCGTCCATCCAGCTGCTTGCCGCCGCCTGTCTGATTGCGGTCGTTCCGGCGATCGTGGCTTTCCTGTCGCTCCAGAGGCTGATCCTCGGTGCGATGACCAGCGGCGCGGTGAAGGGATGAAGAGGTCTGCTTCACTCTTCACGCGTGCGGAAGGATTGAACGCATGAACGAGACACTCGGCGCCAGGCACTCTCCCGATCTGACGGGCGCCAATGTCGAAGATGCGGGCGAGCACAATCGGGCCGTCGTGCTCCGCTGCATCCACCGTCAGGCGCCGATTTCGCGGGCCGAGATCGCCAGGCAAACCGGCTTTACCAAACCAGCGATCGCCCGCATCGTCGACCGCCTGCTCGACGAGGGCCTAATCATGGAAGCCCGCCGTCGGCATGGGCTGAGGGGCCAGCCGGCGATAGAGCTCGAGATCAATCCGGATGCTTATTACGCGATCGGCATCAATATCGACCGCGACCACCTGACGATTCTCGCCGTCGATGCCGTCGGCAATGTGCGCGCCCGGGTACATCACGAGAAGCGGTTCATCCTGCCGGCGGAATTCATGCAGCTGACATCAGATGCGATCTCGCATTTCCAGCGCAGCCGGCTGATCGACGATGCGCGCCTTGCCGGCATCGGCCTTGCCATGCCGGATTGGCTCGGCGAAATCTCGCTGCTCGGCAAGCCCGACGCCTACCAGGAATGGACTGATTTCGACGTGCGCGCCGCCCTGGAGAGCCTGACGCCGCATCCCGTCTTCACCGAAAACGAAGCCAATGCCGCCGCCCTTGCCGAGCTCAACTACGGCCTCGGCGCCGAAAGCAGCAGCTTCTTCTATATTGCCGTCAATGCCTGCCCGGGCGGCGGCCTCGTTCTCGACGGCAACGGCCATCGCGGCGCCATGGGCCTCAGCGGCGAAATCGGCTGGCTTCCGATCGCCGATGGTGACGGAGGGGCGCAGAAGGTCCAGCTTCTCGGCGAGATCTTCTCGCTGTTCTTCCTCTATGATTTCCTGGCAAAGCACGGCGTCGAGGTGCATTTCCCGCAGGATCTGCTGACGCTCGATGCGCGCGGCAAACGCCTCGTTTCGCAATGGCTGAAGGAAATGAGCGCGCATCTGGCCATCGCGGTCAAACATATCGCCATGATCGTCGATCCCGATGCCGTGCTCGTCGGCGGCCGGCTACCGATCCGCATCGTCGATGAATTGCTGCGCTATGTGCACGAACATCTCGACGCCGAGGACACGAATCTGCCCTCGCTGCATCGCGCCTCGATCGGCGAGGACGCCTCGGCCATGGGCGCGGCCGCCATGCCGATGGCGGCGGCGCTGATGCTCGCCTCGGCTGATGTGGCCCAACGCACCCGCTCGCCACTCAAGAATATGGATCGACTGAACAGTTGAAACGGCCGAAAGGCCCGGGAGGATATGGTGAAGATCGGCTTCTATACCTCGACTTTCAATGACCGCCCGCTGGGGGAAGTGGTGGATTTCGCCGCATCGGCGGGGTTCGAAGCGATCGAGATCGATGTCGGCGGCCACATCAAGACGCCCGACCGAGTGGAGGACGCCGTTACGCTGGCAAGAAGCCGCGACCTCTTCGTCTCCTCGATCACTTTTTTCGGCAACCAGCTCGATGCGGATCGCGACAAGCGCCGGGAGCTTCGGGCAAGGACATCAGAATTTGCCAGAGCGATCGGCGGCGCCGGCGTTCCGATCTTCGTGATCTTTCCCGGCCGCGACGACGCGGCGAACGAGGAAGCCAACTATGACGACTTTGCCGACTTCGCGAACGGGCTGATCGCAGAGACGAGAGACAGCGGCCTCACCTTCGCGATCGAAAACTGGCCCGGACCTAGAGACAATTTCATCGGAACGACGCCTAGGGGATGGCAGGAACTTTTCCGCCGCATCGAGGACCGCCGCTTCGGCCTCGAATTCGACCCATCGCACCTCATCCGCATCGGCGTCGATCCCTATCGGGCGCTGGAGGCAGTGAAGGACCGCATCGCCATCCTGCATGCCAAGGATACGGCGATCGACGCGGAAGCCCTGCAGGCGCTCGGCTATCACGGCAAGGGCTGGTGGCAATACAAGCTGCCGGGGTTCGGCCTGCTCGACTGGCCGCGTTTTCTCAGGCAGGCCCGCGGCTACGGTTTCGACGGCACGCTGTCGATCGAGCACGAGGATGCCGCTTACGGCTGGCCGGGCAAGGACCTGGCCGCGCGCAAAGAGGGCCAGCGTCTCGGCCTCGATTATCTCAAGAGTGTCTTGAACGGACTTTGACGGCGAATTCGGGAGGAGTTTCATGGCCCATGTTTCGGTCAGCAATGCGCGCAAGGACTACGGCGCGTTCAAAGCCATCAAAGGCGTGTCCGTCGATATCGGCGACGGCGAATTCGTCGTGCTGGTCGGCCCATCCGGCTGCGGGAAATCGACGCTTCTCAGGATGATCGCCGGCCTTGAAGGCATCACTTCGGGCAAGATCCAGATCGGCAGGCACATCGTCAACGAGCTTGCGCCGAAGGATCGCGACATCGCCATGGTGTTCCAGAACTACGCGCTCTATCCGCATATGACGGTGGCCAAGAACATGGGCTTCTCGCTGCGGATGAAGCGCATGCCGAGATCGGAGATTGATCAGCGGGTCGGCAATGCGGCGAAGATCCTCGGGCTGGAAAATCTGTTGGAGCGTTATCCGAAGCAGCTTTCCGGCGGCCAGCGGCAGCGCGTCGCCATGGGCCGGGCGATCGTGCGCGATCCGGCCGTCTTCCTGTTCGACGAGCCATTGTCGAATCTCGACGCCAAGCTTCGGGTGCAGATGCGCTCGGAGATCAAGGAGCTGCACCAGCGACTGCAGACGACGACGATCTACGTCACCCACGACCAGATCGAGGCAATGACCATGGCCGACAAGATCGTCGTCATGAAGGACGGGCTGATCGAGCAGTCCGGCTCGCCGCTCGAACTCTACGATCGCCCGAACAATCTGTTCGTCGCCGGTTTCATCGGCTCGCCGGCGATGAATTTCATCAAGGGCAGCATGAGCGAAGACGGGTTCAGGACCGTGGACGGCCTGCTGCTGCCGAGCGAACGCCGGCCGGTCGATGCGGTGACCTACGGCATTCGCCCCGAACATATCATGCTCGACGCCAACGGTATCGAAGTGACGACCGTCGTCGTCGAACCCACGGGCTCGGAAACACTCGTCCTCGTTCGGCTCGGAGGGCAGACGCTGACCTGCGTCTTCCGCGAGCGGATCAGGGCCGCCCCCGGCGACGTGCTGAGGATCGCCCCTGGTCACGACACCGTTCACCTGTTCGGCGCCGACGAGCAGCGCATCACCACAGGCGAAGCGCCACTGAGTTAGAGCCTTTCCGGGTTAGATTGCAGCATTCTGCCGGAGCAGGTTTTCGTCAGGGCAAAGGCGATTGGCGAAGGGCATACCCCTAGGTACGGTCGAGCCGATCGCCTTTGATCCTGGCGAAAAGATGCCCGGCCCTTCGGGTTGGCTGAAACGGGCCGGCTGATCGACCGGCCGGCTTGGCCGTAGCACTGGGCTACGACGCGCGCCGGCCGGTCGACCATCCGACTCCGTTTGAGCCAACAGAATGCTGCAATCTAACCCGGAAAGGCTCTAAGCCCGCCGAATGACCCCTCCCCTTCGGCCGGGCGCCGCCGGGGGCGCGTTATCGCGCCCCCGGCCCAAAATCCCGGTCGTCGGACATCACGCAGAGAACCGGCAAGTGCTTGAACGAGCACCGAAAAGGTTAATATGCGTTAACCTTAAATTTCTTGGCCGGCATCGGAGAATCGCGGATAATAACGGTTAGAAGGGCTTTTGATCCCGAAAATCGTTATCCGAAAGATTACTGCCGATGAACGCTAATTCGAACGCCTTGAAGGCCGCGCCGCTGCATTTCGAGGATCAGATTCTCGAGCACGGCGATGTCATTTCGAAGAAGCTGCATCTCTTGAGCGTGCAGCGCTTCCCGCCGAACGCGAAGAAGACGCTGCGCAGCTTCTCTCTCGCCGAGGTCGCCAATTATGTCGGGGCCTCACAGAGCACGCTGAAGAAACTGCATCTCGAAGGCAAGGGCCCCTGCCCGCAGACTTCGCCGTCCGGGCGGCGCTCCTACAGCGCCGAGCAGATGCTGGAGCTCAGGCGCTATCTCGATGCGCATGGCCGCTCCGAGAGCCGCATGTATGTGCCCCATCGCCGCGGCCATGAGAAGCTGCAGGTCATCGCCGTCGTCAACTTCAAGGGCGGCTCTGGCAAGACGACGACATCAGCCCATCTCGCACAGCATCTGGCGCTGACCGGCCATCGCGTGCTTGCCATCGATCTCGATCCGCAGGCATCGCTCTCCTCTCTGCACGGCTTCCAGCCGGAGTTCGACCAGGCCTCGTCGCTCTATGAAGCGATCCGCTATGACGGCGAGAAGAAGCCGCTCTCCGAGATCATCCACAAGACGAATTTTCCCGGCCTCGATATCGTGCCCGCCAATCTCGACCTGCAGGAATATGAGTACGATACGCCGCTCGCCATGGCCGACAAATCGAGCAATGACGGCAAGACCTTCTTCACCCGCATCTCCCGCGCGCTCGCTGAAGTCGACAACCTCTACGACGTCGTCGTCATCGATTGCCCGCCGCAGCTCGGCTACCTCACGCTGACGGCGCTGACGGCGGCATCAAGCGTCTTGATCACCATCCATCCGCAGATGCTCGACGTCATGTCGATGGGCCAGTTCCTGCTCATGCTTGGCGGCATCCTGAAACCGATCCGCGCCGCCGGCGCCGAAGTGAACCTCTCCTGGTATCGCTATCTCATCACCCGCTACGAGCCGACCGACGTGCCGCAGGCGCAGATGGTCGGCTTCATGTCGACGATGTTCCATGAGTTCATGCTGAAGAACCAGATGGTCAAATCGACGGCGATCTCGGATGCCGGGATTACCAAACAGACGCTCTACGAGGTAGAGCGCGCCTCGATGAATCGGGGAACCTACGATCGCGCGCTGGAGGCGATGGACGCCGTCAACACGGAGATCGCCGGCCTCATTCACCAAGCATGGGGGCGGTGAATTTGTCGGCTGACAAATTTACTGTTTCCGTCAAGCAAATCAATGCAATGACCGCAATCGGAGGAAGCTGATGGCACGAAAGAATCTGCTGGAAGGACTGGCCGATATGCCTGATGAAAACGCAGGCGCGCCGAATTATCCGATGCGCGGGGCAGGCCGGTCGCTCGTCCGCTCGCTGGATGAGCTTGCCAAGCAGGCGGAAAAATTCCTCGAAGGCGAGGCGGTGGTCGATCTCGACCCCGATCTCGTCGAAGCCTCCTTCGTCAAGGACCGGCTGTCCGAGGATGACGATGACTTCCAAGCGCTCGTCGAAGCGATCCGGGCGCGCGGACAGGACACGCCGATCCTGGTGCGTCCCCACGCCAGGATCCACGGACGTTATCAGGTGGTCTTCGGCCACCGGCGGCTGCGCGCCGCCCGCGAACTCGGCCGCAATGTCCGCGCCGTCGTCAAGGCGATCGACGACCGGACCCACGTGATCGCCCAGGGGCAAGAGAATTCGGCCCGCGCCGACCTCACCTTCATCGAGCGCGCACTCTTTGCCAGACGGCTGGAGGAGCTCGGTTACGACAGGGAGGTCATCTCGACCGCACTTGCCGCCAATGCGGCTTTGGTCTCGAAGATGCTGTCGGTAATGGACCGCATCTCGCCGGAGGTCGTCCAGGCAATCGGGCCTGCGCCCGGCGTCGGCCGCGAGCGCTGGGTGGAGCTTTCGCTGCTCGCCGGCAAATCGGCCAATGCGGCAGGTGTCGCAAAGGTCCTGCAAGAGGACAGCTTTCATCAACTGCCTTCCGACAAGCGTTTCGAAGCGCTCTATGCGGCGCTGAACAAAAGCGCGCGGCCGGTCAAGAAAACCGTCGCCGCGAGGAAGGTGAAATGGCAGCCGCGGGATAAGGCGGTGCAGGCGGAAATGAAGAATGACGGCAAGGCGTTCTCGCTCTCGATGAAGGCGAGAAATGCCGGCCGCTTCGGAGAATTTCTCTCCGGCAGGCTGGATGCGCTCTATGAGCAATTCCTCGCCGAGGAGGGCAAACAAGGAGACTGAAACCGCAAAAGAAAAAGGCCCCCAAACGAACGAGTCGTGGAAGCCCTTCTCACATCCTTAAGCAAGACAGAGAATCGCATTTTCACGAATCCCAGTCAAGAGTCCTGCAGCGCCTCGGCGTCTTTTCAGACGCGCAAATGACGCTGCCGCACTTTTCCTCCTCGCATCGTTTCGGTGAGCGGATTTCTTTTGCCTGATGAGAGGTGAAGGAAATGGAGAGTGACTATGTGACGACGCCCTTCGGGCGGCGGCCCATGTCGCTTGCCATGCTGCTGAAACAGCGGCGTGGCGAGGCAATCGCGGCCGGAACGACGCGCAACAAATGGAAGCTGTTCCGATCGGTCTGCGAGGCGCGGGCAGGGCTGGATGTCACCGACCGGGCGCTGACGGTGCTTGATGCGCTGCTGACATTTTATCCCGAGGACGAACTCTCCAGCGACAAACCGCTGGTGGTCTTTCCCTCGAACGCGCAGCTTTCGCTCAGAGCCCGCGGCATGGCCGCCGCCACCTTGCGCCGGCATCTTGCCGTGCTCGTCGAAGCCGGCCTCATCTCCCGCAAGGACAGCCCGAACGGCAAGCGTTATGTACGTCGCGGCAGGGAAGGCGGGATCGACGAGGCCTACGGCTTCAGCCTCGCCCCGCTTCTCGCCCGCGCCGGCGAAATCGAGACGATGGCGGCGCGCATCGTCGCCGACCGGCAGATGCTGCGTGGTCTGAAGGAGCGGCTGACGATCTGCCGGCGCGACATCGGCAAGCTGATTTCCGCAGCCGTCGAGGAAGCTGTTCCCGGCGACTGGCAGCGCATCTCTTCGACGTTCCAGGCGATCCTGCAGCGTATTCCGAAGGCTGCAAGTCTGGAAAACCTCCCGCCCATCCTCAAAGAACTCGAGATAACCCGCGAGAAAATCGTCAACCTATTGGAACTGCACGAGAAAATGCAGATGCCGAGCGCCAGTGAATCCCAAATTGAGCGCCACATACAGAATTCTCACCCCGAATCCATAATTGAATTTGAAGCGGGTCTCGAAAGCGGACAGGGGGTGACGGCGGAGAGGCGGGCCGAGCGCAATGATCAGCCGGAGACGAAACCGGACGATGACAGTCCGGAAGCGCAGGCGAGTGGCGGGGAGCGATGGCGCTTCGCCGTCAGGAAGAGGGCAACCGAACTCAAATCCTTCCCGCTCACCATGATTCTCCAGGCCTGCCCCCACATTTCCGATTACGGTCCGGGCGGCGCGATCGGCAGTTGGCGGGATCTGATGACGGCTGTTATCGTGGTGCGCACGATGCTTCACGTCAGCCCATCTGCCTATGAGCAGGCGTGCGCGGTGATGGGACCGGAAAACGCCGCCACCGTCATCGCCTGCATTTTGCAGAGGGGAGGGTGCATCCATTCCGCCGGCGGCTATCTCCGGGACCTCACGCGGCGCGCCGAGCGAGGTGAGTTCGCGTTGGGGCCGATGCTGATGGCGCTCCTGCGCGCAAAAGATCCACCTGTCGCCAAGCTCAGCTGACGGCGTTCTTCCTGCCGCGCAGAAGTGCGGCGCGGATCTGTTCGTTCTTGCTCAGCACAGGAGCGGGAACCACGACAGGTGCCGGCTCGGCTTCCTCGGCCTTCGCGGCGCTCTGCTTGAGGCTCAGGAAACGCTTCTGCGCAACCAATCGGTCTTCCTCCGACAGCGGCTCGACCGGTTCGCCGTCGATGTTATGGCGCATGGAATCGGGCTGAGCGCTGGCGAAATAATAGCGCCGGCAATGGACATAGGCCGCGGTCGCGCGCCGAAGCGTCGTCACGCCGGCATCGGGCTTCAGGAGCGGGCGCAGCTCGTTGAACAGGCCGACGGCGAAGGGAAGGACCGGATCTCCGGCCTTTGTCGGAAGCACGCCGACTGGCCGCACCAACAGCGTGTTGATCGCGTTGGCCTTTTCCACGTCGAGCTCGGTCGCCGCAATCGGGCCGCGGCTGATCTTCCAGGGTTTGTCCATGCATTCTCCATAACGGCCGACTGTGATGGTATCTTGACGGAGAGGGTAGATAGAGGCGCAGGTCGCACATTGCTAGCCCTGCGGCAAGCCGGATGCGAGACAAAGATTCCCGAGCGGATATGGGTCGGTTTATCGGCCCGCCATGCATCTAATCGTTTTTTGTCACGGAAGTGCATTGACCTCCCGCTTCGATTACACTTCTTATCCGCGCCCAAGATGAGTGACCGGCCGCGGGGAGGATGTATGCGGGTTTTCTCGAATATTGAAGAGCTGCGCCACACGCTCGATGCGCTGAAGCGGCAGGGGCGCACCGTCGGCCTCGTTCCGACCATGGGCTATCTCCACGCCGGACATCTCAAGCTCGTCGCGCGCGCCCGGGCCGAGAACGACATCGTCGTCGTCTCAATCTTCGTCAATCCGCTGCAATTCGGCCCGGCCGAAGACCTCGGCAAATATCCGCGCGATCTGGAGCGCGATGGCGACATGCTCAAGCAGGCCGGCGTGAATTTCCTCTTCGCGCCCGGCGTCGAGGATATGTATCCCCGCCCGATGAAGACGGTGGTCGACGTTCCCGATCTCGGCCGCGAACTCGAAGGCGCAGTCAGGCCCGGCCATTTTGCCGGCGTCGCCACCGTCGTCACCAAGCTTTTCAACATCGTCCAGCCGCAAACTGCCTATTTCGGGGAGAAGGACTACCAGCAGGTCGTCATCATCAAGCGCATGGTGGAAGATCTCGCCGTGCCGGTGCGGGTGATCTCTGTGCCGACCGTGCGCGACAGCGACGGCCTCGCCTTGTCGTCGCGCAATGTCTATCTCAGCCCCGATGAGCGGCGCGCGGCGGTGATCGTTCCGCAGGCGCTCGATGAGGCCGAGCGGCTCATCGCCGAAGGCATCACCGATGCGCAAGAACTTGAGGCGAAACTCACCGCCTTCATTGGCCGCGAGCCTCTGGCAAAACCCGAAGTCGTCGCCGTCAGGGATGCAGAAACACTGGCGCCGGTCGCTTCGCTCGAAGGCGCCATCGTCGTGGCGCTCTTCGTGAGGATCGGCACGACGCGGCTTCTCGACAACAGAGTTGTCGGAGACAACAGCAGCCCGGCGAGCGGGAACAGAATGATCCGGGACAACCGAATGAGCGGCCAGCCGGGAAAGGGAGTGACGAAATGAGCGCCACCGGATCTCAGAAGCGCCTGACGCCGACGCGAATCGCAGCCATGAAGGGCGGTAAGCCGATCGTCTGCCTCACCGCCTATACGACGCCGATGGCGCGCCTCCTCGACGAGCATTGCGACCTGCTGCTGGTCGGGGATTCGCTCGGCATGGTGCTCTACGGCATGGAGACCACAATCGGCGTGACGCTCGACATGATGATCGCCCATGGCAAGGCCGTGATGCGCGGCGTCGCCAATGCCTGCGTCGTCGTCGACATGCCCTTTGGCAGCTACCAGGAATCGAAGGAGATTGCCTTCCGCAACGCCGTGCGCATCATGCAGGAAACCGGCTGCGACGCCGTCAAGCTCGAAGGCGGCGAGGAGATGGCCGAAACCATCGCCTTCCTGACGAAGCGGGGAATTCCCGTGCTCGGTCACATCGGCCTGATGCCGCAGCTCGTCCACACCGCCGGCGGCTATCGCTCCGTCGGCCATTCCGAACACGAAACCTCGAAGATCCGCCGCGACGCGCATGCGATCGGCGGCTCGGGCGCCTTCGCCGTCGTCGTCGAGGGCACGGTGGAGCCGCTCGCCCGCGAGATGACGACTTCAATCCACATACCGACAATCGGCATCGGCGCCTCTTCCGCCTGCGACGGCCAGATCCTGGTTTCCGACGACATTCTCGGCCTATTCAATGATTTCAAGCCGCGTTTCGTCAAACGCTACGACGAGCTCGGCAAGAGGGTCGCGGACGCTGCCGCCTCTTATGCCGAGGAGGTGCGCGCGCGCAAATTTCCGGCAGCCGAGCATACGTTCAAGCGCCGCAGTTGAGGTGAGGGGCGGGTCTTAGACGCTAGGATGACGGCCAAGGTCCGTCACGTGAGCGCATCCTGCGCGCGCATAGTCTCGGCCGAGCGGCGCACCGCCTCGGCGACCTCCTGCAGCTGCTTGGCCATCGGCGTCGAATTGCGCCAGACCATGCCGATCGTCCGCGACGGCTGCGGCGCGGGGAAGCGGGAGATTGAGACAGGCGCCGACCGCGTTTCGACCGGAACGGCCATCTCAGGGATCAGGGTGACGCCGATGCCGGCGCCGACCATCTGGACGAGGGTGGAGAGCGAGCTGCCTTCCATGATCTCCCGCGGGCGGGCAGGGCCCACCTTGCAGAAGGACAGCGCCTGGTCGCGGAAGCAGTGGCCCTCTTCGAGCAGCAGCAGCCGCATTTCGCGCAGCGCCTCGCGCTCGGGCACCGGCTTGTCTCCATCCTCCTGCCGCCGGACCAGCACGAATTCTTCCCTGAAAAGCTCGAGTTCGGTCAGCGAGGGCTCCGACACCGGCAGCGCGACTATCGCCATGTCAAGCTGGCCCTGTGTCAATTCCTGAACCAGCCTGCCCGTCTGTGTCTCGCGCACCTCGATCTGAATTCCGGCGAAGGTTTCGTTGAGATCGTTTATAATCGCCGGCAGCAGGTAGGGTGCGATCGTCGGGATGATGCCGATGCGCAGACGCATGAGGAAGGATTCATGCGAGGCTCGGGCAAACTCCCCCAATTCGTCGACGGCGCGCAGGATGTCTCGGACGCGCAGCGCGAAGCTCTGGCCGAACGGGGTAAGCTTCACCTCGCGCGCGCTGCGCTCGAAGAGCTCGCCGCCCAATTCCTGCTCGAGTTCTTTGATCTGCATGGAGAGCGCCGGCTGGGAGATGGCGCAGGCGTCGGCGGCACGGCGGAAGCGGCCATCCCGCGCCAGGGCTTCAAAATAGCGTAGCTGTTTCAGGGTAAGATTCTTCATAACCTCAGCTTATCGCGACAATCAGTAAATCCAACTTAAAATTATTGAACGCTTCCGATATGAAGACTCCCAGGGAGAGAGTGGGGCGCCAGCTCGGCTCATCTTTTTGAACCGCGGACCGATCAAGCAATGAAGGAGACGATCATGGACAACCCCACTGACAGCACAGGAAAATGTCCTGTAGCCCATGGCAATACGCCGCGCGGCAGAGCCAACCGCGACTGGTGGCCGAACCAGCTGAACGTGCAGATTCTTCAACACAATTCCGGCCGTGCCGACCCGATGGGCAGGGACTTCGACTATGCCGAGGAGTTCAAGAAGCTCGATCTCGACGCGCTGAAGAAGGATCTTCACGCGCTGATGACGGATTCGCAGGACTGGTGGCCGGCCGACTTCGGTCATTACGGCGGCCTGTTCATCCGCATGGCCTGGCACAGCGCCGGCACCTATCGCATCACCGACGGCCGCGGCGGCGCCGGCCAGGGCCAGCAGCG
This sequence comes from Rhizobium aethiopicum, assembly GCF_014197535.1. Classification (GTDB taxonomy): domain Bacteria; phylum Pseudomonadota; class Alphaproteobacteria; order Rhizobiales; family Rhizobiaceae; genus Rhizobium; species Rhizobium aethiopicum_A. Next base: position 34,896 of record NZ_JACIFV010000030.1, read on the forward strand.
TTTCGCACCGCTGAACTCCTGGCCTGACAATGCCAACCTCGACAAGGCTCGCCGGCTGCTCTGGCCAATCAAGCAGAAATACGGCAACCGCATCTCCTGGGCCGACCTCCTGATTCTCACCGGCAACGTCGCGCTCGAATCGATGGGGTTCAAGACCTTCGGCTTCGCCGGCGGCCGCGCCGACGTCTGGGAGCCCGAGGAGCTCTATTGGGGCCCTGAGGGCACCTGGCTCGGCGATGAGCGCTACAGCGGCGAACGCCAGCTGGCAGAGCCGCTCGGCGCCGTGCAGATGGGCCTCATCTACGTCAACCCGGAAGGCCCGAACGGCAATCCCGACCCGGTCGCTGCGGCTCGCGACATCCGTGAAACCTTCGCTCGCATGGCAATGAACGACGAGGAAACCGTGGCATTGATCGCCGGCGGCCACACCTTCGGCAAGACCCATGGCGCAGGCGACCCGTCCTTTATCGGCGCCGAGCCGGAAGGCGGCGCGATCGAAGACCAGGGCCTTGGTTGGAAGAGCACGTTCGGCACCGGCGTCGGCAAGGACGCGATCACCGCCGGCCTCGAGGTCACCTGGTCGCAGACGCCGACCAGGTGGAGCAACTATTTCTTCGAAAACCTCTTTGCCCACGAGTGGGAGCTGACGAAGAGCCCGGCCGGCGCGCATCAGTGGCGGGCCAAGAATGCCGAAGCCACCATTCCGGATGCTTATGAGGCGGGTAAGAAGCATGTTCCGACCATGCTGACCACCGATCTGTCGCTGCGCTTCGACCCGATCTATGAGAAGATCTCGCGCCGGTTCCTGGAAAATCCCGATCAGTTCGCCGACGCTTTCGCCCGCGCCTGGTTCAAGCTGACCCACCGCGACATGGGACCGAAGGTGCGCTACCTCGGCCCTGAAGTTCCGGCTGAAGACCTGATCTGGCAGGACGTGATCCCGGCCGTCGACCATCCGCTCGTCGACGACAAGGACATTGCCGACCTCAAGGCCAAGGTTCTCGCCACGGGCCTTTCCGTGCAGGAACTGGTCTCGACCGCCTGGGCGTCGGCCTCGACCTTCCGCGGTTCCGACAAGCGCGGCGGCGCCAATGGCGCGCGCATCCGTCTTGCCCCGCAGAAGGACTGGGAAGCCAACCAGCCGGCGCAGCTCGCCAAGGTGCTCGGTGTTCTCGAAGGCATCCAGAAGGACTTCAACGCAGCCCAGACGGGGGCTAAGAAGATCTCGCTCGCCGATCTGATCGTGCTTGCCGGTGCTGCCGGCGTCGAAAAGGCCGCGGCAGCGGGCGGCAACGCCGTCAGCGTGCCCTTCACGCCGGGCCGCATGGACGCGTCCGAAGCCCAGACCGACGCGCATTCCTTCGCGCCGCTCGAGCCCCGCATCGACGGCTTCCGCAACTATGTGAACGACAAGCGCCATCAGTTCATGAAGCCGGAAGAAGCGCTCGTCGACCGCGCCCAGCTCTTGACGCTGACCGGGCCTGAGATGACCGTCCTCGTCGGCGGCCTGCGCGTGCTGAAGGCAGGCAATCCCGAGCACGGCGTCTTCACCTCGCGCCCCGAGACACTGACGAACGACTTCTTCGTCAACCTGCTCGACATGGCCACGCAGTGGGTTCTCGCCGCCGGCAAGGACGGCGTCTATGAAGGCCGCGACCGCAAGACGGGTGCGCCTAAGTGGACCGGTACCCGCGTCGACCTGATCTTCGGCTCGCACTCGCAGCTGCGCGCCTTCGCCGAAGTCTACGGCCAGGCCGACGCCAAGCAGAAGTTCGTCAAGGACTTCGTCGCCGCCTGGAACAAGGTCATGAACGCCGACCGCTTCGACCTCGTCTGATAAAGGCAGCCATTTCGGCCCGGGCGCGGTTTCGACCGCGCCCGGTTTTTTTGTAAATGTCCTGGGGCGGCTACAACCGACCAAGCTTCCGATCCTCGCCGCACGTGATGGTTCGTGGGGCGCGGGCACCACCTATCCTTCCCTCATTCCTTTGACCTCAGGCTTCGTCCGAGGGATGTCACAGGGATCCAGCGCGCCCAAGTCCTTGGGCTAGGAAACTCCGTTGTTTTCAAAATAGTCATTCAGCGCGCGGACGCGCGGTGGCTGGATTCCTGTGACAGGCACAGGAATGAGGAGTGTGGGGTTAGCCTCCGGCCACTTTTCCGCAGCCGTTTCATTTTTACTCGGCGTCGTCTTCGGCCTTGTGCCGAGGATCTGCTGCCCTATCGACCGGAAGCAAGTGCTCGGGACAAGCCCGAGCTTGACGGAAGAGAGTTCAGAGGCACCACCGCCCAATCGCCCAGATCATCCCCGCCACGCCGCACTTCTAGCCATGACCGACCCCGCATGCGATAGATGATCGACACATTTGGAGGAGTGGACATGAAGGATTTGCAAGGTAAAGTCGCGGCCATTACTGGAGCTGCCTCGGGTATTGGATTGGCGACGACCGAGGCGATCATCGCGGCGCGCGGCACGGTCGTGATGATCGATCGGGACGAGGCGGCGCTGAGTGCGGCCTGCGGCAGGCTCGGCGAGAGGGCGATCGCGCTGCCGCTCGACCTTCTGAAACCCGAGGATTGCGCCGGCCTGCTGGACGGCATTCTCTCGAAGGCCGGCCAGCTCGACATCTTCCATGCCAATGCCGGCACCTATATCGGCGGGGATCTGGCGGATGCCGACCTCGATGCGATCGACCGCATGCTCAATCTGAACGTCAACGTGGTCATCAAGAACGTCCGGACGGTCATGCCGCACATGATCGAGAGAGGGACGGGAGACATCATCGTCACCAGTTCGGTCGCGGGCCATGCCCCGGTCCCGTGGGAGCCGGTCTATTCGCCTTCGAAATGGGCGATGCATTGCTTCGTCCAGACCATGCGGCGGCAGCTCCTCAAGAACGGCATCCGCGTGGGGTCCGTCTCGCCCGGACCTGTCAGCAGCGCTCTGCTGAAAGACTGGCCTGCGGAAAACCTGCGCAAAGCACGCGAGGCAGGCGCCTTGATCGAACCGCGAGACGTCGCCGAAGCCGTGCTCTTCATGTTGACCCGGCCGCGCAACGTGACGATCCGCGACGTGGTGATCCTGCCGAGCGCCTTCGACATCTGATATGAGTGAAGGCAGTGTGGATTCCTCTCCGTATAAACCGGCTGCGTGAAGAGGCGGATAGTGCGTGCCGAAACGCCGGCTGAAGCTCTCCGGGGCTACCGCCCGGTCGTCCAATTCTCGACGCGCAGGCCATCCACGCGCCGGAACTCCCCGACGTTGTTCGTAATAAGAACAAGGTCCCGCGTCTTCGCCTGCGCGGCTAACAGCACATCATAAGGACCGATCGGTGTTCCCTTTGCCGCCAACGCCGCGCGGATCTCTCCAGCGGCCAGCGCATCCTCGCGCTCGAAACCGACGGTCGGGAAATCCGCCATGAACAGGCGCAGGGTTTCGAGATTGTAGGAAATTTTCGCGCTCTTGTAGGCGCCGTAATAGAGCTCGTGCAGGACGATGCTCGACAGCCCGATCGATCCCTCGTCGCTGTCCATGACGTGGGCGAGCAGCATGTCGGACTTCCGGCCGATCAGAGCGATCACCGCATTGGTATCGATGAGATGAGTGATCACTTGAACAAGTCCTGAAGGCCAGTTCTCTCCTGATCTTCTGGCTGCTCACGTCCCTCCGCCATGAAATCGTCGCTGAGGCCGCGCTCCAGGGCGCTGCGCAACGAGGCCCAGCGGCCGCCGTGATCGGTCCGCGGCCGCAGAATGATCGCATCGCCTTCCCGTGTCACTTCCACCTGATCGACGTCGAAGCGAAACTCCTTCGGCAGCCGGACGGCCTGCGAATTGCCGGATTGAAAGACGCGCGCATATTGCGGCATAGAGAACGCTCCACGGATCGTATATATAGTTATGTATATACGCGGCTGGCGGCACTCATGCAAGAAGCCGTTCCGCTAGCGAGGCAGAATGCCGAAAGGCGAGAGCGTCAGCAGATCGGGATCATCGGTCGCCGTCGCTTTCGCCACTTGGGCATGGCTCATGCTGTAGCCGTAGGCAAGGACGCGGACACCGTCGATCATGAAGAACTGCGCCTGGTCCAAGCCGGGCCGCAGGCTGCCCGTTACGGTGACGGGCTCGTACATTCTTTCGAGGTGCAGAGGCTCCTGCGGAACGACGCGGACCAGCTGATTGGGCGGAGGGGAAGGCATGTGGCTGCAGGCTCCGGCCCAGGGGACCAGCATGAATTCGTAGACGAGATCACCATCCTGGTCGACCGGCAGCACGAAGCCCGTCAATGCGACGGGCTGGCCTTCGTCATGCCAGGCAAGCGTTTCGCCCTGCGGGCCGCTGACCGTCTTGCCCGACAGCGGCATTGTCGCCTTGGTCTGTTCGGCCGGCCGCAAAGCGCTCCAGAAGATGGGCTGGGCTGCGGCAAAGGCATCGGAAACCGGCGGTGCGGAAGCAAATGCCAGCACCCCGAACATCAGGCGAAACAGTCTGTGCTTCATCATCGCGTCTCCCGTGGCCGGCCGTTTCGGCGACCTGCCGCTGCCGCGGATGCTACTCCTGATTTCGCTCGGCCGTCCATCCGCTTTCCCTCGGCGCAAAGGATTTCCTGACCAAGCCCTTCGAGGCGATCCAGGCGGTGCTGCGCATCTTCAACCTGCTCGAAACTCGCATCCTGACGCTGGAACTCACGGGCTGGCGACGCCGAAATCGGACCGCCCCCAGGGACGATTGATCGCCTCCACTCGACGTCCGAAAGCGCGCCGATTTCAGGTCAGGGATTGACCCAGCGGCAAGAAGAGAGGGCACCGGCTTCGTCATAACAGAACAGCGCGCGACGATTGTCCTGCTGCCGCAGCTGGAACCAATCCAGCGTCCAGGCCCGGAAGATCAAGACGCCAAAGCGCGTCTTCCCCTCGGCCTCATCCGCAGGCTCTGCCGCGTCGATCATTTCGAAGGCGCGCTCGTCCCCGGGCGGGCCGCCCGCATAGGCCATCCGCGTCCGCGCGGGCAGCCTGCCCCACGCGGCATTAGCACCTCCGCTTCCCGGCCCATGAAGCTCGACCGCCCCTTGAAGCCGAAGCTGCAGCCGGCTCTCGGCGCTAAAGCCGAGGATCGTGACGCGGGGATTGACTGAAAGTTCCAGCCATTTGGAGCTGCGCGTATCCGTATGAAATTCGAGACACCGCGCCGACCTATCGGCCGCACGCAGCACGACCATGCGCGCCTGCGGCTTCGCCTCGGTATCGACGGAGCAGAGGCTCACATAGCGGAAACCCGACTGCGGATCCGCCGCAGCCGTTTCCAGCTCCGCCCATGCCGAGGCATCGATGTCAGTCAGATCCACCGGCAGTCGCTCAGACGGAACGGGCGATGCCGCCGTCGACGCGGATGTTCTGGCCGGTGATGTAGCCCGCACCTTCCGACAGGAGGAAGGCGATGGTGGCGGCGATTTCATCGCTCGTGCCGTAGCGGCCCATCGGAACGCTGTCGCGCCGCTCGTCGGTCGCGGGCAGGCTGTCGATCCAGCCGGGCAGGACGTTGTTCATGCGGATGTTCTTGGCCGCATAGGTGTCGGCGAAGATTTTGGTGAAGCTTGCCAGTCCCGCCCGGGCGACCGCAGAGGTCGGGAACATCGGCGAAGGCTCGAAGGCCCATGCCGTCGAAATGTTAACGATCGCACCGCCGTGCTGGGCTTCCATGATCGGCGTCACCAGACGGGTCGGCCGCACGGCGCTGAGGAAATACACCTCCATGCCCTTGTGCCAGTCCTCGTCTGAAATTTCGAGGATCGGCGCACGCGGGCCGTGACCGGCGGAATTGACCAGCGCGTCGATCCGCCCCCATCGCTCCATCGCCAGATCGACGAGCCGCTTCAGGTCGTCGTTCGACTGGTTCGAGCCGGTGACGCCGACGCCGCCGAGCTCATTTGCCAGCGCCTCTCCCTTGCCGGAGGAAGAGAGAACAGCGACGCGATAGCCGTCCGCGGCGAGCCTCCTGGCGGCCGCCGCCCCCATGCCGGACCCGCCGGCGGTGATGAGAGCGACTTTTCCTTCAGACATTGAAACCTCCGATAGCTGATTTTGCGCAGCATTATGGCAGATGCTGATGGGACTTTCGCGCGAGAAAGAAAGCTGCCAGACTGTAGAAAATCTACTGGATATGCCGATGAACCAATCCCGCCGCACGCTGCCGTCCCTCAATGCCCTGCGCGCCTTCGAGGTTTCCGGCCGCAGGCTGAATTTCCGCGCCGCCGCCGAAGAACTGGGCGTCACGCAGGGCGCGGTCGCGCAGCAGGTTCGCGCGCTGGAGGATCAGCTCGGCCTCAGGCTGTTCCAACGCCTTGCCCGCGGCCTTGCGCTCACTGCCTATGGCACGGCCTATCTGGCGGACGTGACCCGCGCCTTCGATACGCTTGCCGAAGCAACCGCGCGGCTTCTCGACCGGCCGGAAATGGTAACGATCACCGCCACCCCCACGGTCGCCACCAGGCTGTTGATCCCGCGGCTCGCCGAGCTCTACGCGGCCCTTCCCGACATCGATCTGAGGACGGTCGCCACCGAGGCGCTCGCCGATTTCGACCGCGACCAAGTAGACATCGCGGTGCGCCTCACCCGCCCGCCTTTTCCGGCAAACCTGCAGGCGCAACTGCTGTTTCGCCAGGAACTTGTGGCGGTCGCAAGCCCGCATCTGGTCAAGGGCCTGACCTTGCCCCTAAGCGGCGAACAGCTTCGCAAACTGCCGCTTCTGCATGACTCGCACGATCACTGGCCGGTATTCCTGCGCACGCGCGAGAAGCTGCCCGGCGCGGCCTTCAACCATACGACCCTGGCGCTTGACGCCGCACTCGCCGGCCAGGGCGTCGTGCTCGCCTGCCGGGCTTTCGTCATGGCCGATCTCGAGGCCGGACGGCTGGTGCGGGTGACTGATGCGACGGCGACCATTGGACCCGATTATTACCTCATGCGCAAGCGCTCGTCATCGCCGCGAAAGGCTGTGGACGCGGTCTGGGACTGGTGTGCGACGCAGTTGCCGCTCTCCTGAAGCGCCGCGTCGGCCGGCTAAGAGTGGCTCGCTGCTGCTCTTTCTGCCGCTCAGACCATCGACGTGATGATGCGATCGAACATCCGGTCGCTCAGCCAGCGGCGCAGCCACAAGACCGGACCTGCCATGTAGCCGGTATGATACCGGGTCTTTGGCCTGGCTGCGGTGATGGCTTTCAGAATGGTGGCCGCCACGACGGCGGGGTCCGACAGCCGTGAGCCGGAATAGATTTCATGCATGCTGGCTGCGGCATTGTTGGCGGCCTTGGCATAGGCGCCGCCGCCTGATGTCTTCCTGAGATTGTTGGCGGCGATATGTCCCCATTCCGTTTTGACACCGCCCGGCTCGACGATGACGACGTCTATCCCGAAGGCTTTGGTTTCCAGGCGAAGCGTGTCCGACCAGCCCTCGAGTGCATGCTTCGTCGCATGATACCAGCCGCCGAACGGCGTGTAGATTTTGCCGCCAATCGAGGTGATGTTGACGATTTTTCCGAACTTGTTCTCGCGCATTTTGGGGAGCACGAGTTGCGTCAGCCGGGCAAGCCCGAAGAGGTTGACCTCGAACTGCCGGCGGCCTTCGTCAACCGGGACATCTTCGATCGCCCCGTAGGAGCCGTAACCGGCATTGTTGATGAGAATATCGATCGAGCCGCATTCCGCGACGATGCGTTCGAGCGCCGCCATGATCTCCTCGTCCTTGGTGAGATCCAGCGGGATCGCGACGGCGCCGCCCTGCGCGAGTTCCTGCATCTGCTCGACGCGGCGCGCGGCGACGTAGACCCGGTAACCCTCCTGTAGCAGTTTCCGGGTCGTGGCATTGCCGATGCCGGACGAGGCACCGGTGATCAAAGCGGTTTTTTTCTGGGCGGTATTGGATGAGATAGCCATGACAGCACCTTCAGTTGATGGAATGGGTCGGCGGGCCACGTCGGACTGACGGCCTCGCCAGTCGGTTAGTTTTGGAAGTCGGTGGAGAAGGCTCCGGGTTTGCCCGGTGTCGCCGTTACGCAATCTCTGCGGGCGAGCAAAAACCGGATGAGTTCCCGGGCAAAGCCGGACGATGTGTCTGTGTTCAGCCAGTTCTTCGACATCGCAGTTCTTTGCATCCTATTTTGAACAGTGTTAAGATGCATATATAGACGTCAATTTGAACGCTGTATAGATGTACGTGCGAAAAAAAATTTTGGAGCGCTGGAGTGTCTGAAAAGCGGGGCTATCATCACGGAGAGCTGAGGAAGGCGCTGATCACCGCCACCGACGACATCCTGAGAGAAAACGGCATAGAGGGGTTTTCATTGCGCGATGCGGCGAGACGAGCCGGCGTATCGCCGGGAGCGCCCGCGCACCATTTCGGCAGCGCATCGGGTCTGCTGACCGAAGTTGCAATTCTGGGCTATGAGGAACTGGCCCGCTATCTCGGTGACGCAGTGGATGACGGAACACCGGCCGGCAGAATGCGCGCCCTGGCCGCGGCCTATGTCGCCTTCGCGCTCGACCATCCCGGCCGGTTCCGTCTGATGTTTCGGAAGGATCTCGTCAACCGCACGAACCCGGTCTACGAAGAAACGAGCAAACGGGCTCTTTGGCCTTTCGCCGAAGCCATCGCCGGGGTCAACGGCACGACTTTGGAGACACTATTGGAAGCGCGGAACCTCGCCCCGATCTTTGCCGCCTGGTCCACCGCCCACGGCATCGCCTATCTCGCACTCGAAGACAAGATGCACTTCGCGCTCCAGGGCAACTACGATGAGGACTTTCGCAAAAGGCTCCTGCCGGAAATACTGAAAGCTCAATGGGCATAACCATGGGCCGGCTGGAGCCGGCCCCATCGACTTCAAAACATCGTGTTCTTGTTGGCCGCCTCTTTCGGAACGGCCTGAATCACGTCCCAATGCTCGACGATCTTGCCGTCCTTGACGCGGAAGATATCGACGATCGCCTGGCCGCGGTCGTCGGCGCCGTTCGTCGCGTGCACATGCAGCCAGACGAGATCGCCATCGGCGGCACTGCGGACGATCTCCGCCTTCGATTGGGCATTGTCCTTGAAGAAGCCGGTGAAGAAGGAAATCAGCGGCTGCTTGCCGTCGGGAACCTGCGGATTATGCTGCCGGTAATCCTCCGCAACGACCGAGGCGGCCGTTAGATCGTGCTTGTTGAAGAACTTGTCGTAAAATTCCACCACCAGCTTCCGGTTGGCTTCCTCGACCTTCAAGTCGCGAGCGGCCGATTCAGCAGAAGCGCCCGAAGGCGCGGCGATGCCTGCCAGAATGGCGAGCGCGAAAAGCGATTGAAATCTCATGCATCAAGCTCCTTGGTATGGATCAGCGATCTAGTCTAAAGGACAGACTATGAGAGCTGGTCTATGAAACCTCGCCTTGCCCGGCAAGAAGGCAGGTTTTGGTGGCAAGGTCAGCCTGCGGTGACCGAGGAGAGGGCATGCCTGGGGAATGGAACGAGCCGAAACAACAGCCTGGAGCCGGCTGCCCGATCAGAGGTGTGCTCGATCGCATCGGTGATCAATGGAGCCTGCTCACCCTCGAAGCGCTGGAACACGAAAAGAAACGCTTCAACGAGCTGCAGCGCGAAATCGGCGACGTTTCGAAACAGATGCTCTCCAAGACATTGCGGCATCTGGAACAGGACGGCTTCATCAGCCGCACGGTCTATCCTGAGGTTCCGCCGCGGGTGGACTATGAACTGACGGAGATGGGGCGCTCATTCCTGATCCCGATGAAAGTGCTGATCGGCTGGGCGGACCGGAACCATTCGGAAATCCTGAGGGCGCGGGAGCGGAATGAGACAGGCTAGAATTTAAGCCACCAACAGCTCAATGCTTGCCACCTGATCGAGAATTGGTATTCGTGATTTGCCTTTCGCTTGCGCTCAAGGCGTGCGTCGCTGCCGCTTCTATAAGGCGCCCCCATCACGCCAGCAACACCTTTCCCCCCGTGCGGAAGGGCAGGGCGGCGCGCAGCGCCTCGCCGGTCATTTCCAGAGGATAGACCTCCCGCACCTCAGTCGCGATCACCTTGCAGGCGATCATCGCCGCCACCTCTGCATAGGCGCGCTGGACGTCGCCCATCGCCTCGGAATGGACCCATTCCCTGAGGTGGCAATAGGAGAAGGCGATGTCGGAATGGGAGGCCCAGAAGGATGGCGGGATGCTCTCTCCCGACAGCAGGCCATAATGCAGGAAGTGCCCGCCGGGCTTCAGCACATCGGCGAGGATCGAAGCGCGTGTGCCACCGACACAGTCGAGCACGGCGTCGAGCCCGGACCTGCCGGCGAGGCCGGTGGCGAGATCGCCATCCGCCCTTTCGACGATAACCGCCTCCAGCCGGCCACGGAGGCGCGCGAGGGATTCTTCGCTGCGGACGATTGCGATAGGTTGCACGCCAACGGCGTTCGCCATGCCGATCAGGATTGACCCGATCGAAGAGGCTGCGGCGTTGATGGCGATGCGCATGCCGGGTCTCAGCCCGATCTTCTTATGCAGCATCAGCCAGGCCGTCATCGGATTGACGTAGCTGGTCGCGGCTTCGAAATCGGAAAGCGCGTCGGGTACGCGAAGGCACCAGCTCGGATCGGTATCCTTGAATTCCTGCCATCCGCCGGCGCTGCGCACCGGCAGCACGCGCGTTCCCGGCACAAGTCCGTGCACCTCCTCGCCGCACGCCTCGACCACGCCGAAGGCTTCGAAGCCGGGGATGAAGGGCAGGGTCGTGCGGCCGGCATAGGCGCCTGAGATGGTAATGATATCGGAGGGATTGATCGAGCGCGCCAGCAGGCGGACGCGCACCTGGTCGCGCGAGAGCGGCGCCAGCTCGGCCCGTTCGATCCCGACGACCTCCTCGGCCGGCCCGAATTTTCGCACGACCGCCTGATATTGCATTTGCATCCCCCACACAGTCGGTTAGAACACGCCTTCGAAATTTCGGTGATCGAATGAGCGTTGACGACAGGCCTTTAGCATCGTTCCGGGTCTCGATGCGAGACATCGACGTCTATGGTCATGTCCACAACTCGGTTTATCTCGACTATTGCGAGGATGCGGTCGTCGAGTTCCTGCGCCACCGCGAGATCCTCAGCCACTTCCGCCACACCACTTCGGGCGTTGCCTATCACGTCAAGAAGGCGGAGATCACCTTTCACAGCCCGATCGACGTCGATGATGTCGTCGAGGCGAAGGTCAAGGTCGAGAAGATCGGCCGTTCGAGCCTCTCCTTTACGATCGAGCTCTATCGCCAACGCGACGGCGCCCATTGCGCTTCGGGCGGACTCGTCTGGGTCTGCGTCGGCCTCTCCGACAGCCGCCCGACGCTTATCCCCGAGGCGACCAGGGCCGCCTTGTCGCAGGACTGACCATGCCGATCCATCGAGAGCTGCTTCGACACGCTACGGAGAGTCCGGAAAAGCCGGCGGTCGTGATCGACGGCCACTCCTTGAGCTATCACGAAGTCTATAGCCGCGCCGGCGCGATCTACCGATTCATCCAGGCGCTTCCGCGCTCGAACGGCCGTTCATTCGATCTTCCCGGCGTCGAGAAGCTTGTAGCGGTCAGCCTCGGTAATCACATCGGTTTTGCAGAGTATTTTATCGCCGCCACCGCACTGGCGAATGCCTGCGCTGTCATCGATCCGATGATGCCGGAGGCAACGATCGAGCGCATCGTCGAGCGCCTGGCGCCTGACGCGCTTGTCGTCGATGATGCTGCCAGCGCAAGCGCCGAGATCGGCCGCCGGCTCGGTGTTCCCGTGACCGTCGCCGGCGCGGAGCCCTTTGACCTCGCCGCGACGGGAGACGACATGCCCGTCGATGCCGAGGGGATCTTCCTGATCGGCTTCACCTCGGGCACGACAGCCGAACCGAAGGCCTATTACCGCTCGCGCGAACAGTGGCGCCGAAGCCTCGATCGGGGGCGTCTCGTGTTCGAACTCCAGGACGCGCCCTCGACCCTGTGCCCGGGAGCGCTGGCGCATGGGCTCGCGCTTTACGCACTCGTCGAAGCGCTCGATGCCGGAGCAACCTTCCATTCGATCGGGAAATGGGATGCCGGCGCGGTCGCGCGCATTCTCTCCTCAGAAAAGATAGAGCGGCTGGTTGCCGTGCCCACCCATATAGCGGGCATCGCCCGGGCATGGAGCGAGCCGATGGAATCCTTACGCGACGTGCTGACCGCCGGCGCCAAGCTGAACCTCAACGAAGTCCAATCCATGCGCCGACTTTTTCCGAAGGCGCGCATCCGGGAATATTACGGCGCCTCCGAAATCGGTTTCATGACCGTTTCGACGCTCGTTGGCGGCGCGACCGATTTTCCGATCGACCGGGTCGGGCGAGCCTATCCCGGCGTCGAAATCTCCATTCGCGATCCGGAAGAAAACGATGTCGGCACCGATGTGCCCGGCACCATCTTCGTCAACAGCGACCTGATTGCCGACGGCTATCTCTGGGGCGACGACGGCCAGGCGTTCCGGGTCACCCCGGCGGGCGCGACTGTCGGCGATCTCGGCGAGATCGATGCAAACGGCATGCTGCGGGTGATCGGCCGGGCGGGCGGCATGATGATATCGGCCGGCAACAACGTCTATCCCGCCGAGGTCGAGAGCGCGCTCAAAACCTGCCGCGGCGTCGAAGATGCCGTCGTCTTCGGGCGGCCGGACCCCTATTACGGCCAAAGCATCGTTGCCGTCGTCTCGGGGGAGGCGATGGATGCGAAAATGCTTGCCGAGCATTGCGCAGGCAGGCTTGCAAGGTTCAAGATCCCCAGGCAATTCTACCATATCGGCGCCTGGCCGATGACAAGCAGCGGCAAGATCGCGCGCGGGCAGGTAGAGGCATCGGTGATTTCGGGAGACGGTCTTGTCCTACGCCTATCAGCCTGACGAGGATTGGCAGCCGGTCGTGGTCGCCGCCTACCGCACGCCGATCGGCCGGGCTTTCGGCTCGCTTGCGACGGTTGCGGCCGAAGACCTGCTTGCGCCCATCATCCGGCGGATCCTTGCAGAAACGGGTGTCGCGCCCGACGCAGTCGACGACGTGCTGGTCGGCAATGCCGCCGGCGGCGGCGGCAATATCGGCCGGCTGGCAGCCCTCCATGCCGGCCTGCCAATGGCCGTCCCCGGGGTCGCCATCGATCGGCAATGCGGTTCTGGCCTGGAAGCGATCATCCTGGCGGCCCGGCTGATCCTGGCGAAGGCGGGTGCCTGTTTCCTGGCTGGCGGAGTCGAAAGCGTCAGCACCGCCCCATGGCGTGTGGAAAGGCCGAAAGCCAATGGCGCCGTGCCGCGCTTTTACGGGCGCGCGCGCTTCTCCCCTGAAGCGATCGGCGATCCCGAGATGGGCATCGCCGCCGAAAATGTTGCGCGCAAGTTTGACATCTCGCGCCGGCTTCAGGATGAGTTCGCCCTACGCAGTCACCGGCTCGCCGTCGCAGCGGCCGAAGCAGGCCGCTTCCGGCCGGAGATCGTCGAGATCGCCACCGCCAGCGGCCCCGTAACGCGAGACGAATGTCCGCGCCCGACGACCTCGCTCGAGGCGCTCGCAAAGCTGAAACCCGTTTTCCTGGCGGATGGCTCGGTGACGGCAGGCAATGCCTGCCCTGTGAACGACGGCGCCTGCCTGGTGCTCGTCATGAGCCGCGGCTTGGCCAGAAGCCTCGGCATCGAAAAAGGCCTCGCCTTCATCGACAGCGCCGCCGCCGGCGTCGATCCCAACCTGCTCGGCATCGGCCCGGTCGCCTCGACGGACAAGCTTCTGCAGCGCCAGCCTCACCTGTCGCTTTCCGCAATCGACGCCATCGAATTCAACGAGGCTTTCGCGGCCCAGGTTCTGGCGTCGCTCGATCAGCTGGATCTATCAGCCGACACGGTCAATAAAGAGGGCGGCGCCATCGCTCTTGGCCATCCCTTCGGCGCATCCGGCGCGATCCTGGTCACCCGGCTCTACGGCCAGCTGATCCGCAGGGACGGCTGGGCACCAGGCACAACCGGCCTCGCCATGATCGGCATCGGCGGTGGCATCGGGCTCACGGCGCTGTTCGAGGCTGTCCGCCTTTTCTGAGAAGAGGCCATTCAGGCACGTGCGCTGCCGGCTTCAATCCTATTGATCTGGCTCGGTCGATATTGGAAACCACGGCGGCTCCGGCGCGGCGAGAGCGCCCGCGATCTGATCCCGAAGCCACGCACTCCCCGGATCGCGATCGAAACGACGAAGCCAATACATGGTCACGTTCATTTTCGGCGAATCCATCGGTGGCATGAACGCGTCGAGCATCAGCCGGCCGGTCAACATGCGCGCGAAATGAACCGGAATGCTTCCGAGCATCTCGCTCGCTTCAACGGCAAGAGCGACCGCGTGGAAATGCGCCACCGTGACCATGACACGCCTGGCGAGACCCAGGCGTGCAAGGGCGGGATCGATCGTCCCCGTCCTGCTGCCATCGGCCGAGCGCAGGACGTGGGGAACAGCGCAGAAGACCTCCGCCGGTATGGTGTCTCCTGGAGAAACGCCATGGCTGGCAAGGAGCGGATGTCCTCGCTTGGCAATGCATACCAGCCATAATTGGAACAGCTTGCGGCTAATAATCCATTCAGGCGATTCGAGCGAGCGATCAATAACGATGTCAGCCCGGCCGTCACGCAGCATCTCGAAGACTTCCGATGAAGCATGATCGATCATCTGCAGGCTGATGGAGGGCGCCGCTTTGGCCACGCGTGCAGCAAGCGGCGGCATCAACAGCGAGGAGAAGTAGTCCGATCCGATCAGCATGAAGGATCGGGTTGAGGTTGCGGGGTCGAAGGCAGCATTCGTCGCCAACGCCTCTTCCATGCCGGCCAGGGCTTGTCTTATCGGTTCACGCAGCTCAAGCGCCCGCGCGGTCGGCATCATCTGATTGCCTTCCCGGACGAACAATTCGTCATCCAACAGCGCGCGCAGTCTTCCGAGTGCCGAACTCACGGCTGGCTGGGAAAGGCCGACGCGCTCGCCGGTTCGCACGGTCGAGAGCTCCGCCATCATGGCGTCGAATACACGCAGCAGATTCAGATCGAGGGCTGAGAAATTCACGAACTCAATATCCCTTATATGATCATTCAATTTCCGTGCATCTGCTTCCGGCGATAGTTTTGGATAGCAGTATAAAACTCTATTCCATTCAACCTCGGAAGGAAATTGCGATGAACATCGCTGGGGGCATCGGACGGACCGTCAGCTGGATGGACACTGCCTACACCATACATGTGGGGCGATTTGAGAGCGGCGGAATTGTCGGAGTTTTTGAAGGCACCGTGCCTGCCGGCGGCGGGCCGCCCGTCCACATCCATAACAACGAGGACGAAGTGATCCATGTAATCGAAGGCGACTACGAGTTCTGGCTGAACGGCGCGATCGTCCCGGTTGCCGCAGGGAGATCGATCTTCCTGCCGCGTGGCGTGCCGCACACATTTCGAGTGGCAAGCGCGTCTCCCGGATGCAATCTCACCATCCTGACGCCGGGCGGCATGGAAGAATTCTTCATCGAGGCAGCTGTGCAGGCTCCTCATCTGCCGGAGCACATGGATCGGTTACTCCAGCTTGCGGAACGTTATGGCATCGAATTTCGCGGGCCGCCGGATTGGGACGCCGCCCGGACGTCCTGACAACGGCACCCCGCATCAACGATTGCAAATGCGCCGATCGCCTCTCCACCCGTAGCCCAACGCTTGAACGCCTCCGTCTCCATCGCGACGGCATCGAAGGCGGCACGCACATCCTCAGCTCCGGTTATCTCCACCGGCGGCACACCTCGACCGCAGGAGAGTTGCGCTACTGCCTTGGCATAGGACGACAGCGACCGAGAGAGAATGGTTCGAGCCCCCGATCCGGCGCATTCTCTTGGCCGTTGGCTATGGTCGGCGCCGTCAATCCACGTGGCGATTGTTCTGATGCCGATCGAACCGCCTACCCCACTGAAGAGGCGGTTTGCGGCCCCATTTTAAAATCAACAGAGGACATTCCTCGCAAAGGACCAGGGAGATTACCATGAAGATCGTCGTTATCGGCGGTACCGGCCTCATCGGCTCGAAGACGGTGGAAAGGTTGCGCAAGAAGGGACACGACGTTTTGGCGGCCTCGCCGAATTCGGGCGTCGACACGATCACCGGCCAAGGTGTGGCCGAAGCGCTTGCCGGGGCGCAGGTGGTGCTCGACCTCGCCAACTCGCCTTCCTTCGAAGACCAGGCCGTGCTCGAATTCTTTCAGACTTCGGGCCGCAACCTGCTCAAGGCCGGGGCTGTGGCCGGCGTGAAACATCACATCGCGCTGTCGATCGTCGGCATGGAACGGCTGCAGGGCAGCGGTTACATGCGCGCCAAGATGGCGCAGGAACAGCTGATCAAGAGCTCGGGCATACCCTATACGATCGTGCACTCCACCCAGTTTCATGAATTCATGGCGGGCATCGCCCAGTCGAACACGGTCGGCCAGACCGTGCATCTGTCGCCGGCCTATCTTCAGCCGATCGCCTCGGACGACGTCGCCGACGTCATGGCCGAGGTGGCGCTCGCTGCTCCCGTCAACGGCACGATCGAGATCGGCGGGCCGGAGAAGATCCGCCTGACCGATATCGTCACGCGTCTCTTCAAGGCGACGCACGATCCGCGCCAGGTGACGACCGATCCGCACGCCCGCTATTTCGGCGTCGAACTCGACGACACTTCGCTCGTGACCGGCGCCAATGCGCGGCTCGGCAAGATCCGCTTCGACGACTGGCTGAGCCAGCAGCCGCCCCAGAAGAAGAGCGCGTGACGGGGAAGCGTTACCTATCGACCTATTCCTATCATCGGAGGAGACCAGACATGCTCAGGAAAATCATCTCGGCGGCGGCCTTTGCGCTTGTCCTTGCCGCCGGCACTCAGGCTGGCGCCGCTGGCGGCAAAGCCAAGGTGACCGTCGTCTTTGACCAGAAGCTGCCCAATGTTCCCGGCAAGAGCATGAAGGCCGTGCTGGTGGAATATGAGCCGGGGGGCCAGTCGCCCGGCCATACGCACCCGAAGTCGGCCTTCATCTACGCCACCGTTCTCGAAGGGGCGATCACCAGCAAGGTGAATGACGGGCCGGAGAAGACCTACAAGGCCGGCGAGAGCTTTCCCGAATTTCCCGGCGATCATCACGCCGTCAGTAAGAATGCCAGCAAGACAAAGCCGGCGCGCCTGCTTGCGGTGTTCGTGCTCAATACCGACGAGACGGAACTGACGATCGACGACAAGTGACCTCGTCCTCGATGCCCGGCACCGCCGGGCATCGATTCCGTGCGCCGCGTCAAACAGCCTGCAGCGCCAGCTCCAGATCGGCGATCAGATCATCCGGATGCTCGATGCCGATCGACAGTCGGATTGTCGATTCCAGCACGCCAATGCGCCCCCTGACATCGGCCGGCACGCCGGAATGTGTCATGGCGGCCGGGTGGCTTGCGAGCGACTCCGTGCCGCCGAGGCTGACGGCGAGCTTGAAGACCTGCAGCGCGTTCAGGAATTTGAAGGAGGCCGGCTGGCCGCCGCGGATATCGAAGGAGAAGGTCGAGCCGGCGCCGGTGCATTGGGCGGCGAAGGTGCGGCCGGAGGGCGAGTCCGGATCATGATAGGGAAGATAATGAACCTTCTCGACCTTCGGATGATCACGCAGGAAATCGGCCACCGCCCGCGCATTACTGTTCGCCCGCTCCATGCGTAGCTGCAGCGTTTCGAGCGACCGGCCGAGCATCCAGCAGGAATGCGGATCGAGCTGCGTACCGATCGCGCCGCGCAGCGCCTTGACCTGCTTGATGACAGCCTTGCGCCCGAGGACAGCGCCGGCGATCAGATCGGAATGGCCGCCGACATATTTGGTCAGCGAATAAAGCGAGATATCGGCGCCATGCTCGATCGGCCGCTGGAAGACCGGCCCGAGCAGGGTATTGTCGCAGACGACGATCGGCACGTGCCCCTGCCTTGCGCCGATCGCATCGGCCACGCGGCGGATCATCGCGACGTCGACGAGGCTGTTGGTCGGATTGGCCGGCGTCTCGATCAGGATGACCGAAACGCGGCCCTTGCCGACCGCCTCATCCGCCGCCTTCTGCACCGAGGCCTCACTGACACCATCGGCAAAACCGACCGCGGCGACCCCGAAATTGAGGAAAGTCTTTGCAAGCAAGGTTTCGGTGCCGCCATAGAGCGGCTGCGAATGCAGGATCGCATCTCCCGGCCGGACGAAGGCGAAGAGCGTGGTGGCGATCGCCGCCATGCCTGAGGAAAACAGCGCGCCGCTTTCCGTCCGCTCATAGACTGCGAGCCTGTCTTCGACGATCTCGCTATTCGGATGATTGAAGCGCGAATAGACGAGACCGGCGCCCTTGCCCGCCGGCGGCTCGCGGCGGCCGGAGACATAATCGAAGAAATCCTTGCCGTCCTCGGCGGAATTGAAGACGAAGGTGGAAGTCAGGAACACCGGCGGCTTGACCGCCCCTTCCGAAAGTTCGGGATCGTAGCCGTAGTTCAGCATCTGCGTTTCGGGATGCAGCGCATGATTGCCGATATGGGTTTTGGAAGGATGCGGGGCGGTCATGATCGTCTCCTCTGTCGAACCTGCCGAAGGACAGGATACATCAATTCGAGGAGCAGTCATCGAGACTGCTCAATTAAGAGTGGAGCATAATGTCGTACCAAGAACCGCTCACACTTTTTGGTCTCGTGCTCAGACGCTCAGCTCACGATCTCGCCCAATGTATCGGCGACATAGGCGCCGCGCGCGCCCATCGGCAGCGGATGGCCCGTCGTCGTGTCCCGCGCCGTCTGATGCTCCAGCTCGGCATTGAGCTCCGCGCCGACGATGAGAATAACAACGGAAAGCCAGATCCAGATGAGAAAGCCGATCAGCGCGCCGAGCGTACCGTAGGTCGCGTCGTAATTGGCGAAATGCTCGAGATAGAAGGAGAAGCCGAGCGACATGGCGGCGCAGGCAAGCGCCGTCAGAACCGCACCCCAGGTCATCCACCGGACTCGCGCGGGCTCACGGCTCGGACCGAAGCGGTAGACCAAGGTCACGGCCACGACGATGACAAGCAGAAGCAGCGGCCATCTCAAGAGAAGCGCCATATGTTCCTTGAACTGATCAAGCCAGAGATAGGAGAGTACGACAGGCATCACGCCCATGAGCGCCACCACGACCACCGCGAAGACCACGGCGCAGAGGGTGAAGCAGAGGCCGATCAGGTTCAACCGCACCAGGCTGCGCTTCTCCCTTTCCTCATAGGCGACGTTCATCGCATCGAAGATCGCTAGGGTGCCGCTATGGGTGCTCCACAGCGCAATGCCGAGACCGACGAAGAAGGTGATGCCGAGCGTGCTGTCGCGTTTCTCCACAAGCGCCTTGAGTTGATCGGCAAGAAGATCGAAGGCCCCGGGCGGCAGGAGGATGGCGAGCTCGCGAAGGTGTTCGGAAATCGTGATCGGATCGGCGACCAGGCCATACAGCGAGACCAGGGCCGCCAAGGCCGGGAACAGCGCCAGCAGCAGATAGAAAGTTACGCCCGCGGCAATGAGGGTGACCCGGTCGTCGAGGACCTCATGGAAGACGCGCCAGAAAACATCGCGAAGGCCGCTCATCGGAATAGCCTCGGGCGTTGCCGCGCTGCGACCATGATCGTCACCGGACCAGCCGGCGGCCGCAGACGGGGTGAGCGAACCGCGCTGCCTTGCCTGCACCAGCACGAACGCGCCGACCGCAGCCACCATCATCGCCGCGGTGAGGGAATATCTCTTGAGGTGGAGCACATCAGCCATTACCCTATCCTCCGATTTGCTTCGGGGATAACGCCGGGTGCCGCTAAAGGATGCAAGCTGTTGCTTTCTTGCGGAGATTTCCGGTGAGGGGAGGGGCCGCTGCGGCCAAGAGCGCCGCGATGGCGATGCCGGGGTCCAAACTCCCGATGTTATAAACAAATGATTTTATTAAATTTTATTTGACCAACGGAAGAAAAACCGGCCTTTGGTTTCCTTACTGTAGCATCGAGCTATTTGGCAGCGTCGCGGACATGGCGACTTTGCGGCGTCGGAAGCGGCAAATTCGACCGCCAGACGCCACAAGAGCGATTTCGGACCCCGAATTCGCCTGCCATCTTCGCACTGGCCGCTTCCCGGAGACTGGCAGAAGCATTCGCGGAACAGCCTGAACGACAAACCTGCCGATGCATTTGCCCTGTCTCATCCGTGGCCGACAATAGCCACCCCCGTTGTCCACTGCAGAGATTGGCCCCGGTCGGATGGGCCGGCTCGCTCATCCAGAACGCTCCACGATCGCACAGCATCCGTGCCGGGGCGCCAGTCCGCCTTCCCGCTCTATCCGCACACCCGGATGAAACGCTGCGGGAGAGAATCCGGCACGCCGGCTCTGGAGCCCGACGATCAGAACACGGCAGCGATTTGCTACTCCCGACCGCCACTGATGGCCCAGTCCACCATTCACTACGGGCGGCAGATGCCGCCAGGCGTATCGCCGGCTTTCTCCACAAGTTCAGCGGCGGACAGACCGGCTAATCAGCATTGGCTGCCGTGGGCCTCCTGCGCATTCGTACCATCTGCTCGACATCGTCATCGTATCGATCATCCGGGAACTCAACGCTCCAGACGAGACGGCGCAGCGACTCCGGGGCGATGCCGCTATACCCAAGCTCTTCCAGACGAAGCAGAAGCAACAAGTGGTCGACAACGACGACCAGCCGGGCGTAGGCGCCAAGCTGATACAACACAGGCCGCATAGCGGCATAGGATTTGAAGCCGAAAGACGCGGCGATCGCCTCATCAAGATGGGATGACTTGATATTGGGATATTGACCTCGCAAGGCTTTCTTCAAAGTGGCGATGTTCGAAGGCGAGAACCTCACAGATGGGTTCAGCATATGACGATCCAATGTTCCGGCCGAAGTCTGCCGATTACACTTCGACCGTGGTGAACATGGTCGTCGAGAAACTCTACACGCCCTTCAACCCGGCAGCAGGTTCGGATGGGCTCCTAGCCGAGACATTAACCTGCGGACGCTTCTTGCTCAATACATGGATCGATCTGTGGATCGCGTCGTCAGTGGCGGCGGCTGCATAGTCTCGCGAATTGGCATAATCGCCGCCCGTTGTCCGCGGACAACCGGCCAATCGAGGGGCCGCTTTCGAAGTTCGCTGGATTGGGCTGGCTCATGCCGAAGACAAACCAAGGCTCCGCCTCAGATCAAGCCGACATGGCGGCGCGCTATTCGACCGGCTCTATTGTGTGCCTTCATCACGAACGATCGCGAGTTGGAGATCCCGGAATTGCAACCAGAGCACATTATGTCGTTTGATGCCGTCATAGCAATAGTCGGAAACTCGTCTCTGCTGATCGAACCTGCGACGGGAGGGAGTTGATCCGGCATAACCTCGAGCAACTGCCATATGAGGATCTCTCCAAATGGCTTCGATTTTGGTTCGATCCGGAGGATGAACGGCATGACCCAACCGCGAAACTATCCGAAGCAATCCATTCGATGCTCATTCAGCCGTACCGCATTGGCATCGATTTCGGCGCCGCTCCTCCCGACACCTTGTGGGAACTTTTACAGGCATTCGAAGAATGCCGGAGCAATGCGGCTTGAGGTCAGCAAGTCGAGAACCGAAGCGAATAGCTCGTCTAACGGGCTCATCATCAAAGCCCGCATGCGAGCCTCTTTCGCGCGACGCCATTTAAATTATAAAGCACTCGCTAAAGCCGATAGAGAAGCGCATATCGCTAGGTTGTCCGCGGACAACGCCGCCCCAAGGCGATAGGAGCTGCGCCGCACCACTCTCCCGGCCGCAACATCATCTGTACGATATTGACGCAGCCCTTGGCTTGAATTCGCCGCATTGCGGCACTACCTCGGGACGAGCCGAAGCGCTGCCCCTCCTAGCTGCTTTGGCCCGATAGACAGCACTCCTCCTCCCATGCTGTCGGTCACTATCGAAGCCCGGCGCACTCTCCCGCGCCGGGCTTCTGCCATCTCGATATCGCACCCCGTCCGCCCTTCGAGGGCCCCGCCGGGGTACCTCAGCGTGAGGCTCTCGTGGGCGCCGCGACACCCTCCAACGCCTCTCGTCGACCGCAGCACTCACCGACGGACGTCAAACCGCGGCACCCCGCCGACGCATCTCAAACCGCGGCATCCTCCAACACCCTCTGCTGAGGCGCGCAGGCCGAAGGCCGAAGCCTCAAGGACACACCGCAACCTTGCTCCTTGCATCCTTCAGCACCAGTGCACCCGCCCGCCCTTCGAGGCCCCTCACGGGGTACAGGGTGAGGCTCTCGTTGGCACCTCGACACCCTCCAACGCCTCTCGTCGACCGCGGCACTCACCAACTGACGTCAGCCGCGGCATCCAGCCGACACGTCCCGAGCCGCGGCATCCTCCAACATCCCTCATGCTGAGGTGCGCAGCCCGCAGGGCGGAGCCTCGAAGCACACGCCGCAACGCCGCTCCTTGCAATCCGACGCGACACGCACCCCACGCCCGTTGAGGAACTCCTGAGTGCCGGCGCGATACCTCCAACACTTCTCATGGGACGCAGCGCTCAAAAGGCAACCGAGGTGACAGATGAATAGGCTTGCGCAATGCCATTGCGGATCACTCCGCGCAAAGACATCAGGCGATCCGCTCACGGTGAGCATCTGCCACTGCCGCGATTGCCAGCGCAGAACCGGAGCCGTGGCGGGAGTCCTCCTCGGCAGCCCGTGCGGAGCGTGCGGCAACACCGCTCCTTATCATCTGACACCTGCGCACCCGCCCCGCCCTTCGAGGCCCTTACGGGCACCTCAGCAACCGTGTTGTTGCGGTTCGCTCCATGGGGTTCGTCTTTTGAGAATAGTGTTGATCATGATGATGAATTTCCGCATGGCGGCG
>NZ_JACIFV010000031.1 GCF_014197535.1 Rhizobium aethiopicum
GCCATCCTTGCTCCCAACGTTGGTATTGACCAGCACGTCGAGAGGCGAGACTGTCGCATCTCTAACTGGCCCAACTGTCGCATTACTAAATAGCCCTTACAAACAAAAATCGCATAAGATAGCTTATGGAACTTTCGAAGAGGCCTGTCATAAATACGCCGAGCTAATCCGATGCTTCCAAATCCTGCATGCCACGCCGGAGTAACCTGCTCGGCGTGCAGCACCCGCCACACATCGACGTGGTCGGCTCGTTCAAGATAGAAGATCACATAAGGAAAACCCTTCACGTCGTACAGCGCAGATCGGGCGGACCGAGTTCATATGAGTAGCGCAGTGAACCCGATGCAGGATGCTCTGCGATCAAAGTTCAGGTCGATTGCAGTGCATCGATGAAGCCTACCGCTATCTGCGCCCGCCGTGCGAGCATAATAAATTCAAGGCATTTTCCCCGCGAGCCGTCTGGCGGGGGACGACAGGTTTCGCGATCACTTGGAGCTTTGTTTCGTTGCCTGCTCGCGCAAGCTATCGAAATAGCTGGTACCAATGGGTTCGGTCGTCTCGGACGACGCGCCCTCAAGCAGAAGATTGCGCAACTGCTGCCGATCCTTGTCGCGACGGATCAGTTCGCGCACGTGCTCGCTGCTCGTGCCATATCCTCGACTGGCGACCTGCTGGTCGAGATTGTCCGGTAGCGAGATATTCAAAGTGCTCATGGCATCAAGATAAGCATGGCAAAAATTCGCAAGGACCGGCCTTCGTACAGCGGAGGCGCATCTCGCGGTTGGCGAGGACACGACGTCCGGCCTCACCTATTGAACTCGACATCGCTCGCCTTCGAAACGCGGACGTTCCAATTCCGTAGAGCATCGCATGCCTCGGCTCGCGAGGGTGCGCCGATGCGTCCGCCGAACACCTGGCATTTAAGCGCCGCGGCCATGGACGACAATCGCATCGTCTCTTCGATCGGCAGGCCTTCTGCGATTGCCAGCGCGAAGGCGCCGTGGAAGATGTCGCCCGCCGCAAGTGTATCGATTGCTCTCACCTTCGGCGCGGCAAGGTGACGGATGTCGCCGCTTGCATCGTCGAACCACAGGGAGCCGGTTTCGCCAGCCGTAACGCTGATGAAGGCATGTTCGAATTTCCGCTTCAGCAGGCCAACGGTCTCAATGAGATCTGCCGTCCCGGCAAGCCGCTCGGCCGCCGGCTGTGAGAACACGATGTGGCTCGCCGCCGGCGCCAGCACCTCGATGACGCCCTCGCCGGCAACGTCGCCGTCGAGTATGGCCGGTTTGCCGGCCTTGCCGGCTTCGATCAGCGCCTGCAGCGCAAGCTTCGGCCATCGGACATCGACAAGCACCGCATCGAAAGCAGACATCTCCTGCTCGGTGACCAGCCTCACTGTATTGTGGAGCCGATCGTCGTAGAAAGGTACGATCAGGCGTTCGCCCTCATCATCGATGAGGATCGTCGAGACGGCCGAGCGGGCGCCCTGCACAACCGTCATGCCGCTCGTGTCTATGCCGCTATCGCCGAGGTCGGAAAGGATGCGTTCGCCCGTCGCATCGTCGCCGACCGCACCCCAGAGGCTGGCATGGCCGCCAAGCCGGGCGACGGCGAATGCCGCGCTCGACGCCATGCCTTCGGCGACCTGCAGCATCTCATAGGGCAGGATCTTGCCCTGGCCTGTGGGCAATGAGCGCACCCGGAACAGGGTGTCGAGCACTGCCGCGCCGATGCAGAGCACGCGGCGTGGCGGACCGGGCGGCGGGGCGAAGGCAGAGGGGGTCATCGGCGGTTGTCTCACCTGCTCACTTGACGGCGCCGGCCGTCAACCCGGCGACGATCTGCCGTTGCGCAAACACCGTCAAGATCAGGACCGGCAAGGTGACGATCAATGCGGCGGCCGCCAGCGGTCCCCAGCTGACCTGTTCGAAAGACAGCATATTATAGACGGCGACCGGCAGCGTGCGCGTTTCGCGACTGGCGAGCACGATGCCGAAGACGAAATTGTTCCAGGAGAAGATCACCGACAGGATGAAGGCGACGACGATACCGGGCCTCGCGATCGGCAGGGCGACCAGGCGGAAAACCTGCCAGGGCGTGGCGCCATCGATGCTTGCAGCCTCCTCCAACTCCATCGGCGTCGTTTCGAAATAGCCGATCAGGATCCATACGACGATCGGAACGGTGACAACGAGATGGATGATGATCTGCGGCATCAGCGTGCCGAGCAGGTTCAGCCATTGGAACAGCAGAAACAGCGGAATGAGGAAGGACAGCCCCGGCGTCATGCGCGCGATCATGATGACCATCGCCGATTTTTCGGCCTTCAGACGCGCGATGCCGTATCCGGCCGGCACGCCGATCAAGAGCGCCAGAAGCGTGGCGCTGCCCGTCACCAGCAGCGAATTCCAGAGATAGAGGAAGAAATTGTTCTCCTCGAAGACCTTCACGTAGTTCGACCAGGCGAAGCGCTCCGGGATGAAGATCGGCGGATAGGCGCCGTTGTCGATCTCATATTTCAGCGACAGCGAGATCATCCAGAGGAAGAACAGGACGACCGGCGAGATCATCACCAGCGCAACGAACAGCAGTCCGATGCGATCGAGCGTCTTGCGCTTCATCAGCGTGCCTCCCCGTCGGACCAGTTCACCCGCTGCCGGATCATCATCAGGACGAAGGAGAGCAGCACGATGAGGATGAAGAAGACGACCGCCATGGCCGAGCCATAGCCGATGTCGTAATAGGCGAAGGCGGTGTTGTAGAGATAGATGTTGATCGTTTCCGATGCTGTGCCGGGACCGCCCTGGGTCATCGCATAGATGATGTCGAAGCTCTTCACCGCATCGATGCTGCGGATGATCACCGCGATCATCAGGAACGGCGCGATCATCGGCAGCGTCAGATAGCGGAATTTCTGCCAGACATTGGCGCCGTCGATCTCCGCGCTTTCATAGGGCTCGCGCGGAACCGCCGCCAGGCCGCCGAGCACGATCAGCATGACGAGCGGCGTCCACTGCCAGCTTTCGACCAGCACCAGCGAGGGAATGACGCTGCGCTGATTGTAGATCCACTCCTGCGGGCCGATGCCGACGAAGGAGAGGAGATAGTTGAGCACGCCGAGCTGCGGATGGTACATCATCGTCCAGACGAGCGCAATGGCGACGGGGGTCGCCATCATCGGCATCACGAATATGCCTCGTATGAGGCCGCGCAGCGGGAACTGGGCATCGAAGATCAGCGCGGCGAGCGTCCCCAGAAAAAGGGGAACCACCACGGAAAGCGTCGTATAGAGCACCGTATGCCACAGCGACTCCCAGAAGCGCATGTCGGTGGCGAGTCTGATATAATTGTCCAGCCCCGCAAAGACCTGTGACTGGCCGAGCGTCCAGCTGTTGACGCTCATCCACACCGTAAACACCCATGGAAAGACGATGACGGCTGAGATGACGATAAGCGCCGGGATGACGAAGGGCCAGTAGTTGGGAGCAAACCGATCCGGTTTGCTCCTTCCTTTCGACGCCTTGGCCATGGCGGCCGTTTCGATGCCTGCCGAAGCCATTACCCCTCGCTTTTCGCCAGGACGGGTTCGAACTGTGCCGTTGCCGCCTTCAGTTCGGTTTCAGGATCGGCGCCGCCGATCATGTTGGTGAGGCCGACGCCATAGATGTCGCGGAACTCGGTGACCGGAATGATGACCGGCAGGGCGAGCTGCGAAATCTTGCCGGAGCCGGCAACGGCATCCAGCCATGTACCGGGCATCTTGACGCCTTCCCGGACCTTCGCATCCTCGAGCACGGACTGGCGGAAAGGAACGCCCGCACCGGCCTGCAGCAGGCGTGCGCCCATGTCGTGCGAAATCGCCCATTGGCAGAACAGGTAGGCGGCTTCCTTTTTCTGGCTTGCCGCGACGACACCGAGACCGTCGCCGAAGGTTCCGGCGGCCTGCGCCTTCGGTCCTTTCGGCATGACGCCGTAACCGACCTGGCCGACGACGCGCGACTTTTCCGGATTCTCGATCGGCGGAGCAAAACCGACGCCATCAAGCCACATGCCGATCTTGCCTTGCAGGAAGGCCGACTGCGCCTCGGCCCAGTTGAAGCCGGAGACGCCGGGAGGGGCGGTCTTGGTCATCAGTTTCTGGTAAAGCTTGGCCGCGTCGATCGCTTCCTGCGATGTGGTGCGTAGCTTGCCGTCCGGGCCGAGCGGGCTCGAACCGTAGCCGAGCAGTAGCGTCGTCCAGACAGGCGTGTTGGCGTTCTTCAGACCGCGGGCAACGAATCCGTAGGTGTTTGTCGAGGGGTCGGTGAGGGCCTCTGCGGCACTTGCCAATTCGTCGAAGCTGGTGGGGTAGGCAAGCCCCTTCTTCTCAAACAGCGCCTTGTTCCAGTAGATGATCCAGTAATCAACCGAGAATGGCAGCGAACGCAGGACGCCGTCCGCGTCCTTGGCGAAAGCGAGGCCTGCTTCGGCGAAATCACTTTCCACCAGAGACGGGTCGGTCAGAGAGGCGTCCTTGAGGAAGCCGCTGATATCGGCAAGCCAGCCGCCTTTCTCGAACTGCCGCTTCTGGACGTGGTAGCTCAGGTGCACGACGTCGAAGCTCGGTTTACCGGAGCTCAGCTCGATGGTCGTCTTCTGGCGCTGCTGCTGTTCGGGGGTTGCTTCGGCATTGACCTTGATGCCGGTGAGCTCTTCGAACTCGGACAGGTACTTGGTCAGGATTTCGCTGCGCGGGCTCTTGACCAGATTGACCTCAAGCGTGGTGCCGGCAAAGCGCTTCCAGTCGACCGCGGCGGCGGCCGGCCGCATGCCGAGCATGCTGCTGGCCCCAAGAGCAGCCGAGCCGGCCAGAAATCCGCGCCTCGTCGGGTTGAAGAATGATGACATGTAATCCTCCTCCTTTTGCCGGCGATCTCCTCATCCCCGGCTGTTCATTCTCGATTATATCCCGAGCGCACGATCCCTTGCATGATTGATGTGTGCGACAAGGCTGTTGACGGCGTCCTCCGCCGAACGGCGTTCGATCGCCTCGAGCACCTTCAGGTGCTCGCCCATGACGGGTCCGACGTGACCGTCGATGCGAAAGCGGTCCTGGCTGATCAGGCGCATCTTGATCGAGTTCACGCGGTAGGCGTTCGAAATGATAGTATTGCCAAGGGCGTCGATAAAGGCATCGTGCATGCCCCAGTCGACAGCCTGGGCGCGCAGCTCCAATTCGTGCGAGCCGTCGCCGCTGCGGATGGCGTCGGCGATATCGCGGTGCTGCTTCAAGAGCTTTGCGATCGTCTCATCCGACGCGGACCGGGTGAAGAGGGCCACGGCTTCCTTCTCCAGGAACACGCGCAGCTGGAAGGCTTCGCGAATGAGGTTGAGATCGATATGCGCAATCTGCAAACCCCGCTGTGGCACCGTCTTGATCAGCCCTTCGGCTTCGAGCCTGGGGATGAGTTCGCGGATGGCGCCGAGCGGCAGCCCCGTCAGGTCCACGAGGCGGCGCTGGGACACGAACTGGCCGGGACGCATGTCACGAGCAAGGAGGTGGCGCGTGAAGCTCGCATACGCCTTTTCCCGCAGTGTCGGCTGCTCCTCCGTTCCGTCCATCGCCTCCTCCAGAAACATGCCCGACCTATGCGGCTTTCGAGCGGAAAAGATTATCGAATGCCAGAGCGAGCTGCGCCCGCGCTTCGCCGGATATCGAAGTAAGCGGCGGACGGACCGCGATCCATGTCTCCTCCGACGTCGTGCGCGCGACCATCGCCTTCACGGCCGGAACGACAGGGTGTTTCAGCAATTCAAGGACGAAATCGGCAACGCGGTTATCATCCCTGCCCTCCTCGGCCATCGGCTTGAGTTCGCGGGGCACGAAATTCGCCATGCCCGAGATCGCGCCCTGGCCGCCGAGCCGCACGGCCCTTGCGAGGTGCCGCTCGTCGCCGACCAGGATGATGAGATCACTATGCGCTTCGAGAAGCGCTTCCGTATAAGGCCAGTCGCCGGAGGAATCCTTGACGCCCGTGACGATATGGGGAAAGGCGGTCCGCAGCCGACCGATCAGCGACACACTCAGCGGCACCATGGTGAGCGAGGGAAGATTGTAGAGTATGATATCCCGCGCCGCGTCACCCAGCAGGGCGAATACGGCGGAAAACCACTGGAAGACGCCGTCGTCGCTGACGTTCTTGAAATAGGACGGCGGGGCAAGAAGGATATTGCGGGCGCCCAGGGAAAGAGCCTGACCGGCCTGCGTCGCCGCATCCTCCGCGGCATCGACGAGCACGCCGACGATGATGTTGTCGGGCGCGATGCCGGCATCGAGAAAGGCGGCCAGCACGCGTTCCCGTTCGCCGTGCCCGATGGAGGAACCCTCGCCCGTCGTCCCGAACAGCGTCACGCTGGAGCATCCGGCGGCAAGGCAGCGCCGCGCCTGCGCGATCATCGCCTCGATCGCAATATTGCCATCGCTGTCGAACGGCGTGGCGAGAGCGACGGAAAGCCCGAATCTTGATGTCAACTTTGATCCTCCCAGCTAATGGGTCAGGTGTAGCAGACTGACATGTTAGTTGTAAAGGACTGATCATCGGTGTCTTGGCGGCTTTCACTTCACTCAGATAGAATCACGTTGCCCGCCGGCAAGGTCGTGCGTCTGCAATTTACCTCGGCAGATGTCTTTACGACTTGAGGACTAGGTAACATCGAGAAGGTGGATCTTGCCTGGTCGCATGAATGAGCACCGGATCGGGACGCCCGCCGAAGCCGGACAGGCCGACGGCGTGCTTCAAACGGGCGCGGATGGTCCGAAGAAGGTTCGTGGCGGTGCAATTCCATTCAGGTCAGAGCGCCTTCGACGGCCGGATGCTTTGCGCCGGCTAGACCGGCTCCGCGGCGTCGCTCCGGGCCGCCTGGCGCATGGCATGGACGAAGGCGAGTACGAAAATGATTGAGAGCACGAGCACGATGGTCGGTGCGGGTGCGCTGTCGATGAAGAAGGACAGGTAGACGCCCGTGAAGGAGCCGGTGACGGCGATGGCGATCGACAGGACGAGCATGGTGCTGAACTTTCGGGTCAGCAGGAAGGCGATGGCGCCCGGCGCGATTAGCATGGCGATCGAAAGAATGATGCCGACCGCCTGCAGGGCGCCCACGATGGTCAGCGAGATGAGCGCGAGCAGGCCGTAATGCAGGAGACCGATTCTCAGCCCCACCGCCTTTGCCTGCGTCGGGTCGAAAGCGTGCAGCAGGAAGTCCTTCCACTTGATGCCGAGAATGCCCGCCGTGACCGCGGCGACCACGGTCGCCTGCGCAATATCGCCCCACGAGACGCCGAGCATGTCGCCGAACAGGATATGGTCGAGATGCACGTCGGTTTGGATTTTGACGTAGAGCACAAGGCCGAGCCCGAACATGCCGGAGAAGACGATGCCCATCACCGTGTCTTCCTTGATGCGGCTGTTTTCTTCGAGGAAGCCGGTGGCGATGGCGCAGAACATGCCGGCGGCGAAGGCGCCGACTGCATAGGGAAAGCCGACGATATAGGCAATGACGACGCCGGGAAAGATTGCGTGGCTGATCGCGTCGCCCATCAGCGACCAGCCCTTCAGCACCACGAAGCTGGACAGAAGCGCCATCGGCACGGCGACGAGCACCGAAATGACAAGCGCATGGACCATGAATACGAACTGGAAAGGCGAAAGCAGCGTATCGAGGAAGTTCATCGCGCCGCCTCCAGTGCCTGCGCGGCCCTCCTGCGTGCGGCGAGTATTCCGTGCTTGGGGGCAAAGAGGAAGGCAAGCAGGAAGATTGCCGTCTGGAGCACAACGATGATGCCGCCGGTCGCGCCGTCGAGAAAGTAGCTCGCATAGGCGCCTGAGAAGCTGGTGATCGAGCCGATCGCGATCGCGATGAGCAGGAGACGCGCGAAACGATCGGTCAGCAGATAGGCGGTCGCGCCAGGGGTCACCACCATGCAGATGACCAGGAATGCGCCGACCGTCTGCAGTGCCGCGACGGTGGAGGCGGAAAGCAGCGTGAAGAACATGATCTTGAGCACGGTCGGATTAAGGCCGATCGAGCGGGCATGACTCTCGTCGAAGAAAGTGACCATTAGGTCCTTCCACTTGACGAGCAGGATGGCCAGCGACACGAAGCCGATGATGGCGAGTTGCAGCGTATCCTCGGGTGTGATGGCGAGAATATTGCCGAGCACGATCGTCTGGATGTTCACCGCCGTCGGTTTCAGCGACACCATGAATAGGCCAAGCCCGAAGAAGGAGGAAAAGATCAGGCCGATGATGGCGTCTTCCTTCAGCTTGGTGCGCTGGTTGAGGAAAAGCATGGCGGCTGCGGCAAGACCGCCGGAGAAGAAAGCGCCGATCGAGAAGGGAAGCCCGAGCATATAGGCGCCGGCTACACCGGGGACGATCGCATGGGAGAGCGCATCGCCGATCAGCGACCAGCCCTTCAGTATCAGGTAACAGGAAAGAAAGGCACAGACGCCGCCGACGAGGGCCGATACCCACATGGCGTTCAGCATGTAGTTGTAGGTGAAGGGCTCGGTGAGAACGGCCGTCATTCCCAGTCTCCGCCTTCGCCATCCGATGCGCCTGCCGTCGCCTTGCCTTCGCGAAACACGAGGGGCCGTTCGTCGTCGCTGATCAGGCCGATGGATGTCGGTCTGGCGCTTGGGGCTTCGTTCAGCACGAAATGGCGCAGCACACCGCCGAAGGCCTTCTCCAGGTTTTCCTGGGTGAAGGTCTCGAAAGTCGGCCCGTAGGCGAGCACAGTGCCCTTGATCAGGATCGTCCGGTCGCAGAATTCCGGCACGGAGCCAAGATTATGCGTCGAAACAAGCATAACCCGGCCCTCATCTCGAAGTTCGCGAAGCAGCTTAATGATCTGTTCCTCGGTCTTGACGTCCACGCCGGTAAATGGCTCGTCGAGCAGGATGACTTTTCCGTCCTGCGCCAGCGCGCGGGCGAGGAAGACCCGCTTCTTCTGGCCGCCGGAAAGCTCGCCGATCTGCCGCTTGCGGAATTCGCTCATGTTGACGCGGGCAAGTGCCGCCGACACCGCCTGATAGTCGGCGGCCCTGGGAATACGCATCATGCCCATATGTCCGTAACGGCCCATCATCACGACGTCCTCGACCAGAACGGGGAAGTTCCAGTCGACCTCTTCCGACTGCGGCACATAGGCAACGAGGTTCTTGCGCAGCGCGTCCTTGACCGGCATGCCGAGCACCCGGATATCGCCCTTGGCAAGGCGGATGAAGCCCATGATCGACTTGAAGAGGGTCGATTTTCCCGAGCCGTTGACGCCGACCAATGCGGTGATCGTGCCGGTGGGGGTGACGAAACTCGCGTCCCGCAGTGCCGTATGACCGTTGCGGTAGGTGACGGTCGCGCCGTCCACCAGAATCCCGCTCCCCTCGAAGCCGGAGGCGGCCTGCTTCTGCCGGCCGAGTTGAACACTCATCGAAACACCCCCATGAACACATGAATTAGACCCCGCCCGCGGGCGAGGTCCCTGTCGCCTGATCAGGACGAGGACGCCAGGCCCTTGGCGATGGCTTCCGACGTGACCTTGAGGAGATCGAGATAGGTCGGAACCGGACCATCGGCCTCGCTCAGCGAATCGACGTAGAGAACGCCGCCATATTTGGCGCCTGTCTCACGCGCCACCTGTTCGGCGGGCTTGGACGAGATCGTGCTCTCGGAGAAGACGACGGTGATGCCGTTTTTCCGGACGGCGTCAATCACCTTGCGCACCTGCTGCGGCGTTCCCTGCTGATCGGCATTGATGGGCCAAAGGTAGAGCTCCTTCAAACCGAAGTCGCGGGCAAGATAGGAGAAGGCGCCTTCGCTCGATACCAGCCAGCGCTTGGCCTCGGGTACGGCAGCAAGCCGTGCCTTGATGGGCTCGACGGTCGCCTTGATCTTCTCCTTGTAAGCCTCGGCATTCGCCTTGTAGATTGCGGCATTGGCAGGATCGTACTTCACGAAGGCATCGCGGATATTGTTGACATAGATCAGTGCCGCCGCCGGCGACATCCAGGCGTGCGGGTTCGGCTTGCCCTGATAAGGTCCTTCGGCAATGCCCATCGGCTCGACGCCTGTCGAGACCACCACTTCAGGCACGTCCTTCAGATTCTGGAAGAACTTCTCGAACCAGCGCTCCAGATTGAGGCCGTTCCACAGGACGAGCTGCGCACCCTGGGCGCGCTGGATATCGCCCGGCGTCGGCTGGTAATTGTGGATCTCGGCGCCGGGCTTGGTAATGGATTCGACGACGGCCGCGTCACCCGCAACGTTCTTGGCAATGTCGGCGATGACGGTGAATGTCGTCACCGCCTTGAATTTTTCCTGCGCCGATGCCGGAACGACTGTCAGCACGGCCGCAAACGCCGCTCCTATCATCCCCGTCAGGATCGACTGTCTTACCTTATCGAGCATGAATATCTCCGGTGCTATTAAGAGTTAATTGCAGTTGGCGGTTCGAGCCTTCCCCGTGACGCTGCAAAGAGATGACTCCAGTCTCTCCATATTCTGCAATTGCGAATGAATTGCAATAAAGATTTCGCAGTCGGATGCAAATGATTGCGACGCCGCCTATAGAATGGTTTTAAATTGGCAGTGACGCGGCTCGATCCTCATGCGCGCGGACTTTTTGCGGATCGAGATGCGAGCCCCATGATATGCCAATGCAGCCGCGGCACTTTCGATGCGGGGCTATGACGCGGTAGCGCCTATTCCCGTGAGAAAAGAGGTTCGGGCATGTCTGAGCAAAGAGGTTGGCGTATGAAACATGCACTAGTGACGGGTGGCGGTCGCGGCATCGGTCTTGCGGCCGCCTTGGCGCTTCGGGACGCAGGCTATTGTGTGACGGCGACCGGGATCGATGCCGCCGAAATCGATGCCATGCCGAAGAGGGAAGGACTTGCCGGCGTCGTGCTCGACGTGCGCGAGCAGGCCGCCGTCGAGAGGCTGATCGCTTCCTTCGGCAGGCTCGATGCGCTCGTCAACTGCGCCGGCCTCATCCGGCGCGGAGGCGCGGAATTCGATCCCGCCACCTTCGCGGAGGTCATCGACGTCAATCTCTCGGGCACGATGCGGGTTTGCGTCGCGGCCAAGCCGCTGCTGGCGCGAGAGGGCGGCGCGATCGTCAATACCGCTTCCATGCTGTCCTTCTTCGGCGGACCTGCCGTGCCTGCCTACACCGCCAGCAAGGGCGGCATCGCACAGCTCACCAAATCGCTGGCCGTCGCCTGGGCGGCGGACAAGATCAGGGTTAACGCGGTGGCGCCCGGCTGGATCGCCACCGAGCTGACCCGTCCCCTCTACGAAGACGCGAGCCGAGCAGAGCCCATCCTGCAGCGCACGCCGATGCGCCGCTGGGGCAAGCCAGAAGACGTCGCCGGCCCCATCGTCTTCCTGTGCTCGGAAGCGGCCGGCTTCATGACCGGCGTCATCCTGCCTGTCGACGGCGGCTATGCCGCAGCTTGAAAAGAGAGAGGATCCATGGCCTATCAATCTGTCCACCCTATGTCGCCGCCCGAGATCGTCGTCGCGGCGGTTCCCGAAGATGAACGGCTCTGGGTTCCCCAGGCCCCCGACGTCTGGTTCCGCCCGCTGATGCTGAACACGCTGCAGGGCGGGTGGTGCAATCTCCTGCGGGTGCGGCGCGCCGGCATTCTCAGCCGTCATCGGCACCCCGGACCAGTCCACGGTTATGTCATCAAGGGCCGCTGGCGCTACCTCGAACATGATTGGATCGCCACCGAAGGATCCTACGTCTTCGAACCGCCGGGCGAGACCCATACGCTGACCGTGCCTGACGATGTCGAGGAGATGATCACCTTCTTCAACATTTCAGGCTGTATGTACTATGTCGACGAAAACGGCGATCACACCGGCTTCGAGGATGTCTTCACCAAGATCGACATGTGCGCCGCCCATTATCAGAAGGTCGGCCTCGGCGCCGATTTCGTGAAGCAGTTCGTCCGATAGGGCGAGGGTGAAATCCTCACCACTCGCGCCGCCGAAAACGGCGCGAAGGGATGCCGCTTATGCAAGCACTTTCCGCGCTACACGAGCGGGATATTCTCGCGAAAGATGATCCGTGGCTCGATGTTCTTCAAAGATAAGGTCGGCGTGCTTGCTGCGATCGAACCGAGAAGCCTTATGACCACCTGCTCGCCGATCAGGCGCGCATTCTGGTCGATCACGACGTCGATCAGATCTTCGGCCAGCCATGTCCGCGTGGCGTCGGTGAGGTCATGCATGATCACGAAGGGACGTCTTGTTCCTGTCGCCGCTTGCAGGACTTCGGCGATGCCGGCCCTGCCTGCGCCGACACAATAGATGCCGACGAGATCAGCGGTGTCGCGTAGTATCCGTTCCATCGCCGGCCGGGACAGCTTGTTCTCGTCACGGGTTTCGATTGCAGGAAGGATCGTCAGATGCTTGAACTGCTCCTCCAGCAGGGTCCGGAATCCATATTCCCGCTGTTGGTGCCCATGGAGCGTTCGCGATCCGAGAAAGAGGCCTATCGATCCCGTCGCCCTCCGTGACATGAGCCCCATAATCAGCGCCGCGGTTCGGCCGGCCACCAGGTTATCGACGCCGACGAAAGCGGAGCGTGGGGTCGAGAGAACGTCCGTCACGATGGTGACGACGCGGACGCCGGATTCGCACAGGCGCCGGATTGCGTGCCGCGTTTTGGGATGGTCTACGGTAATTATCCCGACGCCATTGGTTTGGAGCGGAAGATCTTCGAGCGCCGTCACGAGCGCGTCGGGATCAATGCCGTCGAGCGCCGTGACATTGCACGACGCCACGAGCGGCAGGGACGATGCGAAGGCTGTGATCTTCCTGGCGACATCCTGCATGAACGAGTTGTGCCCGAACGGAATGAAGAACTCCAGATGCGCCGGGCGGGAAGGCAAGGCGAGCATTCCCTCGCTCGGGAGATAGCCCAGTTCCTTTGCGGCGCGAAGCACCCTCTGGCGATTGGCTGCACTGACGCCTCCGCGGTCGTTCAGTGCCCGATCGACCGTTGCAGTCGAGAGACCGGACTTTCGAGCGATATCCGTAATCGTCGCTTTCTTCATGATCTCCCTCAGGCTTCCACCGAAGATGCCGCATACTGCAAAATCCATCATCACATCAGCAGACACGACTAAATTACATCATCGGAGGTTCTCCCGATACGAATTCAAAACCTGCGTAAAAATCTTACTTTTTTTGGAAACCTGCTGCCACCGGTATCATAAGAACCAAGAATCTTCTGATGTAATTTGATGTGATATCGAGTTGCGGACGTCCAACCCACGCGCCAGGCTCGGTATCAGCAGCTGCATCACGGCTTGAAGGTAATCGCCGCGGGTTCGCTGCTCGACATGATGGGCAAATAACGTCTGGAGGAACAAAGGGGTGACGGGTTCGGAGCGAGGCAGCACACATGAAACCTGCGCGCGTGACACCGGTCGAGCCGTCTTCCGCACCTGCCATTTGTCCTCAAAGCCAGAGGCGATCGCATGAGCGTTCATTCCACCGATGTCGAAAGGGTTGGGCCGGATCCAGTACCCCCTCGCGATTACAGCTTGACCGGGCCTTCCTCTCTGCGAGCCGTTGAGGCCGGCCTTGCTGCGGCCGAATGGTACCATACCGAAGTGCCGCGCAAGCTGATGAAAGAATTAATGCAGCGCAGCGACCAGCCGGCGATCCGCGACACGATCCTATGGGCCATTCTCCACGTGGCTTTTGCCGCTGGCGGCATCTGGTTCTGGGGTAGCTGGTGGGCGGTGCCGTTCTGGTTTGCCTATGGGGTGATGTATGGCTCGGCCTGCGATGCGCGCTGGCACGAATGCGGCCACGGCACCGCCTTCCGCACCCGCTGGATGAACGACGTGCTTTACCACATCTCTTCGTTCCAGGTGGCGCGCAATCCGGTGAATTGGCGCTGGAGCCACGCCCGCCACCATACCGATACGATCATCGTCGGTCGCGATCCCGAGATCGCCTGGATGCATCCGATTGCGCTGACGCTGAAAGCGCTTGCCTATACCGGCGTGGTCGAGGTCTGGCAAAACCTCAGGACCCTCGCTCGTAATGCGGCCGGGACCCTTTCGCCAGACGAGAAGGACTATGTGCCCAAAAGCGAATGGCCGAAAGCAGTGTTCTGGGCGCGGGTGCATATGGCAATCTACGCCGCCACTGTGCTGAGTTCGATCGGCATGCTTATGGTCGGCGCAGGCTGGAAGGCCACGATCCCACTTATGCTGATCGGCGGTCCGCGCATCTATGGCTGCTGGCATATGGTGATGACCGGGCTCCTGCAGCACGGTGGGCTTGCGCAGGATGTGCTCGACCATCGGCTTAACTCGCGCACCGTCTATATGAACCCGATCAGTCGCTTCATTTATTGGAACATGGGCTATCACGTCGAGCACCACATGTTCCCGATGGTGCCTTACCATGCGTTGGCAAGGCTGCACGAGGCGATCAAGCACGACCTGCCGCCCGCCAACACCTCGATCTGGGACGGTTATCGCGAGATGTTTCAGGCGATCATGCGGCAGAGGCGAGAGCCCGGCTATTACCTCAAGCGTACCTTGCCGCAAGGGGCCAAACCTTATCGCGAAGAGCTGCATGCGGCGGTGCCGGAAAGATCCCCAGCATGATCGCGCGCCATCAGAGATTTCCAATCAACATCGAGACGAGGATGATATGCCCTGGGTAGCTGCCTGCGCCGAAGACGAGATCGACAAGGAAGACGTTTTGGGCTGGGTCCATGGCGGACGGAGCTTTGCTATCTTTCGGAGCCCTGACGACGAATTCTTTTGCACCGATGGGCTCTGTACTCACGAACAGGTGGAGCTCTCAGACGGACTGGTGCTCGACTATGTGATCGAGTGTCCGAAACACAATGGCCAATTCGACTATCGCACAGGAGAGGCCAAGCGCTCGCCTGCCTGCGAGAACCTGCGAACCTATTCTGTCCGTCGCGAGCACGGGCAAGTCCTGGTGTTGGTTGAATGACAGAGGTTACGAGACATGTGAACCGGGGTGTCACATCACGCCGTTTGCCTACGGTGGCGGACCTGCGCGCCTGGAAAGGTCGGCGCCAGTTGACCATGCTGCGCTATTTCAGCCTCGATGAGGCGGCAGCCGCCGAAGCAGCGGGGATCGACATCGCTTCCGTGCCGGCCGAGATCGTCCTTGATCCGCGCTACCGCGCGGTTGCCCCGACGGTCTTTTCGATGACTGGGCAGACCCATCTCGAGATGGGTACCTCGGACGATTATCTCCGCTGGTGCGGCAATGCGCTGAACCGGGGCGCCGACGCAGTCTACTGTTCGGGCTCGCGGAGGACGGTCGAAAAGCTCTCCCGTGAATATTTCCCCGTCGTTGGTCACGTCGGGCTGGTTCCTACCCGCGCCACGTGGAGCGGTGGCTTCAAAGCGGTCGGAAAGACTGCCGAGGCGGCGCTGCGGCTCTTCGAGGAAGTCAAGGCCTATGAGAGCGCCGGTGCCTTCGCGGTCGAAATCGAGGTCGTGCCTGCGGAGGTTGCGGCCGAGATCAGCAAGCGAGTCGGAATCCTGCTATGGTCGATGGGCGCCGGGCCGGGTTGCGACGCGCAATATCTCTTCGCCAACGACATACTGGGCTACACCGAAGGTCATGTTCCGCGCCACGCCCGGGCCTATCGCGATTTCGGTGCGGAATATGCGCGGCTGCAACGCGAGCGGGCCGCGGCTTTCAGCGAATATGCCGCGGATGTCGCAGACGGCACTTTCCCGCAGGACCGCCATCTGATCCGCATGGATCCGCGCGAACTGGAGAAATTCATCGACGGGGTCGATCGGCAATGAGGAGGCCGACCGAGCCAACACGTCGCTCGTAACACCACAGATTTCACCGGCCGGAAGGAGTATAGAGACCGGCCACCAACGGGAGGAGACAGGACATGCTGAGACGAACTTTTCTGGGCGCGGTGGCCGCATTGGCGCTGATGCCAGCAGTTGCAGTGGCGCAGGGTGCCCCGAACAAAACCTTTTACTGGATTTCGCACGGCTCGCCGACCGATCCGGTCTGGACCTACTTTCTTCAGGGAGCCGAGAAATTCGCTGCCGATACCGGTGTGAAGGTGAACACCTCGTTCCATTCGAATGACGTACCGAGCCATCAGGAAGCCATCCGCGCCGCCATTGCCGCCGGCGCTAACGGTATCTGCACGACGAGCCCGGGGCCTGGCACTTTGGTGGACGTTGTCAACGAGGCCAACCGGGCGAACATTCCGGTCATCAACTTCAACACCAAGGACCCGGCGCCGGCCTGGAGAGCCTATGTCGGCGTCGATCTCAAGGTCGTCGGCCGCACCTGGGCGCAGTATCTGGTCGACCATAAGCTGGTGAAGAAGGGCGATTTCGTCTGGATGCCGCTCGAAGTTCCGGGCGCAGGCTACGGCGAAGAGGAATCGGCGGGCGCCGACGAAGTCTTCAAGCCGCTCGGGATTACCTGGGAAATCCAGGACGCCTCCTACGACCAGGCGGAGGCCATCAACCGGATGACCGACTACGTCACCGCCAACCGCAAAAAGATCAATGCCGTCATCGGTCTCGGCGATCTCGTAACCGGTTCGATCAAACGCGTCTGGGATCAGGCCGGCATTGCCAAGGGCGAGATTCCGGTGGTGGGATGGGGCAACTCATTAGATACGACCTCAGAGGTCAGCGAAGGTTATGTGAATGCCGGCATGTGGCAGGATCCATTGGCGACGTCCTACATGTGCCTTTCGGCGCTGATGTCTGAAGCGAGCGGTATTCCCATCAACTTCGACATCATCACCGGTGCACTCTACGAAGCCGACAAGGCGCCTTTCTACGCCAAGATCATGGGCGGCAAATAAGCATGCCATCTCGGCATCCGCGGTACTTTACCGCGGATGCCCGTTCCAGCCCCAAAGCGAGTGCGCACCATGATCGAGCAAAGCAGCGATGCTCTCACCCCGTCACCTGAAAGACCGAGCCTTGTCAGGGCCTTTATCGCCTATCCGGAATTCGGGCCTTTCGTCCTTCTGATCGCGATGCTGGTTGTCTTCACGGCGATCAACCCCGCCTTTCTGTCGCTGATCAACATCGGCAATGCCCTCACTTTCACCGTCGAACTCGGCCTCATCGCCCTGGCGATGACGCTTCTGATGACCGCTGGGGAATTTGACCTTTCGGTCGGCTCCGTCTTCGGCTTTGCCCCCGTGGTGATGTGGACATTGTTCAACGCGGACCTGCTTCCCCTGCCGCTCGCGTTCCTTGCGGGAATGGCTGTCGCTCTGGCGATCGGCCTTTTCAACGGCCTCTTTGTCACCCGTCTCGCTATCCCTTCATTCCTGGTGACGCTGGGAACGCTGCTGGTCATCCGCGGCACGGCCTTGTGGCTGACGGCAGGCTTTCCGCAGCGCACCTGGAACGCCGGCGAACAATGGTTGGCGCAATTGCTGGTCGGCGACTTCTATATCGGAAACCTGCGTGTCTTCATGAGCCTGATCTGGTTCGTGGCGCTGGCATTGGCGCTCCACTACGTCTTGACCCGCACACGGTTCGGTAACTGGATTCAGGCGACAGGCGGGAATCCCAATGCCGCTCGAAACCGCGGCGTGCCGACTGCCAGGGTCAAGGTGATCCTGTTCATGCTGTCGGCGGCGATGGCGGCCTTTGCCGGCATCGTCTCGTCGATCCGGGTCTCGGCCGCCAACCCGAATGCCGGAACGGGCTATGAGCTCGAGGTCATCGCGATGGTTGTGATCGGCGGCACAGTGTTGACCGGCGGCCGCGGGACGATCCTCGGGACCATGATCGGCGTGCTGATCCTGCGACTTATGCGCAACGGGATCGTGCTGATCGGGGTGCCCGGTCTCGCCTACAACATCTTCATCGGTGCGATCATCCTGGCGATGATGGCGCTCCATGCCGGCCTCGAACGCCGGCATAATACGGGGATCTGAGATGAGCGGTACCGAAACTCTGGTCGAAATGCGGCATATCGAGAAATTTTATGGCCGGGTCCACGCTTTGCGCGACGTGAACCTCACGATAAGGAGGGGCGAGATCGTCGGGCTTCTCGGAGATAACGGCGCGGGCAAGTCCACCCTGATCAAGGTTCTGTCGGGCGCGGTTCCCTACACCTCCGGCCAGATATTCATCAAGGGCCGCGAAGTGCGGTTGCGTAGTACCAATGATGCGATCGTTAGTGGCATCGAGACCATCTATCAGGACTCCGCGCTGGTCCCGCAGCTTTCCATCGCTCGGAACCTCTTTCTCGGACGGGAGCTCAGAACAGGCCCCCGCTTCCTCGACCGGCTGGACCAGGAGCGGATGAACGCGGTTGCCGCCGATCTGCTGAAGCGCGTCGGCATATCCAAGAACATTCCGCCCACCACGCCGATCGGATCGCTTTCCGGGGGGGAACGGCAGGCCGTGGCCATCGCGCGCGCCATGTATTTCGACAGCGACCTGATCGTGCTTGACGAACCAACCAATAATCTCGGCGTGGCTGAAACCCAAGGGGTACTGCGCTTCGTGCGCGAGGCGCGCGACACCGGCCACTCCTGCATTTTCATCGCGCATAACATCCATCATGTCTTCCAGGTGGTGGACCGCATGGTGGTGATGCGGCGCGGCAGCGTCGTCGCCGACGATCTAAGCCCTGCTACCTCATCGATCCAGGAGGTAGAAAACATCATCACCGGCGAACATATGGCGGCATGATCGAGATCGGCGCCAGGGGAATCCGCTTCGGCTTCGATGCACGAACCGGTCTCCTCGACGGCTTCACGGTGGAGGATGAGGGGCACGAGATTGCTCCATTGCACCGCGCGCCCTGGGTCGGCACCGGGGAGGTAATGCCGCCTGGCACACCGCCGCATCTTGCGACGCTCGGCGGCGATTTCTTCTGCGCCCCGTTCGCGGGCAGCGAAGTGGGGTCGCCGCTTCATGGCTGGACGGCCAATTCGCCCTGGAACGCTGTCGAACAGGGGGGCTCGTGGCTCCGGGCGAGGCTACTACGCACCGTCTACGGCGCCATCGTCAGCAAGGAACTAGAGGTCGAAGACGGGCACCCGTTCGTCTACCAGCGCCATGTCTTCACAGGCGGCAGTGGCCGCATTGCCATTTCGAACCATGCCAATGTGTCGCTACCCCGGGGCGGATTGATCAGTTGCTCGCCCAAATTGGCCTGGGAGACGCCACCGGCACCGCCCGAACCCGATCCCGCGCGCGGGCGTTCCGGCCTGCGCTACCCGGAGCGATCAACGATGCCCGACCGTTTTCCCGGAACCGACGGGTGGGTCGATCTCACCCGGTTTCCGTGGAACCCGCGACATGAAGACGTCGTCACCGGCATCGAAGCCCGAGAGCACAGCTTGGGCTGGACGGCGGTGACGCGGCCGGTTGAGGGCGATCTGTTCCTGTCTCTCCGGAATGCCCGACGCTTGCCAATGACGGTCCTTTGGCATTCCAACGGCGGCCGCGATTATCCTCCCTGGTCGGGCCGCCACTTTGGCTGTTTGGGTGTCGAGGAGAGTGCAGCGGCAGTCTTGCTCAGCCACTCCAGCGAAGACGACCTTTCGGGTCCGGGTGCCCTCACCCTGGTTCAGGATCGGGAAACCGAAGTCAGGCATGCCATAGGCGCCATCCGCTGGCCTTCGGACGAGCGGGTCAAGGATGTTCGCATAGTGGACCATGCCATCGAAGTGTGCGGCGATCGTGGAGGGTTCCGGCACCTTGCCTTTCGCAAGCACTTTCTCGACTGAGGCGAACGTGCAAGATCGGTGGGCTGGTCCCTCCCTGAAAACACGTGCGGCTCGGTCAGCGCATTGGACTGCGCCGGTCCCACGTATTTGCCGCCTCGTTATTGGATCGTCCGGCGGCAGCGTCCGCCGGAGAGAAATGACTTGCCTTGCTGATAAGCCCGGTCCGCGTGCTACTCCTTCACCGCGCCCGTCATCGAGGAGACGTAGTAGTCGACGAAGAAGGAATAGAGGATGACGACCGGCAGGGAGCCGAACAACGCACCCGCCATCAGCGATCCCCATTCGAAGACGTCGCCGCGCACCAGTTCGGTCAGAACGCCGACCGGAATGGTCTTGTTCTCCGAGGACTGGATGAATGTCAGCGCGTAGATGAACTCGTTCCAAGAGAGCGTGAAAGCGAAAATGCCCGCCGAGATCAGGCCCGGGACCGCAAGCGGCAGGATGATCTTGACCAGGATCTGCCAGCGGTTGGCGCCGTCCACCAGCGCGCTCTCCTCCAGTTCGAACGGGATCGAGCGGAAATAACCCATTAGCAGCCAGGTGCAGAAGGGAATGAGGAAGGTCGGATAGGTGAAGATCAGCGCCAGGCGCGAGTCGTAGATCCCAAGCTTGAAGACGATGAAGGCGAGCGGGATGAAGAGGATAGACGGCGGAATGAGATAGGCGAGAAAGATGACGAGGCCGATCTGTCGGGAGCCGGTGAAGCGGATGCGCTCGATCGCATAAGCGCCGAACACCGAGGCCACCAGCGACAGCGCCGTCGATCCCACAGCCACCAGCATCGTGTTCCACAGCCAGCCGGGATAGGATGTCTCGAGGAACAGGTATTTGATGTGGTCGAGCGTCGGGCCGACCACCCAGAAGGGACTGTAGTTGTTGTAATCCGTCAGCTGCTCGTTCGGTTTTACGGCGGTGATCGCCATCCAGTAGAAGGGAAAGAGCAGCACGAAAACGAAGACGGCCATCGGCAGATAGAGCATCACCACGCGCCGCGGCAGACGGTTCAGATAGCTCATGCCCTCGGCATTGTCGGTCAGGACCTCATCGGCCGTTTTGAGATTGGTCGACATAGTTTCCTCCTTAATCCTGTCCGCCCTGCTGCCATTTGCGGCGCTGCAGACCGAAGAAGCTGAACATGATGGCGCCGAGCAGGAAGGGTATCATGGCGACCGCGATGGCCGCCCCCTCGCCGAGCTGGCCACCCGGAATGCCGCGCTGGAAGGAGAGTGTCGCCATCAGATGCGTGGCGTTGACCGGCCCGCCCTTTGTCAGCACATAGATCAGCTGGAAATCCGTGAAGGTGAAGAGCACCGAGAAGGTCATGACGACGGCGATGATCGGCGTCAGCATCGGCAGTGTGACATAGCGGAAGCGCTGCCAGCTCGTCGCGCCGTCGAGCGAGGCAGCTTCTTGCAGCGAGGCCGGAATGGTCTGCAGGCCGGCAAGCAGCGAGATCGCCACGAAGGGGATGCCGCGCCAGACATTGGCGACGATGACCGATATGCGTGCATTTGTGGGATCACCGAGGAAGTTGATCGGCGCGCTGATCAGCCCGAGCTTCATCAGCGACCATGAGATGATCGAGAACTGGGAATCGTAGATCCACCAGAAGGCCAGTGCCGAAAGCACCGTCGGCACCACCCAGGGCAACAGCACGATCGCGCGGAAGAAGGATTTGAACGGAAGGTGCTGGTTCAGAAGCAGCGCCAGCCAGAGACCGAGTGCGAATTTCAACGCCGAGGCGATGACCGTGTAAAGGATGGTGTTGAAGACCGACAGCCAGAAAACCGAATCATCG
Organism: Rhizobium aethiopicum; assembly: GCF_014197535.1. Classification (GTDB taxonomy): domain Bacteria; phylum Pseudomonadota; class Alphaproteobacteria; order Rhizobiales; family Rhizobiaceae; genus Rhizobium; species Rhizobium aethiopicum_A. Next base: position 21,605 of record NZ_JACIFV010000031.1, read on the forward strand.
GCCAGGAACTGGTAGTTCTCCAGGCCGATGAAGATGCCGTCCCGGCCGATCCGCGTGTCGGTAAAACCAAGCCAGACGCCGAGCCCCAAGGGATAGGTGAGGAAGCAGACGAGGAACACGGCAGCCGGCAGCATGAAGAGGAAGCCGAGCACGTTGTTGTTCTGCATCAGCGAGGGGCTGCGCTCATCCCCTGAGTTCAAGGTCGACATTGGTTGTCTCCAGATTGCATTCAGTCCTGATGCATGTCGCCCGGAAGTGTGCAGGGGTTCCGGGACAACGACATGCATAAAAACAAGGAACTAAAGCGCGGCGCATGGATCAAATCTGATGTGACGCGCTTTAGAGGCTTGCGGCATGCCGGATATCGGGCATGCCGCAGGTTCCGGCTCCGGATCAGACGCGGTAGTAGCGGTTCGCCCGGCGTTCGGCTTCCTTCATCGCATCCTCGGGCGATTTCTGGCCCGTGACGGCGGCGGCATACATGTCGACCAGCACATAGTCGGCCATGGTTGCCGCCGAGGCGTAGCCGAGCGGACCGGCATAGCCGTTGGGGCGCAGCTTTTCCGAGGCGCGCGCATAGGGCGCGTGAACCGGATCGGCGGTCCAGACCGGGTTCTTGGCGAAGGCCTCGAGCGGCTGGCAGCAATAGGCGCTGGAGCCCTGGATCCAGGCATTCATCTGATCAGCTTCCATCATGAACTTGATGTAGGCCTTGGCCGCTTCCGGATATTTGCTGTGCTTGAAGAGCAGCAGCGAGCTCGTCTGGAAAAGCTCGACGCTCTTGCCGACCGGTCCGATCGGGAAGTTCGTCGTGCGGATGTCCTTGGCGATCTCGGCGAGCTTCGGATCGTTCTTGGCCGTGTAATAGACCGAGACGCCGTTGGCGATCAGCGATACCTGGCCGGCGAGGAAGGCGCGGTTGTTGTTGACATCCAGCCAGCTTTCCGTGCCCGGAATGAAGGTCGCGTAGAGTTCCTTGGCATAGTTGATCGAGGCGAGCGTTTCCGGGCTGTTGATCGTCACCGTGCCGCTTTCGTCGACCATTTTGCCGCCATGGCTCCAGAGCAGCCAATGGGCATAGTTGTTGCCGTCGCCAACGGCCTTGCCGTGCGGGAAGCCGGCGGGCGTGCCCTTTGCCTTCATCGCCTTGCAAAGCTCGAGGAAGCCTGCGGTATCGTTCGGGAATTCGTTGAAGCCGGCAGCCTTCACATGGCTGTCGCGATAGACGACGGCATTGCCGATCGTCGTCAGCGGCATGGCGATGAACTTGTCGTCACGGGTGGCATAACCCTTCAGGCCGTCGTACCAGCCTTCATACTTGTTGCCGAGATAGTTGCCGAGTTCCGTGAGATCGACCAGCTTGTCCGGATATTGGTGCGCGTCGTCGAACCAGCACATGATGAGATCCGGACCGGAGCCGACATTGGCCGCAACGGCGGCTTTCGGACGGATGTCCTCCCAGCTCTCCTTGTCGATGCGCACTTCCACGCCGGTGGCTTCAGTGAACTTCTTGGTATTGGCGAGCCAGGCCTCCTCATCGCCCTTCACGAAAGGCGTCCAGCGCAACAGACGCAGGCTGGCGCCGCTTTCCGGCGTGTAGGTCGGTTCGGCCTGCGCAAAGGACGGCTTGATGCCGAGGCCGGCGACACCGGCAACGGCTGCCGATGCAGCAAGAAATTCACGTCTCTTGATCGTCATGAGATTCCTCCTCATTGAAACAGCGGGAGCAATTCTCCGGCATTCACCTCCCGCTTGGTGAACGGCGGCCTGGCATCCCGGGGGCGCAAGCTCCCCAAGGAGGTTTGCGCTCCCATGGGGGCTCACCCCTCGAATGCTTGCGCCCCGGCGGAACGGGAGACTCCTCCTCTCCCCTTATCCCGCCGGATGGCGTCAGTCGGTCAATCTTATGCCGCCTTCGGCGTCGAAGAGATGCACATGCTTGGCGTCGATCGCCACCCGGATGGCTTCGCCCGGGCGGGCATCGACACGCTCGCGGAAGACGCAGCTGACATCGCTGCCGCCGAGGCGGACGGTCAGATGGGTCTCGTAGCCGGTCGGCTCGATCACCACGATCTCGGCCGGCAGTCCGTTGGGATCGAGCGAGATATATTCGGGGCGCAGCCCGTAGACGAGATCGCGGCCGATGGCGCTTGCCGGCGGATTGGCGACGGGCAGCCGCGTACCGTTGGCGGCGACGAACTGACTGGGATTATCCGCATCGAGCCTGCCGTGGATCATGTTCATCGCCGGGGAGCCGATGAAGCCGCCGACGAAGAGATTGGCAGGGCGGTCGTAAAGCTCGAGCGGTGTGCCGATCTGCTCGACGATGCCGTCATGCATGACGACGATCTTGTCGGCCATCGTCATCGCCTCGATCTGGTCGTGGGTGACGTAGACGGTCGTCGTCTTCAGGCGCTGGTGCAGTTCCTTGATCTCGGCGCGCATGGCGACGCGCAGTTTCGCATCGAGGTTGGAGAGCGGCTCGTCGAACAGGAAGACTTCCGGATTGCGCACGATCGCCCGTCCCATGGCGACGCGCTGGCGCTGACCACCGGAAAGCTGGCGCGGATAACGGTCGAGAAGCTTGTCGAGGCCAAGGATGCCGGCGGCATATTTCACCCGCTTTTCGGCTTCTGCCTTCGGCGATTTGTTGAGCATGAGCGAGAAGCCCATGTTCTGCTCCACCGTCATATGCGGGTAGAGGGCATAATTCTGGAACACCATGGCAATGTCGCGGTCCTTCGGCGGCAGCGTGTTGACGACGCGCCCGCCGATCTTGATCTCGCCGCCGGAAATATTCTCGAGGCCTGCCAGCATCCGCAGAAGCGTGGACTTGCCGCAGCCGGAGGGGCCGACGAGGATGACGAATTCGCCGTCGGCGATATCGATGTCCACCCCCTTGATGACGGGATGCGCGCCGAATGATTTCCGGACATCCGCGAATTGAACGTTTGCCATACTCCCTCCTCCCAGATCATGAGCACTGCATATATGTCGTTTTCAGCCGGCGGCAGCCCGCCCCCTCACCCACGCCCGACGAAGGGCATTTTCGTCGCCATGACAGTCATGGTCAGCACGTTGGCACTGAGCGGTAGGCCGGCCATGTAGACGACCGCGTCGGCAATATGGGCCGGGTCGATCGTCGCCTCCGCGGCAATGCTGCCGTTGGCCTGCAGCACGCCGGCCGCAATTCTCGTCGTCATGTCGCTCGCGGCATTGCCGATATCGATCTGGCCGCAGGCGATGTCGAATTCGCGCCCGTCAAGCGCGGTGGATTTGGTCAGGCCGGTAATGGCGTGCTTGGTCGCCGTATAGGGCGCGGAATTCGGGCGCGGCGTCGTGGCCGAGACGGAGCCGTTGTTGATGATACGCCCGCCGCGCGGGTTCTGGCTTTTCATCAGCCGGAAGGCCTGCTGCGTGCAGAGGAAAGCGCCGGTGAGATTGGCGGCGACGATGGCGTTCCATTGCTCGAAGGAAACCTCTTCGAGGGCCACGCCGGGCACGGTGACGCCGGCATTGTTGACCAGGAGGTCGAGCCGTCCGTATCTCTCCGAGATCGCATCAAAGAGGCCTCGCACCGAAGCGGGGTTGCCGACATCGGCGGGAACCGCGAAAAACTCCGCGCCCGTCTCGCCCCCGAGTTCGGCCGCCGCCTTCTCAAGCACATCGGCCCGCCGCCCTGAAATCACGACCCTGTAGCCTGCGGCGCCGAGTCCCCTCGATATGGCACGCCCGACGCCGGTGCCACCGCCGGTGACAAGCGCGATCCTTGCTTCTCCGCTCGCCGATATGCTCACGCAATCCTCCCGCCGAGTTCATCCTCGATATGCACCTGCAGAATTTCGTCGAAGCTCGTTTCTGCCGTGAAGCCGAGCGAAGAGGCTCTCGTCGCATCGAACTGAGTCGGCCAACCGGCAACGATGCGTTCGATCACAGGATCAGGCACGCGTTTGATGAGGGCGACCGCCTTGTCGCCGGCCACCCGGCGCAGAGCGTCGATCTCTTCGGAGACCAGCGCGGAAAGGCCCGGCATGGTCAGGTTGCGCCGCGCGCCGATCCTCGCCGTATCGATCGTCGCGGCATGGACGAAGAAGCCGACGGCCGCGCGCGGACTGGCAAACCAGTGCCGGACGTTGTCGCTGACCGGCAATATGGCTTCCTTACCGACCAGCGGCTCGCGCAGGATATTGGAGAAGAAACCGGAGGCCGCCTTGTTCGGCGCACCGGGGCGCACGCAGATGGTCGGCAACCGGATGCCGATGCCATCGAAGATGCCGCGGCGGGAATAATCGGCAAGCAGCAGTTCGGCAATTGCCTTCTGGGTGCCGTAGCTCGTCAGCGGCGTGGTAAAGAATTCATCCGGAATGACCTCCGGGAACGGCGTGCCGAAGACGGCGATCGAGGATGCAAAGACGACGCGCGGCACATAGCTGCTCTTGAGGCCGAGCTGGCGGATCGCATCGAAGAGAGCGCGCGTGCCATCGAGGTTGACGGCGTAACCCTTGTCGAAATCTGCCTCCGCCTCACCCGACACGATGGCGGCCAGGTGAAAGATCAGATCCGGCCGGCTTTCGATCAGCCTGTCAGCTACGCCGGCGGCGGCAAGGTCGACTGTCTGCGTCGTGGAGACGGACTGGAGCGTCTCCGGCACCGGCGGCTGAAAAGCATCTGCCAGCGTCAGACGGGTGATGGGTCGGCCGAAAGCGAGCGGCTCGCGCGCAATCTTCTCGACCAGCTTACGGCCGACCATGCCCGCTGCTCCCAAGATCATCACATGCATATCGGCTCTTCCTCCCGTCGGCCGGTCTCTTCGGTCAAGATCGCGCTACTCGTGTTGTCCTTGTGGTCACTCCCTGGCCGGCTCGCGACGCGATCTAGAACCAGCCCGATCGGCATATGCCCGATCGAATTCAGATAGGTTTGCAACCTGCGGGTCAAGTCACCTTTCCTGATCCGCAGATGATCGGTATCGAACGTTAATCAGATGTCGGACCCTCCGAAGCGCTGCCTGTGCGCCCATCGACTCCAATTCGATGGCCATGGCCTTCCCTGTCTCCTGCACGGCTTTTCTCCCGTTTCCGATGACTGGTATCGATACCGGTATCGGTAACAACGCCTATTTTTACCGTGCGTGTCAAGTAGCGAGTGTTTTCCTTTTTTTGGAAAAGAGCCTATGAGTCTGACGTTGCCCGCTGGCGAGGCAGTTCGACGATGGGGTCGGTGCGATGCGTAAATCCACACTGGAAGAGGTTGCCGCTGCGGCAGGCGTCAGCAAGATGACGGCATCGCGCGCCCTTCGCGGCGCCGCCGACGTCTCCAAGGAGACCCGCGAAAAAGTGCTTCAGCAGGCCGAGCGGCTAAACTACGTCGGCAACCGGCTGGCGCTCTCACTGTCGTCGCAGCGCACCAACCTCGTCGCCGTCGTCGTTCCCAGCATGTCCAACATCGTCTTTCCCGAAATGCTGGCGGGCATTTCCGCCGGGCTGCGGGGATCAGGCATGCAGGCGGTGTTCGGCATCTCCGATTACGATATGGCGAAGGAACGCGAGATCATCCGCGACATGCTCTCCTGGCGCCCTGCCGCCATCATCGTGACGGGTCTCGATCAGCCGGCAGAAACGGTGAGAATGTTGCAGAATGCCGCGATCCCCGTCATCCAGCTGATGGACCTCGACGGCACGCCCATCGACTTCAACGTCGGTCTTTCGCATGGCAAGGCCGGAGAAGAGATGGCAAAAGCGCTGTTGGCCGCTGGCCGGCGGCGATTCGGCTATATCGGCAGCGCGATCGACAGGGATCTGCGCGCCGGCAAGCGGAAAGCCGGCTTCGAGAAAGTGCTGCGCGAAAACGGCCTTTCTTTCGTGGACGAGCGGTTCAACGCCGCCTATTCCTCGGTGGCGCACGGCAAGCGGTTGTCGATGTCGATGCTTGCGGAAACCAGGGATCTCGACTGTATCTATTATTCCAATGATGACATGGCAACGGGCGGCGTCTTCGCGTGCCTGGAACTCGGCATTTCCAGCCCTGCGGAAATCCTGATCGCCGGATTCAATGGGCTGGATGTCGCCAGCGCCCTTCCCGTCAGGATCGCAACCTCGATCTCGCCACGGCGTCAGATGGGCGAAGTGGCCGCCGCGCTTCTGCTCGCTGCGAGCAGCGGCGACGGAAGTCAGGTATCCGAAAAGATTATCGCCTTCACTCCGGAGATCACCGGAGTCGATTGAGGCTCAAATTCCGTCGGCGTCCCTCGAGCACGCTGGCCCGTGCATCCATTTGCAGTTTTGCAGCCTCGGCTTGTCGAAGCAGAATGATGGCCAAGACTGCGGTTCACTGGTCTCGACCGACCTGCGTAACGAGATCGGCAAGCATTGCGGCCTGGCCCTTGAGGATCTTGATCTCAGCCTCTGCGATCGCAAACCACCGAGCGCGATCGACCTCGGGAAAACTTTGGATCCGACCCGATCGCGGCGGCCATTCGATCTGAAACTCCGAACTCCGTACCTTCTCGACATCAAGAGCGGCGTCCGCCTCCACCGACCAGACGACCACTACTTTTCCGCCGGGTTGGCGATATTCTCCGAGCCGGGCGAAGCTTCCCTTAATTTCGACGCCGAGCTCCTCCTGCGCCTCCCGGATCGCTGCCGACAGTTCGTCTTCGCCGGCTTCGATCAATCCCTTCGGGATAGACCAGGCGCCCTCGTCCTTCTTCGCCCAGAAGGGACCGCCGGGATGGACGAGCAGGACCTCCGGCCTCGTCTCGCAAAGGCGGTAGATGAGAAGCCCGGCGCTACGCACCGGCATCGGCAACTCCCTCAATGATCATGGTCTTTCCTCGATGACAACTTTCCTCGCGGTGGCGCGTTAGAGCTGACAGCCACACAGTCACACGGAGAATATCATGCCCAAAGGGTTTCGTTTCGACCTGCTTGCCAAGAGCGGCTATGTGGCGCGCGGTGTCGTGTTCCTCCTCGTGGCGGGCCTCGCCCTTTTTTCTGGCGTCGCCGGGGGAAAGCCGGAGACGAAGTCGGCGCTTTCGACGCTTCTCGGACAGCCCTTCGGCCGCGTCTGGGTTGGGCTCATCGGCATCGGACTTCTCGGTTTCGTCGCCTGGCGACTGGCGCAGTCGCTCGCCGACAGCGACGGCCATGGCCGCGACGCCAAGGCCGTCGCCATCCGGACGGTCTTCTTCGGCAGCGCCGTCATCTATCTCGGCCTTGCCGGTTACGCACTGGGTCATGCACTCTTCAGCGGCGGCGGGAGCCAGCAATCGGGTGAGAAAGGGTTGGCAGAATGGATCATGTCGCAGCCGTTCGGAGCCTATCTTGCCGTAGCCGTCGGACTCGGTTTCATCATCGGCGGGGTCGTGACGGCAGCCAAGGGCATCACCAGGAAATTCGAGCGCTATCTCAGGCTCTCCGACGCCAGCGGCGTGGTGACCTCGGTCTGCGTATACGGCCTCGTCGCCCGCGGCGTCGTCTTTGTGATCACCGGAATATTCTTTGCCTATGCAGGTTTTCGTGTTGACCCTGAGCAGGCAGGCAGCATGGCGGACGCGCTCGAATGGGTGAGACGGCTTCCTTTCGGCGCGATCCTCTATATCGCCGTGGCGATCGGCCTGGCGGCCTTTGGGATCTATAACCTCGTCGAAGCGCGCTATCGCATCGTGCACAGCCCGTCCCTTGACGACGTGAAACATTCGATCCCCACACCTGGCCATTAGCAAAAACGGCGGCTTCCCAAGCAGGCGGGCTGCGCCATCTCTGTCAGATGATCTATTTTACCGGCGATACCCATTTTGCAGATCCCCGCGTCCTTCGCATCGACCGACGCCCCTTTCCCGACATGACGTCCCACGACGTGACCCTGATCCAGAACTGGAACGAGATCATTAGCCCGCAGGACGATATCTGGCATCTCGGCGACTTCATGTCGTTCCGCGGTGGGGACTGCGACCAGCTCCTTTCGATGCTGAACGGGCGGAAGCACCTCATCATCGGGAATAATGATCCTCCGACGACGACAGAGGCGACGGGATGGGCAAGCGTTCAGCACTACAGCGAGATGACGCTGGACGATCATCTGCTGATCCTGTGCCATTACCCCTTCCGCACCTGGAACAAGATGGGCAAGAAGTCGATCAATCTGCACGGACATTCCCACGGCCGCCTCAAGCCCCTGCCCCGCCAGTACGATGTCGGCGTCGATGCGCAGGGCCTCAGGCCGGTGTCGCTGCAAGCCCTGTTGTCGACGAAGCCGGGGTCATGATGCCGCTGAAAAGTGCTAAGCGACAGAGTGAAATGTGGGCCTGGTTCTCTTCGCTGGCGCCGGTCCAGCCGACCGAGATGCTCGGCCTGTGGCAAGGTGCGGGCATACCATCGGATCACCCGCTCGACGGCGTTCTCGAGAACCTCGGCTGGTTCGGCAAGCGGTTCCACGCTGACATGCGCGCGGACGCCCTCCTCTTTCAGTGGCGGTCGGATCGGCTGGTGGCGATCGACCCCGGCATTCTTCCGATCAGCCTGGCCATCAAGGCGGCGCCGTTCGGCCGCACTCGGATCGCCCGGAACTGGTTCTCCTATCTGCAGAGGGCGCTCAGGGCGCGGGGTACGACCGCGTCGCTGAAGCTTCAGACCGTCGATGACCTCACCACAGCCGCTATGATCTACGACAGGCAGCCAATCGCCGACTATTTCCGCAGGACGGGAGACGACGAGCTCGCTGGTATGATGTGCGTCGACGGCGATGCCCGCCGTTATTTCTTCAAGCTCCGGAGGATCGAGGTCGCATCGCGGCGACGGAGTGAATGAGGCGAGGGCAATGATTGCACGCGGGGAACAATGTGCTCCGCTCGAGTGTTATGGCATGCAACCCGGGGGATCTCATGCGTGCTGCTCTGATTGCGACTTTGCTCTCGCTCTCCTGCTTGCCGGCCAAGGCAACAGCGTCGGAAGCTGGCTTTCTACAGTCTTTGGGCGGGGACTGGAGCGGAACCGGAATGGTGCTCACCAAGATAGGCGGCCCGAATCTCAAAGTCTCCTGCACGCTTCGATCTGACGCAGGTACATCGGCCGTCTCAATGAGCGGGACGTGTCGCGGTCTTGCGGTTTTCACCAGAACCTTCTCCGCGACTGTAAAGGCCGCCGGAGAGCGATATACCGGCAATTACGTGGGACCATCAGGACTGCCGTCGAAGCTTGCAGGGAACAGGAAAGGCGCCGCCCTCAACCTGCGGGTGACTTGGGCGCGGCTGGTCAACGGAGACCGAGATGCAATTTTAACGATTGAGAAGGTCGGGCAGAACAAGCTTCGACTGCAGACCGTCGATCAGGATCCTGCTTCCGGCCAGCCGGTCGTAACCAGCCGCATCGATTTGCAGCGGCCTTCCATGGCAGAAAGATAGCCGGTCGGGCCGCTGCGCTCAGCGGAGCGACGGCTCGAATTCAGTGCCTTTTGGCGTGATGGTCGCCGCGGTCGCCTTCTCCGGGCTTCGCATCATTTTTTGCCCGACGCCGCTTGTCTGCCGAGAGCGAGCGGCCGACGTCTGCTGACTCGGTGAAACGACCCTGATCGTCGCGGCGGACGTAGCGCCTGTCGGTGCCTGTATCGATGAGTTCGCGTTTGGACATGGTGGTCTCCTGCTGTTGAAGCAGGGAAAACGCACGAGATTCCAAAAGGATGCATCATCCCGCGTCATTTCCCGTCGCGCAGCCTATGCCGCGGCCGAAGCCCTACGCGGCCATGCGGAGGAGGGCATTGGTAAGCTGCCTGGTATCATAGGGTTTGGAGAAGAAGACGCCGCGCTCGGGTAAAGCGCCCGCGTCCGGCTGCTTCATGCCGGAGACGATGATGATTTCCACGGGCGGCCAGCGATCGCGGACGGCCCTTGCGAGCATCAAACCATCCATGCTGCCCGGCATGTCGATATCTGTAAACAGGATCCGGATGCCGGGCACTCTTTCGAAGAGCATGAGCGCCTCGTCGGCATTGCGTGCCTCGAGCGCTTCAAAGCCTGCCTCCTCGACGATGGCAACCGCCATCATCAGCAGCAGAGCCTCGTCCTCGACCACGACCACCTTGGTTTTCATCTCTAGCTCGTATGCGTTACGTCCCGGCTCAGAGGGTCAACTTCGCCTCTGGCAACCGGTTCCCCGATCGAAAATATTACTTCGAAGATGAGGCCTTCGGTCTGGTAGTCCACGCGGGATCGCGCCTGCGCCTTCGACGGGAAGGCACGTTCTATGAGCACCGAGCCGAAGCCCTTTTTTGTCGGCGTCGAGACCGGCGGTCCGCCGGCTTCCGTCCACAGAAGGAGGACACGTCCATCCCCATGCTTCCATTCGATGGTGACTGTTCCATTTTCGCTGCCGAGGCTTCCATACTTGGTTGCGTTGGTCGCCAGCTCATGAATCACCAGCGAGAGCGGCAGGGCGGTGTCCGCCGGAAGAACCACGTCCGGTCCATCGAGACGAATGCGCTCGGCTTGCGAGGCGACATGCGCCCGCAGGGCGGCCGAGAGGATATCCCGAATGGGCGAAGCCGACCCCTCCCGCGACAGGATGAGGTCATAGGTACCGGCGAGGGCTGCCAGCCTCTCGGCGAAGGAATTGTATCTCTCCGGATCGGACCGCGAGAAGGTTTGTCTGGCAATCGCCTGCACGAGCGTGAAGCCATTCTTGACGCGATGCGCAAGCTCGCGGACGAGCAGGCTCCGCTCCTCCTCCGCCTGCTGATTTTGGCGCCTGCGGTCTTCGAGTTCATCGAGCAGGCGATCGAAGGTTGCGCCGACGAGCCCCAGCTCGTCCGGTCCCTTCATCCCGGTCCGCGCCGTCGTCTGACCGCTGCGCCAACTTTCCATCACATCCGCGATCCTGGAGATCGGCATCAGGATGAAGCGGTTACCGATAAAGATCGCGGCGACGAAGGCGAAAAGTGCACCGCCGATGATGGCGAGCGTATTCATCAGCGTGGCCCGGTCGATCGGCGCGAAGACCTCCGTTTTCGAGAATCCGGCGCTGACATAGAGCGGGCTGGAAGGCAAGGCTATCGGGCGATAACCGAGGATGCGCGCTGTTCCGTCCTGGGTGGTCTCGATGACATCAGGCTGTTCGGCGTGGATCAGCTGCTGGTATTCCTCGGGCAAGATCGTGCCGACGAACTGATCGGGAGAGGGAACATGCGCGACGATGGTTCCCTTGCCGTCGGCGATGGTCACCGCATTGCCGGGAGCAACGCCGCGCTCGGTGATGCGGTTCTGCAGCCAGTCGAGCCGGATTCCGCTGACGATGATGGCCTTGATGATATCGCCGTCCATCAGGGGTATCGCGAGCGGCAGCACCGGGCGGTCGGAAAGGCGGCTCTGCGTATAGGTGCCGACGGAAAAGTCCTTGGTCTCCAAAGTCTGCCGGAAATAATCGCGGTCGGAAAAGACCACGCCCGCGGGAAAAGCCATGCTTCCGCAGATCGGCCGCCCATCGAGCCCGGCGACGAAGATGGTGCGGATGTTGGGAATGTTTTCGGCAACTGATTTCAGGGCGTCGTTGCAAGCCTGGACGTCGAGGTGCCGGACGGAAGGCATTGATGACACGGAGACGAGAAGGGCGTGCAGGCCCTCAATAATCCGTTCGACCTCTGACGAGGCTTGCCTCGCCGCCTGTGCCGCGGAGGTGCGCACTTCCTCGTTGCGCTGGTGGCGGAGCGCGATCTCGTTGTAGAAGAGCATCGCAACCACCGGCGCCAGCGCCGCGACCGCAACTGCAACCAGTTTGAGTCTCATACTGTCCCCTCTCGGAAAAGGGTTGGAAGCATGATCGAGACGATCCGGCCCAGACCGCGCGCGCAATCTTGTTTACAAAATATCAACATACGAATCCCGATGCGAATGCGTAAGCCTTGCCGAGCTTTGCATCGCGGCTAGTTAAATCAAAGATGAGTGATGCCAAAAGCACTTCCTCTGAAACCTCGCCAGCCGGGTCTTTGCCGCCACGGCCGTTGACCGGCGCAATGGCGGATGAGGTCGAACGTCTTTTATCGGGCCGAACCCGCGATATCCGCCTGACAGGCGAGCTGCGCCGCCGTTTTGACGAAAGGCTGTGGCGGCAGACGGCGAAGGTCATCCGCTCCTGGATGATTTGGGTCGCATTTGTCGATGTTCTGACGCTGGCGCTGAACGCGCTCCTGCTTCCCGGGCAGATCGTTCTGTCGATGATTGCTCCCGCCTGCCTTTTGCCGCCGGCGGCAATTTTGACCGCAGTCGTTTGGAACAAGCCGCGCCCGGCGGCCGTTCAGCGGGCGTCGCTGCTTGTGGGAATGTTCCTTATTCTCCTCTCGGTCGGGCTCGTCGGCGTTTTTACCGGCGGCGAATTTTACGAGCGGCATCTAAGCATCATGTTGTTCGTCGCGACGAGCGCAATCACCATCTTCAGCGTGCCGCTGGCCTGGACGACCGCAATCGCCTGTTATGCTCTATGTCTGTACTTCATCCTTCAATGGCACAACCCGCTTTTGGAAGCGGGCAGTGTCGTCGCCGCGACCCTGTTCTTTTCCTGTGGGATCATCGCGACGGTGGTCGCCAGGCGAACGATGAATATCCTGGCGCAGAAGACATTTCTCCTGGACTGCAGGGATCAGCGCCGTGTCGCGGAGCTTGCCGACGCGAACGCCCGATTGGAGCGGCTGGCCAGAACCGACCCGCTGACCGGAATCGCCAACCGCCGTTGGATGATGGAAACGCTCGAGGGCCTCTGGCGCAACGGCCGCGAAACCGGCGTCGTCGCAGCCATGCTGATGTGCGACATCGATCACTTCAAGGCGCTGAACGATCGGCTTGGCCATAGCGAAGGCGATCGCTGCCTCGTCAAGGTTGCCGGCATCATCCAGAGCTGCGTGCGCGCCGATCGCGATCTCGTCTCGCGACATGGCGGCGAGGAGTTTCTCATCGTGCTTCCGGATGTCGATGAAGAAGAGGCCGTCGCGGTTGCCAGGCGAATACGCGAGAGCGTGGAAGCGGCCGCTCTGCCAAACCCGGCCTCCAGGGTCGGGCCCTCGGTGACGCTGAGCGTCGGCGTGGCGTTTAAGTCGGCTGTCGATACGGACGTTTCGTTGGCCAATCTCCAGCACGAAGCCGATATGGCGCTTTATCGCGCCAAGGAAGCCGGACGCAACCAGGTCTCGATCTTTCGTCGTCCGCCTGCCGCTGCCGGGCAGGCCGCCGCGCGACGACAGGGGTAGCGGATAGGCAGATCGATCAGAGCTCCTTTTCCCGAACGATCATCCAGCTCGCAGCCAAGATCGACGATTGGGAGAAGGTTGGATCTATGGGCACTCGGGTGATCGATGTCATCGGATCACCAGGATCAATACCATCGCGACGGCGGAGATGAAGCCGGTGACGCTCAGACCGAATGTCAGATATTCGGCTGTCTTTTGCCCATGATGGCCAAGCTCCACGTTTCCAAGCACCGCCGCGAAGCCTCCGGCTAACCAGCTCGCCAAGGTCAATATGCCGAGGAGAAGCGCCCAATGTGTTGCTGTGTCCATCGTCTTGCTCCCGTTACGGCTACTTTCCTTCGCAAGGCAAACGCTCCTGCGCGTTCCTATCAGTAACAACACAGCCGCCGTTTTGTTTCCGCGCAGCATCGCGCTCCCACTTTGCGAACCTCATCGCGCAGCTTCGGGACATCCCTTCCAATCGCCGTCCCTTGACGTTTTGGATTTGTCTACTTAACGTCTACGTTAAGAATTATGGAGGCGTCGACATGAACACAGAGACCGCAGGTCCGGATCGCAAGGGCAGCCTTGAGCTCGCTTTGCGCAGACGCATTCTGACGATGGAGCTGCCTCCGGGAGCCGTGCTTGATGAAGTAGCCTTGAGCGAAGAGTTCGGGCTTTCCCGCCCGCCGGTGCGCGAGCTGATGCGACAGATGGCTGGCGAGGGTTATATCGAGCTCGAGACAAACCGCGCCGCCCGCGTCAGTTCCATGAGCTACCAGTCGCTGCGCGATTTCTTCCTGCTTGCGCCGATGATCTACATCACCGCAAACAAGCTCGCAGCCGAGAACGGAACGAAAGCGGAGCTCGAAGCTCTGAAGGAAATCCAGCGCGCCTTCCGCAAAGCGGTGGATGATTGCGACGTCGAAGACCGGGTGTTCCAGAACGACCGGTTCCACCGGCAGGTGGGCGAGATGGCCCATAACGTCTATGTGGTCCCGAGCCTGCGTCGCCTGCAGATCGACCATGCCCGTATCGGCAAGATCTTCTACAAACATCCGAACACACCGCGCATGCAGGAAGAGCTCGAACTGGCGGCGCAGCAGCATGACGAGATGATCGAGGTGATCGAGCGGCGCGATGCCGAAGCCTCTGGTGAGCTGGCGCGGCTCCATCTCGAACTATCCCGGCGCAACATGGCCATGTACGCGGCCCCCGAGGGAATGGAAGCGCCGAGCCTCTAGGGCCGGCCAGGACAAGACACGCAGCTCAAGACAGCCAGTGCAAGGGATCTCATCCAATGACCGCATTTCCGTTTCCGGGACTGAACCTCGCAATCACCACGCCGTTCGACGATGCCGGCCGCATCGACTACAGCAGGCTTGAAGACAATGTCGAGCGCTATCTTGCCGCCGGGGTCAGAAGCTTCCTGTTCAGCTCCGGCACCGGCATGCATGTCTATCTCTCCAAGGCGGAATCCGAGGAACTGATCCGCCGCGGCGCCCGGATCGTCAACGGCCGCGCCAAGGTGATCGCCCAGACCTCGGCGCTCCTCGTCGAAGACGTCGTAGAGCGGACGGCACGCGCCCGCGATGCCGGCGCCGAAGGCGTCATGGTGCTTCCGCCTTTCTTCGAAGGCCCGACCGACGATCAGGGTATTCTCGATTTCTACACCGAGGTCGCCAGATCAGGCCTTCCCGTCATCGGCTACAACGTGCCCCAGGCGGTGGGCGTCGCCATCACGCCGGAGCTCCTCGACAGGCTGAACGAGATTCCCGGCTTCTGCGCCGTCAAGGACAGCGGCGGCGACCTCAGCAAGCAAGCGGCGCTCATTCGCACCGGCCGTTTCGTGATGAACGGCGCCGATCCGCTCGTGCCCTACGCGCTTTATGCCGGATGCGACGGCCTGATCTGGGGCGGCGCGAATTTCGCTCCGAAAACCTGCGTCGCTCTCGTGGCGGCGGCGGCCGAGCGCAAATGGGATGAGGTGCGCGCGCTCTGGAAGATCCTGGAACCGGCAATGGGGCTGATCTGGGAAGGTGATTACGTGCAGTCCGTCTACGCTGCCGCCGATCTCATCGGCTATGGCGCGGGCGGTCCGCGCAAGCCGTTGCGCGCGCTGGCTCCCGAGAAGCTTCCCGCGCTGCGCCGCTCCCTTGAAGCGCTCATGGAGCGGGAGGCGATTTGACCGTGAGCCGGACCGCTAAGAACGTCTTCGTCGCATCCAGGCTTCCCAAACGTGCGCGCATATCGGGATGGGTGGCCACACTTGCCCCGCGCACATCGCGGCCGGTCTTGAGCGAAGCGATCAGCGTCGATGTCGCGATCATCGGCGGCGGTTTTGCCGGTCTCTCCGCAGGCCACCGCCTCTCGCGGCTCGATCCGACCCTCCGGGTGACGATTCTCGAAGCCGGCATCGTCGGCGAAGGTCCGGCCGGCGCCAATTCCGGCTTCATCATCGACCTGCCGCATGAGGTCTCCTCGGACGATTTCAGCGGCGAGTCGGAAGGCAGGTTCCGCGATTCCGTGCTCCTGCAGCGTTCGGCCATCACTCTTGCCACCGAACTGGCTGCCGAGAACGGCTGGGGAAAGGATCTGTTCGATCCGTGCGGCCGCTACAGCATTGCGATGAGCGCGAAAGGCGACAAACATCTGCACGCTTACTCGCAGCAGCTTTCGAAGATGGGCGAGCCCCATCGACTGCTCAAACGCGATGAAATCGAGGCCGTGACCGGATCGAAGGCCTTTACCTCCGGCCTGTTCTCGCCGGGGACGGTCATCATCCAGCCGGCCGCCTATATAAGCGGAATGGCGGACTGTCTGAAGGAGACGGTGCGGCTGTTCGAGCAGACGCCTGCTCTCTCCTTCGAACGCTCCGGCGACGGCTGGCTGGTGAAGACGCCGAAGGGATCGGTGCGGGCGGCGAAGATCATCATGGCCAATAACGGCCACGTCGAAAGCTTCGGCTTCTTCCGCAGACGCCTCCTCCATGTCTTCACCTACGCGTCCATGACGCGGGAATTCGATCCGGCAAGGCTCGGCGGCCAAAGGAAATGGGCGGCCACCCCTGCCCTGCCGATGGGAACGACGGTGCGGCGCATCAACACTGCGGGCGGCGACCGCATCCTGGTGCGGTCGCGCTACAGCTACAATCCCGGCATCGCAATCAGCGATGCCGCCATCCGCAGCGCCGGCCGCCTTCATGACGGCAAATTCGCCCATCGCTTTCCTGATCTTGCCGGTATCGGCATGCAATACCGCTGGGGCGGCGCGATGGCGCTGACGCACAATCATGTGCCGGCCTTCGGAGAAGTCGAGTGCGGTGTTTTCGCCGCCTGCGGCTGCAACGGCCTCGGCGCATCCAACTCCACCGCCGCCGGCATCGCCGCGGCCGAACGCGTGCTGGGGCACGACTCCGAACTCGGCCGCGTCTACAGTCGCCTCGCGGCGCCGGTATCACTGCCGCCGCAGCCGCTGACAACGATCGGCGCGAAGATCCATCTCGCCTATCGCGAATGGCGTGCGGGGGCGGAATGAGTGGTGGCCTAGTCACTTGATGGCGGCGCGGGTTCATGACTGGTCCCCAATAAAGGCAGCGATCGTCTCAAAACTTCACCCGTTGATCGCCATCCGGTATTGCAATATTCCTCTCGATTGAATTGCAAATCCTGAAACAATGGCATGAACGATTACAAAGCCCTCAGAACCTTCCTGCTCGCGGCCGAGAAGCGAAATTTCGCCCAGGTCGCCCGCGAGTTGGACATGACGCCGGCGGCCGTCACACGCGCGATCGCAGCACTCGAGGCGGAACTTGGCGTGCAGCTTTTCGTGCGCACGACGAGGCAGGTCTCGCTGACGACAGACGGCGCGATCTTCGCCGCGCAGATCCAGCCAGCGGTGAAGACGCTGGAAGAAGCGCGACGGGATGTGATGAATGCGCACAAGGCGGACGAAGGGCGGCTGCGGATCAGTGCGCCGACATGGTTCGGCAAGACCGTGCTGCCGCCGATCCTGTCAGGTTTCAAGGAACGCTATCCGAAGATGAGCTTTGAGATCTCCTTGTCCGACGGTCTGGTGAACATCGTCGATGACGACTACGATCTGGCGATCCGCATCTCATCACAGCCTTCGGACAAGTACACGATCTGGAGAAAAATCAGGGTAGTGCCGCGTATCCTGGTCGCGGCCCCGGGGAGCCGTTTCGCCGATATGCAACATCCCAGCGAGCTAAAGCCAGACGACTGCCTCGCCTATAGTGGCGAGAGCCGGCGCGAGAGCTGGGTATTGTCCGACGGCGGCTCAAGCATCACGATCTCGGCAGGTCGGGCCTTCAGCGCCAACAGTGGCGAGGTCCTGGCCGACATGGCCGCCAACGGTGCAGGTGTCGCGCTGCTCCCGGGATTCAACATCGCCGATCACATCAGGAGCGGTCGTCTCGTCCACGTCTTCAAGGGATGGGCGCCGCCGGACCTGTGGCTGACGCTGTTTTACCCGCCGTACCAAGCGCTTCCACCTCGCATCGCTTCATTCTCGAAATTCTTCGAAGAGCAAGTCGCGGCGCAGATGGTCATGCTGGATTGACGTACACGGCCGCGCATCACCACGGATCAGGAGACGTGCACCTTCTCGCAGATCGAACCGTCCTGTGAAAGTGCCCGTAGTCTTGCGGCGACCATTTGCTGCAGCTGCCACAGATTTCGATCGAAGATGTTCCGGTTCGCCAGATCCAAGACCGTCCGATGCAGGTATTCCGCGCAGGATCCCGCCGGTCCGCATGCCTGAGCGATCAACACTGCGGCGTCATCGAGCGGTATCTTCTCCGTGAGCCCTGATCGCTTCGTGCTCGCCCAAAATGTGAGCGCGCGGCGTGTACCCGTCGGCGTCTTGACCGAAACCCATCGCACCATGTCGCACACCTCGGCATATCGGATTTCGCGCGCCAGAAGCGTACGCAGATCCTGTTTTTTCGTCGCGCAGGGGAGCTTCAGGACGAGGCCAGAGCAACTTCCTCCCGGCCGAAGCGCCAGCATCAGACCCGGCACATCGGAGGTGGCCCGCAGCCGTTCTATCCTCAATGAGAACGCACGATGCCACCCGTATGCAACGGCATCTTCACTTGCTGCCACTTGAAAGCCCGGGTTCCACATCAAGGATCCATAAGCGAACACCCATATCTCCTCGTCCGCGGCCTCCTGCTCGACTCTGCTGACGAGTTCATCGAGTTGCTGACCCGAGATTTGGGTCCAGTTAGGCTCTGGGCCCTCGTCCTCGACTAGCTTGAAGGTTTTGGCTACGAGGTCAGGGGTCAGGTGCATGGCAACCGGTACCCGTGTCTTGGCGATGGGTGTTTTTCGCATGTTGGGAGATCGTTTCAACGAGGTAGCAGCCGGGAGACCACCGCGCCGAGCGCTTGTGGATCTTGTGGTTTGTGAGGCGACGGGTGCGTGGGAGGCCGCACTCGTCGCCAGGGCCGCTCAGGCCTTCACGAAGGCGAGAAGGTCGGCGTTCAGCACGTCGGCATTGACGGTCAGCATGCCATGCGAGAAGCCGGGGTAGGTCTTCAGCGAACCGTTCTTCAGAAGCTTCACCGACTTCAGCGCCGAGTCCGCAATCGGAACGATTTGGTCGTCTTCACCATGCAAGACGAGAGTGGGAACGCTGATCGCCTTCAGGTCCTCCGTCTGGTCGGTTTCGGAGAAAGCCTTGATGCCGTCGTAGTGGGCCTTGGCGCCGCCCATCATGCCCTGACGCCACCAGTTCTGGATCACGCCTTCCTGCACCTTGGCGCCATCCCGATTGAAACCGTAGAATGGACCGGCCGGAACGTCGCGGAAGAACTGCGCGCGGTTGGCGGCAAGTGCGGAGCGGAAACCGTCGAACACTTCCATCGGAAGGCCTTCGGGATTGGCCGCGGTCTTGAGCATCAGCGGCGGCACGGCCGAGACGAGAACGGCCTTGGCGACGCGGCCGCCAGGCTCGCCATGCTTGGCCACATAACGGGCGACCTCACCGCCACCGGTGGAGTGACCGATATGGACGACATTCTTCAGGCCGAGCGCGTCGACGACGGCAAAGGCATCGGCTGCGTAATGGTCCATATCGTGACCGTCTGCTACCTGGGCGGATCGGCCATGGCCACGCCGGTCATGGGCGACGACGCGAAAACCTTTCGACAGGAAAAACAGCATCTGCGCGTCCCAGTCGTCGGACGACAGCGGCCATCCGTGGTGGAACATGATCGGCTGGGCATCCTTAGGGCCCCAGTCCTTGTAGAAGATTTCAACGCCGTCTTTGGTGGTTACATATGCCATCGTCTTGGTTCCTTCGATTAGGTTGGCGGTGGGAGCAGCGTTGGCTGCGAAGCTGAGAGAGGGTGAAATGGCCATGGCCCCTGCTGTGACGCCTATGGACAACAGCGCGTCTCGGCGGGTTAGGGAATAACGAGGCTGTGTCATCTCTGTCCTGTGATTTCGTTATTGAAAAAGGTCAGGCGACGCAGTGTTCGTCTGACAGGGGTGATATTGCCGTCGGACCCGCACATCCACAATTGCGAGAATAATTTCGAATTTATTGCCTCTCATGAAATAATGGGTCCGGGCCTGATGTGCTCCAGTCAAGTTAGGCTATCTGGAACTGGAATTTCCCACTTATGACCCTGCTGAAGCCGCAGCGGACGGCATACAAGATGCGCCCGGTGCCAAAAGCGTCGCCGTGGCTGATTAGCGAGGGCGTGAAGACGCCCGCCGCCGCGAACGCGTTCATCATCCTGCCGATTGGATTGCTGAACAGGCCCAAAAGCATTCTAGCAAATCTCCGCTCTCGCGGAGCCGATGTGACAGCGATCGGCTGCATCCAAGACTTCGCAACCTGGCACGATCCGCATTTGACCGCGTCGATCAACGGTTGCCAAGCCAGGCCCGAATCGTTCTCAGTGCAAAAGCACGAGATGCGCTAAGAAAATTCGGACATGCAACTTGGCAACAGAGATCGTCGCTCTTTCCCGATTGGATCAGTGCGCCCGGGAGACGCCGGCCGGACTCGAAGCCTCGCTGCCCGAGAAGATGATGACGGCGAACATCAGCACGCCGGCGAAGGCGATGAGCGAGGAAATGGCGACAATCGGTTCCATCGCCGTGTTTCCGGAAAGCAGCAGATAAAGGGACGGGATCAGCACCGCGACGCCGAAGGTGTAGACGACGTACTGGATTATCGCCAGGCGCTTCTCGGCCTTGTGTGGATTGAGCGCGTGGTAAACGCCGAAGAGCGCCATGGTGACCCAGCCGAGCAGGTTGGCGTGGGCATGGGCCCCGGTCGGTGCGTGATTCCCTGAGATCGACATGTGAAGGCCGACCGAGATGCCGGCGATCAGGAAGATGATGGCGGTCTTGAAGTAAAGATTAGCGATGCGTGGCATTGGTTTTCCCCTCTGTTGCCGACGAAACTTAGCATGTTTTCAAGCTTCTGAGAACGAGCACATCAGAAGATCTTTGGGGCGTCCAGCACTGCTATCGATGTTACAATAGAAATATTTCCGGGAGGCGTGGCGACACTAGACAACATTGCCGACGGGCGAAGCAGGTTAACCCGGATGGCACGTGTCAGTGGAACCTGTTACGGCGGCTTGCCGCAGGCACGCTCCGGGCAGAACAGGTTGGTTGAACTAAGCTACAAGCGTCGCGGAACCGAGAACCAACCGCGGGCGTTTGTTGGATCATGTTGAAGCAGCAGGCATTTCGCCCCCGGATCGGCACGATTTACCAGATCGACAAGCACCAGGTGCATGTTCTGGAGAGCGGCGACTTGAACGCGACACCGGTCCTCGTCCTCCATGGCTGTGGGAGCCTGGCTGAAGAGGTTCTGCTTCCGTTTGCTCAGAGCCCGTTCCGAATGGTGGCCCCCGATCGCCCGGGCTACGGTTTCAGCAGCCCTCTTCCTCTCGCTGAACGAGGACCGATAGGCCAATCCTTTTGGCTCGAGCGCCTGATCGATGCAATGGACCTGCATTGCGTCTCGATCGTAGCCCACTCCATCGGCAGCGCGCCGGCACTTCATCTGGCAGCGCGCCGGCCGGAGCTGGTGAACGGATTGCTTCTGATTTCGCCGTGCTGCAGGCCCGTCCCACCGAAACCGCTGCCCATCCTCCGGGCGTCCGTTGCCCCGGTGGTGGGATCCTTGATCCGCCAGCATGTAATCAGCCGATGGGCAGCGTTTTTTCTCGACCGTGGTCTGCGGTCATCATCCTTTCCAAACACGTTGCCTCCCCAGCTGTCGGTGTTGCCGGCCGCTCATATGGTCAATCCGGGCGCAATCGAAACAATGGCTAACGAGCTGCGGGCCTTCAACAAAGACATGGAA
Source organism: Rhizobium aethiopicum (assembly GCF_014197535.1). Classification (GTDB taxonomy): domain Bacteria; phylum Pseudomonadota; class Alphaproteobacteria; order Rhizobiales; family Rhizobiaceae; genus Rhizobium; species Rhizobium aethiopicum_A. The sequence goes on from NZ_JACIFV010000031.1 coordinate 43,166, forward strand.
CTGCTGCCGAAGCTGCCCGGCAATCTTCCATTACACGTCCTGTTCGGTTCGGAGGATCGCATAGTTCAGCCGGCCTGGCATATCGATGGCCTTCGGCAGAAACATCCGAGGCCGATGATCAGGTTGATCGAGGGCGTCGGCCACCTGCCACATCATGTTATGCCAGCCGTAGCCCGACAGATGCTGAGCGACCTTGCGAGGGAGCGAGTACAGCAATCTTCTAAGCGGCAGCATTTGGCTGGTGTCGCATAAGTGGGCGCTCCTATCCCTCGCCTCAACTCTCGAGCGGGATGCGGCGCACAATCTCTCTGAAAGATGCTGCGGCCGTACCTCACCCATGGCGGACACCGCGCCGATCTCCGCCAATGAACCCCGACTGAATGGTGCCTTCAGCTTCCGTTCCGAAGGGAGCGTCTAGAAGAAAGACGTTCAACCGCGGTCTTATCCGCCTGAGGAGACATATTCATGATCCGCACGTCTATCATTGCAACCGCACTCGTCGCTCTCGTCGGCATTGCCGCCGCAGCCCCCGCCATGGCCAATGATGTTCGTATCGAACAATATGGCTGGTCGAACTCTGCCGGTGGGGCACAGGAAGGATACGGAAACCGGATCAGAACCTACCAGAACGGTGGCTACAACCGAATTCTCGGCCGTCAATATGGTCGCCATAATCTTTCAGCTGTCGGTCAGGAAGGCAACGACAACTATGGCGCCACCTATCAGCGCGGCAATGGCAACGTAGCGGGCATTGGCCAATTCGGCTCCAGCCATACGACCATCCTTACCCAGGATGGTAATGGCAACATCGCGGCCGGCGTCCAGGTCGGCCACGGCTGCAGCGCCAATGTCAGCCAGGGCGGCAACGGCAATGTCGCCGCTTTCGTTCAGGCCTGCCCGTAAGCGGCTGCAGGATGCCGTGAAACAGGTCAGGATCGCAACAGCAGACCACCAGGGGAATTGACCATGCCAAATAGCATCAAACATCCGCGCCGCGCGATGACGATTCTCGCGCTGGTCCTGCTTCCCGTCGGCGCGGTTTCCGCCATGACGACAGCCAACCAACCTGACCGGGTGCAGCTTTGCGAAATCAAAGCAACCCCGGGGGCAGGTATGGTGAGACTGGACGCGCTCGTCCACGCCGACAAGCATGTCGGCGGGACTTATACCTTCCATGTCGAAAAAGTGGGAGACGGCGGAAGCTCCACGATCAACCAGAGTGGCGATTTTGAGGCCGTCGAGGGACATGCGGCAATCCTTGGTTCGGTCTCGCTCGACTCGAAGGGAGCCAAATACAAAGCCACGCTGGACGTCGTCGTCGGGGATGAGAGTTTCAGCTGCGCGAAGCAGATTGGCGGCAACTGATCGGTCACCACATTCTAGAGTTTTCCTGAAAGGGCGCCGTTTCCGGCGCCCTTTCGCATTCAATCAGGCCGAAACGACTGAACGACAACTGAACGAGCAATTCCGGCTGGGTTCAGCTGCAAGATGCGAAAGTTGATCATCGGCTGAGGCAGCCGGAAATGGAGATCAGAATGACCCGCAACGTGTTTAAGATCCTTGCCGTCACCCTTCTTGCCGGGAGCCTGAGCCAAGTAGCCTTGACTGCGCCAGCCTATGCCGGCGGCCGGATCTCGTTCAACCTCGCACCGGACAATGCCCAGGACGCCGGACTTTTTTCAACCGGGCTGCGCGCCTATTCGCTCTACCGCGGTCTGAAAGACGCTGACATCCGGCAGATGGGTCGGGGTAACGCGGCTGGTATCGCTCAGGCTGGCCGCGGCAACCTCGGCTTCGTCCGGCAACGGGGCAATGGTCATTCCGCGACCTTGCGGCAGAACGGCAACAACAATGCCTATGGCATTTTCCAGTATGGGCGAAATACTGAAACGGACGTCGTGCAAGATGGGGATAACGGCAGTGGTGCTACCTTCAGCTATGGCTGGTAAGGCAGTTCACAAGCCGGGCGCGACCAGTCAGCACCCATACGAATCTCTACGGCGAGTATTAAGCCGCTAAAATGTGAGCTGTACCTTACAGGCGGCTGTACGGTCGCCGGCAAGAGTGAAGGCGGCGGCGGCTTCTTCCAAGGGTAAGCTGTGGCTGATGATCGGCCGCACATCGATCTTGCGGCTTGCGATCAGCCTCGCGGCAGGGGCGAATTCCTCGTGGAACCGCTGCGTGCCGTGGATATGGAGCTCCTTGCCGACGATGGCGTTGAGCGGGACCGGGATCTCGCCCGTGACGCCGACCTGCACGATCGTGCCGCGCGGCCGAATGGCGGCGATCGCGCTGCGGATCGCGGGTGCGGCGGCCGAGCATTCGAAAACGAGATCGAAATAGCCTTTTCCCGCCTCGAATTCGGCAAGCGATGCCGCATCCCGGGAAACATTGATCGTGCGGCTGGCGCCCATCGCTTTGGCCCTTGCGAGCGCGGCATCGGCCAGATCGGTCACGACGATCTCGGCCGCACCGTGATACCGCGCGGCGGCAACCATCAGGCAGCCGATGGGGCCGGCGCCGGTGACGAGGACGCGTTTGCCCGATATCTCGCCGGCGCGCGATGCGGCATGCAGGCAGACCGCGAGCGGCTCGCTGCAGGCCGCTTCCGCGGCGGTCGTCTCGGCTGCCATTTCGAAACATTGTCGGGCCGGCACCACCAGCCACTCCCGGAACATGCCCTGCTCGTGCGGCAGGCGCATCGCGCTGCCCATGAAGCGCATATCGAGGCAATGGATCGGCAGTCCCTTCAAGCAATATTCGCAATGGCCGCAGGGCTGGCTCGGATTGACTGCGACCAGCGTGCCGGCTTTGAGATCGACCCCCTCGCCCGCTTGGCTCACCCTCCCCGAGGCCTCGTGGCCGGGAATGATCGGCTCGCGCACCCTGACCGGCCCGAAGCCGCCGTCCTGATAATAATGCAGGTCGGAGCCGCAGATGCCGGCGGCCGCCATCTTGAGAAGCACCTCGCCTGGACCGGGAGCCGGAACCGTGTCCATTTCGACCCTGAGATCGCCTTTTTGATAAAGCCGCGCCAGACGCGTCTGCATCCTGACCTCCTATCTCAACAGTCCGAGCTGCTGCGGCAGCCAGAGCGATACGGCGGGAATGAAGGTGATCAGGATCAGCGCCAGGAACAGCGGCACCAGCCAGGGCACGATCGCCATCGTCGTGCGTTCAACCGAAAGCTTCGCCACCCGTGAGAGCACGAACAACACCATGCCGAGCGGCGGATGAAGCAAGCCGATCATCAGGTTCAGCGTCATGATCAGCCCGAACTGAACGGGATCGATGCCGAACTTGGCGACAATCGGCAGAAGGATCGGCACGAGGATGGTGATTGCGGCGATCGTATCGAGGAAGCAGCCGACGAAGAGCATCAGCAGGTTCACCAGGATCAGGAACACCCATTTATTGTCGGTGATCGACAGGATCGCATCCGAAAGCAGCTGCGCGGCCTGGCTGACCGTCAAGAGCCATGCGAAGACCGATGCGGCGGTGACGATGAAGAGCACCGACGCCGTCGTTTCGATCGTATCGAAGCTCGCCTTGGCGAGTGTCGAGAGCGTCATCGTGCGGTAGCGCACGAGGCCGAGGAAGAGCGACCAGAGCACGGCCGCGACCGCTGCCTCCGTCGGCGTGAACCAGCCCATTGTCATTCCGCCGATCAGGATGACGGGGGTCATCAGCGCCATGACGGCGGAGAAGCCGAAATACCAGTCGAGCGCCAGAAGCAGGAGAAGGGCAATACCCGCCGCAGCATTCATTGAGAGGCCGGCACGCATCATCAGATAGATCGCCACAGGCACCATGAGGACGACGAGGATTTCCATGCCGGCCGACAGGAGCTCGCGCACATTGAACGGTGCGTCGGAGCCCCAGCGTTTGCGATAGGCGAAGGCGGCGACGGTGATCATCATCAGCAGCGTCATGACGATGCCGGGCAGGATACCGGCCATGAAGAGTGCGCCGATCGAGACGTTTGCCATCATGCCGTAGATGACGAAGGGCAGCGACGGCGGGAAGATCGGCCCGAGCGTGGCGGAGGCGGCCGTCACACCGACCGCCGCTTCGACCGGATAGCCATGGTCCTTCATCGCCTTGATTTCGATCGTGCCGATGCCGGCCGCATCGGCGAGCGCGGTGCCCGACATGCCCGAGAAAATGACGGAGCCGATGATGTTGACCTGCGCCAGCCCGCCCTTCATCCAGCCGACCAGCGCGACCGCGAAGGAATAGATACGGCCGGTGACGCCGGCGGAATTCATCAGATTGCCGGCCAGGATGAAGAAGGGCACGGCGAGCAGCGGAAAACTTTCGACGCCGGCGATCATGCGCTGGGCGACGATGATGTCGGGCGCAACGCCATAAAGGACGATATAGAGGACCGAGGCGACGGCCATCGAGATGGCGACGGGCACGCCGACCAGCATCAGCAGCAGAAACGAGCCAAGAAGCAGCAGCATCGGATCACCCTTCGACGGATTGGAATTCTTCCGGGCGCTCCAGGACGGAGTAGCCGCGGCGCATATTGGCGATGAAGACGATGACCGCGCGGATCAGCATCAGCACGAAGGCGACAAGCACCGAGTAGAAGACGATGTTGCGCGGCAGGTCGATGGTGACCATCTGCTCGTCGGCGACGATGTCGACGTAACGCCACATCAAATAGCAGCCATAGGCGAAGAAACCGATGCGGACGATATCGACGAAGGTCGCGAGCACGCGCGCCAGGCCAGCAGGCATATAATGATAGAACACGTCCACCTGAATATGCCGCGAGGTGCGCACGCACATGACGGCGCCGAGAAAGACGACGCCGATCAGGCAGTTGATGGCGATCTCCTCGGTCCAGGCATAGCTGTCGTTCAGCACATACCGCGTGAAGAACTGCAGGAAGACGCAGCCGGCCATCAGCCAGAAGACGATCAGCGTGATCCAGTCCTCGACGGCATAGTCCGAGACGTTCGCGGTCGGCGCATGCCCTTCGAATTCGTGACCGATTTCCTCGGCCGTGATTGGCGTGTGAATTTCTTGCGACATGATCGGCCTTGTTGCGGTTGGAGAAGAAGGGAGCGGCGCTTGGGGTGCGCGACCTTTATGTGTCGACGGATCTCGTTCGTTGCTCGGCGGCACGGCCCCTCATCCGGCTGCCGCCACCTTCTCCCCGCTCGCGGGGAGAAGGGACATGCCTCGACCTCTCCGTTCCCCGCTTGCTCTCGCAGGGCACGTCCCCTCTCCCCGTGCGCGGGGAGAGGGTTAGGGTGAGGGGCACGAAGAAGGCAGTGAGCGATCTTTACTGAATCGCCCGGATCGCTTCCCAATCGGCCTTCTCGTAGCCGAAGTCTTCGAACTTCACCTTTTCCATCACATTCTTCTCGAAATCGCTTTTGTCGACCTCGGTGACGTTGAGGCCCTTTTCCTTGAAGGTCGCAACCAGGCTGTTTTCCTTGCCGGCGATCGTCTTGGTCGTGCGCTCGGCCGCCTGCTGCATCACTTCGCCGAAGATCTTCTTGTCCTCGTCGGAGAGCTTCGCCCACAGCTGCTTCGAGATCACGGTGTTCAGGTGATCGACGATGTGGCCGGTAAGGATGATGTTCTTCTGGACCTCGTAGAACTTCTTCGCCTCGATCGTCGTCAGCGGGTTTTCCTGCGCCTCGACCGTGCCGTTCTGCAGAGCGAGATAGACTTCGGCGAAGGCAATCGGCGTGGTGTTGGCGCCGCAGGCGCGCGGCATCGCGAGATAGGCGGGAACGTCGGGCACGCGGATCTTCAGGCCCTGCATGTCCGCGCATTTGGCGATCGGCTTGTTCGAGGTCGTATGACGCGTGCCGTAATAGCTGACAGCGGCGATGTGGTTGCCGGTCTTGTCCTCGTAACCTTTGGCGAGACGCTTGAAGACATCGCTCTTGGTATAGGCGATCAGATGGTCGGGATTGCGGAAGATATAGGGAAAATAGGTGACGCCGATCGGCTTGTAGTCGCGCGCGGCAAAGCTCGAGCCGGAAATGATGATGTCGACCGTGCCGAGCTTGAGGCCCTGGTTGATGTCGGCTTCCTTGCCGAGCTGCGAGGCCGGATAGACCTCGATCTTGTAGCGCCCGTCGGTGCGCTTGGCGATCTCTTCCGCGGCCCAGACGGAATCCGTATGGAAGGGCTCCGAGGTTTCATAGACATGCGCCCATTTCAATACCGTCTGCGCATGCGCGACCGCCGTCGTCGCCATGATCGCGGCCGCGGTGCACAGTATCGTTGCCAGTCTCATCTTCATTGCTCTCTCCTCCCGAGCTCGGGTTTAGTCTTGATGGCTCCTTTCGCGGGCGACTTGTCGCGGCCGCGCTCCTCCTCTCCCGAAAACTCCTCCCCGAAGCTCTCGGAAAATCTCTTCTGCGATAGGGTGAGATGGCTGCGCATCGCAGTCTTCGCGCCGGCCGCATCGCCGGTGGCGATCGCATCGCGGATGGCCCGGTGCTCGTCGACGGCTCTGCGCCATGTCGTCGGCCCCTCGAAATGGCTGGCGAGCCTGGCGAAATAAGGGGTCATGCGCATGTCGAACATCTCGCCGGTCACGCGGATCAGCGTCGCATTGCCGATGATGGCGGCAATGCCGGTGTGGAAGGCGCGGTCGGCGGCGAGCACGGTCGCCGCATCGTTGACGCCGCCGCTCATGCGCATCAGCGCCTCGTCGAGCACGGCGATGTCTTCAGCCCTGGCCCGGGTTGCCGCCTCTTCGGCGATGGCGCATTCGATGATGGCGCGCGCCTGCAGCAATTCGAAAGGCCCCTCCACCGGCTCGCTTTCGCTTGTCGCCATGCTGATGCCCTGCCGGCGCACCACATAGATGCCGGAACCCATGCGGATGTTGACGAGGCCCTCGACCTCCAGAACGATCAGCGCCTCGCGCACGGTCGGGCGTGAGACCGACAGTTGCTCCGCCAGCTCGCGCTCGGCCGGCAGCTTCTGGCCGACGACAAGCTCGCCGCCGGCGATCATCGAACGAATCTGATCCGCCACCTGCCTGTAGAGGCGGCGCGATTCAATGGGCGAAAACATTCTGGCCTCCCCGGCGGCTTCTCCTCAAGCGCGCAGCTGGTCAACTGGCCTGACCAATTCGATTGGTAACACCGTGGCAGTTGTGCGTCAATGCGTCGCATGAAATTCCAACGGACATCGTCGCCGCGTCAACGACCGTGGGAACCTTCACCATCTTCACGGGTTCGAGGCCCGACATTGGGAGCGTGATGATGAATTATCTCTGGCTTTTTGCAGTATCGGGAGGGGCCGCCCTTCTCGGAATTGCTCTTGCTTTCGGAATGATCAAGCAGGACGGGCGACGATCGGTTGCCGCCATCGCCGGTGCTTTTGTGGTGGCCATCGTCGCGCTCGGACTCGGCATCTATGTCCAGAAGGCGCCCACAGCTCCTTTGCGCGCGTCCGATAGAGAGGGCTCGCAGAACAACCTTCCGGCGGCTGCGACGACCGAAAAGGATCTGCCGGGAAAGTGACGCTTGAGAGATCGTCGATCCCGGTGCGCGACGGCTTCAGCGCCTCAGTGCCAGAGACGGGCGGTCGATCACCGGCCAGCCGCGTCCTGTGATGCCAGGGAGGTCGTAGGCGTCTGCTGCAAAGGCTTCGAGGGATGCGCGGTTGCGGATGATTACCAGGCCGCGGGTGGAATAAATGAGATGCTCGCCCTCCAGGATGTGTAAGGCATCCGTGACGCTGGAGCGGCGGACTCCCAGCATCGTGGCCATGTACTCATGGGTGATTTCAATTCCTTCCCCATCGAGGCGGTCATGGCACATCAGAAGCCATTTCGCCAGGCGAACGTCGATTTTGTGAACGGCGTTGGACAGCGCGGTGTTGGCGACCTGCGCGAAAAACGTATGGAGGAAATGCGAAAGCAGCTGGCGGATGGCGGGGCGGGCGGCGAGGAAGCATGCGAGCGCCCCGGCTTCCACACGGCGCCCGTGACCGCCAACCTGCATCATGACGTCGAATGAAAACCGCTCCGCGTCCGCCGTCAGGGCCGGCGGCGACATCCCGTCCCTGCCGAGCACGCCGATCTCGGCTTTCCTGCCCTCGGGGCTCGTCGCCACCATGGAAGCAATACCGGTTTCCAGGAAATAATAATGACTGACCGGCATGCCCAAATGGACGAGCTCGAAGTCGCGTGGAAGAAGAAGCGGTTCCAGTATGCGCTCCAGAGCCAGAAGCTCCGGATCCGCCAACTGCGACAGAATGAGATTTTCGCTTTCGAACGCTCGCATCACTCTGCCCTTTGTTTGGCAAGAGGACACTGTCTCTCGGCCGTCAGCACCACAGATGCGCTCGGCCGTACCCAAAATTATGAACTCCGGAATGGCCGATTGCAAGGCGGTCAGGCTTAACTCTCATGATCGGCAGAAGGTTCCTTGAGGGAGTTTTGTACGCAACCGCACGCGGTGGAGAAATTGCTGTAGCAAGTGCTAATGTAGTCGACGGCAATTGCGGGGCGCGCTGGCATGGATCAATATCCCCTCCCGAGTGACGAGACTGAGATCTATCGGCACATCGTCGAGAGCGCCCGGGATTATGCAATTTTTGCGATGAATCGCGACGGCACTGTCGTGACGTGGAGTGCCGGTGCGGAAAAACTCTTCGGCTATTCGCCGCCCGAAATCATCGGACAGAGCGGTGCCGCCATCTTTACGTTCGAGGATCAGCTTGCCGGGGCGATGCTCAAGGAGATCAGGCTCGCGTTGACCACCGGACGCGCCGACGACAATCGCTGGCATGTGAGAAAGGACGGCAGTTCGTTCTGGGCGTCGGGACTGATGATGCCGCTTCGTAACGATGCCGGCGAGACTTACGGCCTTCTGAAAATCGTCCGCGACCGGACGCAGATGCTTCATGAGGACGAAACTCGGCGCGCCGGCGAAGAGCGTCTCCAGCTTATTCTCAAAAGCGCGATCGACTATGCGATCTTCGCTTTCGACCGGGATGGGCGGATCATCAGCTGGAACACCGGCGCCTGTCGTATCTTCGGTTATGAGGAAGACGAGATCCTTGGTCGCGACGCCCGCATTCTCTTCGTTCCCGAGGACCGCAACGACGGCGCCCTGGAACGCGAGATGAAGGCGGCCGCCGAGCGCGGCCGCGCCGAGAACGAGCGGTTTCACTTACGCAAAGACGGCTCGACATTCTGGGGCAGCGGCTTGACCATGCCGCTTCGTGCCCAGCGTGCCGGCTACCTCAAAGTGCTCCGGGACGATACGGAGCGTCATTTTGCCGAAGAACACCAGCAGATCATGCTGCGGGAGATGAGCCATCGCGTCAAGAACAGCCTGGCCCTCGTCGCGGCCATGCTTGCCATGCAGGCCCGCTCGACCAAGCAGGAGGAGGTCGGACAGGCGCTTCGCGATGCGGAAGCCCGTGTCGGAACCATTGCCCAGGTGCACGATCAATTATGGCGTCAGCCGGATATCGAAACGGTAGATCTGGCGGATTTCCTGGCGAGCCTCTGCCAGCGCCTGCAGCAATCGACCTCCCGCCACGCGGTATCCGTCAACGCTGATCCATGCATGGTCGATGCGGACCGGGCGATCCAGATCGCTCTCCTCGTCAACGAGCTGGTGACCAATGCCTTCAAGCACGCCTATCCCGACGTCTCCGGCGCCGTCACGGTCAGCGCCCGCAGCATTGCCGATGAGATCCGCCTCGAGATCGCCGACGACGGACGGGGTCTGCCCGCGGAAGTGCTGTCCTTCGAGAACGATGGGAAAAGTCTGGGAATGAAGATCGTGCGCGCTCTCGTGCAGCAGCTGAAGGCGGAGATGCATATCGAAGACCGGGCGCCCGGTACGGGGTTCGTGATCCGTTTGCCGAGGGAAGGGTGAAGCGCTTTTTGAAGGGTGTGCCGTGCGGCCCCCTCATCCGGCTGCCGCCACCTTCTCCCCGAGGGGAGAAGAGACTCGGAGCAATGTCTCGGCCTTCTTTGTAGGTCTCTTCTGGAAACAAGGACAGGCGGCTTGCTCCGTCTTCTCCCCAGCGGGGAAAGGTGGCCCGCAGGGTCGGAAGAGGGGGCCGCATGGCACATCTTCGCCGTTTATCTTTCGTCCTTCTGTATTTTCACAACGATTATTCCCTCCACATTTTGTCAAAACCGCACAGAACCTTTCACAATATGGCCATGCGTGTCATTTTGACGCATAAACTGATCATTACCGCGATCACGACGGCTGCCGGTATGAGCCGCGGGCTGCTTCCCGCAGGAGACGGTAATGGCTGTTCCGGATCGGCGCGACATTCGTAACTTGTTGTTGAAAGCTCTTCCTGCCGCTGCCTTCGATGTGCTCGTCGCTGACGCCGAGGTGGCAGAGCTGCCGCTGAAACATGTGCTGGTCGAAGCAGGCGAGCCGAACGAACATGTCTGCTTCATCGAGAACGGCCTTGCATCGATGGTCGCGTCGAATGCCGAAGACGAGGCCGTCGAGGTCGGGCATATCGGATATGAGGGCATGTCGGGAGCCCATGTCGTACTGAAGACGGCGACGACGCCCAACCGGACCTTCATGCAGGTCGCGGGAACCGGCCTCAGGGTTTCCGTCAAAAATTTCAAAGGAATGCTGGCGGAATTTCCGGCCGCCAACGACCTGTTCCTGAATTATGTCCATTGTTGCGACATACAGCTTGCCCAGTCGGCGCTCGCCAATGGGCGCTACAACATGCATGAGCGGCTCGCCCGCTGGCTGTTGATGTGCCATGACCGGCTTGATGGGAACGATCTGCCGCTGACCCATGAATTTCTGGCGCTCATGCTCGGCGTGCGCCGCTCGGGAGTGACGAATGAGCTGCATGTCATCGAAGGGCTGCGGGTCATCAAATCGACCCGCGCCAATGTCAGGATCCTCGACAGGGAGCGGCTGGAAGAGATCGCGGCCGGCAGCTACGGCGTTCCGGAGCGGGAATATGAACGTTTGACCGGCCTGCCGATCCGGCGCCTCGCTAATCGGCAGTCCTGATCGTATCGGCGAAAGGCACGATCAGAAGCAGGGTCCCTAGTTCGTCGCAGATGTAGATCTTTCTCGCTGAGATGTCTTTTCCCGAAAGAACCGCTTGGCTCATCAGGGCTCTCGCATCCTGAACGGCTTCGCGCCTGGCGTCTTCGACGGTCGCCAGTTCCGAACCTTCGGGATCGACGATCATGCCGGTGTCTGAAACGACGTTAAAATAAAATCTTGGCATCGGCCGCCCCATCGTTGCAGAATCAATGCCATAACGTGGGGTAAGGTTCCGCGGAAAAGAACCGGGCTGTCATTCAAAACAGCAACATTATCCTTGTCTTAAATCGGGCTATCGAAATCAATGGGAAGTTTCGGCGACGCCGGTAGCAAGACGCGTCATCGTCGCGCGAAGCTCGAGGAGCTCCATTAGAATAATTTCCCAATCCTCGTCATCCGCTTTGGCAATCGGTATGACCGAAGCGCTGATCATGGAAAGCAGGCGATCGAGAGCCGGAGATCGACCGAAGTCGTCCGGCGCGCCACCGCGCAGGTTTCGGAGATCGTCGACGATCTGTCGCAAGGCGATCTGTCGGTCGACAAAACCGAGATCAGAGGGGTCCGCCGTGATAGGAGCGCTTTGCCGGCTTCTATTCATCGTGACATTCCGGCCGTTCGGCGTTCTCATAGGCCGTTGCGCCGAGCGGCACATCCGGTGTGATCAGCAGATCCTCCGGATCCAGATGCACATGCCGCATCAGGCCGGCGAGCTTATGCTTGTCCCTGATGCCGCATTCGAACCAGGATACGAGTTCCCTGGCAATATGTTCGGCGGCCGGGCTGGCGATCACGCATGATTTTTCCTGACACCATCCCTCAAGGACCGTGGTCAGCATTGCCAGGTCATCGGGCTGTAACGCCGGCTTCGTGATTCCCGAGTGCTGGATCATCCGCGTTCCTCCCCATTATATGCGACGATCCTAAACTTCGAATCTTCGATTTCAACCGCTGGTGCGGAAGCGTACGGACCGGATGATCAGGGCCCGATCCGAACCGCGGGGGGAACAAGGTGGCCCGGCGGGGGTTCGGCGGTCACGACAAAACGAACGTCGCATGACAGGCTCGAATATGGTAGGCACGGCACAGGCGCGGACCCGCCCTATGCTTCCAACCGCCATTGAACAGCATGATCACCTTAAAACCAGGATTACCGTAGGCGTCCGCCATGAAGTCGCTCAACCCGGTCGCCGGCAAGACGATCCTTATCATCGGTGAGGCCGGTTTCCTCTCGGACGGTGCCAGAAAGGCATTGATCGCCCGCCAGGCGGTGCTCGCGGGTCCCGTCGTCATTCCCAGCGCGATGGAGTGCTTGAGCGAAGGCCTCATATTCGATGCCGTGATCATCGACGTGACGATTTCCGACGAAGCCATGCTGTGGATGAACGAATGGCTGGAGACACGCCGAATTCCTTTCATCTTTGCCCATGACGAGCGCTCAGAAACTCCGCCCGGGGGCTTTGTCGTCAGCGGGCGTCCTTCCGATATCGACGCGATGATCGCCGCTCTGTTCGGGGGAGACCCGTCTTATTATCATTAGCGCCGTGCGTCCGTTCGGACACACAAAGGACGCTCTAACTGTGGAGCCTCAACAGGTTGTCCTGGGTAAGAGCGAGTCTGCTGATTGGTGGTTTTGAATTTAGGCTTCCGTGAGGCCTGTGCCAATTGTAGCG
>NZ_JACIFV010000032.1 GCF_014197535.1 Rhizobium aethiopicum
GCGCGCGAAGAAAAGCGCGGCAATGGCAAAAAGCCGAAGGAGCCGCGCGCTTCCAGCACGGATGCCCAGGCGCGGGTGATGAAGATGGCCGACGGCGGCTTCCGTCCGGGTTATAATGTGCAGGTTGCCAGCACGGCCGGTGAGCAGTTCGTGGCCGGGCTCGCGGTGACCAATGCCGGCTCCGTTCGCGGCCTCATGCGGCCGATGCTGGAACGGTTGCGCGCGCTGAGCGGCCATCTGCCGCGACACTATCTGGCCGATGGCGGCTTTTGCAGCGCTGACGATATCGAGTGGGCGCACGGCGAGGGGGTCGAGGTCTTTTGTCCGCCCACGCAGTCCAAGCACGGAACCGATCCCTTCTTGCCGCGGCACGGCGACGGTCCGGGTGTGTCGGCCTGGCGGGCCCGTATGGCAAGCGAGGCGGGCAAGGCTCAGTACAAACCCCGCTCGATCTGCGAATGCATCCATGCCCGCTGGCGCAACTGGAATCTGCGACAATTGACGGTGCGCGGCATCGAAAAGGTCCGTGCCGTCGTACTCTGCTACGCACTCACCAACAATATCTTGCAAGGCCATCGGCTTGCCAATGGCTAAGCCAGTGCAGTCACCCTGACGCCAACAAGCGACATCCGAACGCACCGCGCAATCGTCTGACGATCGATTACATCGGCCAACCAAGACCGGCCAGAAACGCGCCAGATTCAAAAGCTTCACAAGCTCTCAGGATGAGGCCGGAGAGGCAACGCAGCAGCCTACCCCTCCTCCCGCATCGTGTCCCGCTGCGTGATCAGCCGGGCGCTGTGCTGGCCGCTCAGATAGATCCACAGCCAGCTCCAGGCGACGGAGAAGCGCGAGCGGGTGCCGATCAGGAAGTAGATATGGGCAATGCCCCAGATCCACCAGGCGATCCAGCCTTTGAGCTTGATCCGGCCGAAATCGATGATCGCCGCACTCTGGCCGATCGTCGCGAGACTCCCCTGGTGCCGGTAACGGAAGGGCGCCGGCGCCGGCTTGCCCGAAAGACGCGCACGGATGACCTTGGCGACGTAGCCGCCCTGCTGCTTGGCGGCGGGCGCGATCCCCGGTACCGGCTTGCCGTCCTCGCGCATGACCGAGGCGGTGTCGCCGATGACGAAGACATCGGGCAGGCCGGGCGCGCTCAGATCCTTTTCGACGATGACACGCCCCGCCCGGTCGGCCGGCACGTCAAGCCACCGGGCGGCCGGCGAAGCGGTAACGCCGGCGGCCCAGACGATCGTCCGGCTCGGGACGAAGGTTTCGCCGATCTGCACGCCATCGGCGCGGCATTCGGTCACCGGCTTGCCGAGGAGGACCTCGACGCCGAGTTTCTCCAGCGCCTTCTGCGCATAAGCCGAAAGTTCTTCGGCAAATGTCGGCAGCACCCGCGGGCCGGCCTCGACCAGCACGACGCGGGTCTTGCGCGTGTCGATATTGCGGAATTCCTTCGGCAGCGTGAAATGCGCAAGCTCGGCGATGATGCCGGCAAGCTCGACCCCGGTCGGTCCAGCGCCGACGATGGTGAAGGTTAGCAGCGCGTCGCGTATGGCCGGATCGGCCTCCATCTCCGCCTTTTCGAAGGCGAGCAGCACCCGCCGGCGGATCGTCGTCGCATCCTCCAGCGTCTTCAGGCCGGGCGCCACCGGCTCCCATTCGTCACGGCCGAAATAGGCATGCGTCGCCCCTGTCGCCAGCACCAGCGTGTCGTAACCCAGAGTCATGCCGTTGCGTAGGGATACCGTCTTCGCGCCGCTGTCGACATCGGTGACCTCGCCGAGCAGCACCGTCACGTCGGGCCGTTCGGCATAGAGGCGGCGGATCGGCCAGGCGATCTCGGAGGTGGAGAGAATGGTCGTCGCCACCTGGTAGAGCAGCGGCTGAAAGAGATGATGATTGCGCCGGTCGACGAGCGTGATCTTCACGCCCGCACCCTTCAATCCGTTGACGAGCTGCAGCCCGCCGAAACCGCCTCCGACAACGACGACGTGATGATCGCTCATGCCCTGCCCCTTCTCCGCCATTTTGCTGAAAGCCAATGTGGGCTTCAGCGCAAAGGTTGCAACTGCCGTTTTGGAATGCCTCCCCTGCACCGATCGCAGTCGACAGAGCGTGCGCGCAAAACTCCGCCTGCAGCCCAAGCCTGCGAAGCTTGCGGAGCGGAAATCACACAAAGTTATTAGCCGTCCGAGCGGATCATCTCGTTGGTCGGCCTGAACCAGTTCACGGCGCCGATGCGCAAGTGCCGATCAATAGGGACCGATGCACTGGCGACGGGGTCCATAATAGGGCTGGAAGGTGTTATCGAAAGCCCTGTACGAACGATAACGCGCGTAGCACCAGCTCACATGACTGCCCCCCCGCCCATAATAGACGGTCGATCCATAGTTCCGATAGGGCGGAGCATAATACCGGCCATAGGAGCGGTAGGGCGACCCATAGTATCGGTAAGGCGAGCCATAATACCGGTAAGGCGAGCCATAATAGCGGTACGGTGAGTCGTAATAGCCGTAAGGCGACCCGTAATAGCGGTAGGGCGAGCCGTAATAAGGCTGTGACAATGCGCTGCCGATGATGGTGCCGACGGCTAGACCGCCTAAGGCCCAGCCCCAGTTATCTCGTCGATGATGTCCGCCTCGGCCACGCCATCGTACTTGCTCTATCTGCTGCTGCTGTGCCTCGATCTTGGGTGGGTTCATAGCCGGAAACGCCTGAGCGGGCGTGATGCCAGGGGCACCTATGATCAAGCATAACGCGGCGACGGTTAGCTTTCTCATGACTGTTCTCCTCTATCCTCCAACTGGAGGAAATATCCTCCCCTCCTCCTGAACCAAAGGTGAACGCAATATGTCGAAAAACGTTCCGTACCGGGACAAATGAATCGCTATCGCCGGCGCTAGAGATTATCGGTTCCGCCTGCAATCGTGCTGGGCGCCCGGACCAGAGAAGTTTTCTCCGGCATGAAAAAGCGACGAATATCTCCGTCGTTCATACTGCCATGCCTCGGCACATGACTTTTCATCGGACGTAACCCACGGGTATCGCCATTCCATGCTTCAACTCTTCCATCGAGATCGAAGCCGAGACGTCGAAGAGTTCCAGCTTGCGCACGATTTGCTTGTAGATCACGTCGTAGTGCTCGACGCGCGGCAGCACGATTTTCAGGATGTAATCGTGGTTGCCGGTCAACCGGTGCGCCTCGACGATCTCGGGAATATCGCTGATGATCCCGCGAAAACTCTCCGTCCACTCGTCTGAATGATGGGCTGTCTTGACCAGCGCAAAGACCGTCGTCGGCACCCCCATCCTTTCGCGGTCGAGCACGACGATGCGCCTGGCGATATAGCCGGTCTCCTCCAGTCGCTGAATGCGCCGCGAGCAGGCCGAGACCGAAAGCGCCACACGTTCGGCCAGATCGGTCACGGATATGCCTGCATCCGTCTGCAGCATGTCGAGAATACGTCTGTCGCGATCGTCCAGCATGTGCGTGAAGTCAGCCTTGCGCCTTGAACTTGCGCCATCTTACCACACCACGCAAAATAGCGGCACAAATTCCGCGTGAAGAACAAACAAAGCAAACATGTCGCGCCGGAAATACGGCATGATCTTCGAAACTCAAAGCATGGGAGCATAAAGAGATGGAAACGATCGGCCTGATCGGCGGCATGAGTTTCGAAAGTTCGGCGGTCTATTATCGCCTGGTCAACGAGATGGTACGCGCCCGCAAGGGCGGCCTCGCCTCGGCCGAGATCATCCTGCACTCGGTCAATTTCGAAGAGATCGTCGCACTTCAGAAGGCCGGTGACTGGGGGGGCGCCGCCCGCCGCCTCGGCGATGTTGCCGAACGCCTTCAGGCTGGCGGTGCCGGCTGCGTCCTCATCTGCACCAACACCATGCACCTGATCGCCGAGGAGGTCGCGGCAAGGATTTCCGTGCCGCTGATCCACATCATCGACGAGACAGCGAAATCGCTGCATGCCGCCGGCCGCAAGCGCCCGCTGCTGCTCGCCACCCGCTACACGATGGAGCACGGCTTCTACGCCGACCGTATGAAGAGCCTCGGCCTCGACATCATCGTGCCCGACGCTGCCGACCGCACCACCGTGCACGACATCATCTTCAACGAGCTCTGCGCCGGCAGGGTGCGCGACAGCTCGCGCGAAAAGCTCATCGATATCATCGACCGCGCCATGGAAAACGGCGCTGACAGCATCATCCTCGGCTGCACCGAAATCTGCCTGATCCTCGATCCCGACCGTCTGCCGCTGCCGGGCTTCGACACGACGGCGATTCATGCCCGCGCGGCGGTCGAATTCGCCCTTGGCGCCGAGGAAGAGGCGGAAGAGGAAGCAGCCTGACGTGGCTGACAATTTAGTTGACTCAGTCAAATAAATGTATGACAAAGGTCTTCATAGGGAGACTTTGTCAGTGTGTTGACACAGT
Organism: Rhizobium aethiopicum; assembly: GCF_014197535.1. Lineage (GTDB taxonomy): Bacteria > Pseudomonadota > Alphaproteobacteria > Rhizobiales > Rhizobiaceae > Rhizobium > Rhizobium aethiopicum_A. The sequence goes on from NZ_JACIFV010000032.1 coordinate 4,459, forward strand.
CGGCCAACCCTTCTTTCGTCATGCTCGGGCTTGTCCCGAGCATCTGCTTCCCGTCGATAGGGCAGCAGATCCTCGGCACAAGGCCGAGATGACGACGAGCGAGGAGCGGGCCTTGTCAGCAGTCTTGCGAGATCTCACCCTGGAGATCACCATGTCCGACATCGCCCTCATCGAAACCGCCCGCGACTTCAACCGCTTCTACACGAATTTCCTTGGCCTCCTGAACAAGGCCTATCTCGACTCGCCCTACACACTGACTGACGCCCGCATCCTCTTCGAAATCGGCTCACATGCAGGCGTCAGTGCCACCGCACTCGCCCGCGACCTGCATCTCGACCCGGCCTATCTCAGCCGCATCCTCAAGCGTTTCCGCGCCGAAGGGCTGATCGAGACCAGCCCCGACCCGGCCGACCTGCGCAGCCAGATCATTAATGTCACCGACCAAGGACGAGAAGAGTTCGAGGAACTCGGACGGCGCGCCAATGCGCAGATCGCCGCCCGTTTCGACACGCTCGCAATCGGGGAGCCGAAGGCGGTCGTCTCGGCCATGAACACGATCCGCGCCCTGCTGGACCCGGCTGCGAAGCCCGCGCCGGCGATCATCCGGGCCCATCGCGCCGGCGATATCGGCTGGATCGTCGAGAGCCAGAGCCGCTTCTACACAGAGGAATATGGTTGGGACCTGCGCTTCGAGGCGCTGGTCGCCGAAGTCGCCAGCAAATTCCTCGCCAATTTCGATCCCGAGAAGGAATATTGCTGGATCGCCGAGCGCGGCGGCGGCAATGTCGGCTCGATCCTCCTCACCAATGGCGGCGACGGCATCGCCAAACTGCGCCTGCTCTATGTCGACAAATCGGCACGCGGCCTGGGGCTCGGCAAGCTGCTGGTCGACGAATGCATCCGCTTTGCCAGGCAGAAGGGCTATCGCCAGCTTTCGCTCTGGACCAACGACATGTTGGAGGTGGCCCGTGGCATCTACGTCAAGGCCGGTTTCCGCCTTGTCTCCGAGGAGAGACATAAGATGTTCGGCCCTGAGGCGAATGGCCAGACCTGGGTGCTCGATCTCTGAATTTGCTGCATCGCAGAAATTCTGCTTGATTTGGAAACGATCATTCCCTAATTAGGGGCCATGAACGCTGCCGACCTCACATCAGATCAAAAAAACCGCAGCCGCGGCCGTCCGCGCGAATTCGATATGGACGCAGCCCTGGATGCGGCCCTGCGGGTCTTTTCCGAGCGCGGCTACCACGCCACCTCGATCAGCGAGCTGGCCGAGGCGATGGGCCTTGCCTCGGGCAGCATCTACAAGGCGTTCAAGGACAAGCGCGGCGTCTTCATCGCCGCCTTTGCCCGTTATCGCCAGCTCGGCCGGCGGCGCCTGGAAGCGATGATCGCGTCGGCAGAAACAGGCCGCGAAAAGCTCTTTCAGATGGTGATGTATTATACGGAGCTCTCGCATGGCGAGGCCGGCCGCAAAGGCTGTCTCGTCGTCGGCGGTGCCAATGACTTCGCCCTGCTCGACGATGAAACAGCCGCCCATGTCGCCACTGCCTTTGCCGCTGACGAGAAGCTGATGGCCGATCTCATCCGCATCGGCCAGGCCGACCACACCATCCCGAAGACGGTGGACCCTGATGCCGCTGCCCTCGCCTTTCTCTGCTTTACCAAGGGCTTGCGCGTCATCGGCAAAACAGGACGCAGCAGGCAGGAGATGGTTGCCGCAGCCGAAGCGGCGATGAAGCTCATGACCTGAGCGGGTACGCCCAGACGATCGAAATAGTGGCATCCGCTCAAGGATCGGGTGGCCGCAGCCAGCATTTTTGCATTCAATTCTCACGATCTTTGAATACCGGAGTTTCTGATGAGCATTTCAGCCACCACGCCGGATAAAGCCATTCCACGCGCACTGTCCCCCTGGCTCACCTTCCTTTTTGCCGCCGCCTGCGGGCTGGTGGCCGCCAATCTCTATTACGGCCAGCCGCTTGCCGGCCCGATCAGCGCCGATCTCGGCTTCTCCCCTGCCGCAACCGGCCTGATCGTCACGCTGACGCAGATCGGCTACGGCCTCGGCCTGCTGCTGATCGTGCCGCTCGGCGACCTCACGGAAAACCGCCGGCTGGTGCTGCTGCTGATCGCCATCTCTGCCGTGGCACTGATCGGCGGCGCCCTGTCGACGACGCCTGCGATGTTTCTCACCGCCTCGCTCTCCATCGGCCTCGCCTCGGTCGCCGTTCAGGTCCTCGTGCCCTTTGCCGCCAACATGGCGCCGGATGCCACACGCGGCCAGGTCGTCGGTAATGTCATGAGCGGTCTGCTCTGCGGCATCATGTTGGCGCGGCCCTTCGCGAGCTTCGTCGCCGAGGCCTCCTCCTGGCACATGGTCTATTATGTCACGGCAGCGTTGATGCTCGTGCTCGCCATCGTGCTGCGCGCCAACCTGCCGGTCCGTATGCCGAGGACGAAGCTCGGCTATGGCGAACTGCTGGCCTCCATGGCCCATCTGGCCCTCACCTCACGGGTGCTGCAGCGCCGCGCCCTTTACCAGGCCGGCATGTTCGGCGCCTTCAGCCTGTTCTGGACGACGACGCCGCTGCTGCTCGCGAGCCCGGCTTTCGGCTTGACGCAGAACGGCATCGCCCTCTTTGCCCTTGCCGGTGCCGCCGGCGCCGTCGCCTCGCCAATCGCCGGCCGCCTTGCCGACCGCGGCATGACCAGGATCGCCTCGACGATCGCCATGCTGCTCGGCATGGCCTCCTTCCTGATCAGCCACTTCGCAAGTAACGGCTCGCTCGCCGCCCTGATCCTTCTCACCGTTGCCGCGATCATGCTCGATTTCGGCGTCACGACCAATCTCGTCTGCGGCCAGCGCGCCATTTACGGCCTTAACCCGGAACATCGCAGCCGGCTGAACGGCCTCTTCATGGCCACCTTCTTTGCCGGCGGCGCGCTCGGCTCGGCGCTCGGCGGCTGGGCCTATGCGACCGGCGGCTGGACAATGACGGCGTGGATAGGCTTCGCCTTCCCTGCGCTGGCCTTCCTGCTGTTCCTGACGGAAGGGCGTGGCAACAAAGCCTAGAGCATGTCTCGCAAAAGCGTGCAGCGGTTTTGCGATAAAGACATGCGGAAAAACAAAGACCTAAAGCATGATAGCGAATCTGAAAGATCGCGACATGCTTTAGCTCTCTGCAGAATCGAAGCGCGAGCGGGCGTCACGAACCGCTTCGTGGTTCGCTTCTGCCCAATTCAAGAGCTGCGACAGCGGCTGGTAGAGCGAGCGGCCAAGATCGGTCATCGAATATTCAACGCTCGGCGGCTTGGTCGGGAACACTTCACGATTGACATAACCATCCCTCTGCAGGTCGCGCAGCGTCTGCGTCAGCATGCGCTGCGAGATATCGGGGAGCATCCGCCGCAACTCGCCGAACCGGCAAGGCCGAGCCGCCAGTATCTCGAGCAATAGGGTCGACCATTTGCCGCCGATATGCTGCATCATGTCCCTGACCGGGCAGTTGGAAAAATCGAGACCGGCGAGATCGATCTCGCGCCGCATCCCGGGCATCCTGTTCTTCAGACTGAGGACCTCGCCGCTCATCTGCTGGTTCCCTTTTGGTAACGTACAGCCGAAAAACTGCCTCCTTTACACCGCGAAGTCAATTCCTATTCTAGTGTTAGTCTCTTTCTGAGACCGCCGTCAAACGCAGAAGGAAATGACGTATGAGCGAAACCATCCTGGTCACCGGCGCCGCCGGACAGCTCGGCCAGCGTGTCATCCACCACCTCATCGACACCTATAAGGTCGCCCCGCGCAGGATCGTCGCGGCGACGCGCAGCCCGGAAAAGCTCGCAGAGCTGGCGAACAAGGGCGTCGTCACCCGCAAGGCCGATTTCGATGATGCGGCCAGCCTGGAGAAGGCCTTCGCCGGCGTCGACCGGCTGCTGATCATCAGCACCGACGCGCTTGATACCCCCGGCAAGCGCCTCACCCAGCACAAGGCTGCCGTCGCTGTCGCCGCCAAGGCAGGCGTCAAACACATTGCCTATACCTCGATGCCGGCCCCGGACAATTCACTCGTCATCTTCGCACCCGACCACCTCGGCACCGAAAACGCTATCAAGGCAAGCGGCATCGCCTATACGATCTTCCGCAACGCCTGGTATCACGACAATTACCTGCACGGCATGCCGCACAACCTGCAAGGCGGCAAATGGTACAGCGCCACGGGCGACGGCAAGATCTCGACCATTGCGCGCGATGACTGCGCCCTGGCGATCGCCGCAGCCCTTGCCTCCGGCACCTCCGAAAGCGCCACCTATACGCTGACCGGCACTGAACTGCTGACCAACCGGCAGGTCGCCGCCACCGTCTCCGGGGCAGCCGGCAAGCCGCTTGACGTGGTCGACGTCAATGACGAACAGCTCGGCCAGGGCATCCGCGGCGCCGGCCTCCCCGGCTTCATCGCCGACATGCTGGTCTCCGCCGACGCCAACATCCGCGCCGGCAGATTCGAGATCGTGACCGAAGACTTCACCAAGTTGACGGGTAAACAGCCGCAGCCGCTGAAGGATTTCTTCGTGGCGCATAAAGGTGCGTTGACGGCTGCTGGCGGCGCTGGGGGTCATTGAGCGTTCTGCTTATCCCTGCGCTTGCCGCAGGGATGCAGTGCGAGTGAGGAAGCTTCAGCTCGAATGAGTGGCTCACGGCGCGGACGCGCCGTGCGCGAATTCCTGTAGCATCGCGCGGTAAAGCCCCGAGGACAGGAATGACGGAGGAGAGGGAGTGCCGTGTGACACCCCCCTCTGCCCTGCCGGGCATCTCCCCCACAAGGGTGGAGATTGGAAGGAGGTTGGACCATCGCTCCCTCGCTACCGTAGCGCGGCAGCTATAAGGTAGTTGTTTGGAGAAGCCATCTCGCCCAGCCGATCTCCCTCCTTGTGGGGGAGATGTCCGGCAGGACAGAGGGGGGTAACCCCAGGCGCTACCGATGCGACGGCAAAACCAGTTGATACCGCCGTACCGTCGCTTGACGCCTTCCTCAAACCTTCTGCCCACAAGCCCTGCAGAACCGCCGCACCGTTTCCGCCATGCCATATTCCAGCGCATCGGCAGTCAATCCATGGCCGATGGAAACTTCGGCAAGATTGGGAATGCGCTTCACCAGATCAGGCAGGTTTGCGACTGTCAGATCGTGCCCGGCATTGACGCCAAGACCGATCGCCAGCGCCGCGTCAGCAGTCTTTCCCAGCGCTTCGAGGATGGGAGCCGCCCGCTCCGGCGCGTCGTAGCAGCCGCCATAGGGGCCGGTATAGAGTTCGATCCGGTCGGCGCCGACCGCCTTGGCGATCTTGACCGCTTCCGCATCGCCGTCGCCGTCGGCAAAGAGCGAGACCCGGCATCCCATCTTTTTCAGCCGCGCGACGACATCGGTGAGGAACGGCTGGTGTTTGCGGAAGTCCCAGCCGTGATCGGAGGTCGCTTGCGACGGATCGTCGGGCACCAGCGTCACCTGCTCGGGTGCGGCGCCGGCGCAGAGTTCGAGGAATTCCTTTGTGGGATAACCCTCGATGTTGAACTCGGCCTTCGGAAATTCGTCGTCGATCAGGTTGCGGATGACCGGTAAGTCGGAAAATCTTATATGGCGCTGGTCGGGGCGCGGATGCACCGTCAGGCCGCTGGCGCCTGATGCAAGGGCGATTCGCCCGAGGGCTTCGACGCTCGGCCAGGGCAGATCGCGCCGGTTGCGCAGCATGGCGATGGCATTGAGGTTGACGGAGAGCTTGGCTGGCATGGCGGATTATCCATCGGTCTCGGAAACGGGAGGCCCCGCTTTTAAGCCAAGTGCCCGGCGATGGCCAACGAGAATCGCAGATGAATGCGACACCGATCATTGATGGATCGGCATTACAACAGTGAGGGGCGTACCAGGAGTAGCGGTTCCCGCCGGCTGCGAAGATGCGGCCGGCGCCGCGCGTATCTTGCCAGAACCTTCGCGCATTGCCTGCAAAGCACGCCGTCGCGTTGCTATCCCATTTAAAAGAGATTATTTTTAGCACTTCTAAAAAAGATCGTTCGCGCATAACGTGGACATTGTGTCGCGTAAACGTAGGCCGCGTACTGCTTCTTTCCCATGTAAGACGCTCAGAGGAAACCCCACTCGCCGCGACCGGGAAGCAACTGGCAAACCGCATGAGGTGCAACAAGATGCCCTAGGAGGGTTCATGCCAGACGGTTCCAAACGCCTGTTTGCTGCCGCCGGTATCGCTTCGGAGGCCCGGTCGAAATACCGGTTCCTGCCTTCGGCCGCGCTGCCGCCGGATCTACCGGAAGGTCCGGTGCCTATCGCCGATATGGCCAATGCATTCGGCGTTACGCACAGGACATTGCATTTCTACGAAGAAAAGGGATTGATCTCGGCCAATCGCATCGGCCTGATGCGGGTCTATGGCCAAGACGACGTGATGCGCATGGCTGTCATCACAGTCTGCCGCGAGACGGGCATGCCGATCGCGGTTATCCAGGAGTTGATGGACGAACTTCGCAACGCCGATTCGCAGGAATCGGCCGAGGCGATGTTTCGCGAGGCCTTGCAGGTGCGCAAGCGCGAGCTGACGGCCGAAATGTCGACGCTGCACCGCCAGCTCCAGCAGGTCGGCGATCTCCTGGATTTCGACGACGGCATGGAGACGCAGCCGCTCAACGACAATCAGGACAGTTCCAACCTGACCGCGCAGGAACGCCGTTGCCTGGAACTGATGGCAGAGGGCTATTCCACCCAGCGCATCGCTCGGGCGCTTGACCTGAAGCATGACGAAACCAGGGATATCGAAGCCGGAATCATCCTGAAATTCCGCGCCAATAACCGTTTTCAGGCGATCGCCAAGGCCGTCCTGCTCGGCATCGTGCAAGCTTGACGCACAGACAACGCCCCGATGGCCGCCACCGTCCCTTCCCCATCTTGATCGGGATCGCCAGCCGCGATCGGCATCAGCGCACGATCGTCAGCGTCTCCGCCGCGCGTGTGATCGCCGTATAGAGCCAGCGCTCCCGCGTGTCGCGAAAAGCCCAGCTCTCGTCGAACAGCACGACGTCGTTCCACTGCGAGCCCTGCGCCTTGTGAACGGTCAGGGCATAACCGTAGTCGAACTCGTCGTAGCGCTTGCGGGTGTTCCAGGGAATCTCGCCCTCGACATCTTCGAAGGCCTGTTTGAGCAGCTTGATCTTGGCCGCCCCGCGGTCCATGTCGTCGTCTTCGGGACGGACGAGCAAATTGATGCCGGGCTTCGTCGTTTCCTTCGACGAGGTCATCACCTGCCAGAGCGAACCGTTGAGCAGGCCCTTGGCCGGATCGTTCCGCAGGCAGACGAGCTTGTCGCCGGTCTGCGGATAATCGGCGGAAAAACCCTTCAATTCGCGCAGGCGCTGATTGTAGCGCCGCCGCGTCCTGTTGGTGCCGACGAGCACCTGGTCGGCGTCGAGCACGAGTTGCTGCGTCACCTCGTTCTTCGAAATCACCTTGGCCGTGCCGTAGTCGCCATACATGATCTCGTTGCCTTCGCGCACCTGCATGGCGAGCTTGATGATCGGATTGTCGCGCGCCTGCCGGTGGATATCCGTCAGAAGGTAATCCGGCTCCTGATTGGTGAAGTAGCCGCCGCCCGAAACGGGCGGCAGCTGGCCGGGATCGCCGAGCACCAGAATCGGCGTCCCGAAGCTCATCAGGTCTTTGCCGAGCGCCTCGTCCACCATCGAGCATTCGTCGACGATGATCAGCGCGGCCTTCGCCACCGGGCTCTGCCGGTTGATCGAAAACATCGGCGCGATCGAGGTCTTGCCGGTTTCCTCGTCTTCCACCGCCTCCTCGCCGCGCGGGCGATAGATCAGCGAATGGATGGTCTTGGCGTTGGAGGCGCCGCGGGATCTCAGCACCTGCGCCGCCTTGCCGGTGAAGGCGGCAAACAGAACGTCGCCATCGACATTCTCGGCAAAATGCCGGGCAAGCGTCGTCTTGCCCGTTCCGGCATAGCCAAACAGGCGAAAGAGCGGCGAGCGCCCTTCGTTCAGCCATTTCGAAACAGCCTTGAGGGCTTCGTCTTGTTGCGGCGCAAATTGCATGATCAGACGACTTGGCAGGATTCGCCTGACTTAGGCAAGGCGGAAACTGACGCGGCACGGCCGATGGCCGCAGATCCTTGCACTCACCGGTCCCAGCCCCGGTCCACCCCGCCTGCGCACATCGACGGGTCCTGCCCCATCGCATGGATCAGAAAATCCAGAACCGTCTTGACGCGCAGCGGCATGTTACGTCGTGAGGGATAGACGACGGTGACCGGCAGCCGGCTCGGCTGGAAATCCTTCATCACCGGGATCAGCCGGCCGGCGGCGATATCGGGCTTGGCGATGATGTGGGAGAGCACCGCAAGGCCCGCGCCGGCAACGGCTGCCCTGTGGATGGCGACGGCGTTGCAGGCGGTCAGCCGCGGCGAGATCCGGACGGTCATGTCTTCCGAGCCGTTCGAGAAGGACCATATGTTGGCCTCGCCTGCCCTGCTGTAGCACAGGCATTCATGGTCCTTGATGTCCTTCGGGACGCGCGGCGCCGCCCTGCGTGCGAGATAGGCGGGAGACGCGACGAGGAAGGCCGTCGTCCAGCCGATCCGCCGGCAGACGAGGCTGCTGTCGGCGACCGGGCCAAGGCGTACTTCGAGGTCCAGGCGCTCCTCGATCATGTCCGAGCTCTGCTCCCTGAAAAGCAGCTCGACCGAGAGCTTCGGATGTGCAGCGAGAAGATCGCCCAGCCGCTCGCTGAGATAGAGGCCGAGCGGCGCGGGGACACTGAGCCTGACCTTCCCCGAAGCGATCGCTCCATCCGATCCCGCCGCATCGCCGAGCTCTTCCACCGCCTCGAGAATCCTCAGTGCCATCGGCAGCATCCTCTCCCCCTCCGCCGTCAGCGAAAGGCCGCTCGTCGTACGATGCAGGAGGCGCATATTGAAATGGCCTTCGAGCGCCGCAACCTGCCGCGAGACTGCCGGCTGCGTGACGTCGAGATCATGCGCGGCGGCTGAAAACGAGCCCGTCTCCACGACGCGCTGAAAGGTCCGTAATGCCGAAACGATATCCATCCCCTCCTCCTCATACTTTTGCGCATAGGCTTTATGCGGCAAGACTAAGCGAGAATGGCTTTACAGTCCAGCGATTAAGGATATCTTCTATCCATAAGGATATCAAATATCCTTAATTAAAGGAGAAAGACATGACCCAGCGATTGAACTACGCCCAGCAGTCCCCCGAGCTATTCAAGAAATTTATGGAATTCAGCATGGCGCTTCGCAGCAGCGTGATCGACGAGAAGCTGCAGGCCCTGGTCGAAATCCGCGCTTCGCAGATCAACGGATGCGGCTTCTGCCTCGACATGCATGTGAAGCAGGCCAAAATCCTCGGCGAGAGCGAGTTGCGGATCTATCACGTCGCTATCTGGCGGGAATCGAACCTGTTCATTCCCCGCGAGCGCGCCGCGCTGGCCTGGACCGAAGCCCTGACGAAACTGCCGGAGGGCGGCGTTCCCGACGAGATCTATGAGCGGGTTCGCGGCCAGCTTTCCGAAAAGGAAATCTCCGACCTGACCTTCGTGGTCATGGCCATCAATGCCTGGAACCGCGTCAATGTCGGCTTCAAGACCGTGCCCGGCACGGCCGACAAGGCCTACGGTCTCGATAAGGCGGGTCTGAACTAACCCTCGCAATTCATTGAGAAGATTCAATTTTGACGCTGCCGAGCCCCGGCAGCGAAGGGAGATCGTTATGAAAATCGTCGTCATCGGCGGAACCGGCCTCATCGGTTCGAAAACTGTCGAACGCCTGCGCAAGCGCGGCCATGAGGTGATTGCCGCCTCGCCGAACTCCGGCGTCAACACGATCACCGGAGAGGGGCTGGTGGAAGCGCTTGCCGGCGCCCAGGTCGTGCTCGACCTTGCCAATTCGCCCTCCTTCGAGGACAAGGCCGTGCTCGAATTCTTCGAGACCTCGGGACGCAATCTTCTCGCTGCCGAGAAGGCCGCCGGCGTCAAGCACCATATCGCCCTTTCGGTCGTCGGCACCGAGCGCCTGCAGGAAAGCGGCTATTTCCGCGGCAAGCTCGCCCAGGAAAAGCTGATCGAGACCTCGGGCATTCCCTATACCATCGTGCATTCGACGCAGTTCATGGAATTCCTGAACGGTATCGCCCAGTCCGGCACGGTCGGTCAGACGGTCCGCCTGTCGCCGGCCTATGTGCAGCCGATCGCCTCCGATGACGTCGCCGACGCCATGGCCGACGTGGCGCTCTCCGCCCCCGCCAATACGACGGTCGAGATAGCAGGTCCGGAACGCGCCCGCCTCAGCGAGCTCGTCGCCCGCTACCTGAAGGCGGTGAAAGACCCGAGGACCGTCGAGGCCGATGCCGAGGCGCGATATTTCGGCGCGAGACTGAACGATCAGTCACTCGTCTCCGATGACAATCCGCGGCTCGGTACGATCACCTTCGAAGAGTGGTTCGCCAAATCGGCCCAGTCGAAGTGATTGGCTTGCCTCAGGACCCGGCCGCTCGGACGCGTCCTCTCCACCTCAGCAACAAAGGAGATTCCCACGATCAGATTATCAATCATCGCCGCCGCGCTCGCCTTTCTGGCGATCACGGGTGCTGCCGCCCATGACAGCAGCAAATCCGCGACGGTGACGCTCGTCTATAAGCACGAGCTGCCGAACGTGCCGGGCAAGAGCATCAAGGGCGTGCTGGTCGAATACGGCCCCGGCGGCTTCTCTGAAGGCCATACTCACCCGGACTCGGCCTTCATCTACGCCACCGTTCTCGAGGGATCGATCCGCAGCCAGGTCAATGACGGCCCGGTCAAGAATCAGGCCGGAGAGAGCTTCTCCGAAATGCCGGGCGACCGCCATGGCGTCAGCGCCAATGGCAGCCAGAGCAAGCCTGCCCGCCTGCTCGCCGTCTTCGTCGTCGACACCAAGCAGAAAGAACTGACTTTCCCGTTGAAAAAGTGAGTATTCGCCGACGGCCGCCCGCGCAGAGGCCGCCGCTTGCGCGGGCGGCCGACATGCTAAATCATGTGCCGCCCGCCCCTTCCGGAGACAGAGAGATGCTCTACGACGCGCTGTTCGGCAAGCCGCTGATATCCCTCATCGTCGTCGGCTTTGCCGGCATCATCGTCTGGTATTTCCTCTCCAGTCAGCGGCCGACAACGCGGCTGGTGGTGCAGATCCTCTTCTTTGCGGTGATGACGCTGATCCTCGTCGGCAGCGGCATCGAACCCCACCGTTTTCAGGGATATCAGTCCGAAGACCCGCAGGCCCTGCTCGTCATCCTCGCCAAATCGCTCTGGTGGGTCCACCTGGCATGGGCCGTGATCGGTTTCATCAGGCTCTATCTGGTGCTGGAGGGAAGCCCGCGTGAGGCCCGCCTGCTGCAGGATCTCGTCATCGGCATCGTCTATATCGGCATGGCGCTCTCGGTCCTCGCTTTCGTCTTCGGCGTACCGATCGGCACTCTCGTCGCGACATCAGGCGTGGTCGCCATTATCCTCGGCCTGGCACTCCAGAACACACTCGCCGACGTCTTTTCCGGCATCGCCCTGACGCTCGGCCGGCCCTATGTCATCGGCGACTGGATCCTCTTGAGCGACGGCACGGAAGGGCGTGTCGTCGAAAGCAACTGGCGCGCGACGCACATTCTGACCAGCGCCAACAATGTCGTCGTCCTGCCGAACAGCTTTCTCGCGAAACTCGGCCTGACTAATGTCAGCCGGCCGGACGAGACCCATCTGCTGATCCTGACCGTCCGCATCGCCCCGACGCGGATGCCGGCATCGATCCGCCAGGTCATGCTCGCCGCGCTCACGAGCTGCAATTCGATTGTCCGCGAGCCTGCGCCGGTCGTCTCGTTGAAAGGGCTGGATGCCACCGGACTCGAGGTCGAGCTGCTGTTTCGGGTGACGAGCCCCAGCCAGCGCGTGACGGCGCGAAACGAGGTGCTCGATCTCGTCTATCGCCATTGCAAATCCGCCGGCCTGCTTTTGGCCGTTCCGCCCGCGGCCCAGGTACTGACCGCCGATCTGCCGACGGAAGAAAACGCCAAGCCGCCGACCGTCACGCCGCTTGCGCTGATTGAAGCCATTCCGGTCTTTGCAACACTGACATCAGATGAGAGGCAGAGGCTCGCCGAGACCACGATTGTCCGGCAGTTCCGCAAAGGCCATGTGATCGTGCGGGAGAGCGAAATGCTGCCTTCGCTGATGATGGTGCGCGCCGGCATCATCGTGGCGCGGCGCGAAGGCGAAGAGCGCGGACGGTTTGCGCCAGGTGATTTCTTCGGCGAGACAGGCCTGCTCGCCGGCATGCAGGAAGTCTGCACCTTGGAGGCCCTGACCCCAGTGACGATCTATGAAATCGGCCAGGCGGCCTTCGCGCCGCTCCTTAGCGAACGCCCAGCCCTGGCCGAAGAGATCGCCGAAGCCCTCGCTGGCCGCGCCGAACGCTTCCGCGACGGCGTTGCCCTGCCCCCGGAACAAGCACGCAACGCGCACGCAATCCTGAAGACCATCAGGACCATCTTCAGGGCATGATCAGCCGGCACGCTGGAGCACCCATTGGAACGTGTCTTGCCAGATGTCCGCCGGCACCTCCTCGGATAAGGTGCCTACGAGATCGGAGAGCCGCACGGCTCTCAGCGTATTTCGCCAAGCCTCGTCGGCTTCCCACATGACGCGCGCAACCGCGCAAGGCTTGCTGTCACAATAGCCTGCCGGCCGGCACGGATTGTTCTCCCGGATATTCGTGCAGGCGAAGCTGCGCGCCTTTCCCTCCACCGCCTCGACAATATCAAGGAAGTTGATCTCGGACGGGGATCTCGCAAGCCTGTAGCCGCCGCTCGGGCCGAGCGTGGTATCGACGAGCGAGGCTTGTGAAAGGCTTTGCAGCGCCTTGGAGAGATATTCCTTCGGCAGACCATGAAGCTCGGCGAGCGCCTTGGTGGAGAGATACCTGCCCTCGGGCAGGCCCGCGAGAATGGCGCAGCAATGCAGCGCCCACTCGACCTGGCTTTTCAGGATCATTCAGCAACTCGTGTCATGGGCCGGCTCGCGGCCGGAATTAAGGATATAGAATATCCGCAAAACGTCATGATGTAAATGGCCGGCGGCGACAGCGAAGACGTCCACCTTCGCCGAGCAGATCTCATCCCTCGCTGCGATTGCTCTCACGCGACCTCTCTCCAGCTTCATCCCGTAGATGCTCCGTAGAGGCCTCGAAGGACGGGGCTGGCCACCGGCGCTGGCCCCAGCAATATCTGCATGCAACAAATGCTAATCACCCTGCCCTCGTGGTTCGAGACGGCCCACGGGGCCTCCTCAACATGAGGGCTGATCGGTGTGCTTGCCGCAACGCACCGTTGCCTCAACAAAACTTTCCCCCAGCCGGGAATAAAATCGCCTCGTCCCGTGTCTCATCTCAGGTATCGCAGCATTGCGTGCCCAACCTGAGGAGAGACATCATGACATCCGTGAAATTCCTGTCCGTCGCGGCCGCAGCCGCCCTTGCCGCGACCGCTGCTTTCGCCGCCCCTCCCGTCAAGGAAGTCGAATCCGCCAAGGGCAAGGTACTTGCCGGCGAAAACGGCATGACCCTCTACACCTTCAAGAAAGACACCAAGGGCGTTTCCAACTGCAACGGCGATTGCGCCAAGAACTGGCCGCCGCTGATGGCCGCTTCCGATGCCAAGGCAGAAGGCGCATATTCGATCATCGACCGTAAGGATGGTAAGAAGCAATGGGCCAAGGACGGCATGCCGCTCTATTACTGGGTCAAGGACAAGAAGGCCGGCGACATCACCGGCGACGGCGTCGGCGGCAACTGGGAACTCGCCAAACCTTGATGGCAGAGGCTCCGATCGCAAGAGGGTCGGCGTGAAGACACCTGCACCCGAAACGTTCGAGGGCCAGATCCTGGCCCTCCTGCCCTCGCTCAGGCGCTATTCGCGCAGCCTGACGCGCTCGGATGCCGACGGCGAGGACTTGCTCCAGGACTGTGTCGAGAAGATCCTGACGCGCCGCGGCCAATGGCGCGGCCTCAATCTGCGCGGCTGGGTTCTGACCATCATGACCAATCTCTATCGCAACGGCCGGCGCGGCAAGGCGCACGACGGCCTGGTCGAGCTCGACGCAGCAGAGAATATGGCCGCTCCAGAACCGCCGGCCGATCCGCTGGAGCGTGCGCGGCTCGACAACGCGCTGAACAGCCTTTCGGAGGAGCACCGCGCCGTGCTGATGCTCGTCGTCATCGAGGGCTATAGCTACAGCGAGGTCGCCACCGCCCTCGATATCCCGATCGGCACCGTCATGTCGCGCCTGTCGCGCGCCCGTCGGCGCGTGGCCGAGCACCTGAAGGCCGATAACGTGATTACGCTTCGGAGACCGAAATGAACGAGACCAACCCGATCGTCACCGAAGCCGATCTCCACGCCTATGCCGATGGGCAGTTGCCGGAAAGCTCGCGTGCCCGCATCGAGGCCTACCTCGCCGACAACCCGGATGAAGCCGCGATGATCGCCGAATGGCAGGCGCAGAACTCAGGCATCCGTTCCCTCTTTGCCGGGTATGAGAAGGCCAGGGACACTGATCCCCTGCTGGTCGCGCCCCCACGCGCGGTCGCGCCCACGCGGAGGCGCTGGGCACTCGCAGCCGCAATGCTCGCCGTCTTCGCCCTCGGCGCCGTCAGCGGCCATTACGGACCAACCCTTCTGGAAAAGCCCGAATTGCAGCTTGCCGGCTTGGAAACTTTGCCGCAACAGGCAGAGACCGCCTTTACAGTCTATGCCGCCGAGGTCCGCCATCCCGTCGAGGTCTTCGCCGACGAGGAGGCCCATCTCGCCATCTGGCTTGGCAAACGCTTGGCAATCGAGAACCTCAAGATCCCGAACCTGCAGCCGCTCGGCTTCAAGCTGGTCGGCGGTCGCCTGCTGCCGGTCGATGGCCGGCCAGGCGCGATGTTCATGTACGAGAACCAGGCCGGCGAGCGCCTGACCGTCATGGTCGGCCGCAACACGGAAAACCGCACGACGAGCTTCCGCTTCGCCTCGTCGGGCAATCTCGAGACCTTCTATTGGATCGACGGCGAACTCGGCTACGCCGTCACCGGCGAAATCTCGCGCGAGACTCTGCGCGCGGTGGCCGAGGAGTGCTATCGGCAGTTCCCGTCATGAGCTTTAGCGCAGCGGATCGTTGGCAAGTTCGATCGGCTTGCCATGCGGCGTCGCTTCCGCCGCCCGCTGCCAGCTCTTCTGCAGATCGAGGATGGCGGATGCATTCGCCACGCCGCGACTGACCAGCATGTCCGAAAGCGCCGCCACCCAGCAGTCGAAATAGTCGCCGCCGTCCTCGGTCCGGCCGGGCTGATGCAATTCGTTTGAGAGAGCAGCTGCCCACTCGCTCCAGGAAAACAGCCCCTTCTCATGCAGATGCACGGTCATGGCGAAGGCTTCAGCCGCCCAGGGCTCAGGGAAAACAGGATCACCCTCCGGCGACTTCGGTAGGCCCGGCGATTGCGAGAGCTGAGAGGGTATTTCACACACGCTCAAGATAGCTCTCCCATGCATCGATCGATACGGTCAGCGACGGGTCCGCACCCTCGCCCCAGACCTCAGTGCCGTCGAAGACGACGGTATAGAGCCATTGCGGGTTCTCGCCCTTGCCATGCGCATTGTCGTCGGGAAAGACGAAGGAACCCTGCACCGCTTCGACGACGCCAGTTTTGGCTCTGGCATAACGCGGCAGGCGCGTATGGGTGGCCGGATTGAAATTCCTCGTCCGCACCGTCTCGCCGACAGCAAAGAGCGGCGCGGCCTCGACAGGACGATCGCATGGCCCGCCTTTGGCAAGAACCGCCGGTACCATCTCTGCCTTCAGCACCCGCTTGGGCGCCGCCCCATCCTGCAGCCTACGCCCGGACAGCAATTCCTCGCGCGTCGCAAAACCGTGTCGTTCGAGCAGGATCTCGATGCCGCGAATCCAGATCTCGTAATAGCTCGCCGCGAGATAATCGGCCGGCGGAATGTTTTCGCGCGCATGCCGGCTTTCATCGATCGTCCAGGCCCCGAAAGCGCCGCAGGAAAGCGTGATGCCGAGCGCCCGCTTTTCCCATTCGGCATGGAAATAGGGCTCGTCCTTCTCAGGCGCGACCGGCCCGAAACCCATCTGCCCGCCGAGATCGTGCGGTCCATTCATGACAGAGCCTCCGGGCTGCCTGCGATCGCCGTCCCGATCATCGCGTCGCGGCTGACGAGACCGGCCAATGCGGGCTCGTCCATGCCTTTCGTATCCTTGGGCCGCTCGGGGATCACGAGATAACGCAACTCCGCCGTTGAATCCCAGACGCGGATCTTCTTCTCTTCAGGCAGCACCAGCCCGAACTCGGCCAGCACGCCACGCGGATCGAGGACGGCGCGCGAGCGATAGGCCGGCGCCTTGTACCAGACCGGCGGCAGGCCGAGCACCGACCAGGGATAACAGGAGCAGAGCGTGCAGACGATGAGGTTATGGATGTCTGATGTATTGAAGACGGCGCGCATATGCTCGCCCTGCCGGCCGGTAAACCCAAGGCTCGCAATCGCCGCCGTCGCATCGCGCTTCAGCCAGTCCGCGAATTCAGGATCGCTCCAGGCTTTCGCGACGACACGCGCACCATTTCGCGGCCCCACCTTCGTCTCATATGTCTCGACGATCGCATCGATCGCCGCCGGATCGATCAACCCCTTCTCCGTCAGCAGCGTCTCCAGCGCTTTGACGCGCGCCTGCATGTCGGAATAGTGGTTGTCGTGATCGTGCCCGTGATCGTGATTGTGGTCGTCGTGCAAGGCAGTCTCCTCCCAAACGGCGTCTTGCTCCCTCTTCTCCCCAGCGGGGAGAAGGTGGCCCGAAGGGTCGGATGAGGGGGCCGCAGGGCACACCCGTCATTGTTGCCCTTCGCTGACGCTTCGTGCATTCGCGGCCTGTGCCGCTCACCCCCTCATCTGCCTGCCGGCATCTTCTCCCCGCTGGGGAGAAGCGGAATCGCGGAGATGTCTCGCCCTTCATGGAAACGTCTTCTCCCCTTCTATCACACCCCACGCCCCCGCCAAGCCCTCCTATCCCGTTCAAACTTTTCCGCTAATCTCCTGCCATGAACATCCTGATTCTCGGCGCAACCGGCTTCATAGGCTCCGTCGTGGCAGCCCGACTCGCGGCCGATGGGCATGCCGTGACCGGGCTCGGCCGCAATCCCGCGCGGGCGAACCTGAAGCAGCCGGACATAAACTGGCGGCGGGCCGATCTCTCGCGCATGACGAAGCCTGAGGATTGGGAGAAGCTCCTGAACGACCAGCATGTCGTCGTCAATTGCGCCGGCGCGCTGCAGGATGGCCTGTCGGACGATCTGGCGGCCACTCAGGCGGATGCAATGCTGGCGCTCTATGCCGCCGCGAAACGCTCGCGTCCCCTGATCATCCAGATATCGGCAAGGACGGCGGGCGCGGCTGGAGACCTTCCCTTCCTCGCCACCAAGCGGCGAGCCGACGAGGCGCTGGCGGCAAGCGGCCTGCCTCACCTCATCCTGCGCCCTGCCCTCGTTCTCGGCCGCAATGCCCATGGCGGCTCGTCGCTCATCCGGGCGCTGGCCGCCTTCCCGCTGGCGCTGCCACTCACTCATGCGCAAAGCCCGGTCGAAACGCTTTCCGTGGATGGCGTGGCGGAGGCCGTGTCGCAGGCGGTTGCGGGCGATCTGCACGGGGATATCGTTCTTGCCGCCGACGAGGTGCTGACGCTCGCCGATCTCGTGCGCCTGCACCGGCAATGGCTGGGCCTGCCGCCGGCCCGCGTCTTTTCTCTTGCGCCTTGGCTTGCGCGGCCCGTGACCTGGCTCGCCGATGGCGCGGGCCTGCTCGGCTGGCGTTCGCCGCTGCGCTCGACGGCAATGACCGTCATGTCCGAAGGCGTCAAAAGCGCGAAGGCGGAGAGTGGCCCTGCCGCGACATCAGCTGCGGCAACGCTTTCGGCCAATCCCTCCGGCGTGCAGGATCTCTGGTTCGCCCGGCTCTATCTCCTGAAGCCGCTCGTCATAGCGGGCCTGTCGGCCTTCTGGCTGCTCTCCGGCCTGATCCCTTTGCTGGCGGTGCAGAAGGCCTCCGCGCATTTCCTGCCCTTCATGCCAGCGGCGGCGGCAATGGCGCTGACGCTTGTCACCTGCCTCATCGACATCGCCCTCGGCGCCGCCGTCCTTGTCCGCCCGCTCGCCGGACGCGCCCTCCTCGGCATGCTAGCCGTCTCGTTGGCCTATCTCACAGGCGGCACACTTCTCGAACCCGCCCTCTGGCTCGATCCGCTCGGTCCGCTCGTCAAGGTGCTGCCATCGATCCTGCTGACGCTCACGGCCCTTGCCACCCTGGATGAACGCTGATGCTCGAAGAATGGCTGCTGCTTGCCCATGTCATCGGTGCGACCGTGCTCTTCGGCACCGGCGCCGGCATCGCCTTCTTCATGGTGATGGCGCATCGCACGCGCGATCCCGTGCTCATCGCCCATGTCGCCGCAACCGTCGTCATCGCCGACACCATCTTCACGGCGACCGCTGCCCTTCTCCAGCCTGTCACCGGCTATTTGCTGGCGCGATCGATCGGCTGGGACCTCTCGGAGGGCTGGATTGCGCTGTCGCTGCTGCTTTATGTGGTGACCGGCCTGTTCTGGCTGCCTGTCGTCTGGATTCAAATCCAACTGCGCGACCTCGCGCGCGCCGCGGCAAGCTCGGGAAGTGCCCTGCCGCCCCGTTATTTCAGTCTCTATCGCATCTGGTTCGTTTTCGGCTTTCCGGCCTTCTCGGCCGTCCTTGGCATTTTCTGGCTGATGCTGACGAAACCGTCGATCGCGCTATTTTAGCATCGGCCAGAGGCTCGCCACCAGAAGCACGGCCATGGTGATATTGAACCATTTCAGCCGCACCGGATCGGAAAGCCATTCCCGGAGCGCCGAGCCGAAACCCGCCCAGGTCGAAACGCTCGGCACGTTGACCACCGCGAAAGCCAGGCCGACGATCAGCACGCTCAATAGGTAAAGCTCGGGATTGGTACAGGTCGCCATCGCGGTCACCGCCATCACCCAGGCTTTCGGATTGATCCACTGGAAAGCCGCCGCCGAGACGAAGGACATCGGCGCCGCACCGCTCTGACCTTCGCTGAGCGAGCGCGACGAAGCGATCTTCCAGGCAATCCAGACGAGATAAGCACCGCCCGCAAACTTTAGCGCCGTATAGACAACGGGCATCGTGTGCAGCAACGCCCCGAGCCCGAAACCGACGCCGATCAGCAGCGGGAAGAAGCCGGCACCGATACCGAACATATGCGGGATCGTTCTGCGGAAGCCGAAATTCACGCCCGAGGCGAAGAGCATCATATTGTTCGGGCCCGGTGTGATCGACGTCGTGAAGGCGAAGAGAACGAGGGCGAGAAACGTATCCAGCGGCATGCGACCTCCCGAAGCCGGCTTTTCCAGCAGCCCGCTTTATTTAGGTCAGCATAACTGTCCTAAATCGCCGATGCCATTGCATCATTGTCATGGTGACAGGATTACTTGAAAGATGGCGACGCGGCCCAATCTCTTGAGCAGAAAGAAGAGCCATGCAGGAAGACCCCATCCCCTCCGTAAAATTTCCGAACGGCATAGCCGTGCCGGCACTCGGCCAGGGAACCTGGGCCATGGGCGAGGATGCCGGTCATGCCAGGGCCGAGATCGAGAGCCTCAGAGCCGGCATCGATCTCGGCATGACGCTGATCGACACCGCCGAAATGTATGGCGACGGCGGCGCCGAGGAGATCGTCGGCCGGGCGGTCAAAGGACGACGCGACGAGGTCTTCATCGTCAGCAAGGTCTACCCCTGGAACGCCAGCCTGAAAGGCACGATCGAGGCCTGCGAACACAGCCTCGAGCGCCTAGGCACGGATCGTATCGATCTCTATCTCCTGCACTGGCGCGGCAACTATCCGCTCGCCGAGACCGTCGCTGCCTTCGAGATGCTCAAGGCCTCCGGCAAGATCGGCGCCTGGGGCGTCTCCAACTTCGATACCGACGACATGGAGGAACTGCTTGGCGTGCCCGACGGCGCCAATGTCGCCGCTAACCAGGTGCTGTACAACCTCACCCGCCGCGGCGTCGAGTTCGACCTTTTGCCCTGGTGCCGGAGCCGCGGCATCCCCGTTATGGCCTATTCGCCGATCGAGCAGGGACACGTCCTCCATCATCCGGAACTAATTCATATCGCCAAGGCCTACCAGGCGACACCCGCCCAATTGGCGCTCGCCTTCCTCCTGAAACGCGACGGCGTCATCGCCATCCCGAAGACCTCGAATGCCGAACGCGTTCGCGAAAACCGCGACTGTATCTCGCTTGATATCACCGAGGAGGATTGGCAAGCGCTCGACGCCGCCTTCCCGCCGCCGTCCAGGAAAAAGCCGCTGGAGATGCTGTGAGCGCGGCGCTTGCCCCTGCCGGCACCTTGCGGGGAGAAGGGAACACGCCGCAAATCCTTCGTTCCCTTTGACAGCTCGTTTGGCACGTCCCCTCTCCCCGTCAGAACGGGGAGAGGGTTAGGGTGAGGGGCACCCATTGGCGTAAACCTAACAAGCCGGGTGGAACTCACATCCCCTGCGCACCACGGTTCATCGCGGCAATACCCGTCCGGCAGACCTCGATCAGCCCAAGCGGCTTCATGATCGCGATGAACTGGTCGATCTTCGACGACTTGCCGGTGATCTCCAGAATGAAGTGGTCGATCGTCGCGTCGACCACCTTGGCATGGAAGGCATCGGCAAGCCGCAGCGTCTCGGCGCGCGTTTCGCCTTCGCCGATCACCTTAACCAGCGCCACTTCTCGCTCGATCGGCCGATCCTGGCCGAGTTCCCGGGCCCGCACCGTCAGATCGACGACGCGATGCACGGGCACGATGCGTTCGAGCTGCGCCTTGATCTGCTCCAGCACATGCGGCGTCCCGCGGGTAACGATGGTGATGCGGGACAGATGCGCCTGGTGCTCGGTCTCGGAGACGGTGAGGCTCTCGATATTGTAGCCGCGGCCGGAGAACAGGCCGATGACACGAGCAAGGACGCCGGGCTCGTTGTCGACGAGAACCGAGAGCGTGTGGCTCTCGACCGCGGTCGTTTCCGGAGAGATGAAATAGGCAGAGCCCGTGGGCTGAAGGTGTGCGTTCATGGTCCTGGGTTTCCTCTCGCCGCATAACCCCGAAAATCGGCCACGATTTTCGGAAAGGAATTATGCGCAATTATTAAGTCTTAGACGAGCTGGCGGCCCTTGGCATCGATCGCGTTGGCGACCGCTTCGTCGGTGGCTTCGTCGGGCAGCAGCATTTCGTTATGCGCCTTGCCCGAGGGGATCATCGGGAAGCAGTTGGCGAGATTGGCAACGCGGCAATCGAAAATGACCGGCTTCTTGACCTCGATCATCTCGATAATGGCATCGTCGAGCTCGTCCGGCTTGTCGCAGCGCAGGCCGACGGCGCCATAGGCTTCCGCCAGTTTGACGAAATCGGGCATCGCTTCCGTATAGGAATGCGACAGGCGGTTGCCGTGCAGCAGTTGCTGCCACTGGCGCACCATGCCCATATACTGGTTGTTCATGATGAAGATCTTGATCGGCGCATCGTACTGGATCGCCGTCGACATTTCCTGGATGCACATCTGGATCGAGGCATCGCCGGCAATGTCGATGACGAGGCTGCCGGGATGAGCGATCTGGACGCCGAGGGCCGCCGGCAGGCCGTAACCCATCGTGCCCAGGCCGCCCGAGGTCATCCAGCGGTTCGGCTGTTCGAAGCCGAAGAATTGTGCTGCCCACATCTGATGCTGGCCGACTTCGGTGGTGATGTAGGTGTCGCGGTCCTTGGTATGTGCAAACAGCCGCTCCAGCGCATATTGCGGCATGATCACGTCGTTGTTCTTCGTATAGGCGAAGGAGTTACGCGCCCGCCAGCGGGCGATATCGCTCCACCAGCCTTCGAGTCGGTTCTTCTCCGGCTTCTTCGGCAGCGCCCGCCACAGGCGGACCATGTCTTCGAGGACATGGCCGACATCGCCGCGGATGCCGATATCGACGCGGACGTTCTTGTTGATCGAGGACGGATCGATATCGATATGTATCTTCTTCGAGCTCGGCGAGAAGGCGTTGAGGCGGCCGGTGATGCGGTCGTCGAAGCGGGCGCCGATGCAGACCATGACGTCACAATCATGCATCGCCATGTTGGCTTCGTAGGAGCCGTGCATGCCGAGCATCTTCAGCCAGTTCTTGCCGGAAGCGGGATAGGCGCCGAGGCCCATCAGCGTCGAGGTGATCGGGAAATCGGTGAGTTCGACCAGCTCGCGCAGCAGTTTGGAGGCCTCGGGGCCGGAATTGACGACGCCGCCGCCGGAATAGATGATCGGACGGCGCGCATTCGCCATCAGTTCGATCGCTGCATGGATCTGGTTGAGGTCGCCCTGGATCTTCGGCTGGTAGCTCTTCTGGATCGCGTAATCGGCGGGCGGTGTGTAGGTGCCGGTCGCAAACTGCACGTCCTTCGGAATATCGACGACGACGGGCCCGGGACGGCCGGATTGGGCGATGCGGAAGGCCTCGTGAATGATGGCGGCGAGCTGATTGACGTCCTTGACCAGCCAGTTGTGCTTGGTGCAGGGCCGGGTGATGCCGACCGTATCGCATTCCTGGAAGGCGTCGGAGCCGATCAGCGGGGTCGGAACCTGACCGGTCAGGCAGACGAGCGGGATCGAATCCATCAGCGCATCCTGCAGCGGCGTGACCGCATTGGTAGCGCCCGGACCTGAGGTGACCAGCATGACGCCGACCTTTCCGGTGGAGCGGGCATAACCTTCGGCCGCATGGCCTGCCCCCTGCTCGTGGCGGACGAGGATGTGCTTGATGTCGTCTTGCTGGAAGATCTCGTCATAGATCGGCAGGACCGCGCCGCCGGGATAGCCGAAGATATGTTCGACGCCGTTGTCCTTCAGCGCCTTGAGAACGATCTCCGCCCCCGTCATCCGATTGCCTGCCGCCTGATTGTCCGTGCTCATCTGTCTTTTCCGTTTGATGCTGGGATTTGCGTTTGTGGCCGGGAGCCCGATTTCGGGCACAAAAAAAGGCCCCGGAGGACCTGTCATCTAGCGCATGGGTGGCTATCGCCGGATGGTTACACCATCCTGCCCATGCGCCTTCCCACCACGATAAGAGCCGTTGCGATTTTCATGGCGGGAAGTGATAGACAGAAAATTTCGCAGCGTCAACGCATGCCGCAATAAAAAACTGCCCCGCGTCCGCGCCTCTCAAAATCGATAGGATGAAGGATTTGTTAAAGGATCGACTTTATCCTTTAACGCTACTGCAAGGAGTAGCCTTTGCTCAACAACGACTTGCGCATGTCTGGCAAGGCAGGCGAGCACGATCGACGCGACGGCCATACGCCGGGAAATCGCTTTCTCGGCCGCGTCGTTGCATGCAGCGGCTCCAGGGCGACCATTGCCGCCGTCGCCGAACAGGGCGGCACCGATCTCACCGAACTCTGGTCTGTCGGCCGGCTGATTTCGATCAGCGTCGGCCGCAACCGCGTCGTCGCCCTCGTCTATTCCATGAATACCGGCAGCCATGCCTGGGGCGAAGGCGAGGACAATTATTTCAAGATCGAGACGGAGCTTCTCGGCGAAGTCCGCGTCGATGAGGACGGGCGCGAGGAATTTTCGACCGGTATATCGCGTTATCCCTATCTCGGCGCCATCGCCCATCGCATCCGCGCCGCCGACCTGATGCGCATCTATGATGCCGGAACGGGGACGACCGCCGTCATCGGCAAGCTGACGCAGGACGAAAGCATCGATGCGGCGATCCATATCCCCTCGATGCTCTCTAAGCATTTCGCCGTCGTCGGCTCGACCGGCGTCGGCAAATCGACGGCCGTGTCGCTGCTCCTGCACAAGGCGATCGCGGCGGATCCGAAGCTGCGCGTGCTGATCCTCGATCCGCACAATGAATTCGCCGCCGCCTTTCCCAAACACGCCGTCACCATCGATACCGATACGCTCGACCTGCCCTTCTGGCTGATGCGGCTCGAAGAGTTTGCCGAAGTCGTCTTCCGCGGCCGTCCGCCGGTGCCCGACGAGCTCGACATGCTGCGCGACATCATGCCGGAGGCCAAGCGGGCCTTCCGTGGCAGCGACAATTCTCTGGTGCGCCGCACGACGGAAAAGAGCTCAATTACTGCCGATACACCCGTCCCCTACCGCATGGCCGACCTGCTGGCGCTGATCGACGAGCGCATTGGCCGCCTGGAAGGCCGTACGGAAAAGCCTTCCCTGCGGTCGCTGAAGATGCGCCTCATCGCTGCGATCAACGATCCGCGCTATCACTTCATGTTCTCCAACAATACGATCAGCGATACGATCACCGATACCATCGCGCAGATCTTCCGTATTCCCGGCGATAGCAGGCCGATCTGCACCTTCCAATTGGCGGGCATCCCTTCCGAGGTGGTCAATTCGGTCGCTTCGGTGCTCTGCCGCATGGCCTTCGAGGTGGCGCTCTGGAGCGATGGCGCCATCCACATGCTCGTCGTCTGCGAGGAAGCGCACCGCTATATCCCGTCCGATCCGAACCTTGGCTTCATCCCGACGCGCCAGGCGATCGCCCGCATCGCCAAGGAAGGCCGCAAATACGGCGTCTCGCTCGGCATCATCACCCAGCGGCCGGGCGAGCTCGACCAGACGATCCTGTCGCAATGTTCGACGCTCTTTGCCATGCGCCTTGCCAATGACCGTGACCAGGAAATCATCCGCTCGGCCATCCCGAATTCGTCGATCTCGACGACGAGCTTCATCTCCTCGATCGGCAATGGCGAAGCGATCGCCTTCGGCGAGGCGATCAGCGTGCCGATGCGCATGCGCTTCTCCCATGTCGACGAAAGCCTCCTGCCGAAGGCCGCCAGCGCCAATAACAAGCACAGTGAGGAAGATCCCGACACGGTCGATCTACGCAAGATCGTCACCCGTATGCGGGCGGTGACCGTCAGCCCCGACATTTCAAATTTCCAGCAGAGCGTTGCGGCATCCATGCCGGGTTCTGATGAGGCGGAGGAAGCCGACGAGGCTTTCGACACAAAGCCCGTCCCCCCGCTCGCGCCGGCTTCGGCGCCACTCGGATCCTACCGGCGCGAATTACTACCGCAGGCGCCGCGGCTGGACCCCGCCGAGCCGGCCCCGATCGATCCGCGGCTGGACGCGCTGCGCCGCGAACTGCGTCGCGAGGAACCGGTCTTTCCCCGGCCGGCGCCGCCGGCCGATCAGCCACCGATCACCCGCCGGGAACCCGGCCCGTCGCTGCGCGAAAGCATACTGAAAAAGCCGCTGAGCAGCCTTTACAACAAGGATTGATGTTCCAGCTCGATCAGCGGCCGGACAATGTCGAGCACACGCTCGCGGTCCGCCGGCCCAAGCCGCAGGAGGGGACGCGGAAGCTCCGCCCGGATATCCAGGAGATGCTCGGCCATCATATAGACCACGCGAATGCTTCCATACGCCTTGAACACCTCCCAAAGCGGCTGCAGCAGATCATCGAGCCGCCGCGCCTCGCCGTCATTGCCGGCCATGGCCGCTTTCGTCAGAGCGAGCGCCGTGCGCGGAAGCAGGCCGCCGATGACACTATACCAGGCGTCTGCGCCTGCAAGCAGTGCCTCCGCCGCGCCCCAATCGCCGCTGTAGCCGATCGCGAGATCGGTCCTTTCCCGCAATAGCGCAAGCTCCCCTCGTAAGTCGCCGTCAACAGGCAGCGGCATCTTCACCGCCTTGATCGTCTCGATATCGGAGAGGCGCTGCAGAAGCTCGCGGCTGAAGGTGAAGTGCGTCGTGCCGGGATTGTTGTAGATGCAAAGCGGAAGCCTGGTCGCCTTCGCCACTGCGAGGAAATGCTGGTAGGCCTCTTCCTGGGTCAGCGGCGTATAAGACACAGGCGCAAGCAGAAGCGCATCCGCGCCGGCAGCCTCGGCGTCCCTCGCCAGATCCAGGGCATGGTCCGTCCTCAGAGCGCCGGCGCCGACAACCAGCGGAACGCGGCCATTGACGCATTCCACCGCCGCCTTGACGGCCCGCAGCCGCTCCTCGCGCGTGAGATAGGCGTAAATCCCGGTGCTGCCGAGAAGGCCGATGGAGGCCACAGCTGACTCGCACAGGCGTTCCAGCAAGCGGCCAAGCCCCTCAGTGTCGATCCGGCCATGCGGATCGGCAGGCGTTGGCGGAAAGGCCGACAGGCCATGAAACGGCGAAGGAGACATGATGCAATCCTCAAAGGGCGGTCAATGGGAGAACAGCAGGCGCGAACCCGCGCCGGCGAAGAAGACGGCAAGACTTCCCTCGATCCAGCGGCGCGCCCGCGCATACCCGCGCACCATCGGCGCCGTCGAGAAAAGCACGGCATAACCGGAAAAAATCGAGATCCCGAGAAGCACGCAGCCGGCGAAAGCCATGACGGCCATTTCAGGCGACGCGCCAGGCCTGAGGCCGAGAGACATGATCGCCACCCAGGCCAGCACCGCCTTCGGGTTCCCGAGATGCATCAGGATTCCACGCCGATACAGCGCGCCGAGCGCGGCAGCAGGCCGGGAGAACTCACCTGCCGGCCCATCCGCGGCAACGGCCGAGCGAGCGGCCTTCCAGGCGAGCCAGAGGAGATAGAGCCCACCCGCAATTTTGAGGACGATGAGGGCCTGAGCATAGCGGACCAACAATGTGGAAATGCCGGTGACCGCGATCAGACCCCAGCAGGTCGACATGGTGATCACCCCGGCGGCGAGTGCAAGCGCCGGCCGGCGCCCTTGGCGCATTGCCACGTTCATGATGGCCATGTTGCTTGGCCCGGGACTGCCTGCCGCGATGACATAGGCGATATAAACGACGAGAAGATCTTGCATTTCCATTTTCCAGAGGCCGCCACTCGCTTCCTTCTTGCGGAAAATTGGTTCATCATGAAGCGCCATTTTCAAGAATCTTCATGGACCATTTTCAATGTCCAAGCGGCGCAGCAACATCGAGATCCCTTCGCTCCATGCGATCGATCGAACCGCCAATATCAGCCGCCAGCTTGCACAGGCTCTCAGGAGCGCCATTGCCCGCGGCGAGCTGAGGCCCGGCGAGCGCCTTCCCTCGACGCGCACGCTCGCAGCCTCCCTGAAAATCGCCCGCGGCACCGTCGTCGAGGTATTCGACCAACTGACCGCCGAAGGTTATCTCGAAGCGAGAGTCGGAGCCGGAACCCGTATTGCCACGGCTCTGATGGATGCGACGCCCGTGCTTCCGCCGCCACCGGCAGCGCCGGTTGCGGATACTCTGGATCTGCCCGCCCCGGCCGCCCGGCTGATATCAGTCGCCCGCGCGCTCGTCCCTCACCCGCCCGTTCCCTTCGCCGTATCAGTCCCGGCCTCCGGCATTGCGCCTGACGACAACTGGCGCCGTCTCGGCAATCGGGTGCGTGCGTCCAAAGAGGCTGCCCCATCAGGCTATCACGATCCGATGGGCCTGCTCGAGCTGCGCCTCGCCATTGCCGAACACGTCCGCCGCGCCCGCGCGGTTCATTGCGAACCGGAACAGGTCGTCGTCACATCGGGCACCCAGCAGGGCCTCTACATGGCCGGCCGCGTGCTGCTGTCGCGCGACGATCCTGTCTGGGCCGAAGACCCGGCCTATCCCGGCCTCACCGCCGTGCTCGACGATCTCGGCCTGCGCACGCACCGCATCCCGGTCGATACGCAGGGAATGAACGTGGAGCGCGGCCTCGAACTCTGTCCGCAGGCGCGCGCCGCATTCGTGACGGCGTCGCACCAGTATCCGATCGGCATGCCGCTCAGCATGGCGCGACGCAACGCCCTGATCGCCTGGGCCGACCAGGCCCGCGCCTGGATCGTCGAAGACGATTACGACAGCGAATTGCGTTACGCCGGCCACCCCTTCCCCTCGATGCAGGGCCTCTGCCCCTCACGCGTCATCTATCTCGGCACCTTCAGCAAGGTCCTCTTTCCTTCGCTGCGCCTCGGTTATGTCATCGCCCCTCCTCAGCTCGCGGAAGCCTTCGCCGGTGCGCGCGCCATTCTCGACCGGCATTCGCCGACATCAGAACAGCATGTTCTCGCCGCTTACATGAAGGAAGGCTATTTCGAAGCCCATATCCGGCGGATCCGCGGCCTCTATGCCGAACGTCGGGCATTCCTGCTGTCGGCGTTAGAACAAGCCTTGCCCGAGGGGTGCCGCATTCAGCCGAGCGACCAGGGCATGCACATTCTCCTGTGGCTGCCCGCAGAAATCGACGATGTACGGCTCGCGGCGCGCGCGCTGTCTTCCGGCATCGCGGTTCGCGCCATCTCCCCCATGTATGCGGACCCGCCGGCGCACCCTGGCCTTATGCTGGGTTTCGGCGGCTTTCCGGAGGCGCAACTGCAAGCAGCGGTCAGCGATCTCGCCAGACTGCTGCAGGCGCATATCGCGTATACTGGTGCGGAAGGTCCGCAACGGGGATGAGGCCTAGGCGCTCAGCCTTTGCCAGCTCTCGTCCATCTGATTGCGGAACCAGGTCATTTGCCGCTTGGCATATTGCCGTGTCGCCGCAGCCCCTTTCTTCAACACCTCATCGCGCGTCATCTCGCCCTTCAGCATCGCCGCGATCTGCGACACACCGATGGCCTTCATGACAAGCGCCTCGGCCGGCAGGCCGAGCGCAAGCAGCGCCTTTACCTCGTCTTCCGCACCCTGTTGCAGCATCTTTTCGAAACGGCCGTTGATGCGGGCATGCAGCACCGCCCGGTCCGGCAGAACGACAATTTTGCGGGCCTCGTCGGCATTGATCACCACAGGCCCTGACCGACCCTGGAAATCAGCGATCGAGCGTCCCGTCGCTTTGATCACCTCCAGCGCCCGGACGATGCGCTGGCCGTCCTGGCGGTTGAGGCTTGCCGCCATCGCGGGATCGACGTCAGAAAGCTCGGCGTAAAGCACGTCCGGCCCCTCCTCCACGAGTCGCGTGCGCAATTCTTCCCGCAGCGCTTCGGGAATATCCGGCATGTCGGAGAGACCGCCGATCAGCGCCTTGAAGTAAAGCCCCGTGCCGCCGACGAAGACCGGTAGCTGCCCGGCGGCTCTGAGCGCCGGCAAAAGCGCCGAGACATCGCGCAGCCAGGCGCCTGTGGAATACCCGGCCCCAGCCGGCACGTGGCCGTAGAGATGATGCGGCACGCCTTGCATCTCCTCCTCCGACGGACGCGCGGTCAGCACCCGCAATGTGTCGTAGACCTGCATGCTGTCGGCATTGACGACCGCGCCGCCATGGCGTTTGGCCAATTCGACGGCAAGCGCGGACTTGCCGCTGGCGGTCGGCCCGGTTATCAGGATCGCGTTCTCTACGCTCAGAAGGTTTTCCATCATGGCCCTCGTTGCCACGCTTGTTGCCAATCCGTCAAATCCTGTGCTTACTCCTGGCATCGCCGAACAAGCGGCTGAGGCAGTAACCGCTTCCGGCCTCTACTGGCTGGCCGACGGCGTTGCCTGCGACATCGCACTGCGCGACGGCACGGATGCGCAAGCCGCCGAGGCCAATCTTCTCGCCGTCATATCAAGCGCCCCCATCGACCTCGTCATCCAGGAGCAGGACAGCCGCCGCAAGAAGCTGCTGATCGCCGACATGGATTCGACGATGATCGGCCAGGAATGCATCGACGAACTTGCCGCCGAAGTCGGCCTGAAGGAGAGGGTCGCCGACATCACCGCTCGCGCCATGAATGGCGAGATCGCCTTTGAGCCCGCCCTGCGGGAGCGCGTCGCCCTCCTGAAAGGGTTGCCGATCTCGGTTGTCGACGAGGTCATCGCCAAGCGCATCACACTGACGCCGGGGGGGCCGGAGCTGATCGCCACGATGAAGGCGAAAGGTCATTACACCGCTCTCGTCTCCGGGGGCTTCACCGTCTTCACCCGCCGCATCGCCGCCACCCTCGGCTTCGACGAAAACCGCGCCAATACGCTGCTGGACGAGGATGGTATTCTCTCCGGCTTCGTCGCCGAACCTATCCTCGGCAAGCAGGCAAAGGTGGATGCGCTGAACGAGATTTCAGCAAGCCTCGGCATTTCGCCACAGGAGGCAATCGCCGTCGGCGACGGCGCCAATGATCTCGGCATGCTGCAGCTCGCCGGCTCCGGTGTCGCCCTCCACGCCAAGCCCACCGTCGCCGCTCAGGCGCAGATGCGCATCAATCACGCCGACCTGACGGCGCTACTTTATATTCAGGGTTATCGGAAGACCGATTTTGTGACGGCTTGAACGTCCGATTTCAACAGGAGACGGATGTACAACAAAGGCGGCGCGGCAACCCCTCTCCGCCTCATTCCTGTGCTTGTCACAGGAATGAGGGCGGAGAGGTTGAGCGAGAACAGGAAGGCGGCACCTGGTCCCCACCGCCGCAGTTCTCCTATTCCATCGGCACCGCCACGAACCGCAGATCGCCGTTTGCCGATGCGATCATCAGCTGGGCGTTGCGACGGCCTTGCTGTTTCAGCGATTTCACCTTGGCCGCGACCGCATCCGGGGATTTCATGAACTCCTGCGCCACCTCGACGATAACGTCCCCCGGCTTCAACCCCTTTTCGGCCGAGGCGGAGCCGGGCTCCACCTCCGTCACGACGACACCGTCGACGCTTTCGGCGATGCCGAAAGCCTTGCGTGTTTCGGGACTGAGGAGCGACAGCGACAATCCGAGCACGTTCTTCGGCGTAGCCTCATCCGGCGATACCTGGCCCTGTTGGTGCTGGTCCGGCGCCGGCGCACCCGGTGCGGGCGCTGCCTGATCGCCAGTATCCGGCTGATCCATATCGTTGTTCTCGTCGGGATCAGGGGTGATCACGCCGTCCTGCGAGCCATCGGGCGCTGCATCGCCGGATGCCGCCTGATCGCTGTCTTCGAGCCGGCCGAGCTTCACCTTGACGGTCTGCTCCTTGCCGTCGCGCAGCACCACGACGTCGACTTCTTTTCCGACCGTGCTTTCTGCCACGACGCGCGGCAGGTCGCGCATTTCATTGACCGCCTTGCCGTCGAATTTCAAAATGACGTCGCCCGCCTTGATCGAGCCGTCGTCGACGGGGCCGCCCTTGATGACGCCGGCGACCAGTGCGCCCTTGGCGGTGTCGAGCCCGAGGCTGTCGGCGATGTCGTCGGTCACCGGCTGGATGCGCACGCCGAGCCAGCCGCGCCGCGTCTCGCCATACTGGCGCAACTGCTCGACGACGCCGGAAGCAAGTTCGGACGGTACCGAGAAGCCGATGCCGATCGAGCCGCCGCTCGGCGAGATGATCGCCGTGTTGATGCCGATCACTTCACCCTTCATGTTGAAGAGCGGCCCCCCGGAATTGCCCTTGTTGATCGCCGCATCCGTCTGGATGAAGTTGTCGTAGGGGCCGGCATTGATGTTGCGGCCGCGCCCGGAAATGATGCCGACCGTCACCGAACCGCCGAATCCGAACGGATTGCCGATCGCCATGACCCAGTCGCCGATGCGCATCTCGCTGGAATCGCCGAATTTCACCGATTTCAGCGGCGTCTTCGGCTCGACCTTCAACACGGAAAGATCGGTCTTCGTATCCGTGCCGATCAGCTTCGCCTTGAGCTTCGAGCCGTTGGCGAAATTGACTTCGATGTCGTCGGCGCCCTCGATCACGTGGTTATTGGTGACGATATAGCCGGCCGGATCGATGACGAAACCGGAACCGAGCGAGCTGACATTATGGTTGGGGCCTTTGTTGCCCTGCTGTTTGTTGAAGAAGTCGTTGAAGAACTCCTGGAATGGTGACCCGTCAGGGGCGCGCGGCGCCGGACCGACCCCTTCGTCATCCTTCACGTTCTGCGAGGTCGAGATGTTGACCACGGCATCGAGCAACCCTTCGGCGAGATCGGCAACGGAAGCCGGACCGTTGGTCGGCACGACGGTCTGAACCGGTGGCGTCTGCTGCGGCGTGGCAGATGCAGGTGGCGTGGGAGCAGCCGGAACAGGCGCGGCAACCCCGGGCGCTGCTGTTTCAGGCGTGGTTTGCGCAAAAGCAATACCGCTCATGCCAGCTTGCGCCAGCATGGTGGCGCTGGCCAGAAGCGCGAGCGTTCGTCTGAAGGGCAAGCGAATCGTGGGGGCCATCAAGCTTCCTCATAAGGGGGTAAATGCGCATATTCAGCACCAGCATAAGGCGGAATGATGGAGGGTGAAATCACCTTTTCGCGAAATCCCCGTGCAATCCGATGGACCGTCACGAAAGTCCGGCCTTGGCTCTTGAAGCCGAAAAGGGCCGGCGCTGGGCCGACCCTTTCTCGATCTTGCCGGGAAACAGATCCCGTGTTTTCAGTTCGCCGGCTGGCCTGGCGCCGCCGGAGCGGTTGCTCCGGGCATTGCGGGAACCGACGTAGACGGGCTGGCCGGCGCGGCGCCGGCAGCCTTATTGAAATAGCGGAAGAATTCCGAATCCGGCGACAGGACCAGCGTTGTGTCCTGCGATGAAAGCGCTGCCGAATAGGCTGCCATCGAGCGATAGAACTCGAAAAAACCGGGGTCTCTTGAGAATGCATCGGCGAAGACGCGGTTGCGTTCGGCATCGCCCTGGCCACGCAGGATCTCGGAGTCGCGCTGTGCGCCGGCAGTCAGCTCGACGACCTGGCGGTCGGCAACGGCGCGGCGGCGCTGACCTTCCTCGTTGCCCTGCGCGCGCAGAAGCTCAGCTTCCGCCAGTCGCTCGGCGCGCATGCGGTTATAGGTGCGCTCGGAAACATCCTGCGTCAGGTCGGTCCGGCTGATGCGCACGTCGTCGAGCGTGATGCCGAGCGTCTCCGCATCGGCTTGCAGCTCGTTGCGCACCTCGAGCATCATCGCCACGCGCTCTCGGGAGAGAGCGGCCTCGATGCTGCGCACGCCGTAGACCCTGCGCAAGGCGGAATCGAGGCGCGTGCGAAGCCGCGCTTCCGCCGCCTCCCTGTCGCCCGACACCGTTTCGCGGAAACGGCGCGCGTCGTTGATGCGGTAGATGAGGAAGGCATTTACCTCATAGAAGGCGCCGCCGGAAACCTGGACGCGTATATTGTCGAGGTCGAAGCGCAGCTCCTGCTTCGGCACGTATTGCACCCTGTCGGCATCGGCAAAGGCGAAAGGCAGCTTGAAATAGATGCCGGGGTCAGTCTTGACCGACTGGATTTCACCAAAGCGAACGACGATAGCCTGTTCGCGGGCGGTCACGACGAAGACCGAGGAATAGACCCCGACCAACACGACCGCCAGGAGGATTAGAACTACGGGAAGTCTGTTCGACATGGGTCTCAGCCTCCCTGTTGCTGCTGTTGCTGCGTCGGCCTGTTTATCTCGTTGAGAGGCAGATAGGGCACGGCGCCGGCCTTTTGGTCGATGATCACTTTCTTGGAACCCTTCAGCACCTGTTCCATGGTTTCCAGGAACAGCCGCTCCCGCGTCACGTCAGGAGCCTTGGAATATTCGTCGTAGATCGAAACGAAGCGTTGCGCTTCACCTTCAGCCTCCTTGACGATCCGGTCCTTATAGGCCGCTGCTGCTTCGCGGATGCGGGCCGCGTCACCGCGGGCCTGGCCGAGCTTCTGGTTGGCGTATTGGTTCGCCTCCTCCACGAGGCGCTGCTTGTCCTGATCGGCACGCTGCACTTCTTCGAAGGCATCGGCCACGTCACGCGGCGGTGCGACGTCCTCGATGGTCACGCGGTTGATCGCAATGCCGGCGCCGTAGCGATCCATCGTATCCTGGATGATGTTGCGCACTTCGGTTTCGATCGGTCCGCGATTGTCACGAAAGGCATCCTGTGCCGGGCGCCGGCCGACGATTTCGCGCATGGCGCTTTCGGAAACCTGCTGCAGCGTTTCAGCTGGATTTTCGAGACGGAAAAGATAGGATTTCGGGTCGTTGACCGTGTAGAGCACGGAGAACTGCACGTTGACGATGTTCTGGTCGCCGGAAAGCATCAGTCCAGCCGTCGAATTGCTGTTGTTGCGTCCGCCGATATTCTGCTGCTGCTCCGTCACCTTCACGATCTCGACCGCGTCCATCGGCCAGATGCGGAAATGCAGGCCCGGCATGGAAATTTCCTCTCTCGGCTTGCCGAAGCGCAGCTGGACGGCGCGTTCGTCCGGCTGGACGGTGTAGACGCACTGAATCAGCCAGAAAACGGCGACGATCGCCACCACGATCGCGGCCACGCCGCCATTGAAACCGCCGGGAACGATATTGCGCAGCTGATCCTGGCCGCGCCGGATGATGTCTTCCAGATCAGGCGGTCCGCCCTTGCCGCCACGCGGGCGGTTCGGCCCCTGGCCCCATGGTCCCTGATTGTTACCGCCGCCGCCCCAAGGGCCGCCGCCGCCATTCTGATTGCTCCAGGGCATCAAAACCTCGTTATTCGTTAAGTCTTCCCCGCATCCGGGACCGTGGGGGCTGACCGGTGGATGCGTTGGTGACCGTTATAGGTATCACCGCACCGGCTTTCAACGCAGCGTGAGAAACTTGGTCAATTTAATTGGAAAATAGTTCGTTTTCAGGCGCGACCGCGTTCAAGACTTAGTGGAACGCGTATCCTCTGGGAAGAACTCGAACTGCACGCCTTCACTGTCCGAAGCGACAACTTTCTTCTCGTACAACTCAAAGTATTTATCGAAATCCGGCTCCCGACCCATAAACTCTTCTTTAGATTTGAATCTATGTTCTGGCTTTCGCCTCTCGTAACGGGTTATGCGAAACGGAAATTGATCATGTTCACTCTTTGGGTACTCGTCCTCAAACCCACGTTTCCATTCGGACTTTGATCCGACGGCATCCTTCTCGAAGTCAGTTTCAAATTTAGCATCCCCATTAATAGGGCCGCAGAAGACTTCAGTCAGAAAAACCTGATTTATATAACGCTCAAATATCTTATATATCTGCTCTCCACCAATAACAAAAAATTCCAGCTTGCCAGCTATTATCGAACTTACGTCAGCGAATAGTAAAGCCGTCTCGACGTCCCTCGCCCATCTAATATCAGGTGAGTTAGAAAGGATTTCGGACCGCGATAATATAATATTTGTTCGATTTGGTAGGGGCCTATTTCCAAGCGATTCAAAGGTCTTCCGACCCATGATGATGGCATGACCAGACGTTCTTCTCTTGAAAAGCTGAAGATCGGTACGAAGATGCCACGGCAATCTATTCTCAACGCCAATTATATTGTCAGGATAGCTGCGAGCAACAATTGATGTTGCCGACGGCATTTTTACGCGTTTTCTCTTGATTCTCATTGACTGCAATCTTTGGTTGCAACTCCCTTATGCAGTCTGGTTATATTACGAAGAGATCGCATTCAAGTCGAATGTGGCTAATTAAAATTAAAACTGCGAGTGAAGCTTCAGACGGCGATCGGCGCTTTGATGCTGGCATCGGCCTCATAGCCCGCCAGCTCGAAATCCTCGAACCTGAAGCCGAAGATATCCTTCACATCAGGGTTGATGCGCATGAAAGGCAGCGGCCTTGGCCGGCGCGTCAGCTGCAGCTTCGCCTGATCGAAATGATTGTGATAGAGATGCGCGTCGCCGAACGTGTGGACGAAATCGCCGGGCTTCAGCCCCGTCACCTGAGCCACCATCATCGTCAAAAGCGCATAGGAAGCGATATTGAAGGGCACGCCGAGGAAGATATCGGCGGAGCGCTGATACAGCTGGCAGGAGAGCTTGCCGTCGGCCACGTAGAACTGGAACAGGCAATGGCAGGGCGGCAGCGCCATCTGGTCCACTTCGGCCGGATTCCAGGCCGAGACGATGTGGCGGCGTGAATTCGGATTGTTGACGATGCCTTTGACGAGATTGGCGATCTGGTCGATATGGCCGCCGTCAGGCGCCGGCCAGGAGCGCCACTGAGCGCCGTAGACCGGGCCGAGATCGCCGTTCTCGTCGGCCCATTCATCCCAGATCGAGACGCCGTTCTCCTTGAGATAGCGGATATTCGTTTCGCCCTTCAGGAACCACAAAAGCTCGTGGATGATCGAGCGCAGATGCAGCTTCTTCGTCGTCAGGACGGGAAAGCCTTCCTCGAGATCGAAGCGCATCTGATGGCCGAAGACC
This sequence comes from Rhizobium aethiopicum, assembly GCF_014197535.1. GTDB lineage: Bacteria > Pseudomonadota > Alphaproteobacteria > Rhizobiales > Rhizobiaceae > Rhizobium > Rhizobium aethiopicum_A. The sequence goes on from NZ_JACIFV010000032.1 coordinate 40,692, forward strand.
GAGCGCGTGCCGGTGCCGGTGCGGTCGCCCCGGTCGGAGCCCTTTTCCATCACATGGGCGAGGAGATCGAGATATTGCTGCATGTCGCGCTGATTCCATTTTCTCCAATTTATGCCGTCGGCTTGAAGAAACCAATCGCAGTCGGATATTTTCCCGTTCTTTCTGCCGCCCGACATAAAGCTTTTATGACGTTTGCCCTTTTCTTGGGCGAAGGAAATCATTATATCAGCCTTGCCGGCTCTCGGGCCGGCTATGGCAATAAATGAGCGGTGTAATAAACCTATTGGACCCGGGGGCGGTACCCGGCGCCTCCACCAAAAACCGGCGGGATCGAAGGCCGGCTTTTGATGGGGGCGAAATAGGATCGACAAGGGTGTAAAGATCGACTTTTTGCTCGGCATTGTACCGCCGTTATCGGGCTAAAATTGTAGTTGCAAACGACAACTATGCGGAAGCTCGTCTCGCTGCTTAATCGCGGTGTGACACTTCAATCAAAGTCCTAGTGGTTCGCACCTCTAGGCGGGGTCCGAAGGCACCTGGCAACAGAAGCCTTCACCTTCTCCCTCACACTGAAATCATGTATGCTGATCTACGCGTGACTCGGCTCCGGACTTTCCCAAGGCGCCTGAACGTGCCATATACCTTGTGAAAAGACTTCAGAACCGACGAAAGACAGGTAAAGCATGGGGCAGGATCATATCCGCTACGACATTCTGGCGCAGGATGCACTTCGCGGCGTCATCCGCAAGGTTTTGGCGGAGGTAGCAACGACGGGTCGTCTGCCCGGCGACCACCACTTCTTCATCACCTTCCTCACGGGTGCCGCGGGCGTGCGCATCTCCCAGCACCTGAAGTCCAAATATCCTGAGCAGATGACCATCGTCATCCAGCATCAGTTCTGGGATCTCAAGATCACCGAGACGCATTTCGAAATCGGCCTCTCCTTCTCCGACGTTCCGGAGAAGCTGGTCATACCCTTCAATGCGATCCGCGGCTTCTACGATCCCTCCGTCAATTTCGAGCTCGAATTCGACGTGCCGCTTGCCGACGGCGAAGAGCTGCCGTCCGGTGAGATCACCGCCTATCCCGTTGACGCGGCAGGAAAGCCCGATGAAGCCGCCGGCGCAAAACCGGCCGACGGCGAAGAGAAGAAGCCGGGCTCCGTCGTCTCGCTCGACTCCTTCCGCAAGAAACAGTGATTTCAAAGGGAGGCCGAGCCTCCCTTTTTCATAAGGATCAAGCCTCGCGCATGAGCGCCGAAATCATCAATCTGCGTCAGTTCCGCAAAAAGCAGGCCCGCTCCGAAAAGGAGAAGCAGGCCGAGCAGAACCGCATTTCCTTCGGCCGCACCAAGACCGAAAAGCAGCTCACCCGCAGCCTGAACGAGAAGGCCGACAAGGCTCACCGCGACGGCCGGATCGAGACGGACGACGACGGCGCATGAAGCTTCACGCAAAGCTTGAAGAGCCGGAAACGAATCGGCGATCAGCCACTTGCGCGATTTCCTTGAATCGATCCTCCAAGCCGACTGCGATGTGATCCGGCTGATGATCCGCAAGCACTCGGCGACACTGCATGGCCATCGCACCAGCTTTTCGCTGGAAGATGAATTCTGGGCTGAGCTGAAGACGATTGCGGCAAGCCGTTCGATGTCGCTTGCCGCCCTGATTTCCGAGATCGACGACCACCGCCCGCCGGACAGCAACCTGTCCTCGGCGCTGCGGCTCCATGTGCTTTCATGGGCGAAGGCCGGCTGTGGCGGCCGGCCGTGACGCCGGGAATTCAAATAAAAACCTGAAACATCTCAGGCGACGCAAACCCCACGCGTCTTCATTGCGCCTGAATGCCCGGCAGATGGTCGAAATCGAGCTGACCGGGCTGCATCTGCCCGGAGCGCCGGGCCGCCTCCGCCTCGGCGGCCGCCCTCGCCTGCGCATCAGCCTTGGCTTTTGCCTCCGCTGCACGTGCGGCCTCCGCCGCGGCAGCGGCCTTCTGTGCAGCCGCCTCCTGCGCCAGTCTTCGCAGCCGCTCTTCCTCCGCCTGCCGTTGCCGTTCGATTTCGGCCGCTCTGACGCGCTCGGCGTCATTGAAACGATAGAGCGCCACTTCGCGGCGCAGCCGCTGCTTTTCGAGCACGATCGCCTGCAGCCGCTCGACGCGCCGCCGCTCGCGCTCAAAGGCACGCAGCGACAGGTAGCTGGTGATATCGGTCACGTCCATCGTCTTGCCGGGTGACGGCAGCATGCCGGAAAAGTTCAGCCTCAGCGCCGGCTCGACACCCGGAAGCGCCTCCGCGCCTGGATTGAGGCCGATGCCGACCGTCGCGCTGATCCGCTCCTCCGGCAAGGCGATCTGTGCGTCAGCGGTAACCCGGGCCAGATCGTTGGCCACGGTCACATTCTGCACCCTGAGCGTTCCGTCGGTGATGTTGAAGGGAATTCCGAGTGGCGGCAGCTTCGCCTCGCCGTTGTTGAGCAACGTCTCGACGATCGGATGCACCTTGCCGGCATTGATCTGTTCCTGCATCGGGTCGGTGGCGGCAAGCAGCGGCGGAAGGATGGCAAGGTTCAGTCCGCGTATGCTCGTATCGCCGAGTCTCAGCTCCCCCGAACCATTGAGCGAGCTGGCGATCTCGCCAACCGTCTTGCCCGAGGCCTCCATCGACAGCGACAATCCGAACTTGCCGTTGGCAATCGGCGCGCCGTCACGCAGCCAGATGACCCCGGCAAGATCGGAATCGGCGAGCGCCAGCTTCGTCTGCAAGAAACCGGTTCCATCGGCATTGGTGAAGAGCAGGTTGCCGGAGAGCTTGCCGCCATCCCAGTTGCCGGCCATGTCGTTGAGCTGCAACTCGTCGCCCTTATAGGCGACGTTGCTGGTGAAATTGGACACTGCCGTTTCCGGCAGTCCGGGCCAGAACTCCTTGGCCGACAGCTTCACCTTGACGTCCAGATCTTTGAAGGTGGGCAGGCCCAGCGGCGCCTTCGACAGCGTGCCGTTGGCGGGATCGACGATCTGGCCGAACACCGCCTCGCCGAGCCAGCCTGCATCTGCCTTGGCGAGCGTCAGCTCGCCGCTCGCTGTCGTCTTCGCAGCCTTGCGGTCGAAGGTCAGCGCACCGGAAAACGCGTTGTCGGCCGCATGTCCCTTGAGATCGGACAAGACGATCTTGTCGCTATCGACGGCGGCGTTGACCTGCAGGCCGAACGGCAACCCCGTTCCGGTCTGCGGCAGAGCGATGCCGTTCATGATGAGATAGGGGTCGATATCGGCGCTGTCGAGCGAAAGCGCGATCTGACCGTTCATGAAGCTCTCCGGCCGCACGTCAACCTTGCCCTTCGCGGTAAACGAGGTCCGGTCGGTCGCAAAGGTCAGCGCCGCATCGGCAGGATCGTTGCCCGACGCCTTCACCTTGAGCGTCAAGCGGCCATTCGCGCCGACATCGACCGGCAGCGGGTCGAGCCCGGCCTGACCGAACAGGATCGACGGCACAGCGTTTTCGAGCGTCGCCTCCAGGCTCGTCGTGCCGTTGCCGGTCAGCGCCAGGAGATCGGACATGCGGTAATCGAGGTTGACGCGACTGCCGTTGGAGACGCCGGCCAGCGTCACCGTCAGCGCATCGCCCTCGTCGCCACCGAGCGTCAGCGCGCCGCGCAACGCCGTATTCCCATACCAGCCGGCATTGCGCACCAGCCGGTCGAGCACGGGGTGGTGTGGAAGATGCTCGCGCAGCATGGTGAAGAAGCCGCCGGGATCGGCCGATTTGAAGGTGATCTCGCCCGCACCCTTATAGTCGAGCAGCGAGCCTTCGGCCCGGCCGGTCGCCGTCAGCTCGGCGCCCGCGACATTCTTGACTGACAGCCGGTCGACCGCAAGCGCTCCGTCGGCGATGGTGAAGGTGGTCTCGACATTCTCGGCGTCGACCCCGAAGGCGGTGAACCTGTCGGCTTTGAGCTGTGCGGCGATCTTATGGTCGAGGACATTGTCGCCGCTCTCCTGCCCGGTCGCGAGACCGGCCAGCGCCTGCAGCGCGTCAAGATCGAGGGTGTCGCCATTCAGCGCCACCGACAGGGTCGGCGTCTGGCCGGAGATCGCCTGCCGCTCCAGCCGGCCCTTCAGCGTCGCCGATCCGACGGCGATTTCGAGATTTTCGAAACGCTGCAATTCATGAGTGAGGCTGACATTGGCGGAAAAGCCCGCCTGCCGCAATTGGCGGATGGCCGGGTCGACCGAGCCGGCCAGCCATGAGGCTAGCCCCGTTGGCTGGTTCGAGGCCATCACAATCTGGCCGTTGAACGAGGGTTCTCCCTGAAGCAGGAGCTTGCCCTTGCCTTCCACTTGCGTGCGCCCCGGCAGCGTGCCGACGGCGCTGTCGATCATCCAGCCGGTACCGGCCGGCTCCAGCTCCAGTTGCACATCGCGCAGCGTCGTGTCGCCGGCGACGATGGCCGGCAACTTGACGCTTGCCTTGCCCGGCACCTGCGGGATCGGCACCTGCGCGACGATATCGATCAGAGAATTCAACCGTTGGCGCGCCGAAACTGCGGCATCCCGCGTCGTCTTGCCGGCCGCGCCCTGATTGCCGATGCGGTTCACGTCTATCTGCTGCCCGTCGGCGGTCAACAGGAATTCCGGCGCGTTGCCGGTATCGAGCGTCGCCTCCCCGGTTATCACATAGGGATCGTCCGTCGGGCCGATCTCCATCCGGTATTCGGGAATGCGGATACGTTCGTTGGTAAGCTCGAAGCGGCCCTTGAGCCTCGGCGGCTGCTCGTTCTTGTTGGCGGACCTGGCGCTGTTGCCGGTTTCGATCGCCGCCGAAAGCTGGCCCTGATAGTTCGGCTTGCGGTCGACCAGCTTCAGTTCGCCGTCGAGATCGATACTGACCGGATGTTTATCCGGCGACAGCTTCGTGCGCATGCGCAGCACGCCCTTCTCGTCCGGCTGGCTGCTCGATATCGAGAAATTGCCGTGCTCGCCGTCGAGGGCCGCATCGCCCTCGACACGCCAGGGGCCGGCGAGCGATTTGGCCGACATCTCTGCATTCAGGCCGGTGATGCGGCGCGCCCGGCCCGACTGGTCGTCGAGGAAGTCGACTTCGCCACCGCTGACATGCACATTTTCGAGAACGACTGTTTTGGCCGGTATTTCGGCGCGGCTGCCGCGCATCCAGTCGAGTGTGCCGTCCTTGAGCAATCTGAGGCGCACCTTCGGATTGACGACGCGCATGTCGAAGATCAGCGCCTCGCCCGACAGGAAAGGCGCAAGCTCGGCATCCATGGAAAATTGTTCGACCTTGACGATCGGCGTGCCGTCAGCCTCCTGACCGACACGCACGTCATGCAGCGTGACCGACGGAAACGGCAACAGACGGGCATCCACCGTGCCGTGGACGGTGACTTTCTTGCCGATGATGCGGCTTGCCTGATCCTCGAAGTTCTTGCGGAAATCGGTCCAGTCGATGAACAGCGGCGCAAGCAGCGCCACAAACAGCACTACGACGATCACTCCCCCCAGAAAGACGAGGAACCGGCCTACCAATGCAAGGATTCTCCATTCGGGATTGTATTGCCGACAATGTTCAGGGTTCTATTGTCGACACTAGCGCTATTCATGCGATGGGCAAGGCCCAAGTTCATGAGAATATTCCGTTTTCAGCCTTGGTGGAAAATCTTGCCGGGATTGAAGATACCGTCTGGATCGAGCGCCTGCTTCACCTGTCGCATCAGATCCACCGAGCCTCCGAGCTCCTGCTCCAGAAAGGCCATCTTGCCTTGCCCGATCCCGTGCTCGCCGGTGCATGTTCCGTCCATATCGAGTGCCCGGCGGTTGAGCCGCTCAACGAAGCTTTCGGCCCTGGCTATGTCGCCGGCGCTTTTGTCGTCGAACAACAGCAGCACATGGAAATTCCCGTCGCCGGCGTGGCCGACGATAGGGCCGAGCAGCCCATGTTCCTCGATATCCGCCTGCGTTTCGGAAACGCAATCGGCAAGCCTCGATATCGGAACACAAACATCGGTCGAAAGTGCGGCAAGCCCCGGCGCCAGCGCCCTCGCGGAAAAGTAGGCGTTATGACGCGCCTTCCAGAGCTTCGTCCGCTCCTCGGCATTGGCGGTCCAAAGGAACTCGCCCCCGCCGCATTCGGCCGCGATCTCAGCGAAGGCTGCCGATTGCAGCGGCACGGTCTCGTCGGTGCCGTGAAATTCGAGGAAAAGCGTCGGGCATTCGGCATAAGACAGACCGGAATAGGCATTACACGCTCGCATCTGCACAGCATCGAGCAGCTCGATACGCGCCACCGGGATCCCCATCTGGATCGTCATGATGACGGCATCGCAAGCCGCCTTGATGCTCGGAAAGGCGCAGACGCCGCCGGCAATCTTCTGCGGGATCGCCTGCAGGCGCAGCGTCACCGAGGTCAATATGCCGAGCGTGCCCTCGGCGCCGACAAAGAGCCGCGTCAGGTCATAGCCGGCCGAAGACTTGCGGGCACGCCGCGCCGTGCGGATCTCCTCACCATTGGCGGTGACTGCCGTGACGGCAAGCACATTGTCCTTCATCGTGCCGTAGCGCACCGCATTGGTGCCGGAGGCCCGCGTCGACGCCATGCCGCCGATCGAGGCATTGGCGCCGGGATCGATTGGGAAGAACAGGCCGGTATCACGCAGGTGGACGTTCAGCGCCTCGCGGGTGATACCGGGTTCGACCGTGCAGTCGAGATCCTCCGGATTGACCTCAAGCACCCGGTTCATGCGGCTGAAATCGATTGAAATACCGCCGCTTACGGCATTGACCTGACCTTCCAGCGAGGAGCCGGTGCCGAAACCGATCACCGGCACCTTGTGCGCCGCACAGGCCCTGACCGCCATCTTCACGTCATCGGCGTTTTCGGCAAAGAGAACGCCATCGGGCAGTTGCGACGGGATATAGGTCGTCGTATGCGCATGCTGTTCACGGAAGGACTGGCCGGTCTGGAAGCGCTCGCCGAAGCTCTGTTTGAGAATACCGAGCACGGCGGATATCCCCGCCTCGTTGCGTGTTCCAGCCTTTGCGTCCTTCAGCGCCATCCCTTTGATCTCCCTGCCATTCAGCGTAGACGAGACCGCGTCCCGCAGACTACTGCGCCGCACGTCCGTTCAGACGTACATGGACACTGTAGAACTTTAAAATTGCTGCATAATTTCGTCTTACATCGATTCCGATTTAAGGAGATATGCAGCAGGCTGGGTATGGGGCAAGTCAAAGCGGCTGTCCAGTTAAGATTGGGAAAAGTTTCACTCCCCTTTTGTTGTAGACCAGAGGCCATGGACAGGCCGGCCCGCGGCCGCCTCAGACGATCGGTGGATTGAGGCGCGCAAAGCCCTGCTGCCGTCGATAAGGGAAATAAGGATAAGGCGCCGTCACCGCGCTAACCGCGTCGAGCCTTTCGATCTGATCCTTCGACAGGCGCCAGTCGGCCGCGGCAAGGTTCTGCCTGAGCTGATCCTCGTTGCGGGCGCCAATGATGACGCTCGATACCGTCGGCCGGCCGAGCAGCCAGTTTATCGCGATCTGCGGCACAGTCTTGCCGGTCTCCGCTGCGGTCGAATCCAGCACCTCGATGATATCGAACAGCCTCTCATCGTCGACAGGTGGGCCGTATTGGGCCGTCTCGTGCAGGCGGCTTGCGGCCGGCAGCGGCTCACCGCGGCGGATCTTGCCGGTGAGCCGCCCCCAGGCGAGCGGGCTCCAGACGAGAGCGCCGACGCCCTGGTCGGCGCCGAGTGGCATCAGCTCCCATTCATAGTCGCGCCCCGCCAGCGAATAATAGACCTGATGGGCGACATACCGCGGATAGCCCCAGCGCTCGACCGCCGCCAGCGACTTCATCAGCTCCCAGCCGGCAAAATTCGAGACGCCAACATAACGGATCTTGCCTGCGGCGACGAGGCCGTCGAGCGTCGACAGCACCTCCTCGACCGGGGTCGAGGCATCGAAGGCGTGAAGCTGCAAGAGGTCGATATAATCGGTGCCGAGCCGGCGCAGCGCATCCTCGGTCGCGCGGATCAGCCGCGCCCGCGAGGTGCCCCAGTCCTGCGGCCCCTCGCCCATCGGCAGCGCGGTCTTGGTCGAAATCAGCACGGCATCCCGCCGGCCGCGGATCGCCTGGCCGAGCACCTCTTCGGACGCACCGGCCGAATAGACATCGGCCGTGTCGAAGAGATTGACGCCGGCTTCAAGGCAGATGTCGACGAGCCGCCGGGCCTCTTCGGCATCGGTATTGCCCCAGGCGCCGAACAGCGGGCCGCTGCCGCCGAACGTACCCGCGCCGAAGCTCAAAACCGGCACCCTAAGGCCGGATGCGCCGAGATTTCGATATTCCATGATCTGTCTCCGTGTTTCCTCTGAGATAGACGCGGCCATCCTGTTGATATAGATTGCCTGACAGAACATCATCTGTGACTTGAATTCATCATGAGCCGTCAGGACATCAACCGCTCCGGCGAGATGGAAGTCTTCGTCAATGTCGTCGAGCGCGGCGGTTTTTCCGCAGCCGCCACGGCGCGACGCATGACGCCATCGGCCGTCAGCAAGCTCGTCGCCCGGCTGGAGGCGCGCCTCGGCGCCCGCCTCGTCAACCGCTCGACCCGCAAGCTGCAACTGACGCCGGAGGGCTGCGCCTTCTATGAGCGCAGCATCGCCATCCTTGCCGATATCGCCGAGGCCGAACGCCAGGCTTCATCAGGCGAACAGGCCTCGGGCCGCATCCGCGTCAACACCAGCGGCTCCTTCGGCAATCATCTGCTGGCGCCGCTCGTGCCCGCCTTCATGGCGCTTCATCCCGCTGTCACGCTCGATATCACCCACACCGACAGGGTGGTCGATCTGATGGAAGAGCGCGCCGACGTTGCGGTCCGCACCGGCCCCTTGAAGAACTCCAGCCTGATCGCCCGCAAGCTAGGCGCCACCGGCAAGCTCATCGTCGCTTCGCCCGATTATCTCAGGCGTCATGGCGAACCGCACAGCGTCGCCGATCTCAGCCGCCATTGCCGCATCGGCTTTTCCTACGTCCGCGCCGTCGAGGGCTGGCCGCTGCGCGAGGACGACGAAACGGTGACGGTGCCGATCACGCCGGGCGTGCAGGTTGGAGATGGCGAAGCCATGCGCCATCTGGCGCTTGTCGGCGCCGGCCTTGCGCGGCTGGCCGCCTTCACCGTGCGCGCCGATATCGAAGCCGGCCGGCTGGTGCCGGTGCTGGAAGCGGCCAATCCCGGCGATATCGAGGAATTCTATGCCGTCTACATGGGCCAGGGCGGACCGCTGCCGGCGCGCGTGCGCGCCCTGCTCGATTTCCTCGTCGAGCATGTTCGACTCTGATGAGATAACAAAGGCTTGAGGGCGGCGGCTTGAATCAAATTCGCATGCTGCGTCGCCGGAAGCCAGATTTCGCAATTGACCGCCCTCGCAGCCCCCGCCTATACCGAGGCCGCGCCGACCGGCCCTTGAGCCGGCCTCTCTTCGTCATGCCGGAGCTTCCTCCCACCTTCACCCTTAGGACTTGGCACCGGCCTGGAAACATACGGGGATTCATGCCACTCAGCCACGCACGCCGCCTGATGCGGGATGCCGGCCTGCCGAAATGGGCGCTGCTGCTCACGCTTTCCACGGCCCTCACCGTCGTTCTCGAACTCTTCGCCCTGCCCGCCTCGCTGCTGATCGGACCGATGGTTGCCGCCATCGTGCTGGCGCTGACCGTCGGCAAGGGAAAGCTTCGCGTGCCGCTTCAGCCGCTGCAGTTCGGTCAGGTCCTCGTTGGCCTGATGATGGCGCGCACCATCACCCCTGATATTCTCGGCGCCATGGCGAAGGACGCGCCGCTCTTCCTGCTGTTCGTCTTCTCGGTCATCGCCATCGCCACCGGTCTCGGCTGGCTCCTGACGCGTTGGCAGGTGCTGCCGGGAACGACCGCCGTCTGGGGCTCGTCGCCAGGTGCGGCCTCCGCCATGGTCATCATGTCGGAAGCCTATGGCGCCGATGCCCGCCTCGTCGCCTTCATGCAGTATCTGCGCGTCGTCTTCGTCGCCGTCGGCGCTTCGGTGATCTCGCGCCTCTGGGTGGCGACCGACGGCGGCGAGCCGCCGCCGCTCGTCCTCTTCCCCGCAGTCGACTGGCCGGCCTTTGCGGCGACCATCACCTTTGCTGGCTTTTGCGCCTATGGCGTGCGCCGCCTGCGCATCCAGGGCGGCATGATCATCGTGCCGCTCTTTCTCGGCGCCTTCCTGCAAGGCATCGGCATCCTGAAGATCGAGCTGCCGATGTGGCTGCTTGCCATCGCCTATGCGCTGGTCGGCTGGAGCATCGGCCTGCGCTTCACCCGTTCGATCATCAGCCATGTGGCGCGGGCCCTACCGCGGGTCGCCGCCTGCATCGTGCTGCTGATGGCGCTTTGCGGCTGCATGGCGGCGGCACTTCATGTCTTCGCCGGCATCGATCCGCTGACGGCTTATCTCGCCACCAGCCCCGGCGGCGCCGATTCCGTCGCCATCATCGCTGCCTCAAGCGATGTCGACGTCCCCTTCGTGATGGCGATGCAGACCGGCGGTTTCCTGGTCATTCTGCTGATCGGGCCGGCGCTTGCCCGCTTTATCGCGCGCCGTTCCGGCCTTGCGGAAAACCCCGTCTGAGGCTGGCCCATTGGCCGGGCGTGATGCCGTAGGCCTTCTTGAAATGGCGATTGAAATGCGCTTGGTCGGCAAAACCCGTCGCAGCCGCCACATCGGCGAAACCTTCGCCCGCGCCCATCAGCGCCTTCGCCTGCTGCAGGCGCCGCATCAGCATGTAGCGGTGGGGGCTGGTGGCAAGGGCCGTCCGAAAATGCCGTGACAGCGTGAAGCGGTCGAGGCCGGTTATCTTCTCCAGTTCGCCCGAGCGCACGGGCCTGAGCGCATGCGCCTCCAGATAATCGCGCGCTGCCCGCACCTGCCGCCAGGCGACCGCGCGCAGTGGCCGGCGGCGCACCTGCGAATGTCGCGACAAGCCGCCGGCGACGCGGCTGACGAAATCGTCGACGAAAAGCTCGTCCAGCTCCCGATCGAGTTCGCCGAGCGCGCCCAGCAGCACCTCAGCCAAGGCCCCGTCGCCGATGACCGGCTCCTCGACGAAGGGAAGCCCGATCTTCTCCGCCTCCAGGCATTCCATCAGCAACGAAGGCTCCAGGTAGAGCATGCGGTAATGCAGGCCGGCCTCGGTCGCCGCCCCGCCGTCGTGCTCCTCGTCCGGATGCAAAACGATCACCTGCCCCGGCAGGCTGAAGCGTCGCTCGCCGCGATAGGTGAAGGTCTGGACGCCGTGCAGCGTCACCCCGAGCGCATAAGTATCGTGCCGGTGCGGCTCGAAGACATTGCCGGAAAACTGCGCCTCGATCCGCTCGATGCCGGGAAAGGCGGGCGCCGTCAGGATACCGCTGGTGGCGGGCGCGGCCAGCATGCCGCTGCCCCGCTGCGGCTCGCACAAACGTTCAAGACCCTCGAAGACCTGCGGCGTTAAATCCTGGCTCAACGCGTTTCGATACCCTGATGAGAGAGACTGGAATGTTTGATACCAAAATTGCGATCGTCCTGCGAAACAATCTTGCCGGCTGGCAGAAGCTGAACGTCACAGCCTTCCTGTCGACAGGCATCGCCGGGCAACATCCTGAAATCATCGGCGAGCCCTACAAGGACCGCGCCGGCAATCTCTACAACCCGCTATCGATCCAGCCGATCATCGTGCTGTCCGCCGACGAAGCGACAATCTCGACCATCCATCGCCGCGCACTGGAGCGCGAGGTAACCTCCTCCATCTTCATCGAGGAGATGTTTGCTACCGGCCATGATGCCGCCAACCGCGCCGTTTTCGCCGAATATGCCCCCGACGACGCCAAGGTCGTCGGCATCGCGCTGCGCGCCGACAAGAAGGTCGTCGATAAGATCACCAAGGGCGCGACGATGCAGCATTGATGCAATCGGCAGAAACGAAGAAGGCCGGGCGATGACCCGGCCTTCTGTCGTCTGAAAGAGAGTGCCTGCATCAGCCCTGGGTGATCGGCGCGATCTGGATTTCGACGCGGCGGTTCTGGGCGCGGCCGGCCTCGGAGGCGTTGGAGGCGACGGGCTGGGAGGGGCCGAAGCCGACAGCGGAGACGCGGCGCTGGTCGATGCCCTGGCCGCCGAGATAATCGGCAACCGACAGCGCGCGGCGCTGTGACAGGTCCTGGTTATGTTGCAGGCTGCCGGTCGAATCCGTATGGCCGTTGACGTCGATCAGCGTGCGGTTGAACTTGCGCAGCACGATCGCCACCGAATTCAGCGTCGGATAGAAGCCCGGCTTGACCGCATCCTGGTCGACGTCAAAGGTGATGTTCGAGGGCATGTTGAGGATGATGTTGTCGCCCTGACGGGTGACGGAGATGCCGGTGCCTTCGAGCTGGGCGCGAAGCTCGGCTTCCTGCTGGTCCATGTAGTTGCCGATCGCGCCGCCGGCCAGCGCGCCGATGCCGGCGCCGATCAGCGCTGCGTTGCGCTTGCCGTGCCCGCCGCCGCCGACGGCCACGCCGACGAGGGCGCCGCCGAGCGCGCCGAGCGCCGCACCACCCGCCGTATTGGAAACCTTCTGCTCACCCGTATAGGGATCGGTCGTCGTACAGGCGCTGAGATAGCTTGCTGCGACAGCCAGAAGTATGAATTTCTTGATCATGGACAGGACAGTCTCCGTTCAAAACTGATGCGAGCAAATGGCAAGGATTACGGCAAGAAAATGAAGATGTTCTCTTGATAGGCGAATTTCAGGCGCCGAAACAGCAGCCATGTTGCAGCAATGCGCTGATATCACCAGTTTTTAGCAACAGGCAGGCCGCTGGGCTGCATCTGATATCACCGCATGGAACGCCGGTGGCCGGCCCGTCCTTCGAGGCCCTGCGGGGCACCTCAGCAACCGTGTTGTTGCGGTTCGCTCCATGGGGTTCGTCTTTTGAGAATAGTGTTGATCATGATGATGAATTTCCGCAT
>NZ_JACIFV010000033.1 GCF_014197535.1 Rhizobium aethiopicum
TCGAGAGGCGAGACTGTCGCATCTCTAACTGGCCCAACTGTCGCATTACTAAATAGCCCTTACAAACAAAAATCGCATAAGACAGATTATGGAACCAAAGATTTTTCCAGCCGCGCCAAAGACTTGCTTGATGGTTTCAGGAAATGGTGAGGCTGACACGCCTCGCCCAATTCCTCTGCGGTATTCAATCATCAGGAGCCCAGCAAGGCGGTGATCTCGGCGCGAGAAGGCATGGCGGGAGCCGTGCCCGGCCGTGTTACCGCGATTGCGGCGGTCGCGCAGCCGAAGCGGACGGCCTCGGTTGGCGCCCGGCCTTCCGAAATCGCCGTCGCGAACCCGCCGACGAAGGCGTCGCCGGCCCCGGTTGTGTCAATGACATTTCCCGCCGAAAATGCGGGCACGAATTCGCTCTGACCGGCGGTGTGATAGAACGCACCGCGGGCGCCGAGCGTGATGACCGCTGCTTTCGCGCCCCGATCGACCAGCGTGTGTGCCGCTGCACGTGCCTGCTCATCGGTTTCGATCGCATGGCCCACCAATTCCGCCGCTTCGACTTCGTTGGGAACGATGAAATCGCACAAGCCGTAGATGCTGTCCGGGATGGCGCCGGCAGGCGCCGGGTTGAAGATCGTAATGCCCCCCGCCCTTTTCGCGATCGACAAGGCATGCAAGGCCGCTTCCAGCGGCTGTTCGAGCTGTGTCATGAAAATAGCGGCGCTTTCGATCGCCGCCCGGTTCGCTTCGACATCTTCGACGCCGATCAGCCCCGCGGCGCCCGGCACCACGATAATGGCGTTGTCGCCGCTCACCTCGTCGACGAAGATGAAGGCGGCGCCCGTGGAAACGCCTTCCATCTTCATCACATTGGCTTTGACGCCCGCCTCCGCATAGGCCGCAAGGGCCATCGCGCCGAACGCGTCGTTGCCCACCCGTGAAATGAAAGTCACCTTGCCGCCTGCCTTTGCCGCGGCAATCGCCTGGTTGGAGCCCTTGCCTCCCGGCCCGAGCGTGAAACCCGACCCCATCAGCGTCTCGGCGATATGGGGCAGGCGCTTTGCCTTGTAGGCGGTGTCGGCGGCAAAAATGCCTAAAATGACGATCCCGCTTTTCTCGCTCATCTGACGGCCTCTTCCGCTGGAATGACGCCCTTGGTCAAAAGGAAGCATCCATAGAACCGCAATTCCCCGGTCGCGATCACGCAATAAGCCTTTTTGGCGATGTCGTAGAACGCCATGCGTTCGACGGGATACATCGGCGACGGCTTGCCTTCGGCCCGGTCGACAATCGACTGTACTTCCTGTTGGATCGGCGGGATTTCATCTGGTTTGCCGATCACTTCCATGCGGCCAACCGACGGCTGAATCGGCGTGTCCAGAGGCAGGACCGAAAGGACCGCGTCGATCGCCTGCGGCGCGGGAATGTTTTCCATGGTCAGCAGTTTACCCAGACGCGTCTGGCGGGCTATCGAATCCGATGGAAAATTCATGTCGGAGATGACGAGATAGTCGCCATGTCCCATGTTGCTAAGTGCCTGAAGAATGTCGCCATTGAGTTCGGCCCGAATTCCCTTGAGCATTGATCTTCCATCCTTTCTCTAGCCGGTACGCCCGGCCGTGCTTCAATTTCTGTGTCCGGCGACATCCGCCCTGGAGTGCCGCGCGCCCTTTCGGACGCACAAAGGACGCTCCCACTGTTTGGATCTACGCATCGGGCTTTCCGAGAATCGATTCCGGTTTTCGGGCCGGTGCGCCGGGTTGCGGGCACGGGCCGCTCGAACCACGCACGATCAGCGATCCGTCCACCATTTCGTCCCCCTTGCCCGGCGGTTCCTCCAGGAGAAGGCTGACCGCGCGCCGCGCCAGCATGTCGGCCGGCTGGCGGATGGTTGTCAGCCGCGGCACCACCAGATTGGCAAGCGAAATGTCGTCGAAACCTGTGACGGACAGTTTTCGCGGCACGTCGATCTTGAGGTCACGGGCGGCGCGTAATGCACCGATCGCCTGCTGGTCGCTGGCGGCAGCGATCGCCGTCGGCCGGCTTTGTGGCGGGCGCGAAAGCAGCTCACGGGCAATTCTTTCGCCGGATTCGTAGTCGAATCTGCCATAGGCGATTTCCAGTTCGACAGGCTCGCCGGTCTTGCCGAAGCCGTCCATGCGGCTGACAAAGGCCTCTTTGCGGATGCGCCCCGCTTCGGTGTCGGTCGGCCCGGCAATATAGGCGATGCGCCGGTGCCCCAGCCCATAGAGATGATCGGCAATCAGTGTGGCCGCCTGCGCATGGTTGGTCGACACCAGGGGAAAGATGCCGAAACGCCGGTCCAGCGATATGACCGGCACCGAGGCTGGCAGATCGAGACCAGAACCGTCGCTCGAAGCCACCACGATGATGCCGCGCACCGATCGGTCGAGAAAAGCCGAAACATGGCTCTGCTCCGCCTCGCTGTCGTTATGCGAGCTTGCCAGCATCAGGCTGTGACCGCATTCGAGCGCCGCGCGCTCGATGCTTGCCGCAAGCTGCGCAAAAAAAGGATTGGTGATGTCGGGAACGACGAGGCCGATGACGTCGGTTCTGCTGGTGCGCAAGGCTCGTGCAGTCACGTTCGGTCGGTAACCGAGCGCCGAAATGGCGTCGTTGACCCTTTCACGCAACATGGGTTTGACCGCGGCTTCGCCCGACAGAACACGCGAAACGGTGCCCACGGAGACGCCCGCATATTCGGCGACATCCTTGACTGTGGGCATCTTTGCCATGTTCAAACGTCCCGCGGCTATTTCACCGCTCCTGCGGTCATCCCGGCGATGATGTGCTTTTCCAACACGACGCCGACGATGACCAGCGGAAGGATACCGGCGGTAGAAAGGGCGGCCATCGACCACCAGTTGATGCCCTGACTGCCTGTCTGGCTGGCAATCATCACCGGCAGGGTGTTGGTGTTGGTGGAGGTCAGCAGCGCGGCGAAGAAATATTCGTTCCAGCACAGGATCAGCGCCAAAAGGAAGGCGGCAACCATGCCCGGCAGAACGAGCGGCACGATGATGCGGGCAAATGCGCCCCAGATCGACAGGCCGTCGACCAGCGCGGCCTCCTCGAGCTCGACCGGTATGGTGGCGAACTGGTCGCGCATGATCCAGACGACGATCGGCAGAACCATCAGCGTATAAACGGCGATCATGCCAGCATAGGTGTCGAGCAGCGCCAGTTCCTTGTAGAGAACCAGGAATGGCAGGGCGAGGACGACGGGCGGCATAATCAGCTGCGACAGGAAGAAGAAGGAAATGTCGGAATTGCGCATATGGCCGAACTTGTAGGAGAAGCGGCTGAGGCCGTAAGCGGCGAGCGATCCGAGCACAACCGCAAGCGCGGATGCCGTGACGGAAATGATGACGCTGTTCCAGAGCCTGCGCATGAACTCGTCACGCACCGTCGAGATCTGGGAAATCGTATCGGGAGAGATCCCGAGCGAACGCCAGCCGAGCCAGTTGGGCGCGAAATTGAACCATGGGATCAGATTGCCGCGCATGACATCTGCGGCTGTTTTGAACGAGGTCGAAACCGTCCAGAATAGCGGAAAGATGCAGACACAGGCCCAGATGACGAGCAGGCCGTAGACGGCCAAACGCATGGCCCACCAGCGAATGCGCTGGCCGCGTCCGTATTTTTCGAAATCGATGCGAACCATCAGAGCCTTCCTGTCATCCGCTTCACGATACGGTCGGAGATCTTCATCAGCACTGTCATGCCGAAGACGATGATCACCAGATAGACGAGCGCGAGCAGGGTCCCATATCCGACATTCGAGCGGTCTCGGTATTCGCGGTAGATGAAGCTGGTGACGGAGTCGGTCGCCCCGCCGGGGCCTCCCGATGTCACCGTGATGATGATGTCGGCGAGCTTGAGCTTGAAGATGATGCGGATCATCACTGCCGTGACCGACACAGGCAGCATCAGCGGGAAAATCACCTGCCAGAAGCGCTGCCATTTGGTGGCGCCGTCGACTTCTGCCGCCTCCAGCACCTCCCTCGACAAGGCCTGCAGTCCGGCGAGCAGCATGATCATCATGAAGGGAATGAAGGTCCAGGCGTCCATGATCATGATCCAAAGGCGCGCCGTCAGCGGATCGCCGAAAAAGGACGGGTTTTCCCAGCCGAGCCAGCGGGCCATGCGCGCGATCGGGCCGAAACGGGTTTCCAGCATCGACTTGCCCACCATCCAGCTCACCGCGACTGGCGACAACATCAAGGGCACGAGGAAAGTAACCCGCCAGAACTTCCGGGCAATGATTTCCTGGTTGAGGAGCAGCGCCAGGCCGAAGGCGATCGCATACTCGACGGCAATCGCAAGGCAATAAAGGATCATGTTGAGCAAGGCATTGGCATAGAACGGATCGGCGATCATCCGGCGCACATTATCAAGCCCGTTGAAGCGCCGCCCGGCCGAAGAGGCGAGGTTCCAGTCGGAGAAGCCGATCCAGAGCGCAAAGAGCAGCGGGAAGACCACCATCGATACGACGAAGAGTGCTGCCGGCAGAACAAATAGCGCCTTCTTGCCGGCCTCGCCGTATATGACGACGCGGGTGACGCAAAGAACCGCGGCCCAGATGAAATAGGCGTAGAGAACCGGCCGCCAATTGGCAAAGCCCCAATCGGTCCAGCCAAGTTCGTGGACAGCTTCCAATACAAAGGATGCGATGAACCATATGGCGCTCAGCCACAGAGCCGCGCGGCCCCAGAAACGGCGGCTCGCGGAAATGGAGCCGGCTTCGACCGTGTGGAGCAGGTCGCCTTCGACTGTCGACATTGATATTCCTCGCCCGGACAGGATGGGCGCCGGCGGAGCCTTTTCAGTCCGCCAGCGCGTTTATGCCAATCGATCAGAGCCCGAGGCTCGTCCGATAGAGCTTCAGCTGGCTATCACGGCCGATCTGGTCGGTGATCTTTTCCCAGGCGGCGGCGATTGCATCCGCCGTTTCCTGTGCCGACTTGTATTGTCCGGCAAAGCCCTTCGCCAATTCGTCCTCCGCAACGGAGTAGTATTGGAAGATGCCGGGGATGCGCGGCTCGATCGCAGCGTTCGGATGGTTGTAGCTGTCGGCGTTCGAACCCAGATAATCCTCGATGTAGGCGCGGTCGTAACCTGCCTTTTCCCATTCGTCGTAGTTGAAGTGCGACTGGCGATAGGGTTGGAAGCCGGACGGATAGGCCGACGTCCAAAGGGAAAGATCCTTGCCGCCGAGATGGGCTGCAGCAGACCAGGCCGCCTTGCGTTTTTTCTCGTCACTGGAGACTCGCTTGGTGACATAGATACCCCAGCCGAGGTAGGCCATGTTGGGCGCCTCGTTATACTTGTCTTCCCACTGCCCGGTCTTGCGGTTGTAGACGCGGTTGGAGCCGCGGTTGATGCCGAAGCCGACCACGTCGCCGACGACCGAGGTATCGGATGTGCGGGCGCCGGAGCCAACATCGCCCCACCACATCAGCATTGCACCGGTGCCTGCCAGAAACTGCGAGAAGGCCGTGGTGCCGGGGTCCGCATTGATCTGATCGGCCGGATAGGCCTTGGCTGCGATCAAATCCAGGACGTCCTGGATTGCCTGGACCCAGGCGGGGTTATTAACCAGCGGCTTCATATTTTCGGGGTCGAACAGCCAGGCCGGATCGCCGGGATATTTGGCATAGGCCGTCGCACGGTTTTCGATGAAATAGAAGCCAAAGCCGCCCCAGCCCTTGAGCGGGTCGAGATAGCCGTAGGCCGGCTGGCTGGTCAAGGGATCGGTCTTGCCGATCAGCGCCTTGGACGCTGCGTTGACCTCCTGCCAGGTCTTCGGCGGCTCGGCCATGCCGCTGATCGAGCCTTCGCCGAAGTAATCCTTGCGATAGGCGAAGGTGTGGCAGTCGCCGTCGATCGTGACACGATAGGTCTTGCCGTCCCAGGTGCCAACCGGTGGCTTCAGGTAGCTCACCAGGTCGTCGGCTTCGACCTGCTTTGCAGCCCAATCAGGCATCTCGTCGAGAAGCCCGCGTCCGGCGGTATCGCCTTCGAAAGGCGCGCCCATTTCAAGGATGTCGAAATCGACCGTGCCGGTTGCGATCGACTGCTGAAGGCGGGCGTTGTAATCGGCCTGAGCAAGGTCGATCCAGTTGATCTTGGCGCCGGTATAGGCTTCCCAAGGCTTCAGGAAGCCGCGGAACAGGAAGTTGTGCAGATTCTGGTTGTTGAGCCCCATAAAGGTCAGCTCGACGCCGGCGAATTCGCCCTGATTGACATTGGCCTTAGTCGGGCCGAGGCAGAGCTCGCCGACCTTCTGCCAGTCCGCGTCCGTCGGCGAACCCTTGCCCACGCCCGGGATCTGCAGGATCTGCGCGCGTAGGTCATCGGCGGCGAATGCGGTGCCGACAATTCCGCCCATCGCGCCGGACAGGCCGAGCAGAGCCGCCGCACTTGCCGTTCCCCGCAAAACGTCGCGGCGGCTTGCCTGACGGCGCATCAATGCATCGTAAATTTCGACTTTCATGTCTTCCTCCTCCACGTTTGGTGCGCTGCCGCCAGCCAGTGTTCCGGATAGGCTCCGGCCCGAATTTGGGACTGGTCTCGTGCAGAACTATCTGGTAAACAAGAAAATGAAACGTTTCATAATTCTTGTTTGAAACCGCTCCTCTCGGTCTCATCATTGAGCATTAGACGGGAAGCGGAAAAAGTCAATAAAAAATGAAACGTTTCATGGAGGAGGTTTTGAAGGTATTTCGGGTTGTGGCAGAGCGCGTTTTCGCTGTGCCTCATACGCTGGATACTGTCGAGAGATTCATCCCCTGGAGTGTGTGCCTGGGGTGACCGGAAAGCGAGTGGGAGGCATATGGCTGAGGTCAATATTTCAGAGGCGCGGAAGGCATACGGCGCCTTAAATATCCTGCATGGGGTCAATATAGACATTCGCGACGGCGAGTTCGTGGTGCTCGTCGGCCCCTCCGGCTGCGGCAAGTCGACCTTGCTGCGCATGGTCGCAGGGCTCGAGAGCATTACCGGCGGTACCATCTCGATCGGCGGAAAGATCGTCAACAATCTGCCGCCGAAGGACCGCGATATTGCGATGGTCTTCCAGAGCTATGCGCTTTATCCGCACAAGACCGTTGCCGAGAACATGGTCTTCGCGCTGCGCCTCCAGAAGCAGCCGGCCGATCTCATCAAGCAGCGCCTGCAGGCGGCGGCCGAAACACTCGACCTCGTGCCCTATCTTGACCGCTATCCGCGCCAGCTTTCGGGCGGCCAGCGGCAGCGCGTGGCGATGGGACGAGCCATTGTCCGATCGCCGCAGGTCTTCCTCTTCGACGAGCCCCTGTCGAATCTCGACGCCAAGCTGCGCGTGCAGATGCGCAAGGAGATCAAGGAACTCCACCAAAGACTGAGAACCACGACGATCTACGTCACCCATGACCAGGTCGAAGCGATGACCATGGCGGACAAGATCGTGGTCATGCAGGGCGGCAAGATCGAACAGACGGGAACGCCGCTGGAACTCTACGACCGTCCGCGCAATACCTTCGTGGCCACCTTCATCGGCTCGCCGTCGATGAACCTGCTGAAAGGTCATTACAAGGCCGATGGAGCCGTCTTCGTCACGGAGACAGGCGATGAGATCGCGCTCGGTTTCACGCCGGAGGCCTCCGATGGCCAGGCTGTGCTTCTGGGCGTGCGGCCCGAACACCTGTCGCTCGCTCCGAGCGGCCTGAAGACGACCGTCAACGTCACCGAGCCCACCGGCCACGAGACGATGGTATTTCTGCGCTACGGATCCGGCGAGCTTGTCGCCGTGCTGTCTGAACGTCACGATTTCGAGCCGGGGCAGGCCGTAACGATCGCTGCCCGGCCGGGCAAGCTTCATCTGTTCGATGCGGAATCCGGTAAGACGCTGCGACGGGATTGAGGAGCCGTCTCCCGATCAATGCAGCATTCCTCGGGGCTAAATACGAAAAGGCTGGCCGCCATGGCAGTCGATTCCTTGACCTCGTCAATGCGTGACCGATTTTCACCCTGTGGGCTGCTTGTTCGCTGACGGCAGCGGCCGCGGAGGGCATGCCGGAGAGCAACGGGACTCTATGGGCTTGGAGGCGATCAATGCTTTCGACAGACCGAGATTTGAAGCGGGGCGGCGAGCGGTTTCCCATTCCTTCGCAAGGTGAAGTCGAAGGCAGGCTTCTGATGTTTGAAGTGATTGCCGTCACCTGCCTGCAGGAGCTTCTCGCCAAGACGGAGTCCCGCCTGGTTTCCAAGCTTCGCCGGAGACTTATCCATAATCTGAAGGCGAGGTGTGCCCCATTGAAGTTATGCACGGATGACGAAAAGGCTGCAGAGGAATTCGCACTCCAACTTTTGAGCGCAGCTCTGGAAGAAGCCGAAGACGAGAGGCGAGCCGACTAGGCCGCGATCACCCCGGCAGGCGGGTCGCCTGCACGCCTTCACCATCCACCAAGGGTCGGCGGCAGAATTCGGATGCGCCCGTCGCGTTCGACGTCGCGGCGATCGAATTTCACGCAGGCGATCTCGCTGAATACGCCGTATTCCCGAAGCCGGCTTTCGTCGCAGCGCGGCGGCGCGGCAGTCTCAGCTTCTCAGCCAAGGCCGCTCAAGAACTCCTCGGTCTCCATGAGTTCGAGCTGCACGGAAAAGCGGTCGTGGAGAAGTTCCAGCGATGCGTCATAGGTGTCGTCGGCGCTGCTGAAGACGGCGTCCTTCAGCATGATGACACGATAGCCGAGATCGATGGCGCCGAGCGTCGCGGCGAGCACGCAGACGTCCGTTTCCCCGCCGGTAATCACAAGGGTGTCGACCCGTTCCGATTGAAGGATCGTATGAAGGCGGCCGTCGATCCAGGGGGAATAGGTGCGTTTGTCGAAATATCTTGCCGGCGGAACATGCGAGGCGAGCGAGGAAGTCAGCTCGACGAGGCCATGCGGAAGATGCTCACCCGTCATCATCCACCATTTCCGGTAATAATCGCGCCATTTTCCCGGCATCGCATCCGCATGCTGAGGCGGCACGAAACGGGTGAAGATCGTTCGGGACGGATAGCGGCCGGCGAGTTCCTCGATCTGAGGGGAGATCCGGGCCATCCATGGAACGTGCCATGGCGTGTCTTCGGCAAACATCCGCTGCATGTCGACGCAAAGATGCCGCCACTCGCCGATCTCGCCCATCACATCCTCCGTTCGTCCTGGGCGTCAACCGCTGCCCGGGACGAAAGTTCCTGATCGCCGAAGATCAAACGGTGCTCAGGCAATGGCTCCTGGAGCGATCGTCCGTGATGCGGCGCCGCTTTCGGATTTGCCGAAGCACTCGAGTTCGCGAAGCGGAACCGGTTTGGAGAAGAAGTAGCCCTGAAGGTCGGTGCAGCCGAGGGCGGCCAAAAAGTCCCTTTGATATTCGGTTTCGACCCCTTCGGCCGTCGTCGAAATGCCGAGGTTGCGGCTGAGAGTGACGATGGCGCCGATGATGGCAGCGCCGTTGGCTTTTGCGCCCAGCTGGGACACGAAGGAACGATCGATCTTAATGCGGTCTATGTCGAAACGGACCAGGTGGCTGAGGCACGAAAAGCCGGTTCCAAAATCATCCAGCGAAATCTGAACTCCGTGGCCACGCAGCGATTTCAGTACCGTGTAGACATCCGAGCTATCCTCGATCAGCGAAGACTCGGTGAGTTCGAGCTCCAGTCGCGACGGCGGCAAGCCGGTCTCTTCAAGCACGGCGAAGACCTCCTCGGCGAAGTTGGGCCTTCTCAACTGGGAGGGAGACACATTCACGGCCACAAAGGTGTCTTTAGGCCACTTGCAGGCAGCTCTGCAGGCTTCGCGCAGCACCCAGAGACCGAGGGCGTCGATGAGGCCGCCTTCCTCGGCCGCAGGGATGAAGCTGGCAGGCATCAACAGTCCGCGCTGACTATGACGCCAGCGCACGAGAGCCTCCGCGCCCGACGCCGAGTATCCGCCCTCGGCGCGATGCACGGTCTGATAGTAGACCTCAAGCGACCCGAAGTCCGGTCTGTGGCCGATCGGACCGGGTTGTGGAACGCCGGCCGACAAGGCCGTGCTCTTCGCCAGAACATCCCGCAATTCGTTCTTGAGGACGTCACGCGCATTCCTGCCACCGTCCATGGATGGCGAATAGACGCGCCACTGGCCTCTTCCGCCCATCTTGGCCTCGTAGAGCGCGACGTCGGCATAACGCATGAGATCGTCGGCATTGCGCCCGGCATCCGGCACGACGGTGACGCCGATCGAGCCGCCGACCCGGGCGACCGCTTCGCCCCTCAACAGCGGGAAGGGTTTGCCGAGTTCGGCAACGATCGCTTCGCAGATGGACGGCAGGATTTGATCATCTTTGACGTTCCGGAGAAGCACGGCAAATTCGTCCCCGCCAAGCCGGGCAAGCGTGTCGCCCGGACGAAGCAACGCGTGGATCCGCTCCGCAGCCATTCTGATGAGTTCGTCGCCGGCAGCATGCCCGAAAGTGTCGTTCACCGCCTTGAAGCGGTCGAGGTCAAGAAGCGCCACTGCCGACCGCTCGGCGGAATTGCGTGTATCGGTCAGGCACGCCTCGAACCGCATCGCGAACAAGGCGCGATTGGGAAGGCCAGTCAGCACATCATGCAAGGCGAGCTGCCTTGCGTGCAGCTCGCTTTTCTTCAGTTCGCCGAGACTGCTTCGCAGGCGCACCAGCAGAACCGAAAACAGGACCGCGATCACCAGGGCGGCAATCGAAAGCGCCGGCATCAAGCGGCCGATCACTCTCGAACCAGGAAGATCAGGCCGCCATACGATAAAGCCGATCGGTTCGCCGTTTGCCGTTGCGTCGATCTGGAACGCAACCTCGTTTTCATCAGCGTCGGCCGTTCGCGCGAAGCGGGCGCCGTTGAGGCCTTGCTGCCGGCTCAACTCGTCGAGCGCCGCGCCGTCGAGAAACCGCACGACGATCAGGAATTGCCGCATCGGCTGTGGTTGCCCTTCGGCGGTTTCGTTGACGGCAACGACGCCCACGATCGTCGGCCGGCCTTCGAGCCGCATCAGATTGGCGAGTGCATGGTTCGAGCGGGCGGTGTTGGCCGCTCGGCTCTCCAATGATGATGGGGTCCGTTCGCTGGAAGCGGTGCCGTGGTTCGCCATCAGGCGAGCGTCTTTCAGGAGAGGCAGAAAGAGCGGTCTCATCCAGCGATAGCGCCTTTCGGTTTCGGCATCGGTCAACATGGTCAGCTGCGCCTTGCTATCGACAACGAAGGCCTGGTCATAGCCGAAGGCCGACATCGCAGTGTGGCTGATCGCACTCCCGGCCGCCGCCGTCAGAACCGTGTCGAGGCTGGAGGAAACTCCGGCTGCCCGGGAGGCCGGATAAACGCCGGAGAGGTAGCCATTGCCGAATTGACCGATGACATGCGCGACTTGATCGACCTGTTCCCTGAGCCGCGCATTGACGAGCTGGCGTTGTCGATCGAGGGCTGCCGCATCGCTCTCGGTTCCCGCCCAGAGTGCGGAAAGCACGACCAGTCCGATTGCTCCGAGCCCGCTAACAGCGATCAGGAATAGAATTCTCCCCGAAGCGATCCAGGATTGCTGAAACGTATTGGAGCTGGAAGGAACAACGATGTGCAAGCCTAGACCCCTGAACCCATCACGACACGGGCGCATACGTGGACACTAACAAAGAAGCGTTCACGTAGAATTAAAGGCTGGAGCGCACTATTGGACGATATTTCGCCACAAGGAGTTTCCAACGATGTTGCGTCTATCCTTTCAGACTATATTGCGCGGAGCGTTGATGGTGGGCGGTTTGGGCCTCCTTCTTGCCGCCACCACGCCGCTGCAGCTGGCTGCGCAAGATCGCACGCCTCTGAGAGTTGCCGTCGAAGGTGCATTTCCGCCCTTCAACTACCTTGACGCAAATAACCAGCTGCAAGGCTTTGACATCGATATCGCCAACGCCCTTTGCGACGCGGGCAGGTTCGAATGTCAGTTCATCATCGAAAAGTGGGACGACATGATCCCCGATCTCGTCGCCGGCAAATACGATGCGATCATCTCGTCCATGTCGATGAGCCTGGAGCGCCGCCAGAAAGTTGCTTTTACCGAGAAATATTACACCAGCCCGTCGGTGTTCATTGCCCGCAAGGACTCGCCGATCAACGACGTCAGTCCGGCCGCCCTCAGCGGCAAAAAGCTGGGGGTGACATCGTCCACGGCGCAGGAATCCTATGCCAACCACCTCTATCCGGAGATGAAGAAGACGGTTTTCCGCTCTTCGCCGGAATTATACAAAGGTCTGTCGGACGGGCGCGTCGACATTATCCTCGAGGATAAGCTTGCCATTTATGACTGGATCGCCAACACGAAGGCGGGAACCTGCTGCGAGTTCAAGGGACCGGATCTGGTCGACGTCACCTATTTCGGCGAAGGTGCCGGCATCGCGTTGCGCCTGGATGACAAGGAGCGTCTTGCACGCCTGAACGAGGCCTTGAAGGCTATCAAGGCCGACGGGACCTACGACATGATCAACGCCAAGTATTTCCCGTTCAGCATCCAGTAGTTTTGCCGTAAACCTCTGGTGATCGATCGGTTCAAACTGTTACGGAGCCGCGCCTGCGAAAACAGGCGCGGCTCCGTAAATCTTGTCTTCAGTCCCTGGCGTCAGGCGGCTTTCGCGACCTCTCCGTGCGGATCGAGGACATATTTCGTTGCCGCGCCATGGTCGAAACTTTCATAGCCAGCGGCGGCATCGTCGAGCGGGATGACCTTGGCGTTGACGATATCGGCGATCGGCAACCGGTCGTGGAGGATCGCCTGCATGAGCTGGCGATTATATTTGAGCACCGGCGTTTGGCCGGTGTGGAAGGACTGTGCCTTTGCCCAGCCGAGACCGAAGCGAAGCGAGAGATTGCCGTGCTTGGCGGCATTGTCGACGGCGCCCGGATCCTCGGTCACGTAAAGGCCGGGGATGCCGATCGAGCCTGCGGCGCGGGTGATCTCCATCATCTGGTTGAGCACGATCGCCGGCTGTTCCCCGCCGGAATGGCCGCGCGCCTCGAAGCCGACTGCGTCGATGGCGCTGTCAACCTCGTTGCTGCCGACGACCTCGGCAATCATGTCGCCGAGACGATCGCTCTTGGAGAGATCGATGGGTTCGAAACCGACCTTCGCGGCATGCGCCAGGCGATCCTTGTTGAAATCGCCGATCATGACGACGGCGGCACCGAGGATGCGAGCCGAAGCCGCAGCCGCTAACCCGACAGGACCGGCGCCGGCGACATAGACGGTCGAGCCGACCCCGACGCCTGCGCGCACTGCACCGTGAAAGCCGGTGGGCAGAATGTCGGAAAGCATGGTGAGATCGCGGATCTTCGCCATCGCCTTATCCCGATCCGGAATTTTCAGCAGGTTGAAATCGGCATAGGGAATGGTGACGTAGCGTGCCTGCCCGCCGATCCAGCCGCCCATGTCGACATAGCCGTAAGCGCCGCCGGCGCGGGCCGGGTTTACCGTCAGGCAGACGCCGGTATCCTGAGATTTGCAGCAGCGGCAGCGGCCGCAGGCGACGTTGAAGGGTACCGAGACGATGTCGCCGATGTCGAGCATCTCGACGTCAACGCCTTTCTCGATGATCTCGCCGGTGATCTCATGACCGAGAACCAGGCCCGGCATCGCCGTCGTCCGGCCGCGGACCATGTGCTGGTCGGAGCCGCAGATATTGGTGGAGATAACCTTCAGGATCACTCCGTGCTCGATACGGCGGCCATCGGGCGCTTCCAGCTTCGGGTCGTCGATGTCGCGAACTTCGACCTTGCCCGGCCTCAAATAAACGACGCCTCTATTCTTGCTCATGGATTCCTCCCATGTGTTGAATGCCTCGAGCTGCAACCGATGCAGTCGACGACAACTATTCCTCCGGCCTACCTCCTCTGCAGTCCGGCATTCAGATCGCCGCACGGGCGATATTTCGAAATTTCGCAGATCGGCGGGGACAGGCTGAATCGAGGAGAGAGTGAACACGAAAGGTCTGGCCTGTCGTTCCGCTCGTCATCGCCCGCCGCAATCCGGAGATCTGCTGCGCACAGAGCTGGTTTCGGGCTCCAGAACCTCCTTTCGATCCGTCTCGAGGTCTCCGGATGTCAATCCGAGGACCGCTTTCAGGACTTCAGTTCTTCTACCGCTGCGGGGCAGCGCGCCGGCGGCGGCCGACTTCGCATCGTTCATGTCGCCAGCTTACGAGGCAGCGCCGTGAACATGACCAGCAAACCACGCCTGACCGAAAACGGCGCACAAAAAAACGACATAGGTGCACCTCCAGGCGACAGGGCGGCAAAGCCGTAATCACTTTCGGCGGGGGACGACAGATTGATCTCGCGAATGCGGCAGTTTTCCGGATCGCTCCGGATGATGTTATCGCAGCTGTCGGGCTTCCCCCCGTTAAACTCGTGGCACTTGCGATCACATCTATTGGCCAGCGGCAGATGTCGTTTTCAATCGTGATTGGACTTCGGCTGTGACCTGAGCGAGGCTGTTCTTGGGAGCGGACCATCTATTTTTCCGGGGATAGGAGGCCGAAATGGAACAGCATGCACTCGAGCAGTTGAAAACGATCGCGAAGGTCAGCACGACCTATAATCGCCTTGAAATGACGAGGCGCGAACGGCTTGAACGGTGGGCAGACAGTCTGGAACACAGTCCCAGGCCGTTTCTCAAGACGCTTCACGAAACCGAATATCAGCCGATTGCAGATCGGCTTGCCTTGCGGGATGACGACACGCCGATCTCTGTTGCGTTCGCTGATCCCATTCTGCGGGCGGCAGGAATGGAAAACGACAGCTATGGAGAAGCCAGGCGGTTCTTCGAACTCAGCGATGAGCAATTGCACGACCTGGTCTGCTTTTGTCATTTCGGGGAACGCGTCAGCGCTGCAACACTAGCTCGCCGCGTAAGAAAGATGGCGGCTCACAAACCAGGCGGGTTTTTCGCTCAGCTTCGTGCGTTCTTTGTCTGATCGAGGCTGAGGCCGCCATCTGGAGCTATCAAAGGGGTGGCCCGCGCCGCCGTGGGAAACGGCCGCCCGGCAATTGCTTGGTCGCTCATCGGCGCATGAGCGAACACGGCTGGATCCGTCGCGTCAGTGGACCGGAGGATAGGCGGCAGCCAGCCGGCCTACCGCCGGCCACGGTTGAAGTCGACCGCCGTATGCCAGAACACGGCGCCGATGATGATCGCGCCGCCGAAATAGGTGGCGATCGGCGGCTGCTCGGAAAACAACAGCCACACCCAGAAGGGCGTCAGCACGATTTCGATCGTGCCGATCAATGCTGCTTCGGCCGGCGGCATCCGCTTCGCGCCGGCGAGGAAGAGCACCAGCGCCAGCGAGAAATTCGTCGCCCCGAAGGCGGCAAGGACGATCCAATTGTGCAGATCGAGAGAGCCGACCGAACCGAAAGGCGCGAAGATGGCGAGCGTCAGAAAAGCGCTGACGACGGTCGGCGGCAGGCTCGGCACGCCGGGGTCGATGCGCGGAATGATGATGACGAGCGTGAAGGAGGCGGTCATGCCGAGCGCTAAGAGGTCGCCCCAGCCGGTGCCGCCGCCGATCGAGGAGGCGACGATGATGCCGACGCCGAAGAGGGAAACGGCGCCGGCAATCATCGTTCGCCCGGCCACTCTCTCCTTGAGGATGAGCCAGCCGAATAGCGCCGCAATGAAGGGCGTCGTCGCATAGATCATCGTCACATTGGCGACGGTGGTCATGTAAAGCGCCCCGATGAAGCAGCCCTGACTGAAGGTCTGGCATGCGATCATCGCAAGTCCCGATGGATGGAAGACGGAGCGCCATTGCCGCCGCGAGATGCCCCCTTCGAGGAAAAGGCAGGGGATCAGCAGAAACAGGCCTCCGAACAACGACCGCCAGGCGATCGCCGTCCACACGTCGGTGGTCAGGAGCCGCGAGTAAACACCGCTCGCGCTCCAGGCAAGGGTCGCGGCAATGATGAGAAGCACACCCTTCTCATGCTCGCTGCCTGCGAGGTCTCTGGCCGGATTTTCAATGGTCACGCGGATATTCTCAAAGAAGGAAGTCGAACGCCGCCCATTTCTGCGCCAGCAATTGACATTAGACAAACGAATAGTAGTGATGGCTATCATCGAATTTTTCTATGGCTTGCCAATGCACGAGGTTATCGAAAGCGACCTTCTCAGAACCTTTTTGGTCGTCGCCGAGACGTCGAATTTCTCCGCGGCCGCGCAGCGCATCGGGCGCACGCAATCGGCCGTCAGCACACAGATCAAGAGGCTCGAGGCGGCGATTGGCGAGCCCCTTTTCGAGCGCGGCGCCCGCGGCGTGCAACTCACGCGCCAGGGCATACAGCTCGTTCCCTATGCCCGTAGGGTCATCGATCTCCTGAACGAGGCCGCCGCGACGATCCGCAGCAAACCGCTGGATGGGCCGGTGCGCATCGGAATTCCCGAAGAATACAGTCAGACGGTGCTGCCGGCAGCGCTTGCGGCTTTCGCCGTGCGCCATCCGGCGGTCGAGGTCACCGTCTCCTGTGATTATACATCACGCAACCTTGCCGCCCTGGAGCGGGACGAACTCGATCTGGCCGTCGTTTTCGACTGGAGCGACCAGAGGAATGGCGAGGTCATCTGCATCGATCCCACAGTCTGGGTCACCTCGATGGTCCACCGGCTGCACGATCTCGACCCCCTCCCCGTTGCGACCTATCGCAACTCCACCTGGTCGCGTGATTTTGCGCTCCGGTCGCTGGAGCAGATCGGCCGCAACTATCGCATTGCTTTCATCGCCGATACGGGTTCGGGACTGAAGAATGCGCTGACCGCGGGCCTTGCCGTGACAACGCTTTCGCGCAGCAGCATCCCGCCCGGCTGCCGGGAGCTGACCGCCGAAGACGGTTTCCCGCCGGTCGATTCCTCGAAGGTCGTGCTCCGCTGCAGCACCTACCGTTCCACCGAAGCCATCCGCGAGCTCGCCGAGATGATACGGGACGCGTTCCAGCCTACGTCGCCGCCGCCAGTGGCGTGATGCGGCGGCGCAAGCGGCGCCGGGTCTCGGACGGGCTTTCGGAAAAACTCGCCCGGTAGCTTCTCGCAAAGGCCGAAGCCGAATTGAAGCCGGTCGCTGCCGCGATGTCGGCGAAAGAGGCATTCGTCTCGATCACCTTGCGGCGCGCCGCATTCAAGCGCAGCGCGAGATAATGCACATGCGGCGGTGCGCCGATGTTCTGCTGGAAGAGGTCCTGCAGATGCCGGGCGCTGATACCCACCCGGCGGGCGAGCCGCGCCAAAATGAGCGGCTGCTCGATATGTTCCTCCATCAGCCGCACCGCCTGCGCCACGCGGGGATCGTGCATTCTCAGCCCCGCCGAGGCGGCCGAAAGCGGCTCGTCGGCATGAAAGGAAGGCTGCTCGTAGCGGAACAGTCGGCTGACCTCGAGCGCCAGCGAATAACCCTGCCGCTGCCTGATGACCTCGAGCATCAGGTCGACGGTCGGAAGCGAGCCTGATGTCGTCAATCGCTTGCCGTCGATGACGAAGCGGTCCTTCACGGCCCGCACCTCTGGATAGGCGAGCGCAAAATCCTCGTAATCCTCCCAGTGGACAGTCGCCGGCTGTCCGTCGAGCAGGCTTGCCTCGGCGAGCAGCCATGTGCCGGACTCGATGCCGGCAATCATCGTGCGGTAGCGGGCGGCCTGGGAGAGCTGCATCTTCAGCGCCGGCGTGGCGCTTCGGCGCCAGTTGTAGCTCGCGAGCACGAACAGCGGATTATCCTCTGCCGTCGCCTGGAAGATTCCTTCAGCAGGCACCGCGATATGGCTGGTGGTCGGGACCGGCGCCCCGTCCGGCGTCAGCAGCCGCCAGCGATAGAGCTCGCTGCCGGAGATGCGATTGGCGCCGCGCAGCGGCTCGATGACCGACGCGATCAGGATCAGGTTCGTTTCCGGCAGGACGAGAAGGTCGATATCGAGCCGGTCCGTTGATCGCTGCAGCAAGCTCCCCTCCTTTTGTTCCGATAATGTATCAACGCGTTCCAAAAATGCAAAGCATCTCTGCCGATCCTGCCGCGTAATGCTTGGTAAGACGGGGAGAACAAAAACATGCCTCTAGCGATGAACCGCGATGTCTTCATCACCTGCGCCGTGACCGGCGCCGGCGATACGGTTTCCAGATCCAGCCACGTTCCCATCACTCCCAAGCAGATCGCGGAGTCCGCGATCGACGCCGCCAAGGCTGGGGCGGCCGTTGTTCACTGCCATGTCCGCGATCCGGAAACGGGGGCTGCCAGCCGCCGCAACGATCTCTACAGGGAGGTCACCGACCGCATCCGTTCGGCCGATATCGACGTCGTGCTCAATCTCACCGCCGGCATGGGCGGGGACCTGATCTTTGGCGATGTCGAAAGCCCACTGCCCCTCAATGCGAAGGGCACCGACATGGCGGGCGCCAGCGAGCGCGTCAGCCATGTCGCCGAGTGCCTGCCGGAGATCTGCACGCTCGACTGCGGCACGATGAACTTCAATCTTGGTGACTATGTGATGACCAATACGCCGGCCATGCTGCGGGCGATGGCGAGCAAGATGACGGCTCTCGGCGTGCGGCCGGAGATCGAGGCCTTCGACACCGGCCACCTCTGGTTTGCCAAGCAGCTCGCCGAGGAGGGCCTCATCGAAGACCCGGTGCTGATCCAGCTCTGCATGGGCATTCCATGGGGTGCGCCCGACGATCTCAACACCTTCATGGCGATGGTCAACAACGTGCCTGCGAGCTGGACCTTCTCGGCCTTTTCGATCGGCCGCAACGCCATGGCCTATCCGGCAGCGGCGGTTCTGGCCGGCGGCAATGTCCGTGTCGGCCTGGAGGACAACCTCTTTATCGGCAAGGGGCAGCTCGCCACCAATGCGCAGCTCGTCGAAAAGGCCGTGCAGGTGGTCGAAGGCATGGGCGGGCGCATCATCGGACCGGAAGACGTCCGCAAGAAACTCAAATTGACGAAGCGCTGAGGGCGGCATGACAGGGATCAGCAAGGCAGCTTGTATCGGCGGCGGCGTCATCGGCGGCGGATGGATCGCCCGTTTCCTGCTCGCCGGCATCGACGTCGATGTGTTCGACCCGCATCCGGAGGCAGGCCGGATCGTCGGCGAAGTGATCGCCAATGCCGAAAAAGCCTATGCCATGCTGACGGGCGCGCCGTTACCGCCGCGCGGCAGGCTAACCTTTTGCAGAACGCTCGAGGAAGCCGTTGCCGACGCCGACTGGATCCAGGAAAGCGTGCCGGAACGGCTCGACCTCAAGCGCGGCGTGCTGACGCAAATCGATGCCGCGGCCCGTCCCGATGCATTGATCGGCTCTTCTACCTCTGGACTGTTGCCGACCGATCTGCAGCACGACATGAAACATCCCGAGCGCCTCTTCGTCGCCCATCCCTACAATCCGGTCTATCTGCTGCCGCTGGTCGAAATCGTCGGCGGCGCAAAGACCTCGGCTGCGACCATCCAGGCGGCGATGGAAAGACTGCCGCCGATCGGCATGAAGGGCGTCCACATCGCCAAGGAGATCGAGGCCTTCGTCGGCGACCGGCTGCTCGAAGCGCTCTGGCGCGAGGCCTTGTGGCTCATCCACGACGACATCTGCACCGTCGAGACGCTCGACGACGTCATCCGCTATTCCTTCGGCCTGCGCTGGGCGCAGATGGGCCTGTTCCAGACTTACCGCATCGCCGGCGGCGAGGCCGGCATGCGCCATTTCCTCGCCCAGTTCGGGCCCTGTCTCGCCTGGCCCTGGACCAAGCTCACCGATGTCGTCGATCTCGACGATGCGCTGATCGAAAAGATCGGCCGGCAATCCGACGAGCAGGCGGCCGGCCTTTCGATCCGGGAGCTCGAACGCATCCGTGACGAAAATCTCGTCGGTATTCTCCAGGCGCTGAAGGGCGGCGATAGCGGCAAGGGCTGGGGTGCCGGCAAGCTGCTGAAAGATTTCGAACAATCGCTCTGGGGGCAGGGCGGCGAAGCGGCGGCTTCCGCCGATCCGTCGAAGCCGCTGAGGCTTGTCGAAACCAAGGTAAACCCTGCCTGGGTCGACTATAATGGCCACATGACCGAGCACCGCTACCTGCAGGTTTTCGGCGATACGTCAGACGCGCTGCTGCGCCTCGTCGGCGTCGATCTTGCCTATGTCGAGGCGGGCCACAGCTACTATACGGTCGAAAGCCATATCCGCCATCTCGGCGAAGCCAAGCTCGGGCAGGCGATCCATTCGACCTGCCAGGTGCTCGCCGCCGACGACAAGCGGCTGCATGTCTTCCACACTCTGCAGGATACGGCGACGGGCGAGACTCTCGCGACCGCCGAGCACATGCTGCTGCATGTCGACAGCAAGGCAGGCAAGTCCGTGCCGGCGCCGGCCGCTGTGCTCGACAAGATCAAGGCGATCGCCGCTGCTCATTCGGAATTGGCGCTGCCCGAAGGTGCCGGCCGTTCCGTCGGTCAGAGGCGGTAGGAGGAGCGACATGGATTTCGGTCTCAGCCAGGAACAGGAAATGATCGTTGAGACGGTTCGCGGCTTCGTCGAAACCGAAATCTATCCGTATGAGAACGAGGTCGAGCGCAGTGGCATCGTCCCGCCGGAGCTCGGCCGCGAGATCCAGCGCAAATGCATCGAGCTCGGCTTCTACGCCTGCAATTTTCCCGAGGAGATCGGCGGCGCCGGCCTCGATCAACTCACCTTCACGCTGGTCGAGCGGGAGCTCGGACGCGGTTCGCTGGGGCTGACGGTTTTCTTCGGTCGGCCCTCCGGCATCCTGATGGCCTGCGAGGGCGAGCAGCGTGAGCGTTATCTGCTGCCGGCGGTGCGCGGCGAGAAGATCGACGCGCTCGCCATTACCGAGCCCGACGCCGGTTCCGATATGCGCGGCATGAAATGTGCGGCCCGCCGCGATGGCGGTGATTTCGTGCTGAACGGCACGAAGCATTTCATCTCGCATGCCGACGTCGCCGATTTCGTCATCGTCTTTGCCGCGACCGGCGAGGAGGAAACGCCGAAAGGCATCAAGAAGAAGATCACTGCCTTCCTGGTGGATCGAGGCACGCCGGGGTTCGAGATCCTCAAAGGCTACGATTCCGTTTCGCATCGCGGCTATCACAACTCAACGCTGAGCTTCGAAGATTGCCGCATTCCTGAAGCCCAGGTGCTGGGCGAGGTGCATCGCGGCTTCGATATCGCCAATCAATGGCTTTACGGCACGCGGCTGACGGTTGCCGCCACCTGCGTCGGCCGGGCGCGCCGCGTCTTCGAAATGGCCCTGCCCTATGCCGCCGAGCGCAAGCAGTTCGGCAAGCCGATCGGTGCCAATCAGGGTGTGTCGTTCAAGCTTGCCGATATGATCACCGAGATTGACGCGGCCGACTGGCTGACGCTTGCCGCCGCCTGGCAGGTCGACGCCGGCCGTCCCGCTGACCGCCAGATCGCCTCGGCCAAGCTCTACGCCTCCGAGATGCTGGCTCGCGTCACCGACGAGGCGATTCAGATCTACGGCGGCATGGGTCTGATGGACGACCTGCCGCTTGCCCGCTTCTGGCGCGACGCACGCGTCGAGCGGATCTGGGACGGCACCTCCGAGATCCAGCGGCATATCATCAGCCGCGATCTGCTTCGGCCTTTGGGAGCGTGAACCGATGACCTCTCGCCCGCTCGACCGCCTGCTCAGACCGCAAACGATCGCCGTCTTTGGCGGCCGTGAGGCCCGCAGGGTGATCGAGCAGTGCGACCGCATGGGCTTTTCAGGCGAGATCTGGCCGGTTCATCCCAAACTCGACGAGGTGCTCGGTCGGCGGTGTTATCGCTCCGCATCCGATCTGCCATTGGCTCCGGACGCCGCCTTCGTCGGCGTCAACAGGACGCTCACCGTCGACATCGTGCGCAGCCTTTCTGCTGCCGGCGCCGGCGGAGCGGTCTGTTATGCCTCAGGCTTCAGCGAGGCGACGGCGGAACTCGGCGACGGCGCAGATCTGCAGCAGGCCCTGCTGGCGGCGGCGGGCGACATGCCGATCCTCGGCCCCAACTGTTACGGGCTGATCAATGGTCTCGACGGCGCACTGCTCTGGCCCGACCAGCACGGGATGAAGCGCATCGAATATGGTGTCGCGATCCTCACACAATCTTCCAATATCGCCATCAACCTGACCATGCAGGCACGCGGGTTGCCGATCGCCTATGTGGTGACGGCAGGCAACCAGGCGCAGACATCACTTGCCGATGTCGCCTGCGCATTGATCGACGATCCGCGCATCACGTCGGTCGGCCTTCATGTCGAAGGTTTCGGCGATCTCTCCGGCCTCGAACGCCTTGCCGCCACTGCCCGCCAGTTGAAGAAGCCGGTCGTCGTGCTGAAGGTCGGCAGGTCGGAACAGGCAAGACATGCGGCGGTGTCGCACACCGCCTCGCTCGCCGGCAGCGATGCGGTGGCCGATGCCGTGCTTGCCCGGCTCGGCATAGGCCGTGTCCAAAGCCTGCCGGCCTTGCTGGAAACCCTGAAGCTGCTGCATGTCGCCGGCCCTCTGCCAAGCCATTCGATCTCATCGATGAGTTGTTCCGGCGGCGAGGCTTCGCTGATGGCCGATGCCGCCGTCGGCCGCGATGTCGAATTCCCGGCGCTGGAGCCGCAACAATTGCCGCGTCTGCGGCGGGTCCTCGGCGAGATGGTGGCGCTTTCCAATCCGCTCGACTACCACACCTTCGTCTGGGGCGATTTCGAACGCCAGACCGAAGCCTTCAGCGCCATGTTCGAAGGCGGCTGTGCCCTCAATCTCGTCGTCCTCGATTTTCCGCGCGGGGATCGCTGCGATGCGGCCGAATGGGCGACGACGGCGGACGCGGTGATCGCCGCGGCCTCCGCCACCGGTGCGTTAGCCGGCCTTCTCTCAACCCTTCCGGAGAATATGCCGGAGCCGGTCGCCGATCGGCTGATGGCGAATGGCATCGTCGCCTTCTCGGGCATCGACGAAGCCATCATTGCGGCGGAAGTCGCCGCCCGTATTGCCAAGGTCTGGGATCGCCCGCCTCCCCTGCCGCTGCTCGACGTGCCGTCCGTGGACGGCGAAATCGAGACGCTGACGGAAGCCGACGCGAAAACGGAACTTGCTGCCTGCGGCCTCCCTGTTCCCTGGGGGCTGCAGGCTTTTTCTCCCGGTGAAGCCGCCGAGCAGGCCGAGCGGCTCGGTTTTCCCGTCGTGCTGAAGGGGCTCGGCATTGCGCACAAGACCGAGGCCGGCGCTGTCGCGCTCAACCTCAAGGATAGTGAGGCCGTGTTGAACGCGGCGGCGAAAATGCCGTCGAATGGCGGATACCTCGTCGAGAAGATGATCGATCCGCCGGTCGCCGAGCTCATTGTCGGCGCCAGCCGCGACCCGATCTTCGGATTGTCGCTGACATTGGGAGCGGGCGGAATCTTCGTCGAACTGATCGAAGATTCCGTCGTCCTGCCGCTTCCGGCGACGAAAGCCGATATTCGTGCGGCGATTTCGCGTCTCAAAATTGCGAAATTGATGCATGGCTATCGCGGGCGACCGAAAGGCGATTTCGAAGCCACTATAGACGCCGTCGCAGCTACGGCAGAATATGTCGTAAAGAATGCGGTGCGCCTGGAGGAACTGGACCTTAATCCCTTGATGGTTCTTCCCGAAGGGCGCGGTGTTGTTGCAGTCGATGCTCTCATACGGCGAAGGAGGTAGCATAGGTTTGAGCGACCACATTCGTACACGACGTGACGGCGGAGTACTGGAAGTCGTCATCGACCGGCCGAAGGCGAACGCCATCGACCTTGCGACCAGCCGCGTCATGGGATCGATCTTCCAAGATTTTCGCGACGACCCGGAATTGCGCGTCGCCATCGTCACGGGCGCGGGCGAAAAGTTTTTCTGTGCCGGCTGGGATCTGAAGGCTGCCGCCGCTGGCGATGCGGTCGACGGCGATTACGGCGTCGGCGGTTTCGGCGGTCTGCAGGAACTGCGCGACCTCAATAAGCCGGTCATCTCAGCGGTTAATGGCATCTGTTGCGGCGGCGGGCTGGAGATCGCGCTTTCGACCGATCTGATCATCGCCTCTGAGCATGCCACCTTCGCCCTGCCGGAAATCCGCTCGGGCACGGTCGCCGATGCCGCTTCGATCAAGCTGCCGAAGCGCATCCCCTACCACATTGCTATGGATATGCTTCTAACGGGCCGCTGGCTCGACGTTCATGAGGCGCATCGCTGGGGTTTCGTCAATGAGATCCTGCCGGCCGAGCGGGTGATGGAGAGGGCCTGGGAGCTTGCCCGGCTGCTCGAAAGCGGGCCGCCGCTCGTCTATGCGGCCATCAAGGAAATCGTGCGCGAAGCGGAGGGTTCGACGTTCCAGACTGCGATGAACAAGATCACCAAAAGGCAGTTTGCGACCGTCGATCGGCTCTATTCGAGCGAAGACCAATTGGAAGGCGCGCGGGCTTTCGCGGAGAAGCGAAGCCCCATTTGGAAAGGACGATAAGGAGGCGGCGGCAACCGCGCATTTTCCCGCATGATGCGGGCACCGGAGGTGGAGAGGAAACCGCCTGCGATCCTGCCCGGAAGTTCTGTCAACGCACCAAAGAAGGAACTGGGGAATGAACGACTATACGAAATATCTCGCAAGCCGCGTCACCGCCGGCGGGCTCAGCCGCCGCGAATTCATGGGACGCGCCATGGCGGCGGGCATCACACTTGCCGTTGCCGACAAACTCTTCACCGAAAGCGCGCAAGCCGCCGAACCGAAGCACGGTGGTCACCTGAAGCTCGGCCTCGAAGGCGGTGCCGCCACCGATTCCAAGGATCCGGCGAAATTTCTGTCGCAGTTCATGTTCTGCGTCGGCCGCTGCTGGGGCGATATGCTGGTCGAATCCGATCCGCTGACTGGGGCTGCCGTGCCGGCGCTCGCCGAATCCTGGGAGCCGTCAAAGGATGCGGTCACCTGGACCTTCAAGATCCGCAAGGGCGTCAAGTTCCACAACGGCAAGGAACTGACGATCGACGACGTCGTTGCAACGCTGAAGCGCCACACCGACAAAAGCTCGGAATCAGGCGCGCTGGGCGTTCTCGGCTCGATCAAGGAGATCAAGGCCGATGGCGGCAATCTCGTCCTGACGCTCAGTGAAGGCAATGCCGATATGCCGCTGCTGCTGTCGGATTACCATCTGGTGATCCAGCCGAATGGCGGCGTCGACGATCCGCTGGCCTCGATCGGTACCGGACCCTACAAGCTGACGAGCTTCGAGCCCGGTGTGCGCGCCACTTTCGAGAAGAACAAGGACGACTGGCGCAGCGACCGCGGCTACGTCGATTCGATCGAGATCATCGGCATGAACGACGCCACCGCCCGCATCGCGGCCCTGTCGTCGGGCCAGGTGCACTACATCAACCGTGTCGACCCGAAGACCGTCAGCCTGTTGAAGCGCGCACCCAACGTCGAGATTCTCTCGACAGCCGGCCGCGGCCATTATGTCTTCATCATGCATTGCGATAAGGCGCCGTTCGACAATAACGACCTGCGCCTGGCGCTCAAATACGCCATGGATCGCGAGACCATGGTGCAGAAGATCCTCGGCGGCTACGGCAAGGTCGGCAACGACTTCCCGATCAACAGCACCTATGCGCTCTTCCCCGAAGGCATCGAGCAGCGCACCTACGATCCCGACAAGGCTGCCTTCCACTATAAGAAATCGGGCCATAGCGGCTCGGTTCTCCTGCGCACCTCCGAAGTCGCCTTCCCCGGCGCCGTCGATGCGGCTGTCCTCTACCAGGAAAGCTGCAAAAAGGCCGGCATCGACATCGAGGTCAAACGCGAACCGGGTGATGGCTACTGGACCAACGTCTGGAACGTCCAGCCTTTCTCGACCTCCTATTGGGGCGGGCGGCCGACACAGGATCAGATGTATTCCACCGCCTATCTCTCGACGGCGGACTGGAACGACACCAAGTTCAAGCGCCCTGACTTCGACAAGCTGCTGCTGCAGGCGCGCGCCGAGCTTAATGAAGCCAAACGCAAGGATATGTATCGCACCATGGCGATGA
Organism: Rhizobium aethiopicum; assembly: GCF_014197535.1. Lineage (GTDB taxonomy): Bacteria > Pseudomonadota > Alphaproteobacteria > Rhizobiales > Rhizobiaceae > Rhizobium > Rhizobium aethiopicum_A. The sequence continues at coordinate 26,108 of NZ_JACIFV010000033.1, forward strand.
TGGTGCGCGACGAGGGCGGCGTGATCCTGCCGATGTTCAACGACTTCGTGAACGCCTCCACCAAACAGGTGAAGGGTTATGTCCATGACATCGGCAACGATATGTCGAACGGTTACGTCGCAACCCGTGTCTGGCTGGACGCCTAGCGGCGAAGGGCGCACGCCCTTCCGATCCCCAACGAAGCCGGGACCGTGGGACAAAACCCGCGGTCCTCCCGACGTTTCAGCGCTAGGTCTTCGCCATGACCAATCCTGCCCCAAGCAATGTCCTGCCCGGTCTCCGGTTCCGGCAGCGTTTTCCGCTGTTGGCCCTCATTCTCGAGCGCTTCGTGCTCAGCATTGTCCTGCTCTTTGCGGTGTCCATCCTGATCTTCGGCGGGCTGGAAGCCCTGCCCGGCGATTTTGCCACCACCTATCTTGGCCAGTCGGCGACGCCGCAGGCGGTCGCCAATATCCGTCGGGACCTTGGGCTCGATCGCCCGGTGACGACGCGTTATGTCGAATGGCTCGGCAGTGCCGTTCAGGGTGACTTCGGCACCTCCTGGGCCAGCAAGAACTCGGTGAGCGAGCAGATTGGCAAGCGACTCGGCAATTCGCTCTTCCTGGCGGGTTTCGCGGCTGTCATTTCAGTGCCGCTCGCCGTCGGCCTCGGCATGCTGTCGGTGCATTTTCGCAACCGCATGCCCGACAAGATCATCAACGTAATCTCGCTGGCGGCGATCTCGCTGCCGGAATTCTTCATCGGCTATCTGCTGATCCTGTTTTTCGCTGTGAAGTTCGGTATGGCGACCTTTCCGGCGACGGTCTATGACAGCATGGGCTTGGTCGAGCGCTTGAAGGCGATCGCCCTGCCGACGGCGACCCTGGTTCTCGTCGTGCTCGCGCACATGATGCGCATGACGCGGGCAGCGATCCTCTCCGTCATGTCCTCGGCCTATATGGAGACCGCCGAACTGAAGGGTTTGAGCGCCTTCCGCGCCATCGTCAAACACGCCGCCCCGAATGCGCTCGCGCCGATCATCAATGTCGTCGCGTTGAACCTTGCCTATCTCGTGGTCGGCGTCGTCGTCGTCGAGGTGGTCTTCGTTTATCCCGGCATGGGGCAATATATGGTCGATGCGGTCACCGTACGCGACATGCCAGTCGTGCAGGCCTGTGGCCTGATCTTCGCGGCCGTCTACATCTTCCTCAACATGACGGCCGATATTCTGGCGATCATCGCCAATCCCAGGCTGAGGCATCCGAGATGAGAGCAAGAGACATCCCCATCACCGCCTGGATCGGCATGGCCGGCATCGCCCTCGCCTTCATCTTTGCGCTCTTTGCGCCCTGGATTGCTCCCTATGGCGAAACGCAGGTCGTCGGCGACGTCTGGCAGCTGCCTGACGATAAGTATCTCTTCGGCCTCGACAATCTCGGTCGCGACATCCTCTCGCGGCTGATCTATGGCGCGCGCACGACGCTGCTGGTCGCCTCCGCCGCCACGATCATCTCCTTCTCGCTCGGTGTCATCCTGAGTTTTACGGCAGCGGTGTCGCGCGGGCTGATCGACACGGTCTTTTCGCGGTTCAACGACCTGATGATGTCGATCCCGACGCTGATCTTCGCGCTGGTGGTGCTGGCGGTCCTGCCGCAGAATATCGTCGTCCTGATCCTCGTCATGGCCGTTCTGGATTCCACCCGCGTCTATCGTCTCGGCCGCGCCGTGGCGCTCGATGTCGCGGTGATGGAATTCGTTGAGGCGGCGAAGCTGCGTGGCGAAGGCAAGCTCTGGATCATCTTCCGCGAGATCCTGCCGAACACGCTGTCGCCGCTTTTGGCCGAGTTCGGGCTGCGCTTCGCCTTCTCGATCCTGTTCCTCTCGACGCTTTCCTTCCTCGGCCTCGGCATTCAGCCGCCCGCCGCCGATTGGGGCGGCATGGTCAAGGACAATAAGGATGGCATCATCTTCGGCATATCTGCCGCCCTCGTACCGGGTACGGCGATCGCCGTGCTCGCCATCTGCGTCAATCTGGTCGTCGACTGGCTCCTGAAACGCACATCCAGCCTCAAGGGAGGGCGCGGCGATGCCTGAGCTTCTTTCCGTCCGCAATCTGAAGATCGAGGCGACCAGTTATCCGCCGGGCGAACCGCCGAAGCGCGTGACGATCGTCGACGGCGTTTCCTTCGATCTTCAGAAGGGCAAGGTTCTCGGCCTGATCGGAGAATCCGGCGCCGGCAAGTCGACCATCGGCCTCTCGGCACTGGCCTATGGCCGCGGCGGCGCCGAGATCACCGGCGGCGAGGTGCGGCTCGGCGGTACCGACATTCTGGCGCTCGGCAAGAACGGCATCCAGAAAATCCGCGGCGCCCGGGTCTGCTACGTCGCGCAATCGGCCGCGGCCGCCTTCAATCCGGCGCACAGGCTCGGCGATCAGGTGATCGAGGCGTCGGTCAAACATGGGCTGATGAGCAAGGACGAGGCGCGCAAGCGCGCGCTCTACCTGTTCCGCGTCCTCGGCCTGCCCAATCCGGAGACCTTCGGCGAGCGTTTTGCCCACCAGGTTTCCGGCGGTCAGCTGCAGCGGGCGATGACGGCGATGGCGCTCTGCCCTAACCCTGAACTTATCGTATTCGACGAACCGACCACGGCACTTGACGTCACGACGCAAATCGACGTGCTGGCGGCGATCAAACATGCGATCGAAGAAACCCATACGGCCGCCCTCTATATCACCCACGATCTTGCCGTCGTCGCTCAGATCTCCGACGACATCATGGTCCTGCGCCATGGCCAACAGGTGGAATACGGCAGTGTCCAGCAGATCATCGAGGCGCCGCGGGAAGATTATACGCGCGCCCTTGTCAATGTCAGGCAAGCCTATCGCGAGGAGGCGGCCGACCAGTCCGCGGCGCTTCTCAGGATAGAGAACGTCAGCGCCGAATATTCCAATGGCTTCAAGGTTCTCCACGATCTGTCGCTGCACGTGCCGAAGGGACAGACACTTGCGGTCGTCGGCGAATCCGGCTCGGGAAAATCGAGCCTGGCGCGCGTCATCACCGGACTTTTGCCGCCGAGCAGCGGCCGCATTGTCTTTGGCGGCACGGTGCTGATGCCGGCTCTCAAGAGCCGGACGAACGATGATCTCCGGCGCATTCAGCTGATCTATCAGATGGCCGATACGGCGATGAACCCGCGCCAGACGGTGCGCGACATCATTGGCCGGCCATTGACCTTCTACTACGGCCTGAGAGGTGCGGAAAAGACCGCCCGGGTGAAGGAATTGCTCGACCAGATCGAAATGGGCAAAGGCTTCGTCGATCGCTACCCGGCCGAACTCTCCGGCGGCCAGAAGCAGCGCGTGGCGATCGCCAGAGCCCTTGCAGCAAAGCCTGAGCTCATCCTTTGCGACGAGCCGACCTCTGCGCTCGATCCGCTGGTGGCGGAAGGTATTTTGAAGCTGCTGCTGCGCCTGCAGAAAGAGGAGCAACTATCCTATATCTTCATCACCCATGACATCGCGATCGTCCGGGCGATTGCCGACAGCGTGGCGGTCATGCATCGCGGCAAGCTCGTCCGCTTCGGTCCCAAATCCCAAGCGCTATCGCCGCCCTTCGACGATTACACCGACCTGTTGCTGAAATCCGTACCGGAGATGGAGATCGGCTGGCTGGAGCGGGTGCTGACGACGCGGAAGATGGCAAGCGCCGGGAATTGAAGGCTCGAAATCCTCCGGCACTCATCCGGATTTGATGGCTTGGTTGTCTTCAATACTCTGCCGGCACCGCATAGACTTCCGCGGATGGATCTGCGAGGAACGAGCGCACCGTCGGTGGCAGATGGCGTGAAGACAGCGGCAGAGGTCCGCAGCGCGACAGAAGCTCGCGCAGGTTGGGCTCGGCGCCGACATGCCGCCAGATCATCCGCGACGCATAGGGGAGATTTTCCCGTCGCCACGAAACTCCCATTGTCGTCCCGCGCAGATAGACGCGCTGGTACTCGTCGAATGGCAGGAGGATCGTCTGTGACAGTACCGGATTCGGGCCGACGACCCGCTCCGTAATGAAGATCCGGTTTCGATAGAAGGCCGCAAGACCGACATATTTCGAAAACTGCTGGATGCCGTTTCCAGCGTCCCGCAGACGCTCCATTGATTTGACATGCACAAGCCCACCCTTCTCCACAAAGCGGCTGCACGAACAGACAACCATTCCCGGCCAGGACGGGGAGCGATGATAGGTCTGGAAATAGCCGATATGGCGCCGGAGTGCGGTCAGATCGCCTGGGAACGCCTTTAACAGTTCGGAACTTTGATTGAGGTCTAGAGTCGGTTTGCGAAGCCGCTCGCGAAAGAGCCTGGGAGCGAGACCAAAGTCGGCTGCGTCGAGATCGAAATACTTGGCTATGCGCGCGAGATTATGGGCAGACGGCCTCGTCTGGCCGTTGATATATCGATTGAATTGCTGCCGGTTGATATCGATCGCGCGGCACAGATGCGAAATGGAACGCTGCGTGGCACAGGCGATCTTGAGGTTCTCGACCAGGTGAGGCATCGGCGATTCCGTTTTATTTATAGTAGCGTAAACTCGCTCAAAGATGCGTCAAGTCGCGAAATTGCGTGAAGCAGCCTGATCTCTACGTTCCCTTCTAATAAAGTTGAAAAAGGGAACTGCAATGACACGTGAAAAGGATCAATCTTCGCCTCTGAGTATCGGCCGCCGTCACTTCCTTGGCGGTGCCGTCGCGCTGAGCGCTTTGCCAGTCCTCACCTCCGGCCTGCCGATGCCGCGCGATGCCCGCGCGCAGGAAGCCAAGCGCGGTGGTCATCTGAAACTCGGTCTCAAGGGCGGCGCCACCAGTGATGCGCTCGACCCCGCGACCTATAGCGCCTCCGTGTTGTTCGTCATTGGCCGTCTCTGGGGTGACACACTTGTCGAATCCGACCCTAAGACCGGTACGCCCTTGCCGTCGCTGGCGACTTCCTGGACACCATCGGCGGATGCATCCGTCTGGACTTTCAAAATCAGGAACGACGTGCAGTTTCACGACGGCAGCAAGGTGACCGTCGCGGACATCGTCGCGACACTGAAGCGACATGCGGACAAGAATTCGCAGTCGGGTGCTCTGGGGCTCATGGCCTCGATCACGGGTATCGAAGAAAAAGCCGGCGACCTTGTCCTCACACTTTCGGAAGGCAATGCGGACCTGCCTTTGCTTTTGACCGACTATCACCTGATCATCCAGCCGAAGGGCGGCGTCGATAAGCCTGCGGCGGCCATCGGTACAGGTCCTTACATTCTGAAAAGCTTCGAACCGGGCGTTCGCGCAACCTTCGAGAAAAATCCGAAGGATTGGCGCTCCGACCGCGGTTTTGTTGACAGTGTCGAGATCCTCGTCATCAACGACAACACCGCCCGCGTTGCCGCACTTGCCTCCGGCCAAGTCCATTTCGTCAACAATGTCGACCCCAAGACAGTCCCGATGCTGCAGCGAGCACCGACCATCGAAATCCTCCGGAATGCAGGCAAGGGCTTCTATTGTTTCCTGATGCATTGCGACACGACTCCCTTCGACAACACCGATCTTCGGCTTGCGCTGAAATATGCCATCGATCGTCAGGCGATCCTCGACAAGGTTCTGGGCGGCTACGGAACAATCGGCAACGACTATCCGGTCAATTCCAACTACGCTCTCGCCCCGACCGATATCGAGCAGCGCCCTTATGATCCAGACAAGGCCGCCTTCCACTTCAAGAAATCGGGTCTCGACCGCTCCATTCAGCTGCTCACGTCAGACGCAGCCTTTCCTGGCGCCGTGGATGCGGCGATCCTGTTCCAGCAAAGCGCGCGCAAGGCCGGCATCACGATCGACGTCAAGCGCGAACCGGAAGACGGCTACTGGACCAATGTCTGGAACAAGCAGCCCTTCTGCGCCTCGTTCTGGGGCGGTCGTCCGACCCAGGATTCGCGCTATTCCGCCTCTTACCTGTCGACCGCAGAATGGAACGACACGCGTTTCAAGCGCCCTGACTTCGACAAATTGGTTCTGCAAGCAAGGTCAGAACTCGATGAGGCCAAGCGCAAAGTGCTTTATCGACAATTGGCCCTCATGGTGCGAGACGATGGCGGTCTAATCCTGCCCGTCTTCAACGACTACATCATGGCCTCTTCGAAAATGCTGAAGGGATATGTCGACGATATCGGCAACGATATGTCCAACGGCTACATCGGCAGCCGCGTGTGGCTTAATGCCTAACGCTCTTCTGGATATATGACCATGTCAGACCGCAGCTTCACAACCATCGAAAATCAGTGGATCACCTTGAAGGATGGGACGCGGCTGGCGGCACGCATCTGGATGCCCGATGGCGCGGAAGAAGATCCCGTGCCGGCGGTCTTCGAGTTCCTGCCCTATCGCAAGCGCGACGGTACGAGCCTCAGGGACGAATCGACCTATCCGGTCTTTGCGGCCGCCGGCATTGCCGGCGTGCGCGTCGATATCCGCGGATCCGGGGAATCGGACGGCGTCATCGACGGCGAATATACCGAGCGCGAGCTTGCCGATGCGTGTGAGCTGATCGCCTGGATTGCCGCGCAGCCGTGGTCGAACGGCTCGGTCGGCATGATGGGCATCTCCTGGGGCGGCTTCAACAGCCTGCAGGTCGCAGCACTACGCCCGCCAGCGCTCAAAGCCGTGATATCGATCGCTTCGACCGTCGACCGCTACAATGACGACATCCATTACAAGAACGGCTGCCATCTCTCCGCCCAGCTCTCCTGGGCTGCGACGATGCTCGGCTATCAGTCGCGCCCGCCAGATCCTGCCCTGGTCGGCGAGCGCTGGAAGGAGATGTGGCTGGAGCGCCTCGCAGGCGAGCCCTTCCTCATGGAGGAGTGGCTGAGCCACCAGCGGCGCGACCATTTCTGGCGTCACGGCTCGATCTCGGAGGATTTTTCCAGTGTGGAGATCCCGACGCTCATTATTGCCGGCTGGGCGGACGGCTATCGCAACACGCCACTGATGGCGGTCGAAGGCCTCGGTGAAAAAGCCAAGGCGCTGATCGGCCCCTGGGTCCACAAATATCCGCACTTCGCCTGGCCGAAACCGCGCGCGGATTTCCATGGCGAAGCGATCGCCTGGTGGAACAAATGGCTGCGCGGCGAGGACAACGGGATCGACGGGCTGCCGCAGACCCGCGCCTATATTCTCGATGCGATCCGTCCTGCCCCGCGGCGCGACAGCGATCCCGGCTTCTGGATCGCCAAGGACATGTGGACGCCGCCGCGCATGCAATGCTTCTATGTCGAGCAATTCGGGCGATTGACGGAAGGCATGCCGATCCCGCATGCGCCCGAGCATCCCGTCTATCTCCAATCTCCCCTCGACACCGGCACGGCGTCGGGAGAGTATTTTACGCTGAAGCCCGACGCCGAAATGGCGATCGATCAACGCTCGGACGATGCCGGCTCACTGGTCTTCGATACGATGCCGCTTGCAGAGGATCATGATTATCTCGGCCGACCCGTCGTAACGCTTGCGTTGCGCCCCCACGCGACAGGCGGCAATCTCTGCGCCCGGTTGGTCGACGTCCATCCGGACGGCACGGCCATGCGTGTCGCCTTCGGTGTCGTCAATCTCACCCATCGCGACGGCAATGCCGATCCGAAACCGCTGGTGCCGGGCGAGACGGTGTCGATCCGGCTGGTGCTCGACGCCTGCGGTTATCGCTTCCGCAAGGACCATCGCATCCGCCTTTCACTCTCCACCGCCTATTGGCCGATGATCCTGCCGCCGCCTGAAGACGAAGGGGTCGAGATCGATATCGCTTCGCTCGGCCTGGGTTTGCCGATGCTGGGCGAGCACCAGAGGATCGACATCGAGGAACCGGCCAATCCTGATCCCCTGCCGAAATATATCGAGCACGTGGCCGCAGCGACGAAGCGACAGGTCGTTCGCGACCTCTCGGCCAACCGGACAGACTATCATATCCACGAGGATACGGGGCTCACCGAACATCCTGAGACCGGCCTGTCGACCCGGCAACTGCGGGAGGAGGTGTGGTCGATTTCACCGGATGATCCGCTGTCGATGACCGGCACGTCGACCTGGACCTGCGACATGCACCGGCCCGGCTGGTTCGTGCGCACCGTCGCGACCGCGCGGATGGCGTGCACGCGGACCGATTGGGTCGTCAGCGCCGTCGTCACCGCTTTCGAGGACGATGTGCAGATCTTCGAGAAGATCTTTGCCGAAAAGCGGATCGTGCGTGACCTGACGTAACCGTCAGGCCAGCGCAAAATGTCTGACGGCCTCGCAAACCGCGCGGAAGCCGTCTTGCGCGCCATCGCTCATGTGGCGGGCGCGCAGCCATGCATGCACCATCTGCGGCTCCTCCCGGAACCAGACTTCGACGCCTTCCGCGGTGAGCCGGGCCGCATATTGCCGTCCGTCGTCCCGGAGCGGATCGAAATGGGCGACCGTGATGAAGGCCGGCGGGAGCCCGGCAAGCGAGGATGCGTGCAACGGCTCGGCGATCGTATTTCCCGCGGGTGCCTGCAGGATTTCGCGATAATAGGCGACATCCGCAGTCGTCAGTCCAGGGGCCTCGGCCATTTCGACGTAGGACCCCGCGGCAAGGTCGCCGCCGAGCACGGGATAGATCAGGACCTGGCCGACGATGCCGGACAGGTCCTCGTCGCGGGCACGCAAGGCAAGGCCCGCCGCAAGATTGCCGCCGGCGCTATCGCCGATCAGCACGACCTTGTTGTTGGCGGCAAGCAGATGTTTGAGCACGGCGAAACCGTCATCCGTCTGTGCCGGCCAGCGATATTCGGGCGCGAGGCGATAATCGACGGAAACCAGTTCCGCGCCGGCAAAATCGGCAATCTCAGCACAGATGGCGTGATGGCTTTCGAGCGAACCGACGACGAAGCCGCCGCCGTGAAGATAGAGCAGGATGGTGCGCGTGCTGATTTTCCGCGGACGATAGCGCCTGATCGGGATACGCTGGAACATGCCGTCCGCAAAGATCATATCCGGGGGAGCCGAGCGGTCGAAGCGTGCGCAAAGCGCGTCGTACCAATGCCGCTGCTGCTCGACCGATGCCTGGATGGCGTCCGGCGGATAGAAACTATCGCAAATATCGAGAAACTGCAGAATGCCCTTTTCGGTGGGGACAGGCGATGGAGCGGACATGCAGGGTCCTTTCGATTTGGGACATACAGATCATGTCCCTGGCCGACTCTGACCCCATCATGCGCCTTTGCCTCGAGGGTAATCTGTCTGGCCGCGACCCAAGGATGTCGCGATGCTTCCTTATTTTGCCCTGCGTTGCCACGCTTTGCCGCTTTTTTCAAAAAATCCGATAGTTTTTTATGGTCGACCCAAGGAAAGCCATTGGAGAAACGTCTCAATCCCGAAATAGCATCTTGGCTGATAGCTTGGGGGTAGGTGCGCATTGGATGCGGAGCTCATAGAACGAGCGCAGGGGGGCGACCGGGAGGCCTTCGGGCAACTGGTCTCGCGCCATTATGATTTCGTCCACGCGACGGCGTGGCGATGGTCGGGCAGTTCCACCGACGCCGACGACATCGCCCAGGAGGTCTGCGTCAAGCTCGGCGCGGCCATCCGCGGCTTTCGCGGCGCCAGCCGCTTCAGGACATGGCTCTATGCGCTGACGCTCAACGCTGCCCGCGACCACAGACGCAAGCTTGCGCGGGAAGAGCAGACATTCCGCGCTTATGCCGCCGAACCGCAGCCGGACGCGCCGGGCAGAAATGATGACGAGCTATCGAGCGAATTATGGGCGGCCGTGCGTGCTTTGCCGGAACGGCAATGCGACGCCGTGCTGCTCGTCTATGGCGAAGGCCTCAGCCATTCGGCTGCCGCCGATGTCATGGGCTGTTCGGAGGCAACCGTGTCCTGGCAGGTGCACGAGGCGCGCAAGAGGCTGAAGGCCATGCTCGGCAAGGAAGAGGTATGATGGACAAGGAACTCGAAAAGCTCTCCCGTCTCACAGCCCCGGCAGCCAATTCGGAAGCGCGCGCGCGCGCCCTTGCCGCGGCGATGCAGGCGTTCGACAGCGCGGAAAATAATGCGGCGGCGGCCCAAGGAAATACGAAAGGTTGGCGTCCAAGGTCCATCATCAACTGGATATGGAGCCCTGCCATGAACAAGAAATTCCTCGCCGGTTCAGCCCTCGCGACGCTGCTCGTCATTCCCGCCGCCGGTTACCTTACGATCGAGCTGAGCCGCGACGGATCGCCGATCGTCGACCAGACCGAGATCGCCGGTAACCTTGTGCAAAACAACGCGCCGAAACCGGCCGAACCCGTCACGGCCGCGCCTCAGCTTTCCGAAGCCCCGACCGAAGAAAGCCGGCCGGCTCAATCGTCTGCCGTCAGCGGCGTCCAAGCCTTGCAGGACAAGGAACTACAGACTGCAAAACCCGCTGCGGAGCGGCTCTCTGAATTCGATGCCGGCGACATTGCTGCTCTCAAGAATAAGTCGGAAGATTCCGCCGCGTCACTCGGGATGGCCAAACGTGTTGCGCCGGCGGCTCCTGGCATGGCCGCTCAGGGGCAGCTATTGGCCGAACCGATGGGCGCTGTTGCCCCCTCGCCTGCCCCACCGGCGGAAGGGCAGGCCCAGATCCAGCTCGACCCCAGCCGCGAACGGTTTGCCAATGCCGCGTCAAATCCGATCAAGAGCGTGGTGACCGATCCGGTCTCGACCTTCTCCGCCGATGTCGACAGCGCCTCTTATTCCTTCGTCCGCCGATCGTTGACGGGCGGGGCGATGCCCGATCCGCAATCGGTTCGCGTCGAGGAGATGATCAATTATTTCCCCTATGACTGGCCGAGTCCCGATCGCGCAGAGCAACCGTTCAAGGCGACCGTAACGGTGATGCCGACACCGTGGAACCACGACACGCAATTGATGCATGTGGCGATCAAGGGTTATGACATCGCGCCGGCGACCGCGCCGCACGCCAATCTTGTTTTCCTGATCGATGTCTCCGGCTCGATGGACGAGCCGGACAAGCTGCCGCTCCTGAAGAGCGCCTTCCGGCTGCTGGTCAACAGGCTGAAGGCTGACGACACCGTCTCGATCGTCACCTATGCCGGCAATGCCGGTACGGTGCTGGAACCGACACGGGTGGCGGAGAAATCGAAGATCCTCTCGGCGATCGACAGGCTGGAGGCTGGAGGCTCGACCGGCGGCGCCGAGGGCATCGAGGCGGCCTACGATCTTGCCAAGCAGGCTTTCGTCAAGGACGGCGTCAACCGGGTGATGCTGGCAACGGACGGCGATTTCAATGTCGGCCCGTCGAGCGACGAGGATCTGAAGCGCATCATCGAAGAAAAGCGCAAGGATGGCATCTTCCTCACCGTTCTCGGCTTCGGACGCGGCAATCTCAACGATTCCCTGATGCAGACGCTGGCGCAGAACGGCAATGGCAGCGCCGCCTATATCGACACTTTGGCGGAAGCGCAGAAGACGCTGGTCGAGGAAGCCGGCTCGACACTGTTTCCGATCGCCAAGGACGTCAAGTTCCAGGTCGAATTCAATCCGGAACGGATCGCCGAATATCGGCTGATCGGCTACGAGACGCGCGCCCTCAACCGCGAGGATTTCAACAATGACCGCGTCGATGCCGGCGATATCGGTTCCGGTCATAGCGTCACGGCGATCTACGAGATTACGCCCAAGGGAAGCCCCGCGGTCATGAACGACGACCTGCGGTATGGCGCAGCCGACAAGGCGCCGGCCGAGGCAGCGGGCAGCGGGCACGAGGGTGAGCTTGCCTTCGTCAAGATGCGTTACAAGCGCCCGGGCGAGGACAAGAGTGCGCTGATCACCACGCCTGTCGGCGCCGGCAACGCGGTCGCCACCATCGACGCGGCGCCGCAGGATGTCCGCTTCTCGGTGGCCGTCGCCGCCTTCGGCCAGAAACTGAGCCGCATCGCCGCTGTCGATGCCTATTCCTACCAGGCGATTGCCGACCTCGCTGCGGCGTCGCGGGGGACGGATCCCTTCGGCTACCGGTCGGATTTCCTCGGTCTCGTTCGTTTGGCGGACAGTCTCAGCCAACGATGAGAAAGGAAGCACCAAAAAGTAAGGCCGCTTGGTAGGGCGGCCTTATCTGCATGAGGGCTACCCCGGTCTTGACCCGTTGGCTGTGAGATAAACAGCATAGAGGGACGTGGTGCCGGTGATAAAGAGACGGTTCAGTTTATCGCCGCCAAAGGCGACGTTGGAGACGAGCTCGGGAATATGGATCTTGCCCAGCAAGGTGCCATCCGGGTCATAGCAATGCACGCCGTCGGCGGCGCTCGTCCAGATCCTGCCTTTCCTGTCCACACGGAAGCCGTCGAACATGCCGGCGGTACATTCTGCGAAAACGCCGAGGTCGCTCAGCGCCCCGTCGCCTGACACCGCGAGCTTTCGTATGTGGCGCGGACCGCCCGACAAATGCGAGGCGCCAGTGTCGGCAACGTAGAGCATCGTCTCGTCAGGGGAAAATGCCAGACCGTTCGGCTTGACAAAGTCAGAGGTCATCTGTTCGGTTGTGCCTGTTGCCGGATCATGGCGATAGACATGGCATCCGCCGATTTCCTCTTCGCCGTAGTCGCCCTCATAATCATGGAGGATGCCGTAGCTCGGGTCGGTGAACCAGATGGTCCCGTCCGATTTGACGGTGACGTCGTTCGGGGAGTTGAGTCGCCTGCCGGCGATCCGGTTGACCAGGACGCTGATCTTGCCGTCGAATTCCGTGCGGGTGATGCGGCGTGTCAGGTGCTCACAGGTGATGAGCCGGCCCTGATTGTCGACGGTGTTGCCGTTGCAATTGTTGCTTGGCGAGCGGAATACCGATGTGTGCCCGCTGGTCTCGTCGTAGCGCATCATGCGATTGTTGGGGATATCCGAGAAAACCAGATAACGGCCCGCGGCAAACCAGGCCGGTCCCTCCAGCCAGCGGCCGCCCGTCCAAAGCCGTTCGACCCGAGCATGGCCGACGAAGCAGTTTTCAAAGCGCGGGTCGAGAACCTCGAACCCCGTACCTTCGATTTCTCCGAACATGACAGCTCCTTCCTGATTGTTATCGATATCATTCCTGCCCGGTTTTTCAGGCCTCGTACAGACATTCAAGTGATGACGCCGGCGAAAATACCGCGAGTATTTGGCTTTTCCGGCTGTGGAACCGTGCGTCCCTGCAATAATATCGATTGTGCGATGATAGCGATAACTTTATTCTGTGCTGAATTACCCAACTCGGAAGCTGTTTTGAAAGCGAGCCCGGTGAAAAACGAGGATGAGCCAAAAGACAAGCGTCTCAAGGGAGGAGACGCTCAAAAGCTGACGATGGCAGAAGTTGCCAAATATGTCGGCGTGTCGGCCATGACCGTTTCGCGCGCCTTTCGGCAGGATGCGAGTGTTTCCGAAGAGACCCGCAAGCGCATCATGGAAGCCGTCGACGCGCTGGGCTATGTGCTCGACCTGTCGGCCGGCAGTCTTTCTTCGCGGCGCAGCGGTTTCATCGCAGCGCTGGTGCCTTCCATCAACAATTCGAATTTCTCCGACACCGCGCGCGGCATAACCGATGCGCTGGAGAATACCGGGCTTCAGCTTCTTCTCGGCTATACCGACTATTCCGCCGAGAAAGAAGAAAAGCTGATCGAGGCGATGCTGCGGCGGCGCCCCGAGGGCATCATCCTGACGGGCGGATCGCACACCGACCGCGCGCGGCGCATGCTTGATAAGGCCGGCATTCCGGTGGTGGAAACCTGGGAGCTTCCGGAAGAACCGATCAACCATGTCGTCGGCTTTTCCAACAGCGAAGCGATGTCCCTGCTGGTGCGGACGCTCGCCAGCCAGGGCTACCGGAGGTTCGGCTATATCGGCGGTACGACGGCGCGCGATACGCGCGGCAGCCAGCGGCGAAGCGGTTTCCTGAAGACCGTCGAAGAGTTGGGCCTGGGACCGGGCCGGGCGATTTCCTTCGGCGTGCCGCCGATCACCATGGAACAGGGCGGCCAGGCGATCGTGAGCCTGCTGGAGCGCTGGCCGGATACGGAAGTGGTTCTCTGCGTCTCCGACCTTTCCGCCTTCGGCGCGATCATGGAATGCAAGCGCAGAGGAATGAGCGTGCCGGGTGATATCGCCATTGCCGGCTTCGGCGATTACGAGATCTCGTCGATCTGTCACCCCAGCATCACCACCATCAATGTCGACTGTTACGGTATCGGCCGCCAGGCCGCCGCCCGCCTGCTCGATGCCCTGCAGGGCAGCGGCGAGGCGACCGGCGATGAAATCACATTGACGGGCTACCGGGTCGTCCTGCGTGAAAGCACGGACCGCAGCGCCCAATAGGAGCGCCGCTTCAGAAAGTGATCTGTACCTTCATCGATTTGCTGCGGTCGCTTGCCAGTTCGAAGGCGGCGACGGCCTCGTCGATCCCGAAGACGCCCGTCAGCAGCGGTTTCAGATCGACGCGACGCGCGTTGATCAGCTCGACGGCGAGCCCGAACTCCTCGTGGAAGCGGAATGTGCCGCGCATCTCGATTTCCTTGGCAACGATCATGTTCTGCGGAATGGAGACATCACCGCCAAGGCCGAGCTGCACGAGCACGGCACGGGGCTTCAGCACCTCCAGGCCGGCGCGCACGGCCCGCTCATTGCCCGACGCCTCGAACATGACGTCGAAATATCCCTTGTCGGCGCTGTAAGCCGCAAGGTCGGCGGCATGGGTGGCAACATTGATCGTTCGATCCGCGCCGCTGGTGCGGGCGATGGCGAGAACGCTGTCGGTGACGTCGGTTGCGACGATCTCGCGGGCGCCGAGAACGCGGGCGGCAACGATCGCCAGCATGCCGATGGGGCCGCAGCCTGTGACCAGCACCCGTTTGCCCAGCAGCGATCCGGCGCGGCTTGCCGCATGCAGCGTCACGGCAAAGGGTTCGGCAAAGGCGGCCTCGTGAATGGAAATGCCGTCGGCGACCCTGTGGCATTGCCAGCGCTCCGCCACCAGCCGCTGGCGGAAGCCGCCCTGAATATGCGGCATGGGCATGGCGCTGCCGTAAAACCGCATGTTGAGGCAGTGGTTCTGCTGGCCCTTCAGGCAATATTGGCAATGGCTGCACGGCCGGCTCGGGGAAACCGCAACGCGGTCTCCGACGGTAAGGTCGCTGACGCCGGCACCCAGCGCCTTGACCGTGCCGGCGATCTCGTGGCCGAGGATCATCGGCTCGCGCAGGCGAACGGTGCCGAAGCCGCCATGATTGTAATAATGCAGATCGGAGCCGCAGATGCCGCCGGCTTCGATTGATATCTCCACCTGCCCCGCGCCCGCAACCTCCGGCTCGCGCTCTTCGACCCGGAGATCCTTGGCGCCGTGAATGACGATGGCTTTCATATCGGGATCCTCACACGACGGGAGTCGGAAGCGCGCGATCGGCAAAATGCGCGGCGAGATTGTCTCTGACCAGTTTGCCCATGGCCTTGCGGGTTTCGATCGTGCCGGAGCCGTGGTGGGGCTGCAGCACGACGTTTGGCAGCGTCAGGAAGCGCGCATCGATTTTCGGCTCGTTGAGGAAAACGTCAAGGCCGGCGGCTTGGATGGTGCGGTTCTGAAGCGCTGCGATCAGCGCCTCCTCGTCGACGGTCGTTCCGCGCGAAACGTTGATCAGCATGCCTTCCGGACCGAGCGCTTCAAGCACCTCGGCGTTGATGATCTTCATGGTCGCGGCCCCTCCGGGGACGATGACGATCAGGAAGTCGGCCCAATTGGCCAGCGCGACCAGATTGGCTTCATAACCATAGGCGACGTCCTGGTCCCTGTTGCGGGCGAAATAAGAGATGTCGCAGCCGAAAGCGGCAGTTCGCTTGGCGATCGCCTTGCCGATCCGCCCCATGCCGACGATCCCGACCTTCTTGCCCGAAACTCGCGTCACCAGCGGCATGGGAACGTTGCCCCACTGGCCGGTGCGGACGAAAACGTCGGCCTGCGGAATCTGGCGCGCCGTGGAAAGCAGCAGTCCGATCGCGATATCGGCGACGTCTTCGGTCAGCACGTCAGGGGTATTCGTCACGCGAATGCCTTTGGCGCGGGCGTAGGACAGGTCGATGGCGTCGGTGCCGACGCCGTAGCAGGAGACGATCTCCAGCTTCGGCAACTGCTTCATCAGGTCGGCGGAAGCGCCGAGTTCGCCGCGTGTCGCGATGGCGCGGATATTGCTTCCGACTTTCGAAATCAGTGCCTGCCGATCCGCGGCTTCCCACAGACGGTGGACGCGGTAGGTCGCCTCCAGATCCACCATGTCCCACTCCGGATAGGCCCCGGCCATCAAGATTTCTACGTCAGGCATTTCGTCCCATCCCGCATTTTGGCTGTTGATTATGTTATCGATAACATATAATCCGAGAAAGGGATGTCAAGTGAGTTTCACCGCGAGTGGGGGTATAAGCCGTCATTCGCAGCGACACCGGAGGAGTTATTTGCATGAAGAACCTGTTTGATCTGACCGGGCAGCTTGCCCTGATCACCGGCTCGAGCCAGGGGATCGGTTATGCGCTGGCCGAGGGCCTGGCGCAGCATGGCGCCGAGGTCGTCATCAACGGCCGCACGCCCGAAAGTGTCAAACGCGCAGTCGAAAGCCTCAAGGCTCAAGGTCTGTCTGCCCATGCGGCCATCTTCGACGTAACCAGCAAGGACGCTGCCACGCAGGGGATCGCCGCGATCGAGGCCGATATCGGTCCGCTGGACATACTGATCAACAATGCCGGCATGCAGTTCCGCACGCCGCTGGAAGATTTCCCGGCGGACAAATGGGAGCTGCTGCTGACCACCAATATTTCGAGCGTCTTTTACGTCGGCCAGGCGGCGGCCAAGGCGATGATCGCCCGCGGGCATGGCAAGATCATCAACATCGCCTCGGTTCAGAGCGAGCTCGCCCGTCCCGGCATTGCCCCTTACACGGCGACCAAAGGCGCGGTGCGCAACCTGACGCGCGGCATGTGCGCCGACTGGGCCAAGCACGGCCTGCAGATCAACGCGATTGCGCCGGGCTATTTCAAGACGCCGCTCAACCAGGCGCTGGTCGACAATCCCGAATTTTCCTCGTGGCTCGAGAAACGGACGCCGGCCGGACGCTGGGGCAATGTCGAGGAACTGGTGGGTGCCGCCGTCTTCCTGTCGGGCCGCGGCTCGTCCTTCATCAACGGCCACACGCTTTATGTCGACGGCGGCATCACGACCTGCCTCTAAGAGAGGTGAGATGATGAATCTGGAGAAAAAGGTACTGCCCTTGGCCGTGATCGTCATGGGCGTCAGCGGCTGCGGCAAATCCTCGGTTGGAGAGCGCATCGCGGCCCGAAACGGCATGCCGTTTGTGGAAGGCGACCAGCTCCATCCGGCTGCCAATGTCGAGAAGATGGCGCAGGGCATACCGCTCACCGATGAAGATCGCCTGCCCTGGCTCGACCGGATCGGTGAGGAAATAAAGACCGCGCTAAACGCATCGCGAGGGCTGGTCGTTTCCTGCTCCGCGTTGAAAAGAAGCTATCGGGACAGGCTGAGGCAGGCGGCAGGCGGGCGCCTTGCCTTTGTTTTCCTCGAAGGATCGCGCGAGCTTCTGCTGTCGCGGATGCAGGCACGTCAGGGCCATTTCATGCCGGCCTCGCTGCTCGACAGCCAGCTGCAGACGCTGGAGCCGCCGACCGGGGAGACCGGTGTCGTGACGGTCGCGATCGACATGGCTTTGGATGATATGGTGGCGCTGGCTTGTGAGGGGCTGAGAGGCGTGGCCGTCAAGGGAGGAGATTATCATGCAGGATGACCACAGAGCAAATGTCGCCGTCATCGGCGCCGGCATCATGGGGGCGGCGATCGTCACCCGATTGATCGAAACTGGACACAAGGTGTCAGTCTTCGATCTCGACGCCGAAAAGGTCGCGGCATTGGCAGCCAAGGGCGCCCACGCGGCCGCTTCGGTGGAGGATGCGGTCTCGCGGTCGGAATTCTGCGTGCTCAGCCTCAATCACGCAAACATCGTCCGCTCCGTCGTCTTCGGCGAGAAGGGCGTTGCGGCGGCGGCAAACCCCGACAAACTGCTGATCGACATGTCCTCGATCGACCCGGCCGAGACCGCCGACATGGCGAAGCGGCTGCGTGGGGAAACGGGCATGGCATGGGTGGATTGCCCGCTTTCCGGCGGCGTGCCCGGCGCGCTCGCCGGCAAGCTGACGATCATGGCCGGCGGCAGCCCCGAGGATTTCGAGCGGGCGCGGGTGGTGATGCGGCATCTTGCCGTCAACTACACGCTGATGGGCGCTTCCGGCGCCGGGCAGACCACCAAGCTGATCAACCAGCTGTTCTGCGCCGTGCTGTTCCAGTCGGTCGCTGAAGCCGTCAAACTGGCGGAAGCCGGCGGCGTCGATCCCGCCGCCATTCCGGCCGCCCTTGCCGGCGGCAGGGCAGACAGCCGGATATTGCAGGAATTCATGGCAAAATTCGCCGCCCGGGATTTCTCGCCGACAGGCAGGATCGACAATATGCTGAAGGATCTCAACTCGCTTCAGGCCTTTGCGCTGAAGACGAAAACGCCGCTGCCGATGACGGGCGCAGTGGTGGAGATTCACCGCCTGCTTTGCGCTGCCGGTCTTGGGCCGAAGGACTCTGCCGAGATGATGCGTCTGCTCGACGGATTTGCCGCCGACTGACCTCATTTCAGGCGTGGGAGATTGTCACTTTCCGCTTGACTAATCCGGAATGTTATCGATAACATCTATCCATAACGACAGCTGCAGCTTTGGGAGGAGCCACAGTGGAAGCCAAGAGACTGCTGGAGTTCCAATCGATCACCAAAAGCTTCGGCGGCACGCAGGCGCTGCGTGACGTCTCGATCGATCTGCGCGAGGGCGAGATCCTGGCGCTGCTTGGCGAAAACGGCGCCGGAAAATCGACGCTGATCAAGACGCTTGCCGGCATCTACAAGCCCGATAATGGCGACATCCTTTTTCGCGGCCAGAGTTACCATCATCGCCCGCCGAAGCCGAACGAGCGGCAACCGGTCGCCTTCATCCATCAGGATCTCGGCTTGATCGAGTGGATGACGGTCGGCGAGAATATGGGTCTGTCGCAGGGCTTCTCGATGCGCCGGGGTCTGATCGACTGGAACAGGACGCAGGCGCGCGCCAAAGAAGCCTTGAAGCTGGTCGGCTGCGATTTCGATCCGACGACGCGGGTCTCGGCCTTGTCGCGCACCGAAAAATCGCTCGTCGCCATTGCCCGCGCGCTTGCCGTCGAAGCCGACGTCCTCGTGCTCGACGAGCCGACGGCGAGCCTGCCCGCCGACGAAGTCGATCGGCTGTTCAATGCGATCCGCCCGCTGAAGGAGCGCGGCGTCGGCATGATCTACGTCTCCCACAGGCTGGACGAGATTTTCCGCATCGCCGATCGCGTCGCCGTGCTGCGCGACGGATGCATGGTCGGGCAGAAGCCGGTCAGCGAGACCACTCCCGACGAACTGGTGACGATGATCATCGGCCGCAGCGGCGACAGTCTCTTTTCGAGGACCGAGATCAAGCCCGGCAAGGCGATCGTCAAAGTCCGCAACCTCGTCTGCGCCGGCACCAGCCCGATATCCTTCGATATAAGAGAGGGCGAGCTGCTCGGCCTTGCCGGATTGCGCGGCGCCGGTCAGGAACGCATCGGCCGGGCGCTGTTCGGCTGCGAGCCCTTCAACGGCTCGGTTCTGCTGCATGACCAGGCGCCGGATCTTTCCAGCCCGCGACAGGCCATGGCGTCTGGCATCGGTCTGATTGCCCGTGACCGTACGGAGGAATCCGTCGCGCTCTCGCTGTCCATTCGGGAAAACACCTACCTCAATCCGGGCGCTGTCGGGCGCGGGCTGTTGTCCTTCCTGTCTCCGCGCGGTGAAGCCGATCTTGCGCATGCGATCGGCCATACCGTCGGCCTCAGGCCGAACGATCCGGATCTGCCGGTCGAGGCCCTGTCGGGCGGCAATCAGCAGAAAGTGGTCGTCGGCCGCTGGCTGGCAACCGGCCGCAAGCTGCTGATTGCGGAAGATCCGACCGCCGGCGTCGATATCGGCGCGCGTGCGGAGATCTACCGTCTGATCACCCAGGCGCTGGAAGCCGGTCTCGCGGTCGTCGTGGTGTCGACGGACTTCGAGGAAATCGCCCATATCTGCCACCGCGCGCTGGTTTTCTCGCGCGGCAAAATCGTCAGCGAACTGACTGGAAGCGCCCTGACCACGGAGGCGGTCATAACAGCCGCATCCGCATCGGAAGCGGCTTGAGCCATCGGGAGAACAGCCATGCAATCCATTGAATCCACCGCGCTGGAGCCGACCAAGAGCGAAATGGCCGGCCTGTCCACCGGACAGAAGATCGGCCGCCTGATCCCGGTTTATGGGCTGGTGATCCTTACCCTTGGGCTGATCGTGCTCTTCTCGATCCTGCTGCCCGATACGTTTCCGACCGTGTTGAATGTCCGCTCGATCGTCTCCGACAAGGCGATCATCGCGCTGCTGTCGCTGGCCGCGATGATCCCGATGGCGTCGGGCCGCATCGACCTGACGGTCGGCTACGGCATCGTGCTCTGGCATATTCTCGCGATCAGCCTGCAGACGGTCTACGGCCTGCCCTGGCCGGTCGCGGTCCTGATCGTTCTCGCGCTCGGCGTTCTCACCGGCTTCATCAACGGCCTTTTGGTCGAGGTCGCCAAGATCGACAGTTTCATTGCGACGCTCGGCACGGGCACGGTCCTCTATGCGCTTGCCCTCTGGCATACCGGCGGCCGGCAGGTGGTCGGTGTCCTGCCTGAGGGCTTCTATGCGCTGAACGGCACCATGCTGTTCGGCCTGCCGATCACTGGCTTTTACGTGCTGCTGATCGCAATCTGCATGTGGATCGTGCTCGAATACCTGCCGATCGGCCGGTATCTCTATGCCATCGGCGCCAATCCCAAGGCGGCTGCCCTCAATGGCATTCCCGTCCGCAAATTCGTGATCGGCGCCTTCGTCACCTCAGGCCTGCTGGCGGCCCTGACCGGGATCCTGCTCGCCTCGAAGCTGCGCATCGGCCAGGCGAGCGTCGGCCTCGAATATCTGCTGCCGGCGCTTGTCGGCGCCTTTCTCGGATCGACGACGATCAAGCCCGGACGGGTGAACGTCTGGGGCACCTTGATCGGCGTCATCATCCTGGCCGTCGGCATTTCAGGAATTCAGCAATTCGGCGGGTCGTTCTTCGTCGAACCGCTGTTCAACGGTGTGACCCTGCTGATTGCCATCGGTATAGCAGGTTACGCCCAGCGCAAACGCGGAGCCGTGAGGAGGATCACACCCGCATCCAAATGAGGATGCCGGCTCACCGGTATCTCACAACAAACAAAATGGAGGAGTGAACATGAAGCGCAGAACTTTATTGCAGGCAACGGTCGCAACCGTCGCCGTTATGCTCAGCGTGCCGGCATTGGCCGATTCCATGGCCGACGCCAAGGCCGTGGTCGACAAATATGCTTCCAAGGTCAGCGCATGGGATGGCCCGACCAGCGGACCCAAGGGTGCGACCGGCAAGAACATCGTCATTCTTGCCGCCGATATGAAAAACGGCGGCATCCTCGGTGTGGTCAATGGCGTCCAGGAAGCGGCGGGCGCGCTCGGCTGGACGGTGAAGGCGCTTGACGGCGCCGGCTCGATCGGCGGCCGCACCGCGGCCTTCGGCCAGGCCATGGCGCTGAAGCCGGATGGCATCATCATCAACGGCTTCGATGCGGTCGAGCAGAAGCCGGCGATGGAAGCGGCTAAGGCGGCCGGTATTCCGATGGTTTCCTGGCACGCCGCCTCGGCCGTCGGCCCGGTTGCCGACGTCGGCGTTTTCGCCAACGTCACCACCGATGCGATGGAAGTATCGAAGTCCGCGGCGGATTGGGCCTTCGCCGATGCCGGCGGCAAGCCTGGTGTCATCATCTTCACCGACTCCACCTATGCGATCGCGATCGCCAAGGCCGACCGTATGAAAAAGGAGATCGAGGATCTCGGCGGCACGGTGCTCGAATATGTCGACACGCCGATCGCCGAAACCTCGCAGCGCATGCCGCAGCTGACCACGTCGCTGCTGCAGAAATACGGCGCCAAGTGGACGCATTCGCTGGCGATCAACGACCTCTACTACGACTTCATGGGACCGTCCCTCGCCTCGGCCGGCATTGCCGGCGACGGAAAGCCGGTTAATGTTGCCGCCGGCGACGGTTCGGAGAGCGCCTATCAGCGCATTCGCGCCAAGCAGTATCAGGCCGTCACAGTCGCCGAGCCGCTCAACCTCCAGGGCTGGCAGCTCGTCGATGAACTGAACCGCGCCTTCGCGGGCGCTCCGTGGTCGGGCTATGTGTCGCCGCTCCACGTGGTGACCAGCGCGAACGTCGAATTTGACGGCGGGCCGAAGAACAGCTTCGATCCCGATAACGGCTATCGCGATCAATACAAGAAAATCTGGGGCAAATAAGCTTTTTCGATCAGAGGGCGTATCGGCTGGTACGCCCTCCCCTCACTGCATCACCTCTATGTCGATCCAGCTCCGGCGAGTTTTGGAAAAGAGAACCCATGATCATTCGTTATGCTTTGTTTGAAGGCGAAATCCATCCCGGCAGAGAAGAGGAGTTCCGGGATTTTGTCAGACAGCGGCTCGTCCCTCTCTGGACGAAATTTCCCGGCGCCGAGGAAGTGCGGGTGCTGGATGGCATGGAGCGCGACGAAGGCGCCCCGGTCTATGCCATGGCGCTTGCCATTCGTTATCCCGATATGGATGCGGTCAACGCAGCGCTTCGCTCCGATGTGCGCTTCGAGAGCCGCGAGGTCACCGGCGAACTCCTGCAGCTCTTCACCGGCAAGGTGCATCACCACGTCTTCCAGGCCAACGAATACCCGCCGGCCATTGACTGACCGCCGGGCATTTTCCGCGCCGACTGGAGCGACGGACGCTGCCCGGCCGTAAGATCGAGGACAGGGATCGAACAATCTTAAAGCGCCTGCGAACAAGCGTTCCAGGCGCTTTTCCTATTGGGACGCTGCCAAGCCCGCGGGCACCGACCTTTGGCACAATTTTTCATCAGCGCCGCCATTATTAAATTAAATAGTCTACTGATTTAGTGGGCAATGCTCCATTTTACCCCGCATGGGCGCCCGGCGAAGCAGGTAACCGCATGATCTCCCAGGAGGCCTTCTTCTTCCAATCACGTAGATCCGCAGCATCGCATGAGCAATAATTCCGAATTTCTCTGGTATATTCCAAACGACGTCAGGCCTGGTCATCGTGGCGATTCCGCCGTCGACAATCACAACAGCCTGGATACGCTGACCAGCCATGCGAAGGCGCTGGAGGAGCATGGCTGGAAAGGCGCGCTGATCGGCACCGGCTGGGGCCGCCCCGACACGTTTACCGTCGCGGCCTCGCTTGCCGCGCGGACCACCAGTTTCGAACCGCTGATCGCGATCCGCCCGGGCTACTGGCGGCCGGCAAACTTCGCCTCCGCAGCCGCGACGCTCGATCATCTCAGCGGCTGCCGCGTGCGGATCAACATCGTCTCGGGCAAGGATAACCTGCCGGCCTATGGCGATAGCGAGGGCGATCAGGCGCATCGTTATGCCCGCACGAAGGAATTCATGCGGCTGGTCCGAAGACTATGGACCGAGGAAAACGTCACCTCGGCGGGCGATCACTTCAGGGTCGCCGAATCCACCGTGGTCCCCCGCATCCAGGTTCGCGGCGGCCGCCGCCATCCCAAATTCTATTTCGGCGGCGCCTCCGAGGCGGCCGAGCGGGTGGCGGCCACCGAAGCAGACGTCCAGCTTTTCTGGGGCGAGCCACTGGAGGGTGTCCGGGAGCGGATCGGCCGGCTCAAGACGTTGAGCAGGGAACTCGACCGCGACCTTCCCCCGCTGGAGTTCGGATTGCGGATAACGACGCTGGTCCGGGATACGACGGAACAGGCCTGGGCCGACGCCGAGGCGAAGGTTGCCGAGATGGCAAAAAACAAAGGCGCCGGGTGGCACGATCACCAGCGCGTGCTTGCTGTCGGCCAGCAGCGGCTGCTCGCTCTCTATGAGCGCGGCGATGTCCTCGACGACAATCTCTATACCGCGCCCGGCAAATTCGGCGGCGGTGGCGCCGGCACAACATGGCTGGTCGGTTCGGCGGCGGACGTCGCCCGCTCGCTGCGCAAATATCAGGATCTCGGCATCACGCATTTCGTGCTTTCCGACACGCCCTACCTTTCCGAGATCAAGCGCCAGGGCGACCAGCTTCTGCCGCTGCTGCGCGGTTGACGTCGGAGGAAGGTGTCAGCGCACCGCCATAGTGCATCCAAGATATCGGCGATCGTCCTGCTTCGTTACGGAAGACCATTATTCGAACGTGACGTGCAGGGAGACTTGAATAGTCCGGTTTGCAACAAGAGATATAGCCCGATTCTGCCGGACAACTTGACATACGCTTGCCGGTGCGAAGATCGGGGTATTTTGCGAAAAAAATGTTCGCAAAATATTCCAAAATCGCAACGCAGCGATAGCCTACCGCCTCCGTTTACATTCTCTAAAATATATTCCCCTAAATTTTTAAGGATATCGGAACGACGTTCTCAGGATCGTCATCTACGCCATGATGGCGGCCCAGCATCCGAAATCGCGCATGAAATCGACGTGAACCTTGGTGCGTGCCTCCCATATCGGGCGCGCAGAAGTTTCGTCGGTGCATTGGGAGATAGGTTGACGCTCTGCATTTGAACGAGATGCGACGAGCGATCCTGGCGGCCAAGACAGATTTGACAAACCTCGCCGACACGATGGAGAGTGACAATGAAGAGCATTAAGAATTTCGGGATCGCGGTGCGCCTCACCCTCGGTTTCAGTTTCCTGCTTCTGCTGATGGCCGCCTTGACCATCTATTCGGCGGAGAAGGTTGCCGAGATCGACGGCAACCTTGAAACGATCAACGACGTCAACAGCGTGAAGCAGCGGTTTGCCATCAATTATCGCGGCAGCGTGCACGACCGGGCGATCGCCATTCGCGACGTGACCCTGGTGACATCGGCCGATGAACGCAAGAGCGCCGAGGCATTGATCGAAAAACTTGCGGCGACCTACGCCGAAAACGAAAAGCGCATGGCCGATATGGTCTCATCTCCGGCAGGCGCGACGGATCAGGAAAAATCCATCCTCAAGGAGATCGCCGACATACAGGGGAAAACCAATCCTCTGGTAGCGGAGATCATCGCGCTGCAGGAGAAGGGCGACGGCGAGCACGCCCGCAAGATCCTGCTCGAACAGGCGCGGCCGGCCTTCGTCGCCTGGCTCGGCGCCATCAACAAATTCATCGATTATCAGGAGGCGCTGAACAAATCGGTCGGCGGCGAAGTTCGCAGTGCGGCAAGCAGCTTCAAGCCGGTCGCGCTGACGGCGCTCGCCATTGCGGCTCTTCTTTCCATCATTGCCGCGACCATCACATCTCGCACGATCGTCGGCCCGCTGGCAAAACTTCAGCTTTCGCTGAAGGCGATGGCTGAGGGCAATCTCGAGGGCGACCGTCATCTCGAAGCGCGGGGCGATGAGATCGGCAAGCTCGCGCGAGCCGTGGCGGGTCTGCGTGATGCGATTTCGACAAAGGCGGAACGGGAAGCCGATGCAGAAGCCAAACGGGCCGTCGTGGAACGGCACCGGCTGGAGCAGGATGCCGATGAACGCCGCACCCTTGCCGAGCAGACGGACAAGGCTGTCGGCCAGCTTGGCGACGCCTTGCAGGCGCTTGCTGACGGCGACCTCACGCAGCAGATCGATACCCCGTTCATTCCGTCGCTGGAAAAGCTCCGGGCAGACTTCAACGCCGCGGTCGAAAAGCTACGCGCCGCCATGCAGAAGGTTTCTCAGAA
Source organism: Rhizobium aethiopicum (assembly GCF_014197535.1). Lineage (GTDB taxonomy): Bacteria > Pseudomonadota > Alphaproteobacteria > Rhizobiales > Rhizobiaceae > Rhizobium > Rhizobium aethiopicum_A. The sequence goes on from NZ_JACIFV010000033.1 coordinate 52,032, forward strand.
CGCCAGCGCAATTGCGGCCGGCGCGCAGGAAATCCGTTCCGCTTCGGACGATCTCGCCAAGCGGACCGAACAGCAGGCCGCCTCTGTCGAGGAAACCGCTGCTGCCCTGGAAGAGATCACGACCACTGTCGCCGACTCGAGCAACAGGGCTGTGGAGGCCGGGCAGCTTGTTCGCAAGACCAAGGACAATGCGGAACGCTCGGGCAGCGTCGTTCGCGACGCGGTCGACGCCATGGGCAAGATCGAATCCTCGGCCACCGAAATCGGCAGCATCATCGGCGTCATCGATGAGATCGCGTTCCAGACCAACCTGCTGGCATTGAATGCCGGCGTCGAAGCGGCGCGTGCCGGTGAAGCAGGCAAGGGCTTTGCCGTCGTCGCCCAGGAAGTGCGTGAATTGGCGCAGCGTTCCGCCAAGGCGGCAAAGGAAATCAAAGAACTGATCAACGCCTCGAACGGCCACGTCAAAAACGGCGTCGCCTTGGTTGGCGAGACCGGAAAAGCCCTGCAGGAGATCGCAACGCAGGTGCAACAGGTCGACGGCAATGTCGGCGCTATCGTCGGTGCTTCGCAGGAGCAGGCGACGGGGCTGAAGGAGATCAACACCGCCGTCAACAGAATGGACCAGGGCACGCAGCAAAACGCCGCCATGGTGGAGGAAGCCACAGCCGCAGCTCATAAGCTCGCCAGGGAAGCCGACGCGCTGTTCCAGCTTCTGGGCCAGTTCAACATCGGCGGAACGGTGGCGCCGAAACGAATATCGCAGCCGGCGGCCGCGGCACAGCATGCTCAACCCGTGGCCTCGCCGGCCCGCCAGATGGTTGCCAGAGTGAGCAAGTCGTTCCAGGCGAATGCGACCCAAGGGAACGCAGCATTGGCCGGCGATTGGGAAGAGTTCTGATCGTCAGACCTCTCCTCAGCCTCCGCTGAAAAGCGAAGCGACGAAGGGCAGCATGTGCTGCCCTTCGCATTGTGCGCCCAGCATGGGCGCACTCTTGTGGGTGCAAGTCCCACCGTAAGCTGGTCATGGCGAGCGAAGAGAAGCGCAACTTTGCAAGGGCGACCGAGCGTGGGGAGGAAGCGTGGATCGAACCTGCGGGCCGAT
>NZ_JACIFV010000034.1 GCF_014197535.1 Rhizobium aethiopicum
CAATTGGCACAGGCCTCACGGAAGCCTAAATTCAAAACCACCAATCAGCAGACTCGCTCTTACCCAGGACAACCTGTTGAGGCTCCACATCTAGGCAGCCCCGCCGATCTGATATATCAGGTTGACGAACGGCAATACTGTCTGCCGTGCAGGTGGGTTGATCGCATGACGGATGAGACGAAGAAGAAGGTGGTCGTCGTCGGCGCGGGCGTGATCGGCGCCTCGATCGCTGTCGATTTGCAGCGGCGCGGATTTCAGGTCACGCTGATCGATAAGGGTGAGCCCGGACGCGGCACCTCTTTCGGCAATATGGCGAGCATCGCGCTCGATTTCGCCGCCGGCTCCGGCCCGTCGACCTGGAAGAAGATCCCCGGCTGGCTGCTCGATCCCGAGGGCCCGGTCTGGCTGCGGCCATCCTATGCCGCGCGAATGCTGCCCTGGTTCCTGCGCTTCCTCGCCGCCGGCCGGCCTTCGCGCTTGAGGGAGATCGAGGATGCCGGCATGAGCCTGTCGCTGCGGGCGCTCGCCGATTTCCGCGAGATGCTGCAGGCGATCGGCGCATCCGAGCTGCTGACCGAGGAAGGTTGCCTGGCGATCTACGAGACCGAGGCTGAGTTTGCCGCCGATCGCGGCCACCTCGCCATGATGCAGCGCTACGGCCTCGAATTCGAGGTGTTGAGCAACGGCGCCATCCAATATTATGAGCCCGCCCTGTCACCTGACATCGCCAAAGCGGTGCTGCTCCCCGACAACAAGTCGGTTCGCGATCCCTACAAGCTGGTTGTCAAACTGGCCGACGCCGCCCTGGCGGCAGGCGCAACCTTCGTCTCCGGCTCCGTGAGGAATATCGAGCGCAAGGGCGATGGCACCGTCGTCGTCCTCCTCGACAATGGCAGCCGTGTCGAGGCGGCTTCCGCTGTGCTTGCCGCCGGCGTCCACACCCGGTCCCTGGCGGCCAAGCTCGGCGAACCGATCCCGCTGGAGACCGAGCGCGGCTATCACACGCAGATCATGAAGCCGGGCATTTCGATGCGTTATTCGATAATTTGGCCGCACCGCGCCTTCATGGTGACACCGACGGCCGGCGGCATCCGCGTCGGCGGCAATGTCGAACTCGCCGGCCTCGACGCCGCTCCCGATTTCCGCCGCCCGCGGGTGCTGGTGCGTCACGCCCAGCGCGCGCTTCCCGGCCTGAAGGCTGAAGAGACGACGGAATGGATGGGTCACCGCCCGGCCTTGCCCGATACGATCCCGATCATTTCGCCGTCCTCGAAAATGCCGGGGATTTTTTATGCGACCGGTCATGGTCATCTCGGCTTGACATATGCCGCGACGACAGCGCGGTTGCTCGGCGATATGGTGAGCGGAGCAAAGCCGTCGGTCGATATGACCCCGTTCCGCATCGACAGATACTGATTTAGAGCAATTCCAGGAAAAGTGTGAAGCGGTTTTCCCAGGCAAAGCGAAGCGCTTTTGCCGGGAATTGCGTTAAAACAAAAGTTGAAACCGCGTCGATGGCGTCGGCCGTCGCGTCTGATCCGGAGTTTCTTGTATGAGATGGAAGCGCACGATCCAGTTGCTGGATGTCCATGCCGAAGGCGAGATCGGCCGCGTCGCGATCGGCGGCGTTCCGAAGATTCCCGGCGAAACCATCGCCGCGCAGCTGCACTGGCTGAACACCGATCCGAAAGGCGACGAGCTCCGCCGCTTTCTCTGCCTGGAGCCGCGCGGTGCTCCGATCGGCTCGGTCAACCTGCTGCTGCCGGCAAGGCACCCCGACGCCGACGCTGCTTTCATCATCCTGCAGCCCGATCAGGCGCATGCCAGTTCCGGCTCGAATTCGATCTGCGTGACGACGGCACTGCTCGAATCCGGCATCGTCGAGATGAAGGAGCCGGAAACGACAGTGACGCTGGAAACCGCTGCCGGCCTCGTCAAGGCGGTGGCCACCTGCCGCGACGGGCGCTGCGAGAAGGTGAAGCTCACCATGGTGCCCTCCTTTGTCCATGAGCTCGACGTCGAGATCGACACGCCGCATTGGGGAAAGGTCAAGGCCGATCTCTGCTATGGCGGCATCTTCTATGCGCTCGTCGATGTCGGCCAGATCAATCTCACGATCGAGAAGGCCAATGCCGCCGGTCTCGTCCAGGCCGGCATGATCCTCAAAGATCTGATCAATCGCGATATCAAGGTCGTCCATCCCGAAATCCCGGCAATCTCGGGCGTCGCCTATGTGATGTTCCGCGATACCGAGGCGGATGGCACGGTGCGCACCTGCACCACCATGTGGCCAGGCCGGGCCGACCGCTCGCCCTGCGGCACCGGCAATTCCGCCAATCTCGCCACCCTTTATGCCCGTGGCAAGGCCAAGGTCGGCGACGTCTTCACCTCGAAGTCGATCATTGGCTCCGAATTCGAGGTCGGCCTGCAGGCGGTGACCGAGGTCGCCGGCCGCCCGGCGGTCATCCCCACCATCACCGGCCGCGGCTTCACCTTCGGCCTCACTCAGGTGGCCCTCGACCCCTTCGACCCACATCCCGGCGGCTTTGCCCTGACGGATGTCTGGGGGCCATCGGCGGGGGAGATCTGAGCAGCGTCGAACCGAGGAGATCGGCGAGGCCGGCCCCGTTAAAGCCCCTCATCAGGCTGAGCTGACCCCTCCCCAACCCCTCCCCACAAGGGGGAGGGGCTAAGCTGCGGTCCTCCGCGGCGATCAAAAGAAAAGTCTTGTTGGCTGTTACCGTTCTCCGGATCGTTACGGTGGAGACTTATGTGAAGCGGTGCGGCACCTAGCCCCTCCCCCTTGTGGGGAGGGGTTGGGGAGGGGTCTTGGAATCGCAACCGGACCGCAATGGCCTTGGACCGAGGCTCGCAGCTCGATTCATGCTAAGTCCGGCCGATTGGACTGCCCTGGAAACGCTCTACCGTTTCCTGAAGCTGCACCCACCCATGCTTCGACTGCTCGAACACAGACAGGGCAGGCGGCGCGAAGGCCGGGTCGGCGAGGGAGCCGATCGCCATCCCGATCCAGAGTGGCGCGGCATCGGCCTTCCAATAGACGGTCGAACCGCAGGTTGAACAGAAATGCATTCGGACCTGGCGACCGCTTTCGGCCGTACGAATGAATTCCGTCGACGTTCCATAGATTTCGACACAGTCGATCGCGTAGAACGCATTGGCGCTGAACGGCGCACCGGTTCGCCGCTGGCACGCGAAACAGTGACACAGCGCAGTCAATTGCGGTGCTTCGCTAAGCTTCAATCGGAGAGCGCCGCAGGCGCATTGGGCATTGGCCATGGAAACTCCTCCCGCTTGCGCGGTGAGATTGCGTTGAATTGAGGGCTGAAGCGCAGGCCGGAACCGAAACTCACTGCGGTCGGCGTTGCGAAGGGGCTGAGACCTGATGTGATTTCAGTCTCACCGAGCACTACCGTAGATCGGCAGACTGCCGAAGTCTAGAGCATGTCGTGCAGCAGCGTGCAGCGGTCTTGCGCCAAAGACAGCCGAAAACAGAAGATGTGCAGCATGACAAGCGAGCCCATCCGATCATTAGTTTGATTCTGGCCGCTCATCTTTCGAAACAGTGCGATAAGACTTCCAAGTCAGCCTCGACGACCCGTCGGCCCTTCAGCGACGTTGCGCTATCCTGGTGCCGATCTGGTCTGCGGCAAGGCTCTCGGCCGGCGCCGGTCTGCCAAGTAGGTAGCCTTGGCCGATGTCGCAGCCGAGATCCTGAAGCCGTTGAAGTTGGCTTTCCTCTTCGATGCCTTCGGCCGTTATCGTCACCCCGAGGCCCGCGCCGAGCGCGATAATGGCCTTGATCACCTTGTCCTGCTTGTCGTTGGTTTCGAACGAAGCGACGAAACTCCGGTCGATCTTGATCTTGTCGAACCGGTAGTTCGAGAGCTGCGACAGGCTGGAATAGCCTGTACCGAAGTCGTCGAGAGCAATCCGGACGCCGGCGTTCACCAGATCGTCGAGGACGATTCGTGCGGTGACGGCATCCTGGATGATGGCGCTCTCGGTCACCTCCAGCTCGATCCTATGCGCGGGCAAGCCGACATCGCCCAATATCCTCAGAATCCTGAGGCCCAGCAAGCGGTCGCTCAGCTGGATCGGAGACAGGTTGAACGACAGAACCAGATGATTTGGCCAGGAAAGCGCATCGCCACAGGCGCGGCGCAGCAGTTGGTCCGTCAGGTCGACGATCAGACCGGCCTCTTCCGCCACGGGAATGAACTCGTTCGGCGGGATGAATTCGCCGGATGCCGTCTTCCAGCGCGCCAGCGCCTCGAAGCCGATAATTTCCTTCGTCTTCAGGTCGACGAGAGGTTGGTAATAGGGAACGATCTCGGCGTTCTTGATGGCGGCTCGCAGATCCGCTTCCACCCGGATCCGCTTCGCCAGCTCTTCCTGCATCGCCGGCACGAAAGGCTTCACCAGATTGCGCCCCTGCTTTTTCGCCACATACATCGCACAGTCCGAATGGCGAATGACCTGGCTTAGATCGTCGCCGTTTTCAGGATGGAGCGCGAGGCCGACACTGGCGCCGAGATCGACGGCGACACCGTTGAATGTGAAGGGCTTGCTGACCGCGCTCACGATGCGGTTTCCCAAAGCGACGAATTCGGCATTTCCGGTGCGCCGCGCCAGAACGACGAACTCGTCGCCACCGAGGCGGAAAACGCGGTCACGGGGAAAGAGGGAAGAAAGCCGCTGAGCGACGGCCTTCAGCACCGCATCGCCGTGATCGTGCCCGAGGAGGTCGTTGATCTTCTTGAAGCCGTCGAGATCGATGCTGAACACGGCATAGCTTTCCTGCGCGCGTTGATCGATCATCGATTGCGCGCAGACGGACTCCAGAAATCTGCGGTTAGGCAATTCGGTCAGCGTGTCGTGACAGGCAATCCAGTCCACGTTCTTTTCGGCCTGCAGCCTGCGGTTAACCTCTATCGAGAGATCCCGGATCCTCAGCGCCGAATAGATCAGCCCGAGAAAGCCGGACATATTCAGGGCAAGCAGCGCGTGGTCCAGCGGAAAGTCGTGATGTTTCTCGATGAACTCATCCAGGCTCTCGTGCCATTGGAAGCGCCAGGACAGGCAGAAGAGAAGCAGGAAGATCGAGAGCCAGGCCAATATCTCCATCTGCGGTCTGGTGGGTCGGATGCGAGGCATATGAACAGGCTCCTGGTGTGTGAAGAGCCATCATGGCCAGCTCGGAAGACTGCATCGTCCCCGACCATATTCCGATCGACGACCCTGTCGCCGAATGCCGGCATCGATGACGCCGAAGCCCGCCACGACTCATAGGGCGGAGCCAAGGGCATCGGCAATTCGATCACTGGCCAGACTGCGGGCATCCGCAAATCCGAATTTCAGTGTGGTCTTCGAAGATTAATGGTGCGTTTCCGCTGCGAAGGTTTGGGCGTTTCGCTGCGCGCAACGGATATCTTCGTCGCAAACTGGATGCGGCTCAGTGCGCTCGACGCCGAGATCGACGTGCTACATCTTGACCATCAAAGGCCCGCCGGGGAGAGGAGGCGACCCGGCTCGCTGAATTCAGGCGGCATCCCGAATGTCGAAGCGGGCCACCTTGCCGTCCCGAAACCGGAACACGTGCCCGACCGTCTTCTGTCCTTGGAGCGGTTGGCCTTGCAGGTCACGGACCGACTGCTGGACGTCGGCGATGATTGCGCCGTCCGCTGTCCGGTGAAAACCGACCGGCTCGACGTGGGGATCGATCATCGACCACTGACGCGTCCAATATTCCCGCACCGCCTCGCGCCCATAGACGTGGCCGCCATCCATGCCGTTGGCCCAGACGACATCTTCGGCCAGCGCTGACAGCACGGCGTCTATGTCGCGTTTGTTGAAGCGCTCGTAGATGTGTTGGAGAATTTTGATATCGTCGTCCATTGCTTTCTCCTTGCAGAGGCGCGGGGTTGCGTTTTGCCCGCGCTTCGCGACGAACCATCTCGGTCATTTTGCTCCGGGCGGTCAACCGGTTTCAAAGCTCCGCCTCGCGCAGCAGCCCGTTCAGGCGGACCGCCCATTCCGTGTTGCCATCTCTGAATGGACCAAGCGCATCGCCGGCTGGTTCGGGAAGATCGCTTGCTGCGGCAGCAAAGCGGTGCGCCTGCTGGCGATCTCCCACAGCCCGATGGCAGCACGCCTGAATGCGCAGCAGCGCCGGCCAATCGGGCCGCGCCTTCAGCGCCGTACGCCCAGTCTCGAGCGCGCCTTCGACGTCGCCGGAAAAGAACCGGGCGAGCATCAGCAGGCTGAACCAGACGCCGTTCTGCGGATCGTACGGGTTGAGTTCGAGGCCGTGCGCCAGGGGCTCGCGCGCGCCGGCCGCATCGCCGCAAAACAGGCGGGCCATGCCGAGGACGAGATGCCCCAGGGCGAAGCTCGAACCGAGCTCGATCGACCGTTCCGCCGCCAGGATCGCCTGCTCGGGCCGGCCCGTGTAAGCCGACACGATCGCCAGCGCATAGTGCGAGTACGGATTTCGCGCGTCGAGATAGATGGCCCGCAGCGCCGCATCCAATCCTTCCTTGGCGTCTTCCGCAGGGTTATCAGTCCAGCCGTAGGCGATCAGGCCGGCATTCACCCGCGCCCGCCAGATCTGCGCTTCTGGAAGCATGGGATCGAGCTGCGCCGCGTCGCGGAAGAAACGGCGCGCGAGAAGGTGGGTGGGCAGCGTGACCTTGTGAAAATTGAACGTGCCTTGCCGCACGAGATCCCAGGCGGTGATATTGCCGGTGTGGGGGGCGACCGGAAGCCCGTGGCGCAGCAGCAGCTCGGGCTCGACCGCCGCTGCGATCCGCTCGGCGATGGCGTCCTGCACCGCAAAGAGCTCGGCCAGCTGGAGATCGTAATGTTCGGACCAGACGGTGGCGCCTTTCGCGGTGTCGGCGAGGTGCACCGATATCCGGATCCGATTGCCGCTCTGGCGGATGGCCCCATCCACGAGGAAATCGACGCCGAGGTCGCGCGCGATCGCCCCCGGATCCTTCGAGCCGCTCCTCCTGCTGAAACTCGCCCCCCGTGAAGCGACGCGGAACCATCTGAACCGGGCAAGCGCCATGATCAGGTCGTCGGCGACACCGTCGGCGAGATATTGTCTTTCAGCATCGCCGCCCAGATTTTCGAACGGCAGGACGGCAATCCCTGGGATCGGACTGCTCTCGGCATGCCGGCCGCTATCGGCTCCGTCGGTGCGGCTCTCCACCTCACCGGAAAATCTGTAGCCGACCCGTGGGACCGTGACGATCCATTCGCTGCCGTCCGATGCGGGTCCGAGCAGCTTACGAAGGGCGGCAATCTGAACGGAAAGATTGCTTTCCTCGACGGCCAATCCCGGCCAGACGGCATCCATCAAGGCGGACTTCGAGACCACACCCCCCTTTGCCGATAGCAGAACGCCAAGCAGATTGGCGCCGCGGGCGCCGATGGCGACAGGCCTGTTGTCGCGGAGCAGACATCCGTTCTCAGGAATGAATTCGAAGCGGCCGAATACAAGGTGCGGGGTGTCCATGGCCGGGAATGATACGCCGGTTTCGCAGTTTTTCGGAATTTTTCGGCCCCGCTTCAGGACTTGCGCCGGCTGGGCGCGCAGTGTGGCTCCATCGCAGCGGTCGAAGTGGTGAGAGCTATGACCAATGAAGCAACGCAACCGAAAGAATCTGAAGCATTCCTCGCCAGGATTGTCCGCGCCGGCGGCAGCCATGTCGCCAGGCAGGGATCGGTCTATTGCTCCGGCGTCTCGGCTGAAAGCGCCGGATCAACCATGCTGTGGCTCGGAACGATTTCGCTGCCCGCGGGGCGGCGAACCGGCGCCCATTGCCATGAGGGACACGAGACGGCGCTTTTGATGACCGCCGGTCGAGAGATCGAGATCTGGTCGGGAGCAGCGCTCGAACGGTGCGAAACGATCCGCCCCGGCGATTACCTGTTCATTCCGGCCGGCGTTCCGCATGTCGCCGTCAACCGCAGCAGCGAAGATGCCGAATTTCTCGGCGCTCGCAACGACCCCGCAGCCAATGAGAGCGTCGTTCTGATGCCGGAGCTCGACGCGATCGTACCCTGATGCATGCCGCCCGGAACCGCGCAACGGCTCCGGGGGCGCAACACCAGCGCAGGCTTTTTGCACGGCATGCTCCAACCACACCGGGAGGTGCATTATGGCCATTATCGAACAACGCCTGGCCGAAATGGGTCTGGAATTGCCCGAGCCTTTGAAGGTTCGCGAGGGGCTGCGGTTGCCCTTCGCCTGGGTTCGCCTGCGCGGCAACCGCGCTTACATTTCCGGTCACGTCGCCTGCAACCGCGATGGAACACTGGCAAATCCCCTTGGCAAGGTGGGTGGCGAGGTTTCGCCGGAGGAGGGTTACGCATCGGCGCGGCTCGTTGCGCTCTCCCATCTCGCCAGCCTCAAGCGGGCCGTTGGAGACCTCGATCGGGTCACGGCATGGCTGCGCGTCTTCGCCATGGTGAACGTTGCTCCGGACTTCAACGAAACGCCGCTGGTCACCAACGGCTATTCGGATCTGATCCTGGAGCTGTACGGGCCTGACGTCGGCGCCCACGCCCGCTCGTCCATCGGCATGGCCATCCCCTTGAATGCGCCCGTGAACTGCGAAGCGGAAGTCGAAATCGACGGGTGATTGAAGCGCATCGAACCCTTAGTAGACAAACGGGTCGACTTCGGCCTGCGCACCGGCCTCCTTTGGATAGATCACGCCCTTGCGCAGGATGATGTTGGCATAGAGCCTGGGCTCGCTGGTCTGGATCAGCGCATGGGCGGCCCGCACCCGGCCGTAGAAATCCTGGCCGACCAGCGGCACCACCTGGCGATGCGGCTCGTGGCGGGCGCAGCAGTCGATCATCTCCTCGTGCACCGGATCGAGCTTGTCGCGCTCGGCCTTGACGGTCGAGCGGAAGATCGCTTCCGGCACGAAATGGTCGATCGGCAGCACGCTAAGCACGGCATTGAGCACCGGAATGAGGTGGTGGCCGTCGAGCCGGATCAGCCGGCGGGCATGTTCGACGCCGGGATAATTGCCGTCGACGATGGCGATTTCGTCGCCGTGACCCATGGCCCGAAGTGTTGCGAGCAATTCCGGGCTCAAGAGCGGATCAAGTCCCTTCAGCATGGTCTACCTCCTTGAAGAGTACGTTCTGATCGGTGAGATAACGCGCAAAGATCGGCAGGCTGGCGCCGCCGATGGCGCGTGCCTGCGCGCCGACCGCGCCCTCGATGATTTCGGGCATGACAACGCCCTGCAGGTCGAGCTTGGCGGCTTCGTCGATCGTCGCCTGCACGATGCGGCTGCGCACCCAATGGGGAAAGCCGCCGTCGATGACGGCGGCGCTGAAATCGACGATCGAGGCGGCGGCGACGATCGCCTGCGCGAGCGCCTTGGCGGTGTCCTGGATCCACGCCTCCATCGGCCCGCCGAAATCCACCCAGTTCTCGGCCGAATACCAGAGCGGCTCGGGATCGATGCCGCGCTCACGCAGCATGTTTTCCAAGACGAAGATCGAGGCGATTTCGAGCAGCTGCTTGGTTTCGCCGTTCCTGTCGCGCACGGGCAGCGGTCCGATTGCGCCCGCCGTGCCGGTACGGCCGGAAAAGATCGCCGAATTCAGGACGATGCCGCCGCCGATGAAGGAGCCGATGAAGAAATAGACGAAGTCCGGATAAGAGGGGCCGACGCCGAAGACGAGTTCGGCGCCACAGGCGCTGGTCGCATCATTCTGCAGGAAGACGGGGTGGGAGACGCGCGCGGCGATATCGGCCTGCAGGTCGACATCCCGCCAGACCTCCATGGCGCCCGGCGGCGCCCCCACCTCTTCGGCCCAGTTCCACAGCTCGAAGGGGGCGGCGATGCCGAGGCCGGCAATGCGGCTGCGCTGCTTGTCGTCGAGCCGGCTTTCGATCTCCTGAATGCCTGCGGTGACGAAGGCGAGGATGTCATGCGGCAGCGGATAAGCATAGGTCTGGTGCAGCTGCATGCGGATGCGGCCGACGAAATCCATCAGCACCAGATCGGCGCTGCGCCGGCCCATCTTCAGGCCGAAGGAATAGACGGCGTCGGGATTGAGATGCATCGGGATCGACGGCTGGCCGACACGGCCGCGCACCGGCGCCCCGCGCGACAGCAGCCCTTCCTTTTCCAAGACCCGCATGATGACCGAGACAGTCTGGGCCGAAAGCCCGCTGCGGCGTGCGATGTCGGCTTTCGACAGAGCGCCGTAAAGGCGCACCAGCGACAGCACGAGCCGTTCGTTATAGGCGCGCACCCTGACCTGGTTCGCACCACCAGCCGGATTCAAAATTGGTGGCGGGACCGGTGTGTGTTCCGGTCCATCCAATGACGACATGGCCGCTCCTCCCGAGCGTTCGCCTCCTGCATTCTCCTCATCGGAACCGATTTAAAACATGCAGCAGCTCGAAGCCGTACAGCCTCCTTCGCGTCTGAGACACGCGGCGCCGTACATCTTAATTCGGTCGAGCATGCCACATCGAATTAATAATTCAATTGGATTTATTTATTGACAAGGAGATTTCTTTCGCTCTTAATTGCCATCGTCAAGGACATGGCTTTGGAGCGACAGCGACTGAGCGAAGTGTCATATTTGAAAATTCCGGCCCGCAGGTGCGGCGCCGGCAAACTCTGGGAGGAGTTCATGAAGAAATCAGTTCTCGCTTTTGGCGCGCTCGCGCTCGGTGTTGCTTTTTCTGCTCCGGCGATGGCGGCTGACGTTTCCGCCTGCCTCATCACCAAGACCGACACCAATCCTTTCTTCGTCAAGATGAAGGAAGGTGCGACGGCCAAGGCCAAGGAACTCGGCGTTTCGCTGAAGTCCTATGCCGGCAAGATCGACGGTGACAGCGAAAGCCAGGTCGCAGCGATCGAAAGCTGCATCGCAGACGGCGCCAAGGGCATCCTGCTGACGGCCTCCGACACCAAGGGCATCGTGCCTGCGGTCAAGAAGGCCCGCGACGCCGGCCTGCTGGTCATCGCGCTGGACACGCCGCTCGAGCCGGCTGATGCCGCCGACGCCACCTTCGCCACCGACAACCTGCTCGCCGGCAAGCTGATCGGCCAGTGGGCCAAGGAAACCCTCGGGGACAAGGCCAAGGACGCCAAGGTCGGCTTCCTCGACCTGACGCCGTCGCAGCCGACGGTCGACGTTCTGCGCGACCAGGGCTTCATGATGGGCTTCGGCATCGACCCGAAGAACCCCGACAAGATCGGCGACGAAGACGACAAGCGTATCGTCGGCCATGATGTGACGAACGGCAACGAAGAAGGCGGCCGCAAGGCCATGGAAAACCTTCTGCAGAAGGATCCGAGCATCAACGTCATCCACACGATCAACGAGCCGGCCGCTGTCGGCGCTTACCAGGCGCTGAAGGCCGTCGGCATGGAAAAGAACGTGCTGATCGTCTCGGTTGACGGCGGCTGCCCGGGCGTCAAGTCGGTCAAGGAAGGCGTCATCGGCGCTACCTCGCAGCAATATCCGCTGCTGATGGCGTCGCTCGGCATCGAGGCGATCAAGAAGTTCGCCGACTCGGGTGAAAAGCCGAAGCCGACCGAAGGCAAGTCTTTCTTCGACACCGGTGTTTCGCTCGTCACCGACAAGCCGGTCTCCGGCCTCAAGTCGATCGACACCAAGGAAGGCACGGACAAGTGCTGGGGCTGAGCCCGATCTCTTGAAAGAGCAGACGGCCGGGGCTTGATCCCCGGCCGTTTTGGACGGACGATGGGCCGTCGCTCCACCGGCTAAGCAACGAACGGATCAAACAGGAGTGACGGCCTCCGCGCGGGTTCGGCGCGCGGATGCGGAGGAGGAACCATGACCGGAGCACAGGAATTCGAACGCGTCCTCGACGGCAGCGACAAGAACGTCGCCTCCTTCGAGCACCAGAGCGTCCCGCTGATCAAGCGCGCCCAGCATTTTCTGCACTCGACACCGGCCGCCGTGCCGCTGATCGTATTGGTATTGGCGATCATCATTTTCGGGATGGCGCTCGGCGGACGTTTTTTCTCGTCCTATACGTTGACGCTGATCCTGCAGCAGATCGCCATCGTCGGCATTCTCGGCGCGGCCCAGACGCTGGTCATCCTGACGGCCGGCATCGATCTTTCGATCGGCGTCATCATGGTGATCTCGGCCGTCATCATGGGCAATGTCGCGATCACCTACGGCATACCGACGCCGATCGCGGTGATTGGAGGCCTTCTGGTCGGCGGCCTGTGCGGCCTGCTGAACGGTGCCCTTGTCGCCTTCATGAAGCTGCCGCCCTTCATCGTCACGCTCGGCACCTGGAACATCGTTATGGCGACGAATTTCATCTATTCCGCCAATGAGACGATCCGCGACACCGACGTCGACGAACAGGCGCCGCTGCTGCATCTTTTCGCCGCGAGCTTCAAGGTAGGCAGCGCCGTGCTCACCCTCGGCGTCATCGCCATGGTGCTGCTCGTCCTCCTGCTCTGGTACATCCTCAATCACACCGCCTGGGGTCGGCATGTCTATGCGGTCGGCGACGATCCGGAAGCGGCCAAGCTTTCCGGTATCCAGACCAAGAAGGTGCTGCTGACCGTCTATACGATTTCGGGCGTCATCGCCGCCTTCGCCGCCTGGGTCTCGATCGGCCGCAACGGCTCGATTTCGCCGTCCTCGGCGGTGACCGATTATAACCTCCAGGCGATTACCGCGACCGTGATCGGCGGCATCTCGCTCTTCGGCGGCCGCGGTTCCATTCTCGGCACGCTGTTCGGCGCCATGATCGTCGGCGTCGTGTCGATGGGCCTCAACATGCTCGGCGCCGATCCGCAATGGAAAGTCCTTTTGACCGGCGTGCTGATCATCGCCGCCGTCGCCATCGATCAGTGGATCAGAAAGGTTTCGGTATGACCATGGCTGTCGAACCCATTCTCACCGCCCGCGGCCTCGTCAAGCGTTATGGACGCGTGACCGCGCTCGACAATGCCGATTTCGACCTCTACCCGGGTGAAATCCTTGCCGTCATCGGCGATAACGGCGCCGGCAAGTCGTCGCTGATCAAGGCGATTTCAGGCGCGGTCACCCCCGACGAGGGCGTGATCACGCTCGAAGGCCGGCAGGTGCAATTCCGCTCACCGATGGAGGCGCGCGAAGCCGGCATCGAGACCGTCTACCAGAACCTTGCTCTGTCGCCGGCACTGTCGATCGCCGACAACATGTTTCTCGGCCGCGAGATCCGCAAAAAGGGCCCACTCGGCTCGCTGTTGCGCATGCTCGACCGGCCGGCCATGGAAAAGCTGGCGCGTAACAAGCTGTCCGAACTCGGCCTGATGACCATCCAGAACATCAATCAGGCGGTGGAGACGCTCTCCGGCGGTCAGCGCCAGGGTGTCGCCGTCGCCCGCGCCGCCGCCTTCGGCTCCAAGGTCATCATCATGGACGAACCGACGGCCGCCCTCGGCGTCAAGGAAAGCCGGCGCGTGCTGGAACTGATCCTCGACGTGCGCGCCCGCGGCCTGCCGATCGTGCTGATCTCGCACAACATGCCGCATGTCTTCGAGGTCGCCGACCGGATCCATATCCACCGTCTCGGCCGGCGGCTGACGGTGATCAATCCGAAGGAATACACCATGTCGGACGCCGTCGCCTTCATGACCGGCGCCAAGGCGGTGCCGACGGAGCCCGTCGCGGCATGAGCATCCGCATCGACGACATCGCCGGCGAGGTGCTTTCCCGCGCCGGCGATGCCAAACGTTTCCTGATTGCCGTCGCCGGGCCGCCGGGGGCCGGCAAGTCGACCATGGCCGACAATCTGGCGGCAGCGCTGAAAGCCAAAGGCGAAAGCGCCGCAGTCCTGCCGATGGACGGCTTCCACATGGACAATGCCATCCTGATCGAACGCGGCCTCTTGGCGCGCAAGGGCATTCCCGAGACCTTCGATGTCAGAGGCTTCCTCGATATCATCCGCGCTGTCCGCCGGGCCGACCAGGAGGTTCTGGCGCCGGTCTTCGACCGTTCCCGCGAACTCGCCATCGCTTCCGCCCGGCCGATCGATCCCAAGGACCGTTTCATCATCGTCGAGGGCAATTATCTGCTCTTCACGCAGGGCAAATGGGCCGAGCTCGACGGCATCTTCGATTTTTCGATCATGCTGGCGCCGCCGATCGAGGTGCTCGAGGAGCGGCTCTGGGCGCGCTGGCGCGGTTACAACCTCGATGAGGAGGCGGCCAGCGCCAAGGTCTACGGCAACGACCTGCCGAACGGCCGGCTGATCCTGGAAAACCGCCGCCCGGCCGACGTGACGCTGGAGATCGCGCTGGCGTGATGCTGCGGCGATCGGCTTGACGACCATGCCGGCTGAACCTGTGCAGCGGTGGGATGCGACATGCAGGAAATTGCGTTGAAGCGCCTCGCATGAATCAATTTCAATGCGACGCGCTTTAGTGCTATCAGGCCGCAGACGCATCGCTTCGGAGGCCTGCCATGCAATCGATCACCATCCGCCGTCCCGACGACTGGCACCTGCATCTGCGCGACGGCGCCATGCTGGAAGGCGTGATCGCCGATACGAGCCGCACCTTCGCCCGCGCCATCATCATGCCCAATCTGGTGCCGCCGGTCGTCACTACTGCGGATGCGAAGGCCTATCGCGAGCGCATCCTTAAGGCACTGCCGGACGGCCACCGCTTCCAGCCGCTGATGACGCTTTATCTGACCGAACACACCAGCCCCGACGATGTGGCGGAGGGTGCAAAGAGCGGCCTCATCACCGCCGTCAAGCTTTATCCCGCCGGCGCCACCACCAATTCGCATGGCGGTGTGCGCGACATGGAGAAGGCGATCCCGGTGCTCGAGCGCATGGCCGAGATCGGTCTGCCGCTCTGCGTCCATGGCGAGGTGACGACGCCTGAGGTCGATATCTTCGATCGCGAGGCGGTCTTCATCGACACCGTGCTCGATCCGCTGCGCCGGCGCCTGCCCGAGCTGAAGGTGACGATGGAGCATGTGACGACATCGGATGGCATCGATTACATCAAGGCGGCCAAGTCCAATCTCGCCGGCTCGATCACCACCCACCATCTGATCATCAACCGCAACGCCATCCTCGTCGGCGGCATCCGCCCGCATTATTACTGCCTGCCGGTCGCCAAGCGCGAGAACCACCGGCTGGCGCTACGCGCCGCCGCCGTCAGCGGCGACAAGCGCTTCTTCCTCGGCACCGATTCCGCCCCGCATGTCGATCCGCTGAAGGAATGCGCCTGCGGCTGTGCCGGCATCTACACCTCGATCAATACGATGAGCTGCCTTGCCCATGTCTTCGAAGAGGAGGGCGCTCTCGACAGGCTCGAAGCCTTCGCTTCATTGAACGGGCCGGCCTGGTACGGGCTGTCGCCGAACGAGGAACGGATCACGCTGTCGAAGCAGGCCGAACCCGTCGACTTTCCCGCCAAGATAGAAACCGGCGCTGGTCCGGTGACTGTCTTCGATCCGATGTTTCCCCTGCATTGGCAGGTAGTGGCGTAGGGACTCCCTCAAGCGTTTTCTATTTTAAATAGAATATTCATGCTAAGTGGCGCACGGACGTTAGACGCCTAACATTTTCATTGTGCAATGCATCATTTGTTAACGGATGCATAAGACATTTCTCTCCGCGGAACCCCCACGTTGCCAATTATCTGGCGCGCCACCGCTGCGGAGACTGAAGAAGCATGATGCTTGACTACAACTCCCTTTTGTTGGCGCTCGGCGTCTCCGCGGCCTGCCTTGCCGTCACATTGATGGGCAGCTGGCTGGTGCGCCGGGCCGAAACCGTGCTGCTCACCGCCACTATCGGTCTGGTCCTAGTCGTTACGGGCATTTTCGTTTACAGCGCCTATGTGAGCAGGCCTGATACAGGCTTCGCCATTGGCAGTTTCATGCTGTTCCATGCCGGCTTCGCCGCCATCTGGGGCGCGGGCAAACAGTTCCTGACCGGCCGCCTATCGATCGTTGCCACTGCCATTCGGGCCCTGGCGGCGATGACCTTCTCGATCGTGCCGATGGTTGCCGGATATGACGGTCTTGCCTTCATCGCCGACAATCTCGCCATCGCCCTGCTGCTCTTTGCCACCGCCCGGCAATATTGGCTCGCCCGCGCCGAAGCCCCGGCGCCGCTCCTCGGCATCGCGGCGCTCTATACGCTGACGGCAATTTCCTTCGTTCTCTGCGCCGCCGTGCTGACTGCTGATGGGAAGCTGGTGCTCGGCAAGGCGCCCAGCAACTGGGCGGAGGATCTGAGCCTTGCCGTCTGCATCGCCGGCATGACCGGGATCGGCGCGCTGTCGCTGGCGCTGCATCAATGGCGGCTCGCCGCACGTCATCGTCTCGAGGCGATCACCGATCCGCTGACCGGCCTGCTCAACCGTCGCGCCGTCTTCGATCAATATGGCACCCGCCCGATGGGCACGACCGCCGCTGTGATCGTCTTCGACATCGATCATTTCAAATCCGTCAACGACCGTTATGGCCATGCCGCCGGCGACCGCGTGATCACCGTTTTCGCCGAGGAGCTCGCCGCCAATTGCCGCCCCGGCGATACCGCCGCGAGGCTCGGGGGCGAAGAATTTGCGCTGGTGCTGAAGGAAATCATGCCAGGCCGGGCCGAACTGACGGCTGAGCGGATCCGCGGGGCCTTCGAGGCGCGCGAAATACCGATCGACGATGAGGTGCTGAAATGCACGGTCAGCGTTGGGGTGGCGCCCGGCCGCTCGATGCCGCTCGATTTCGACGCCATGCTGAGTGCGGCCGACAAGGCGCTTTACGCCGCCAAGCGTGGAGGCCGCAACCGGGTCGAGCTTGCCGGCTATCTCACCGCAGTTCCGGCCGAGGTGTCGCGCACGGCGTCTTGATCCCGGCTGCTCGACAGACGCCCGCATGCCCGCCTCGTCCTTCGAGGCCCCTTCGGGGAACCTCAGGATGAGGCTCTCTTGGACGTCGCGCTTGTCGCTCAGGGCGCCGGAACGACGCGGATCAAGGTGGAAGCCGGAGACGGAACCCGAGCCGCGGCACTCTCCCGCGGCCCTCATCCCAAGCCGCGGCATCCTCCAACGCTCCTCATCCTGAGAGCCTGTGAATCTATCGATTTTTCGATTTTTCGATGCGAGTCAAATCAATGACTTAGCTCTCGTAAAAACGACGAAAATCCTAAAGATTCACAGAGTCTGAGGCGCGTAGCCCATAGGGCGAAGCCTCGAAGGACACGCCGCAACGCTACTCCTTGCCTGGACCGCCCGCCTCGTCCTTCGAGGCCCCGATGGGCTCCTCAGGATGAGGCTCTCTTGGGTGTGGGCGCCTGCTGCTCAAACCATCATCAGCGCCCGGACGAAGGCGACCGAGGCAAGCAGCGAGGCCATGGTTCGCACATGGTTCCACCACGTCCAATCCCTGACATAGGTGCTCCAAAGCGCCACTGCCTCCGCTCCGTTGCCGCTGACCTTTTCCAGTGCGTCGTTCATCGGCACGTTGAAGACGATGGTCGAGAGGAAGGAGGCAAACACATAGAGGGCTGCACCCGCCAGCATCAGCGCGGACGCCCCGCCGCGCCAGTCGATCAACGCCAGCACGGCGATGACGAGGCAGAGGATCGCCGTCGGCACGAAGAGGCCCATGAAGGGTGAGCGGACGATCGTCACATTGATCGAGTTCATCGCCGCAATGCCCTGTTCGGCCGGGATGCGTGAGAAGGCGGTCATGATGAAGGTCGAGAAGGCGAAGAAGATGCCGGCGACGAGGCCGCTGCCGATCGCTGCGGCGACGAGGGAAAGGATGAGGACGATCTGCATGTCGAAACTCCTTCCTGAATAAAACAAGAGAAACTCTCTTATTTGTAAAATCAGATAAACTCTCTTATTTTTCTTGTCAACGGGCAAAGGAGAGACCATGTCGGAGCAGCCGGCCGTAACGCGCAGACGCCAGCAGGACCATAGCGGCCAGCCGCGCCGCATCCCGCGCCAGCAGCGCGGCCGCGAGCGTTTCGAAAAAATCCTCGCCGTTGCCGCCGAACTGATCGAAAGCCGTGGCAGCGACGGCCTGAAGATGAGCGAGATCGTCGAAAAGGCCGGCCTTTCCTTTGGCGCCCTCTACCAGTATTTCCCCGACAAGAGCGCCATCATCCGGACATTGGCCGAACGCTTCAACGAAGAGGGCCGGCGCTGTGTCGAGGCGGAACTGGCGAAGGTCGCCGTCGCCGCGGCCCTGCCGGGGGCGCTGGCCAATATCGTCGACGAATATTATGCCTTCTTCCGCCGAGAGCCCGTGATGCGCGACATCTGGCACGCGACCCATACCGATAAGCTGCTGCAGCAGGTCGACGCCGAAGATATGGAATTCCATGCTCAAGCGTTTCTCGCCGTGCTCGTGCGCTTCTGGCCGGATCGGGACCGCAGCGAACTTCAGGCGATCGCCCGGCTGACGATGCAGCTGCTTGCCGCCGCCGTGCGGTACGCCGTGTCGCTGGATGAGGAGGAGGGCGGCCGGACGATTGCCCTGTTCAAGACGATGCAGGTCTTCGATATCGGCCGTCTGTTGCGGTAAGGCTCGCCTTGCGTCTGGAAACGATGGGCGCTTGCTGCTATTGCCGGAGACGCATAACCAAAGGAGAGCCCGATGATCCAGACCGCATTTCCCGACCGCGCCCTGATGGCCGAACTGGTGGCCAAGATGCTCTGGGAGATCAAGGCGGTGCATTTCAATGCGGCTCAGCCTTACAAGCTCTCCTCCGGCATGGCGAGCCCGGTCTATATCGATTGCCGCAAGCTGTTGTCCTATCCGCGCATCCGTTCGACGGTGATGGATTTCGCTGCCAGCACGCTCCTGCGCGATGCCGGTTTCGAGAAGTTCGATTGCATTGCCGGCGGCGAGACCGCCGGCATTCCCTTCGCTGCCCTGCTCGCCGATCGCCTCGGCCTGCCGATGATCTATGTCCGCAAGCAGCCGAAGGGCCATGGCCGCAATGCGCAGATCGAAGGCCATATGCCGGAAGGATCGCGCGTGCTGGTCATCGAGGACCTGACGACGGCCGGCGGCAGCATGTTCAAGTTCATTGACGCCATTCGCGCCGCCGGCGGCATTGTCGATCATGGCATCGCGCTGTTCTTCTACGGCATTTTCGGCGATCAGCGCTTTGTCGACGGCAAGGTCAGGCTGCATCACATCGCCACCTGGCGCAGCGTCCTTGCGGTTGCCAGGGCAGAGAAGCTTTTCGACGACAAGACGCTTGCAGAGGTCGAGGCCTTCCTCGATGCGCCATTGGCCTGGTCGGCGAGGAATGGCGGAGTAAGTGAGCTTTCGCTCTAATCGGTTGACAAAAGCTCGCTTAATCGGTTGATGAACATATCCGTGCTGATGGGAGGAATCCGATGATTTTGTGCTGCGGCGAAGCCCTGATCGATATGCTGCCGAGGGACACGACCCTTGGTGAAAAGGGCTTTGCGCCCTATGCCGGCGGCGCGATCTTCAATACCGCCATCGCGCTCGGCCGCCTCGGCATTCCCACCGCCTTCTTCACCGGCATCGCCGACGACATGATGGGCGAAATCCTGCTGGCGACGCTGAAGGCGAGCAATGTCGATTACAGCCCATGCGCCATCACCCCGCGCCCTTCGACGATCGCCTTCGTCAAGCTTGTCAACGGCCAGGCGACGTATGCCTTCTACGATGAGGGCACAGCCGGCCGGATGATCACCGAGGCCGACCTGCCGGGGCTTGGTGACGATTGCGAAGCTCTGCATTTCGGTGCGATCAGCCTGATCCCAAGCCCCTGCGGCGAAACCTATGAAGCCCTGCTCGACCGCGAAGCCGCCCGGCGTGTCATTTCGCTCGACCCCAACATCCGCCCGGGCTTCATCAAGGACAAGCCGGCGCATATGGCCCGCATCCGGCGCATGGCGGCAAAGGCCGACATCGTCAAATTCTCCGACGAGGATCTCGAATGGTTCGGGCTCGAAGGTGACCATGATACGCTCGCCGCCCATTGGCTCGCTGAGGGCGCCAAGCTCGTCGTCATCACCAAGGGCGCGGAAGGCGCCTCCGGCTATACCAGGGATCGCAAGGTGACGGTGCCGAGCGAGCGCGTTGCGGTCGTCGACACGGTCGGCGCCGGCGACACTTTCGACGCCGGCGTGCTGGCCTCGCTGAAGATGGATAACCTGCTGACCAAAGAGCAGGTCGCCTCGCTCGACGAACAGGCGGTGCGCAACGCCCTGACGCTCGGCGCCAAGGCCGCCGCCGTCACCGTTTCCCGCGCCGGCGCCAATCCGCCCTGGGCGCACGAGATTGGGCTTTAAGGCTTAAGCGAGAATCAGCCCCTCATCCGCCTGCCGGCACCGACCGGGGTCGAGCCACGGGTCTCAACCCGTCCTTCGGGCCCCCGCTTGCGGGGCGAAGGAAATGTGCCGCGACCTTCCGATTCCCTCTTCTCCCCAAGGGGAGAAGAGATATGCGGCAACGTTTCGATCCCCTCTTCTCCCGTCGGGAATCCGAAGGACCGGTCGGCACCGATCGATCAGGAGGCTGCCTGGGGAGCCGCGCTACGGCCGAGCTCTGGAGCGGTCACCAGGTCCCGCAGGAAGGTTTCGCACCACAGCGAGACGTCGTGCGAGAGCAGATGTTCCATCATCATGCTCCAGCGGTCGCGGCGCTCCTCGAGCGACATGGCAAGGCCCCTGGCAAGCGCATTGGCAGTGCCCTCGACATCGTAGGGATTGACCAGCAGCGCGCCCTTCAGCTCCCGTGC
Organism: Rhizobium aethiopicum; assembly: GCF_014197535.1. Classification (GTDB taxonomy): domain Bacteria; phylum Pseudomonadota; class Alphaproteobacteria; order Rhizobiales; family Rhizobiaceae; genus Rhizobium; species Rhizobium aethiopicum_A. Next base: position 20,795 of record NZ_JACIFV010000034.1, read on the forward strand.
CGCGCCGGCAAAGCGCGATAGCACCAGGACGCCCGGGCGATCCGGATCCTGGGCGGCGACATATTCCTTGGCGACGAGGTTCATGCCGTCGCGCAACGGCGTGACCAGTCCGATCCTCGCCAGGCGGTAGAGACCGGCGAGCACGTTGCGGCTGATCGATCGGTTGACGTAGCGGATCGGCACCCAGTCGACCGTTCCGATGGCGCCGTTCACGCGGCCGGCCTGTTCGGCGACCATCTTCTGCATATGCTCGTATTCGGGGACTTCCGATCGCGATTTCGGCGTGACCTGCAGATAGGTGACCTTGTTCTGGTAGGCAGGATTGCTGGTGAGGAAGCGTTCGAAGGCTTCCAGCCGCTGAATGATGCCCTTCGAATAGTCGAGGCGATCGACGCCGATGATCATGTCGCGGCCTTCGATGCTGCGTCGGGTTTTTTGCACCATGACATTGTTTGCGGCGCTCTCGGCGAAGTCGGCGAATCCAGCGGTCTCGATCCCGATCGGATAGGCGCCGGCCTTGAAAATCCGCCCGTGGGAATCGAACAGCCCGTTTCCGAGGTCGTCGCCAATACCCTCCCGTCTCAAATAACCGGCGAAATTCTGAAGGTCGTAATCGGTCTGGAAGCCGACGAGATCGTAATGGGAGAGGCCGCGCATGATTTCTTCATGAACGGGCATGGTGACGAGAATATCGGCCGGCGGCCAGGGAATGTGCAGAAAGAAGCCAATCCGGTTCTTCAGCCCCATTTGCCGCAGTTCGGCGGCCAGCGGAATGAGGTGGTAATCATGAACCCAGATGATGTCGTCCGGCTCGATCATCGGCGCCAGCCGATGCGCGAAGAAGCGGTTGACGCGGAAATAGCCGGCCATTTCCTTCCGGCCATATTCGGCAAGATCAAGGCGGTAGTGACAGATCGGCCAGAGAACGCGGTTTGCAAAGCCGCGATAATATTCCTCCACGTCGGTGTCGGTGAGATCGGTCAGCGCATAGGTGATGTTGCCCTTCTGCAGCAGCGACAACGCGCCGGGCTCCCTGTCTCCGCTCGACTCTCCCGACCATCCCATCCAGATGCCGCCGCGCGCCTGCAGGGCTGCCTGCAGCGCGACGGCCAGCCCGCCGGCCGCGGCGCCGCCATCCTTGGCCGGCGTGGGGACACGATTGGAAATGACGATAAGACGGCTCATGAGCTTCCTTCAGTGAAGATGGATCGGGAAAACGCTCTGTGGCGGGCGTTCCGGGGGCCTCCTGCACGGGGCAGGGGCGATGCAGGGCAGGCGCCGCCATCAAAAGAGCAGATCCGGATGCGAATTGCCCGGTGTATAGACCAGCGGAAACAGTGGAACGGGGTGTCGTCCCCGGTTTGATAGGTCATGTCGTCGGAAGTACCATGCGCATAGATTTTGCTTGAATCTAGGGCGATGGCGGCGAATTGAAAGAATTCTTTCTACAATTTTCTATTAGTGGAACATTCAATCCGGTTTTTGCAGGGCAGCGGCGCCAAGCCCGCCGAAATCAATCTAATCATTTGCGGCCATTATGACGATCTGGCGGCCGCCCCTCATCCGCCTGCCGGCACCTTCTCCCCGCCCGCGGGGAGAAGGGAACATGCCGCGACCTCTCCGTCCCCCACCCAGTTTTCACAGGGCACGTCCCCTCGCCCCGTTTACGGGGAGAGGGTTAGGGTGAGGGGCGACAGAGCAAAAACCTCTCCATATTTACTTCGCAAGCTTCGCCAGCGCCGCGACCAGGCCCTGGGTGGAGGAATCGTGGCTCGCCGCGCTCTCTTTACCCTCGACGACGGGCAGCAGGCCCGTTGCCAGTTCCTTGCCGAGCTCGACGCCCCATTGGTCGAAGGAGTTGATGCGGAAGAGCACGCCTTCGACGAAGACGCGATGTTCGTAGAGCGCGATCAGGCGGCCGAGCGCATAGGGTGTCAGCTTGTCATAGACGAAGGTGATCGATGGGCGGTTGCCGGTGAAGACGCGGTGCGGGGCGATGAAATCGGCCTTCTTGTCGTCCATGCCCTTGTCGGTCAGCTGCTTCTTGGCTTCCGCGAAGGTGCGGCCCTTCATCAACGCTTCCGACTGGGCGAGCACGTTGGAGATCAAGAGCTGATGCTGGTGGCGCAGCTCCGGCTCGAAGGCGTTGGCGGCGATCATGAACTCGGCCGGGATGATGCTCGTGCCCTGATGGATGAGCTGGTAGAAGGCGTGCTGGCCGTTGGTGCCGGGTTCGCCCCAGACGACCGGGCCGGAATTTCCCTCGACCGGCGTGCCGTCGACGGTGACGCCCTTGCCGTTCGATTCCATGTCGAGCTGCTGCAGATAGGCCGGGAAACGCGACAGGCGCTGGTCGTAAGGCAGGATGGCGCGGGTGGGGTAGCCGAGCACATTGCGATGGTAGAAGCCGAGCAGGCCGAGCAGCATCGGCAGGTTTTCGGTAACCGGCGCCTTACGGAAGTGATTGTCGACGGCATGGGCGCCGTCGAGGAACTTGCCGAAATTGTCAGGCCCGATCGCGATCATCAGCGGCAGGCCGATCGCCGACCAGATCGAATAGCGGCCGCCGACCCAATCCCAGAAGCCGAAGACGCGGGCGCTGTCGATGCCGAAGGCGGCGACCTTGTCGAGCGCCGTCGAGACGGCGGCGAAGTGATGCTGCACGGCCGCTTCGCCGAGCGCCTTGGCGATGAAATTGCGCGCCGTCTGCGCATTGGTCATCGTCTCGACGGTCGTGAAGGTCTTCGAGGCGACGATGAAGAGCGTCGTCTCCGGCTGCACCAGCTTCAGGATGTCGGCGATATGGGCGCCGTCGATATTGGAAACGAAATGGGCGCGCGGGCCGTCATGGAAGGGCGCAAGCGCCAGCGTCGCCATCACGGGGCCGAGATCCGAGCCGCCAATACCGATATTGATGACATCGGTGATCGCCTTGCCGGTCGCACCCTTCAGCGTGCCGGAGCGGATGTCGTCGGCAAACTTGCCCATGGCGGCAAGCACGGCGTTGACGTCAGGCATGACGTCCTTGCCGTCGACCAGAACCGGCGTGTTGGAGCGGTTGCGCAGCGCCGTGTGCAGAACCGCCCGGTCCTCGGTGAAGTTGATGGCCTTGCCGGAGAACATCTCCTCGCGCTTCTTTTCGACGCCGCCCTCCTCGGCAAGCTTGACCAAAAGCTTGAGGATCTCGTCGTTCACCGCCGTCTTGGAATAGTCCATCAGCAGATCGTCGAGCGAGACGGAAAAGCGCGAAAAGCGCTGCGGATCGGCGGCGAAGGCGGCGCGGAGATCGGTTGCCTTGGTGGCTTCGGCAGTGCTTTTCAGCTGTTCGACGATGGCGTTCATGGGAGGCTCCTTTTGAGGCGGAAAGGTTGCGGAAACTATTCGCTTTCTCCGGCGCAAATCAAGTTCAGCCACTGCTCCAATATGAAAAAAGCCACCGGCGGCGAGCGGATGGCTTTAATTTCATCACACTGTCAAATTCAGCCGCGCAGATCCTTTCGCAGGATCTTGCCGACAGGCGATTTCGGCAGTTCGGTGCGGAATTCGATGAAGCGCGGGCGCTTGTAGTTGGTGAGATTGGCGATGCAATGGGCCCTCACCTCCGCTTCCGTCAAGTTCGGATCCTTCTTGACCACGAAGAGCTTGACCGCCTCGCCCGAATGCCCGTCCGGCACGCCGATCGCCGCCGCCTCAAGGATGCCGGCATGCATGGCGGCGACTTCCTCGATCTCGTTCGGATAGACGTTGAAGCCGGAGACGAGGATCATGTCCTTCTTGCGGTCGACGATCTTGGTATAGCCGCGCTCGTCCATGAAGCCCATGTCGCCGGTGCGGAAATAGCCGTCTGATGTCATCACCCGCGCCGTTTCCTCCGGCTTCTGCCAGTAGCCGGCCATCACCTGCGGCCCACGAATGCAGATCTCGCCGATTTCGCCTGATGGCAGCGAACGGCCTTCCTCGTCGCGGATGTCGAGTTCGGTGGAGGGAAGCGGCAGGCCGATCGAGCCGGTGAACTCGGGCGAATCGAAGCGGTTGGCGGTGGCGACAGGCGATGTCTCGGAAAGGCCGTAGCCCTCTGTCACCGCCGTGCCCGTCATCTTGAGCCAGCGTTCGGCGACCGGGCGCTGGACAGCCATGCCGCCGCCAAGCGACATGATCAGCGAGGAGAAATCGAGCTTGGCGAATTCGGCGTTGTTCATCAGCGCGTTGAACAGCGTGTTGAGGCCGGGGAAGATATGAATATTCGACTTTCCGAATTCCTTGACGAGGCCGGGAATGTCGCGCGGGTTGGCAATCAGGATATTGTGGGCGCCGAGCGACATGCCCATCAGCGAATTCACCGTCAGCGCGAAGATGTGGTAGAGCGGCAGGGCGCAGAGGAAGTTCAGAACCTCGGGCTGTTTCTTGCGCTGGAAAGCCGATCGCAGCCAGAGCGACAGCTGCAGCTTGTTGGCGAGCAGGTTCTGATGTGTCAGCACGGCGCCCTTGGCAATGCCCGTCGTGCCGCCGGTATATTGCAGGAAGGCGATGTCGCCGCCCGCAAGGGTGACCGGCTGGAGACTTTTCTTTGCGCCTTCGCTGAGCACCTGACCGAAGCTCTTATGCTGCGGGATCGACCAGGAGGGAACGAGCTTCTTCACCTTGCGCACGACGAAATTGACCATCAGCCCCTTCGGCCCCAGCATTTCGCCAAGCGAGGTGACGACGACATGGCGCAGATCGGTCTTGTTGAGGACCTGTTCGACGGTGCGGGCGAAATTCTCCAAAACGAAGATCGCTTTGGCGCCGGAATCACGCAGCTGGTGTTCGAGTTCGCGCGGCGTATAGAGCGGATTGACGTTGACGACCACCAGGCCGGCCCGAAGGATCGCATAGGTGGCGACGGGGTTCTGCAGGACATTCGGCATCATGACCGCGACGCGGTCGCCGTTCTCGAGGCCGATGCTCTGCAGCCAGGCGGCGACCTTGCGCGTCTGGCTCTCGAGCTCACGGTAGCTCATCGCCTTGCCCATGCTGGAAAAAACCGTTCGGTCGGCGTAACGGGCGCAGGATTTTTCCAAAAGTTCTGCAAGCGAGGCATATTCCAGCGCCGGGAGTTCGGCCGGAACCACATCGGGATAGGTGCCAAGCCACGGCTTGTCGGCTTTTGCTCCGTTCGGATGGACGGAAATGCTGCTCATCGTGTCTCTCTCCCTTGCGGCCGCCGCGCCGGTCGAGCCGTGATCGACTGGCTCTCATTGACCGGAAGCATCCTCCATCTTCCAGTCCGGCAGCTTATGCCATTGCCTGAACGGTTCAAGCCGTATGACGCTATACTAACCTTGACGTAAACGTCAACATTTGCCGGTTGTGTGGTCGTGGAAAGGGCAGGGAACTTTGAGTCCGTCATGGCGTTGACCTTTCATACCAACTATGAGGAACACCAAAAAGGAGGTTCAAATGTTGAATCAGGACACCGACGCCAGCCGCCGTGACCCGAACACCAAGGAAACGCATTCGCTGATCGCCAGCGACCGCGTCGAAGGCACCCGAGTCTATGGCCCTGATGGCCGGCATATCGGCTCGATCGAACGCCTGATCATCGGCAAGCGCGACGGCCGCGTCGCCTATGCCGTGCTGAGCTTCGGCGGCTTCCTGGGCATTGGTCACGACCACTATCCGCTGCCTTGGGAAAAGCTGAATTACGACACCCAGCTGGACGGCTATCGCATCGACCTGACCAAGGAGCAGATCGAAGGCGCACCCAGCTATTCGGACGATGACGACACCTGGTACAACGACAATGGCCGCCGGGTGTATGATTATTACGGCGTGCCGCCCTACTGGATGTAACCATCGTTCGATGGACCGAGATGGAAGGGCCCCGTTGGAGGCGGGGCCTTTTTGGTGTGTTTCCGGGATGACAGAGAGGGACGTGCCTTGCGCAGGTTGCGAGGAACGGGGAGCTCACGGCATAGTCTCTTCTCCCCTCGGGGAGAAGGTGCCGGCAGGCGGATGAGGGGGCTACAGGGCACATCCTCATGTAAAAACCTATTCGGGAATGCCAACGGCAGCGCTATTCTCCAGCGTCTTGATTACGATTAACACGATCCAGCCGCAGTCATTCCGCATGGCTCTATATTGGAAAGACCGGCGTCGTCGGCCCCCTCATCCGCCCTACGGGCACCTTCTCCCCGAGGGGAGAAGAGGGAATCGAGACGTTGCGGCAGCCTTTATCGCAGCCCCGCGACGAGATCATTAGCCGACCGTAGCACGGTACCGACGACGATGTCATCAGCCTCAATCACCTTCGCCGTCTTCACCGAAAACACATGGCTCTCGCCCGGCAGCAGCGTCACCAGCATCGAATCGACGACCGCATCCGGATCCAGCCGGTCCGCCATCAGGCAGAGATCCTTGAGGAAATTCTGCGCCGTCACCTTGACCGCGTAACCGCCGTCGATCGCTGTGACCTCGACCGCAAGCCGCGGCGCGGGCAGGGCGAGATCGATATCTTCGACGAAATAGTGAAACGCTCGCCTGTCGAGTATCTCAACGACAACCACCTCGTCATTCGGTAAGTCCGGCCTGACGATGTCCTCAGGCAGCGGAAATTCCTTGGACTCGAACCGATCGCAGAGCAGGCGCCAGAACTCGAATTCTGCAAGCACGGTCCCGTCGAGCTTCAAACGCCTGCCGCTGATCTTCGCCCGCCAGAACAGCGTCCTCTCGTTGACGGCGACCGCCGCCAGTCCGCCGTCGCGCGGCTGGACGGTCAGCAGACGCGGATCGTAGGCGGCCTTGAGCGCATACCAGAGCGGCTTGCGGCGTCCGGCCGAGTCGAGCGCGGCCCAGGAGGTCACCGGCCAGCAATCGTTGAACTGCCAGACCACCGCACCCTTGCAGATAGAACGATGCGAGCGCATGTGCTCGATGCCGAAGCGGATGGCGCGCGCCTGGTTCAGCTGGGTGGCGAAGTGCCAGTCGTCCATCGTCTTTGGTTCCGGCAGGTGGCCGGCAAGGCCGCGGATCAGCTTGTCGTTGCCCTGCGTCGCCTTCTGATGGTGGAACACACCGTTCGATTGCGGCGTCAGCGGCTCATCATGCACGCTTTCTTCGATCGTCGCCCAGGTTGCCGGCGCCTGCCAGCCGAATTCGGAGCAGAAACGCGGGATGTAGTTGCGGTAGACCTCGTAGCCAACATCGTTCCAGACGTCCCAGATATGTTTGCAGCCATGTCCGTCGGCATTCGGTTCGATCTCCATCGAGCCTGAATAGGGGCTGCCGGGATAATAGGGCCGATCGGGGTCGAGCTCGCTGCAGAGCCTCGGCAGCAGGTCGAGATAATAGCCGAGCCCCCAGCTTTCGCCGACCTTGATGATCGGCCGCCAGCCCCACTCGTCGAAGCCCCAGATATTCTCGTTGTTGCCGTTCCAGAGGATCAGGCTGGCATGCGGCATCAGCCGCACGACATTGTCGCGCACCTCCGCCTCGACCTCGCTTCGAAGCGGCTCCTCCTCCGGGTAGGCGGCGCAGGCAAAGAGGAAATCCTGCCAGACCAGCATGCCCATGCGGTCGCAGGCTTCGTAGAATTCGTCGCGCTCGAAGATGCCGCCGCCCCAGACGCGCAGCATATGGATATTGGCGGCCTTTGCCTCTTCGATCCGGGCGGCGTAACGCTCACCCGTCACCCGCGACGGGAAACAATCGTCGGGGATCCAGTTGGCACCGGCGATGAACAGCGGCACGTCGTTGATGACGAAGGTAAAGGACGAGCCGTGCTCGTCGGCCGAGGTGTCGAGCCTGAGCGAACGGAAGCCGAGCTCGCGCTCGAAGCTGTCGAGCCGATCGCCGCGGGCCTCGTCGATCAGCGTGAGCGTCAGCGGATAGAGCGGCTGCGCGCCGAGATGGTGCGGCCACCAGAGCTGCGGCGAGGGCAGGATGACCTGGAAAGACACCTCGTCTTCGCTGGCGGCCACCGCCACCGCCGTCGTCACGCCGCCGATTGCGGCAACCAGCCGGCATGGCCCAACACTGCCGTGGCGCGCCAGCCTCGCATACACTTTTACCAAGCCGTCGCTGCCGGCAAGCGTGGCCGACACCCGCGTCTCGGCGAGCCGCGCCCGATTCCAGCTCTCCAGCCTGACCGGCTTCCAGAGACCGGCCGTCACCAATGTCGGCCCCCAGTCCCAGCCGAAATTGCAGGCCATCTTCCGCATCAGATTGCCCGGGCCCGGATAGTTGTTGGGCCGGTAGCCGTAATGTTTTTCCATCTCTGCGCCATAGGCGTAGGCGGAGCGGAAGGTGACGGAGAGTTCGTTGGTGCCCGCCTTCAGCAGTCCTGAAACATCGAAACGGTAGGTGCGGTGCATGTTGAATGTCCGGCCGATCTCTTCGCCGTTGAGGCTGATGACCGCGATCGTATCGAGCCCGTCGAAGACGAGTTCCTGCACCCTGCTATCGTCCCGCGTCGCCTCGAAGCGGCAGCGATAAATCCAGTCCGCCCTGCCGATCCAGTCGTTGGTGATCTCGTTGACATCGATATACGGGTCGGGGATCAACCGGCTGGCGAGAAGGTCGGTATGGACGCATCCCGGCACTGTCGCCGGCATCGCATCCGGCAGGTCGGGTCTTCCTGTATCGTTGCAGGTGAGCGTCCAGCCGGAATTGAGCGCGGTCTTCTCGATCATGGCGGGCTCCTGATTATGCCGCTCGAAGCTGTGGAATTATGGTTGGGTCGGAAGATCGCGCGCCGTCAGAGAAACCGCCCGTGGCGCTGCAGCACCTCGATCTTGTAGCCGTCGGGATCGCTGACGAAGAAGAACAGGCCGAACAACTTGCCGTCGCGGTTGAGCTCCACCAGCTCGCCCGGTTTGAGCCCCAGTTTCACCATGCGCTCGCGTTCGATGGCGACTTCTTCGACCGAGACGGCGAGATGGCCATAGCCTTTGCCGAGATCATAGGGTTCGGCGCGGCCCTTGTTGACGGTCAGCTCCAGCTCGAAGCCGGTCTCGGCATTGCTCAGATAGATCAGCGTGAAGGTGTCGAAATCGACACGGTCGGCGACCGAGAGGCCGAAGGCCTTGCCGTAGAATTCGACCGAGCGCGCCTCGTCGAGAACGCGGATCATGGAGTGTATCATCTTCGCCAAGGCAGCCTCCCGTTCAATCGATCACCGCAGCCTTGGTAGCGGTCCTCTTACGCCGGGCGCAAGCCGATTCTTTGGGTGATCGCACCTTCGAGGAGGCCCATGGCGTCATAGATCAGTACCGCCATCAAGCCGACGATCAGCCCGCCCTGGAGGATGAAGGCGGTATTGTCCGATATCAGCCCGGCGATGATCACCTCGCCGAGGCCCTTGGCCGCCACCGTCGAGCCGATCGTCGCCGTGCCGATATTGATGACGGTCGCGACCTTCAGCCCTTCGAGGATCAGCGGCAGGGCGAGCGGCAGTTCGACCTGCAGCAGCCGTTGCGTGCCGTTCATGCCCATGCCGTCGGCGGCGTCGAGCACCTGCGGCGACACCTGTTTCAGGCCGGCGACGGTGTTTTCGAAGATCGGCAGCAGGCCGTAGAGGAAGAGCGCGATCAGCGTCGGCATGGCGCCGAAGCCGGTGGCGGGCACGGCGAGCGCCAGCACGGCGACCGGCGGGAAGGTCTGGCCGGCATTGGCGATGGCACGCGACAGCGGCAGAAAGTCGGCGCCGCTTTCCCGCGTCACGAAGATGCCGCCGACAACGGCAAGCACGGCGCTGCAGGCGATCGAGCCGACGACGAGCTGCAGATGTCCGAGCGCGAGCGAGGCAAGGCTGTTCTGCGTATAGACGGCGGGCGCATTGTTGCTGGTCAGCGGCGTAAACAGGAAGGAAAGCCACTCCGTCCTGAACAGCAGGACGAGCAGCAGGGCGAGTGCGGCCAGCCGGAAGAGATTGGCGACGAGGAGTTTCATGCCTTGCGGCCCAGTTCGAGCAGCCGGCTCATCGAGATCGACCCGACCGGTGCCTTCGCATTATCCTGCACGGCCGCCTCGTCGACCCCCTGCCAGATCATTTCGGCCAGCGCATCGCGCAGGCTGAGCGATTGCGGCAGGGCATAGGCGAGGCCGGTCTTGGCCGGCTCCATGCTCTCCTTCAGCGGCAGCAGCGACATCAGCTTCAGCGCCCGGTCGGAGGTGCCGGTCAATTGCTGCACGAAGGGATCGGCCGGTTCGGTCAGGATCTTTTCCGGCGTCGAGCATTGCAGCATTCGGCCCTGGCTCATCACCGCGATCTGGTTGCCGAGATGGAAGGCCTCGTCCATGTCGTGGGTGACGAGGATGATGGTCGTGCCGAACTGCTTCTGGATTGCCAGCAGGTCGTCCTGCGCCTTGCCGCGGATGACCGGATCGAGCGCGCCGAACGGCTCGTCCATCAACAGCAGTTCCGGCTCGGCCGCGAGCGCCCGGGCGACGCCGACGCGTTGCTGCTGGCCGCCGGAAAGCTGGTGCGGATATTTGTCGGCGAACTCAGCCGGATCGAGGTTGAAAAGCCCGAGCAGTTCCTCGACGCGGGCCGCGATGCGTTTGGAATCCCATTCGAGCAGCTGCGGCACGGTGGCGATATTCTGCGCCACGGTCCGGTGTGGGAAGAGCCCGTGTCCCTGGATGGCATAACCGATCCGGCGGCGAAGCTCGGTCACCTCGACGTCCATCACATTCTGGCCGCCGACGAAGATCTCGCCTTCGGTGATCGGCACCAGCCGGTTGATCATCCGCATCAGCGTCGATTTGCCGGAGCCCGATGTACCGACGATGACGGTGATCTCGCCCTTCTCGACCTTCATCGAGACCTTGTCGACGACGGTCGCCGCACCATAGCGCTTGGTGACGTTGCTGATTTCGATCATGCTCATGCGGCGGGTCCCCGGATGCTGTCGATGACCGCATCGAGGATGACGGCCGATGAGAAGGCGAAGAAGACGGTCGGCACGGCGCCGAGCAGGACGAGGTCCATCGCCGTCTGGCCGAGTCCCTGGAAGATGAAGATGCCGAAGCCGCCGCCGCCGATCAGCGCGGCGATCGTCACCATGCCGATTGCCTGCACCAGCACGATGCGGATGCCGGTGAGGATGACCGGAAAGGCGAGCGGCATGTCGATGCCGGTAAGGATCTGCCGGCGCGTCAGCCCCATGCCGGCCGCCGCATCGCGCACCGAAGGGTCGACGCCGTGCAGGCCGACGACGGTATTGGCAACGATCGGCAGCAGCGAATAGAGCACGAGTGCAATCAAGGCAGGCGCCGTGCCGATGCCGCGAATGCCGATAGCGGCGGCCAGCGGTACATGGGTGGCGAGATAGCCGAGCGGCAGCATCAGCAGACCGAACAGCGCCAGGCTGGGGATCGTCTGGATGAGGCTCAGACCCTGCAGCACGACGGCCCTGAGCTTCGGCACCCAGAAGCACAGGATGCCGAGCGGCAGGCCGAGAACGATGGCGATAACGAGCGAGCCGAGCGCCAGCAGCAGATGTGAGAATGCCTCGGTCTCGAACTGTGCGGACCGCGTCGAGAATTCCTTCATGATCGAGAGGCTGTCGAGCAGACCGGAGGCGAGGAAGGCGAAGAGCAGCGCCGTATAGACGCCAAGCGCTGCCACCCGCATCCAGGGCGCTAGCCGGATCTTGACCAGCGCATCCGATATGATGAGCCCGATCACCGCAAACAACACCCAGAAACCGCCGCCGGGCGTCATGCGCGCTACCGTGCTGCCGGGCGGCGTCGCCGCTGTCGAGGCCAGGCCGATGGCGGCGATCAGGGCGGCAAGGCAAAGGGTGGCAATGATGAGCCGCGCCATGGTATTTCGAAGAAACAAGGTGGCGAGGGCGGTCAGGACGAGAAGAGCGGTAAGGACGATCACGGAGGGCTGGGGAAGAAGCTGCATCAGCAGCATCGGCTTGCCGGCGGCGATGCGGTTCGCCTTGACATAGATGAAGGGCATCACTGCCGTCGCCGCAATGCCGCCCGCCACCAGAACCACGCCGAGCCGATCCAGCCTGCGGACCGTTGAGCTTTCTTCCATCAATCCAACCCTGTCTGGCCGACCCTACGTCAGGGGAGGCTCCGCCCGCGACGGGGCGGAGCGGCAATGATTACTTCAGGAAGCCTTTTTCCTTGAGATAAGCTTCGGCAACAGACTTTGCCGGCTCGCCGTCCACCTGGATCTTGGCGTTGAGCTTGCGCAATTCGTCGGCGCTCAGGCTCTTGAAGATCGGCGAGAGGATTTCCTCGATCTTCGGATTGGCCTTCAGCACCTCCTCGCGGATGATCGGGGTGGGCGCATAGACCTGCTGCACGTTCTTGTCGTCTTCAAGAACGGTGAGCTCGGCTGCTTCGATCGCGCCGTCGGTGCCGTAGACCATGGCGGTGTTGACGCCGTTCGTCTGGTCGGCGGCCGCCTTGATCGTCGCTGCCGTATCGCCGCCGGAAAGAACGACCATCTGGTCGGGCTTCAGCTGAAAGCCGTAAGTCGTCTGGAAGGCGGGAAGCGCGCCGGCCGAATTGACGAATTCGGAAGAAGCCGCAAGTTTGGCAGCACCGCCGCCGGCGACCCATTTGCCGAAGTCCGTCAGGCTCTTCAGCTTGTTCGGCTCGGCGACGTCATTGCGCACGGCGAGCGCCCAGGTGTTATTAGCCGGCGACGGCGTCAGCCAGACGATCTTGTTGGCGTCGTAGTCGAGCTTCTTCGCCAGCTCGTAACCCTGGTCGATGTTCTTCCAGGCTGCGTCATCGGCCTTGTTGAAGAAGAAGCCGGCATTGCCGGTATATTCGGGATAGATATCGATTTCACCTGCGGTGATCGCCTTGCGGACCACCGGTGTCGCGCCGAGCGCGATACGGTCCTGCGTCTTGATGCCGTTGGCTTCGAGCGCCAGCGCGATGACATTGCCGAGCAGCGTGCCCTCGGTATCGATCTTCGACGAGACGACGACGTCGGCGGCCTGGACCGCGCCCGCTGCGAAAGCGGAGAGCGAAACGGCAAGTGCGAGTTTCTTCAGCATGGAATATCCCCTTTTAAACACCGTGATGAGGCCCAAGCCGGCAAGGCTTGCGCGCAGGAAATTCGCCGGCGAGGGCGGTAAGGCCGCCATCATCCGAATTGCGTGCGTCATGGAAATAGCGTGCACGCTCGAAAAATCGATGCAAGCCCCCTCCAGTATTTTGCGCTCGTGCCGACGATTATGGCGGCGAACACATGTCCGCGCGCGGAAACGCATTTCCTTTTCCTAGGCCGGCGCGATTTGTTTTTGTCCCCTTGCGTGTTTCCACGATGGTCCGGTGCTCGTTGCGGGAATTCCGCCGCCCGGATTTTTATGACGGCGACGATAGCCCCGCTCTCCCGGGGCAGGGATATCTTTTTTCGCGAACACGTCATATCGTCCGGTTTTTCCAGTGCTTTCCGGAGCCCGCCTTTTGCATCTCGGCGCCCTGTTCATAACGCACCACGTCCTGACGTCGGGTTCGGTCCGCGAGACCGCGCGCCGCTTCCAGCTGTCGCCGTCCACCGTGTCTGCGGCAATCCGCAATGCCGAGAGCGAACTGGCGATGAAACTGACGGAACGCGCTTCCGGCGAACTGGTGACGCTGATCGCCGGCGGCGGGGTGCTCGAAGGCCTGCAGCCGATTACGGTCGCGATCGGCGAACTCGGCAAATTAGCCGGCCATGACGCCGGCGCCGGGACGGTCGAGGCTTGGGCGTCGCGCATTCCCGTCAAGATCGTTGCGATCGAGCGCTTTCTCGAGGTGGCCGACCAAGGCAGCATCAACCGCGCTGCCCGCCGCCTTCACTTGGGCCAACCGCAGCTTTCGCTGCAGCTCGCCAATCTGGAGCGATTTCTCGGTCGCCGCCTGTTCGAGCGGCAGGCGCAGGGCTCGGTGCTGACGGAGGAGGGCCGGCACGCCTACCAGATCTTCATGGCGATCAGCCAGGCGTGGAACGATCTGAAATCGGCCGCAGACGAGCGCTACCGGCGCACCGCCCGATCGCTGCGCATCGGCTCGATCATCCCGACCGGATCGGAAAGCTGGGTGGCGCGCTGCTTAGGCTTGCTCGTTTCCGAGTGGAATGCGCACCGCAGCAATAATGCGATCTCGCTGGTCTCGATGACCGCCGACGACCTGCGCGAGGCGCTGAAGAGCGGCCGCATCGATGTCGCGATCCTGGATTCGGTCTTCGGCCTCGAAAACTTCCGGCATCGCGAACTGCTGCAGACCGACATGGTGGTGATCGCACCGCTTGAAAGCACGCAAACCTCGGCCGCCGAACTCGTCGCCGCGCATGCGATCTGCACGCCGAGCCCGCGCACCGGCCTCGGCCACGCGGCCATGGTCTTCAGCGACGAGCGCGCACCCGACCGGCGCTTGCGCAGCCGGGATATCACCGCGGCGGATTCGCTGCCTGTCATCGTCGACCTCGTCGCCAATCACGGCTACGTCTCCTTCCTCGGCCGCGTCAGCGCCATGCCGATCGCCGACAAGGTGCGCATCGTCGATCTCGACGAGCGTCTGCCGATGTCCTATCACGTCGCCTTCAACCATCGAAAAGCCGCTGCCGATGCCTGCGAGATGATTATCGCCGCGGCCGCCAGAATGACCTCGGAACCTGCCGCGTACATCACAAAGCAGGTCGACGGGGCCAGGGAGACTGCAGCGTGACGATTTTGCTGGAAGTATGCGTCGACAGCGCCGCGAGCCTTGCCGCCGCAATCGAGGGCGGCGCCGGCCGCATCGAGCTCTGCTCGGCGCTGGAGCTCGGTGGTCTGACGCCGCTGCCGAGCCTGATGCGGATTGCCGCCCGGGCGCCGATTCCGGTCTATGCCATGATCCGCCCGCATGCCGGCCCCTTCATTTTCGACAGCGTCGACGAGGAGGCGATGATGCTCGATATCGAGGCCGTGCGCGCCGCCGGCCTCGCCGGCGTCGTCATCGGCGCCAACCGCCCAGACGGCACGCTCGACCTGCCGCTGCTCCACCGGCTGAAAGCGCATGCCGCCGGCCTCGGTTCGACGCTGCACCGCGCCTTCGACCTGGTGCCGGATGCCGACCAGGCGCTGGAACAAGCAATCGAACTCGGCTGCGAACGCATCCTCACCTCCGGCTGCGCGGTCAAGGCCGCCGATGGGATCGACACGCTGAAGCGTCTTTCAGAGAAAGCGGCCGGCCGCATCTCGATCATGCCCGGCAGCGGCATCCGCCCCGCCAATGTCGGCGAAATTCTCCGTGCGACCGGCGCCCGCGATGTGCACGGCTCCTGCAGCTCGCCGGTCGAAAGCGCCCATCCGCGCGCGGTGGCGTTTGGTTTCGAGGCGAAGAGTGCGAACAAGACGGACGTTGAAGTGGTCAGGGAGATGCGCAAGGCGATTGAGGCGGTGGGTTAGAGGGCCGTGACCCGCCCCTCATCCGGCTGCCGCCACCTTCTCCCCGCATGCGGGGCGAAGGGACAAGCAGCGACCTCTCGATTCCCTCTTCTCCCCAGCGGGGAGAAGGTGCCCGTAGGGCGGATGAGGGGGCCGCCAACGCCGGTCTTTCCGATAAGGTCACCGGCCGCCGACGGCGACGGTATCCTTCGATCGTGTGCCGCTGCGTGCGGGATAGTTTTGAACGTGAGAGGTGTTCCGTGTGGCCCCCTCATCCGACCCTTCGGGCCACCTTCTCCCCGCTGGGGAGAAGGGGATATGCCGCACCGTCTCCGTTTCCCACGTCCCATTGTGAGAACGTCGGCGGCCACGAATTACCTACCCACCAACCCGGATCACCGCCTTGATCAGCCCGCTCTTCTCATGCGCCCAGCGGGCGAGGTCGCGCGGTGCGTCGGCAAGCGTCGTGCGATGGGTGATGAGCTTGTCTACCGGCACCAGCCCCTTCGCGATTGAATCCGCTACATGCTCGAAATCGACGCGGGTGGCGTTGCGGCTGCCGATCAGCATCATCTCGCGTTTGTGGAACTCGGGGTCGGAGAAGCGGATGTCGTCCTTGACGACACTGACGAGCACCAGCGCGCCGCCATGGGCGACGAAGGAGAAGGCCTTTTCCATCGACGGGCCGTAACCCGTCGCATCGAACACCACGTCAAAACCGTCGCCATTGGTCTTTTCCTTGACCGCATCCGCCGTCACCTCGCTGGCGACGATGCCTGACGTGAAGCCGAAGCGTTCGGCTGCCATCTGCAGCCGTTCGGCGCTGGTATCGAGCAGGGTCACGTCATGGCCGGCGATGCGCGAGAAGATTGCCGCTCCGAGTCCGATCGGCCCGGCGCCGATGACGAGCGAGCGGGCGCCGGCGCCGGCGAGCGAGCGGCGCACCGCATGGGCGCCGATCGCCAGAAATTCGGTTGTCGCCGCCGCCTCGAGGCTGAGGCCCTCGGCGGCATAGAGGTTCCCGGCCGGAACCGAAATCTCCTCGCAGAAGGCGCCGTCGGTATGGACGCCGAGCACCTTGATGTTGGTGCAGCAATTCGGCTTGCCCTTGATGCAGGCGACACATTGGCCGCAGGAGAGATAGGGATTGACGATGACGGATGTGCCGGCCGCAAGCGCGACACCGTCGCCCGCCTCGATCACCGTCGCCGAGATCTCATGCCCCATCACCCGGGGATATTCGAGGAAAGGGTGCTTGCCCTCGAAAATATGATAATCGGTGCCACAGATGCCGACATGGCTGACGGCCAACCGCACCCAGCCGGGCGCCGGTGCGGCGGGTGATGGGCGTTCGACGATGTCGAGTACGCCGGGTTCCCGGCAAACAACTGCTTTCATGACGGGTCTCGCATTCTTCGTTCTTTACTCTGTGTCGTGCCAACTGCTGTTCGGTTTGTGCGGATAGCTGCCCCTCACCCTAACGCGCTGCCGTAAACCGGGCGAAGGGACGTGCCCAGCGAGACGTTGGCGAGGGACCGAAAGGTTGCGGCCCGGTCCCTTCTCCCCGCGGGCGGGGAGAAGGTGGCGGCAGCCGGATGAGGGGCAGGCCGCTTTCTCTCGTCGCTCAATTGCTCTTGCGGCGCCGCAGCTGGTCGAAGAACACGATCACGATGATCAGCAGTCCGGTGATGATGCGCTGCCAGAAGGAGTTGACGTTCAGAAGATTGGCGCCGTTGTTGATGGTGGCGAGAATGAAGGCGCCGATCAGCGGGCCGTGCACGGAACCGACCGCGCCGAACAGGCTGGTGCCGCCGATGACCGACGAGGCGATTGCCTGCAGTTCCCAGCCGTCGGCTTGCGTCGCATTGCCGATGGCGATGCGCGAGGCAAGCAGCACGCCGACGAAGGCGGCAAAGCCGGCCGAGAGGATATAGGCGAGATAGATCATGCCCTTGACGTTGACGCCGGAAAGGCGCGCGGCTTCCGCATTCGAGCCGACGGCGAAGAGATAGCGGCCCCAGCGGCTGAGATGCAGGAAGACGAAGGAAGGCACCGCCACCAGGATGACCATCCAGAACAGGCTCGGAATGCTGAGGAAATCGGCCCGCGCGAAATTGCTGAAACTCTCGTCGGTGATGCTGATCGTCGAGCCGTTGGTGATCAGCAGGCCGATGCCGCGCAGCGACGTCAGCGTTGCCAGCGTGATGATGAACGGCGGCAGGCCCATATGCACGATGCCGAAGCCGTGGAAGGCGCCGATCGCGACACCGATGGCGAGCGTCAGCATGATCGCGCCCCAGAGCGGCACGCCGGCCTGCAGGAGCCAGGCGATGATGACGGTGCAGAAGCCGACGATGGCGCCGACCGACAGATCGATGCCGGCGGTGATAATGACGAAGGTCTGGCCGAGCGCCAGAATCGCCGTCATCGCCCCCTGACGCAGCAGGTTCGAGATGTTGAGCGGCGTCCAGAAGCTCGGGGTGACCAGCCCAAGCACGACCCAGAGGAAGATCAAGAGCCCGATCAGCGTCAGGCCGAACAGGATGTTCATTTTCCGGCGCGGCGGCGGCGCGACGATTTCGGTGGGGGTGGCAGTCATGAATTTTCTCCCTCTTAGAGCCTTTCCGATTTTTCCGAACCGCGGAAATGCTCTATCTCTTTGTTGTCTCGCGCTCAGACGCCGATCGCTTCGCTGAGCACTTCTTCATGCGTCGCCGCGTGATAATCATGGCTGGCGACGATCCTGCCGCCGCGGAAGACATGCAGCCGGTCGGCCAATTCGTAGACCTCGGGCAGATAGGAGGAGATCAGGATGATGCCGGCGCCCTCCTTCAGAAGCTTGGCGAACAGCCGGTAGATTTCCGCCTTGGTGCCGACGTCGACGCCGACTGTGGGTTCGTCGAAGATGAACAGCCTGGCGCCGTGGCTCAGCCACTTGCCGATGACGATCTTCTGCTGGTTACCGCCCGACATGCTGGAGGCCGGAACGCGCCGGCTCGGCGTCTTGATGCTGAGATTGCGGATCTGATTGTCGGCATTCGCCGATTCCCGCGTATGGTTGATGACCGGCCCGTGGCTGAGGCGCCCGAAGACCGGCAGGTTGATATTGAGGCCGATCGACTGATTGAGGCAGAGCCCCTGGTCGCGCCGGCTTTCCGGCGCCAGAGCAATGCCGAGCTCCATGGCCGTGCGTTCGTTGCGGATGTCGACGCGCTTGCCCATCCAGTGGATTTCGCCGGCGCTTGTCGGCTGGCGCCCATAAAGGCCGAGCGCGAATTCGCTACGTCCGGCGCCGATCAGGCCATAGAGGCCGACGATCTGTCCTGATTTGACGCTGAGCGACACGTCCTCGAAGCCCGGACCCGAAAGGCCTTTGACCTCGACGATCGTCTCGCCGAAGGCGATCTCTTCCTTATGGTAGATCTGCTCGATCGAGCGGTTGATCATCAAAGCGATCAGCTCGGCATCGTTGGTCTCGCCGATCAGCCGCGTGCCGACATGCGTGCCGTCGCGCAGCACCGAGACACGGTCGGCCAGTTCGAAGACCTCCTCCATGCGATGGCTGATATAGACGATGGTGACGCCTTCGCCCTGCAGGCGGCGGATCAGCTTGAACAGCTGCGCCGATTCCTGGCGGGTGAGATAAGCGGTGGGTTCGTCGAAGATCAGGAACTGCGTGCCGCGCATCGCCGCGCGCGCCGTTGCCACCAGCTGCTGCTGGCCGATCGTCAGCGAACTTAGAAGCGCGCCGGCCGGCAAGCCGAAGCCGAGATCGTCGAGCACGGCCTGGCCCATCTTCTCCATCTGCTTCTTGCGCATCAGGCCGTAGCGGTTGACCTCGTCGCCGAGGAAGAGATTGGCGGCGACCGTCAGGTGTGGGCAGAGCACCACTTCCTGGTGGACGGCGTTGATGCCGCGGGCGATCGCCTCATTCGGCGTCGACAGCCCCACCGGATGGCCGCACCACAGCACCTCGCCGGCCGTGCGAGTGATGACGCCGGTCAACAATTTGATCAGGGTGGATTTGCCGGCGCCGTTTTCGCCGACGATGGCGTGGATCTCTCCGGCGAGGAAGGTCAGCGTTGCCGGCTTCAGCGCCTGCACATGACCATAATTCTTCTGCAGGCCTTTGAGTTCGAGGATAGGCGATCCGGCGGGAATACGATTGGCTTCTTTCAGCGTGGCGCTGTCATCATGGCGATGACTGACCTCTTCCAGTCCGATCATGGACCTCTCCTCCTCTTGTCGCGTCTGCTCCATCCCGGGTGAATCATACCATGGATGAAAAAAGCCGCGCCGGTTTTTGAGCCGGCGCGGCCATCTTGTTCTATTACTTGATCTTCGGGTTCAGCAGCGCATCGATCTTCGGATCGGCCATATTAGCCTTGGTCACGAGGTTGGCGCCGGTGTCGACATTTTCCGGAACCTTCTCGCCCTTGGAGACGGCAAGCGCGGTCTTGATGCCGTCATAACCCATGCGATAGGGGTCCTGAACGACGAGACCGGCAATAGCGCCGTCCTTGAGGAAGCCGACCGTCTTGTCGTCACTGTCGAAGCCGATGACCTTGATCTTGTCGCCGAGCTTGTTTTCGGCGATCGCCTGGCCGACACCCTGCGCCAGGATCAGGTTCGAAGCGAAGACGCCGACGAGTTTCGGGTTTGCCGTGATCAGGTCGGTCATCATGTTGAGGCCGGTCGTTGCCTGGCCATCGCCGTACTTGTCGGCAATGACCTTGAGGCCGGGATGTTTGGTCTTGATCTGATCCAGGAAGCCTTCGCGGCGCTGTTCCAGCGAGCCGACGCCCGGAAGATTGGTGAGGATGACGATGTCGCCTTCTTCCTTGCCGGTCATCTCCTTGATCGCGGCGGCAAGACCATCGGCAGCGATGCGGCCGCCCTGGACGTTGTCGGTCGTCAGGAACGACTTGAATGCCTTGGAGTCGGCGCCGGAGTCGATGCCGATGATCGGAACCGACTTGGCGGCTTCATCGATCGGCTTGCCGAGCGCCTTGAATTCGGTCGGCGAAATGACGATGGCGGCCGGCTTGCCGGCAACGGCGTTCTCGAGAATGCTGATCTGGCCGTTGATGTCGGATTCTGCCTGGGCGCCGAGTTCCGGCACGTTGACGCCGAGATCCTTGCCGGCCTTGCGGGCGCCGGCCAGAACGATCTGCCAGTAGAAGGACGTGGTGTCCTTGACGATGATCGGGATCGTCACGTCGGCGGCAAAGGACGTGACCGGCATCGCCGTGGCGATGACGGCGGCACCCGCGAGCGCGGTAAAGGCGCGGCGCGACAGAAGGGATTTCACGATAGTCATAAGGGTTCTCCTCTCAGGATGCGTTCTCCTCCAATAAACCGGACCGCTGAACGCTGGCGGAGGGTTTTTATCGATAAAAAACATTTGCAGGCAGAAGCTAGCCGAGGCGCAATCAAATTGCAAGGGTGTCAATGCAGCTTTTTTGCTATGGAAAACTCCTCCCAAGCATCTGATTTTATTTCAATACCACGATAACCTAAAATAGGTGTCAGCCGAGATCAACCTCATGTGGATGCACGACGCCCTTTTTTAAAATCAGGTTGCCGTACAGCCGGAATTCGGTTGTCGCCACGATGTAGGCGGCCTTGCGCGCCATCGCATAAAAGGCGAAGCGCTCGACCGGGACAATGCGGAAATCGCCGGCGCGCTTCGAAACGATCTGCTGGAACTCGGCGCAGACTTCGGGCACGGCCTGCGGGTCGCCGACCACCTCCATCCGCCACGCAGTTTCCGGCACGAAAGTGTCGAGCGGCATATGCGTCAGGATCGCTTCGGCCATCGCGGTGGCGCTGACGCCGTCGGCGCGGATGACCGGCGGGCCCATCGAGCCCGCGGGGAAATTGGCGTCTGCGATGACGATGTCGTCGCCATGTCCCATCGTCTTCAGCGCGTGAAGCAGGTCGGGCCCGAGCAGCGGATGAATACCTCTCAGCATAGTGTCTCCTCAGACTCGGACGGCTTCGGCGCCGAGCGGGGGCGCGGTGAGCGTATAGGGCTCGAATTCGGCGTAGATCTCGTCGGTTAGCGGCGGCGCGACGGTCTCCATGTTGCGCGTCAGGCTCGACGGTTTCGCCGTACCGATCAGCACCGAGGCGACGATCGGGTCGCGCAGCGGAAACTGCATGGCGGCGGCCGCGAGCGGCACGCCGTGACGCTTGGCGATCGCCTCCATAACGCCGACCTTGGCAAGCACGTCCGCATCGGCCGGCATATAATCGAAATGCGAGCCCGGCACCGGGCCGGTGGCGAGAATGCCGGAGTTGAAGACGCCGCCGACGACGAGCGATGTGCCCTTCTGCCGGCAGAGCGGCAGCAGTTCGTCGACCGCCGAACGGTCGAGCAGCGTATAGCGGCCCGCAAGCAGGATGCAGTCGAGATCGGCATGGCGCATGACGTCGAGGCAGACAGGCACTTCGTTGACGCCGAGGCCGAAGGCGGAGATCGCGCCGGAAGACTTGAGCTCTTCCAGCGCCTTCACGCCGGAATCGAGCAGCTGCTTCTGATAGACCGCGTTCTTCGCCGCGCCATGCGTATAGACGCCGATATCGTGGACGTAGAGAATGTCGATGCGATTGAGGCCGAGGCGCGCATAGCTGAACTCGACTGAGCGCATGATGCCGTCATAGGAATAGTCGTAATCGGCATCGAAGGAGAGCGGATTGACATAGCTGTAATCCGGCACCGTCCCCGTCGGCACCGGCCGAAGCAGCCGGCCGACCTTGGTAGACAGCACGTAAGCGCCGTCCGGCTGGTCGCGCAGGAAATCGCCGACGCGCCGTTCGGCAAGGCCAAGCCCGTACCAGGGCGCGACGTCGAAATAGCGGATGCCGCTGTCCCAGGCGACTTGCAGCGTTTCCATCGCCTGCTCGCGCGGGCAATCGCGGTAGAGACCACCCAAGGGAGCTGCGCCGTAGCTGATCTCGGTCACCTCAAGCCCGGTCTTGCCGATCCGTCTCGTCTTCATCATGCCCCCTCGGGAATTACATAAAAACAAAAGCTTAGCATCGCAATCTAGAGCGTTGCGCCGAGATGCCAAGGCACGAACTCGTTATCGCCGTAACCGAAGATCTCGCTCTTGGTTTTCTTGCCGGAGGCCGTGTCGACGATCAGGTCGAAGATCTCGCGGCCCTTGCCGCTGATCGTCGCATCACCCGTGGCGATCGTGCCGCAATCGATGTCCATGTCCTCTTCCATCGAGGCATAGAGGGCCGAATTGCTCGACAGCTTCAAGGACGGCGCCGGCCGGCAGCCGAAGCAGCTGCCGCGGCCGGTGGTAAAGGCGATCATGTTGGCCCCGCCGGCCACCTGGCCGGTTGCCGAGACCGGGTCATAACCGGGTGTGTCCATGAAGACGAGGCCCGGCGCGGTCACCCGCTCGGCATAGCCATAGACCGCCGTCAGCGGCGAGCGGCCACCCTTGGCGACGGCGCCGAGCGACTTTTCCAGGATGGTGGTGAGACCGCCGCGCTTGTTGCCGGGCGACGGGTTGTTGTCGAGCGAGGCGCCGTGCAGGGCGACATAGTCTTCCCACCAGGCGATTTTCTCGTCGAGCTTTCTCGCCACCTCGTCGCTGACGGCGCGGCTGCGCAGCAGATGCTCGGCACCATAGATTTCCGAAGTCTCCGACAGGATCGCCGTGCCGCCCGCCGCCGCCAGGAGATCGGCGGCGACGCCGAGCGCCGGATTGGCGGTGATGCCGGAAAAGCCGTCCGAGCCGCCGCATTGCAGGCCGATGATGATCTCGCCGATCGAGATCGGCACCCGCTTCTCCTTGCCGACATCGGCGGCGATCTCGCGCAGCACGCCCATGGCGCGCTCGACCGCGCGGCGCGAGCCGCCGGCGTCCTGGATGTTGAAATGCCGCTTCGAGGCGCCGGCACCGCTCTGGCCGTAAAGCGTCAGCTGATTGACCTCGCAGCCCAACCCGATCATCAGCACGCCGCCGAAATTGACATGCCTGGTATAGCCGGCAAGCGTCCGGTGCAGCACGTTCATGCCGTCGCCGGTCGAGCTCATGCCGCAGCCCTGGTCATGCACGATCGGCACGAAACCGTCGATGCCGTCATAATGCGGCAGGATCGTCCGGTTCGCCTCGTCGGCGATCGCCCGGCAGACGGTGGTGGAACAGTTCACGCTGGCGATGATGCCGATATAATTGCGCGTCGCCGCCCGCCCGTCGGCGCGGCGATAGCCCATGAAGGTGCGCGCCTTGTCCTCTGCGGTTGCTTCTGCCGGCGCCGAATTGGCGGTGGCGGCCAGCCGGTCGTTTTCGAAATGCAGATTATGGCTGTGCACATGGTCGCCGGCCTTGACCTCGGCGGTGGTGCGGCCGATCGCCTGTCCGTATTTCACCACGGCGGAGCCGAGCGGAATATCGGCGATCGCCACCTTGTGGCCCGGCTCGATCTTCTGGCGGGCTGCAATGCCGGCAACCGTCGAGCCCTCGGCGATGGCGGACGTTGCGACCGCGACATTGTCGCCGGCCGACAGGATGATCCAAGGCTGTTTGTCCAATCTCTTCTCCCTGAAGGAAACGCTCGCTGCATCGGCGAATGCGATTGATTTTGTTTTTTATCTACAATAAACATTTTCAAGTCAACGGGAATATTGATCCTGTGGACGAGGGAGGCAATGCGCCGCAGACGATCGGAAATACGCTAATGGTTTTTTCAACAAGCTCCGGTCGGGCGCCGTTTCGTTGTTGAAGCGGAACGGAAACCGGCACGCGGGCGGAAAGCGGGGGATCTGATGGCAAGGCAGAATACGGTCTTCAAGGAAGCCTACAACAGGTATGCCGCGGCCCTGCGCACGGATACGGCGCTGCCGTCGGAACCGGAGATCGCCGCCCAGCTCGGCGTCAGCCGTTCCACCGCGCGTGCCATCCTCACCCGCCTCAGCGATGAAGGCATCATCCGCTGGAACAAACGTCAGAAGATCGTGCTGCGCGAGCCAACCGACCGCGACCTCTTTCCCTCCGAAGAGACGGATTCGCTGCATGACATCATCGAGCGCAGCTTCATGCGGCGCATCCTTGCCGATGACGCTGCCCCCGGCATGCAGATCAACGAACTGGAGCTTGCCCGCGAGATCGGCACCGGCACGACGAGCGTGCGCGAATTTCTGATCCGCTTCTCCCGCTTCGGCCTGATCGAAAAGCGGCCGAACAGCCATTGGACGCTGAAGGGCTTCACCCGCGAATTCGCGCTCGAGCTTGCCGATGTCCGAGAAATGTTCGAACTGCACTCCGCCGCCGAGTTCGGCCGGCTTCCCAAAGACAATCAAGCGTGGATCGATCTTGCCGCCATGCGCGAGGAGCATCTTTCCATGCTGGCCGACATCAACCAGCGTTTCAAGGACTTCTCCGTCCTCGACGAGCGCTTTCACTTGCTGATCCACCGCGCTTCGAAGAACCGCTTCATCGCCGATTTCTACGATGCGATCGCCATCATCTTCCATTATCATTACCAGTGGAACAAGACGGCCGCCCGCGAGCGCAACGAGCGCGCCATCCACGAACATCTGGATTATATCGCCGCACTGGAATCCGGCGACCAGGCAGCGATCGGCAAAGCCTGCCGCGTGCACCTGCGCTCCGCCCGACAGACCCTGCTGCAATCGCTGCCGCAGACTATGAACGATAACGTCTGAGCCGCCTATGCCGGCAGCCGTCGGGTTCATGCGAGCGCCACATTGACGCCGGCGTCATGAAACCTTCTGATTTGTAAGCCGTTATCGTGCTTATGACCGACGTCACACTCAACCCGAAATCGGTCGATGGCACCGAGCAGGACGGTGCCGAGAAGTCGCGCCAGGAGAAGGCATCGACTGTCGAGACCGCGCCGCCGCCAGATGTCATCGAACCAAGTCAGAAGCTCACGCCCGAGGAGGCCGAGCAGGCGCGCAAGCGATATTTGTTGAGGCGTTTCTGGATCAGCGCCCGCCGCTACTGGGGCCGTGGTGGCGACAAGCTCGCCTGGCCGTGCTCGATCGGTCTGTTGACGATGATCTGCATGAATGTCGGCTTCCAATATGGGATCAATCGCTGGAACCGCGGCATCTTCGACGCCATAGAGCGACACGACGCCGGCACCGTCTATTATCTCAGCGCCGTCTTCGTGCCGCTTGTGCTCGGAAGCGTCGCGCTTGTCACCGCGCAAGTCTATGTTCGCATGATGATCCAGCGCCGCTGGCGCTCCTGGCTGACGAAGGCGGTGATCACGCGCTGGCTGGCCAACGGTCGTTATTATCAGCTGAACCTCATCGGCGGCGACCACAAGAATCCTGAGGCGCGCCTCTCGGAGGATTTGCGGATCGCCACCGAAGCGCCGGTCGATTTCATCGCCGGCGTCATAGCCGCCTTTCTGTCGGCCTCGACCTTCATCGTCGTGCTGTGGACGATCGGCGGAGCGCTCACGCTGCCGATCGCCGGGTCGACCATCACCATCCCCGGTTTTCTCGTCGTCACCGCGGTTCTCTATGCCGTGATCACCTCAACCGTGATCGCGGTCATCGGCCGCCATTTCGTCCAGGTCTCGGAGGTCAAGAACCAGGTCGAGGCCGAGCTTCGCTACACGCTGACCCGTGTGCGCGAAAACGGCGAAAGCATCGCCTTGCTCGGCGGCGAGGAAGAGGAGCGTAGCGATCTCGACAAGACATTTTCCAATGTGCTGAAGCAATGGGCGCTGCTTGCGCGCCAGCACATGCGTACGACCTTCGTTTCGCACGGGTCGATGCTGATTGCGCCTGTCGTGCCGCTCCTGCTATGCGCGCCGAAATTTCTCGCCGGCGGCATGACGCTTGGCGAGGTCATGCAGGCTGCCTCCGCCTTCGCCATCGTTCAGACGGCGTTCGGATGGCTGGTCGACAACTACCCGCGTCTTGCCGACTGGAACGCCTGCGCGCGGCGCGTCGCCTCGCTGATGATGTCGCTCGACGGGCTCGAGCGCGCCGAACAGAGCGACGTTCTGGGACGCATCAGGCACGGTGAAACCAAGGACAATGCGATCCTGAACCTCAACGATCTCGCAGTGTCTCTCGACGACGGCACCGCGGTGGTCAAAGAAACCCAGGTCGAGATCGCGCCGGGCGAGCGTGTGCTGGTGGCAGGCGAATCCGGCTCGGGCAAGAGCACGCTGGTGCGCGCCATCGCCGGTCTTTGGCCCTGGGGTCACGGCAGCGTCGACTTCCACGGTGACCGGCGCTTGTTCATGTTGCCGCAGCGGCCCTATATCCCGTCCGGCACGCTTCGCCGCGCGGTGGCCTACCCCCGCGCCGCCGACAGCTGGACGCCGGAGGAAATCAAGGCCGCCCTTGCCAAGGTGGGGCTGGATTATCTGAGCGAGAAGATCGAGGAAGACGCGCCGTGGGACCAGATCCTGTCAGGCGGCGAAAAGCAACGGCTCGCCTTCGCACGGCTGCTGCTGCACACCCCCGATATCATCGTGCTCGACGAAGCAACCTCGGCACTCGACGAGAAGAGCCAGGACAGGATGATGGAGATGGTGATCGACGAATTGCCGACCGTCACCATCATCAGCGTGGCGCATCGCGCCGAGCTGGAAGCCTTCCACAGCCGCAAGATCACCTTGGAGCGGCGCGAGGGCGGCGCCAAGCTCGTCAGCGATATCGATCTCGTCCAGCGCAAGGGCAGACGAAACCTGATCCTGCGGGTTTTGGACAACCGTCGCTAAAGCTGACGAACCACTGCAAAACCCGGGACGTCATGCTCGGCCTTATGCCACGGCTATCCGGTTTGCGCCGATGGCTTGCCCCTCTCCCTAACCCTCTCCCCGCTCGCGCAGGGCTGTCCGGGGAAATTGTCAGGCATAAAAGAAAGCCATTTGGTTTGGCGATGTTTTGGGTTTTGGCCGGCTTGGATTGACGGGAGGCGGC
>NZ_JACIFV010000035.1 GCF_014197535.1 Rhizobium aethiopicum
TGCAGTCACCCTGACGCCAACAAGCGACATCCGAACGCACCGCGCAATCGTCTGACGATCGATTACATCGGCCAACCAAGACCGGCCAGAAACGCACCAGCTTCAAAAGCTTCACAAGCTCTCAGGATGAGGAGCGTCGGAGAATGCCGCCCCTCTCTCTGACGTCATGCTGAGACCTTCCCGAAATACCAGTCAATCACCGGCAGCATGGCGATGTTGTACGGATACGCGTTCCGGTCGGCCGAACGGATCGCCACCGCACCCGCGATCTCCTTGTCTTCGGCGACCAGCATGTGGGCCTCGATCCGCTCGACCATCTCGTCGGCCGTCAGGTCGAAACGGAAGAGCCTCAGCAATGTCACCGTACGCCTGGCGTGGCTGGCGAAAAGGCCCTGCCCCGCCACCGAATCCGAAAGATCGAGGCCGGTTTCCTCGTGGACCTCGCGGCGCATGTTGGCCTCGATGTCACAGCGCCCGTCGAAGATATCCTCGGGTTCCAGCGAGCCGGCGGCGAAATAGACCTGGCCGGGATTGGCGGTGTGCGCACCCATGCGGATCGCAACCAGCGCGCCGTCGGAGCTTTCGAGCACGGGATAGGCGAAGATGTGCAGCCCGCCTTGGCGCTGGGGCTGGCGGCGCCAGTACATGAAGGCGGAAAAGGGCGTGACGTAGCCCTCACCCGAAATTCCCTCCTCGCCGAGCGACAGCCGCTGCTGGAAGATCAGGCGTCCGTCGAAGAGCGCCGGGTTGGCGGCGATCTCCCTCACCCAGTTTTCGCGGATCGCCGTTTCCTCGGCGGCGACGAAAGGATGCGTGCCGGGCAGGATGCGGAGATCAACGCCGGCGATAGGAAAGACCGTGCTCTCCGGCGGCCAGCCGGCGAAATCATCGGAAAAATCAGTGTTCGGAAAACTTCTGCTCAAATTCGTTTTCATGTTCGCTTTCAGGGGAGATCCAGTGTCATGACGACGGGGCAATGGTCGGAGGCCTTGGGCCGGTCCCAGCCGGTACGGGGATAACGCTCCACCTCCTGCCCCGGCGGGAAGATGGTACGGTAGGGTTGGCCGCTGCGGATGATCTCGGGCAGGCGGCCGGCATTATGGGCGGCAAGTGCGGGCGAAAGCCAGATATAATCGAGCTGGCAGAGGTGCTGCTCCTGCGGCCCGCGCGCATGATAGAGCGTCCAGCGGTCGAGGGGCGGACGACGGCCGACGACGTTTTCGGCAAAGCTGTCATGGCTGAAGACGTCGAGCGCGCTTTCGGTCTCCACCTGATGCTCGAAATGATAACCGGCGCCACGCCGCCCAACGACGTCGACGCGCTCCTGATAGTCGTTCATGTCGCCGCTGATGGCAAAGCTCTTCGAGGCTGTATGGCCGGCGCCGAAGCGGTCCTCGATGATGCGACGCACGGCGCGCGCCTCGGCGCGACGGAGCGGCAGTGTCGATTGCCGCCCGTCCAGCCCGTCGCGCGCACTGCCCATCGACTTGAAATGCACGACATAGAGCGAGAAAGGCCTGCCGCCGATCAGGAGGTCGAGCTCCAGGCAATCGCGCTTGAAGATCTTGTCGTCGATACGGTTGGTAAGCGCCAGTTCCTCGTCGAAGAGATCGAATTCGCGATAGGTCGCCATCGCATGGCTTCTGATATCCCGAAGCTCGATTTTCTGGCCATCGCGCGTTTCCTCGCGCATCAAGACGGCGACATCGATGCCGCGGCTGTCATTGCCCTCGACCAGGAATTTCTGCCGATAGCCGTTTCCGACCATGCGGAAGAGATAGCCGTATTCAAACGCCTGAAGGGCGGCCATATTGTCGATTTCCTGCAGGCAGAGAATATCGGCGTCGGCATCGGCAATCGCCAGCGCCGTCATCTGCCTGGTATCATCGGTGGCGGCGATCACGCGCGCCTGCTCGAGCTGCTGATAGACGCCCTCGCTGTTCACCTCGAAAAGCTTGATGACGCGGTCCTGGCGCAGCTGGTTGCGAAAACCGGTGAAATCGAAACGGGTCAGCAGATTTTCGACGTTGAAGGTGGCGAGGCGAAGCGACATGGCAGGAGTCCGGTTGCGGACAGTACCTTAACCGGCAATCACCGCAGGAAAAGGTGGCGGACCCAAGAAATATGCGAATAACCGCCCATTTGCAGCCCGGACGCAACGAGCTGTGTTCCAGCTCTACGATCGATGGCAGCGGTTAGAGCGGTCATGTAATGTCTTCTACATTCCTTATGAATTTTTGGATGTTCTGGAGCCGCAAAAATCATGACCCCCAAAGAGAAAGAGATCCTCGAAGCACTGGCGTGGATGTGCGAGCAATACCTCAGCCGGGGCAATGGCTTTCTAGACCACAAGGCGATGCACGCCGGCGAGCTAGCGATCGAAGTCCTTGCCTCCTACGGTTTCGTCAAGTCGGACATCCAAGGAGATAGCTGGACCGAAGAAGGCCTGCTTCTTCTTGAAGGTTCGTAAGGCTTTCAAGTCCTAGCGGGTCAAAGTCGCCACCCGGCGCGGATGACGACACGCACGGCTTCCCCTGCCTCGACGACGACGCGGCTGTAGGCGCGCAGTGTCTGGCCGTTGCCAAGGATCAGCTTCACGGCGTAACGCTCGCCCTCGAAAAGCACGGATTCGACGGTCGCGGAAGCCCCTTCGTCGCCGATGATCACATCCTCCGGCCGCACGAGAATATCGGCGCCATCGGTGTTTGCCGCCTGGAGCGCATCCTGCAACTCGTCCCACTCCAGATGGCGTTCGCCGCCCATGACAGGCAGCGTGACGATCGCGCCGCGCCCGATCAGCCCGCCGACGATGCGTCCTTCCGGCCGGGCATAGATCTCGGCGGGCGGCGCCACCTGCAGCAGGCGCCCCTCCGACATGACGGCGACATCGGTCGCGAGCGCCATCGCCTCGCTCTGGTCGTGGGTGACGTAGATCATCGTCGCACCCGAGCGATGATGGAACTCGCGAAAAGTCTCCTCCATCTCCTGTTTCAGGTGCCGGTCGAGATTGGCGAGCGGCTCGTCGAGCAGCACGACGTCGGGCGATGTCACCAGGCAGCGGGCGAGCGCCACGCGCTGGCGCTGACCGCCGGAAAGATCGGCCGGCCGGCGCCCGGCATAGTCGGCAAGCCGAACGGTCGACAGCCCCTCGCCGACCTTCGCCCTATAGACATCGCCCGAGATGCCGCGGACCTTGAGGGGATAGCCGACATTGTCGGCAACGCTCATATGCGGCCAGAGCGCATAGGACTGGAAGACCATCGCCATGTTGCGCTTCTCCGGCGGCAGCGATTGCGCGGCATCGGCCAGCAGCCGCTCGCCGAGATGGATCGAGCCGTCGGAGGGCGTCTCGAAACCGGCGATCATCCGCAGAACCGTCGTCTTGCCGCAGCCGGAAGGCCCGAGCAGCGCCAGGAAACCGCCCTCGCGCACATCGAGCGAGAAATCGCTGACGGCCGCGCGCCCGGTGCCGAAATCCTTGGCGACACGATTGAGGATCAGTTTCGCCACGGGACCACCCCTTTCGGCAGGCGTTTCGCCAGAAATTCCAAGAGCAGCATCATGACGACGACCATGAGGACGATGAGCACCGAGAGCGCCGAAGCAAGGTCGGAGCTGCCGCTGTCGTCGAGATTGTAGATGGCGACGCCGAGCGTCTGGGTGCCGGCCGACCAGAGCAGCGCCGAGATCGTCAGCTCGTTGCAGGCGATGAGGAAGACGAGGATGACCGATGCGCCGGCGGCCGGCGCGATCAGCGGCACGATGATATCGCAAAGCCGGCGGAAGAAGCCGGCGCCGGAAAGCCGAGCCGCCTCCTCCAGCGCCGGATCGAGCTGGTGAAAGGCGCTGACGACGGGCTTCAGGCTGACGGCGAAGAAGGAGGAGAAATAGGCGATCAGGATGATCCAGATCGTGCCGTAGAGCGAGACATTGAGGACCGGGATCGGTGCGGCGAAAACCAGGATGAAGGCGACCGCCATGACGATGCCCGGCAGCGAATAGGGTATTTCTACCAGGCTGGCGACGATGCGCGACGCCATGTCTCTCCGCCGCGACAGCGCATAGGCTGCAAGCACCGTCACCATAAGCAGACCAAGTGCTGTGGCGCCGGCAAGCGACAGCGAATTGACAAAGGCCGTGCGCGTCACCGCCTGCCGGAACAGGATCTCCTGAAAGGCATGCAGCGACATGGTCTGGAAGGTGAGCGGCACGCCATAGGCCGGCACCAGGGCGCCGGCGACAAGCGCGAAGAAGGGTGCGGCCAGCATGAAGAACAGGATGGCCGAGAGGAGCGGCGTGGCAAGGAAGCGCCAGGGGCCAAGCTGAAAAGCGGCACTTGCCCCTGAGAGGCCGATGACGCGATAGTCCCGGCCTCTGAGCGCCCGGTCCTGGATCATCAGCCCTGCGATCGAGATCATCGCGATGATGCCCGAGAGCACGGCGACATCGCCGAAGGTGCGGCTGGTGAAGGCTGAGAATTTGGTGAAGATAAGCGTCGGCAGCGTGTAGATCGAGGCGGGAATGCCGAGAATGGCAGGGATGCCGAAATTGCCGGTGCAGGAGACGAAGGAGATCGCCGCCCCGGCGATGATGCCGGGCAGCGACAGCGGCAGGATCACGTCGCGGAACACCCTGAGACTGGAGGCGCCGGAAAGCCGTGCGGCCTCCACGCCGTCACGCGGCAGCGTCATCAGCCCTGCCCTGAGCGCGAGATAGACCAGCGGCGCATGCTGCACGCCATAGAGTAACGCGATGCCGCCCACGGAATAGAGCGGCTGCGGCGAGCCCAGCGGCGGCGCAAGCGAGAGCGCCTTCAATAGCGGGCTCGACGGTCCCGACATTTGCACCCAGGCGAGTGCGGTCACCTGCGGCGGGATCATCATCGGCAGCACGAAGAAGAAACTGAGCGGCCCTTTGCCGGGAAGATCGGTCAGTGTCAGCAGGAAGGCGAAGAGGCAGCCGATGGCAAGCGAGATGATCGTGCCCAAAACCGCGGTGACGATGGTGTAATAGGTGGCCTGCCAGAGCGACGGCTCGCTCAGCACATCGATGACGCCGCCACTGGCGAAGGCCGTTATCCCGACCATAGCGAGACGGGCGAGCGGCAGCACGCTGAGGATAAGAACCATGCTGACGATAAAAGGAAACAGCCAGGCGGGCGGGCTGTTTCCTGGTCTTCCATATCCCTGCATGAAAGGATCAGTTCGAGCCGTAAATGCTCGAGAAAGTCTTTAGATCCTGATCGGTATTCTTGAGCGCTTCGGCAGCCTTGATCGGCAGGACCTTGATGGCATCACGCGCCGGGAAACCTTCCGGCAGCTTCATGCCGTTGCGGGCCGGGATGTAGCCGAGCTTCAGGAAGCCTTCCTGGCCCTTTTCCGAGAGCACGTAATCGACGAACTTCTTCGCGGCCTCGGCATTCTTGCTGCTGGCGAGAATGCCGACCGGCTCGGTCACGGCCGAAACGCCTTCGCTCGGAAAGACGAACTCGACGGCGCGCCCTTGGCCCTTTCGCGGATCGGCAGGTAGTCGACGACCATGCCATAGGCCTTCTCGCCCGAGGCGACCGACTTCAGCACGGCGCCGTTGCCGCCGGCCGCGATCGCGCCGTTTTCGGCAAGCGCCTTGTAGAAATCCCAGCCGAGGCCGGGAACGGCGGCCAGCGTATGGGCGTGAATGAGCGCAGCACCCGAAGCGAGCGGGCTCGGCATGGTGACGAGGCCCTTGGCCTCAGGCTTCGTCAGGTCCTTCCAGCTCGTCGGCTTCATCGCCGCCGAGGTGTTGTACATGATGCCTGTCGTGATCAGCTTGGTCGAATAATAGTAGCCGTCGGCGTCATAGAGGCTGGCATCGTACCTTGCGGCTTCCGGCGACTTGTAGGCCAGCAGCTTGCCGTCTTCCTTCAAGCGCTCCAGCGTCACCATGTCGGCGATGAGGAGAAGGTCGGCGACCGGATTGCCGGCCTGGATTTCTGCCTGCAGCTTGGCGATGATCTTCGGCGTGCCGTCGCGCACCCAGTCGACCTTGATATCGGGATTTACGGCCATGAAGCCGTCGACCGTCGCCTGCGCGTCTTCGTTCGGCTGGCTGGTGTAGAGAACGAGGTTTGCGGCCGAAGCCGGCACGGCAAAGAGGCTCGCGGCGAGAAGAGCAGCGGCGGAAACGATCGTCTTCATGGGAGGGGTCCTCGGGAATTGCGTCACCCCTCCCTTATTAGGGGTCGTTGACAGAGATGTGACAGGCGGCGGTAGGCTCCGCGGCCTAGGTCACCAAGGCTGTTGCGTGGGCATCACGAAGAGCTCGGCGATATCCATGCGGGCCGGCGCCTGCAGTGCGAAGAGCACTGTCTCGGCAATGTCGTCGGCCTTCAGGAATTCCATCTGCTCTTTGAGCGCTTCCATCTGACCACGATAATTGCCGTCGGAAATCTGTTCGAACAGCTCGGATTCCACCGCGCCCGGCTGGATGCAGGTCACGCGGATATTATGCTTCTTGGAAAGCTCGAGACGCATGCCTTCCGAGATCGCCGTCACCGCATGTTTGGTCGCGCAATAGACTGCAAGACCCGGGAAGACCTTCCTTCCGGCGATCGACGAGGTGTTGACGATATGCCCAGAGTTTTGCTTGATCATATAGGGGAGAACCGCGGCAGTCGTGTTCAACAGTCCCTTGATGTTGACATCGACCATGCGATGCCATTCATCAGTCTTCCGCGCCTCCAGATCCGAGATCGGCATCAGGCCGGCATTGTTGAAGAGGATATTGATCGAGCCGAAGGTTTCTGCGAGCTTTTCAGCGCCCGCCGTGACGGAGGCCTGATCGACAACGTCCATTTCGAGAGCGACGGCCTGACCGCCATTAGCAGCGATCTGCTGCTGCAGCTCGGAGAGCCGGTCGAGCCGGCGGGCGGCGAGCCCGATCTTGGCGCCTGCCTTTGCAAGTTTCAGCGCGGTGGCAGCGCCGATACCGCTCGAGGCACCGGTGACGAGAGCAACCTTACCATCAATAGACATGTTTGCTTCCTTTCATATGGCGGCCCGAATGCGGAGTCGGCCGCTGTTGACGGAAGACAATCTAGGAAAGGCAGCCGGCCTTCGCGCTTGGGCCTTTGCGGCCGATGTCACGATCTTGCGGCAAACATCAGCCGTTGCGATATTCCGATGGGGTGATGCCGGTGGTCTTGCGGAAGACGGTAGCGAAATGGCTGGGGCTGGAATAGCCGACGTCGAGACCGATCTCGATGATACCCCGGTCGGTTTCCCGAAGCAGCCTTCGCGCCTCGGCCATCCGCATGCGGATGAAATATTCCGAGGGCGAATAGCCCGTCGACTGCTTGAAAACCCGGCTGAAATGGAACGGGCTGAGCCCAGCTTCGCCCGCAAGCACTTCCAGGCTGAAGGCTTCGGCAATCCCGCTCGCCATCAGATCCGTCACTCGTCGAAGCTTGAACGCCGGGAGGCCAATCCGGCGCCGCGGCGGCTGATCCGCATCCGCATAGGAGCGCACGAGATGGACGGCCAGCGCCTGGGCAATCCCCTGCACGAAAATCTCGCTCGGCTCGCTTGCCTCGGTCAATTCGCTGAGGATCAGCTGCAGCAGATGGTTGATCAAAGGGTCGCGTCCGGCCGATACGTCGCGCAGACAAGGCCGGTCGTGGTTGATGGACAAAACTTCCTCGACCGCCGCCTCGATCAGCGGCAGGCCAAGATAGACATGCATCACGCGTAACGGTTCGGCCGAGGTGGAGGTCCAGCGCATCTCATAGGGCGTTGCCGAGTTGGTCAGGTAGAAGTCGCCGACATCGGCGCGGGCCGACTGCCATTCACCGGAGAATTCGCGCTCTTCTATGACGGCCGAGCCCGACACGATTGAGACCAGCAGCGGCTCGGCAACGGCCGGAACGATCAGCCCCTCTTCCCGTCCGCTATGCGACAGGAGATGCACGAGCACGTTCTTCCAGGCGGGTCCTTCGCTTCGTGAGAGAAGACGGCCGTGGATGTGGTCCTTGAGCTTATCGGCGGAGGTTCTGAGCATTCGCGCATTCTGCGGGAACGCCTGCGGTCTTTTCAAGCCCATGATGTGGCTCGCAGCACTCAGGCCACGGCGCTCTCGCGCCATGGCCCCTGGATCGAATATTACTTCGCAGCTTCTTCGATGAGTTCGGCAACCTTTTCAGGCTGCGAAACCATCACGACGTGGGACGCGCCCTCGACCACGACGGTCCGCTTGGACCCTGCCCTCTCGGCCATGAAGCCAAGGGCTGCGGCCGGGATGTTCTTGTCGCCGGTGCCGTAGACAAACCATGACGGCAGCTTCTTCCAGGCGGGCTCACCGGATTTTTCGGTCAGGGCCGCTTCCGTGACCGGTCGCTGGGCCGCCGCCATCAGGGCCGCCTGTTCGGCCGGCACGTCGCTGGCGAACTGGTCATGGAACTTGGCCTGATCGATAGAGAGATCGACGCCGCCTGCGCTGAGTTTCACCGGAGCCGCCAGCGCTCCGCTCAGCGTGCCGCCGGGAAACTTGCCGGCGAGATCGGCGACCGATTCCCCGGCCTCCGGCGCGAAGGCGGCGACATAAACCAGGGACTTGACGTTGGCATGGCCGATCGCGGCGGTCGAGATCACCTGTCCGCCATAGGAATGGCCGACGAGGACGACCGGGCCGGCGATGCTGCCGACGACGTCGGAAACATAGGCGGCGTCGCCCGATACGCTGCGCAGCGGATTGGCGGCGGCCACGACCGGGAAGCCGTCCTTGCGGAGGATTTCGATCACGCCGTTCCAGCTGGATGAATCGGCAAAGGCGCCGTGGACGAGGACGACGGTCGGCTTGGCCGGCTGAGCGACGGCAGCACCGGAAAAAAGAGCGCCCGCCAGGGCGACGACTGCAGCAAACTTGAACATGGGTCATTTCCTTTCGTCGGTTGAGTTTCAAGGGGAGCCGAGCCGGGAGCCACAAGCTGCATTCCCTTCGACATGTAGTTTGCAAGCGATTTCTTTGTACGCTATCTAAATAGAGAACAACATGCCGGGCGTCAATAGCTTGCAAATAGATCGCGCACAAATTATATTGAGCGAGAGGAGAGCGTTATGAAAAACACCCCAACGGATGATCTCGCCGACGTGCCGAAGATCGATGAAATGCTTTGCTTTTCAATCTATTCGGCAGGCCACGCCTTTAACCAGCTTTACCGCCCGCTGCTCGATGAGCTGGATCTGACCTATCCGCAATTCCTTGTCATGACCTCCCTGTGGGCGCGTGATGACCGCATGGTGAAGGATCTCGGCGAAACGCTTTTCCTCGATTCCAGCACCCTCACCCCGCTCTTGAAGCGGCTGGAAAATGTCGGCCTCGTCACCCGCAACCGAAACCCTGCCGATGAGCGCCAGGTGCTCCTGCGCCTGACGCCGAAGGGACAGGCCCTCAAGAGCCGCGCCACCCACGTGTTCGACTGCATCGGCAAAGCCGTCGGTCTCGACGCCGAAACCGTGAACAAGATTCGCGATACGATCGCTTCGCTCCGCGATAATATTCACAAGAAGGACAAGGAAGCGAGCTGACGCGAGGCGGCCTCACCGCGTCGTCGTCAATCCTGCTACATCGGATCTCCTGGCTTTCATCGAAGCCAACCGGTTGATTATCCTCGCGCAGCAGTAACGGAACGTAAGGCTTTCATCGTGAGGCCCTGCATCCGGCGACCAAAACCCATCCCCAACCCCTCCCCACAAGGGGGAGGGACTAACTTGCGGGCACCGTCTCGCTCCTCCCGAAAGATCAAAGATTTTGCGGGTGCGGCAGTTTAAGCCCCTCCCCCTTGTGGGGAGGGGTTTGGGCCGGGGTCTTTAAACTGGACAGCATCAGGCATGAGCGGTTCTCACCCAAGCATAAACCTGCTCTTGCCATTCCCCCGCTATGCGTTACGTCAACCGCATTTCGATGAAGGAGGAGTTTCAATGGAATATCGTCTGCTCGGTCGTTCCGGCCTGAAGATTTCGACTTTGACCATGGGCACGATGACCTTCGGCGGCGTCGGCTGGGCAAAGATGGTCGGCGATCTCGGCGTCTCCGAGGCGAAGAAGATGATCGACATCTGCATCAATGCCGGCATCAATCTCATCGACACCGCCAACGTCTATTCGTCAGGCGAATGCGAAAATATCATCGGCGAGGCGCTCGCCGGCAAGCGGCCGCAGGGCGTGCTGCTCGCCACCAAGGCTCGCTTCGGCATGGGCGACGGGCCGAACGACCGCGGCCTGTCGCGCTACCACCTGATCCGCGAATGCGAGGCCAGCCTGAAACGCCTGAGAACCGATGTCATCGACCTCTATCAGGTGCATGAATGGGACGGCCAGACGCCGCTCGAAGAGACGATGGAGGCGCTCGACACGCTGATCCGGCAGGGCAAGGTGCGTTATGTCGGGTGCTCGAACTATTCCGGCTGGCACATCATGAAGGCGCTCGGCATTGCCAACGAGCATCGCTACCAGCGCTTCGTCAGCCAGCAGATCCATTATACGCTCGAGGCCCGCGACGCCGAATACGAGCTGCTGCCGATCTCGGTCGACCAGGGTCTCGGCGTGCTGGTCTGGAGCCCGCTCGCCGGCGGCCTGCTTTCCGGCAAGCACCGCCGCAACCAGGCCGCTCCCGAAGGCACGCGCCAGTTCGCCGGCTGGACCGAACCGCCGATCCGCGACGAAAACCGCCTCTGGAACATCGTCGAGACGCTGGTGGCGATCGGCGAGGAACGCGGCGTTTCGGCCGCTCGAGTGGCGCTTGCCTGGCTGATCGGCCGCAAGGCCGTCACCTCGGTCATCATCGGCGGGCGCACCGAAGCCCAGTTCCGCGACAACATCGCCGCTGCAGAACTGAAGCTCAGCGAAGAGGAGCGCAAGCGCCTCGACGCCGTAAGCCTGCCGCCGGTGATCTATCCTTACTGGCATCAGCTGAACACGGCGAGCGACCGGCTCGGCGAAGCCGATCTCGAGCTTTTCGGCCCGCATTTCCAGCGATAGCGCCGGACGGCAAGCCAGCCATTGCAGGGCGAAAGACAAGCATGTCGCGCAAATGTGTGCGGTATCGCTCGACGGCTGGAAGCTGGAGGACGAAAACGGCCGGACGCAGACCCTGTCGGGAACGCTTGCCGCAGGCGAACTGCGCACCATTGCGCTCAACGCCGCCGCCGGCGGCCCGCAGCTCGCCAATCGCGGCGGCGCAACGCCGACGGAGCGGTCGCCGACCGCGTCGGCTACGGCAAGAGCGAGACCGCGAACGAGGAGTGGACGACGATTTTTTGATTGGCGCTTGCGCCTGCTGGTTTGCCAAGCGTGGCAATGGAAGGATAAACTGCTTAACCCTTCCCTCTGAGAGAAGAAGGCGGAAGCACTTCCCTCTCCTCTCCTGTGCACGTCACAGGAATGAAGGATGAGAGGGCGTGCCGTGCAGCCCCCTCATCTGCCTGCCGGCATCTTCTCCCCGCTGGGGAGAAGCGGAATGGTGGCAGCGTTTCGCACTTCTTGAAAGCCTAATTGTGGAAATGAAGGAGAGCGTCTTGCCCCCTCTTCTCCCCAGCGGGGAGAAAGGTGGCCCGAAGGGTCGGATGAGGGGGCCACACGGCACAACGGTTATCGTTGTAGCCACTCCCAGCACTCACCCACCAATCTCATCAGTGATCAACCTACCCAGCCGACTAATCCCATCCTCGATCATCTGCTCATTCGCGCAGGAGAAGCTGACGCGGAAGGTATTGGCGCCCGAGCCGTCGGCGAAGAAGGCTTTGCCGGGCACGAAGGCGACCTTGGCCGTCTCGAGCGATTTCGCCAGCAGCTTGGCGCCGTCCATGCCTTCCGGCAGCGTGATCCAGATGAACATGCCGCCTTCCGGCTTCGTCCAACTCGTGCCCTTGGGCATGTACTTCTCGAGCGCCGCCAGCATGCAGTCGCGGCGATGGCTGTAGACCGCTTTAATCTTGACGACCTGCGTGTCGAAACCACGCACGGCGACATCCAATATCGCCATCTGGTTGATCGTCGAGGAATGCAGGTCGGCCGCCTGCTTCATCAGCACCAGCTTGCGGATGACGGGCGCGTTGGCAACGATGAAGCCGACGCGAAGGCCGGGCGCCAGCGTCTTGGAGAAGCTGCCGCAATAGATCGTGCGCGTATCGTTGATATGGCCTTTCTCGGCGATCTCCAGCGCCAGGATCGGCAGGATCGGCTCGCCGTCATAACGCAGCGACTGGTAGGCCGCATCCTCGATCACGGCGATATCGAGCTCTTCGGCGAGCGCCAGCACCCGCTTGCGGCCGGCGAGATCGACCGTTTCGCCGGTCGGATTGGAGAAATCTGCGGAGAGATAGGCGAATTTCACCTTGCCGCCGGCAGCCGCAGCCGCCACGCGGTAGGACTCGGGCGTCCGGTTGCCGCTCGGCGTCAGCTGGTCGTAGGCCGGTTCATAGGCGTTGAAGGCCTGCAGCGCGCCAAGATAGGTCGGCCAGGTCACGAGCGCGGTATCATTGGGCGACAGGAAGAGTTTGCCGAGATAATCGAGCCCCTGCTGCGAACCGGAAACGATGAAGACATTGTCGAGTCCGCAGGGAATACCGAGCGCACCCATCTGCCCGATCAGCCATTCGCGCAGCGGCTTATAGCCTTCGCTGACCGAATATTGCAGCGCCGAGTTGACGGCCGCACCCGAGAAAATATCGGCATAGGCCCGCTGGAATTCCTCGGCCGGGAACAGCGCCGGATCCGGAATGCCGCCGGCAAAGGAAATAATGTCGGGCTGGTCGAGAAGCTTCAGGAGCTCGCGGATTTCGGATGCGCGCATGAGCGACGAGCGCGACGCAAACATGGTGTCCCAGTTCAGCATGGAGGTTTCCTCGTATTTTCTATATCGCCGACAAACCATGCGGTGGAAATTATGTCAATAATACTGACCTATTTTCTTGTCATGGTGACAAGTCGGAGATCTTATTTCCAAGGCCTTGGTGCAAAATTCGCGCTAATGTCGCGGATTCACCTTATGGTGACGCTATCGACGATCGACGGCGCTCGATTCCGAATTTGCTGCTCGACGTCGGCCACATCGAGCGATTATTCCTCTGATCAAGCCGAAACCGGCTGCTTCAGACCTTTCCAAAACCGGCTCGGCGGCGGTAGTGTCGCCGCCACCATTCTATTTGCTATCAAGGTGCCAGCAATGACCGTGACGTCGGCCTCTCCTGAAATCAAAATCGAACTCCACAAGTCCCCCGTCCCGGACGCCGACCGCGTCCAGGCACTGGAGACGCCCGGCTTCGGCAAGGTCTTCACGGATCACATGGTTCTGGCGCGATGGACGGCCGACAAGGGCTGGCACGATGCGAAGGTTACGCCCAGGCGGCCCTTGGAGCTTGATCCTGCGAGCGCCGTGCTGCACTACGCTCAGGAAATCTTCGAGGGCATGAAAGCCTACAAGGCAGACGATGGTCGGATTCTGCTCTTTCGGCCTGAAGAGAACGCACGCCGCTTCGCGCAGTCGGCGACCCGCATGGCCATGCCTCCGGTGCCCGAAGAACTCTTTTTGAAGGCGGTCGAAGCACTGGTCCGCGTCGACAAGGCTTGGATTCCATCCGGCGACGCCAGCCTCTACCTTCGCCCCTTCATGTTCGCCAACGAGGCGTTTCTCGGCGTTCGTCCGGCTCAGGAATATGTCTTCTGCGTCATCGCCTCACCGGTCGGCGCCTACTTCAAGGGCGGCGCGAAGGCCGTCTCTCTTTGGGTCGAAACCGAATACACCCGTGCAGCCAACGGCGGCACGGGCGCTGCAAAATGCGGCGGAAACTACGCAGCCAGCCTCGTGGCGCAAGCCGAGGCGTCGAAGAGGGGTTGCGATCAGGTCGTCTTCCTCGATGCCGCGGAGCACCGCTGGGTCGAAGAACTCGGCGGCATGAACGTCTTCTTCGTGATGAATGATGGATCGATGGTGACCCCGCCCCTTGGCGGCACGATCCTGCCGGGCATCACCCGGGCTTCCGTCATCGTGCTCGCAGAAGAAAGAGGCTTGCGCGTGGAACAGCGTCCCTACTCCTTCGCGGAATGGCAGGAGGATGCCGCCAGCGGCAGGCTCGTCGAAGCCTTCGCTTGCGGCACTGCCGCAGTGCTGGCGGGCATCGGCCTGGTTCGACATGCCGGCGGCGAGTTTCTGGTCGGAGACGGACAGACCGGCAAGCTGACCAGCGAACTGCGCCAGCAGCTCGTCAGTCTACAGAAGGGCGTAACGAACGACGAGCACGGCTGGACGCGCCTCATCCCGGCCTGAACTTCAGACCTTCCACGCGAACGACGGCGCCAGCACTGACATGGTGGGCGCCGCTCTCGGCCTCGCCTTCAAAGCAGCCGGGCTGACGCCGATACGATCATTTACGCGACCCCGAGCGCCACGGTGCCGGCATCCTGACTTGAGACGCCCGTTTCAAGGATCTCGAACGCGCCGTCTACATCGATAAAGAGGACTGACCATCATGTGACCCAAGCGCTCGACTGCGGGCGACAACGCTTCTATCACGAGGTGGGGAATGGTAACGGGCATCAGGGACAGCTGAACCGGCACGCACGGACGGCAGCGAATTCAATGGCGAAAATGACGATCTCGCTTCCGGATAATCTGGCGGATTACATCGCGCGCCGTATCGCAAGCGGCAGATACGACAGCGTCGACGTATTCATGGCGGAGCTGATTATGAAGGACCAGGACCATCGTAAGCTCGACGACGACGAACTGCGCGAGATCCTGAGGCAGGCCGAGGAGAGCGGTATCAGCGACCGGCGCATTCCCGACATCCTTTTGGAAACGAAGGTGAAGCTGCGTGACATCAACCTATAGGCTGACCCGAACGGCCGACGCCGTACTGTCAGGCATCGACGAATATGCCAATCTGCATTTCGGCGAGGCGCAGGCGGATGCCTACCTTCTCGATTGGGACCGGATTTTCATACTTCTTTCGCGCGTGCCCTCCATGGGCGACGAGTGCGACGCGCTCGGCGCCGGCCTGCGCCGCCTCCTCCACATGCGCCATGTCGCCTTCTACCGGGAAATACCCGACGGCATCCTCGTCATCGACATCATCGGCGCCGACCGGCTTGCCGAAAGACATCTCCAATCCAACCGACGAACCGGACCGGCCACCCATCATGCCCCATGACAGCACCTCCGCCTTCTACGACAATAACGCAGAGATATATGCCAACCGCGCGCGCAGCCTGCCGAAACAGAAGCTCGACACTTTCCTTGCCCGACTTGCGCCGGGGGCGGCGATCCTCGAACTTGGCTGCGGCGGCGGCCAGGACAGTGCCTACATGCTCTCTCAAGGCTTCGACGTGACGCCAACCGACGGCTCACCCGAACTCGCGGCACAGGCCGAGGCGCGAATCGGCAGGAAGGTCAAGGTCATGCTGTTTGAGGATCTCAACGCCAAGGCCGCGTTCGACGGCGTCTGGGCCGAAGCGAGCCTGCTTCATGTCCCGAGATCGACCCTGCCCGACATCTTCACCCGTATTCATCGCGCGCTCAGAACCGGCGGCATCCTCCACGCAAGCTTCAAGTCGGGAGAAGCCGAAGGGCATGATGGCTTCGGGCGCTATTACAATTATCCATCCGCCGGTTGGCTGTCGGCGCTTCTGACGGCAGGCGGCTGGCGCAATCTCGCCGTCGAGGAAAGCGACGGCGGCGGATATGACGGCAAGCCGACCCGCTGGCTCATCGTGCGTGCGCAACGATAAAGGTCGGCGCTTCGCCCCGTGTTCGACGGCGATCTGGCACCGTCGCGCTTTCAGGTGAAACGCCGCCCCTTCGTCATTCCTCCGCCTGTCGCAGGAATGACCGACAGAGGACAGTGCCCCACATTGTCTTTCCGGCAGTGCAACGCGAAAGGCGGCCGCCGCAATTCCGCGATTTCGCCGAGGAGGCGATCGACAAACCGGTGCCGCCGCAACGGAACTATCCGCTGCCTCCACGGTTGGATCGCATATCTGCGCTCTTGCCGCTCGGAGCATGCCATGGCTGTACTTTCCCCCAACGATCGAGACGCGACCGCCTATCCGATACAGTCGCTCTTCGTCCCATTCCCTTTCGTCTGCTTCACGCTTGCGCTCGCGACCGATATCGCCTTCTGGCAGAGCAACAACCTCATGTGGCAGAACTTCTCCGCCTGGCTGTTGTGCGCCGGCCTGGTGTTCGGTGTGATTGCGATCCCGGCTGGCTTGATTGACCTCGCGCGGCCCCGCACTCGTCCGCTGCGGTCGGCTTTCCCGTCTGTGCTTCTCTACCTGATCATCCTCGCCCTCGCCTTCCTGAACAGCCTTGTCCATGCCGGCGACGGATGGACTGCCGTCGTGCCTTATGGACTGGCGCTCTCGGCCGTTACATCAGCGCTTTGCCTGGTGGCAGCCGCTGTTTCCGCCCGGAAATATGCCAGATTGGCCTGGAGGATATGATGATGAGATCCCTCGTTCTCGGCACCTCGGTTCTATCGCTCTTCCTCGGATTCGGCACGTCGGCGCAGGAGGCCGAATTCGATCTGTCGCAGCAGATCGGCCCAAATCCGGTTCTGCCTGAGCCATCTTCCTCCCTGATATCTGATCTCAAGGTCGCGGAAGTGGTCGGCTGGAAGGAAGGAGAGACGCCGGCCGTCCCCGACGGCTTGAAGATCAGCGCCTATGCGAAGGGCCTTGCCAATCCACGCACGGTCCATACCCTGCCCAACGGCGACGTGCTCGTCGTCCAGTCCCGCGGCCCGACCGGCGAACCGACCTCGCGGCCGAAGGATCTCATCCGCGGCTGGATCATGTCGATCGCCCACGGCGGCGGCGGCGAACAGAAAGAGAGCAATATCATTACCCTGCTGCGTGACACCAATCGCGACGGCACCGTCGATGAACGCCATGACCTGCTGACGAAGCTCGATTCTCCCTTCGGCCTTGCCTGGATAGACAATACGCTTTACGTCGCCACGACGAGCGCCATCCTTGCCTACCCTTACGAACTCGGCCGGAACGAGGTGACCGCGCAGCCGAAAATCCTGACGCCGCTTCCCGGCGGCCCGATCAATCATCATTGGACAAAGGATCTGGCCCTCAGCCCTGACGGCCAGACGCTCTATGCCTCGGTCGGATCAAATTCCAACATCGTTGAGAACGGGCTCGAAGCAGAAAAAGGCCGTGCAGCGGTCTGGCAGGTCGACCGGCAGACCGGCGCCGCCCGCGTTTTCGCCTCCGGTCTGCGCAACCCGAACGGTCTCGCCTTCAACCCCGAATCGGGTGCGCTCTGGACTGTCGTCAATGAGCGTGACGAGCTCGGCCCGAACCTCGTTCCCGACTATATGACCTCTGTGGAGGATGGCGCCTTCTACGGCTGGCCGTGGAGCTACTACGGCAACCACGTCGACGCTCGCGTCCATCCGATACGGACCGACATGGTCGAAAAGGCAATCTCACCGGACTACGCCCTGTCCAGCCATGTTGCCGCGCTCGGACTGACCTTCTCGATGAATTCCGCGCTGCCAGCCGCATATGCCAACGGCGCCTTCATCGGCGAGCACGGCAGCTGGAACCGGAATAGCTTCAATGGCTACAAAGTTGTCTTCGTACCGTTCCAGAATGGCAAGCCATCTGACAAGGCGCAGGACGTCGTCACAGGCTTTATCCAGGGTGATCAGGCAAAA
This sequence comes from Rhizobium aethiopicum, assembly GCF_014197535.1. Classification (GTDB taxonomy): domain Bacteria; phylum Pseudomonadota; class Alphaproteobacteria; order Rhizobiales; family Rhizobiaceae; genus Rhizobium; species Rhizobium aethiopicum_A. The sequence goes on from NZ_JACIFV010000035.1 coordinate 17,699, forward strand.
GGGCGGCCGGTCGGAGTGGGGATCGATGGGACAGGAGCGCTGCTTGTTGCCGATGATGCCGGCAATACCGTTTGGCGCGTCGCTTCATCCGACGGCAAAGTCACGCCGCAGCCAATTGGCACCGACCAGCTTTCGGGGAATCTTCAAGGCTCGATGAATTCGAAAACGGCGCGGACTTTCGATTCGAACCCCGGCGTCGGAACGGAAACGACGAATTCGACCGCCCAAACCCAGGGACATCAGGCCTCGGCCGACGAGCGCTTGACCGGTCAGGAAGCACTTTCCGGAGTGCAGGACAAGTTTCAGCCTGCGCAGATGCAGATTGCCCCTGCGGCCGGCCCCTAAAGACTTGGTGGACGCCGAATTCGAAGAAGGACTGAGACGACATCTGGATAAACACCAAACGGAGATTTCAGGCATGCCGACCACATCCCGGAAGTTCAAACGACTCCTCAGCGCGCTGTCGCTCGCCGTGGCGGTCCTTACCCTACCGCTCCAAGCGAACGCGCAGGCGCCGCCTGACAAATGCGTCGCCCCGTCACAGCCAAACCAGGGCCGCGATTCAACGGATGACCATCAAGATCTCTCCAAGAAACTGGACGAATGCAACGGCGAACTCAGGCCCCCTCCCGTCGGCGATACCGAGATGGTGGAGCCGGCGCCCGACACCGGTAATTCGCGCATCATCCGCCCAGGAGATATGCCGCCCAACACCAATCCGTCGAACAACTCCCATGATTAAGTTCACCGTCCAGAGATCTTTGTGTGGGCCGAGAAGGACAATCTCGCACACAATTGGCGGTTTTTCTTCTTCAGCGGGAACCGAAAACCATCAAGAGGGTTCGGCCACAATCTGACGAAGCCGGCTAAAGCTGAACATGCCGCAGGTATCTCAAAAGCGGACGAAGATTGGAGGGGGAGATACCGAAGATCCCTTATTGACCACCTGTCTCCCTGGATGGATAGCCCGTTCGCTCGCCAGAAGTGGAGTTCACCGAATGAGCCAATTGGCAGACATGAAGAACGCCGAACTTCTCGAGCTCGCGGGGATCGGCCCCCGTTCCGTCGAGCAGATACGGTCGGCGATCAGAAAATTCAAACGTAACCGGACACACATCTCGGCGGCGCAGTCCAAGGAATGATCGACACTGCGGATCGGAGTACGGAATGAACGAGAAGGCTCGACTGGAAAGCGACATCGCAGGCCTGAGGCCATGGTTTCACAATCTGCGGATTAACGGCGTTCAGACCGCGCCGGATCATTTCCTTGGTGACTATCCGTCCTTCAAATGGGCCCATTTTCAGCAGGTTGTGCCTGAAGATCTCCAGGGATGCAGCGTTCTCGACATCGGCTGCAACGCCGGATTCTATTCACTTGAAATGAAGAGAAGAAATGCCGGGCGGGTCGTCGGAATCGATTCCGACCCGCATTATCTCAGGCAAGCCGAGTTCGCAGCCAGACAGACAGGTGAGGATATCGAGTTCAAGCTGATGTCGGTATACGAGGTGGAAAAACTGAAGCAGAGATTTGACCTGGTTCTTTTCATGGGTGTCCTTTATCACCTGCGGCATCCGCTGCTGGCACTCGACCTTCTGCATGAGCATGTCGTCGGCGGCCAGATGCTGTTTCAATGCATGCAGCGGGGTGAAGAGGAAGTCGCGGCACTCAGCGAAAATTACGACTTCTTCAACACGACGATATTTGAGCAGCGCGGCTTTCCCAAAGTGTATTTCGTGGAAGAACGTTACGCTGGCGACCCCACAAATTGGTTCATTCCGAACAAGGCGGCGGTCGAAGCGATGCTGAGAAGCGCCGGGTTTGTCATTCGTGCTAATCCGGAACGGGAAGTTTACCTGGTGGAACATGGAAGCCGCCATCCGATGGCGGAACCGCCTCCATCACTTTGCTGAAAAATTTTCCGATCCACTGCTTCGCAGTCAGGGTCCGATCAATTGCCGCAGGCGGTCCAGGTAACGTTTGATGGTATTTTCAATCCGCTCCCTCTCGGCGCCATCGACGCTGGCCCTCGCCTGCGACCACAGGCCTATCTGAAAACCGAGATAGCAGGGCTCAAAAAAGTTGAGCACATCGTCGCGCAGATGGCAGTCCGCTTCCCGCCTGACGAGATCGGCGAGACGATCACGCTCCTTGCTCGAGAGTTCGAACTCCACGCAGGCACCCACGACGTCCCAGGCAATGTCCTGGCACCCGATCAGATCGTGGGCCGCATTGTGATCGAGCGCATCCGTCTTCACGATGCGCCCGGTGGTCGTCGTCAGCCATTCCCATCGGTGAAGCCGGTTGTCCGTATCGACCCGTCGCAATCGCCCGGCTAGGCGCTCCGGCGTGCCTATCACGCACCTCAATTTTTCTGCCGTGTCCGATCCCGCCGCTTCCGTAATATTGAAAATAGCCATTTCGCACAGTGTCCGGATCGACGCACCGCCGTTTCGCGCCGGGAGGTGACGGGCACGAAAACCGAGATAACGTCCGAGGTGATCCACGATGTCGCGCCTGCTTACACCGCTATGGTCGAGGGGCGTTCCATCCAGCCATTCGTCGACAATAAATCCGTAACAGGTGCCGGCAATCCTAGGAATAAAGCCGGCTTCGCTCAGCAAAGAGCCTCTTCTGGCCTTGTCCACGTCGCTCCCGCAAAGCCCGGCAAACTTGACATGCCATACCCCGCCTTCGGCTTCCATCAGGAATTTGCGTTTTTCCACCTGCATATAGCTCGGCGGCCAATATGAAGGATTGCGATACCGAACAGCGCGCCATGCGCCACCGGACAGGTCCCGCCACGACCAACGTTCAACTCCGACAACATCGGCCGCCCATGTCTGCAAACGATGTTTTGGATCTTGGGCCTTGAGAACAAGATCGTCGAAGCCAACGACATGGCGTGGCCGATCTCGCCAACGGCTCCGATGCGGCTCGCTTGCCTGCGGGCCCGGTTCACCCGTGTGGCTCGGGAAAAAATGAAGCCGACCAGAGGCGACGCCGTTCGCCTGCAACCAGTCCGCAACGCAGCCGAACGAGCTCCCCGATAGCCCCGGCCCCTCATCGACGATGGCGAAATCGGTGTCACGGTCGGTGAGAATGCGCTTGGAAAGAGCCGGTGTGACGCGTAAGCATCGCTCGAAGGGATGGCCAGTCGGGCGCAGCGAATAGGCCGGCTCAGCACCCAAGGCGGCGGAAACCAGAGCCGCGAGTCCGGTCCCGATGCTTCGTATCCCGATGACGACTGTTTTAGGCGTCAAATTTGAGATCGAAGCCGCCTCGATATAGCTCTCGGGATACAAAGCATAAAAGGCGTAGCCCTCGGCGCGCTTCATCCGCACCGGATCGGCACTGGCGAGAGATTCGAGTTTGGCTGTCCAATCCTCTGGAAAGGACAAACTGCCGGCAAATCCATTTCGCCACGATTGCATGATCGCCCGTGCCTGCATGCGCAGAAGTTTCGCGCCTGCGTCCTGAAGCTCAGACATATCGTCCGCGCCTTTTCTCCCGAATTCCTGATCGGCCAGTCCCTGAACCAGTTCTCCGGTCAGGATAAAGGCTCGAACCAAGGTTTCGTGGCGCTGCCGGCTTGGCTGCATTCCGATGCACGCCATCATCATTCTTGAAATCGATGCGCGTATCGCTGCTGCGTTCTCGATGCGCTCGACATCGCCATAGACCAGCATCCGGTCCTCCTTCTTTGCCGCAATGCATGCCCGAACTCGTCGGACGCGATTGAAATAATCGGGAGGGCCGGGAACCGTGGCGGCTCCCGCTTGTTAGCTTTGTAGAAGCCTCAGCAAGCAGCCCTTGGAGGGAACCATGCGTTCAAAATCCATTCGCGTTGGATTGGTGGGAGTTGGCAATTGCGCCTCGTCATTGGTTCAAGGACTTACCTACTATGATAACGCCCGGGAAAACGAGCCGGTTCCAGGCCTCATGCACATTGATCTCGGTGGATATCAGGTACACGATATCGAGATATCCGCAGCCTTCGATGTTGCGGCTTCAAAGGTAGGGCGCGATGTCGCGGAAGCGATCTACGCCGAGCCGAACAATACGCAACGTTTCGCAGATGTCGCTCCGCTTGGCGTGGAGGTGAAACGCGGCAGGACGATGGATGGGATAGGAAAGTATCTTAAAGATCGGATTGAGGAATCGACGGAGCCGCCGGCGGACGTGGTGGAAATCCTCAGGCAAACCGGGACGGACGTGCTGGTTTCCTATCTTCCCGTTGGCTCGGAAGAGGCAACGAAGTGGTACGCCGAGCAGGCGCTGGCGGCCGGTTGCGCCTTTATCAATTGCATTCCGGTATTCATAGCCTCCAAACCGGAATGGCAGCAGAAGTTCGCTGCCCGAAAGCTGCCGATCATCGGCGACGATATCAAGAGCCAGGTCGGGGCAACGATCGTCCACAGAATGCTCGTCAATCTCTTCCGTGAACGGGGCGTCCGCGTGGATCGCACCTATCAGCTCAATTTCGGCGGAAACACCGATTTTCTCAATATGCTCGAGCGCGAGCGGCTGGAATCGAAGAAGATCTCCAAGACCCAGTCGGTCACCAGCCAATTGGATATTCCGCTTCCTGCGGACGATGTACATGTCGGGCCGAGTGACCATGTCCCGTGGCTCACCGATCGGAAGTGGGCTTATATCAGGCTCGAGGGCACCACCTTCGGGGGCGTGCCGCTCAATGCAGAGCTCAAGCTTGAGGTGTGGGACTCGCCCAATTCCGCCGGTGTGGTCATCGACGCAATACGCTGCGCCAAACTGGCCCTCGACCGAGGCCTGGGCGGAGCCCTGACGGGGCCCTCGAGCTATTTCATGAAATCACCGCCGCAGCAGTTCACTGATTACGAGGCCCGCCGCCGAACGCAGAATTTCATTGACGACCAGGAGGATGTTCTGCGCGGAGCCGCGGAATGACGGCAACGTTCTTCCTGGTACGTCACGCCGCGCATGACAATGTCGGGAATTTCCTGGCGGGCCGTACAGCCGGTATTTCGCTGGGCGAAGCCGGCCGCTCGCAAGTTCAGCGTCTCGGGCAGAGGCTGCGGCGCGAGGACATCAATGAGATCTACACCAGCCCGCGCGAACGAACACTGGAGACGGCAGAAGGCATCGCATCAGCCTGTGGCGCATCTCTACTGCAAACAGACGACGCTTTGGACGAAGTGAATTTCGGCGAGTGGTCCGGAAAGACGTTCGACGTTCTCGATGGCGATCCCCTTTGGCGCCGCTGGAATACCACACGCAGCCTCACCCGCACGCCCGGAGGCGAGACGATGCTGGACGTCCAAGCTCGGATTTTCGGCCTCATAGAGACTTTGGCTGGCAGCGGCGACGGTAGGCGCATAGCGCTGGTGTCGCATGCCGACGTCATCAAGGCGGCGGTCAGTCATGTTCTGGGACTGCCGATCGATGCTTGGCCGAGATTTGATATTGCGCCCGCCTCCCTCACGACGGTTGTGATCGGCGACTGGGGGGCAAAAGTGATGACGCTCAACGAAGTGACCTTATAACCCGTTCGTTAAATCCTCCCCGGGGAAGTCAAATGATCGAAGCTGCAATGATCTGGAACGAGCCGAACAACAAATCGCACTGGGATCCTGAGATCGATCCCGAATGGAGCCTGTTTGCGCAAATGGCAATCCTGGCGGCCGATGCCATCGCAGCCAAGAATCCGGAACTGACGAAGGTGCTCGGCGGAATATCTCCGATAGACCCCTTCTTCATCAGCCGCATGAAAAATTACGGCGTGCTCGATCACCTCGATGCCGTTGCGCTTCATGGTTTCCCGCTCGACTGGAACCTCTGGCAGATTCATGACTGGCCAGAGAAAATCAACGAAATACGCGCCGTCACCGATCTGCCGATCTGGGTCAGCGAAGTGGGCGTCTCGACCTTCGGCGCGGAGGAAGTGCAGTTATGGGGCCTACAACGAACTGCCGAGTTGCTCAAGGGCAAAGTCGAGCGCTGCCAATGGTACAGCCTCTACGACCTCCCCCGATCATGGGAGGCAACAACGCGTCATCGCGAAGCGGAAGGCTCCTCCTATTATCGGCACTACTATATGGGCATTCTGCGCGAAGACGGAACGCCCAAACCGGCGCTTGAGGAGTTTGCAAAACACACGCCGGATTTCGGGCTGGTGCAATGGTTCCACTTCGAAGACCCGCGGCTGGATGAGGCCGCTGCCTGGATGCGGCGGTTGGGCGTGAAATCTGTGCGCACCGGGCTTTCCTGGGCGGACAGATTCCGGCCCAATGCTCTCGATTGGTTCGACCGACAGATGCAGGCCCTCGAAGATTTCGAGGTAACGGTGACATTCTGCTTCACACCGGAGCATAGAGGTATCGCGCCGCACCATACCAGCGCGCCCCTGGTGCCCGAAGAATTCGCCGGCTTCTGCGAGGAAATGGTCGAACGTTATGCACCGCGCAGAGATAGCGGATATGTGTCACGCGTTGCCAAGTCGGCTGCCCGATTGCTGGGGCTTGAATCACGTGCGTCCCTCGGAGCCGGCTAAACCCAGGCTCTGGGCTATCCTGCCGATCGGCCCCCTGGAATAAGCGATCCCCTGATAGCATGCCAGGGCCGCACGAGCCCACAGAATGTAAATTCTGGGGCTGTGCAAGAAATCGGCGATTGCAAAGACACGATGACTCCAGAAGCTGATCCAATAGCGCATGATGTAGACCGCCATGCGCTGCCGGGACAGGCCATTGCTGCCGGCACGGACTCGTTTGCGCGGGCGCATACCCATACGAGGCCAGCTCAACCGGAATGCGAGGCCTTCACGACGCTGGCGGAATCCGGCTGCCTGGGTGGCCACAACGAAGGCGGAATCGACAGAAGACAGTGCGATCCTCTTCTCAGCGATCCCCGCATGGATCACATCCAGAAGTGCATTTGAGCGGACGATCACCACGTTCGTTCCTCTTCCATCAGAGGAGTAGGGCTCCTTCCAGGCATCCCCGAAAGCGATATCGGCCGTTTCTGCAACGACGTCGTCGCAGAAATTGCAGGCGGAATTCTGAAAAAAGCCCGCACCCCAGTCCCCATCGACCAGATCCCACCAGTCTTGGGCGCACGTCTCTCCGTTTTCGAGCGTCAGCTGCGCCCGATACCAATTCGCAGGCCGGTCCTGAGTTTTCTTCCTGTAGTCGAGCCGTTTAACCTTCCGGATGTCCTGCCCCATCTGCCATGCGAAGCTCTCCGCCATGCGCGCGCTTTTCATATGGCCGCAAAATAGCCCAAGCGTGAAGGCAATTCGCTCTTTCAATACCCGGTCATCGGCACAGGCCAGTCGCACCGCCTTGATGAAACAGGGAATGCCAACCACGGCATACCGGCCCGGCGCCTCACGAATGGACTGAAGCACGCCGGAAAGCTCGACAGGATAATATCGAGATTTGGCGCCCGCCTGAAGTTCCTGCAGATTGCGCGACAGCGAATAATGAAACAGGCGTCCTTCCGATTGCGGATCATCGCTCTCCTTGACGTGAGCGACACAGTCGACAAGCCCCAGGCGCAGCAGTTCCGCCGCCACCCAGGTGACCATGCCGCCGGAGCTGCCGCTCGAACGATATTCCCCTTCCTCGACGTAGCCGACAAAGGCGGCCTCGAAACGCCCCAGCAGAGGGTCTCGGTTTTTCGCAGCGGCAAAATACTCGGCCGCCAATTCGTCCTCGTCCCGGGCCACCGGCGAAAACGGGCAAATTCGCGCCAATTCTTCATCACTGCCCTGCAACCACGTCTTCGGGCCTGTCGGCTTCATCTGCCCGTACCGGTCGAGTTTCATGTGCACATCAGGTCGCGATGACCTTGCGACACAGGAGCCGCAGCCGATGCAGAAGCCCGAGCCTGCAATATCCTTGGGAGCGATGCACGGCGCGAGCCGATTCTTTTGATCGGAGCTATTGCAAGGCATGGCTGAGATAGGCGTTGGAGGTATCGCGCAGGGAGGATATTCGCTGCGAAATACCCGTCGGAAGTGGATTACCGAGGATAACATCCAGATGCGACGGGGACGTATCTTCGGTCAGCACGTGATGTCCAGCTCGGACGAGCCGCGTTAGATCGCGAATCTTGTTGGAGCGGTAATCGGAGAGGACGCATGCAAACGGCTTCTCGTTGACAAGCGAGAACACGCATCCATGAAAGAAGTTCGTCACGACAGCCTTTGCTTCGGAAATGAAGCCGGCGAAGTCCTCCGGCCCGGCATCAATCCATTGCTCGTCGGCCCAATCGTTCCGATAGCCGATGCTGACAAGCGGATAGCCCCGGTCTCCTGCCCATCGGCGCACTGCATCCTGGAACCACGTGGGAAAACTGTGCCCGTAGACGGCTATATAGGTTGCCGCCTCCCCCTCATCCCTGCTCGCCTTCATCGTCTGCGGAAATTGCAGGCACGGGTCGAGAACGAGTTCGGGCTCCAGTCCCAATGTCTCGCGGATGATCCGCTCCGAATGGAGATCCCGGACAGAAATATGAGAAAACTTTCGCAGCTTTTCCGCCCAACCCTCCAGTCGCTCCGACGACGCCAGACTTCCAAACGTCGCGGCATAGGAGACAAGACGCCCGCATCGCAGGCCCTCTCCATAAAACAGCGGATACCCACCATACCAGGGATGGCGAAGGTTCCACACCTCGTCGCTGCCGACGACGATGAGCGAATAGTCGTCCATCGCGGCTGGGTTCTCCAAGGGAAAGGGCGATGAAAGAGGTAGACTGGCAAACGAGTGAAAGAATTTCCGGATCTTCGCTTTGTAGAGCGGGTAGTCTTCCCTTGGCGTTGCGGCAGGAAGCAGCGGTTGCAGCGCGCATTGCCATTCCGCGCGGTTCACGCGATCGGACATATGTTCCAGAAGAACGGCTTCTACTCCCATGGATGCTAGGCCTTTCGCCAGACAGCGTGCCTGCCAATAGGAACCGTAATTGATGCAGCGGTGAAAGGTAAGAATTCCAGCCTTAGGCATTTGGTCCCTGAAGCAGATCGAAATATCGCACTAACCGATCAACTCCAGTTCCGTTCCCAACAAACCGAGGCTCGTCTCCTGCTTCGCGTGATGTGATCACTACCAATCGGTGCTCGATTGCCGCGTGTTCGGGAGCAGGTTTCTTCAGCATGTCGCAACGAATCAAATAACCCCCAGCGCAGCCGGGGGTTATCAGCGGTCTGTAGGCTGGATTTACTCCGGCCTCGCTATTTACTTTAGTGGAACAGCTTAGTTCACGCTCTTGTCGACCAGCTTGTTCTTGCCGATCCAGGGCATCATGCCGCGCAGCTTGGCGCCGACTTCCTCGATCTGATGGCTGTCGTTGTTGCGGCGGATGCCCTTGAAGCGGGCGGCGCCCGACCGGTATTCCTGCATCCACTCGGAGGTGAACTTGCCGGTCTGGATGTCCTTCAGGACGCGCTTCATCTCAGCCTTGGTTTCTTCGGTGATGATGCGCGGACCGGTGACGTATTCGCCCCACTCGGCCGTGTTGGAGATCGAGTAGTTCATGTTGGCGATGCCGCCTTCATAGATCAGGTCGACGATCAGCTTCACTTCGTGCAGGCATTCGAAATAGGCCATTTCAGGGGCATAGCCGGCTTCAACAAGCGTTTCGAAACCGGCGCGGATGAGCTCGACGAGGCCGCCGCAGAGAACGACCTGTTCGCCGAAGAGGTCAGTTTCGCACTCTTCGCGGAAGTTGGTTTCGATGATGCCCGAGCGGCCGCCGCCGACGCCGCAGGCGTAGGAGAGAGCGAGTTCCAGCGCATTGCCGGACGCGTTCTGATGAACGGCGACGAGGCAGGGAACGCCGCCGCCCTTCTGGTATTCGCCGCGAACCGTGTGGCCCGGGCCCTTCGGGGCGATCATGACGACGTCGACGGAAGCCTTCGGCTCGATCAGGCCGAAGTGGACGTTGAGACCGTGGGCGAAGGCGATGGCAGCGCCGTCGCGGATGTTCGGTGCGATGTCGGCCTTGTAGATGTCGGCCTGCAGCTCGTCCGGCGTCGCCATCATCATCAGGTCGGCCCAGCCGGCGGCTTCGGCGACGGTCATGACCTTGAAGCCGTCGGCTTCGGCCTTCTTGATCGTGGGCGAACCGGCCTTGAGAGCGATGACGAGGTTCTGGGCGCCGCTGTCCTTGAGGTTCAGCGCATGGGCGCGGCCCTGCGAGCCGTAGCCGATGACGGCGACCTTCTTGGCCTTGATGAGGTTAAGATCGGCATCACGATCGTAATAGACGCGCATTTGAAGTTCCTTCCCTTGTGCTTGTCCTGTTGACTGTCATTAAGGCGAAATCAGCCGAGAGCCGGCATCTCCGCCAGAACCTTCTCCGTGCCGTAAAGCCGGAGGAAGGCGGTCACCGCCCTCTCCGCCTGGCGCGCGGTATCCTTGAGGCCGGGTTCGCCGAGCAGCATGCGCACATGCAGGTCGGAAACAACAAGGCCGTAAAGCGTGTGATAGGCTTCGTCGGCATCGGCAAAGCGCAGCAGCCCTGCCCTCTTGCCGGCGTCGATCAGCGCCATGGCGCGCCGGTCGATCTGGCGGCGGCCGCGTTCAAGCAGGAGCTTGCCGAGCTTCGAGCCGTCGCGGTGAGACTGGCCGATCGCCAGCCGGTTCAGCGCCAGCGAGACGTCGCCGGCGAGCACCTCCAGCAGGTCGCGCGCGAAGATGACGACATGGTCGTGCAGGCTCGCCGCCGTCAGCCGTTCGCCGTTGCGCTCGAAAGTGCGCACCTTGCTCGCCTGATAGGCGATCATCGCCGAGAGCAGCCCGTCGCGGTCGCCGAACCACTTGTAGAGGCTTTCCTTCGAGCAATTGGCGGCGCGCGCAACACCCGAGGTTGTCAGCGCTTTCTCGCCGCCATCAACGAGCAGCCGCAGCGCCTGCTCCAGAACGGCGTTCTGGCGCGGCGAAAATTCGCTCGGCTCTGCGGTATCGACGGACACGGTCATGGCTCCCAGATACGTACCGTACGGTACGGTTCGCGAGCTTTATGCGGCAATCCGATCGGGCCGTCAAGCGGGCCCGGAAGATTTTTATACGGGAAAGTCCGGTGCCGCACCAGAATTGGATAGGCGGACATCGGATTGAGATTGCATAATGCGGCAGAATGTCATTTGCCGGGAGCCTTCCATGTCGCGTCTATCTGCTGCCCTTCTCCTAGCCGGAGTGATGTTCCTCGGAACGACGCCCTTCACCGGCCGCGCCGCCGCTCAGTCGGATAGTGAGGTCTATAACCGCATCGAGGAATTGCACGGCAATGCTGCCGGCTTCGACAGGCCGCTGCGCCAACTTGTTTTGGCCATGCGCTCCGGCGACGCCGAGACCATCGCTGGCCTTGCCGAATATCCGCTGAGCGTAAAGGCAGATGGCGAAACCTATGATGTCGAAAACGCCGAGGATTTTGTCGAGAATTTCGACGATCTGGTAACGCCGGAGACCCGCCGCGCGGTCGGGCGCCAGCAATATGAGGATCTCTTCGTCAACAGCGAAGGAGTGATGCTCACAAATGGCGCCGTCTGGATGGGTGCAGTCTGCGACGACAACGCCTGCGAGGAAAGCCATTGGGCGATCATCGCCATCAATAATTAGCCCGCGGCATTTGTCGCGCGGGGCTGTCAGCTATCGCTGCGAAGCTTGCGCGCCAATGTCTGAAGCTCCTTAAAGGCTTCGTAACGCTTGCGGTGGAGATCTGAAATTTCACCCTCTGACGGCTGAAAACGCTTTTCCACCTTGGTGAGCTCGCTCATCGCCTCGCCGACATCGGCAAATTGCCGGCCGGCGACAGCGCCGAGGATGGCCGCTCCCAGCAACACCGGCTCCTCGGCCTTCGTCGCCACCACCGGCTTGCCGCTCGCATCAGCGAGCACTTGGCGGACGAAATCGTGCTGACCGGCCCCGCCGCTGATGACGATGTTCTCAACGGCCACGCCCGACTGGGCCTGTGTTTCGATGATCTGCCTGAGGCCGTAGCCAATGCCACAAAGCCCGGCGATGTAGAGCGCGACCAAGTTGTCGACATCCCGCTCCATGCCGAGACCGGTAATGACCGCGCGGGCATGGGGGTCGGCGAAGGGCGCACGGTTGCCGAGGAATTCGGGAACGACGTGCAGCCCGGCCACCAGCCTGACGGCCTCGGAAGACCGGCCCGCCTTGCGGGAGGCCATGTCGGCAAGCAGGACCGGCAGCGCAATGCCGGCGCTCTTCGCAAGCTCCTTCGCCTCGCCGGCTGCCGGATGAAAGGCGAGGAGGTGGTCGATCGCCGCGCCGGCGGCACTCTGGCCGCCCTCGTTCAGCCACAGGCCCGGCACCATCGCCGAATAATAGGGCCCCCAGACACCGGGCACGAAGGACGGTTCTGCCGTCGATGTCATTGTGCAGGAAGAAGTCCCGAAAACATAGGCAAGATTGGTCTGCGGGTCGGCGCCGACGGTTCCGACACCGCCCGCATGGGCATCGATCAGTCCGGCTGCGACGGCCGTGCCCGGCGTCAGGCCGAACTCCTCCGCCGCGGCCGCAGTCAGTCCCTGGCCGAGCGCCGAACCGGGCTCGACAATGACTTCGCCGATGCGAGCAAAGCCTTCCTCCGCCAGCACGCCGAGACCGATCCGATGGAAATAACCGCTGTCCCACCGCTTTTCATGAGCAAGATAGGTCCACTTGCAGGTGACCGTGCAGGTCGAGCGCGACAGATCGCCGGTGGCCCGCCAGGTGAGGAAATCCGCAAGATCGAAAAACTGCCAGGCAGCATCGAAGACGCCAGGGCGGTTTTCCCTGAGCCAGAGAAGCTTGGGCGTTTCCATTTCCGGCGAAATACGGCCGCCTACATAACGCAGCACGTCATGCCCAAACGCATTGATGCGCTCCGCCTGCGGGACGGCGCGATGGTCCATCCAAACGATGATGTTCCGGTCCGGATCTTCGGAAGGCCCGACGGGAAGTGGTTTGCCGCCTTCGCCGAGCACGACGAGCGAGCAGGTGGCGTCGAATCCGAGCCCGACCACGGAAGCCGGATCGACGCCGGCTGCGGCAACCGCCTCTCGCACGGCTGCGCAAACGGCGCTCCAGATTTCGCTGCTTGATTGCTCGACGATGGAACCGGCTTCATGAAACAGGCTGATATTCCGCTTGGCGGAGGCAAGCATACTGCCGGCCATATTGAACAGGCCGGCCCGGGCGCTGCCGGTGCCGACATCGACGCCGATGACATATTTAGCGCCGGCTTCTGCGGTATGAGATGTGTCGCTCATGATCTCTCGTTTCGAATCGCCAAGGATCGGTTAATTAGCAGCTGCGGTCCAATTTCAAAGTCTGTCGTCTGGAAAGATCCCCGCCTCCAGGACGCTGACATTACGCGGTCGCGACAACATGGCAAGGAGGCTGGGGGCTGAGCGCGCCCTCCGCCCCGGGGCGCCATCACAGCCTCGCTCCGACATTTTCCAGAATGGCGGTGAGCTCCCCTGCCCCTGTCGCCACGGCGGCGGCTCCGGCGGCATCGAGCACGGCGCGGCGGCCGGGCCTCGGATCGGCCGGATCGACGAATCCGATGGCCGTCATGCCTGCGGCGATTGCCGCCGCCACACCATGAACGCTGTCGTCGATCATGATGCATCTGGCCGGCCGGGCCCGAAAACGCTCGGCGCAATGCAGCAGCAGATCGGGTGCGGGCTTCGGCCGGGATACGAATTCGGCGCTGAAAACGCCTTCGCCGAATGCGCTCCAGAGATCGAGTTTGCCCAAGCTGTTGCGCAGCCGCCGCATCGTGCTGTTCGATGCGACGCATTTAGGGCGGTCGAGACTGTTGACGACCTCGGCAATGCCGGCAATGGGCGTCAGCGAGCGCGCGAATTCCTCGAACAGATGAAGATGCCACTTCTCGAACAGCGCAGCGACATCGATGATCCCGTATTCGCGCCGACACATCTCGGCAATGATGCTTTCCGAATTGCCGGTGAATTTGACATGCGCCTCCGCTGCGGTGATCGCAATGCCCGCGCCTTGGAGCGTTTCCGCCAGGGTACGGCTGGCGATCGGCTCGCTGTCGATCAGCACGCCGTCGCAATCGAAGATCACGAGGTCGATGCTGTCCATGGCGCCTGACATGCCGGGATAATCGATGCGGCTATCAAGCATGCCTCACCCCCGCGCCTGCAAGGCGAGATCCGGACGGTCCGTGGTGATCTGCCGGATCGGTTTGGCAAGCCAATATTCGAGATCGCTCATTTCGTTCGGAACCCAGGCGCCGAGCCGGTCGAGCGGCACGAGCCCGGTGATCTCCTCCCACGTCGCCTGAAGCAGCGACTTTTCGACGGCGATGATATCCGAATATTGCATCATCAGGCTGAGGCCGCTCGCCAGGCCGAGACGCTCAGCAGACTTGGCGTCGAAGGACGACAAGGTGCGAATACCAGGGGCGACCTTGCGAATATCGGCGAGCACGTCGGGATGAAAACTCGTCAGGATCGAGCGCTCCATAAGACCAAGCCGCTCGACGGCGGCGAATGCCATGGCGGCGAGCCCCTCGTAAGGCGTTCCATCGGCATGGGTCTTCAGTTCGATATGAAGCTCGAGGGGCGTATCCTTGAAGACGGCAAGCACCTCTTCCAGGGTGGGGATCGCTTCCCCGTCACTGTCCTTGAGGCTGATTTCACGATGTTTCCCCGGGTCGAGATCGGCGACCGGCCCGCGCGCATCCGTTGTGCGCTCCAGCGTCGGGTCGTGAATGACGAGCATTTCGCCCGAACGCGTCAGGTGGATGTCGAACTCCACGCCGTCGACAGGCATCTGCGCGAGTTTGCGGAAGCCCGAAAGACTGTTCTCGGGCCAGAGATTGCGGCCGCCACGGTGGCCGATGATATGCACCATCGTCTGAATATCCTTGAGATGTCGCGTGTTACTTTCCGGAGTCCACCAGTCCCTTGGTGAACCAGCGTTGCATGAAGAGAATGACGGCCGCCGGCGGCAGCATGACGAGCAGCGCAGCGCTCATTGCAATGTTCCAGGCGGGCGCTGAGTCGGAGACTGGGACGAGCTGCTTCAGCCCGAGGACCGCGGTCCCCATCTCCTTGTCGGTGGTGAAGAGCAGCGGCCACAAATACTGGTTCCAGCCATAGAGAAACAGGATGATCGATAGCGCAGCGATATTGGCGCTCGACAGCGGCAGCAGGATATCCTTGAAGAACTTCAGAGGGCCGGCGCCGTCGAGCTTGGCCGCCTCGCAAAGTTCGTCGGGAACGGTCAGGAAAAACTGCCGGAACAGGAAGGTCGCCGAGGCGGAGGCGATCAGCGGCAGGATCAGGCCGGCATAGCTGTTGACCATGTTCCATTTCAACGAGGCTTCGATGCTGTATCCGGTCAGCTTTTCGACGATACCGGACAGGCCGATCGTGCCAGCCAGCCAGCGGATCGGCCCGGCGGCATCGGCGACCGCTTCATAAGTCGGAATGATGCGGACCTCGACCGGAAGCATCAGCGACACGAAGATCAGCCAGAACGCCGTCATGCGGAACGGGAAGCGGAAATAGGTGACGCCGAACGCGGCGATCAGCGAGATCGCCAGCTTGCCGACGACGATGCCGGCGGTGACGATGATCGAATTCAGGAACAGCTGGGAGAACTCGCCCTGCTGCCAGGCGGCGGCCAGGTTTTCGAAGAAATGCGAGCCCGGCAGCACCGGGAACGGCGCCTGCTGAACCTCCTGCAAGGTCAGCGAGCCGGCGACGAAGGCGAAGTAGAGCGGCAGGCAGACAAAAACCGCGCCGATCAGCAATATGGCGTGGCAGAAGATCGAAAGACCGAGATGGCGTTCGGGCATGGCTACACCTGGTAATTGACCTTGCGCTCGAGCGCGCGGAATTGAACGATGGTGAACAGGATGGCGATCAGCATCAAAAGCACGGATTGCGCGGCCGACGAGCCGAGGTCTAGCTGCACGAAACCATCCTGATACACCTTGTAGACCAGGCTGTTCGTCGCCCCGGCCGGGCCGCCGCGGGTGACCGCGTCGATAATGCCGAAGGTTTCAAACAGGCCGTAGACGAAGTTCATCACCACGAGGAAGAAGATCGTCGGCGAGATCAGCGGAAGTGAAATCGTGAAGAAGCGCCGGACGGGTCTTGCGCCGTCGAGCTTTGCCGCTTCCAGAAGCGAGACAGGCACGGCGAGCAATGCGGCGACGAGAAAGATGTAGTCGTAGCAGACATTCTTCCAGACAGAGGCGATGGTCACCAGAAGCTGCGCATCGAAAGGCCGCCGGTTCGGATCCCATTCGAAGCCGAACCCGTGCAGAAGCTGAGCGATCGGTCCAACCGCCGGATTGAACAGGAAGGCCCAGATCACGCCCGATATAACCGGCGCGATCGCATAGGGAAGCAGGATGATGCTCTTGTAAATCCCCCTGCCCCTGATCACGAAATCGGTCGCGAAGGCAAAGAGACCGGCAAGCAGAAGCGTTGCGGCATTCTGTGCGACGGTGAACCAGAGCGTGAACAGCGCGCTGGCGCGATATTCCGAGCTTGCGAACAGATTGTGGAAATTTGTGAGCCCGACGAAAATCTGCGTGCCCCCGAAGGGATCGACCTGAACGAAGGCCAGCGACAGCGCCTTGTAGGACGGGATGAAAAAGAAGAACAGCAGGATCAGCAGTTGCGGCGCAACCAGGCCGAAGGCGAGCCACGGCTTGTTGAAGTGGGCGGACTTCAATCCGGCCTCCGACGGCGGCGCGGCCGAGCGGCCCGTCGACAGAAGATCGGGGATGCGATGGCGCCTGGCGGCGCCTTCCATCTTTCCCAAGGTTCTACTTTGCTGCATGAAGCTGCTCATACTGGCGAAGGATCTGGTTTCCGCGGGCCGCCGCGGCATCCAGCGCCTGCTGTGGTGTCTTCTGGCCGGTCCAGACGCCCTGGATCTCTTCCACCAGAAGCGCCATCGCCTGATTGTGATTGCCGAAGCGGAAGCCGCGCGAGTTGTCGGTCGGGGTACCGCGCGTGAGCTGGAGAATGGCGATCTCGCGGGTCGGGTGGTCCTTGAAATAACCCTCGGACTTGGCCTGCTCGTAGGCTGTGTTCGTAACCGGGACGTAGCCTGTCTGCTTGCTCCACCAGACCTGCGTCTTCGGTGAGGCGACGAAGTTCAGGAAGGCGGCCGCACCGGCGTATTCTTCCTCCGACTTGCCTTTGAGAACCCAGAGCGCACCGCCGCCAATGGTGCTGTTTTTCGGCTCTATGCCTTCCTCATGCGGCAGGAACGTTGCGCTCCAGTTGAATTTCGCGCCGCTCTCGACGGCGGCATGCGCCGCGGTGGAGGCCACATAGGTCGAGCAGGTTCCAGAGGTGAACAGCTGGTCTGGCGAGAGCCCCTGCCCGGCGATCTGCAGGATGCCGGCGTCCATCCACGTCTTGAGGCGCGTCACCTGACCGACCACCAACGGGCTCTTGTTGAAGATGAATTCGGTGTCGAGGCCGCCGAAACCATTCGCCTTGGTGCCGTAAGGCTGGTCCTGAATCGCCGCATAGTTCTCGATCAGGCTCCAGTAGAAGTCGTTGGCAAGCGCCATCTGGCACTTCGAGACACCTTTCTCCTTGATAGCGCGCAGCTGCTTGTCGACCTCCTGCCAGGTCTCGCCCGGCTTGTCGAAACCGGCTGCCTTGAAGTGGTCGGCATTGTACCAGAAGATCGGCGTCGAACTGTTGAAGGGCATTGCCGCCGGTTTGCCGTCGACGAGATAAAAACCGGCGACCGGAGCGACGAAATCGTTCCAGTCGACCTTGTAACCTTCCTTCTCCATCAGCTCCGGCACCGGAATGATCGCGCCGGAATTGTACATAGTGAGGAACCCGCGCTCGGCCGCCTGGATCAGCACGGGCTGCTGATGCACCCGGTAGGCTGCCACCATTGCCGCCATGGTCTCTTCATAATTGCCTTTGCCGATGCCGACGACCTCGTATTTGTCCTGCGAGGCGTTGAAGTCCTTAATCAGCTGGGTGGTGATTTCGGCCAGGCGGCCGCCTGCCGCATTCCACCATTCGATCTTGACGCGATCGGCGGCGCTGGCGTCGCCCGCATTTGCCAATCCGAGCGTTACCAGTGCAGCGCCCGCCGCGAATGACCGGATCGTCCGCCCCATACAGGACCTTATCGAAGACATTGCCGTCATTTCGTTTTCCTCTCCATTGCCTTTGTTCGCCGACCGGTGCGTCGAGCGCCGGTCAACCCCTCCCAAAGTGGCGATAAAACAAGGTTGGGGTCACTTGTTACAAATGTCAATAGCGTGTTACAAATGTATGACGACCTCGGAGGAAGGATGCCATGGCGGCTATCGAATTGATCGACCTGAAGAAGAACTATGGACCGGTTCCCGCGGTGAAAGGGATCAATCTGACTGTCGCGGACGGCGAAATGATTGTGCTGGTCGGCCCATCAGGATGCGGAAAATCGACCTTGCTGCGGATGATTGCGGGCCTCGAAGCCATAAGCTCCGGGCACCTCAGGATATCAGGCAACGACGTTGGCCATGTCGATCCGGCCGACCGCAACATCGCGATGGTCTTCCAGAACTACGCGCTCTATCCTCACATGACCGTTCGGCAGAATCTCGAATACGGACTCAAGAACCGCCGCGTTCCTCGCCACGAGATCGACCGGCGGATCGCTGACGCAGCCAGCATCCTGGAGATCGGCGAGTTCCTCGAGCGCCGCCCCCGTCAGCTCTCGGGCGGACAGCGCCAACGCGTCGCCATGGGCCGCGCCATCGTCCGCGATCCCGCCGCCTTCCTCTTCGACGAACCGCTGTCCAATCTGGACGCGAAGCTTCGCGTGCAAATGCGCGTCGAAATCCGCAGGCTCCAGCGGCAGCTCAAGACGACCAGCCTCTATGTGACACACGATCAGCTCGAGGCGATGACCCTCGCCGACAGGCTTGTCGTCATGAACGGCGGCCGAATCGAGCAGATCGGGACACCGATCGAGGTGTATCGCCATCCCGAAACCGTCTTCGTCGCCGGCTTCATCGGTTCCCCGCCGATGAACCTGATCGATCTGGATGAACTCGGCCCCAGCGACCTCGCGCTTCCGAGAGACACGGATCTCGTCGGCATCAGACCTGGTTCGATCAACCTCGGCACCGGATCGGCGCATGATCTCCGGTTCGATGCCCACATCGAATTGATCGAAACCGTCGGAGATGAGAACAACGTGCATCTGCGCATCGACGACAGCCGGAAGCGCATCGTCGCGAGCGTGCCTACCGATCGACGTCTGCGGGAAAACGATCGCATTTCGTGTCATGTTCGAATGGAAGCTTTGCATCCTTTCAACAAATCGACCGGCCGGCGAACCGACCGACCGAGGTGAAGCGGCCTGACGACGGCCCCCTGCGATTGACAAGCGCCGGGAATTTGAGATCCATGGCGTCGAAGCGGAGGCGCAGATTATCGCATGTCACAGAACAGAAGTGCTTCTTCCGCGCCCGTAGCCCTCCCGGACGAGCAGATGCAGGTGCGCGTGGTCTGGCTCTATTACATGGAGGGACGCACCCAGGGCGAAATCGCGGAAGCACTTTCGACCAACAGGCTTCGCGTCAACAAGATCATCGCCGAGGCGCGCCGATCCGGCCTTGTAACGATCACCCTCAATTCCCGACTGACGTCCTGCGTCGCCCTGGAGCAGCAACTGGCGGCGGAATTCTCTCTCAACCGCGCGATCATCGTACCGACACCCGAGGACCAGGAGCTCATTCCCGTCCTGCTCGGCCAGGCGGCCGCCGATTATCTCGTTCAGCTGCTGAACGGCGGCGGCATCCGCGGCGTTGGCGTCGGGTGGGGAGCGACACTCCGCGAGATGGTGCGTCATATGCCCTCCCTCAAACGGCCTGATATCTGCGTCAATTCGGTCATGGGCGGGCTGACGCACGGCATCGAAATCAATACCTTTGACATTGCGAGCGACCTTGCCCGCCAGCTCAATGCGGAATGCTCCTATCTTGCCGCGCCGATCTATGCCGGCAGTCCGGAATCGCGGACGGCAATCGTCCGACAGGATGTTTTTGAATCGGCCTTTCGACAGATCGAGACCAATGACGTCATCGTGCTCAGCATCGGCGACATGACCGAGCGTTCGCTGCTGATGCGCTACGGCTTGCCGCGCAACATCAACATTGAGGAATTGCTCGCAGCCGGTGCCTGTGGTGACGTGCTCGGCCAGTTCGTCGATAAGATCGGGCGGCCGATCGACCACGCGATAAACAGGTGCGCGATCGCTCCCGAGCTGGAAGCCCTGCGCGCCATTCCCAATGTCGTCTTCGCGTCAGGCGGCTTGAACAAGGCGCAGGCTATCGCAGCCGTGCTGCTGTCCGGTCTCGGCAACGTGTTGATTTGCGATGAAGACACTGCACGACAGGCACAACAGCTTGCTGGCGAGCTCAGGACGAGCGGCAGTTCGTAGAGCCGAACATGCACGGCATCGGTAGCCTAGTCTAAGACGCCCTGGCGCAACCGGCCGGGATCGAGAGAGATTCCGCCGGCGTGACCTTGTCGATCGCATAAAGCTTGGCGAAACCGGCATCCTCGATAAGCGTCAGTCCCGCCGGCATCGAGCTGCCGACGTAGCGGTCGGGGATATCGGCATTGGCGACGAGGATGAAATCGAAACGCTTGCGCCAATCTGAAAGATAGGGCGTAAAGCCCTCATACTCCCGCATCATTGCCGGGCATAAAAGTACGCCGATCGACACCAGATTGCCCTCGGGAACCGCGATCTCTGACCATGGCGGCAGGACGGAAAGCGGCTGCTTACCCTTTGCCGTGAAGAGCGTCGGCACGAAAGCATGCGAGAACGGCACGGCGAGCGTCGGCAAATGCCGGAAGGTATCCAATCCCCAGGCAAAGTGCCGATTGGAATGGGCAAGGCTGCTGGCGGTCTCCGGTTCATGCCCCAGAGGCAGCACGGCCGCGCCGGCGGGTATCTTTCTCAGCACAGCCTCGACAGCCGCGACATCTTTCTCCGCCAGCCACCAATTCCAGCCGATCCAGCCGGCTCGGCCGAAGACCGCGAGATTGATGACCAGCGCCAGCGGCAGCGCCTGCCGGCGCGTCAAATTGGCAAAGGGGCAGACCATCGCCATGGCGACGAGCGCCGTCATGATCGGAAAGCGCCAGCTGATCCAGCCGGTGCCGAGAGCGTGTCGCGGCGAAATACAGGAAAGAAGCAACAATCCGCAGGCGGTGACGGCAAGCCCGGCATGCATCTGCATGTCGCCCGCACGTGCGGCCCGCGTGCAGATGAGGATCAGTGGCAGAATCAGCACGACGTCCACCAAAGGAACATAGGTCGTGATGGCGGAGACAAGATTTATCAGGATCAGGATGACGCCATCGTTCCAGGCAAGTCCAAGGCCGCTCCCGCCGGCATCCGGTAAAGCAGCAGTGCGGAGGTACAAAGCGAGCGGCGGTAGGACGCAGGCACTGATCGCCAGCGCCAGACGGCCGGTGAGCGTCGCCAACCCCGCCTTCGATCGCAATATGTCGAAACGCCAGGAAAATTCGAGGCCGCAGACGATCGCGATATAGAACCCGAGCGAGAAGATGTGCATCACCGTCAGCAGCAGCGCGGCGACGAGCCGCCAGGCAAAAAGCCAGACCGGATTTCCGACCTGCAGCCGCAGATCGATGCACGAGAAGAACAAGGCCATGCCGAGGCCGATCTGGAAATTGATGAAGCCGCCGATCATCGTGGCGCACCAGCCGAACGACAGCATGGCGATCTGCCAATAGTGCCGGCCGTCGAACAGCGCGCGATGCAGTCCGATCGCACCAAGCGGCGGCAACACGATCGCCAGAAAGAGCAATGCCCTCGCCAATTGGTCGGCGCCGACCAGCGGCCCCAGCCAGACGGCGAGAAGATCGATTCCGACATTAGTGAAGGTGCGGTTCCAATCGATCGCATAGATCTCAGGGAACGGCGGCTCGCCGATACCGCCCGAAAGCAGCCAAATCCGGGCGTAGTGATTGGCGTAATCGAGAACCGGCGGGAAGTGAAACAGGACGACCAATGCAGCCGCAAGCGCGACGAACACGGCGATCGCAATGTTGGAATCTTGCCGGGCGATCAAATCCTCCCGCCCGGCCAAATCATGAACAGGCGCAGCAATTCGATTCATTATTTGATCCGGTTGCTCTTTTGCGGCCGCGGCGGCTCTGTCGGCGCGAAGGCCGAATCCAGGGCGGCGCGCCGCTCGCCAGCACTCATTTCCGAAAAAGCCGTCGGCAGTTCAGCCTGGTCGCCGCCCCGCAGGATCGTCTCGACCATGAACATCGGCCGCCTCTTGCTCTCCTGGACGAGACGGCCAAGATACTCGCCGATGATGCCGATGCAGATCAGCTGGATGGCGCTGAAGGCGCTGACGGCGGCCATGATCGATGACCAGCCGGTGACGGTTTCGCCCTGCAGCCAGCGAATGAAAGTATAGACCAGCAGCGCGATCGCAACGCCGGCACTGATCATGCCGAGCCATGTGGCGATGCGCAGCGGCGTCGTCGAAAAGCTGGTGATCGCATCGAGGGCGAAATTGATCATCTTGCGCAGCGGATATTTCGTCGTGCCGGCAAAACGGGCGTCCCGCTCGTAAGGCAGAGCCACCTGCCGGCCGCCGATCCAGCTGACCATGCCGCGGATGAAACGATCACGCTCCGGCATCGCCAGAAGAATATCGACGACGCGCCGGCGCATCAGCCGGAAGTCGCCGGTGTCGCGCGGGATGGTCACGGAAGCGAGCCTGGAGAGCGCACGGTAGAAAAGCGAAGCGGAGGCAAGCTTGAACCAGGTTTCACCCTCGCGACGTGTGCGCTGACCGTAAACGACGTCGGCGCCGCGCTCCATGATCGGCATCATCATCAACAACAGCTCGGGCGGATCCTGGAGATCGGCGTCGATCAGGAGCACGCGCTCGCCCCGCGACGCCGCAAGACCTGCCGTCGATGCTAGCTGGTGGCCGTGATTGCGCAGGAGACGGACGCCGAGCACCTGCGGCACCTTGGCTGCCAGATCCGAAATGATTTCCCAGGTGCCGTCCGACGAGCCGTCATCGACGAGAATGAGTTCGAAGGCATCGCCCGCTGCGCTCTGCGCGGCAGCGGCGGCGCGGCGGCAGAATTCGCGCAGGCCCTCTTCCTCGTTGTGACAAGGCGCGACGATGGAAAGTAACGGTGCTTGCGTCATGCGGACGGCGGTGCCTGCTTAATGGATGGCGCCAGCCTAACCGGGAAAGGTCAAACATCCTTTAATGGCTGGAGGGCAGCCGCGCCGGCGTCCCCAATGTTATTCCGCCGCGATGATCTCGCGCACGCCGTCGATATCGCGGGCCGGTGACGCGCCGTAGAGGCGGCTGTATTCGCGGCTGAACTGCGACGGGCTCTGATAACCGACTCGGTGGCCGGCCGTGCCGGCGTCGAGCCGCTCGACCAGCATCAGCCGGCGCGCCTCGTGCAGCCGAAGCTGCTTCTGATATTGGACGGGCGTCATCGCCGTCACCGACTTGAAATGATGGTGGAAGGAGGACGCGCTCATATTGACGCGTTCGGCAAGATCCTCAATGCGTAGCGGCCGCGCGAAATTCTCCTTCAGCCAGGCAACGGCGCGCGCGATCCGGTTGCTGTGGCTGTCTGCCGTGGCGATATTGATCAGCCGCGCGCCGTGCGGCCCGGTCAGCACCCGGTAAAGGATTTCCTGTTCGATCAGCGGCGCCATGGCGGGAATATCGCCTGGACGATCGAGCAAACGCAGCAGGCGGACGGCGGCATCCATGAGCTCCGGCGGCGCGACGTTCACCACCATCCCGCGCTGCCCGTCGGTATGAGCGGCCGGGCGTGGGATATCGATGCGGCTGAGCAGCTCCAAGAGCTTCTCGGAATCGATTGCCAGCCCGAGACAGAGATGCGGCACCTCGGGGCTCGCTTCCGTGACGCGCCAGGCGACCGGCAGGTCGAGCGAGGTCAGGAGATAATCCCCGGTGCCGTAGCTGATCTGCTCCGTGCCGAGCTGCAGGCTCTTGGCGCCCTGCAGCACGAAGGCGAAACAGGGCCGGTAGCTGCTGTGCAAGGGATCGCTCGGCTTGGACCGACGGCTGACATGAAGTTTGCCGATTGGAGTCGAGAACTCACCGTCGCCGGGCGCAAAGCGCATCGCGATGTCGACGATTTCCTGATAGGGGCTGAAGGGCAAAGTCATGCGGCAACTCTTTCTGTCCATTGTCCGACGCCGGCGATACCGCTCTTATCTAGAGTGCCTCGGCCGTTTCGCAAACAGATAGGCGTCTCACTTTTGCAGGATCGTGCAAAAAGCTGAGAGGATCGCTCTAACCCTCTCGCGCCGTTCCGGGCAATAGTCCGCCATCCCGCTCAACCCCTCCCAAACGAAAAGGAAGGTTCCCATGCCTATTGCAAGAGGTTACGCCGCCACCGACGCTTCGAAGCCGCTGACCCCTTTCACCTTCGAGCGCCGCAACCCGAACCCCGATGACGTCGTCATCGACATCAAGTTTGCCGGTATCTGCCATTCAGACATCCACACCGTCCGCAACGAGTGGAAGAACGCCGTTTATCCGATCGTGCCCGGCCATGAGATCGCCGGCATTGTCTCGGCCGTCGGTTCTGCCGTCACCAAGTTCAAGGTCGGCGACCGCGTCGGCGTCGGCTGCTTCGTCGATTCCTGCATCGGCTGCGCCGAGCGCGACCTCGACCGCGAACAGTACATGCCGGGTCTCAGCGGCACCTACAATGACTTCGAAGCTGACGGCAAAACGAGGACGCAGGGTGGCTATTCCGATTCGATCGTCGTTAGGGAAGGCTATGTCATGTCCATTCCGGACAACCTGCCGCTCGACGCCTCCGCGCCGCTGCTCTGCGCCGGCATCACGCTCTATTCGCCGCTGCGCCACTGGAATGCCGGCCCCGGCAAGAAGGTCGCGATCGTCGGCATGGGCGGCCTCGGCCATATGGGCGTCAAGCTGGGCTCGGCCATGGGCGCCGACATTACCGTTCTCTCCCAGAGCCTTTCCAAAAAGGAAGACGGTCTGAAGCTCGGCGCCAAGGAATATTACGCCACCAACGACCCGGAAACCTTCACGAAGCTCGCCGGCACGTTCGATCTCATCATCTGCACCGTCAGCGCCGAGATCGACTGGAACGCCTATCTCGGCCTCCTCAAGGTGGACGGCTCCTTCGTGGTCGTCGGCGCGCCTGAGAATCCGATCCCGGTGCACGCCTTCTCGATCATTCCCGGCCGCAAGAGCATCTCCGGTTCGATGATCGGCTCGATCAAGGAAACCCAGGAAATGCTGGATTTCTGCGGCAAGCACAACATCGTCTCCGAGATCGAGACGATCAACATCGACCAGGTCAACGAAGCCTATGAACGCGTCCTGAAAAGCGACGTCCGCTACCGCTTCGTCATCGACATCGCCTCGCTGGCAGCCTGAGGATAATGGAAGGCGGCTCGAAAGAGCCGCCTTTTTTAAGCGGCAAACTCCACCGCCCTCATGCTGAGGTGCGCAGCCCGTGGGGCGGAGCCTCGAAGCATCACCCGCAAACGCCGCTCCCGCCCGCTACCTCGGAACACCCGCCCCGTAGCCGGATTCCGACCGGCATGGCCTATCCATGACCAAAATGCGCTCTCATACACCCCCTCGCAACCGCAGCAGATACTCCACCCCGTTAAACGGATCAGGCCCCGAACGCCGGCGCAGGCGTGGCGGCCCGGCCATCGGCGCATAGTGATCGAAAGCGGTTTCCATGGTTCCCGCCCCGCTCGTCAGCCCCGGCAATTGCTGCTGGACGCTCCGCACCATCTGAGACGCCATGGTGCCTTCGAGCCGGGCGACGCCATCGGCAATCACCGAATCCGTCGTCGTCGCGGCTGATCTCGCAAGCAAGGTCAGCACGCCGCTTAGACTTTCCGCCGGCGCTTCGAGATGAAAGCGGTCGACCGGCTCGCATAACGCGGTCCGCGCGGCCGATAGCGCCGTGGCCAGCACCCAGGGCGTCAACTGCCGGAAATCAGCGGCGGTGCTTGCCGGCGAACTATGCCGGGCCGCCGTCATCGCCACATGGCAATCGATGATCTGCCAGCCGAAAATTCCCTGCTTCAGCGTCTCGAACACGGTTTCCTCGACCGCCCGATAGAAGGCTGCTGGCATTTGGCCGACATCCACTTCGAGCGCAAAGCTGTTGCCGGCCCCGGCAGGACGCGGCTCGACGCGCAGCCCGACGGTCGCGAGAAACGGATTGGGTTCCTTGAAGAGGATCTGTAGGCCGGTCCCGATTCCCACAGGTCTCTCGGCCAGGATGACCGTGCTTTCCTCGAAGCTGGCATCGAGACTGAAATCCGTCAGCAGCGTCGATTGGATCACCTCTTTCTGCACCTCGCCATAGAGCGAGACGAACACCTCGTCCGTCTCTTCGTTGCGGCGCAGATTGATCAACGGGTCCTGTTCGGCCATCTGGTTCAGCGCCAGCCAGAGCGCCGCCTTATCGGACGGGCGGCGGGCAAGCACGCGGGTTTCGAGTGTCGGCGGCGCAAAGTGAGCCTGCCCGCCGGAAAACCGATCGCCGCCCACTGCGTCGCCGATCCGCGCTCCGGCCAGGCCGCTGACGCGTGCGATCTGCCCGGCGCGGAGGCTATCGGCGCCATGGATCCGGCCATTCTCGAACAGCTGGATCGCCGTCACCCGCCCAGGGCCTTTCGGCAGATCCAGATATTGCCGGAGCCATACCGTGCCCGAGGTCAGCGAGAGATAGCACAGCTTTTCTCCGCCCCAGCCGCGCTCGATCTTGAAGATCTTGCCGGCGACCGGACCATCCGCATCGGGTTGTCGCGCCGGCAAGATCGTCGCGATGGCCGATGCCAGGGCTGATATGCCGGCGCCTGTCATCGCAGCACCCGCGAAGACGGGATGCACGAGGCCGCGCGCCACCTGATCGGCCAGAGAGCGCCCGAGCCTTTCCTTGGTCAGCCGATCGGGAGCGAGCACATAGTCATCGAGCAGCGCCTCGTCATTTTCCCCGAGCGCCTCGCAGAGCGCCGAAAAAAGCGGCTCATCTCTCGGAGCGAGCGCCTCCACCCGGGCAAGCTTGCTGCCGGCATCGATAACGGTGGACATGGCGATCGGCCGGACGGAAAGTTGCGCGGCAAGTGCCTCCAGCACCTCCTGATAGCGGGCGCCGAGCCGATCGACCTTGTTGACGAAGAAGACGAAGGGCACGTCGAGCCGCCGCAGCGCCCGCACCAGCACGCGCGTCTGCGCCTGCACGCCTTCGACCGCCGAAACGACGACGACCGCCGCATCCAGCAATCCCAACACCCGCTCGACCTCGGCGATGAAATCCGGGTGGCCGGGCGTGTCGATCAGATTGACGATCCTGTCGCCGATCTTAAACGACACCACCGCGGCCCGGATCGTGATGCCGCGCTGCCGCTCGAGTTCGAGATTGTCCGTCTGTGTATCGCCGGTATCGACGCTGCCGAGCTTGTCGATGACGCCGGCGTTGAAAAGCAGTCTTTCGGTAAGGCTAGTCTTGCCTGCATCCACATGGGCGAGGATGCCCAGATTCAAAGTGCGCATGAACCACCAACTTCTCGGAAATTCGGATGTGATTTTCGTGAGAAGTGACTCGGCGCATGGGAACCTCTGTCCGTTGTTACGGCTGGACGCGTGACCTCCCGGTGGTTGGGAGACGCGGGTCGGATGCTAAGGGCGTGTGGGGAGATGTGTCAAGCTTCGGTGTATGCCCGCTTGGAGGCTCCGGCCTGGATTGACGCCGCGGCAAGCACAGCGATCAGCCCTCATGGTGAGGAGGTCCGCAGGGCCGTCTCGAACCACGAGGGCGGGTGGTGCGCTGATATTGCTGGGTGAAACGAAGGTGGCCGGCCTCGTCCTTCGGGGCCCCTTAGGGGCACCTCAGAGCCTGTGAATGTTTTGTGGCGGCGGCGATTGGATTGTGATTCTGTGGGTCGTTGATTTGCTTGGGGGATGATGGTGGGCGACGAT
>NZ_JACIFV010000036.1 GCF_014197535.1 Rhizobium aethiopicum
CTCGTCGCCGCCATGCGGAAATTCATCATCATGATCAACACTATTCTCAAAAGACGAACCCCATGGAGCGAACCGCAACAACACGGTTGCTGAGGCGCCCCGCAAGGGGCCTCGAAGGGCGAGGCGGGTGCACTGACGCCGGCTTCTTGTAAGGAGCAGCCCCACCCCGGCGGCGCAGCGCTCACGGCCGGCGCACCGCGCGGATCTTGCCGCTATTGCCTCCGCCACAGAAGAAGCAGCCGGCGCCGTCGGATTCGAGGCCGGAGACGCCGGCGCCTTCGGGCATATCGAGCCGCTCCAGCACCTCGCCCGTCTGCGGATCGATGCGTCTGACGTCGCTGTCGTCGCCCTCCCAGGTGCCGTGCCAGAGCTGGCCGTCGACCCAGGTGACGCCTGTCACGACGCGGTTGGATTCGATGGTGCGCAGAATCTTGCCAGTTTCAGGATCGATCTGATGGATCCTGCGGCCGCGATGCTGGCCGACCCAGAGCGTGCCCTCGGCCCAGGCAAGGCCGGAATCGCCGCCATTGCCTGGTGCCGGGATCGTGGAAAGGATTTGGCCGGTCTTGGGGTCGATCTTGTGAATGACGTCTTCAGCGATCTGATAGAGGAACTCGCCGTCGAAGGCCGTACCGGCGTGGGAGGCGACTTCGATCGACCGCACCACCTCGCCGCTGTCGGGATCGAGCGCGTTCAGCCTGTCGCCCGAGGCGAACCAGACATGCCGGCCGTCGAAGGTGACGCCGTGAACGCGCTCCGCACCTGGAAAGGGTCCATATTCACGCAGAATGGTCGCAGCCGATGTCTTCATGTCTTCCTCCATGTCGGTTGACCCATACTAGTCGCTCGGCAGCGGTCCCGGGAGTAACAAGATCGTCGGGAAAGAGGAGAGCGGCGGGCTCATCCAGCGGCGCGCCCGCCCGCGTCCGATCGCTTGCACCTTCTCCTCGCCGGCGAGCGCATCCAGCGCCCGCTGCACGGTGCGCGGACTGGCGCCGAGCGCGATTGCCAGCGCCGAACTCGACCACGCTTCGCCATCGGCGAGGAAGGCGAGCACCGCCGCATGCGGCCCTTCGACGAGCGGTGCAAGCACTGCAACCTCAGAAGCACCGGCAGGGGAAAGGGCAAAACCGCGCTTGGTAGCCGAGACTTCCGCCAGCCCGGCTAATTCCGCGCGCAGCCGGCCGATCTCGACGCGCAGCCGGACGCGATGCGAATCATCGGCATGCTTGCCGCGGAAGGCGCGTGCGATCAACGCGCCCCGCGACACATCCACCGGCCAGGCTTCGGCAAGCGCACGAGCGAGCGCGAAAAGCACCGGCCGGCTCGCGAGCGGCACCACCACACCGCCCGCGCGCACGACATGGCGGCAGGCGTCGACGACGAGTGTGCCATTTGAAAAGAGCGCCTCCACCTCGGCAAGCAGCAGCGGCCGTTCATGCCCGCGCGAAACCAGCCGCGCCGCCGGCAGGTCGAGCACGCGGGCGGCGGTTTCGACCTCCGCCGTCAGCACGGGCATATTCGCCTGCTCGGCCGCAAGCTGTGCCCGTTCGAGTGCTGCGCGCGCCGCATGCGTGCGCAGGCGCCGAACGGCGATGCCGGCCGCGACAAGCTCATGGGCGGCCCGCAATGCGGGCGGCAGCGGCGTCGGGTCGAGCGCGGCCAACGCCTGTTTGGCTTCGTCGAGTCGGCCGATCAGCACCAGCCGGCGAATGGCGATATTACCGGCATGGGCGGCATTCATCCGGTCGCCATGCGCTTCCAGAACCTTGCGCGCCGCCTCCAGCGCCTTTGGCGGCCAGGTGAGATCGCGCGAGACGAGCGCAATTTCAGCCTCGGCGACGACGCAGCGGGCGCGGGCCACAGCCTCCCGCGGCCCGAAGCCACGCGCCGCACTCTTCAACAGCGCCTTGGCGCGGACGAGGTCACCGAGTTGCGCCATGGCGATGCCGCGCAGCGCCAGCGCCGGCGCATCGTCGCGCAGCGCCACCCGTTTCAGCGCGCCGAGCGTATCGCCCGATGCCAGCGCCCGCGCCGCGGCCGTAATCAGCGAGTCCATTCAAATCCCGTCACACTTGTCACTCCCGTCATTCGCGTGCCCGGCCGTATTCTCCTCTCGACCGGCAGGCAATTCGCGCCGGATGCTACGACGAGAGACAGGCAAAGGAGAAGACCCATGACGGCAATGCTGGACGCGACCCGCGAGCAATGGCTGGCGGCCAGACTCGATCTGCTCGAGGAGGAAAAGGAACTGACGCGGCGAAGCGATGCGCTGGCGGCCAAACGCCAGCAATTGCCCCGTGTGCGGATCGAAAAGCAATACCATTTCGATACCGAAAGCGGCATCGCCTCGCTGAAGGACCTGTTCGGCGGGCGTTCGCAGCTTCTGGTCTATCACTTCATGTTCGGACCGGATTACAACGCCGGCTGCCCCTCCTGCTCCTCGATCGCCGATGGCTTCAACGGCTTCTTCGTCCATCTGGAAAACCACGATGTCGCCTTCTGGACGGTCTCGCGCGCGCCGCTCGTAAAGCTTCTGGCGTTCAGGCAGCGGATGGACTGGAGCTTTCCCTGGGCCTCCTCGGCCGGCAGCGATTTCAACGCCGATTTCAGCGTCTGGTTCAGCCCGGAGCAGCAGCGTCTCGGCGAAATCGAATACAACTACCGCCGCGAACCGCCCGCCCCCGAACCGTCGGCGGCCAAGGCAGTGCCGGAATGGCAGCCGCGCGGCAGCGAGGGACCCATCGTCCAGATCGCGTCCATGACCGGCACCGACGTCCCCACCTACACCCGCGACCGGCCGGGCGTCAGCGCCTTCGAACTCATCGACGGCGCCGTCTACCACAGCTATTCCAGCTATGCGCGCGGGCTCGACGGGCTCTGGGGCATGTACCAATGGCTCGACCGCGCGCCCAAAGGCCGCAACGAAACCGGCATCTGGTGGCGCCACCACGACCGCTACGGCAAGGAGTGACAACAATGGCGCTCTTCGCTCACGCCTCGAAACGGGCTGACGACGTCAGCCCCTCCCTCGACACCGCCAGTTGGCTGTCGCTCGCCGCCGCTGACGGACCCGCCGGCGAGCCGGTCAAACCCGCTCTCGCCGCCGCCGATCTTCTGTCTCTCGCCGCCGCCCCGACATTTGCGATCATGGCGCTGCTGACGGCCGTAACCGGCAGCGCCGATATGATCTGCATGACTACACCGGATGCCTTGCCGATCAGTGGGATGGTGCCGATGTACCTGCTGATGAGCGCCTTTCACCTGGCTACCTGGCTGCGGCTTGCCGGCAGGCAGGGGCTGGGGTGCAGATGAAGGTCCGGCGCCTATCAAGTCCGTTTATGCAGTTGGGTTGCCCCCTCTGGCCTGCCGGCCATCTCCCCCACAGGTGGGGAGATCGGCTGGGCGCGATGGCTTCCCCAGACAACAGCCGCATCAGTGCTGCGATACGATCGAGTGGGAACGAGGTCCTGCGTCTTGCCGATCTCCGCCCTTGTGGGGGAGATGGCCGGTAGGCCAGAGGGGGTACCACACGGCACGCCTCGGCAACTTTCTCCAGCAAACGCCTCCGGGCAAGCGCACCGTTCTCTCCGGTTGTGATTGTCTTACGCACCGAAACTATGCCATGACCGATCCACTATGACGCAACGGATAAAGGCGCGACATGAAGAAGATCGGTTTTCTCTCGTTCGGGCACTGGACGCCCTCGCCTCAATCGCAGACGCGTTCGGCGGCCGATGCGCTGCTGCAGTCGATCGACCTTGCCGTGGCGGCCGAGGAACTCGGCGCCGACGGCGCCTATTTCCGCGTGCACCATTTCGCCCGGCAGCTCGCCGGGCCCTTCCCGCTGCTATCAGCCGTCGGCGCGAGGACCAGCCGGATCGAGATCGGCACTGCCGTCATCGACATGCGCTACGAGAACCCGCTCTATATGGCCGAGGACGCGGGTGCTGCCGATCTCATCGCCGGAGGGCGGCTGCAACTCGGCATCAGCCGCGGCTCGCCTGAACAGGTGATCGACGGATGGCGCCATTTCGGCTATGCGCCGCCGGAAGGCCAGAGCGAGGCCGACATGGCCAGGCATCATGCCGAAGTCTTCCTCGACGTGCTGCGCGGCGAAGGCTTCGCCAAACCGAACCCGCGGCCGATGTTTCCGAATCCACCCGGCCTGCTGCGTCTCGAGCCGCATTCGGAAGGCCTGCGCGAGCGTATCTGGTGGGGCGCGAGTTCCAACGCCACCGCCGTCTGGGCGGCCAAGCTCGGCATGAACCTGCAAAGCTCGACGCTGAAGGACGACGAAACCGGCGAGCCGTTCCACGTCCAGCAGGCCGACCAGATCCGCGCCTATCGCGAAGCCTGGAAGGCGGCCGGCCACACGCGCCAGCCACGCATCTCGGTCAGCCGCAGCATTTTCGCGCTGGTCGACGACCGCGACCGCGCCTATTTCGGCTACGGCAACGACGAGGGCGACAAGATCGGCTTCATCGACGAGAAGACCCGGGCGATCTTCGGCCGCAGCTACGCCGCCGAACCTGACGTGCTCATCAAGCAGCTTGCAGAGGACGAGGCGATTGCCGAGGCCGACACGCTGCTGCTCACCGTGCCCAACCAGCTCGGCGTCGAATACAATGCCCACGTCATCGAGGCGATCCTCGCTCACGTCGCTCCGGCGCTCGGCTGGCGCTGACGGCGAGGCTTGGGCGCGAGCCTTCGATATGCGCGGTGGTGATGCGAAACAGCAGCTGTCGTTGGCCGGCATCATTTCGATGCGCCCGGGACCTAACTGGCGCGGTCGGCGTTGATGATGCAAGCCTTGAATCGGTCACGTCGCGACCGACTTAAGGCTGCAGTCGAATCGCTCGAGTTACCTCATGCCGCGCACGAACCTGAACGATATCCTGATCTTCATGGCCGTCGTCGATGCCGGAAGCTTTATCGCCGGCGGGCAGACCATGGGCCTCTCCCGTTCGGCGGCGGGAAAGGCCGTCACCCGCCTTGAGGAGCGGCTCGGCGCGCGCCTGCTCAACCGTACGACAAGGACACTCAGCCTGACCGATGAAGGACGAGTGTTCTATGACCAGGGGCTGCAGATCCTGGCATCGGTGGACGAGGCGGAGGCGAGCATTGCGGGGCGAAGCGGTGTGCCGCGAGGCGTTCTCAGGCTCGCCGCTCCCGATGTCTTCGCACCGCTCGTCGTGCTCCCTTTGCTCGAAAAATATCTTCGCACCTGGCCCGACGTGCAGGTCGAAGTGAGCTTCACCGATCGCCCGGCCGACATCCTCGAGGACGGCTTCGATCTGGCGATCGGGATTGGCGCGATGTCGTCGGCCGCCGACAGCCGGTTGGTCACACGCGTGATCACCAGTGACAAGTCGCGGCTCTGCGCCTCGCCCTCCTACCTCACCGAACGCGGCATCCCCCTTGATATAGAGGATCTCGCCGCCCATGACTGCCTGTTCTTCACCAACCGCGGCCAAAGCCAGGGCTGGCGCTTTCGCAGCCACGGCGGCTGGATCAAGGCGCAGGGGCACAGCCGCCTGAGGTTCGACAGCGGTGAAGCCGTTCGCGACGCCTGCATGGCCGGCCTCGGCATCGCCCTTCTTCCGGACTTCGTTGCCGCCGGCGATTTGGCCGCCGGCCGACTCCGGCAGGTCCTGCCCGACCTCGAAACCGACGACACGAAGATCGTGGCGCTCTATCCCGACAAAGGCGTGCTGGAGCCGCGGGTGCGCTGCTTCATCGATCTGATGATTGAAGAAATCGGACAAGGCTAGGAACGCGCCTGCGCGGGCGGCTTACGCCACGGCCTTGTCAAAACCGCGAAAGCTCTTGAGCGCCAGCGGAGCGAGGGTCGCGGCGAGATAAGCGAGCCCGCAGAGAAGCATCGCTGAACCAAGCCCGATCGTACTGATCAGCGCGCCGCCGACGAGGCCACCGAAGGGGATGAGGGCAAAACAGAGGGCGGTGTTCATCGCGGTGACGCGCCCGGTGAGCGGCTTGGGGATACGCTCGAAGATCACCGCCGACAGAATGGGGTTGAGGAAACCGGAGGCAAAGCCTGCGATTGCGAGCGTCGCAAGGACGGAGCCGAGCGGCGCATCGACCGCGAGCACCAGGAAGCGCGGAAATCCGGTCAGGAGGAAGGCCACGGTATAGACGATCAGACGCGGCATGCGCTCGCCGATAACAGCGGCAATCGCCGCACCGGCGATGGAGGCGCCGGAGAAGGTGGCGAACATCGCTCCGAGCAGCTCCGGCCCATGACCGGCGTTCTTCGTCCAGACGGGCAGCAGCACGGCGTGATAGGCCTGATCGAGTAGATTGGTGATCGCCACCATGGAGACAATGCTGACGAGCACGGCGTCGCTGCGCAGAAAGCGCCAGCCTTCCCGGAGATCGTCGATATAGGAAGGCACCCCGCCCGGCCGAGCGTCCAGCGCGGCGGGCAACTCGGGAGCGCGCCGCATGCCGGGTATGCCGGTCGCGACGACCAGCGCTGCGGCGGCGAAGGTGGCGGCGTTGACGAGGAGCGCCTGACCCGGGCCTATCAGCCCGATCAACGCGCCGGCGCCGGCAGCGCCCACCGTCGAGGCGAGCCGTTCGATGGCGCTGGAGACGCCGGTCACCCGTTCGAGCGGCACGACTGCCAGCGCAGCGATATCGGGAACCATCGCTTGCTTGGCGGCATCGGAGGGGCCTCGCAGCACGCCCATGACAAAAACGACGGGCAGCAGCACCGGCACGGTCAGCACACCGAAGAGATCGAGAAGCGGCACCAGTCCGACCGCGGTGACAGAGGCCGTGTCGCAGATGATGGCGATGCGTTTGGCGCCGATGCGGTCGATCAGCGGCCCGCCGAACGCCTTGGCGAGCACATAGGGCAGCATCTCCATCATCGCCGTCAGCCCGGTCAGCACGGGACTGCCTGTGGCGCTCAGCATCAGCCAAGGAATGGCGATGGTCGATAGCCGGGTGCCGGAAAGCGAAAGCGTCTCGGCGGCGGCAAGCGCCAGGAAAGGCTTGCCTTCTCTCACGGCTCGTCCTCCCGCATGCGGTGCGGCAGACGGCCCGGATAGGGGAAAGCGTGCAGCATGATATAGAAAGGAACCATGTCAGGATTCCGGGACGCCGCCTCCCCCAGCGGTGGGGCGGCCCGCATGGCTTCCAGGATGATGTCGGTCAGCCGCTTCGTCAGGGTCTCGGCTTGTTTCGCCGTCATCGGGATGATGATGTCGTCGGCCGCCGTCGCCTTGCGCCATTCCGCCGGCAGCTCGGCATGTTCCTCCAGCGCCTGCTGCATCTGGCCGACCTGCAGCGAGAGGGCCGCCTGGTTGAAGGCCATATCGAGATCGAGCGCCTCGCCTTCGGCTTCGCTCGGGGGAACCGAGGTCAGCTCGTGGCTGGCACGCCACCAGCGGTCGCGTCGCGAGGCATGCGGCACTTCCTCGATGAAGCCATATTGGGCGAGCTGGCGCAGATGATAGCTCGTCGCGCCACTGTTCAGGCCGAGCCGAACGGCGAGCTGCGTCGCCGTGGCGGGGCCGTCGATCCTCAGCATGCCGAGCAGGCGCAGCCGGACGGGGTGGGCCAGCGCCTTAAGCGCGGTCGGTTCGGGCACGACACGGCTGACGGTGCGCGAGGCAACAGCATCTGCGGCAGGTTCGGAGTTCTGCTCTTTCATGATCCCATCATATATTCGCAAACATATCTTTGCAAAGATTTCTTTGCAAACTCTCTTCCTAAGGATATTTGAAAACGATCCCGGTGCAGTGGCCAGGAATGATCGCGCGCCAGACGAGCGATTAACAATCATGATTCTTGTGAGCGCCGAATATGGCATGGCAGGCGCATTCGGGCAGCGCCATCTCAGGGCTCAATCCTCAGCCAAAGTGAAGACGGTGCAGGGCTCGGCGATGCCGCGCAGGGCGTGCTCGCCGAGCGGCGTCAGCGCGGCCTCGGTATTCGCCGCCACGGCGCCCGAGATCAGCACGCTGTGACCGAGCCGCTTGCAGAGCCCTTCCAGCCGGCTGACCAGATTGACCGCCGGGCCGATGGCAGTGAAATCAAGCCGGTCGGCGGCGCCGATATTGCCCCAGAGGATTTCGCCGAAATGCAGCGCCGCACCGAAGGGCAGCGGCGCCAGCCCCTGCGCCCGGCGCATCTGGTCGAGATGGACCATGCCGGCGCGGCAGGCGGCGACAGCCCGAAGCGCCGCCTCGCAGGCCTCCCGATCAGCTCCGGCCCCATTATCGGAAGCGGCGGTGACGGGAAAGATCGCCAGCACGCCGTCGCCGATGAATTTCAGCACCTCGCCGCCGAAGGCGTGCACGGCGCCGGCGACGCGGTCGAAATAAGCGTCGAGCGCTGATATCATCGCCTGCGGCTCCGTCACCTGGGAAAGCGCGGTGAAATCCCGCAAATCGGCGCAGAGAAGAGCGGCGCGGATGGTTTCGCCGGTGCCGCGGGCAAGCGCACCCGACTGGACCCGTGCCGCACTGCGCCGGCCGAGATAGGCTTCAAGCAGTGCCGCCCGCGCCTCCCGCGCCGCAAGGGCTGCGAGCGGCGCGGCGGCAAAACGTGCGACCTCCTGCAGCCGCGCGGCTTCATCAGGAGAGAATTCGCCCGCCCCTGCCTCCTTGCCGATGCCCGCCCAGCCGAGCACGGCGCCGTCCCGCGAAGCTCCAATCCTCTCCTCCCAAACCGGCCCGAGTCCGGCCAGCCATTCGCGCCCGGCATCGCTTTGAGGTGCGGCGGCAAAACCCAGCGCCTCGATGACGGCTCCGGTTTCGGCCCGCCACAGCCAGGTACGTCGTGCGATGATCGGATGCGGCACCGAAAGTGTCAGCGCACCACCGGAAAGCGCCAGACCATCGGCCAGCAGCCGGCGCCCGAGCTCGGCCAGAAACCGTTCGGGACCGGGCGAAGCCGCAGCCTCGTCAATCAGCCAGGCGAGAGAGGGAGGCAGATCCATGGGTTAACATTGGCATTGCAACAGGACGTGGGCAACCCCGGGACATCCGCCCACGGACACTCCCGCGGCCCCTGAGGAGGTCTCCAGTCTCCGCCTTGTTGGCAACCAAAACCCGCGACGTCATCCTCGGCCTTGCGCCGAGGATCTGCGACGATTCAATTAAGCACTTGAAAATAAATGGTTTTCGTCCAGACAATTGCCCTGGTCAGATACTCGGCACAAGACCGAGCATGACGGAGGAGACTTTGTCGGCAAACTGAGGACACCTTTGGTGTCCGGGGGATTTCCTATCGGCACTTGCTCCCGCCGAGTCCCTCCACAACCCTGTCAACCCCACCGTCCAACAACTCTGTGGAAAACCATTCACCACGGTGGAGAACAACCGAATAAACACTTTTAAATTGCGCGACATTGATTCGATTATGTGCCAGCTTGTCATTAGCGATTGAGGGGTTGCGATGGGCACGACATATTGGCCGAAAGACCCGCTTGACGGGAATGACATGACGCTGCTGACGTCGATACTTCGGCGGTGGTGCGCGCGCTATGGGATTGAGTTTACGGCCGAGGAAAGCAAGCGGAAGGCGAAGGAACTCGTCGAATGGTTCGAATTCGGCGTCAAGGATCCGGCCGAGCTCGAAGAGCTGATCGACGGAAAGCACTGGCTCGTCAGCCGCATCTGAGCGCCGTCGTTATTTCAACAGATAGAGGCCGGGCGAAACGTCGCACCGGCCCTCGTTCGTCTGCTCTGTCAAAGGCTTTTAGTAGTCGTCCCGCCAGCGGCGTTCGCGGTCCCAGCGCCGCTCATAGCGCCAGCGCGGGCCATCCCAATCGCGATGACGCCGCTCCCAGCCCCAGCGGGGCGGACCGCCATAGAAAGCTACAGGCGGCGGGCGGCGCCAGTTGCGCCGGCATTCGCCCCAGCGGGTCAGGTGCCAGCCGCGACCACAGGCGTAGTCGACCTTTGTGACAGTGCTCTCAACCTTGATTGCCCCGATCGGCATCGCCTGAGCTGTGCCGATCGAGAGGCTGCCAGCGAGCAAGGCAGCCGCGATAGAAAGTGCCTTCATCGAAAACTCCATTTCATCCAGCCGCAATCACCTTAGGACCGCCAAATTGAACTGGAGATGAACTGCACGTTCATGTTTGCGAGCGAAAAATGCAGCACTTTTTGACCGCGGCGGACGGTTCTTCCCGCAGCGTCAAGCGCTTGAGGAACATGCCGCCGCCTGCCGAAAACCGTTCATCTCCTGCCGTAAAATGGATCTGGACCGGGGTTCCGCCCGGCGGCGACCTCGGTGAGCCGTCGGAGATAATGCGCCCAGCCTTCCTCATGGCCGGCGCATTGCTCCGCACTCGGCAGGCCGCTATGGGTGAGCCGCAAAAGCGTCCCGCCTCCCTGCTCGATCAGGTCGATCTCGACCAGACTCGATCCCGGCGGCACCACCTCGCTGCCGTCCCAGCCGAAGCTGTAGGCAAGCCGATGCACCGGCACCACCTCGCGAAACGAGCCGCGCGCAAAGCGGGCGCCGGTGACGTTGACGAGATAGAGCCCGCCGGGCTCCGGCTCGACCTCGGCCTCCGTCCCCATCCAGCGCAGGATCTTCTCCGGATCGGTCATCAGCGCAAACACCGCCGCCGGCGGCGCCGCAAGATGCGCCTCGCGACGCACGACGAAAGATTCTGGCATGTCTCTCTCCAATGGTTGCGGCCCCGGTTCGGGGGAACGACACATCCTGCTGTTTTGACGTGAGTGCCCTCAGCGAAGCATGTAGGCGTGAGGATGCGCCTAGCAAGGGCGGGCATCCAGCAACGCGCCCTTAGCGTGAGACCCTCATCGGCCTCGGCGCGGCAACCTCCGACCCCCCTCATTCTGAGGCGCGCAGCCCGCAGGGCGGAGCCTCAAAGGACGCGCTCCAACGCCGCTCCTTGCATCAATCAACGCCGGCGCATCCGCCTCGTCCTTCGAGGCCCCTGCGGGGCACCTCCAGGATGAGGCTCTTGGGGTTGCAACCCGCACTCACCGACGAAACCATCTTACCCTATTGCCAGCCCGCCGCCTTGCCCCTATTGTCCGCGCCGTTCTCAGGGCGGGGTGAAAGTCCCTACCGGCGGTATGCAGTTTCGATTGCGAGCCCGCGAGCGCCTTCCTCGGAAGGGTCAGCAGATCAGGTGAGATGCCTGAGCCGACGGTCATAGTCCGGATGAAAGAGAACGTGCGCTGCTGCTGCCCTCGGGGCTGGCTGCGGATGCTCGTGATCGCCTTGGGTGACGTGTCTGTACGCCAAAGGAGATTACCATGACACCCACCCGTTATGCCTTCGTCAAAGCCGGCTGGCACGCCGATATCGTCGACCGTGCGCTTGAAGGCTTCCAACAGCTTGTCCCCGCCGAGCAGATCGACGTATTCGACGTCCCCGGCGCTTTCGAAATGCCGCTGTTCTCGCGCGATCTTGCCGCGACCGGACGTTATGCCGCCGTCATCGCCGCCGCCTTCGTCGTCGACGGCGGGATCTACCGCCACGAATTCGTCGCCCAGGCCGTCGTCGATGGCCTGATGCGTGCCGGCATGGATACGGGCGTGCCGGTGCTATCCGTGTCGCTGACGCCGCATCACTATCAGGAAACCGAGCATCACACGCAGATCTATCGCGCCCATTTCGTCGAGAAGGGCCGCGAGGCGGCACGCGCCGCCCTGATGATCGGCAAGACACGCGCCGCTCTTGCGGCCTGAAGCAGGTCGCGCAAAAGTGTGCAGCGGTTTCGCGGGCAACGACATGCGCGAAAACAAACACCTAAAGCGCAAAGAGCGAATCTGAAAGATCGTGACGCGCTTTAGCAGCACGCGATAGGCGGCGGGAGCGGCCCCGCCGTCTCTTCTGCTCCAACAGAATAATTGATTCGACGCCCTTACCGCGCTGTGGTCCACTCGACCCCAACATGTATCGCCATTCTTAATGCGTCCAAACCCTAAAGGGAGCTGAAGATGAGCAATGCAGTGCACAGTGAAACCCCCACCGAATCCGCGAGAACACGACCGGTCGACACCAAGCTCGAAGTGGTCGTCATCCCCGTTTCCGACGTCGACCGCGCCAAACGTTTCTATGACGGCCTGGGCTGGAGGCTCGACGCCGACTTTGCCAATGATGCCGATTTCCGGGTGATCCAGTTCACCCCGCCGGGCTCCGGCTGCGCCATCATCTTCGGCAGGAACGTCACGGCCGCCGCCCCCGGCTCAGCGCAAGGGCTCTACCTCATCGTCTCCGACATCGAGGCCGCGCGGCGCGATCTCATCGCCCGCGGCGTCGAGGTGAGCGCGGTCTTCCACGACGCATCGGGCGTTTATGCCGGCAAGGACGAGCCCTATCTCTTCGGGCGCCTGCGCATAGCCGGCCGCGACCCCGAGCACCGCAGCTACCGTTCCTTTGCCTCGTT
This sequence comes from Rhizobium aethiopicum, assembly GCF_014197535.1. Taxonomy (GTDB): domain Bacteria; phylum Pseudomonadota; class Alphaproteobacteria; order Rhizobiales; family Rhizobiaceae; genus Rhizobium; species Rhizobium aethiopicum_A. Next base: position 12,407 of record NZ_JACIFV010000036.1, read on the forward strand.
CAAGGATCCCGACGGCAATGGCTGGCTGTTCCAGGAAGTCACCACCCGCCTCCCCGGCCGCATCGACGCCGATGAGACGGCCTTCTCGACATCGAGCGACCTTGCGGCGGCACTCCGCCGCGCCGCCCAGGCCCACGGCGAACACGAGAAACGCAACGGCGGCAAGTATGACGAGAACTGGCCGGACTGGTATGCCGACTACATGGTGAGCGAGCAGGCCGGCAGGCAGCTGCCGTTGTAGGTGGAAGCGGCAGACGCTGGGAGCACCCGCCTCGCCTTCGAGCCCCTCAGGGCGGGGCTTCTTTCCTTAGGCGTGCCGTGCGGCACCCCCCTCTGTCCTGCCGGACATCTCCCCCACACGGAGGGAGATCGGCTCGGCGAGATGGCTTCCCCAAACAGCTGAGCTTGTGATTGTCGCTGCCGTTCGTGAGGGAGCGATGGTCAAGCCCCTTGCCAATCTCCACCCTTGTGGGGGAGATGTCCGGCAGGACAGAGGGGGGTGCTCGGGTCCTCACCCCGAGCCGCGCCACAGCCACGCCTCACCGATCGAATATATCCCGCCACTGTTTCTCGCCGATCAGACAATCCGTCGTCGGCGCGTCGGCGGCGATCTTCTCCACCGTCGGCGACGGTGAAATGCCGCTGACCTCGAGCACCAGCTTGCGGCGCACCGCGATGGCGAAATCCTCGATCTTGTGGACCGGCAGCACGAAGCTGCCGGGGCCGCCGATCACGCAATCGGCGTAATATTTGTCGAGCCCTCCGGGGGCATCGGAAGGACGCAGCATGATGGCCAGCCCATTGATGATCATGCCTGACGCCACCGCCTTGTCGCGGGCGGGCATGACGGGATCGCCGGAATTGTTGGGGCCGTCGCCGGAAACGTCGATCACCTCGCGCCTGCCGCGAAAGGGGCCCGTGGTAATTATGCTGGCACCCTGATCGATGGCGGTGGAGATCGAGGTGCGCCGTTGCGTGGCAATCGGCCGGGCATCGAGCTTGTCGGCAAAGGCGATCGCATCCTGTTCCGTCTCGATCAGCTGCCAGTCGATCATTGAATCCTGGACGACATAGCCCGCCCATTCGAAATAGCTGATGGCGATGCGGCCGGTGAGCCCGCCCTTGACCGCATCGATGAATTCCTTGTGCTTGAGCGCCTCGACATAACCGTCGCGCTGAATGCCGATCTCCTCGAAGTCCATTGACCGCGAAGTGTCGACGGCAAGCACCAGCGTCACGTCGACCTCGTTTTCGCCCGCCCCAGTTGTCGGCACGACTCCGGTAAGACCCATGAGCACCGCAAGCGTCGTCAGCATCGACAGATCCCCGCGCTATCAAGCGAGGAAACTGTAACACAGCTTGGCCCGCGCAGGACGCCCGACAGTGTGCGGGGCTTCAATTTTCGGTGATATCAGGAGTGCACGCGCCGCCGTTCGAGCCTCCAGCCTTTGTACTCGTGGCTGCAGTGATCTGGACAGCCTTCCCGCGACGTTTCATTGGAGAGCACTGCCTTCTCCTCCCTCATTCCTGTGCCTGTCACAGGAATCCAGTGCGCCCAAGTCCTTGGGCGCGAGAGACTTTTCAACTCTCGTATTGAGTCATTCACCGCGCGGACGCGCGGTGGCTGAATTCCTGTGACGAGCACAGGATGAGGGAGGGAAGGTTAGCGCATCATCTCGCCCCTCGAGGCCGCTGCGAGGCACCTAACTCCATGAGCACTGCCTTCTCCACCCTCACCCCGCCACCAAGAGCAGCACATAGGCGATCACGCTTACCATCAACCCGCGAAACGCAAAGGTGACGCAGCGGTACTTGTTGCAGGCGATGGCGGAGAGGATATTGGCGTTTTCGAAATACTGGTCGAAGAGGTAGCGCTCGTCACGGCGGACAGCGGCCTCGAAGAACATGTCGCGATGCCTGGGCCAGGAGCCCCAGAACAGCGAGGTGGAGGCGCCGAGACGCCGCGGCAGCACGACGAGAATCGCCGACAGGATGGAGAAGACCGAGGCTGCGGCAAGCAGGCCGGAAAACAACATGCTGCCCGGCGTGCCGCCGGTGTAGCGGGCCAGGCTGAAGACCGCCCTCACCTCGCTGGAGCTCACCAGAAAGGCGAGCATGAAAGTAAAGATATAGGCGGCCTTCTGATCGGATATCTTGATCTGATCATAAAATATGTCGTTGATTTTCTTGATATGATCGAAATACTCGGTGCTGACGTCCCCGCTCGAGGGATTGCTCAGCATTACCTCAGTGGCATTTTCAAACTCGCTCACCTGAATACTCCATACCCCAAAGTGTTTCCCTGATATTACACTTCTCGACGAAAGCAAGAACACGTGTGCAACATGCTTGACTTTTCCACTCTACGCGGACAAAGGGGAAGCGGGGTATGGGGTCGAGGACATGCGGGGTTATTCCAGTAACATCTGTCGCATCGGGGTGGCGCTTGCGTTTGCCGTACCCGGTTTCGGGCTGCCGGCGATTGCCGATCCCCTGCCGCGTGCCACGCCGGTCGCCGGCTCGGTCATTGCCCGAAAGACCGGCGAGGAAGTGCGATTCATCGACGTGTCGGACTGGCGCGTCGTCGACATCAACCAGGATCTCCTGACCGGCGACGTGCTGCGCACCAATGCCAACGGCCAGCTCGCCATCGTCTTTTCCGATCACACCCAGGTCCGCCTCGGCCGCAATTCATCGCTGCAGGTCAAGAAGATGTCCGCGACCGGCGATACGGTGCTCGATCTCCAATCCGGCACCATCTGGGCACGCGCCGAGCGCGGCGGCCAGAGCCTGACTGTGGAAACACCGGCTGCCGCAGCAGCCATCCGCGGCACCGACTGGACGATGACCGTCGAGGGCGCCAAGACCTCGATGATCGTGCTCGAAGGCCGCGTGGCGCTCAGCAACCCGCAGGGCAGCGTCGAGGTAAGTGAGGGCGAAGGCGCCGTGGCGTCCATTGGCCAGGCGCCGCACAAGATCCTCAGCGTCAATCCTGACGACCGCGAACAGATGCTCTTTTATCTGGACCTGCGCGGTGGCTTCGACTTGCTGCCGACTTCGCCACTGCGAGCCGATCGCATGGCGACCGAGCGTCGCCGCCTGCTGGCGCTGCCTCCCGAGCGCCGCACCACCGAGGACTGGTTGGAACTGGCCGAAGCGCAGAGCGCCTACGACGGACGCCAGGCAACCGCCGCAACACTGCAGAGTATCCGCGGGCGCAAGCTGACAGTGGCCCAGCAGGCGCGCGTCGACCTGCTCGATGCTACCATCGCCGGCTCCGAAAAGCGCTATGGCGATGCCGCAAAGCTCTTCCAGAAGGCCCTGCCGCATCTCGACCCGACACGTCGCAACATGGCGCAATATGGTGGCTATTTCGCCCGCTCGCTCGCCGACCCCGCCCATGCCGAACCGCCGCCGGCCAATAGCGCCGGCCCTTATGGCGCAATCATGCAGGCCTATACGGCAGGCTTCCTGGAAAACCCGCGCGCAGCGCTCGAGATAATAAAGAAAGCTGAACAGCGCTATCCCGATGACCCGACCCTGCCGGCGGTCCGCGCCGAGCTGGCGCAGCTCATTGACGACCGTAAGCAGATGAAGGAAGCGATCGAACGCTCGCTGGAGCTCGACCCTGACCATCCGATGGCGCTCTCCGCCCGCGCCGAATACAAGGCAGCCTATGAAAGCGATATAGACGGCGCTCTTGCGGACCTGAACCGCGCAATCGAGCTTGCCCCCGGCTCGTCGGGCACGCTGAACTCGCTCGGCCTGCTGCAGAGTTCGCGCGACGCCAATGGCGAAGCGGAAGAGGCCTTCCTCAAGGCGATCGCGCTCGATCCGCAAGATCCAGTGGCGCATGCCAATCTCGCGATCCTCTATCTCGATCAGCGGCGCATGAAGGAAGCCAAGCGCGAGATCGACATGGCGCTCGCCGCCGAGCCGGGCTTCGACATCGCCATTCTCGCCCGCGGCCGCTACTACCTGCAGATAGGCGAGCGCGACAAGGCGCTGGAAGACCTGCTCGCCGCCAGCACCGCCAACCCAACCCATTCGCAATCGCAGCTGATGCTCGCCGCCGCCCACTATGAAAAGGGCGACCGCATCCCCTCCGAGCAGGCGCTCGACAATGCCGACCGACTGGACAACAACGATCCGGCGATTTCAGCCTTCCGCACGGCCGTCGATATCGACGACTATGACGCCGATGGTGCGATCCGCAATGCCCAGGAATTCCTGCGTCGCTCGCGTGCCCGCGGCGGCGATTACAGTGGTCTTGGCGCCAATGCAAGCGCCGGCTCGACGCTGAACAACGCCTTCCGACTGCAGGGCCTGGATGCCTGGGGCCGCTACTATGGCGATGCCGTTTTCGATCCTTTCGAAGGCAGCGGCTATATCGATCAGTTGATCAAGGGCAGCATCTTTCCTTTCGTGAACGCGACGAGTTTCAGCGACGACAACATCATCCAGAACCGCGGCAACGCATCGAGCTACTCATCCTTCATCCAGGGCTTGCTGATCTCTCCGCACATGCTCTCCGGCCGTTCGCGCTCGGCATCGCTGTTCGACGTGCCCTTCATCGAAGGTTCGCTCGGTGGCGGCATCAACAGCGTCGACGGCCATACAAGACGGATCGGCGAAGCCGATATTCAGGGCTATTCGAACGAGACGATCCCGATCAGCTTCTACGGCAATCTGACCTGGGAAGAGCTGGCGCTCGACCGCGACTACCGGAATTTCGGCGATGTCCAGACGGATAACAAGCTGCTGGGCGCCAACGGTTATCTGACGGCAACGGTCACGCCTGATGATCGCGTGGTAGCCTTCGTCAACCACGGCAAGAATGACGGAACGCTGGACGCGTTATCGTCAAACACCGGGTTCATGGAACTCCTGTTCCGTGTCCCTATCCCACTGCCTCTTTACACGACAGAAGAGACCGAACGAGAAGCCACGTATGCCGGCGTCGGCTGGAGCCACACGTTTGCCTATGAAAACGTGTTGAATGGAGCACTGCTTTATTCAGGGAGCAAATCGAATACGAAAGACGTGCTCGATGTCGACGTGGACCCAGTGTTTATCGGCGCAGGGGTTCCCTTCATCATTCCCTTTACCAACGTCAATCAGGAGGCCGAATCTCACACCTATATCGGCGCTTTGAGCCATTCTATCGGTGCCGGACCTTTGACATTTCGCTACGGGATCGAAGGCGGCTGGATGGATGCCAGCAGCAGCGTCGATACGACGCTCCTAGGTTTGACGGCTCCTCCCGATCGCACCGAGAACACCATTGATATCGGCCGCGGCTATGTCGATGTGCTGCATGAGATCACGCCTGATCTCAAGGGCGAATACGCCTTGTTTGCCACGCGCCTCGAGGGCGATGGCATCGATATCAGCCGGCTGGAGCCGCGCTTCGGTCTCGCCTGGACGCCGGTTCAAAACCACTGGCTGCGTGCCGCCTTCATGCGTCAAAGCTTTGATACCACCGTGCCGACCCTTGCCCCGATCGGCATACTCGGGCTGCAGGCCAACCAGTTTTCGACCAATCTGCAAGGTTATACAGATACGGTCGCCCTGCAATGGGATGCAGAATGGACCGACCGTTTCTTCACTTCGGTCGAATACCAGCACCAAGAACTGCATGATTTTTCAATCGATTTTCCGCTGATCTCGCTTCCGTCCGATACCAGCCTGCCGATCTCGCGCGGCAGCATCGATCGCGCTTCCGTCACTGCCAACGTCGCGCTCGGCAACGGTTTCGGTCTTTCAGCCACCTATGCCTATATGGATTCGGAGAACAGGGACCCGCTCGAGCCGATCTATGGCGGCCCCCTTCCCTTCATACCGCAGAATTCAGGTCAGATTGCCCTGACCTGGGTCAACGAAGCCAAGGTCAAGGCGACAGTTGCCGCCAACTATATCGGCGAGCGCGACGGCGATCGCTTCGGCACCAAGCTCGACGATTACTGGAGCCTCGACGCCCACTTGGTCTGGGAGCCCTTCGACAAGCGCATGGAGCTGGAGGCGGCCGCCTATAACCTGCTCGACGAGGACTTCGAGATCACCCCCGGCGTGCCCGGCTGGGGCCGCGCCTTCAAGGGCACGCTTAAAGTCCGCTTCTGATGCCAGCACAGAGCGCGCCTCGGCAGACCGGACTGATCGGTGGTCAGATCGCAAGCCGTCGCCTCAGGCTGCTCGTGCTGTCGCTCGCCGTGTTGGTCGCCATCTCGCTTCTGTCGCGCCTACCCGCCTGGTCGCTGCTGGAGCTCAGAAGCTTCGACTATCTCTCGACCGTCGACGATCCGCGTCCGCCACCCGGCGGGCCCGTCATTGTCGCGATCGACGAACCCTCGCTTGCCGATATCAACGCGCAATGGCCCTGGCCGCGCAGCCTGCATGCCGAACTCATCAGCCAGCTGCGCGCCGCCGGCGCCCGCGTCATCGGCCTCGACATCATTATGGCCGAACCCTCCAACCCCGATAATGATGCGGCGATAGCCAAGGCTGTCGGCCCCGATGTCGTGCTAGCCGGCGACGAGACGCTGATCGAGACACCACAGGCCTCACAGCTGATCCGCGCCACACCGCTGCCAGCGCTGACCGAAGCGGGCGCCGTGACCGGCATCGCCTCGATCGATCTCAGCGGTGACGGCATCTTCCGCCGCATTCCGGGTTACGAGGACGGTTTTGCCGCCATGCTCGCCAAGGCTTCGGGCGCAGCGACGGAAACCTTGCCGGCCGGCCAACTCATCCAATCCTTCGGCCCGGCCCGCAGCTATCCCACCGTCTCCTATTATCAGGCGCTCGACCCGAAGGGCCTGCTGCCGCCGGATTATTTCAAGGACCGCATCGTGCTGGTCGGCCTCAGCCTGCAGAATGCGCCTGAAATCGACAAAGGCGGCGTCGATGCCTTTGCGACACCCTATACCGTCCACACCGGCAAGCTGGTCTCCGGCGTCGAGATCCAGGCGACGATCTACGACAATATCCGGAGCGGCCTGTCGATTCGTGAGGCGCGCCTGCCGACGGTTGCCGTCTGCATCCTGATATCAGTGCTGCTTGCCGCTGCCACAGTCTGGCGCTCGACCGGATGGCTGACGATCGTCACCAGTGCGGCCGCCCTTCTCGCCTTTGCGGCCGTCAGTTTTGCGGGCATCCGGCTTGCCCATATTTTCGTCTCGCCGCTCGGCCCGACGGTCGCCTATGTCTCTGTCGTTTTCGGTCAGGCCGCTTTCGATTTTGCCGAGGAGCGCCGCAACAAGCGCCAGATCACCCGCGCCTTCGCCCAATATATCTCGCCCGATCTGGTCAAGCGCCTGTCGAGCGATCCCACGCAGCTGAAGCTCGGGGGCGAGCGGCGCACGCTTTCGGTGCTATTCTCGGATGTACGCGGCTTCACCACCATCGCCGAGACGCTAAAGGACGATCCGGAGCAACTGACCGGTCTGATCAACCGGCTGCTGACGCCGCTTTCCGATGTGGTGATGGATCACGGCGGCACGATCGACAAATATATGGGCGATTGCATCATGGCCTTCTGGAACGCGCCGCTCGACGATCCCGACCATGCGCTTCACGCCGTGCGCGCCTCGCTCGCCATGCAGGCGGCCATATCGCGGCTGAACGGCCAGCTGGAGCGGGAGGCGGCAGCCCTTGGCCGCAAGCCGCACGTGCTGAAGATGGGCGTCGGCATCAACACCGGCGAATGCATCGTCGGCAATATGGGTTCGACCCGCCGCTTCGACTACTCCTGCCTCGGCGACAGCGTCAACCTCGCCTCCCGCCTCGAAGGCGCCTCGAAGAATTATGGCGTGGCGCTGCTGCTCGGCGAGGAAACCGCAAGACTGGTCTCCGACACCTACATCGCCGTCGAACTCGACCGCATCATCGTCAAGGGCCGCACTGTCCCCTCGCCCGTCTTCACCGTCGTGCACAAGGCCGACGCCGGAGCGCTGACCGCGCACCAAACCTTCATCGACGCCAAATATGCCGGCACGCTCGCGCCCTCCGATCCGGTCTTCGACAAGCTGGCTGCCGATATTCCCGAGCTTGCCGGCTATTATGCGATCGTCCGGGATGCGCTGGCCGCCGATGGCAAGGAGTGACAATCATACTTTCGAAGCCATAAGCCGCGGCCTCGGTGGCGATCAGGCGCTGATTTTTATCGGACAGTTCCGTAGCGATCCGGTGCCCGCAGCCTTGCAATTTCAGGCGCAACGACCGCAATGAACAGCCCGGGCTCGCCGAAAGCCCTAGCCGAGAGCATGGCTCCGTGAACAGAGGCCATCAGCATTTGCGCCTGCTCTTCCGGCCGCTTGTCCAGCCGGAACAGACCCTGTTCGACCCCCGCCTGCAGCACCGAGGTCAGCCATGCCGCAAGGCCTTGGAAATGGGCGCGGACGCGTAAGGCGACCTCTTCGGGCAGCATCTGCATTTCGCTGGCGAGCATCGCGCAGACGCAAAAGGGCTGCGAGGCGTCGCGGATGCATGCGTTCCAAAAATCGATGTAGAATTGCAGCTGATCGGCAGGGCTTGCAGCCTGCTCGCGCAGCGAGCGCAGACCCGCCTCCGCCTGCTTGATATAGCGATCCACCAGCACCGAAACCAGCTCGGCCTTTGTCGGAAAATGATGGTGGATGCTCGCCTTCCGGATGCCGATTGCAGCCGCGATATCGGCATAACTGAAGCCGTTATAGCCTCCCGCCACGATGAGCGACTTCGCGATGTCGAGGATTTTGTCGGAAGTCGAAGCCATTGATTTCATAGCGTCGCCTACCTTTTGGTAGGCAGATTGTCAAGTCTTTCGCTACACCGCTGGCATCACAAGAAGGTGTGCGGACGCCGAGTTGACTCCCATTTTTACTCTACCTACTAGTAGGAAGGCAAAACAAAGGAATCTGCCGATGCAAACTCACCCCGCTATCCAGTCCAACTGGCTGAGATCCTATTATTTTACCCGCGCCGCCTTCTCGATGGTCTGGATTGCCGCCGCCATTCTCCTTGCCGGGGAGCCAAGCGCCGCGGCCTTTTTGCTGGTGGTCTATCCCCTGTGGGACGCACTTGCCAATCTGATCGACGCCCGGGTCAATGGCGGCCTGCAGACAAACCCGTCTCAAACGTTGAATGTCGTGGTCAGCACCGTCACGGCGCTCGCCGTCGCCATCGCGCTCGGCCACAGCACCTACGCGGTGCTGGCCGCATTCGGGACCTGGGCGATCCTCTCCGGCCTGTTGCAGCTCTGTACCGGCGTAAGGCGCTGGCGCATCTACGGCGCCCAATGGGTCATGATCCTGAGCGGCGCGCAATCGGCCCTCGCCGGCGGCTACATGATCAGCCAGTCCTTTGCCGCCGCCGCGCCGACGATCCTCGATATCGTGCCCTATGCCGGGTTCGGCGCTTTCTACTTCCTGCTATCCTCGATCTGGCTCGTCGTCGCAGCCCGTCGCAAGGCACATGCATAGGCGCCGGCCCGGCGGCAAACTGAAGGTATTGCCGCCGCCGGAGGCAACGCATTCCGTACTCTCGATGGCACGATATTTGCGGGAGACGCCCCCCTTCTTTCGCGCTATGAAGAGTGATCACAGTTCCCGCCCATAGACCCCGAGGTCACTCCCATGGCTTTGAAAGTTCTCTTCATTGGCGGCACCGGCCAAATCTCCCATCCGTGCGTCGAACGCGCCGTTGCCGAGGGCCACCATGTCAGCGTCTTCAATCGCGGCTTGCGGAACACCGCCTTGCCTGCCGGGGTGACCTCGATCGTGGGCGAACTTGGATCGAGCGTCTATGCCGATCTCGCCAAAGCCCATTATGATGTCGTCTGCCAGTTCATCGCCTTTACGCCGGCTCAGGTGGCGCGTGATATCGAAGTGTTCTCGGGCAATTGCGGCCAGTACATCTTCATCTCCTCGGCCTCGGTCTACGAAAAACCGCCGCGTCACTACGTGATCACGGAGGAGACGCCGGCGATCAATCCCTACTGGCGCTATAGCCAGGCCAAGATCGCCTGCGAGGAACTACTCAAGAAGTCCGATAACCTTGCCTGGACGATCGTCCGCCCCAGCCACACCGTCCGCACCGGCCTGCCGATCATGATGGGCGACAGCGATATCATGGCGAGGCGCATGCTGGACGGCGAGCCCATCATCGTAGCGGGTGACGGCCACACGCCCTGGACGCTCACCCGCTCGGTCGATTTCGCCGTGCCTTTCGTCGGCCTTTTCGGCAAGTCGGCGGCGCTCCGTGAGATTTTCCACATCACCTCGGACCGCGCCCACATCTGGAACGATATCCAGAAGACCATCGCAAGATTGCTCGGCGTGGAGGCCAAGATCGTCCACGTGCCAACGGATACACTGATCAGATACAATCCGGAATGGATCGGCCCGCTCCTCGGCGACAAGGCCTGGACTGCGATCTTCGACAATTCGAAGGTCAAGCGTGTGGCTGGCGACTTCACCTGCGCCGAAAGCCTGGATGAAATCCTGGCCGACTCGATCATGCACCTCAAGCAGCGCCTGGCGAAGAGCCGGCCACCGAAGGGGGAACTGGATGCGCTGATCGATAGGATTTGTGCGGAGCAGAGTGCTCTTGGTTAGGTCTGCTGTTTAGGGCTGAGGCTCAAGGTCAGAAAGAATTTAAGTCAGCATCTCCAAAAGAGCCGAGGGCGAACGGAGGAGCCCTCCCATCACGAGCCCTACAAGACCAAGTGCCAACGCTCCCACAAGCCCGTGACTTTGCCAGCCGAAATAGGCACCTGCTGCGGTGGCTGTAACAGTGACCGAAATGTCCCACACGATCCCCACCAGTGATATCAACTGGCCCACAGCTGATTGCTTCTTTTTCGTCACGGTAGAAATCATCCTCCAAGCCCTTGATGGGTCTGATATGATAATCACCCTTCCTTCCCACCAGATATGCCTCCGCACCAATTCAGGACATACGCTCAAAAAAGCTATCCCTGTTTGCGAGGCATCGGCTTCCAAGGCTGTCACGCGATAGCCCAACGTCTGCTTTAACGCGCGGCATTCTCCAACGCTTTTTATTAGGCGCGGCATCCTCCAACATCCCCTGATCCTGAGGCGCGCAGGCCAAAGGCCGGAGCCTCGAAGGACAGGCCGCAACCTGCTTCTTGCCTACATCCGACGCCGGCGCACCGCTCGCACCTATTCCAGCCGCCGCGCCTCCAGCGGAGCCTCCTGCCTGAAGCCGTCGAAAAAGCGCCCGCCATGCACGGCAAGCTCCCGGTCGGCCAAGGCGAGGAACCGGGCGCCGTCACCCTGCACCGCCAGTCTGAACGCGGCATCGAAGTCTGCTGCCAGCTCCACATCGAGCTCCCTCAGGAGACGCGGCGCCCACTTGCCGCGGCCGGCCCATGCGCCGCGCCCAAGCAACATCAGATCGGCGAGCTTCTGGTAGAGATCGGCCGCGATGGCGGCGATCTCTTCGGGCGGGCGGTGGCCGCGCAGGTCATCGGCGAGATCAGTGACCTGATAGCGCAGCATGTCATAGCTCGGACCATCGAGAGGCTTCGGCCCTGCGGCAAGAACGCTCGCCGCCTTCGCCTGGATGAGGCGCGCACGCTCGATGTCAGGCCCGACGATGCTGCCTGTCGCAACCATATTGACCATGATGGGACAGCCGCTCTCCGCGTCCTGATGGAGATAATGCGCCAGCGTCTGCGGATCATGGATGAAGGCCTCGACGGGAAACTCGTCCACCGTAAACGATTCCCGCCAAGCTCTTTCCAGCGCCGGAAACACGACGACCAGATCGATATCCGAAAACTCGGTCCCCTCGCCGCGCATGATGGAGCCGGAGACATAGGCGAAGGCGGCCCCAGCATAGCGGCTGGCGGCAGAGCGGCAGGCGGCGGCGAGCGCCCGCTCGGCAACAATCTGTTTCTCGATATCGTCTATGTTCTCGTCCTCGAATGCAGGAGGCGAGCGGCAACAAAAAACCCGCTCGTTTCCGGCGGGTTGGTGTCTTCTGCAATGAACGGAATTCAGTTCACGCGTCTGCCACCCACCGCCAAACGGTGGTCGTAGACGTCGTGGAGACTGCGAAAATCCTGCACATGGACGTAAGTTATCGCCCGCCGGCAACGGCGTCAATCCGCCAAGCACGCTTCCCCGCCGCACTGTTTTCCGTCTAAGATGCGCCCAAAGACTCGCTCAACAGGAAGGCCCGCCATGCCCCATCCCGCCACCGTCATTCCGCGTCCCGCACCGGTTTTGCTGCCGGTCGAAGGCCGCGTCGAGCGTTTCCCGGTGCGCCGCGTCTATTGCGTCGGGCGCAATTATGCCGACCATGCGATCGAGATGGGTCATGATCCCAGCCGCGAACCGCCCTTCTTCTTCCAGAAGAACGCCGACAATCTGCTGCCGGCCGGCAGCGCCTTCCCCTACCCGCCGCTGTCGAACGACGTGCATTACGAAGTGGAATGCGTGCTGGCGCTGAAATCAGGCGGCGCGGACATCCAGGCCGAGAATGCGCTCGATTGCATCTACGGCTATGCCGTCGGCATCGATTTCACCCGTCGCGACCTGCAGGGCGAAGCCAAGAAGCTCGGCCGTCCCTGGGAGCTCGCCAAAGCGTTCGAACATTCCGCCCCCGTCTCGGCAATCGTGCCGGCAAGCCGCCTCGGCCATCCCGCCGACGGCCGGATCTGGCTGGAGCAGAACGGCAGGCGCGTGCAGGACGGCGACCTCAACCAGATGATCTGGAAGGTGCCGGAGATTATTGCCGAACTGTCGAAGCTCTTCGAGCTGGCGGCCGGAGACGTGATCATGACCGGCACGCCGGCCGGCGTCGGCGCGGTTGCGAGGGGCGACCGCATTACCTGCGGCATCGACGGCGTTGCGACGCTTTCGGTCGACATCGTCTGAGGAGAGGTCCATGCCCGTCTACGCCCTTGGCGGCCGGACGCCGAAACTGCCGCCCGCCGACCTCCACTGGATCGCTCCGGATGCCCATGTGATCGGCGATATCGAACTCGGCGAGAATGTCGGCATCTGGTTCGGATCGGTGCTGCGCGGCGACAATGAGAGGATCACCATCGGCGCCGGCACCAATATCCAGGAAGGCGTCATGGCCCATACCGACATGGGCTTTCCGCTGACGACGGGCAAAGGCTGCACGATCGGCCACCACGCCATCCTCCACGGCTGCACGCTTGGCGACAACGTGCTGATCGGCATGGGCGCGACCATTCTCAACGGCGCCAAGATCGGCAACAACTGTCTCGTCGGCGCCAATGCGCTGGTGACGGAGGGTAAGGAATTCCCCGACAATTCGTTAATCGTCGGCGCACCGGCCCGTGTGTTGCGGGTGCTTGACGAGGCGGTTGTCGAGGGCATTCGCCGCTCGGCGAAAAATTATGTGGCGAATTGGCAGCGGTTTGCGCGGGATCTCAGGGTGATTGGGTGATTAAGAGGCGCCTCTTCCAGGAAAATATGCCTCATTTGCCTTTCGCTTGCGCTCAAGGCGTGCATCGCTTCCGCTCCTCACCCCCTCATCTGCCCTGACGGGCATCTTCTCCCCGCTGGGGCGAAGAGGGAGCGAGCCGCCGACCATCGTTTCCTACCGGAATGGCTCGAGGCGCTGCCGCGAGTCCCTTCTCCCCAGCGGGGAGAAGATGCCGGCAGGCAGATGAGGGGGTGAGCGACGACAGGAGCGAGTGCACGGAGCGCAAGTGAAGGCAAATAATCGGATATTACGGTCCTCTCACCAAACACCCGGGATCCAGCGCCAGCGCACCCGCTCCATATACTCCGCATATCCTTCAAGCCCCTTGCGCAACTCCGCCTCCTCTCCGAGCGTCCGGCCAAAGAGCACGACGACGAGCAGCCCCACGGGGATCAACGCAGAGAGCGACCCGAGTGACAGCGCCATGCCGGCGGCGAGCACGATGGCGAAGGCATAGCCGGGGTGGCGGATGGTGGCATAGGGGCCGGTGTCGATGACCTTGTGGTCGCGGTCGGTCTGGATGCGCACCGTCGGCTCGAAATGCCGGTTGACCGATTGCGCCCAGATGAGGCCGAGATAGCCGGCGCTCATCACGAGATAACCGAGGAGAACGACCCACCAGGGTTGCGGCGCCCAGTGGAAACGGCCGTCGTCGAACGCGCCGACCGGAAGAACGGCAGCAAAGAGAATGATCGTCAGCGTCGCGACCACGGCATCCCAACGCTTGGTTCCCTTCTGATATCGGCTGCGCGCCGCGAACAACTCCGGATTCGTCCGCGAGATCCAGACGAGCGCGATTGCAGTCAGCGCAAGGAAGAGACCGAGAAAAATCCAGCCGCGCGGCCAGGCGAACGTGCCGGCGGGCCAGAACAGTGCAACAACCATCACTGCGACGGTTATCGCGAGCGATCCGAGCGACGGCGCCGCCGCAAACGAGCGACGCAGCTGGCTGTGTTCCTGCGTCATGACCGTTTTCCGCTCCACCGGGCAAGCGCCTTCTGCTGTCAGCAGCGGCGGCAAAAATCCGACAGTCCTACGCCTGATTTAGGAAGTGAAACGCGCGCAACAACCGTGGCAAGGTGGCAAATGAAACTGCCTCCAATAACAGACGTCAGTGTTTCCGCAGTTGCGTGGCCGAGACTGCCGTTGCGGCAGTGTTTGATATTGTTGAAAAACGCCTATTCGGCCGCTTCCAAAAACTGGTTCTCTCCCGACGAAGCGGCAAGCGCCCGAACCCTGGCTTCGGTCTTGGCGATCAGCTGATAGAACTCGTCCTGCGCTTCGACATCCAGCTGAATGACGGCATTGACGTCTTCGGGGGTATCGCAAACACAGGCGACCGCCGAAATGGGACAGATGCCGCCGGGATAACGCTTACCGGTCCCTGTATAGGCGCGACGGCCCCAGCGCTCGGAATAGACCGTTTCCTCCCGATCGAGATGGAGGATCGTGCCTTTACAGGCGGTCACGATGGCCGCCTTGCCGTAAGCGAACCAATGATAATTCAGCTTACGGAGAATATATTTTCCAGTGATGTCTTCGCCAGCCAGTTCGGCAGGGTCTTCTATCATTCGGATCATGAGAGCGTCCTCAACATGAGAGCAATATCCGTTATCTCTACTTGCCTCGCAAGTCGAAAAGTGCAGCTTTTGTAGTAGCTTAGTCACAAAGTGTTTCTGATTCTTACATCTTGCACGCGCCAGGCAGCTTGCCGCCCATGCAATCCATCGTCGAATTTCCCACCTTCGCACCTGAATCCGCCTTTTCCAGAGGGCAGCCATGCCGCCTTGCGTTTTCCCGCTGAGGCCCAATATTTGAATCTTGGATCGGCCAATCAGCCGTCGCATGACGGCTCAACTGGTCCGCCGGTTCACACCAGCAGGAGTGTCCCATGGTCGAAGCCGTCAACCGCATCTCCTCCACGGCCGCGTCCGAGCCCACCAAGGTCGGCATCAGCACCTCGATCGGCTCGGAACCCGACAATGCCTGGATTGCCGCCCGCCAGTCGCAGATCACTGCCGATCAGCAGGCATCGAACGGAGCCGCGGAGACGAATGGTGCGGGCAATCTTGTTCCGCATGCGAATCTGCTCGTCGATCACGAGGAGCATCCACGAAAGCAGCATGGGCATGCGCGATCGGGCGAAGGAGAAGAGGCCGGGGAAGCAGCGGAACAGCCGCTCCTGTCTGGTGAAAGCGAGCGGATCGGCACCCGCAATTTCGACGAGGATACGCCTTTCGGCGAGCGCGTCGCCATCCTCTGACGAAGTCCAGCTCCGCCGTGTCACAGCCCGTCCACAAGCTGAGCCTCGATCGCCGCCTTGTCGATGACCGACCAGACCTCGATGATTTTTCCGCCGCGAAATTCGTAGATCACGTTTTCGGTGAAGGAAAGGCGCCTGCCGTTCACATCCAGCCCGAGAAATTTTCCTTTCGGCGAACAGTCGAAGCCCAGCCGGCAGGCGACGTAAGGCGGATCGATAAGAAGCATCCGCACATTGAAAGAGAGATCGGGAATCAGATCGAAATCCCGCACCAGCATGGCGACGTAGCCCGCAAGCCCAAGCCGCCGGCCATTATGGACAGCATCCCCGTCGACGAACTGGCCGAGATCGGGCCAGTTCTGCCGGTTCAGGCAGGCGATGTAGCCTCGGTAGAGATCGGCAAGTTCGGTTTTGGTCACGGACGAATTCCTTTCGCGGCTGAAGCCTTCGGCAGCGAGCGCGCCGCCTTGCGGCTTTCAGCTCAGGAGAACTCGCCGGCGCGGGGGCCGGCAAGCGTCACGCGCCAGCCGGTGCGGGACTGGAAATCCTGGGTGGCCAGAAACGTGTAACCCGTCGTGCGCCAGGGCTTCACGGCGCTGGTCAGATTGTCGAGCACATAATCGCCGCCGGCCGTGCGGGCAATCAGAACGACGTGGTTCTGATCATGCGGTCCGATCACCACGGAAAGCGCCAGCCTGTTCGATGGAAAACCCGCCTCGATCAAGTCCTTCATCTTCTGCAGCGCATAGTCCTCGCAGTCGCCACGGCCGGCAACCGGAAGTGACCAGACATCCCCATTTCCGGATGACGAGCGATCTTCCGCCGAAACGATACGTCCGTTTACGGAGCGATTGACCTTTTGAAGAAGCGCTATTCCCGCCTGATCGTTCAGCTGCTGCGCCACCGTCCTGCCGCACAGCCACTTGTACTTGGCGCAGGCCGCAGCGAATCCCACCGGTGCGCCGATGCTTCGCGTCACCGGCAGCGACGATCCGGCAACGGCCTGAAAATGCGGAACAATCACCAAAAATACCGCAAGAGAAAGGAGACGCTTCATGGCCGATTCCCTCTGTTCGTAACGGGAGAATAACACAGCCAGTATAAAAATTTATTAAAATTTTATACTTTAGAATTTAACTGTATTTGGCGATTGAAACAGATTAACCATCGTTTATTCTTCAAGTTAATCCCTTGTTAGTATAAATCTTCTCCCCATTAACGGTTAATTAACCTTGGGAGACGAGTGAAATGATCAGCAGAGCAGCAAAATTCAGCCTCGCTGTGGCGTCCCTTCTGGCAAGCAGCAGCTTGGCGACGGCAGCCCCCACAGTCGTTAATTGCAAAGCCGCAGTCCGCGGCACGCTCGAATACAGGCTGTGCATGCCCACGCGGGCAATACAGACCGACAGCAAGTTCGGTCCGAACGATAAAGATCGCAGCAGCCATGACGCCGGCGACAAGAAGACATCCAGCACCAGCTCGAACGCCAGCAATGGCAACCGTGGCGATGACGGGGACAGCAAAGACGTCGGCCAAAATGGCGGCAGCGGCGATCAGGGCGGTAGCGGCGACCTGGGCGGCAGCGGCGATCAGGGCGGCAGCGGCGACCAGGGCGGCAGCAGCGACCAGGGCGGCAGCGGCGATCAGGGCGGCAGCGGCGATCAGGGCGGCAGCGGCGATCAAGGCGGCAGCGGCGATCAGGGCGGCAGCGGCGATCAGGGCGGCAGCGGTGACCAGGGCGGCAGCGGCGACCAGGGCGGCAGCGGTGACCAGGGCGGCAGCGGTGACCAGGGCGGCAGCGGTGACCAGGGCGACCAGGGCGAGAAAGGCGACAAGGGCGACAAGGGCGATAAGGGAGACAAGGGAGACAAGGGAGACAAGGGAGACAAGGGCGGCAAAGGCGGCAAAGGCGACAAGGGCGACAAGGGCGACAAGGGCGACAAGGGCGGCAAGGGAGACAAGGGCGACAAGGGCGGCAAGGGCGACAAGGGCGACAAGGGCGGCAAAGGCGGCAAAGGCGACAAGGGCGACAAGGGCGACAAGGGCGACAAGGGCGGCAAGGGAGACAAGGGCGACAAGGGCGGCAAGGGCGACAAGGGCGGCAAAGGCGACAAGGGCGGCAAAGGCGGCAAAGGCGACAAGGGCGGCAAGGACCACGATGATCACGGCCGCGGCAAAGACGGGAAGGATCACGACCACGCCAAGGATGAACCCGGTAAGGATGGAGAAGACCATCACGGCGGCAGCAAGGACGGGGAGGATCACGGCCATGGCAAGGGCGGCAACGACGGTCCCGACAAAGGCGGCAACGACGGCACGGGCAGCAGCGGCAATGGCGATGCCGGCAAGAGCGGCAACGACAACGCGGGCAGCAGCGGCAATGGCGATGCCGGCAAGAGCGGCAACGACAACGCGGGCAGCAGCGGCAATGGCGATGCCGGCAAGGGCGGCAACGACGGCGCGAGCAGCAGCGGCAATGACGGTGCCGGTAAGGGCGGCAATGACAGCGCGGGCAGCAGCGGCAATGACGGTGCCGGCAAGGGCGGCAACGACAACGCGGGCAGCAGCGGCAATGGCAATGCCAGCAAGAGCGGCAACGATGGCGCGGGCAGCAGCGGCAATGACGGTGCTGGCAAGGGTGGCAACGACGGCGCGGGCAGCGATGGGGCCGGAAAGGGCGGTAATGACGGTTCCGGCAAAGGCGGCCCGGGCAAAAACTGATCGGAACGGTTAAGGCGGTTTGCCCGCGCCACTCCGCTGGCCGGCAGAGCGGCGAACCCTCTTTCCTGATGCTCGCGCTTGTCGCGAGCATCTCCCTGCGTTCGACACGAAGCAGATCCTCGAAGCCAGCGCGAGGATGACTCGGACGGAAAAAGGTTGTCAACAAGTGGAGGGCCGGTTTGCCGGCCTTATCTTTTTGATCGCTCTATCGTTTGCAACGGGCGGCTCCCCGCCTTACGCCGCGCAGGCCTCGCACAAGCCGCGGATCTCGATCGTGGTCTTCTCGGGCTTGAACTTTTGCCCGCGCACCCAGCCCATCAGCCGGTGGTCGACCTCGTGGTCGTGGAATTCCATCACCTGGCCGCAGCTTTCGCAGATGGCGAAAGCGACGATGCCGTGGCTGTGGCAATTGTCGCCGGGATGGGCGCAGGCAACGAAGGAATTGATGCTTTCGAGCCGGTGCACGACGCCATATTCGAGAAGCTTCTCCAGCGCCCGGTAGACCTGCAGCGGCGCGCGAAAACCATGGTCGCGCAGCTTGTCGAGGATGGTATAGGCGCTGAGCGGCCCCTCGGCCTTTTCAAGCACCTCGAAGACCAGCGACTGGTTCTTGGTGAGCTGCGGTGTTGTCATGAGCCTTGTCCTTGCGCGAGCGCGCGGCGCCTGACGGGAAGCAGGCTGAGAATGAAGAGGATCAGCGCCGCGACCACGATCGAAGGACCAGACGGCGTGTCGTAGGTCAGCGAGCCGAACAGCCCGCCGACGACGGCGGCCGCTCCGATCAGCGAGGCAAGCACCGCCATGATCTCCGGCGTGACCGAGAAGCGCCGTGCGGCGGCCGCCGGAATGATCAGCAGCGAGGTGATCAGCATGATGCCGACGATCTTCATGGCAATCGCGATGACCACTGCCATCAGCAGCATGAAGAACAGCCGCGCCCGCTCGGGGCTCAGCCCCTCGGCCTCGGCCAGCTCGGCATTGACGGTGGCAGCCAAGAGCGGGCGCCACAGCCAGGCGATCGCCGCCAGCACGAACAGCCCGCCGCCCCAGATCAGCGCAATATCGGTGGTGGACACGGCGAGGATATCGCCGAACAGGAAGGCGATGAGGTCGATCCTGACCCAGCTCATGAAGGCGACCATGACGAGGCCGATCGCCAGTGTCGCATGCGAGAGGATGCCGAGCAGCGCATCGGCCGACAGCGCCTGGCGCTTCTGCAGGAAGAGCAGCAGCACCGAGACGAGCGCGGCGACGGCGAAGACCGCCAGCGTCAGGTTGAGTTCGAAGAGCAGCGACAATGCGACGCCGAGCAGCGCCGAATGGGCGATCGTATCGCCGAAATAGGCCATGCGCCGCCAGATGATGAAGCAGCCGAGCGGCCCGGTCGTCAGCGCCAGCCCGACGCCGGCAAGGATCGCGCGCACGAAGAAATCGTCAAGCATGGCGGCCCTCCCCGCTGCGGGAATGGGCGTGTTCATGAGCATGATCGTGCTCATGATGATCGTCATGGGCGTGCGCATGCCCATGATCCTGGCCATGTGCGTGTTCATGCGAATCATGAGCGTGCTCATGCGCGTGATGTCCATCTTCGGGATGGCAATGATCGGTCACTGAGCCGTCCGCATGCAGCACGCGCCCATCCGGCAGGTGCGTATGATCGTGGTGATGGCTGTAGACGGCGAGCGTCTGGGCCGCCCGGCTGCCGAACAGGCGCACATATTCCGGGCTGCGGCTGACGGCCTCAGGCGTGCCGCGGCAGCAGACATGGCCGTTGAGGCAGATCACCGTATCGGTCTCGGCCATGACGACATGGAGATCGTGCGAGATCAGCAGGATGCCGCAGCCGCTGGCATTGCGGATCGATTTGATGAGGTCGTAAAGCGCGATCTCGCCGGAGAAATCCACCCCCTGCACCGGCTCGTCGAGCACCAGCAGGTCGGGCTTGCGGGCAATGGCGCGGGCCATCAGCGCCCGCTGGAACTCGCCGCCGGAAAGGTGCTGCACCTCGGCGCCGATCATATGGGCGATGCCGGCGGCTTCGAGCGCCGCCTGCATATCGCGCTCTGGCAGCGGCCCGGTCAGCGTCATCAGCCGGCGCACCGTCAGCGGCAGCGTCCAATCGATCGAAAGCTTCTGCGGGACATAGCCGACCTTGAGGCCAGGGAAACGTTCCACCCTGCCCTCATCCGGCTTCAGCACACCGATCGCCGCCTTGGCGCTCGTCGATTTGCCCGAGCCGTTCGGCCCGATCAACGTGACGATCTCGCCGCGCGAGACCGAAAATTCGACGCCGCGCACCAGCCAGCGGCCGCCGCGCAGGACACCGACATCTTCGAGCGAAACCAGCCGTTCGCCCTTGGCATTTGCGGGAGAGAGCATCAAATTTTCCGAAAGCGCTGTTGCATCCTGCTATTGCACACGTTATAGCATAACGCAATTGATGTAATAACATAACACTTGCAATTCAAGCGGAGCATATGATGAAACGCGCCTTGGGGCCTGCCCTGCACAGCCTGGCCCTCAGAATTCCGGCTACCCTCGCCATCCCGGCCTTTGCGATCCCTGCGTTGCTCCTTGCCGGCACGATGCAGGCAGCCGATGCGCCCGTCGTCGTCACCTCGATCAAGCCGATCCATTCGCTGGTTGCGGCGATCATGCAGGGCGTCGGCGAGCCGGAACTGATCGTCGATGGCGCCTCCTCTCCGCACACCTACAGCATGAAGCCTTCGAACGCGCGGTCGCTGCAGGAGGCCAAGGTCATCTTCTGGGTCGGCCCGAACCTGGAGGCTTTTCTGGAAAAGCCGCTCGAGGCTCTGGGCTCGAACGCCAGTGTCGTCGAACTCGACCATGCGCCTGGTTTGACCGCGCTGCCCTTCCGCGAAGGCGGCGCCTTCGAGGCACATGACGACGGAGACCATGAAAGCGCCCCCGAGCATGCGGATGCCGCCGGAGATGACCATGATCACGATCATGCGGCTGAGCCCGGACATGACAGTGACCAAGCGCATCACGATGATCATGAAGAACATGAGCACGGGCATGGCGCCTTCGACACGCACCTCTGGCTCGACCCGATGAATGCGAAAGCGATGGCCACCGTCATCACCACCACGCTGGTCGCCGCCGATCCCGCCAATGCGCTGACCTATCAGGCCAATGCCAAGGGGCTTGATGACAAGCTGACGGCGCTGGACAACGAGATCGCCGCCACCGTCGCCCCCGTCAAGGACAAGCCCTTCGTCGTCTTCCACGACGCCTACCAATATTTCGAGCACCGTTACGGCATCCGCGTCGCCGGCTCGATCACCGTCAGCCCGGAAACCATTCCCGGCGCCGAGCGCGTCTCGGAAATCCACCGCAAGGTCGGCGAACTCGGCGCAACCTGCGTCTTTGCCGAACCGCAATTCGAGCCGCGCCTCGTCAAGGTCGTCATCGAGGGCACGAGCGCCAAATCAGGCGTGCTCGACCCGGAAGCGGCAACGCTCAAGGCCGGCCCAGATCTCTACTTCACCCTCATGCGCGGCATTGCCGATAGCATGAAGGCTTGCCTTTCCAGCGCATGAGATTCATGCGACGCCCTGGAAAGAGCTGAGGCGGAAAGAGGCGGATGACCCCGTTCCGCCTTTTTTCGGCATCAATTATGTAATGATATAACATATATATCAATGAGGTTTCCATGGACAACAGACTTCCGGTCACGGTGCTCTCCGGCTTTCTCGGCGCCGGCAAGACGACGTTGCTCAACCATGTGCTCGCCAATCGCGAGGGCCTGCGCGTCGCCGTCATCGTCAACGACATGAGCGAGGTGAACATCGACGCCAGCCTCGTGCGCGATGGCGGCGCCAATCTCTCCCGCACCGAGGAACAGCTGGTCGAGATGACCAATGGCTGCATCTGCTGCACGCTGCGCGACGACCTGTTGAAGGAGGTGCGCGCTCTCGCTGATCAGGGCCGCTTCGATTACCTGCTGATCGA
Source organism: Rhizobium aethiopicum (assembly GCF_014197535.1). Lineage (GTDB taxonomy): Bacteria > Pseudomonadota > Alphaproteobacteria > Rhizobiales > Rhizobiaceae > Rhizobium > Rhizobium aethiopicum_A. The sequence continues at coordinate 34,827 of NZ_JACIFV010000036.1, forward strand.
ATCCACAGGCATCGCCGAGCCCCTGCCCGTCGCCACCACCTTCGAATTCCGCGACGAGAATGGCCAGAGCCTTTCCGACGTCGCAAAGCTCGATACGATGGTGACCGTCGTCGATGCGGCCAATCTGCTGGCCGACTATGCCTCGGCCGATTTCCTCGCCGACCGCGGCGAGACCGCAGGTGACGGCGACAACAGGACGATCGTCGACCTGCTGGTCGAACAGATCGAGTTCGCCGATGTCGTGGTGCTGAACAAGATCGGCACGGCAAGCGAGGAACAGCGCGACGCCGCGCGCAAGATCATCGTCGGCCTCAATCCGGATGCGAAGCTGATCGAGGCCGATTTCGGCGAGGTGCCGCTCGCGGAAGTGCTCGGCACCGGCCGTTTCGACATCGGGAGGGCCGAGACCCACCCGCTCTGGTACAAGGAGCTGCACGGCTTCAGGGATCACGTGCCGGAGACCGAGGAATACGGCATTCGCTCCTTCGTCTATCGCGAGAAACGGCCCTTCCATCCGGCAAAATTGCAGGCTTTTCTCGATCGGACATGGCCGGGCGTGGTGCGCACCAAGGGCTTCTTCTGGCTGGCGACCCGACCGCACCATGTCGGCGAGATCAGTCGGGCCGGCGCGATCGTGCGCACCGGCAAGATGGGCCTGTGGTGGGCTTCCGTGTCGCGCGAACAATGGCCCGACGCGCCCGGTTTCCTCAGCGCCATCGGCCCCTATCTCGACCCCGTCTGGGGCGACCGCCGCCAGGAAATCGTCTTCATCGGCGCCGACCCGATGGACGAGGCCTGGATCAGGAGCGAACTCGACGCCTGTCTGGTGCAAAGCGATGCCTTCGCGCCCAAACGCTGGCGCAACCTGCCCGACCCCTTCGCCAGCTGGAGCCGGCGGGCGGCATGAAGGCGACAGCGATCAAACGCTATCGCTGCGTCTGCGAGGAATGCGATCTATTGCCGTCGATCGAGGGGCTGCATCCGTTAACGCATGACGTTGTCGATGAGACGCCGCGAAAAGCCAAGGGATTGCTCAGGGTCATCGCGGAACAGATAGTGCCGTCGCGCCGGCGGGGATGATGCGGGACGCATAGACAAAGGTCTGTGTGCTTGGCACCCCCTCTGCCTGCCGGGCATCTCCCCCATAAGTGGGGAGATCGACTGGGTGTAACTGCTTCCCCAAATAATTAACGTGGCGGTCGACGAAACCGTAGATGGGCAGGAAGGTCAAGCCTGTTGCCAATCTCCCCCTTGTGGGGAGATGCCCGGCAGGGCAGAGGGGGGTGTCACACGGCGTGCCCTTTCCTCTCCCCCGCACCTTCCCAAAGACCGGAAAGGGCGGCCTCCGCCGCCCTCATCCACTCCCAATCAGCGTCCGACGATAATGCTGGAGATCACCCCGCTGGTAACGCCGAGCAGCAGGAAGTCGTTGTCGGCGCGGAACCAGCGATAGCCGCGGGGCGGAGGCGGCAGGCGGTAGCGGCGGTAGTCGTTGATGTCGTGAAAATGGCGGCGCTCGCGGGCATTGACACGATATCCCTTCTTCCAATGCGGCCGCACGACCGTCTTCTTGACGATCACCTTCTTCTGGACGACGACAGGCGGGCGGCGAAAATCATCCGCGCTGGCTTGGGAGGCGACGATCGGCGAGAGGGAAGCGGAAAGAAGGCTGCGAAGAGCTTTTTCATGTGGGGTTCCTCGTGTCGGGCACAGGAGCAAACCAGGTCCGAAAAGATGAACCGAAACTGAAACTTAAATTAAACTTTCGTAATCGAATCCAATGCCTGCGGGGTGGGTCTCGTATTTTAGATTAATCTTATATATCCCGGTGAATAGCCGCTTTTCCCGACACGACGCAATCGACGCATAGTCCGGAAGATCGGATTCGATTTTCTGCAGAATTGGGCGCAGATTCAAACGACGGAGCGTTGCTCCGCGCTTTCGATCGAGCGCCGGGCCGTTGGACCCGCCGCATGGGATCGCCCGACTTAAGAGATGATGGAGGAAATCATGCCCGGCATCAGCATGCGTTATATCGTCGACGACGTCGACGCCGCGTTGGAATTCTACACGCGGCATCTCGGCTTCTCGGTCGCGCTTCACCCGGCCCCGAGCTTCGCCATTCTGACGAGGGACGGTTTTCGTCTGCTCGTCAGCGGCACGACCGGACCGGGCGGCGCCTCCCAGGCAATGCTCGACGGACGAAAGCCGGAGCCCGGCGGATGGAACCGCATCCAGATCGAAGTCGCCGACCTCGAAGCCGAAGTCACCAAGCTGCGCCGGGCGGGCGCGCATTTTCGCAACGACATAGTCCAGGGCATCGGTGGCAAGCAGATCCTGCTGGAAGACCCGGCCGGAAACCCTGTCGAGCTCTTCGAAGCGCCGAAGCGATAAGCGCCGCGGCATCGCAAGAATGGCGGCCGCGCCTTGCCAGCTCTGCGCGAGCGTGTAGTTTCGGACTCGCATCAATTCAGGGGTAAGCAAAATATGTCCGAATCCGCGGGCGGGCTCTTCGACTTTGTCGGGATACTAGCCGTGTTCTTTCTCGTCGCTGCCAATGGCTTCTTCGTCGCCGCCGAATTCGCACTAGTTTCGATGAGGCGCAGCCGTGTTGCCGAGCTTGTCGCGGCCGGTCGCATGAATGCCTCCGCGCTCCAGCGCGCCATCGACAATCTCGACGCCAATCTCGCCGCCACCCAGCTCGGCATCACCATCTCGTCGCTGGCTCTGGGCTGGGTTGGCGAGCCGGCGCTCGCCCATCTGATCGAACCGTTGCTCTCCTGGCTGCCTGAGCCATGGGTAACGACCGGCGCCCATACCATCGCCATCGTCATCGCCTTCGTCATCATCACGGCGCTGCATATCGTGCTCGGCGAGCTCGCGCCTAAAAGCCTGGCGCTGCAGCGCAGCGAGGCTACCTCGCTTGCGGTCGTGCGCCCCCTCGGCCTTTTCTTGCTATTGTTCAAGCCGGCGATCTTCACCTTGAACGGTATGGGCAACCTTGTGCTGCGGGCGGTCGGCCTGCGCGCCGGAACCGGCGAATCCTCGTTCCACTCGCCCCAGGAGTTGAAGTTGCTGGTCGCCGAGAGCCAGGAGGCGGGTCTTCTGAACCAGGTGCAGCAACAGCTCGTCGAACGGGTATTCAATATCGGCGACCGGCCGATCTCCGACATCATGACCCCGCGTCTCGACATCGAATGGTTCGATGCCGACGACAGCGAGGCGGAGATTCTGAAGACGATCCGAGAATGCAGCCATGAACAGTTGCTGGTCGCCCGCGGCTCGATCGACGAGCCGATCGGTATGGTGCTGAAGAAGGATCTTCTCGATCAGGTCCTCGACGGCGGCAAGGTCAGGCCGCTGGAGGTGATCAAGCAGCCCCTGGTGCTGCATGAGGGTAGCAAGGTCGTGCGCGTCATCGACAGCTTCAAGGCGTCGCCCGTGCGCCTTGCCATCGTCGTCGACGAATATGGCAGTCTCGAGGGCATCGTCACCCAGACAGACCTGCTCGAAGCCATCGCCGGCGATCTGCCGGGCGCCGACGAGGAGCCCGACATCGTCGTACGTGAAGACGGTTCGCTGCTGATCGACGCGATGATGCCGGCCTTCGACGCCTTCGAACGGCTGGGCCTCAAGGATCGCCCCGACGCCGATTTCCATACGCTGGCGGGCTTCGCGCTGCATCAGCTTCAGCATATCCCGGAAGCCGGTGAAACCTTCCTCTTCGAAGACTGGCGCTTCGAGGTGCTCGACATGGACGGCATGCGCATCGACAAGATGCTCGCGACCCGCATTCCCGCCGAGGGAGCAGAGGCCTGATCAATTCATCGCCAGCGTCCAAAGCATGCCTGCGATCGCACAGCCGAAGAGCGTCGCAATAACTGAGGTCTTGAAGCGGAAGAGTGCGATGGCGGCGGCGGCGGAGAGCGCGATTGCCGCCGGTACGGCAGATTGCAGCTCGGGAATATCGAGCTGCAGGTTGCCGAAACTGACCTGCGCGACTTCGGCAAACAGCGTGTGCAGCCCGAACCAGATGGCGAGGTTGAGAATGACCCCAACCACCGCCGCCGTGATCGCCGACATTGCCCCGGCAAGCGCCACATTGCCGCGCAGCTTTTCGATGAAGGGCGCACCAAGGAATATCCAAAGGAAACAGGGCACGAAGGTTACCCATGTCGTCAGGATCGCGGCAAGGGTGGCGGCAAGCATCGGATCGAGCGAGCCTGGATTGCGAAAGGCGGCCATAAAGCCGACGAACTGGAGCACCATGATCAGCGGCCCCGGCGTGGTCTCGGCCATGCCGAGACCGTCCAGCATCTCGCCGGGTTTCAGCCAGCCGAAATGCTGCACGGCCTGCTGCGCGACGTAGGCGAGCGCGGCATAGGCGCCGCCGAAGGTGACGACCGCCATCTTGCTGAAGAAGAGGCCGATCTGGCTGAAGACGTCACCTGGTCCGAAGAACGTGTAAAGGGCGGCGACCGGCACCAGCCAGAGGGCGAGCAGTATAGCCGATATGCGCAGCGACCAGGCGAGGTTGGGGCGCGCATGCGCCGGAATACCCTCGCCCAGCGCCGATTCGGCATCCGACAGCACCGCGCCGCTTGCGGCCTTGTGGCCGCCGCCCGCCTTGAAGGCGTCGAGGCCGAGCCTGCCGCCGAAGAAGCCAATAATTCCCGCGGCCAGCACAATCAGCGGGAACGGCACGTGGAAGAAGAAGATGGCGACGAAGGCTGCGGCCGCGACGGCAAGCATGACGCGGTTCCTCAGCGCCCGGCTGCCGATGCGGATGACGGCCTGCACGACGACCGCCAGGACAGCCGCCTTCAGGCCGAAGAATAGGCCGGCGACGATGCCGATGCTGCCGTAAGCCGCGTAGATATAGCTGAGGCCGAGGATCGACAGGAAGCCCGGCAGCACGAAGAGCACGCCGGCGACGAGACCGCCCAATGTGCGATGCATCAGCCAGCCGATATAGACGGCGAGCTGCTGGGCCTCGGGCCCAGGAAGCAGCATGCAATAATTCAGGGCATGCAGAAAGCGGTGCTCGCCGATCCATCGTTTTTCGTCGACGATGATCCGGTGCATGACGGCGATCTGGCCGGCCGGGCCACCGAAGCTCAAGGCGGCGACGCGCAGCCACACCCGGAAGGCCTCCCCGAACGAAACGCCGTGGTGATGCCCCTCGCCCGCGTCCTTCTTGCCCGCCTGTCCGGCGGGCGCATTCTCCGTCATATCGACCATCTCATGCCCTCTTTTTCGGCGCGGGCCAGTTGTGGGTCTCTTCGGTCGCATCGCGGCACCAACGGAAGAAGGCATCGTAGAGAAGCATTCCGGCCTCGAGCTGCTCCAGATCGTCGGAATACATTCTGGAGAGGCCGAGGGAGGCGGCAAGGAGACCGGACGCCTCGGGTGCGAGATCGAGCCTGGCCGTATCCGCCGCCCTGACGATCTGCGCCAGGCGCAAGAGCGGTTCGGACGCCAACCCGAACTCCTCGACCATCACGTCGAAGGTGCAGAGCTCGCCGCGATGGCTCCAGAACACGTCCTCGATGTCGAAGGGCGCAGCCCCGAAGCGCTCGCCGACGGCGACAACCTCAGGCGCCGGCACGAACAGGAAGACGGCATTCGGATCGACGAAGCGCCGGATCAGCCAGGGACAGGCGATGCGGTCGATCTTCGGCCGCGCCCTGGTCACCCAGACGGTGCGTCCCTGCGCGTCGCGGCGCGGCAGCTTTGCCTCGGGCACCGCTGGTCCGGCCGCGGCCCAGGCTTCGAAGCCACCCTCGAGGCTTTCCGCCTCAATTCCCGCATGCCTGAGATAGGCGGCGACACCATGGCTGAGTTTGGCTCCCCTGTGGCAGACCACGACGACGGCATCGGCATCGATGCTATCGGCCCAGGACGCAACCTCGGCGTGCTCGCGCCGGATCGAACCCGGCACCAGGCGCGGATCGAGCGCAAAATCCTCGTCCGTGCGGACGTCGATGATGCAAGGCGCCCCAGGAGTTCCGATGAGCCGGCTGAGCTTGTCGGGAGATATTTCGAGAAATGACGGCATGACGCGTCCCTCCGTTGATCGGTTTTACCGGACGCGATTCTTCAGCATGTCGCCTCGTGGGGTGATCGCAGCCCCAGACCCAAAGCATTGGCAAAGACACCCCGCCCTGTCAAGGACAACGCTTCCGCTGCGGTTGTTTCCGTCTATACGGCGGCTGTGCCGTGCATATGACAGCCGAAGATCTCTTCGGGTGTCATCCTCCGCAATGCCTTTCGCTTGCCGCTCAAGGCGTTCGTCGCTAGCGCTCCTCACCCCCTCATCTGCCTGCCGGCATCTTCTCCCCGCTGGGGAGAAGGGGATGAGCCGCACGGTGGCCAAATCTACCGCAAACGTCGCAATTGGAGCGAGGCGCCACCACGAGCCCCTTCTGCCCAGCGGGGGTCCGAAGGACGGGTCGAGACCAGTGGCTCGACCCCGGTCGATGCCGGCAGGCAGATGAGGGGGCTACACGGCACATCTTTCATTGCCTGCAAAGGGCAACAATGCCAGGTGTGTCTGTACAGGAGTATACCACCGACGCTTCGGAAACCCCTCCAGCCCCAAAAACCACGCCAATACAAACGCTTCGGCCCCGGAATGGAACAAAAGTCCCACTCATCCATTTCTTCCCTTACCGAAAGAGGAGAAAGTACCATGACGTACGACCCCAATAATCCCAACGATCCGAATCGCCCGCTGAACCCGAACCTGGACCTGCGCACGACGCCGCCGGCGCGCAGCAGCAATACGTGGGTTGTTTGGGTTGCTGCATTGGCCGTGATCGCTGTTGCTGCATTCGCCTATTCGCAGTGGAGCAGCACATCTCCCGGCACTTCGCCGGATACGACAGCCTCCACGACCCAGTCCGAGCCGGCCCCGGCTAAACCGATCGCTCCGACCGATAACAGCGCAACGCCTGCTCCGGCACCTGCACCGGCCACCCCGCCGGCCGCTCCTGCCCAGCAGTAACCGCTCCGGTCGTAAGAAGCCGCGCTAGATGCCTCCTTGGCGCATCCTGCAGGACACGCCAAGGAGGATCTATGCATTGAATAGCGTAAGATACTGGGGCGACCCTAACCTCAAAGTCGAGATCGGCACCAGCTTCTTTTCTACGGCCAGCCCTTGAATAACCGCAATCGGCACTTATTTAGAGATTATTAAATTTGTCTCTGACGGCTGACCACGGATGTACTGGCAGCCGTCATTGAGACAGATCGAGGAAGGTCGGTGCGAGTTTCGCCCGGCCTTTTTTCTTGGTCTATCGGGGAAGACCGAGCGATTTCACGGTCGCCGCGTGAAGCGGAACCTGCAGCCCGATTAATTGGGAATTCTATTGTAGAAGGATTGCGGATCGTACACGCACTCGTAGTCGAGAACGCACATGTTCCCGTCTCCATCCCTCACCGTTGCAGTGTCGTACTTGTCACCCAGGTTGCATCGGGCCGGCGGATAACGGAAGCTGCGACCGCCGATGCCCATACGCACGAAAACGGCTTTGTCCTTACGGATGATTTGCGCAAGCTCCTTGCAGCTGTGATCCCTGGCATTGACCTCTACCGCCTCGACGGCAAGGGCTGCGGACGGAAACAACAGGGCAAAAGCCAAGAAGACGCTTTTCATGGAAACTCCTGAATGTGAGATCGTGATGAACGGCAGAAACGTGAGCGGTTTTGGATGATATCCCACGCAACTGAGAACGAATTCTGATTTCAGGGAAAATTATAGGGCGACGCCGGGTCGAACACGCAGGCATAGTCCAGAACGCAAGGCCTCCCCCCGGCATCGCGAACGCTTGTGGTGCTGCGCTTGTCGCCCATGCCACACTGTGCCGGCGGGTAGCGGAAGCTGCGGCCACCGAAACCGACACGGACAAAGACCTTCTTGTTCTGCCGGATGATCTGCGCAAGCTTGCTGCAGCTGTGGTCCCCCGCTCTGACCTCCATTGCGCTGGCGGCAAAGGCGGGCAGCGGCAAGGATAAAGCCACGACGAAGATGACGGTTCTCATGGACCCCTCCCGTTAACGAGGGAGAGATAGGGTGCGCAGGTCGACGCAGCCAGTCATGCCGAAACATGCCGCCGGCCTCGAAACGAGACCATGCCCTGACGCGATTCAATCAATCCTATCAAGAGATTTGGTGGGTGATGTAGGGCTCGAACCTACGACCCGCTGATTAAGAGTCAGCTGCTCTACCAACTGAGCTAATCACCCGTTCGCGCTTGGCTGCGCGGTGTGACGGGGCGTATAAACAGGATCGGCAGGCTTGTCCAGCGCATCAGCGAAAATTCTTTGGTTAATCTCAAAGATTTTTCCGCAGTGCCGAAATGCGGCGCACAATCCTGAAATCGGAATCGATCTTCGAGAGGGATGACGCGCCAATTCGAGATGATAGAGCGTCCCGCCTGCCGGAGCGCGGCGCTCGCATAGCTCAAAGATCGAGTGTGCCACTCGCCAGCCGCACCGCCTGGCCGCCGATCCGTGCGTTGGAAATCGTTCCGCCCTCAACATCGATATGCAGGTGGATGAAGGACGGACGGCCCATCTCGACGCCCTGCTCGATCATGATCGGATGGTGCCCGTCCGTCAGCCGGTCAAAATGGCGGATTGCGCCGGAGAGCGCGGCCGCCGCCGCGCCGGTGGCCGGATCCTCGACGATGCCCATACCGCTGGCAAACATGCGCGCATGGAACTTCGCCACGTGATTGACGCCGCCGCGGCAATAGACATAGGCCGAGGCAAGCGCGCCATCGGCGAAGGGCACGATCTTTTCCCAAAGCTGCGGATCGAATTCCACCCGCTGCGCCGTGCCGACATCGTGCACCGGAATGAGCAGAAACGGAACGCCGGCGCTCCAGACCGAGGGGACGTGATTTTCGAAGCCGATTTCGGTGACCTTCAACGACAGCGCATCGGCAATACCGAGCTTGTCGAGCGGCATGACCGCCTGCTGCGATTTTCGCGGCAGGTCAAATTCGGCAAAACTCGCCTCACCTTCTCGCAGCCGCACCGCGCACCGCACCGGCCCGACATTTTCCTCGAGCACCGTAACGAGATCGAGCGCCGCTGCGCCGTGAGCCCGCTCGGCCAACGCCACCGCCGTGCCGACCGTGGGATGACCGGCAAAGGGCAGCTCGCGGCCCGGCGTGAAGATTCTGAGCTTCGCCGCATAGGCGGGATTGGTCGAAGGCTGCACGAAAACCGTCTCGGAGAGATTGATCTCTCGGGTGATCGCCTGCATCGCCTCGTCGCTGAGATTGTCGCCGTCGAAAACCACCGCCAGCGGGTTGCCCGCAAGCTTTCGATCGGTGAACACGTCATAGACGCTGTAGCTTCGCGCCACATCGGCCTCCTTGAATCGATCTTCGCGCCGCCAACCTGCCCGACCATGCGACCGAGTGCAAGGCGCTAACTCGGGTAAGAACCACCCGTCTCCGGCACGAGACGTCGGCAGTCCGCAATTTACGCGGGATCCTTAATGAAAATCGATTTTTTGTTTTTCTGCGAGGCGGGGTTGGATGGATGCAGGAAGCAATGCCAGGGCGTGTCCTTCGAGGCTCCGGCCCTTGGCCTGCGCGTCAGGATGAGGAACGTTGGCCGCGACCTCTCTCCGACCTCATCCTAAGGTGCCCCGAAGGGGCCTCGAAGGACGAGGTCGGCCACCGGCGCCAATGGATGCTAGAAGCAATGCTGGAGCGCGTCCTTCGAGGCTCCGGCCTTTGGCCTACGCGCCTCAGAGCCTGTGAATGTTTTGTGGCGGCGGCGATTGGATTGTGATTCTGTGGGTCGTTGATTTGCGTGGGGGATGATGGTGGGCGA
>NZ_JACIFV010000037.1 GCF_014197535.1 Rhizobium aethiopicum
CGCAAAGCCGATCACCCGCTACAGCGCAACGAGAAGCGCGCGGGCGCTCGGCTTTACTCCCTACCGTCAGCTACACCAGGTGCTGGGACACGATCGGTAAATGGCCAACGCGGTTGCTTTGTGATCAGCCGTTATCTTCGACGAACCGAATAGCGTCTTGCAAGAAGCTCCGGAAATAGTCAGGATTTTCGCACATCGGAAAGTGCCCAAGCCCCTCCATAACGACATGACGGCTGCCAGGAATGAGGGCCGCTAGCGCTGCTCCGTCTGCAGGCGTCGCAGAGTAGTCATAGGTCCCGGAGAGAAGAACGGTCGGTGTTCGCTTGGCATCAATCTTCGGACCGACGACGGCACCGTCGAACTCGTCGCTGTAGAACGAAAGATCGCCGGGATAAACTCCAGGAGCACCCTGCGAGTAGATCCAACTGGCGCGGCGTCGCTCTTCTTGCGGGCTGAGCGGGCTCATGATTCCGCGGACATAGGCTGAGTTATGAAGCGACCCATGAACGTTGACGTTGTGTTGAAAGGGGTTGCGACGGCCCTTTGACTTCAACGGCGGCTCGACCGCAATTACACCCATTAGACGTTCCGGTCGCTCCGCCGCCAGCACCATGCACATCGCCGCGCCCATAGATCCTCCAACGACGATAGCTCTGTCTCCGACGAGCTGGTCGAGTATCGCCGTGCACCAGGTCAGGTAGAGATCCGTTGTGAGTTGATAGGGCGAGCCGTCCCAAGTTAAAGGAGGCATCGAACGTCCGTGAAACGGCAGATCAACTGAGATCAATCGGTTCGTACGCGCAAACCCAGTGTCGGAGAGTTGCGGTAGAAACTGACGGCCGTCTGCGCCAGCCGTATGGAGGAAAAGGATAGGAGTTCCTGCACCGGCTTCCTCGTAAAAGATATCGTGTTCTACGCCGCCGACCTCTACCCGCTTATAGCGTCCGGTGACCTGTTCAATATTTCGATCGACCTTCGGCGCAACTAGGGGCGGAGACGCTACGACGATTTCGAACAGTCGCTCCAGAGCGGGACGCGCTTGAGCGATTGCTACGGGCGAACCAGATAACGTGAACTCAGGGTTAGCGAGTTGAAAGGCGGTGAACGAATGGTAGGTTGCCGGCGGCGGCACCTGCATAACCTTTTCCCAAGCTCCTTCTGGGGCACTCAGTATGACGTCAGCATTTTCGTCCGCGCCGTCCAGTGCGACTATCCCGCCTCCCACAGCAAGTGATGACTTTTCTGGTCCAACTTGCAACGAGATCCGTGTTGTAAGACCTGGGGTCAGTCGCGGTAGCTCCGGATCTTCGATCGCCAGGGTTACGCGTTTAATCAGCTCGGCATGGGCGCCCATACGTCCTCCCTAACAAAATGATGTTGTTGGGAAGCCGCACTTCCTGTGTCTCACCTCCCATAAGAGAGGTAAGCAGATTTTCAGACAATCTGTCAACCTTAGCCGTCGCCTGAACTTCGTTTTGTGGAACTACTCGGAGGTTTCGACGGGGTTCTTGCTCAAGTAGTCCAACGCCACCTTAGCCGCGATTTCGATATGGCGCTTGCAAAGCGCGGCTGCCCTGTCGCCATCACGCAACGCAATAGCGGCCGCAATCTCTCTTATTTCGAAAACGCTGTTCTGCAGCCGCCCTGGCTGGGTCATCGATGTCATCCGCAACAATGTGACCCGGTTGTGCAACGACGTGAGCATTTGCTTCACAAACACGTTCTTGCTGCCGGTCATCAAACAATCGTAAAAAGCGGTCTTGGCTTCGATGATCCGCGTTCCGGAACCGCTCTTGGCTGCGGCTTCGAACGCTTCCACGGTCTCGAGGAGAGCAACGATCTCTTCATTCGAACCGTTCTCGGCGAACTCCTGGCCGGCAAAGCTTTCAAGCAGCGCGCGTACACTATAAAGCTGCCTAGCCTCCTCGTAGCTGATAGTGCTGACAACCGGCCCCCGATGCGGATAGCTAGTAATAAGCCCTTCAGCTTCTAACTGGCGTAGCGCCTCGCGAACTGAAGTTCGGCCAACCCCGATAAGTTCGCACAACTCGCGCTCCACCAGCCGCTGCCCGGGCTTGAAACGGCCACTTGAAATAGCCTGCCGGAGCTTATCCTCAACAAGGATTCGAAGAGAGGCGTTTTGACGTCTAATCTGGAGGTCGATCGTTCCCATTCACAACAAACCTTCGATGAAATTTCTAGTGACGCACAGAATCAATATACTGCCGGAGCGTTTCGTAGGACAACCCGATTGTCTGCAAACAGCAAAAAATTTCAATCGGTTTATTGTGGGTCACAGGAGAACTCTAGCGAACTGGAGGTCTGGCGCAAGGGGAGAAAATTTCTGTAGCACCTCAGGGTCATGACCCGGAATGATGAGTCCGTTTGCTCCGGCAAGGACGCGGAGCTTGTTGTAACCCTCGATGACCTCTAGGTAATCTGCAAACAGGGGAAACGCGCCGTCATTTTCAAGATAGTGCTGGAAATGAAGCGCGTCGGAAGCGATAACCAGCAAAGCGCCGCCTGTTGCCACCGTAACAACTTGCAAACCTTTCGAGTGACCGCCAACCAGATGCACCCTGCATCCAGGAACAATTTCCCCATCCCCATCATGGAACCGTACCCGTGACTGAAAAACGAGCCGGACCGCGTCGACGACACCTTCTGTAGCAAAAGGCCGACGCATTCGCTCATGGCACATACACCGCCCCGTTCCATACGCCATCTCCCGATCCTGAATGTGAAAAGTGGCGTTAGGAAAGGCCGGGAGGTTTCCGGCGTGATCGTAGTGCAGGTGTGTCACAACGACATCAGTAATTTCGCTGGATTTGATGCCAAGGCTGCTCAGTGCTGCCACCGGATGGATCAAGAGGGTCCGCCCTCTGGCCGCGCCCTCTCCGGCTTCGAAACCAGTGTCAACAAGAATTAATCGGTCCTCGAGACGGATCAGCCACACGAAGTAGTCGATTTGTGATGGACGATCATGAATGTCATTCGTCTCTAGTATCAGGTCACTTACTGGTCTTTGCGCGGTGCCGTAATGGATGGCGAGCACTGTCCACTCGTTCAAGAGAATTCTCCCCGCCATCAGTCCATCAAGACTAGGTGTCGATTGATCTCGGCCCTGTCAAGACGGTCGAAAACCTCATTGATCTCATCAAGGGGGCCAGTGCTCGACAGCAATTTGTCCACTGGCAGCTTACCTTTGAGGTAAAGGTCGATATAGCGGGGTATGTCGCGCGATGGCACGCAGGAACCCATATAGCTGCCCTTGATCGTTCTCTCCTCTCCGACCAACGGCAAGGGCGAAACCTCGAAACGGGAATTTGCGCTGGCCAGTCCGGCCGTAGCGGTCATCCCTCCGCGCCGGGTAATCTCATATGCAAGCTCGAATGCCTTTTTGGATCCAGCCATCTCTATCGCGTAGTCTACCCCGCCGCTTGTCGCGCCTTTTACTTGGGCAACAATATTCGGCGAGGTGGCCAAAAAAGTCTTCGTCGCTCCCAGCTCCTTGGCAAGATCCAGCTTCGCTTGGATTAGGTCGATCGCCACGATATCGCTTGCACCGCTCGCAACAGCGCCAAGTATCGCCGAAAGGCCTACGCCGCCGAGCCCGATTACCGCCACACTACGGCCTGGGCGGACCCCACACGTGTTCATCACAGCTCCAACGCCGGTCATAACGGCACAGCCGAAGAGAGCAGCTGTCGCCAAATCGATATCTTTGGTCACTTTGACTACCGAGCTCGCCGACACGACAGCATATTCGGAAAACGCAGAAACGCCGCTATGGTGGTTAATTTCGTATCCTCTCAAACGGATGTGCTTGCCGCCGGATAGAAGCGTTCCTGCAGCATTGGCCTGGTAGCCCGGTTCGCAGAGGCTGGCGCGGCCTTCAGCGCAATATGAGCAATGGCCACAAACCGGCAGAAATGACATGACTACATGGTCACCAACCTCAACCTTCTCGACACTCGGTCCGATTGCTGCGACGACGCCAGATGCCTCATGGCCTAGAGCGACTGGAAGCGGACGCGGTCTGTCCCCATTGATTGCGGACAGGTCAGAGTGGCAGACACCGGCAGCCTTGATCTTGACCAACACCTCCATGGGGCCAGGCGGCGTCAGTTCCACAAGCTCAATCTTAAGAGGTTTCGAATTTGAATAGGGCTTCGGCAGACCCGACTCCCTGAGGATTACCGAACGCATCTGCATCTTTGAAATTCCTTATCGATGTGCAAGCAACTGCATTGGAGAGGGGATATAGCGGAATCCGTCTCCGTTTCGCACCACATGCCCGGCACCTGGCCATGCGAAGTGATAGGACATTACCGCAATGCGATCTGTCGCCAGCATATCAAGCACGCGCGTGCGGGATCTAGCTGACAGCTTCGGGTCCGTGTCGTATCGGAATTCCATCATCGGCCTCTCCATCAACAGGATATGATGGTGCGTAAGGTCGCCGAGAAAACAGAGGCGATCGTTTCCCGACTGCAGCATAAAACAATGATGACCGAGCGTGTGGCCGGGGGCCGAAATCGCGTGAACGCCCGGCAAGAACTCCTCGCCGTCTTTGAAAAAGAAGGTCCGATCCTTGTGGGGAAGCAGGTTTCGCCGAGCGTTATCGATTTGAAATTGAAATGAAGAATCGATCGACGACCCGTCCGTCCAGTCCGTGAAGTCTCGCTCACTGATGAAGATGTCGGCGTTCGGGAAATTTAACCTTCCATTGGCATCGCACAGACCGCCGATATGATCGATATGGGCGTGCGACAGAACCACCGCATCGATCTCCGTCGGATCTCGACCTGCCTCTCTCAGGCTGGCTAGGAGTCGACCTGTGGTGGGCCCGAAAGCTTTGGAAGACCCCATCCCGGTATCAAATAGAATTGTTCTTCCATTTATCTCAACAAGCGGCACGTTTTGCTCGAGTACAACTTTGTTCGTTGGCAGGAAATTGTCCTCTAGCATCAGGCTGACCGTGCGTGGCTCTACCCCCAAGAAGTTCAGGCGAGGATCTCCTAGCTCTAACGGCCCGTCGGACAGTACCGTGATTTTTCCATCGCCAAATTCGAACGGATAAAAATACGGAAGCTTGGCCAGGTGATGCATACTAAGAGACACTGATTTTCCTCCCATCAGGTGCTTGGCGACATTTTTGGCAGATTGTATGATAATCTGTCAAATATTTTTGAAGAAAGCCATATCGAGAGCGACTGCCTTGCTTTAGGAGCCGGTGTACCGCGTTTTCCCCGGCCTACCGAATGCCGCGCAGTAGGAGCAGAGCATTCGAGAATGCGGCTCGCGGGGCCGCACAACGCATGGTCGTTGACCCAGCGTTGCCCCCTGTTCCGCGAAAAACCGCAGACATTCAGAGATTGACGAGGCTCAAGTTGAGTTGTCTCACAGCGCGCACCGCATCACCGTCCATCAGACAGGTGACATTTTTCCTTATTCGCGCTCATCATCGCGAAGCGGCGTAACGATCTGAAACGAAGCCGGTGGCGGACGCGCGCACCCAAAGAGCGATCAATTCCATCTTCGGCAGGGCCTTGCTGTAAAAGAAGCCTTGCGCCGAACCGCATCCGTTCGCTGCGAGAAATGCTGCCTGCTCGGCGGTCTCAACACCTTCCGCCACCACGTCCTGCCCAAGACATTGTGCAATGGACAGAATCGCTTTGACCAATTCTTCGTTCCTTTTGTCCGAGCTATTTATGAATGACCGATCGATCTTCAGCGTGTCGATCGGGAAGCGGGCTAGATAGTTGAGCGCCGAGTAACCGGTGCCAAAATCATCGATAGCAATCGAAAATCCCATTTGACGCAGCTTAAGAAGCGTCTGCAGGGTCTCGCCCTTCCGATCGAGAAGCAGACTCTCCGTGATTTCGATTTCGATCCATTCCGCGCGGCAACCGGTTTCACCGAGGATTGCAGCGATCTCGTTTACCAACCGTGAGCATTGGAATTGCTTACCCGAAAGGTTGACTGCAATCTTGTGCAGGTGGTGGCAATCGGCGTTCAGCTCCTTCGCCGTCTTGCACGCTTCACGCAGCACCCATCGCCCGAGTTCAACGATCAGCCCGGTATCCTCAGCGACCGGAATGAATCGAACCGGCGGAATCATGCCCATCTCGGGATGAGGCCATCTCAACAACGCTTCCGATCCTATCATTACGCCGCTGTCCAGAAGCACCTTGGGCTGGTAGTGCAGCTCCAATTCTTCGCGCTCGATAGCGCGGCGCAATTCAGATTCCAACTGCATGCGCTCCTCCACGCCCACAGTCAAATCCTTCGAATAAAAGCGAAAACTGTTTCTCCCCGAGCGTTTGGCAAGATACATCGCAGAGTCGGCGTATTTCACCAGATCGTTGACATCTGTGCTGTCGTCGGGCGAGATCGCGATGCCTACACTGCATGACACGTAGACTTCCTTGCCATCCAATAGGAAAGATTCCTTGAATCTCTCGAGGATCGAGCACGCAACCCAATCGAGATCGTCGGTTGTCTGGATTTCCGGCAACAGAATCGCGAACTCGTCGCCGCCGAGACGCGCAACCGTGTCGAGATCGCGGACAGATTTCTTAAGCCGGGTAGCGACCTGGCAGAGTAGTTGATCACCCACAGGGTGACCCATCGTATCGTTCACGACTTTGAAATGGTCGATGTCAATCAGCATTACCCCTGTCCGCCGACGTTGAGACGACGCGTCACTGACGACCTTTTGCAATCGCTCGTTAAACAGCAAGCGGTTCGGCAAAGAAGTCACCGGATCGTAAAAGGCCATTTGCCTGATTTTTTCCCGCGAGGCGTTCAGTTCCGTGACATCGCGAGAGACCCCGAGGACTCCTGTAACCTCTCCCCCGGCGCCGAGGACCGCAAGTTTACGTGTTTCGAGAAGAATGGACTGACCGTTCTCCGGGGAAACCACCCAATTCTCGTCGATAAGTATGCCACCGGCTTCGATCGTGGCCTCATCAGATTTTCCGGAAATGTGAGCTCTCTCAGCCCCGAACAATTCAAGGTCCGTTTTTCCAACGACCTCCGCCTCCGATTTCCCGGTCAGCCGCTCAAATGCATGATTGCACAACAGGTGTACGCCATCGACATTCTTTACCCAAACCATGTCAGGAATGGTTTGCAGCACACTTAGCAATTGCGTCCGCACGGAGTTGATGGCGTCTTCCGCCTGCCTTCGTTCCGTGACATCACGCGAAAATGCCAGGAGCGTGGTGGCGGCGTCAGGATCGGCGCTTGGTCGTCTAGCCACCGACAACTCGAACCATCGGGTCTCGCCGTTTGGCAAGGATACGCTAATGCATCGACCGTAGGCAACTCCTTCACTGCTTGCAGTTCGAAGCGCCTCCATTGCAATAGCCGCTTGATCAGGCGCAAGAACTTGGTCGACCGTCCTACCCAGTAGCATTTCCCGCTGCTGGGCTAGTAGTTCGGGATTTCTGGTCCAGACCTGAAGATATCGCCCATCCTCGTCGACCTCAAACAGAACGTCTGGAATAGCGGTGACGATCCCTTGGGCTAGTTCGAGAGCGTTTTTGAGTTCCTGCTCCGCCAACTTGTGTTCGGTTATGTCGATGATAACGCCAATCAGACCCGCGGGCTCGTCGTCGTGACCTCTGAAAACTGCCTTGTTGCAGACAACATCCAGGATGGCGCCGTTTGCGAGAGCGATCTTACGCTCGGAGACTTGGGCTCCACCCCTTTCAAGAAGGCCTTTCTCTTCAATAGAATAAATTTCCGCCAGTTGCGTTGAACTGAGATCAAAATCTGTATTCCCGATGATCTCGTCGCGCGAGCGACCGAGGAGATCTTCGAAAACCTTGTTGCAACCGACATAGCGACCGTGCAGATCTTTGAAGAAAATTGGGAGGGGCAACACGCCGATCAATGCTTCAAGCAGCGCTCCTCGGTCGGCTGAGGTATCATGATGCAGCGCTTCGTCTCTCCGGCGATTGCGCCTTTTCTGAAAAAAGGAGCGTTGCCAAAGCGGTTGTAAAGTCGAATTCATCGTGAAGCTCCTTACCGAGGGCCAAGACAGATGCATCATCCATCCGATCAGGAATTCCGGGAACGCCACCCAAATCATTCGAGCAACAAATTGATGCAGATATGTCAGTAAGGCGTCGAACCGCGCGTCGGCCTGAGCCGGATAGTGCGGTCGGAAATGAACTTTGCTTTCACATTCGAAGCAACAACCTTCGCGGCAGCACGTAGATTGAAAGGCGCAATGAGTATGTTGTCCCGTTTGGCGAGAGGAGGGCCGGAGGAAGAATGCTACCGCGGAGCAAATATGTTCGTTGGAACCGGATCGCTTGTCTCATGTCTCCTGAGGCGACCCGGGCATTTCCCAATTTGAACTGTCATTCCTTAGCGCAGCCTACCTTGCACGAGAGCCGATCATGAAGGCACCGCATTCCACACAGACCCCGCATGCGATCTTCAATCGGCCGGCTTCCAGGAGAGCGGATCCGCTGGGTTATCGAAATATTTAGCAGCAGCGCTGGCAGACCACCAAGCTGTATTCTTCGGCTCGATCCAATCCTCAGAGTTAGGATCGCAATCAGCTGGCAAATCCGCCATTACATCCTCTATGGTACTGGGAATTGCTGGCCGCAGGATTGTCTGAATTTTGGGGCCCTGTCCCTCAAGAGTTCGCATCATTACGTCCCATACGAAACCCGCCTCAGAGCGCGGCGGCCAGAAATGAAAACTCTTGCTTACGAAGTCGGGGTTCCGTCGCCAGTAACAGGCTGCCGAAGCTTCGCCCCCTAGAACGATTGGGATCATGTCGCGCCCGGACTGGCGCACCGCGTTGATAACACCATTCTCAGCTCCCGACTGAACGATAATACCATCAATTCGACCGGGATTCGCTGCAAGGAATTTTTGCACCTCGGCCTGCGCGACCTTGTCTGTCCACTTCCCGTCGACATGACCTACGATCTTTATCTCGGGATAATACTCCAGAGCCTTCTTTGCGCCGACGTCAAAGCTGTCCGAGGAGGCAAAGCCGGAGATCCCCGAAACGAGAAGCACATTGCCACTTCCTTCGATTTCTTCAGCGAGCCACTTCGCCGCCTCAAACCCGCCTTGCATGTTGTTCTCAGTTGCGTTGACGGCGAACGGCGATGTTACGTAACCAGAGTACGAGAACACAGGCACTCCTTTTGAATACGCATACTCTATCGTAGGATTAAGCGCCGTGAGGTTCGAACAGCAGATAATAATTGCATCAACGCCGTCGTCTACCATCTGCCGCATCTGCCTGATCTGGACAGCGTCTTCAAGATTTGACTGGGTGACGATGAACTCGGAGACCAGCCCCGCTTTCTTGAAAGCTGGAACAATCTTGTTTGTGAACTCATCAAGAATACTCGCACGCCAAGAATTGTCAGCATATGTCGATGCGTACCCAATTTTCCACGGCGGTGCTCGCTGTGCCTTAAACGTGCGGAAGACAGATTCACCTGTAGGCAACTTTGGATCGAGCAACTCGTAGGTTTTTCGTTCCTCCCGCGGCAATTCCGTAAGGCCACCGGCGGCCGCTACAGAAGGGATCACCAAGCCGGTGATTAGAATAATGGCTCTTGTAATTTCACGTATGCGCACGGATTTGATACCTCTCGTGTCTCTGAGCATTGCAAAGCAGTTGATCTCTTGAAGGTTGATCGGCTCTAGGTGGGTTTTTTACAGTCAGACGGGCGGCGAAAGGGAGACCAAGAGCCTAAGGCCGGATTTCGCTTCCGTAAGCGGATTTCCCTTCAGTAGAACGCCGCTATCACAGTGGCCATCCGACGCGTGGCAGTCCCGTTCGATGCGTAGCTTACGCCACTAACCTAACCCGACGCGTCGACTTATCTTCGGTCAATTTGAATGAAGCGAGCCGCTCGCTGAGTTCGTTAGTCTGATCCGAGAGAGTCTTTGCCGCGGCATTTGTCTGCTCGGCCATGGCAGCGTTTTGTTGTGTTCCCTGGTCAAGTACATTGACGTTATTGTTGATCTCGGCGAGGGACGCCGCTTGCTCGCGGCTCGAATTGACGATTTGATCAATCCGATCGGAAATCTTCAAGATCGACGCCGTTATGTTGTGTAACGCCTCACCTGCTTTCCCCACGTAATCTGAGCCGATCGCCACCTCCGAAGAGGATTCCGAAATCAGGTGGCGAATCTCGCGGGCTGCAGCTGATGATTTCTGGGCAAGTTCGCGCACTTCCTGGGCTACGACTGCAAAACCCTTTCCGGCATCTCCAGCACGAGCCGCCTCGACACCAGCATTTAGTGCCAAAAGATTTGTCTGGAACGCAATCGTATCGATCAAACCAATGATTTGGCCGATCTTGTGGGACGCGTCTTCTATTCTGCCCATTGCGTTGATCGCATCGGTCACAATGGTTGCCGCACCCTCGGCGTGTTCTTTAACAACGGACACGAAAGCCTGGGTTTCATAGGCATTCTCGGATGATTTTCTGACCGTGACCGTCACCTGTTCGACGGCGGCCGCAGCCTCCTCCAGTGAGGCGGCTTGCAATTCAGTTCGCCGCGACAGATCATCTGAGGCTTTGAAAAGCTCGCTGGTTCCCCATTGAATTTGATTGGTATTCTCGTCGATATGAGACACTGTCTCTCTCAGGATCGAAAGCGAGTGATTGAAATCGCGCCTCAGCGGCTCAAGATTGGGATGGAATTGGCGGTCAATTTCTTGAGAGATGTCGCCACGCGCCAATCGAGATAACGCCTCTCCTAGAATGGTGACGGCAGTTGCGACCTCCTCCTCCATCTGAGCGCGTTCGCGTTCACGATCCATCCGCTCCTGTTCAACGGTTTTCCTATCGGCTTCCGTTCGTGTCTCGATGTCCATCTTCGAGACAGCATTTTCACGGAAAACCTCGAGTGCGCGAGCCATTTCACCTATTTCGTCTCTCCGGTCACGTCCGACAATCTGCGATCGAAGATCGCCCTTTGCCAGCTCTTGCATGCGCTTCGCGATCCGTTCGATCGGGGCGCGAAGTGTCGCCATCAGGCCGGCGCCAGCCGCCAAGGCTACCAAGACGCCGGACACTGTGGCGATAGTTGACAGCAAGCGGGCAAGATTGCTTTCATTGCGAGCATCGTTTTCCTGAGTTGCTGCAAAAGTTACGAGGTTTTTCCAGATCTCCTGACCGGTTTTGTCCGCCTCAGAATATTGCGCTTGGCGGGCTTCCGCTATCTTGACCAGCTTCTCTGTGTTCTCTTGGATAGAATCCACCTGGGCGAATAGATCTTCCTGCATTTTATCGAAGCCAGATATCGAGCTGGCAACGCCTCCAACTGCCACGGTGTCACGCGCCAATTTTGTAAGTTGCTCAACGAGGCGCTGCTGATTCTCTGCGTTGGCTGTACGGAACAGGTTATTGATTTCGATTTCGATCGAATCGGCGTCCTGGCCGATCGTTGTCGCCGTCGCAACAAGCATTTCGGAATCCGTCAACGCTTTATCCAACGCCCGGATCGCATTTGTTCCTTCAATCATGTGCTGGATCGCATCCACTCGCAGGTTCGTCGCAAAGCTCTGTAGGTCAGAGCCGGCAAGCCGTGTGGAAGGGTCGACAAATTCGGGGTTGGCGATTAGCTTGGCGATAGTCCTCTCAATTTTAGTAACGGCCTGCTCGTCAGCAGTCGAGACTACCCGCTTAACTGTTTTTAGCGACTTTTTGATCACAAGCCCTTGCTGGGCGACAGTCGGAGGCTGCTTCGCTCCGTCCGGCAAGCTCACCAAGTCTTCCGCCATGTGTTGCATAACTGATGCCGTATCGAGTGAGCGGGTAGCCTCCCGGAGCATGGTTTTCCCGGAGTTCTCCTGATTGCGTACTTGTGAGCGCACATCAACCGCAGCCAATTTAAGGGCGCCTCCGACCTCCTTGATCTTCGACAAGTTGGAAACAATGTCGCTGCGAACGGATTCCTCGTCATTATGCAAAGACCACATGCGGCCGATGCTGCCCGAGATAACGGACATTGCCGATACACTGTTTTCGAGCGCACCAGTTTCGCTCCCGCTACCTGCCGCCGCTTCCTGGAGCGACTGCATGGTTGCGGTCTGCCCGTTTAAACTTGTCAGCGCCTCATCTCGGTACTCCGTTGAGCTTTGCGCCAAAAAGCGGTTCATGCTTTCCGCGACACTTCGAAACCCGCTCAAGGTCTGAAGAACCTCATTTGAAAGCCGAAGACGAGTCTGAAGCAAGCCAGTTGCTTTTAAGCCGACCCCACCAACTGCCGCCAATATCAGGATCAAGGGTACAAGTACCAATAACACCTTTGCTCTTATGGTAAAGGTGGATAACAGGCGATCGACGAACATACTTACCTCCAAAGGGCTCAAACGGTGCTGGGGCCTCGCTTTTGGAATAGTAATGTTTGAGCCTGAACGAACATGGATAAGAGTTTCACTAAAACAATCGAAACTTTTTTACGTGTTGTTAGGATTTGACCTCTTACCCATTGCGTCTTTCGAGAAACTTAACGGAAGGTTAATACCTGCAGATTTGCCGGATCAGAACGTGGGAGTGGATCTATCTGCACCGAGGATCGATCTCCAGCACGTTCCCTGTCAGCTTTCCGGACAGTTCCGAATTCGCCAGGAATTGCACGGCGTGGATCACTGTTCGAAGCACGTCATTTTCGCTTGAAGACGTAGAGTTCACATCGCTGGCGTGTACAGCATTTATCCTCAGCCCGGAACCGAAATATTGCCTAGCAATTGCGGAGGTAGTAGTGCGCAACGCCGCTTGAAGGACGGCTTCTGCTTCCAGCGAGGTCGTCTCTTCGAACCATGCGACGTCCACTACGGCAAGCTCCGCGCCCTGAAGTCGAGAGCTAAAGGCACCTGTAACTCTGATTAGATTGGATACGGCATCAAGCCCCAGATTCGCGCTGGATAGCGATCCCGTTACAGTTTGGGTTGTTTCATTTCTGCGGAAAACTATGTTCACCAGAACGTCGACCCGTCTCCAGCGCAAATACACCTGGTCAGCCATTGAGTTGACGTAAACGTCTCTGTTCGGGTTGACTTTGACCGGTAAAAAATTGTTTCCCTGGCCTTCAGCCAGGGAGGCGAAGTCGGCGGGATTGGCGTCGCCTACGGCGACCCGATAGCCTTTTTCTATAAATGAGCGCGCCAAACAAAGACCAACAGGATTTGACGCGCCTATCAAGACACAGACTTTTTCCCCAGGAGAAATGTTGGCGTCACTGTCACGTTCAACCAGTACCTCGGTCGATGGAGTATGACACGCCTTGTGAGTCAGAGACGCTTGTATCACGCGCCGGTCGCCGCTTCCGGCAGATTAAGAAGGTCGACAATTTGTGCATTTTTGGCCAAGTTTAGCACTTATAACTCCCGGTCCGTCGCTGCGTCTCCCGCGAACAAGCAATGCGCGGGCGATATAGTAAAATTTTTGTCCGACAATCTGTCAATTCCTTTTTTGCGATTTTCGGCGGACACATGTCGAGACCGGCGTCATTTTGAGGCCTCATGCACGCAATGCCGTAAGCATCGGTATTCCGACACCCGGTTGAGTTTGATGTGGTCTTTCCTGTTAGTCTTCTCTCGCCGCCACGTTCCGATTTGATCGCGCTTTTCGCGTTCGCGCGGCACAGACAACAGCACGCCTATGGCAGCACAAGCTGTTTGACCATCATCAGGTTTCGTCCTTAAGCTCTTCTTTTGCCCAATCAGACGCCCGGAGTCCGTACCCGCTAAGAAGAGCGCAAAGTCAACTCAATGCGACGAGGCGCGGCTTACGCATTGATATTTGCCGCGACCGCCTCGCTTAGTAGGCCAAAAGAACTCGTCGACGTCTTTGCGTCTCCGAGTGTTGAGCCTGGAGCGTGCCTCTCTTATACGTCATAACCGAAGTATGCTGATGCGCAGGTTAAGAGGACCAGCGCGTGGCGAAATCGTGGGGCCATCCTACAGCACAATCATTTTTCTCCGTGTCGACTCAACGGCCTCCAAGGTCGGTTGGCGTAGGTTCTCTCCCACTCATAGCACTCCCACCCTTCCCGTGACGGGCTGCGATCGAAAGCAGCCCGTCACCCCTCGCCTTGGGAGGCATCTTTAGATTGATTTGCCGTGCGGGAACTCCACTAGAACCGTGGCAGATTTCCCTGATGCTGCCTTGCCTTTGATCAGGAATAGCATTAACGTATATCAGACAATCTGTCAATCTGTTCGAGGCTTGTGGAAGCCAGTCATCGCATCATTAGAGGCTTCCCAACTGCAGCGCTGAAAAACTAGGAGGCCATCTCGAGCGGGAGAACGTGGATGTCGGTGCTGGTGATGATCCGCCATGACGAAAGCCTAGGGAATGAGAGATTCAACCGGCCTCCACAAAGGTCCGAATCGGTCATGTACGCGATCAAAATCGCTCGCACGCCATCCGGTCTCGAGCTTTGAAGGTTTGGAAAACTAGTCCCGGCATGTGCGAGTTGGTGTTCATAGATAGGTTTATATTGGATGACCGAAAGTTTGTTCAGCAAGCCCGATGAAGGGACCTTAGTGAAAGACAACTTTATCGAGGGCTCCGATCCCGAACGTCTTTTGCCTTTGATATCATCGCCCCTGGCGTCCTCTGACCTTGCTCAACACGACAGTAGATCGCTTAACTCTCGCTGCAGTCGAATTTCCCTTGATGGTTTTGGCGTTGCGGATGCCCATCATGAAGGGGCGTTCTCGGTCATGATAGATTCCCCAGTTGACGTCGTAACGGTCTTCCTGCCGGCGTCCGGGAATGCAGTCTTTCATTGGTCTGGGCAACAGGTAGAGTCGCCGCATGTTGCAAATGCTCCGCTGAATGCCCGACAAGATGGCATAAGATCTCAACTGTCATTGACGATCGATACGCAATCCTTGCGTGACAAGCTTTCTCGCATGCTCGATCGGACGATCAGCGGAAATCTGCAAATTCAGCCGACCCTTGATCTTGCATCGAGCGCGGGAACGCTCATGCGAGAACTAGCCCTGTCTGCCCATCGCGGCCTCAGTGCCGGGGGGCTCTGCGACAATGCCCGTCGGCCTATAGCTCGCTCCTCGACGCGATAGAGTACCTTTTGATCGAAAGCTGTATGCATCGCTATACCGATGAACTTCGTCGTCCGTCTCCGTCTCCCACGCCTCGCCACGTGAAACGGGCAATGGAGTTTATGGAAGAGCATATGGCTCAACCCATTTCCCTTAACGATATCGCCGCTGCGGCCAAGGTCAGCGTGCGGACTTTGCAGCACGGCTTCCGACAATTTCGTAATACCAGCCCCACAATGCACCTCCGAGACTTGCGTATGTGCGCAGCTCGACAGGAACTGCTGCAAAACGGCGCTAAAATCAGCGTTTCGGAAATAGCGCTTAAGTGGGGCTTCACACACCTCGGCCGTTTTGCTGCAGAGTACAAGAGACGTTACGGCGAACTGCCATCTAAAACAGTGCATATGAGCGATGTTCTGCCGCATAGGCGATCTATGTGTGCTTCGCAGGCCTCTCCGCCCGAAAGCTGACCCGGAAATAGCCCTTCGCGATGGCGCTGTGGTTCGCAGCGCTCCACCGGGCTATACCATCGCTGCGCCCTTAATTTTTCGGTCTGTCGCCACAGACGGTCAGCAGCCGAGCGTACAGTGCTTCAAGGTGATTGGTGATTTGGATCATTTGCAGCCGCTCTTGCTCCAGGCGCTGCGACTGTGCATCTTCGTGGCTTTCTAAGTGGGTATCTGTCTTAGCCTGTTGCCCGAAATTGATTGCGATAACTTTGGACATCTTCGAACTCTCGTTGAATTTCGTTAATACTCCGCGTCTTGAAGGAAGACAGTCGCGGAAGGTGAAAAAGCAAAAGTCTGCTAGGCAGCTGCGATGCGTCCTGATTGGTGCCAAACCTTTGCTCAAAACTAAGGAAGCATTCCATCCCTTGTTCAAGCGGAGTGATTCCGTAGCTGAAGGTTGGGTCGAAGTCGCGCCTAAGTCCGAACCGGTTGGATCCGATCGCCGTTGATCGATAGAATGCCAGAGACCTGATCGACGACCGGGCCGATGATACCATCTGCTACCTCAACGACGACAATGGCGCTGTGGCTAGACCGATGGGATTGGTTATCTCGGCAGCAAGCTCTATCACCGGAATGACAGAACCGGCAGATCCCTGAACCGAGAACATGCGTTAGGGGCAGCGGCGTCGCCTCTGCTAACCCCCGGATTTCCGGGATCAACGTCGTCTTCATGCAGAACTGCTGGCTGCCAGATGGAAACCGATAATATCCTGCGGTGAATTATGACATGATTCATTAAAACTCTTCCCATTCCTTAGTCGCGACAGCGGCTGTAGTACGTCCGCCGAAGGCGCCGGCAAGCTTCTGGGAGAGGGCACGCGCTGGCGAGGCGGCCGGCTTACCGTTCTGGTGGGCAACACGCCGTACAACAGTCGAACCGTCGAGCCTGAAGCGCGCAATAAGCCGCGCCAGATTGGAAGCCTCATCCGCCAACCGGTTGGTGGCCGCCGTCGATTCTTCCACCATCGCCGCATTCTGCTGGGTCGTCTGATCCATCTGGTTGACCGCAGTGCTGACTTCCGCCAGCCCGGTCGATTGCTCTCGTGCCGCCGTCGAGATCGTATGAACGTGCTCGTTCACCTTGATCACGTGGCCTCGGATTAGACCAAGGGCATCGCCTGTGGCCGTTACCAGCCTGACCCCAGTTTTGACCTCGTCGCCGGACCGGTTGATCAGCGCCTTGATATCCTTGGCGGCAGTGGCGGAGCGCTGTGCCAGTTCACGCACCTCCTGAGCCACAACGGCGAAACCCTTTCCAGCGTCACCCGCACGCGCCGCCTCGACGCCGGCGTTAAGGGCCAAAAGATTGGTCTGGAAGGCGATCTCGTCAATGACGTTAATGATCTGGCCGATTTCATCCGAGGCCTGCTCGATGCGGCCCATGGCGGCGACCGCGTCTTTGACAACCGCGCTCGACTGCTCGGTGCTTCTGCGTGCCTCATCGACCATATGGCTGGCTTCCGTGGCTCTTTCTGTCGAGCTTTTTACCGCCACCGTGATTTCCTCAAGCGCCGAAGAGGTCTCCTCCAGGGCCGCGGCTTGCTGTTCCGTGCGCTTTGAAAGGTCGCCTGAGGCGATGCGCATCTCGCCGGCTCCGCCGTTGATCGTGTCGACGGCGGAGCGAACCTCGCCTAATACGGATCGAAGGGCTGCCATGGTGGCGTTGACATTACTCTTCAGTTCACCAAAGGCTCCCTGAAACTCGCCGCACATGTTTTCCGTCAGATCCCCATCGGCAAGCGCTGAGATAACTCGGCGAGTTTCGGCGATGCCCCGGTCAACAGAGGTGACCAGCTCGTTGACGCTTCCTGCAAAACGGTCGAGAGCCGCATCGCCGTATTTCTTGGTGATGCGATGGGTGAAGTCACCGGCTACGGCGGCTGACACCACCTCGGCAATGCTCGACTGCAAGTCGGCGCTCTTGGCCTGCAACGCGGCCTCCTGCGCGTTCAGATCGCGGGCCTTGATGCTGTTTTGCTTGAATACCTCAACGGCTCTCGACATCTTGCCGATTTCGTCGGCGCGCATTGCGAAAGGAACCTCAGTGTCGAGATTACCATCTGCCAGTACGCCCATCGTGGTAGTCAACCGCGAGATCGGATCGGTAATCTTCCGGATGCAGTAAAGCAGGGCTATAATGCCCGTCGTAGTTGCCAGCGCCATGGCAAGAATGGTGACCAAAACCGTCGATGAAACGGCGCCCATCGTGTTTCCGACGGCCGCGACTCCACCACGCTTGTTAACTGCGACATCCTGGTCAAGGAGCGCTCCGCTATCATTATACAGTTTCGTCGTGGCGTCACTCGTTAGAAGAGCAAATGCTTCATCCTTCTTGCCTGCCTGCATTAGTTTAACAATCCGCTCGCCATCCTCCTGATATTGCGTCCACAAAGCGGAGAACGCGTCATAGGCCTGACGCTCCTCGCCGGATGTCACCATCGGCTCATATTCACCACGGGCATTCGCGAGATCCTCCATCTTCTGGCGGAAGGTGGTGATATTATGCGCAAGGCTCGTCGAATCTGATGAGTTTGTCACCAGCCTGAACTGCAGGATGCGGTAGTCCGCGGTGATCGTATTGATCCGATTTATCACATCGATCGATGGCAGCCAGTTGCTGGCAACTTCGGATATATTGCTCCTAATGGACAGCAGCTTGACGATACTCACGATGCCCTGGCCCGCCGCGAGAAGAGAGAGCAGAACAAATATCAAAGATAAAGCGAGTCTAATGGACTTGGGCATAAAGGCAAACCTTTTAGGTGAGGTGGACGATCGACTTGTCTACTCAAATCTTCCAATTGCCGTTTCATTCATTCGAACGGCAGATCAATCTTGTGGGTCTGTGACATAGCTGAGAATACCTATTGGTTGCGTTGGTTAATGAAGCCTTTCCTGCCCGTCTCGAATGCAAAAAGACGACGTTTTAAGGATAGTCAGGCGTCCAATGGATCGTCCGCGCTTACAAGGAGGATGCAGCCGGCAAAATTTTATTTGGCGCCGTTCGAAGAGCATCATCGTTTTCAGCAACCGAGTTTCGCCCCGCCACGAGCGACCTAGAGCAAGTCCTGCGATCGATGAATCGATTGTGATGTGACGGCGTCCATCGAAGCTGATTCAACTCCACAGAGAAGAGGTGGATGATGGGACAGGCCCTGAGCGATGATCTTCGAATACGGGTTTTGAAAGCGTCTGCGGCGGGCATGTCGGCTCGACAGGCTGCGGCTCGTTTCGGAGTTGGGATTTCGACGGCGATCCGCTGGATTGCAAGAGCGAAAGAGGGTGAGCTGACTGCTCGGCCACAGGGCTGGAGACGACCTTCGGCAGTGGATGCACACGAGGAATTCGTTGTCGCGTTGATCAACGAGCGTAGGGATGTGACGCTCGATGAGATGGTTGAGCGCTTGTCCGTCGAGCGGCAGGTGAAGATCAGCCGCAGCGCACTTGGCGCTTGGCTTCGAAGCCGTGGGTGGACCTTTAAAAAAGACCGCACACGCACTGGAGCAGGACCGACCGGACGTCCTGAAGCGCCGGCGCGCCTGGTTCGATGGTCAATTGGACCTCGATCCGGAGAAACTGATCTTCATCGACGAAAGTGTGCTGCAGAGGCACGGAAGGAGTTCAGTGTGAGCTAACCCCGTAACGTGAAGCTGCGTGAATGATGGAGGATGGCCCTCCGGGATCGGCTTTCAGGAGCGGGTCTCAAACCAGTCCGAGCTGCTGCGGTAAAGAGCCGTGGTGGTGAGCGCCGGATGAAAAGTTCGGACGAGATCCGAGCAGGTGCGTGTCCGAAGACGAACGAAAGTGAACCCTCCGAAGACGCGCCGTTATGAATATTGACCTTGCCCCCAAGTTTTATCCAGTTTTGAGTTCGCTCCAGCGGTTTTGGGTTGCTGTATTCGGGGCGGTAGCGGCGGGTTGCGGTGCGGAGCCATTCCGGCTGCGCAGCACCGCATCACGTCGCGGGTTGATTGTCTGAGCGAACTCGGCAGGTGTCATCCAGCCGAGTCCAGAGTGCGGTCGATGATCATTGTAATCGCTGCGCCAGTTTGAAAGCGCTGATCGAGCATGGGTCAGTGACGAGAAGAGAGTTTCATTCAGGAACTCGTCTCGCAGCCGCCCATTGAAGCTTTCGATGAAGGCGTTCTGGATCGGTTTGCCCGGTGCGATGTAGTGCCATTCCACCTTGGTCCGATCCGTCCATTGCAGGATCGCGTTGC
This sequence comes from Rhizobium aethiopicum, assembly GCF_014197535.1. GTDB lineage: Bacteria > Pseudomonadota > Alphaproteobacteria > Rhizobiales > Rhizobiaceae > Rhizobium > Rhizobium aethiopicum_A. Next base: position 19,806 of record NZ_JACIFV010000037.1, read on the forward strand.
TGGTGAACTCGCTGCCGTTGTCGCTGACGATCATCGTCGGCTTGCCTCGTCCCTCGATGATCCGGTCCAGCTCACGGGCAACCCTCAGGCCGGAAAGGGACGTATCGGCGACGAGGCCCAGGCATTCCCTGGTGCAATCGTCGACGACCGTAAGCACCCGGAACCTGCGTCCATCGGTGAGTTGATCCGACACGAAGTCCAATGACCAGCGATCATTGGCGGCAAGCGGGATCAGCATCGGTGCTCGAGTGCCTATCGCTCGCTTCCGCCCGCCGCGCTTGCGCACGGTGAGCTTCTCCTCCCGATAGAGCCGGAAAAGCTTTTTGTGGTTCACAAGGTGTCCCTCGCGCCTGAGCAGCACATGAAGGCGTCGATAGCCAAAGCGGCGGCGTTCATTCGCCAACGCCTTCATGCGCTCGCGAAGGCCATGATCGTCGCCGCGGCTGGTTTCATAACGGATCGTCATTCGGCAAAACCCGATGGCTTTACACGCCCGCCGTTCGCTCATCTGGTGGTGATCCATCAGATGAGCGACAGCTTTCCGCCTTGCTGCGGGCGTCACCACTTCTTTCCCAAAAGCTCTTTCAAAGCCGCATTGTCGAGCATCGCATCTGCCAGGAGCCGTTTCAGCTTCGTGTTCTCGTCTTCCAGCGTCTTCAGCCGCTTGGCTTCGGATACGTCCATGCCGCCGAACTTGGCTTTCCATTTATAGATGCTCGCATCGCTGACGCCGTGCTTGCGGCAAAGCTCCGAGACCGGCGTGCCAGCCTCGTGCTCCTTCAGAATGCCGATGATTTGTTCATCTGTGAAACGATTGCGCTTCATTCCCTGGTCCTCTCAATGGGCCAGAGCTTACTTCAAAATGGATTATTTCAACGGGGCAAGGTCAATATAAGCGTCGTCGAAACCAGGACTGTTTCGTCATCCTGGGACAAGTCCGCCGGGTGCCTGATGATTGGGCGGGCGGCGACCGGCGTAGAGGGGGCGTGAGTTGGACACAGGCTTTCACCCGGAACTGCAGGAACCAGGCTCCTGATGCCAAGGGAGAAGCCCAAGCGGAGAAACCGTAAGGCGAGAGTACCGATGCAGGAGACTGGGGCGGACCGATCCGTATGAGCGTTGAGGGCCCTGTAATGGGGCAGGAGCAAAGGGATCGGATCAGGTGGTCGTATTGTTTGGAACAACTGGAAACAGGATGACTTCGATAGGTACGACAGACAAGCCGTTTCGGATTGAGAAGCGGCAAGTGTACGAAGCTTACAAAGCGGTCAAAGCCAACCGTGGTGCAGCCGGGTGGACGGTGAGACCCTGGAGATGTTTGACAAAGACCTTGCGAGAAATCTCTACAAGATCTGGAACCGGCGGTCAGTGATCGGATCGCGCAGATGGTGGTCAAGCAGATGATTGATCCGGAATCCGACATCAAAGCTGTTCGACAATCTTCCGCATGATCTCTTGCTGAAGACGGTCAGAAAAGACGTTAAATGCAACTGGGCTCTGCTCTACATCGAAAGATGGTTGACCGCGCCTATGGAAAAGAACGGAGAAGTCATTGAGCGGATGCGTGGTACCCCGCAAGGGGGCGTGGTCAGCCCGATCCTATCGAATCTCTTCCTGCATTACGCGTTTGACGTCTGGATGACCCGGACGCATCCGGATCTACCATAAAGGCCTGGCGCCGGCGAAGATCGGCGGCTACGTCAAACCGACACTGAGGGTGCGGCCGCCGACAACTACACCTTGACGCGTCGCTGGTTGACGCGAATGGCTTTCGCTTGACCCTCCACGCTGGCACGTGCAGCATCGTCGGCCTGATCGATTTCAGGACGAACGCGTGCATCGATCGGGTGGTGATCATGCTCCTGCTCAGGACTCCGATACGTTGAAACGACAACGCCACGGTGCAACAGCTCGTTCATGTCGTGTTACCTCTTCGAAGGCTACAAGCTATCTGGGAAAGACTTACCTTGTAGGGCATTGGCGGAAGGATCGACAATCGAAAAGACAGGCAGAAATCTCGTCTGCAAGGCCGGCCCCAGAAGGGGTCGGAAGGGAAGATCCGTAGGACAGCTCCCGCGAAACCTCTAGAAAAGTCCAGCCTTTTGAGACCTCGCAACCGGCGGAGAGGATGTTGCTGTCCTGCCTCTATTCAACAGACCTCTCCCCCTTTAAGTTCAGTCGGCGAGCGACCCTTGGGCGATCGCTATGCGCCGATCCCGCCCATGCAGACGTATTTCATGGATAAGAAGTCATCCATTCCGTACTTTGAGCCCTCTCGGCCGAAGCCGGATTGCTTGACGCCGCCGAATGGCGCTAATTCGGTGGAAATCAGACCCGTGTTCACGCCAACCATGCCGTATTCCAGCGCCTCTGTGACCTTCCAAACGTTCCTGAGGTCGTTGGCGAAAAAGTAGGCTGCCAAGCCGAATTCCGTATCGTTCGCGAGTTCGATGACTTCCTCGACAGTATCGAACTTGAACACCGGAGCCAGAGGCGCGAAGGTTTCCTCACGCGCAACCTTCATATCCTTTGTGGCACCCGAGAGAAGCGTTGGTTGGACGAACGTGCCTCCGCGAGCATCGCGGTCACCACCAACCACGACAGTCGCACCCTTGGTCACAGCGTCATCGATATGACCATAGAGCTTTGCTACCGCTTCATCGTTGATCAACGGGCCGATCGTCGCCCCGCTCTCAAACCCGTCAAGAACCTGCAAGGCACTCACGCGCATTGCCAGCTTCTCGACGAACCTGTCATGGATCCCGCTCTGTACGTAAATACGGTTCGCGCACACGCAGGTTTGACCCGCGTTACGAAACTTAGAAAGCATAGCCCCCTCGACCGCCTGGTCGAGATCTGCATCGTCGAAAACGATAAACGGCGCATTGCCGCCGAGTTCCAGGCTCAGCTTCATGATCTTCTGGGCGCCTTGCGCCATCAAGATACGGCCAACTTCGGTCGAACCGGTGAAGGTCAGTTTCTTGACGACCGGGTTGGAGCAGACCTCCTCGCCAAACATTCTTGCATTATCCGTCGGGAGGACGCTGAACAAGCCATCGGGTATTCCGGCACGCTCCGCGAGGATCGCCAATGCAAGCGCCGATAACGGAGTCTCGGCAGCAGGCTTGAATACGATCGCGCAGCCGGACGCGAGCGCCGGCGCGATCTTGCGGCACACCATCGCCGACGGAAAGTTCCAAGGAGCGATGGCGGCCACAACGCCAACCGGCTGCTTGATGACAAGCAGTCGCTTGTCGGCCTGGTGACCTGGAATGGTGTCACCATAGACACGCTTGGCTTCCTCACCGAACCATTCGATGTAGGAAGCGCCGTAAGCAATCTCGCCACGCGCTTCCGCCAGTGGCTTGCCCATTTCCGATGTCAGAATTACGGCCAGGTCTTCAGCGTTAGCTACCACCTCTTCGTAGAACTTCCGCATGATCAGCGAGCGTTCCTTCGCCGAAACCTTAGCCCACTTCTTCTGTGCAGCCTTTGCAGCATCGATAGAGGCTCGCACTTCAGCAAGGCCAGCGCTAGGCAAAGAGGCAAGGACGTCCATCGTGGAGGGGTTTAGCACGTTGATGCGTGTGCCGTTTACCCCTTCGCTCGACCACTTTCCTCCAACCAGCATCTGCTCGCGAACGAGAGTCTGGTCCTTTAAACGGCCTAGCAGGGTGCTGGAGATTGCCATGGATCTTCCTTTCTATGCATTGATCATATCTGATTTCGAATGTGTGGTGACCGTGCGTATATCGCGACCATCGGAACGATGAGCAGACCGACGACAGCCTGCTGCGCCGGAAAGTTCAGTCCGAGGCCAACTAGAAGCGAGGTCAGTACAGTCAGGACAAGAACACCGAGCACTGTCGCGCCATAGCCGCCCGCCCCACCAAGAAGCGACGTCCCTCCAATCACCACCGCTGCTACGGTGGTGAAAAGATAAGGGTCGCCCACGCCGACGAAGCCACCACCGGAAAACCCTAGTAGCAGCATGCCCGTGATTGCAGACATGGCACCGCTGACGCTATGGATGACGGTCCAGACCTTGAATTCGGAGATTCCGAGGCGGGCGGCCGCCGTCCGGCTTCCGCCGACGGCGTAAATGCTGCGGCCAAACCAGGTGTTGTACATGAACCATCCAAGCGCGATGGCGACGATAGCCCAGATCACGATGACCGGAGGCAGCGACAGGCCGAAAAACTTTCCGTTGAACGCCGAAATGTTCCTCAGCCATTCGGGTACCGGAGCAAACACTGTACCACCAAACGCCGAGCCGAGTGAGGTGTAGATCTGGACCGCACCGACGGCCGCGAAGCCAACTCCGAGCGACATGATCAGCGCTTGCCCTTGGAGACGGAAGCTCAGGGCGCCATTGGCGGCCCCGACAAGCGCACCGAGGAGCATGACAACCAGCATCGCGAGGGGAGCGGGAATACCTGCGACCATAAGGCTGGGAAGGAGGATGTTCGCGCCTCCAATAATATATGGTATCGAAAGATCGAGCGCACCGACCAGAGCGCACAGGGTCTGGCCAATGGAGGCAAGCCCCAGAAACGCTGCGAGAAGAAGGATTGAACGCGCGTTTTGGGATGATACGAAGCCGGGGACCAGCAATGCACCGAGTGCTAAGAGAGAGGCCAGAAGAACAAAGCCAATGACGATGCTCCGATGAGCCTTGAGCGGGTTAGACTTCTGAGCCGATTTGATTTCGGAATTCATAACTGTCGCGACCATTATCTTGCTCCTTACACAACCGCGCGGCGACTGATGACAAAGACGTTCACGAGAAGTGATCCGACGAGGATTAAGCCGAATGCCATCTGGGTAACGAACCCCGAAACCGTGCCGAAGTTGAAGGTGGAGAGGAGATAGGAGATGAGGAACATGTTGATCGCGCCAAGCGTAGATCCAAGTGCTCCACCACGACCACCGGAGAGGCTCGCACCTCCGAGAACCAGGGCCGTAACAGCCTGAAGGGTGTAGGTGCTGCCCTGCGTCGGATCACCAGAGGAGATCAGCGCCGTGTAGCTGAGGGCGGCAAGTCCAGCGAATGCTCCACCAACAACGTGGGCGATGATGCGGACTGCGTCCACTCGAACGCCGCTCGTATACGCCATGCGCTCATCCGCACCCGTCATGCGAAGGTTGCGGTAAAACATCGTCCCCCTGAGAAGGAGCCATAATGCATACGCTGCAACCAGCAACAGCAAAACAGGTGACATGATGTCGGTCCCCGCCCCCCAGCTAAGCATCCAGTCGGGCGCGACTCCACCCGGTCGGGACATCACCATCAGGTTCAACCCGGAGAGGACAAGAAAACCCGACAGCGTAACGATTATCGGAGCGACACGCACATAAATGATAACCAGCGCCTGGAGTAGCTGGAATGCCGCTCCCAGGCCGACTGCCCATACTATCACTGCGATAGGGTTGGTAATTCCGTTACCCACAAGCCAGGTAATAAGGGTAACGTTGATGAACCCCATCAAGGGGCCAACTGAAAGGTCCACTGCTCCACGACCCGCCATGACAATGGGGGTGAGGGCAAGCGCCGTTAGAATCAAGGGCGTGGCGACAAGGATTGCACCTGCGAGGCCGTTGTTCGTGAATAGCCCGTGTCCGCGTAGGGCAACGGCGACCAAAAGGACAATGAATAGGCCGGCCGGCACGAAGAGGGAACGGTCCTGGGTGATTTGACGGAATGCGATTCCAGACATCATGCAGTCCTTTCCAGATCGAACTCGATGGAGGCGTTTGGCGATTTTCCAAACATTGCGGCCAAGATTGGCTCTTCCGCTATGTCCTCGCCTGCTAGCGACCGGAAAAGCCTTCCAGCAAAGAAGACGTCGACGCGGTCCGCAAAGCCGATGAACTCTTCGATTTCGCTTGATAGATAAATCACGCTGCCACCCTTCTCCGTGAACAGGCGCAGTTCGCGGTAGAGATCGCGCTTCGTTCCGAGGTCGACACCGCGAGCGGGATCGTTAAGGACGATGACGGACGGTTGGTTGGCAAAGGCACGGCCGATCAAAACTTTTTGCTGATTTCCGCCCGACAGTGAGGTGATCTTGTTCGCCGGACTTCCAATCTTAATCCGGAGCCGATCCACCTCGCGTTTGAACATGGGTTTGAGGCCGGCCTTATTGATTATACCAAGAGGACCGAGGTTCTTGCGATAGACGCCGATGGCAAGATTTTCGAAGATGCTCTGCTGAGGGAAGATACCTTCACGCTTGCGGTCGCCGGAAATATACGAGATTCCTGCTTTGGTAGCGTCTTCGAGCGATGCGACCTTTTTCATTCTCTCGGTGCTGGATGACCAGACTTGGACATTACCACCAAAAGGCTGGATGATACCCGCAACGGCGCGTACGAAAGCGTCCTGCCCCTGCCCGTCGAGTCCTGCAACACCGATGATCGCTCCTTTCGGTAGATCGAAATCGAAGGGCGCTGCCGCGCTGTGAGTAACGAGGTCTCTTACCGCTACCACGGCCGGCGCGGCGGCGCCTACTTGCTTTGATTCGTACGCCTTCGCGTCGCTTGCGTTTCGGTCCGCGGGCGTCATCATTGAAAGCAGGTTCTCTTCAGTTATTTCATGCTTCTCGAGCGTACCAATGGTGACGCCGTCGCGAAGGATCGTGGCTCGATCGGCGATGCGGACAAGTTCAGCGATCCGATGCGTTACGATCAGCACGGTCGCACCTTCCCTACGGAGACGATCAATTTCCTCGTGGAGGCGGATCGTGGAATCGAGGTCTAATGCCGCAGACGATTCATCGAGGATGAGGACCTTCGGCCTGCGCAAGACCGCTCGCGCAATAACTATCCATTGCTTGACGCTCAGAGGCAATGCCCCAACGTTCTGATCGAGATCCACGGGCTTGCCGACGAGGCGTTTCAGGATCTCCTCAGCCTCGGTACGCCGACCACTGCCGCCCTGCGAGCGGAAGATGCCGTCGCGCCCGACATACAGGTTTTCCAATACACTGGCCTCGTCGGCCACCAGCACTTCCTGGAAGATCGTTGTCAGCCCGATGCGCTTGGCGTCAGTCGGAGTCGAAATCTCTTCTCCAAGGACCGAAACGCTCCCGGAATCTGGGTGCAACACTCCAGACATGATCTTCGCCATCGTGCTTTTGCCACTTCCATTCTCTCCGACGATGGCGTGCACTTCTCCGGCCCGGGCTTCAAAATCACACTTCTTTAAGGCCTTAGTCTCGCCGAAAGACTTGGCAACATTGATCAACTTGATCGTAGTTTGGTTTTGCATCGGAGATCCTCTAATCCCAACGGCCGCGCGAGGCGGTCCTCCCACAAGAGAAACTTCTGTCCGGTGGCAAGACCCACCGGGCAGAACAGTTTCACTTCGACACAGGCTTCCAGGGATCAGCCGGGCGTTCGAAGTAGTCTGCAGCAATCGCAGCAGGAAACCACCCGTCCGCCTTGGGCTCCACGAAGTCTGTCGAGTTCAAGTCGCAATCTTCTGGTATTGCCGCGCGGACTTCATCGATGGTGTAAGGCAAGACGGGTCGAAGGAAGGACTGAACCTTAGGGCCTTGTCCCTCCAATGTGCGGAGCATGATCTCCCACATCTGTTGCATCTCGCGACGCGGCGGCCAAATATGGAAACTCCTGTCCACAAACTCGGGGTTCTTGCGCCAGTAGCACGCGGCGGAAGCTTCCCCCCCGAGGGTAATCGGGATCATGTCTCGACCTGACTGCAGCATTGCGTTGAGAACGCCGTTCTCTTGGGCCCCCTGCGTGAGGATCCCATCAATCTTCGTCGGGTTCGTCGCAAGAAACTTCTGAACTTCGACCTGGGCCACCTGGTCGGTCCACTTCCCTGCAACTTCACCGACGATCTTTATGTCGGGGTACTTAGCAAGTGCTTCCTTAGCCGCTTTGTCAAAGCTGTCCGAAGAAGCGAAACCGGGAATACCAGAAACGAGAAGGATATTGCCCTTCTTTCCTATTTTTTCCGCCAGCCACGTCGCCATCTCGGCACCGCCCTGCGCGTGATTGGCCGCGCCATTGATGGCGTATGGCGACGTCACGTAGCCCGAAAATGAGAACACCGGCACACCGGCTTTGTAGGCATATTCGATCGTCTGATTAAGAGCCGTGACGTTCGAGCAGCAGATGATGATTGCATCGACGCCTTCGTCCACCATTTGACGCATCTGCTGGATCTGAACGGCGTCTTTAAGATCCGACTGGGTGACCACGACATCAGACACCAGGCCCGCAGCCTTTGATCGCGGTAAAAGATCGCTCATGACCGCATCGAGAGCTGCGGCTCGCCAGGTGTTGCCAGCGTAGCTGCTTGCATAGCCGATCTTCCACGGAGGACCCTTTTTGGGCTTGAAGTCTTTGTAGGCGCTCGCCCCCAATGGAATCTGCGGATCTACAGTTTCATAGATCTTCTTTTCTGTAGCCGGTAGCTGATCGACACCATCCGCGTAAGCGGTTGTCGCCAGGGCGCTAACCGAGATCAGCGCCCCAAGTGTGACATTCAGAATGCACCTCATTGAAGTTCTCCTCCCGAGAAAAGGATCAGGCAACCTTAGACCGGGCTGCTGATGACTGTTGGATCTCCTCAAGAATCGGCAACAGATACTTCCGGAACTCGCTATAGTCCTCAGTAACGGGAAAATGTCCGAGCTTTTCCATTGTCCAAAACTTGGAGCCTTTGACCAGGTCTGCAGCAATCTTGGTATCGGCCGGGGACGTGTTTGGATCGTATTCGCCCGTGAGGAAGTATAGCATACATTTCGACGTATCGATTTTGCTGGCTTCTTCTGGCGACACATCGTGGTCGTAGTAGTAGTAATAAAGATCACCCGCGAAGATTCCCGGTCCACCGCAGCTGTATTCCCACTGGATTTCACGGACATTCGCTTCTGGCGAGTACGGTGAGATATTCAGCATCATCGCCGCACCGATGGAGGTGCGATTGACGTTTGGATTGTCGAACTCCCTGCGGATGCCAGCCATACCGACGTCGACGTACTCCGCCGCCGAGCGCAACGCACCTTCGACCGAGATCGTGGCGCGGAAGTTGTCCGGATAGTTCGATGCCAGGTCGATCGCGAGATGGCCGCCCATGGAGCTGCCCAAATAAACGGGGCGGTCTAGGTCGAGCGCTTTTGAGAGTTCGAGCTGGAAGTCCATCATGAACTTCTTGGTCATGTTGTATTCCTTCTCCCACCAGCGAACGCCGTAGGGGGGAAGGGACTTGCCGTGATACGGCAGATCGAACGCGATGACGCGAAAATTTTTCGTCACGTCGGAATCGCAAAGCATATGACGGTATTGGCGACCGTCGGACCCTGCCGTATGACCGACGAGAAGCGGAATCCCCTGGCCCGCTTCTTCGTAATAGACGCGGTACTCGATACCTTCTACGGTGAGATAGAGATAACGGCCGATAATGGGGTCAAACTTGGTCATGCTGCTGCTCCTTCAGAACGGGCATTGCGCATCAGGGTGGTCATGCGGTTGAGAGCAGGCAGATACGCGAAGGTTTCGTTGTTACTGCTAAGGTAGAGGCCATGCTTGATGTTTGATGACTGCAAGCACTGATAAAACGGCAAGGGTTTGTGCTGAAGCAGCGCCTCCCACTGTGAACCGGTCCCGCGTATGACGATAGTGCACTTGTCGTCGTCGTATTCGGCCTCTTCCACCTTTAGCAACGTACCGTCCTCGAAATGAAGCGCTACACTGCGGGTAGGGAAATCGCATTTTAATATACCGTTAAGATAACGAGTTTCGCGCTTGAACTCGAAATCCTCCCGCACGAATTCTATGAATTTCTTGAGATCTATCGCCATTTTAGGCTCCTCCCTTGTTGATAAGCGCTGAGAACTCCGCGCATGTTGTACATGCCCCCTCACGGGACAGCACATTCTCAAATGCCCATTTCGGTGAATACTTCCTGGGCATGCCTGAAACTGTCGATGCCTGCTGGCACACCAACGTAGATAGCCACCTGAAGGAAGATCTCCTGGATCTCCTGTTTCGTAACACCGTTGTTGATGGCGCCGCGGATGTGGCCTCTGAGCTCGTGCGGTCGGTTTAAAACCGCTATCATTCCAAGGTTGAGGATCGATCGAGCGCGACGGTCGAGGCCAGGTCGGTTCCAGATATTGTCCCAACAATACTCGGTGACGAGTTCCTGCATCGGCCAGGTGAAGTCGGTCGCCTTTCCGAGGGCCGCATCAACGTAAGCGTCCCCCATCACCTGCCGACGAGTAGCAAGTCCGCGCTTGAACTGCTCCGATGGAGCTGTTCGCTCGCCGGCCTTAGACCCCTTATCTTTCCTGTCCAAAGTGGCCATTGGGTTTCGCTCCCTTCATCATATTTGACAGATTATCAGACAATTTTCAACTGTCAGTTTGGCGTAGTTTTTCGCGGTCAGGCCTGATCTTTCACGAACTGCGCAATTTTCGTATGGTCGACATCGGGGCCTAAAGCATGCCGAGCAGCATCCCAGGCATCAGCGGTACCGGCCAATGTCGGCAGCTGGAGATTGAGCGCCTTCGACAAGTCCGCTGCAATCCTAATGTCTTTCGCCATAAGCCCCAAAGCAAAACCAGAGCCAAAAGTCTCCGAGAGGATGAACTGCTTCATCTTCACTTCTGTTGCGTTGTTCTTGCCAGACGACGAGTTGAGAATATCGACGATCGTTCTAGGATCGAGACCAAACGTTCGGCCAAGAAGAACGCCTTCGATAGCTGCCAGAACCCCGGCTCCCGATACGAAATTGTTGATGGCTTTCATGGCGTGCCCTGAGCCGATCGGGCCTGTCCTAAAAATCTGGCCGCCCATGGCGCACAGGATGGGATCAGCTTGATCGATATCGTCAGAAGCACCGCCTGCCATGATAGTAAGAGAGCCTTCGACGGCTCGCTTCACTCCGCCTGACACGGGAGCATCGACCAGCCGCAAGCCCTTCTGATGCAAGCGCTCTGCGAGCTCACGAGTATCATTGGGCGCCGATGAGCTCATGTCGATGACAAGCGCGTCAGCACTCAGGGATTGCCAGGCCCCATCCTTGAAGAGCGCGTCTTGAACAACCTTGCCGTTGGGAAGCATGGTAACCGCAACATCGGCCCCATTGAATGCTTCCGCTACCGTCTCTGCCGGAACGCCGCCGACGGCCGCGAACCTTTCCCTAGCCTCGGCCGATAGATCAAAGCCAGTGACTTCGAATTGAGCCGACAACAGATGTTGTGCCATCGGCCCGCCCATTGCGCCGAGACCAATAAAGGCGACGCGCAGATTTTTTCGTGGTGACAACGTCCCGCTCCCGAATGTGAGGCAAGCACAATCAGCTACCTCCGTTAGTGAGGAGTAGTTAACGACCTATCAGACAATCTGTCAATCGGAAAATTCATGCTTGGGCCGGCGCGCCCTCGCTACGACGCCAATTTTGCCGTCGCTTCTTCAATCACCTCACTTAAAATGACGTGCAAGCAGCACCCATCTTATCGTCCGATGGACACCAGAGAGGTTGTTGCGTTGTCAAAAGCACCGTGCCTGAAGGATTTAATTACACCGGCCACCTCCAGCATCAGACAATCTGTCAATTTTCGGAAAATCTTATGGCATCAGCCTGAGGTGTTGTTGCGCAGGTACTCGAGTGCGACTTTCGCAGCCATATCAATGTGGTGCTTACAAGCGGCCGCAGCCCTGGGTCCGTTGCGATTTTGGATCGCTTCGGCAATCTCTTTGATTTCTGCAATGCTATGTTTGAGGCGCCCCGGTTGTGTCATCGAAGTCATGCGCAGAAGATTGATCCGGTTGTGCAGCGATGTTAGCATTTGCCTGACGAAGACGTTTTTGCTGCCATCCATCAAGCAGTCATAGAAGGCGTTTTTGGCAGCGATGAGCCTGTGTCCCACGCCGCTTTCCGCCGACGCTTCGAATTCTCTAACGGCATCTTGCAAAGTGGCAATATCTTCCGCCGTTCCATTTTCGGCGAACTGCTGACCAGCAAACCCCTCGAGCAGCGCGCGGACGGTGTAGAGCTGAGCGGCCTCCTCATAGGTTATGATACTGACAACTGGACCCTTGTGGGGGAAGCTTGTGATCAATCCCTCTGCCTCAAGCTGCCGAAGCGCTTCACGGACGGACGTGCGACCCACGCCGATCATTTCGCAAAGCTCGCGCTCGACGAGCCTTTGCCCCGGCTTGAACTTGCCCGTCGCAATAGCCTGTCTGAGCCTTTCTTCGACTTGCACTCGAAGAGAGGCATTTTGCCGAGCGACCTGCAGCTCCACATCTACCATGATCAATGTCCTACGTAGCACTAATGAATTTGAGCTAAATATATGGCTGCTTCGCGGGGAACTTTCAATCAGATTGTCTGATGAGCGGTCATTAGCAACTATTCTCGAGGATTGAGCCCGCTGTGTAGAGGTCGGCTTCCCGATCCATGAGGAACCGATCGGTTGGCGCGCCATAAGTGGAAATTCTAGTCCAAATGGCCTAGTTCAATTGGTGTCCTGATGGCCGACAATGTCCGCCCGCCGATTTCTCAAAACCAGCCACGTTGCGACCCTGATCGACGAGGTGTCCACGGTCACCGACACCACCGCATCTTCCAGGAGCACCCGTTCGACTAACGGCCGGGTGCAGCTTGGCAATCGGCAAAAGCCGCATCAGCAGACGATAGTGGTTCCGATCGCGCCTCCGGTCCGGAGGCGGCATCGATCTTGAGCGCCTCAAGATCCGCCATCTTTCTTCGCCTGCCAGCCTGGCTCGTACTTGCGCTATCCGCAATTCCCATTCTAACCACTTTTCTCTCTGACCATCTCTCTTGAAAAATTGTAACCTTCGTGCTACATATCTAGTGCAATCTGTAGTGCGAAGGTGACAAATTCCGACACCTCACAACCCTCCGGGTGCGGCGCGCGCTGCGCAAACTGGGCGCAGACATCCACGTCGACGTCGCCGCCTGCCTATGGCGGTAGTAGCCGAACGTGCCTTCACCTCACGCTCAACGCTTCAAAAGATCGAGGCCGGCGACACCAATGTCAGCATCGGCATCTATGCAGGCGTCCTCCAGGCACTCGGCCTGCTAGATGGGCTGAGCCAAGTCGCCGACATCGGTGACGACAGCGTCGGCCAGTCTCTGGCCAATGCAGAGTTGCCCAAGCACGCTCACCCAAGGCGATCACCGGGATCGTCACGCGATGGCTGATTTCGAAGTTCATCTCGACCTTCACGGCCGCACACGTCCCATCTGGCCCGGAGCAATCGCGCCCGTGGTGCCGAAACAATCGTGTTTGAGTATGATCGTGCCTGGCTCGAGGACCCGGGCCGCTTCTCGCTGCAGCCCGCTCTAGCTCTGAGCTGGGGAGAAAAATCACGGCTTTCTGTGGCTCAATAAAGCCAGCTGGTCGTTGTCCCCTGCCTATGACCTCAATCCAGTGCCTACGGATGTCAAGGCGCGCGCGCTGACGACAAACATTGATCTTGATGAAGGCACCTGCTCCCTTGACCTGCTGGAAGAACCTGCAGGGCTCTACGCCCTAACGCTCGCCGAGGCTCGCGCGATCATTAAGGAAGTCGCGACACCGCAAGGTGGCGCGAGACCGCCAAGGCGGTCGGTGCGCGGTCAGCCGAGATCAACCGTATGGCCAGTGCGTTCGATCACGATGATTTGCAGCGAGCGCCAGCCCTATGACGAGAGCCTTCCTCCACAGTTTCAATCCGCCCTCTGCCGGCCCGATCACTGAACCGGATTACGGCATCGTTGCGTTGTAAAGGACGGATGTCCAATGGCAATTTTCCGATCTGCGGTCCTGGCTGGATTTGCGATGGAATTGTTTCAAGCGCCTCCGTGACCAACGAGCGAAAACCAATAATTATGTGATTCGGTGAGATCGAGACGCTACTCTACGAACAAACTATGTCACTGCCAGCGGATCCTCAATCACATCGACGATCGATGGCTGGCCAAGCACGTCCGCGAAGCGCTGTAGCATGGCAACAGTACTCGATGACATCTCCGCCCTGGAGCCCGGGATATAGCAAGCGGCTGCATAAGCGAGTTGCCGTTGCCTCGGTTCCGTTAGCAACAGCGGCAGCGTCTCGATTGCTTGCTCCGGCTCAAAGGTGACGATAGCCGTCTGCACGCGAGTGATTTCGGCCAAATGATCAGCGCTTAGTGAGCGGAAGGGCTCGTCCTCGGTCAGCACCCGTGACCAGCGCGCCAGGCGGTCGCGTCGGATCCCGCCACGATCGCTCACCAGGAGTACGACCATACGGATGATGGCATCGGCGAGTCCGCCGATCGCGATCCTCCTGAGCGCATTGGCGATGTCCGGCTGCCATCTCATATCGTCAAGTGTCGTCCCTTTGCGGTATGCTTCGTGGGGATTGTCAAAATATCGCTGCCAAGGGTTGTTCCAGATCATGTGAAACGCGAGCTCATAACCCATGTCGCGCCAGTCGCGCATGACCACGATCGCCTGTTCGACAGCCTTGAAATAGAGCGCTTCCGCAGCCAGGAAAGGATTTTCCGCTGCTGCGTTCGCCCGGGAGTTCCGTACCTGCTCTGAAATTGACTTATAGCCAACCATGATCGGATTCTGAGAAGACAGCAGCGATCGCTCCAGCCGCTTTGGATGGAACATTCGGCTGGCGTCTGCTGAGATGTCTGTGACCGCGGCCTGCACAAAGGGGCGGGCAACTGTGTGATAGATCTGCGCTTGCAGTTCAGAGACGCGGGCGACGGCAGCGAAGGGACCTCCATCGTCATGGCCGTCGTTAAACTCACGGATATTCTCGAAGGTGCGCTCGATCAGTTCAACACTATAGCTCTTGTGTCCAGCATCTTCTTGAATGTCCGTGATGCGCATCTCGTAAAGGCCAGGCAACAACGCCTCAATTGCCTCGAGCGTGCTTGCAACCTCATTGTATTCTTTGTTGATTACTCTCGAGGAAACGAATGTACCGAGGTGACCGACGTCGTTGTGTACCATATAAATAATGTGCTGGCCGAGAAGGCGGATTTCCTCCTCGTTGTCATAGATTTCGGGGATCCAATTCAGCGCCTGCTGCGGCGGCGTTACATTGTCGCCATGACTGGCAAATATGATAATAGGCGCCCTGATCTTCTTAAGGTCGAAATGCCGCCGGTCCGGCTCCCCATACGCCTTGTTGTGCGCCAGTCGATTACCAACAAAGAGGTGCTCAACTATCCAGCGGATCTCGTCTCCCCGCATCAGGCAGAAGCCGCCCCACCACTTCTCAGCCTTAAGGAAGGCTTCGCTCGCCGCATCCACATCTCGGAACAGTTCGACATACTTCATGAATAACTGGCGCTCGGGATTGAGCGTTTCGAAATTCTGTACGAGATGGGCGCCGTCGAAGATGCCTCCGCCCAGATCTGACAAAAACATGGTTATCCAAGCTCCCCCGAAGAGGCCCGCCATGTAGCGGAGGGTATTTTCGCCGATATTTCCCGAGGTAGGTGTCACCGGCGATCCGTTGAGGATGATCGGGCCAGCTAAGTCGAGATTTGTCGCAACCATCAGAAGGGTAGCCCAGCCAGCTTGGCAGTTGCCGACTACGACTGGAAGGCGGGCAAGCGGATGCAGGCGCATGACCTCACGAACAAAGGCCGCTTCCGCATACGTGACATTAGAGAGATACTGCCCCCCCTCTGGCTCTCGGCGGAAGGACACCAAATAAACCGGGTGACCTTCCCGGAACGCCACGCCGACCTGGCTGTCTTCTTTGTGGCCACCGACGCCGGGACTATGTCCGGCGCGCGGGCAAATGATTATGAAGGGGCGCTTCGTGTCATCGACGTTAACACCTTGGGGCGGGATCATTCGAAGTAACACGTAATTGGATTTCAAGGGCAGATCGTTTCCATCCATAACTGTCTCGTAGTCGCAGAAGAAAACCGGCGGACAGCCTGCCGCTTCATGTTCGAGGAAGATGTCGCCGCGCTGTCGGAGAAGATCCATGCACAATATGGCGCGCTCACTAGCGTCGCGCAGGTATTCCGCCCAAGCGTGGCCCAAATTCCCATTGCCGTGCACCTCGCGTAGACTCTCGGCAAGACGTTCGGCCTCAGTAAAGAGCTTTCCCTGGCGGGTAGAGTGGGTGTCGCACATGACTTGCACGCGGCGCAATAAGGCAACCTGCAGAATTTTAGCGGTTTCAGCGCCCGCTGCCGCCAAGCGTTGGAACATCGGGAATAGACTTTGGGTCACTTGGCTGTCCAGTTCCGTGGATGGCGCTTCAATCCACCGGAGCGGGTTTAGAGATGTAAGAATATCCGCCATCGTTTCAACTCCTCTATGGTTATGATCCCGTACGCATACATACGTGCCAGATCGATCGTGCTTCCGTCTGGCGAGGTGCTCGGTAGGCAATGCCGACGCCTAGGAAAGCAGTTTGACGACTTCCGACCCCAACGAGTTACCGCCGCATTCATCCCCTGCAATGTCTATGCCAAGCACTGGGTCAGCCAGCTACGCCGGGAGAGGGGGCAGCAAGCTCGTCGCCAGGGAAAGCCACACAAAGTCTTCATTCAGCCTGGATCAGCAGTTTCTCCCAGCTCGTTGGAGACTATCGGAGGACAGGAGGTGATGGATTCGCCTGCGGTGTGGGATCCCACCAACTAGGATGTTTCAGCGGCCGTCCGCGTGGCTTTGGTTGGGGCTAAGGCTGGTGGTGGCACGGTTATAGACGATGCCTTCTGTCTGACGCTCACCGATGACGGCAGTCTTCATCCGGTCGCAAAGCACTCCCGCGGAGCGCCGCCGAGAGCCTCGAAGGCCGCGATGTGGAAACGCAGGCCGGTCATCTGATGCATGACGAAGCGTGCCCAGATGGGACGGCTATGACCCGGCACTATCGTGAACAGCCAGATGATCCTCGGCGCCAGTTAAAGTGCCGACCGCGTGACACCGCCATTTTCGCTGGCGTTAGTGTTGGTCAGGTTTACAGCAGATCACCGATAACAGTGGACAGGTTAAACGGAACGATTCCGATCTCACCACGCGGCATCCTGTCGAGCAAGTCGACCGTGCGGGCAAAGGTTTCGACTTGCTGAAAGGCGTAATCAGGGTCGAGCCGGTCCAAGCCTCCGCCCGGCAAGACCTGGCAAAGATAGTCCGGTATCGGACAGCTTGATATCGTCGGAATTCCTGATGCGTATAATGGCTGTCCTTCGCCCAACATCACCTGCGCCGCCGCTGGGGCGACTATCAGCGCGCGTACCTTTTTGCGCCCGCGTGCGGCAGCGATGTACACGTCACTCATCGACTTATTACTGGTATAGATCAAATCGAGTTCCGGCTTCCCGGTGGGCGCGGGGTGCCCTTTTGCAAAGTCATCTCGCCACTCGGTACATCCAAGATGCTCAATCGTAGCTCCTGCAACGGCTTTAGCATGGCCGGGTTTGCCGTCCCACAATTCTGGATGCATTTCGAGCCAGGTCGCCGTCGCCTGATTCCCGTGGCGGCCGAACTGGGGAAGCTGGAAATGACCCGTGACGAGTACGAAGACGAGGCTCCGGTTGCGGGCAGATTTCGGTAGCGAGGAGAAATAATGCGCCAGAGCGAGTACCCCAGCACCGCCGTTCTCTTCGCACGCATTAGGTCCATCGGTGTGGGTGTTGATGATGATTGTCTCAAGCAGGTTGCAGCCCGGCAAAACCGCATAAATCGTATCGGTCGCAACGTCTTCCAACGTGCCATCCAAGGTCAGGCGACCGCTCAAACCGTGCTTGCTCGCGGCTTTGATCCGCTCTCCTTCAGATTGCGCCACCCATATTGCAGGTAAGCCCCAATACGGTGTGGTGAATGGCAGCACCTGCCCCTTCAACTGCACTTCCGAGACGCCTTCGAAAATGCAAACGACGGCTAAAACCCCTGCTTCACGCGCCTTGTCGATCGGTACGCCAAGCAAACCGGTGATAAGCGGCGTGGTTACGGCTTTGGGAAAGTCTATGCCTTCCGGCAGGCTGCCGCGTCGATTGGTCACCAGTTCGAGGAATGCCGCCAGATCCCGACGCTTTACCGTCACCACCGCAATTTTGCCGCGGGCTTTCTCAAACGCCTGAACCCGACCGTTGAAAAGAACCATCTTACCCGAGATACCGCCGGGAGGTGTAAGCCCGGAATACGGGAACGGCGCCGCTACCTCAATTACTTCACCATTTGACAGTTTGAACGCGGTGGTTCGTGGCATCCACCGGCGCATCGTGAGTTGATCGCGCTTCACCTCAAGGCCCATCCCTCTCAACTCACCAGCAAGATAATCGATTGCCCGTGCTTGCGCCGGGCTGCCGGTCAATCGGGGGCCGAAACTGTTGAGCCTTTTGATCCAACTCCAAAGTTTCCGCTGATCAGGGAGTGCGGGGATGGACGGCTTTCGCTGCTCACTGAATCCGGTGCTGGGAAAAGCCGGGAATACGATCCCGGCGAGAAGAGCAGTGAGCCCAACAGTCGAAAAATCTCTTCGTTTCAAGACTAACCTCCGCGCCTCTCTATCACGAATGGAAGCGATACCTATGGCCGCACGCCGCCCGTGTCCTTGCAAATCCAGTGCCATTAAAAGCACACGTCTAATCTTCAGTTTTGAATTGAACGCGCAGTCTGAATCGGTTTTGGACCGCGTGCGAAGTCAATGCAGCTTTCGGACAGACTCCGCGCAAGCATCTGAAGTGGTTGAAGAGTCACTTTACTGATCTAGGAACGCGTCGTTGGTTCAATGCCTTTAAGAGCGACTTTATCTTGAGCCTAGTCTCGGGTCGGCCAAAAACCTTTGCCTGCTTGCAGACGACCATCAGTCGCCGAATGCAGCGGCAAGACTGTAAACTGTTGACCACGATAGGCGCTGCGCGTTGGACCTTTGTCACAACAACCTATCAAAACCCTCTATTTTATCCGGCGGACTTTCATTGCCGCCAAGGTTCTGGAGCTAGCGGCAAATCAGCCCCGACTGCCAATCTATTCAATGCTAGCGTCGCTGATAGTGATGCTGGCGCCCGAACCGCCGCCTGTTTGAGGCTCCAGCCGGATAATGACGGTCTGTGGCTGACGGCAAGACGGGTCATCGGGCAAGGGAAACCCAAATCGTTGAGGCTTTGCCCCGTCCAATACCGAAAACGCCTTGTTCGGAAAAATACCAAACCTACCAATTTCGCGAACGTTACTGCCGCAGTCAAGCGAAACGACCGTCGTCACTGGTCCTGAAGTCGACGGTTCATAACCAGTGACAGTAAGGACGACCCGCGCACTGGTATCAACCGATGAGTGGACTGCTCTGCTCGATATGGTTATCGTCGCGGGCTTACTGGTCGTTGCCCGCATGTCGCTCTCGTTAGCTTGAACCGGGCTGACGATGCGCAGCATCGATAATGCCGCCGCACGAATAGCGATAAGCACCCAACGATGATAGCGCATCGATGTCTCCACAACCCAGCCAGTCCGGATGTTAGGCGGACACTATGGCTATTTCTAGCTTTGCGGGCTCTACGGCGCCGGGTTTGCCCGCTCCCGATCCGACAGGAATGAGCTGCAGGTCGATGGCCTCGCCATCCGTCTGCCCCCTTCCGCCGTAAACCCGCTGGATCGCGTCCGTCAGATCGAGGACGAAGGATGGTTTGCGATGATGGTCGCCGTCATGACCGAGAACGGCGAAAGAACCGACGTAATGGGGATCGGTGACGGGCGTATCGGCCTTAAGGTCGTTCTTGCCGAGAAACACCCGAACGCTGGTCGTGCTGGCACTGGTGATCTCGACATCGCGCAGGAATGCCAGCACACGAGGAGCGGAGGCCGCCTGCTCCTGTGCCGCGCCGAAATCCATTGTATCCATGCCGGATGGCAGAGGCGGTTGGCGGACGATCTCCTGCAATGCGCCCGCCGGGATCTTGATCGGCAGCGAAAGCGGCACGTTTTCCGTTGCCGCCTTGCTGTTGTCCGTGGAGGTGGTCGTCACGCCGGCGATTGCAGCATCGGTCGCCGTCGCCGCGATCACGGACGTGAGTTTATCGTTCAGGGCCAGCGTTTTGGCGCTCGCCGCCGCGACCTTGAAGTAGGTCCGGAAACCATAATTGTATCCGAGTTCCTCTGGAACATAAAGGTCAGAGACCTTCGGGGACCAGAAGTTGCCGTCGACATCGTAGAAATTGTCGGTGAACGGCATGTCGGCCCAGAGTCGATCCGTGCTGTTGGCGTTGCGCAAATTCCAGGTCGCCCAGATGCGGTCGATGTTGCAATGATGCATGAAGAAGATCGGATCGCGGGGCGACGACATTTCCGGCATCCAGCCACCGATATTGTTGTGCACCTGATTGTGCGGTGTGTATTCCAGCGCCCCCTGCGTGCCGCTGCTGGTGGTGACCCAGGAAGGATCGAGTGAGTTCTGTCCCTCGGGGCGGGTGGTGCCGAAGACCTCGTATGGCTTCGCCGTTAGGATGGTGTTGAGAACCTGTGGCCCAACTATATTGTCCGGCATCGGCTGCGTGATTGGCCAGGTGCGCGACGAAACATAAAGTGGATTGTCCTTGCCGTCGGGCGTCTTTTGCATTGTGAACACTTCGGGCAGGTACGGATTGTCGGTCCAGTCCCAGAACGGCATAGCGAAATCGTTGTTCTTGGTCACGTGCCGAACGATGCGCTCGTACATAGCCGTATAGGCCCTGTGCCACGGCAGGAAATACCAGTTGCCATGCGGGCAGTATTTGACGACGTCACCGCTGCCGTGAATTTTCGAGAGGTTGACCCAGTTGAATTTGTCGCTGGCGGGAAGGGCGTTGAGAAGGCGCACTGCGTCGCGATAGGTCTCGATGATCGGGTCGTTCCAGGCCAAGCCCTGCAGTGAGCGCCGCCAAGGGATTGACGGTATCTGCGCGAAGGCTTTTGTCCCCGGTAGGCCGCTGGCGAGCAGGCCTGCTGCAATGACGCCACCCTGAACGATGACATGTCTGCGTGTGATGCTCATCTTACTCTCCCTTGGATTTGAATTGTCCTTCGCCAAGATTAATGCCGCTTTTAGGCCGGTTCCGCGCCGTCTGGGCGCGGGAGCAGTGGGCAATTCGCACCACCATAGAGCTTGCGTTGGCTCTTTCTGAGTTTCGGTGAATCGGCGGCACGAGAAATGAAGCAAGCGACGTGCCACTCGAAAATGCAGCGTAAAATGCGAGCTAAAAACGCTACTACCGATCGTATTCCTGCATTCCAGTTGGAATCCAGATTCCGGAAAACTTAGTATCGCATTCCATGATCGTTCGAGCGACGGCTTGCCGACCAGCCACGGCAAGCACGTTCGGTTGCGAAAACCTCAAATGATCAAGCTGAAACAGTTGTTCAGACCGGTGAGAGGGCCCAAGATGCTGAAAACGCCCTGTGCGACGATAGAGAAGCACGCATCTCGAACAGGCTTTCCCTATCGGACCCCCAGCAATGACGGAGCCGTAGCCCGCTCGCTCTCAAATTCAAAGCTGCGAAGCAGGCACCACTCCGTGGCTTGACGGGTGCGTAGAGCAGAGCGGGACAAACCGATTGTCGTGATCTCGACAAATGCGACAAAGGGCGGCGGCTGTCCGACATTTGCGAGAATAGCGGCGGGAACTCCGCGCGGGAACAACGGGCTCACCAAGTGATCCCACTTTCAGTCCCATTGTGCCCACTCATTCGGGCTTACTGTCGGACCCTATCGAGACCTCGCCGCAGCTGCGAAGCCCCACTCATATCCGTTTGAATTTGGCATCAAGGCTTGACGCTTGCCGTCCACACGGGGCAATTCGGGCAGTGTATTAGCCTGCTGTCCCGCTCGTTTCCTGACCCGACATCACAGCGGGGCAGGCTGATTTGGGGATCATCGCTCATTTGGGCCATGGTCTCAAGCGTCATATACCTGGCGCGTTGAACGGCCCATTCATCATTCTGTTCGAGCAGCAATGCACCGACGAGACGGACGATGGCTTCGTCGTTCGGAAAGATGCCGACGACCTCGGTGCGTCGCTTGATTTCGCCGTTGAGACGCTCAATTGGATTCGT
>NZ_JACIFV010000038.1 GCF_014197535.1 Rhizobium aethiopicum
TCGGCCACCGCTTTCAGGATCTTGGCCACAGCGAGCGGCTCGACTTGCTCGTCGGTCTCGACCAGGATCGCCCGGTCGGCGCCCATGGCGAGCGCCGTCCGTAGCGTCTCCTCGGCCTTGGCAGGGCCGATCGACACCACCACCACTTCTTCCGCCTTGCCGGCCTCCTTCAATCTCAGCGCCTCTTCCACCGAGATCTCGTCGAACGGGTTCATCGACATCTTCACATTGGCAAGCTCGACACCCGTGCCATCCGGCTTAACCCGGATCTTCACGTTGTAGTCGACTACCCGCTTGACGGGCACGAGAATCTTCATGGGGGCCTTCCTTCAAGAGAAACTGGTTTCAGGAGTTTTTTGAAAAATGCGCGTTCAGGCGCCGCTTCGATTGTCGAATGGCGACATGGATACGCGTTTTTCCTCCAAATACAACGCTTGCATGACGCCGGCTGGGAATCGCCCCGGCAATATATGGACGTTTACGTACACGTCAATATATCGATCAGCGCCGGCCTCGGCCCCAGGGAAGACGCTGCTCGCTGCGGCCGCCTGTGGCGGCCGCAACGGCGCCAGCTTCATCCCTGACGGCGCGGGGCGTGACGATTTCCCGGTCGAAGAGCGGCACGCCTGGACGGCGCAAGACGAGGATCAGCAGGGCACCGGCAAGGATGCCGCCGACATGGGCGCCCCAGGAAACATCGCCATCCGGCGCAATCGCCAGCATGAAGAATTGTTGTCCGATCCACAAAAGCAGCGGCACGAAGGCGGGCAGGGGCAAGGGCACGCGCAGGAACACCAGCACCCAGACCCTGACGCGCGGATGCAGCATGACATAGGCGGCAACGACGCCGGAGATCGCCCCGGAAGCGCCGACCAGCGGCGCTTCCGACGTCGTCGTCAGCAGACCGTGGCAAAGGGCGCCAGCAGCCGCGCAGAGGAGGTAGAAAAGCAGGAAACGCATATGCCCCATCGCATCCTCGACATTGTCGCCGAAGACCCAGAGAAAGACCATGTTGGAGGCCAGATGCCAGAAACCCGTATGGACGAGGGCATAGGTGAGATAGGTCAGCGGCTCCGGCACGATTTCCAATCCCTGTGCCAATTGCGCGTGCCCGAAGGCGATCGCCGGGATGAAGCCGAGACCGACCGTCGTCGCCTGGGCTGCCAGTTCGCTCTCCAAACTGGTGAAGAGCCAGACGGCGACGTTCAAGGTGATCAAGGCGAGAGTCACCCACTGAACCTTGATATGTTTCAGCGTATTGGCATCGTGAAGTGGTATGAACATAAGGCCCCCCGGCGATCGTGATCGCGGCAAACCTATCTGTTTTTTCCCGGAACCCAAAGCACATCCGCACGACCGCGGTCATTCGCATGACGGGCCGCGACGAAGAGGAAATCAGAGAGCCGATTGATATACTTCATCGCGGTTTCGCCAATGATCTCCCCGTCCGTGCGCGCAAGCGTGACCATCAGGCGCTCGGCCCGCCGCGCGATCGTGCGGGCCAGATGCAGATGCGCGGCAGCCGGGCTGCCGCCCGGCAGGATGAAGGATTTCAGCGGATCCAGATCGGCGTTGAGCCGGTCGATATCGCGTTCGATCCGCTCGACCTGCGTCTCGACGATCCGCAACGGCTCATAGGCCGAGGGCTCGCCGGTGTCGGGAGTGGCGAGATCGGCGCCGAGGTCGAAGAGATCGTTCTGGATCGACATCAGCATCACGTCGAGCTCGGGCAAGCCTGTCGTGTGAAGCCGCGCCAAGCCGATCGCGGAATTGGCCTCGTCGATCGTGCCGTAGGCGGCGACGCGCAGGTCGTCCTTCATGCGCCGAGGTCCGGAAACAAGACCGGTCGTGCCGTCGTCGCCTGTTTTGGTGTAGATCTTGTTGAGTTTCACCATGTCGCACCGCTTGGCGGGAGGATTGTCGCTTCACCCCAACCTCCGTCATGCTCGGGCTTGACCCGAGCATCCACGCCGCATCGATCAGCTGCCGTGGCATGGATCCTCGGCTCAAGGCCGAGGATGACGGAGAGTGGAGTTGGCCTTTTCGCCAAACTTGATGCTGCGTGAAGAGACACCTCATCCGGCATCACGGTCTCCTCGGTCATTCCCATTCGTCATCAAAACAACCACTCCATGGTTTCCGTCAGCTCGGACGGCCGCCGCCGGTCAGCCAGAGCGTCAGCATGATCAGGACGACGGCGATCGCCTGCAACAGGACGCGAAGCTGCATCAGCTTGTTGGAAAGGTTGGCATCACCGCCCTTCATCATGTTGAAGAGGCCGCGGATCAGCACGAGGGCGACGATGCCCATGACGATGATCGCAAGGATATAGGTGGCCGTGGACATGGTATTCAACTTTCTCGATCAATCGGTCCAGCGCATCAGATTGTAGAAGAGGTCCGCCGGAAGCAGCCGCTTCAGGAGCATGCCCTGTTTAGCCGGAGTCGTTACAGGATAATGTGGCCTTGGTCTTTTCGAGTTCAATGCGTGTTTCAATACCGAATAAACCGCGTCGGGGCCAAGTTTGTGGCGGTTGACCGGCCCCGAGCCGTCAAGCCTTGCCATCTGTCTGGCATAATCGGCGGCGTGCGGCGAATTCTCGAGGTCGATGTTTTCCCTGAACTTTGCGAGCGCCTTGGCGGTGAAACGCGTGGCGATCGGCCCGGGCTCGATCAGGCTCACATGGATGCCGCTGCCGTAGAGTTCCATGCGCAGGGTGATGCTGAGGCCCTCGAGGGCAAATTTCGAGGCGGTGTAGGCACCGCGATAGCGATAGGGAACCAAGCCGAGAATGGAGGAGCATTGCACGATCCGTCCGCGACCATGTTTGCGCATCGACGGAATGAGCTGTCGGGTCAATTCGTGCCAGCCGAAGAAGTTCGCTTCGAATTGCGCGCGGAGCGCCGTCGTCGACAGATCCTCGACGGCGCCAGGCTGGCCATAGGCACCGTTGTTGAAGAGCGCGTCGATGCGGCCGCCGCTGCGATCGAGGACCGCGGCTACCAGGTCGGAGATGGTGTCGACCCTGGCATAGTCCATCACGAAAGCTTCGATGCCGTCGGTTTCCAGTGCCGGCAGATCATCGGCCTTGCGCACTGTCGCAAAGACACGCCAGCCATCGGCTTTCAGCGCCCGGGCGCAGTAAGCGCCGATGCCGGAGGAACAGCCGGTGACGACGATTGTGCGCTGTTCCGCCATGGAATGATTCCTGTACAAAATGGGACTCGTTTCCCATATTCGGCCAGAGGATACAATCTGGAAGCCGGGGACGGAATGCGGAAGGCGCTGCGCACGATCTACGACGTGGTCTATGACGCGATCTGTCACATGGTCGAGGATGACGGCTTTGCCATGGCGAGCCACGTGGCGCTGTCGAGCCTGCTTGCGGTTTTCCCGTTCCTGATCTTCGGCACGGCGCTTGCAAGCTTCCTCGGCGCCGATCAGTTTTCCTCCACCGCCATTCACCTGATCTTCGACACCTGGCCGGAGGCGATCGCCAAGCCGCTCGCCGACCAGGTGCTCCAGGTCCTGACCATTCAGCGCGGCGGGCTGCTGACGATCTCGGTGCTGGCGGCGGCCTATTTCGCCTCGAACGGCGTCGAAGCGCTGCGCATCTCGCTCAACCGTGCCTATCGGGTGCAGGAAACGCGGCCGTGGTATTTCACCCGCCTCGCCAGCCTCGGCTATGTGCTGATTGCCGTCATCATCTTCGCGGCGATCAGCATCCTGCTGGTGGCGGTGCCATTGGCTCTCGACTATGCCCGGAAGTGGCTTCCGCTGTTTGCCGATACGCTCGACGTCGTCTTCAGCTGGCGCATCTACGGCACCCTTGTCGTGCTCACCGTCGGGCTGCTGGTCATGCATCTGTGGCTGCCGGCCGGCAAGCGGCGGGTGTTCGACGTCATTCCCGGCGTGCTGCTGACGCTGCTTCTGTGGCTGGCCGGCGCGTTGGTCTTTGCCTATTACCTTGCGACCTTCGCCAATTATACCGCGACCTATGCCGGTCTCGCCTCGGTGATGATCGTGCTGATCTTCCTCTACATGGTCGGCGTCATCTTCATCATCGGCGCAGAGATCAACGCGGCGCTGATCAAGTTCCGCGTCTTCCGGATGTTCTCGCACACGCTTTCGATCGTCGGCAGAGAGCGTGTCAAACGGCGGTCAGAGCCCGACAAGGCGGCGAATATCGGCCCCTGACATGCCCTGGGCACGCAATTCGGCAAGGCCGCTGTCACCTTCGCTTTTCGAAAGCTTACGGCCATCGGTGTCGAGAATGAGACGATGGTGGTGATAGAGGGGCTGCGGCAAGCCGAGCAGCACCTGCAGCAGCCGGTGCACCGATGTGGCGTGGAAGAGGTCGAGCCCGCGTACGACATGGGTGACGCCCTGCAGCGCATCGTCGACGACCACCGAAAGATGATAGCTCGAGGGGGCATCCGAGCGAGACAGGATGACATCTCCCCAGACGTCGGGTTCGGCGGCGATCTGGCCCGTCCTGCCGTCGCCGGTTTCGGTCCAGAATAGCAGTTCGCCGATCAGGTCGAGTGCCCTACGCATATCGAGCCGCCAGGCATGTTTTTTCCCGGAGGAAAGGATATCCCGCCATTCGGCCTCGGACCGCTCGCGATCAACCGGCGGGTAATGCGGCGTGCCATCGGGGTCGCGCGGCCAGGATTGGCCGGTTGCCTCGTAGGCGGAGACACGCGCCTTCACCTCACCGCGCGTCAAGAAAGCCGGGTAGACCAGGCCGCGCTCGATCAATGCGTGGAGCGCCGCCTGATATTCCGGGAAATGTTCCGACTGGCGCCGCACCGGGCTTTCCCAATCGATAGCAAGCCAGTCGAGGTCCCTCAGGATGCCGGCCTCGAATTCGGGGGTGCAGCGCGTCTGGTCGATATCCTCGATGCGCAGCAGCAGGCGGCCATTTTCGGCTTCGGCCATATCGCGGTTCAAAAAGGCCGACAGCGCATGGCCGAGATGCAGCGATCCGTTGGGACTCGGCGCAAAACGAAAGACAGGTTTTTGACGCTCGCTCGTGGTCATGCTTTCTTCTGCCACGGATTTTGGTTTCGAACCACTGGGAGGACGCGTGCAGATCATCCGCAACGGCGATGACGTCAGGCTGGGGCTCGAAGCATTGCTGCGCCTCGACCCACGCCTTGTGCCGATCGCAGCGGATGCAGGGCCTGTTCCACTGCGGCTGCGCGAACCCGGTTTTGCCGGCCTTGCCCATATCATCGTCTCGCAAATGGTCTCGCGCGCCAGCGCCGAGGCAATCTGGCGGCGCATGCTGCCGGCGGACGGGCCACTGACCGCCGAAGGTTACATGCTGCTGGCGCCCGAGGCCTGGCGGGAATTCGGCCTGTCGCGCGCCAAGGCCGACACGCTGTCGCGGATCGCTGACGCGGTTGCCTCCGGCCGCCTCGATCTTTCCGGCCTCTGCCTGAAGCCACCGGACGAAGCGCTTGGTGAACTCACCGCCTTGAAGGGCGTCGGTCCATGGACGGCGGAGGTCTATCTGATGTTCTGCGGCGGCCACGCCGATGTCTTTCCGGCCGGCGATGTGGCGCTCCAGAATGCCGTCGGCGCTGCGCTTGGACTTGCGGCGCGGCCGCAAACAAAGGCGCTTGCCAAGCTTTCGGAGATATGGTCGCCGTGGCGCTCCGTAGCGGCCCGGCTTTTCTGGGCCTATTACGCCACGAAAATGCGGCGCGACATGGTGCCGACCGGCTGATCGGCCACACTCTTCAAATTGCCTTTATCCTCTGAATTTATTGGACTTCACAATCCTGTAACAACCGGCCTAATATACAGGAGCAGATGCCGAATCGATCAGGAGAGTCCCTTGACGATTGCAGTCTCACCGCAGGCCCTGCCGGCGCTCGTCCTGAACGCTGACTACCGGCCGCTGAGTTATTACCCCTTGTCGCTCTGGTCCTGGCAGGACGCGATCAAGGCGGTATTTCTCGACCGTGTGAACATCATCGCGGAATATGAACATTCGGTTTCCTCACCGAGCTTTTCGATGCGGCTTCCGAGTGTCGTGTGCCTGAAGACTTACGTTCAGCCATCCCGCAATCCGGCTTTCACCCGGTTCAACGTCTTCCTGCGCGACCGGTTCGAGTGCCAGTATTGCGGCTCTCATGACGACCTGACTTTCGACCACGTCATCCCGCGCGCCCATGGCGGCGAGACGACCTGGGAGAATGTGGTGGCGGCCTGCTCGCCCTGCAATCTGCGCAAGGGCAGCAAGCTTCCGAAGCAGGCTGGTATGTTCCCGGCGCAGAAGCCCTATCAGCCGACGGTGCAGGACCTGCACAATAACGGCCGGCTGTTTCCGCCCAACTATTTGCATGAAAGCTGGCTCGACTATCTCTACTGGGATACCGAACTACAGCCCTGACAGGCTCGCCTCACGCAGATTTGCGGACGCCGACGAAGGCGAACGCTGCGAGCAAGATGCCGGCGAACACGTTCCAGCCTGCAAAAGACAGGCCAAGCACCCTGAGCGCCGCATCGGTGCAGGATGGGCCTTTGATCGTATTGAGCTCGGTCAGCAGATCGCCGGCGTTGCTCGTCATGCTGTTTGCGGTCGTCGAGCAGGTGGCCGGTCCCGGCCAGAAATGCCATTCCACGCCGGCGTGATAGACGCCCATGCCGGCCGTCACCAGCATCAGGATGCCGGCAGCAAGCAGCATTGCGCGGGAAATCCAGTTCGGCAGACCGGCAAGCTCGCAGATGGCAGCGAGAATGGCGATCGGGATGGCATAATAATAGGGCTGGCGCTGCAGCAGGCAGAGTGCGCAGGGAATATAGCCGCCGATATATTGGAAACCGAGCGCGGCGCCGACCACCGCCGCCATGCCGATAGCGAGCAATACGGAATAGGTAAAGCCGGGGCGGGCGAGCGGCGAGGAAGTGGCGGTCATGGCGGAACTCCGCAAAGTGGGCCTAGTGAGCGAAAGAGCGGTAGCCGACATATAGCACGATCACGGCACCGGCACCGATGCCGACGATCTGGCCGAGGCGCTTTTCGATGAAATGCCGGATCGGCTCGCCGTAGCGGCGCAGCAGCCAAGCGAGGAACAGGAAACGCGCGCCGCGCGCAACGATCGCCGAAACGATGAACAGACCGAGATTGACGTGGATGACGCCGGAGAGGATGGTCACGATCTTGATCGGCGGCAGATGTGCGAGACCTGATGTGACGAGCAGCAGCAGGATCCACTCGTAGGTGACATAGGCCTTCATCTGCTCAAAGGCATCGAGCTTGCCGTAGAATGCGAGAACCGGCCGCGCCACCGTCTCGTAGGCGTAAAAGCCGAGCGCCCAGCCGGCGATGCCGCCGAGCACGGAGGCGATGGTTGCAATCAGCGCATAGCGGTAGGAGCGTTCCGGCTTGGCAAGCGCCATCGGCAGAAACAGAACATCGGCGGGGACGAGAAAGACGGAGCTTTCGACGAAGGCGATGACGGCGAGCCAGACTTCGGCCGATTTGCGCGAGGCCAGAGACATGGTCCAGTCGTAAAGTCTGCGAAGCATTCCATTCCTTTCCTATTGCGGTGCGAAAAGCTTTAGGGGTCGTATGCGGCGCTGTAAATGCTCGCCCGTGTCCTTCGTGCCACCGCCGTCTAAAAATTTTGTGATGCGGAGGCGTCGCCGCCTTTCCCAAGATTTCATGTGATTGCGAATCGGCCATTCTGCGGCAAGGTTTACGTGGTCGACGTGCAGGGTGGAATGAGAATGTTCAAAGTGATCGAAGGCGGCCTTGGGCGGGCCGTGCAAATAAATGACCGGGCCGAAGCGGGGTCGGGACCGAGCCGGGAAGATGTGCGCCAGGAAGCGAACCGGCGGCTCAAGCAAAGTGGTTATCACCCGTCCCGCATTCGGGAATTTGTCACCGGCGTGCCGATGCTGGCCTCCCTGAAATACCTGTCGCTGCAGATCGATTTCGCAGCCGAGACCTTGTCGCGGCTCGACCCGATCCCGGACGATTTCCGCTCTGACGGCTATTGGCCAGCGGGTTGAGACGAGCGCCGCGCCCTCAGGACAGATCCATCGACTTTTCCCATTGCTGACGCAGGACGTTCATTTCCGTGCGTTTTTGCGCCATTTCGCTGACGATGGCGCGCAAGTTGGGATGATGCGACATGAACATATTGAAATCGCGCCGCTCGAGCACCTCGAACTGACAGAAGTCGACGGCGATGACGTCTGCCGTGCGCCTTCCGCCGCTCAGCAACGCCATTTCCCCGAAGAAGGCGCCCGGTTCCAGGCGGATCGCGCCGCTGGCGAGACGCACTTCGACCGCACCTGAGGAGATGAAATACATGCTGTCGCCGCGATCGCCGCGACGGATGACACGTTCGCCTGGTGGAGCCGACTTCGCCTTGAAGAGCAGCAGCAGCTCTTCCTGCGCATCCTCCCCGACCTGAGAGAACAGCGGAAAGGTTTCGATCAGCTGCTGCATCTTCAGCTGATGCTGGCGTTCTCGTTCCTCGCCGAGCGCCCTGATCTTTTCCAGTTCTTTGCCGAGCGTCTTCTGCCTCTTTCTGCCGAAACTTTCGAAGAGGGAGGGCCATTGCGCATGGATATGTTTCTTCAGGCCCTCGGTTGCGACGATCACGATCGGGTTGAGTGTGATCGACAGGATCGCTGCGGCAAGGATCAGATCCTGGCCTTCATGCGGCAGAAGCCCGAGCGAGACGCCGAGGCCGGCGAGGATGAAGGAAAATTCGCCGATCTGGGCAAGGCCGCCGGCCAAGGTCAGCCCCATGCCGATCGGATATCGCAGCAGCATGACGATGGCGAAGGTGATGACGGCCTTGCCGAGAATGACGAGCGCCAGGGCGCCGATCACGGCCAGCGGCTGGCGAATCAGGATCGAGGGGTCAAAGAGCATGCCGACCGAGACGAAGAACAGCACGGAGAAGGCGTTTTGCAAGGGCAGTGAATCGGCCGCTGCTCTGTGGCTGAGCTGGGATTCACTCATGACGACGCCGGCGAAAAAGGCGCCGAGTGCAAAGGAGACGCCGAAAATCGCCGCCGAGCCGAAAGCGATGCCGAGCGCGATCGCCAGCACCGTCAGCGTGAAGAGTTCGCGCGAGCCGGTGCGGGCGATCATCGTCAGCAGCCAGGGCACGATACGGGGGCCGAGGAAGATCGCCATGGCGGCGAAGGCCAGCACCTTGAACAAGGTCAGTCCGATCGTCAGCATCAGCGGCAGCTCACCGAGGCCGTGATTGGTATCGAGGGCGTGGCCGCCGAGAAGCTCTGCCAGCGCCGGCAGTAGCACCAGCGCCAGCACCATCACCAGATCCTCGACGATCAGCCAGCCGACGGCGACGCGCCCGCTCGGCGCATTGACGAGATTGCGTTCCTCCAGCGCCTTCAGGAGTACGACCGTACTCGCCACCGAGAGGCTGAGCCCGAAGACGACACCGGCGCCGAGGCTCCAGCCCCAGAGCATGCAGAGGCCGATGCCCAGCAGAGTGGCCAGGATAATTCGGCCGATCGCGCCCGGTACGGCGATCCCGCGTACGGCAAGCAGGTCGGAAGCGGAAAAATGCAGGCCGACGCCGAACATCAGCAGGATGACGCCCATTTCGGCAAGCTGGCCGGCAAGGGCGGTATCGGCCACGAAGCCTGGCGTGAGCGGCCCGATCAGGATGCCGGCCATCAGATAGCCGACGAGCGGCGGCAGCCGCAGCCGGTCGGCGCCATAACCGAGGACCGCCGCGAAAACGAAACTGACGGCGACCGTCGCAATGAGTCCCACTTCCTGATGCACGTCTGTCCTCGCCTGATGGTAACGGCCGCCACCTTGGACGAAGCGCAAGCAAAATTAAACAGTTGATTTGCGTTTTGCGGCTGCTCTGGGAGGTGTCGGCTTGGTCGCGAACAATAAATTCCCCGTCCATTCGAGAATGACAGGGTTGCCGCTGATGTCGGAACCACTTCCCTTTTGCTTCGTTGGCCCTTTAGACAAGGAGAAACGACATGAGAAAGATCATTCTGAACTGTGCCGTGACGGCCCTTGCCGCCTGCTCGTTTGCAGCGCCTGTTCTCGCCGACAGCGTCTATGTCAGGGAGCGTTCCTATGACGATGACTATCGTTACGAGCGGGTGCGGCCCGGCATCACCATCAGCGAGCGCGGCGTGACCTTCGGCGCGCGCGAACGCGAGCATCGCCGCTATCGACATGATGGCTGCGAAACCAGGAGCGTCACCCGTCAGACCGATGAAGGCGAAGTGACCAGGACGGTTAGGCGCTGCTATTGACGAAAATTCGCGACAAAGTCGAAGCCCGGCTCACAAGAGCCGGGTTTTCGCCTTTCGCGTGGCACGCACGCGTAATGCGGTGGTGGAAGTGATCAGGCGGTGTTATGAGCACCCTTTCGTTCGAAGCGCATTTTCGGCGCACAGAACCCCGCACAGGAATTTTTCAGTATGATTGAGCTTACCCCATCCCAGATCGTTGCACTCAAACTCGCCAAGGCCGGAGATCTCTATCCTCAGCCGGCGAATAAATGGACGCATCAGAACGCGACGGTGACCTACGCGAAGACCGACCGCTGGAAAGAGCGGCCGCAGAAGGTGAAATCGGTCACGGCTAAGACGCTGGGCGAGTTGAAAGAGCCGGGCTTCCTTGAGCGGCGTCACCTCGACGATGACGCGTCAAAAGATGTCTACGGCATCACGATGGCCGGCAAGATGTGGCTGCTGAAGAACAAGTAGTTTCGGGCAGATGTGAATTCGTTCCGTGCTTCCGCGTCAGCTTGATGATGCGAAGGCGCGACACGATTGTATTCGGGATGATGGTGCCGCTAAGCGGAGCATCATCGAACCAGTCCGCCTTCGTTCCTGACGGAACTACGGCGCGACAGCCTCCGCTTGGCTTCTCTCTTCGGTTCGCCGAGCCGAAGCTCTTAGAGCGGAGGCTGGTGCCCCATGCCGGGGTCGAACCAGCACTTCTTTCGAAACTCGATTTTGAGTCGAGCGCGTCTACCAATTCCGCCAATGGGGCAACGGATACGGACGGGCGGCTGTCTAACATGCGAGCGCCCGCGCGCGCAAGACGGGCCGGCGAAGTTATCGCAATGAAGCGTTTGGAGGATCCGGCCTGGTTTCGAGGCCGGATCCTGTTTCATATCAGTGGGCGACGGCGGGTGCCGGGTTGGTCAGGCCGGACTTCTTCAGCGTGATCGCCAGGATCGAAGCCAAGAGGCAGAAGGCGCCGGCGACGAAGAAGGCGGGCAGATAGCTCGACAGCTCCGTGCGCGACAGGCCGGCGCCATAGGCGGCGGTGGCGGCGCCCAGCTGATGGCCGGCAAAGACCCAGCCGAAGACGAGGCCGGCCTTTTCGCGGCCGAACCGGTCGGCGGCAATCTTGACGGTCGGCGGCACGGTGGCGATCCAGTCGAGACCGTAGAAGATCGCGAAGATCGAGAGCCCGTAAAAGCTGAAATCGCTGAAGGGCAGATAAAGCAGCGAGAGACCGCGCAGGCCGTAATACCAGAACAGCAGCCAACGATTGTCGAAGCGGTCGGAGAGCCAGCCGGAGCCGATGGTGCCGAAGAAATCGAAGATGCCCATGACGGCAAGCACGCTGGCGGCGGCTACCGGCACGATCCCGAAATCGCCGCACAGGGTGACGAAATGGGTCTGGATCAGGCCGTTGGTGCTGAGGCCGCAGATGAAGAAGGTGGCAAACAGGATCCAGAAAGTCGAGGTCGTCGAGATTTCGCGGAGCGTGGTGATCGGCGTCATCAGCGCAGTGCCGAGTGTCGTGCGGGCCGGCGCAGGCGCGACATGGGCTTCTCCCAATAATGGCAGGTTCACGTCGGAGGGGCGGTCGCGCATGAAGAGAAGGACGAGAAGGGCCGCCGCCATGATCATGGCGCAGACGAAAAATACGGTGGCGCGCCAGCCGTAACGTTCGGTGAGTTCTGCCATCAACGGCAGGAAGACAAGCTGGCCGGTTGCCGAACTTGCCGAGAGCATGCCGACGACAAGGCCGCGGTGCTTGACGAACCAGCGCGTCGAAACCGTTGCCGCCAGCACCATGGCCGTCAGGCCGGTGCCGAAGCCGACGACGATGCCCCACAGCGCCAGCAGATGCCAAAGCTTGGTCATGAACAGCGAACCGATGAAGCCTGAGCCGATCAGTGCCAGTGCAAAGACGATGACCTTTCGCACGCCGAAATAATTCATGAAGGCAGCGGCGAACGGACCCATGAAACCGAAAAGGAGCAAGCGAATCGCCAGAGCGGAGGAAATCTGCGACGTTTCCCAGCCGAACTCGTCCTGGAGCGGCTTGATGAGGACGCCGGGGGCGCCCATGGCGCCGGCCGTCACCAGCATGGTCAGGAAGGTCGCGGCAACAACGACCCAACCGTAATGAATGTTGCGCCGCGCAAGGGAGGAGGCAAGAACTGCTGAAACCATGAGGGGATTCCATTCGAATTCAGGAAGGGAAGACAGAACCGATTTACATGATGGTCATCATATTTCTTGCCTATTGATGATGGACATCATATATTTTGTCAAGCGACGATTTCTGGAGATGAAGATGCGGGTCAGCCGCGAAAAATTTGCCGAGAACCGCGAGAGGATTCTCAGTGTTGCCGGCGTGCTCTTTCGCGAGAACGGCTTCGACGGCGTCGGCGTCGCCGACATCATGAGGGCGGCGGGGCTGACGCATGGCGGATTCTACGGCCACTTCAGTTCGAAGGACGAGCTGGCGCTTGAGGTCAGCCGCAAGCTGATCGACAAGGTCGAGACGCGCTGGAGGGAACATATTGCCGAGTCACCCGACCGGCCGCTGCAGGCACTTCTCGACCATTATATTCACTGGCGTACGGTTGACGATCCGGGCGGCGGCTGTGTTTTTGCGACTTTGATTCAGGAGGTGAGTCGCAGCCGCGGCGCGATGCGGGCGGTCTTCAGCGACGGGCTGTCCGTATTGGTCGATACACTTGCCGATATCGTTCCCGGCGAGACCGAGGAGGAGCGCCGCGCCAATGCAGCGACGACGCTCTCGTCGATGATGGGGGCCGTTATTCTTGCCCGCGCCGTCGAGGACCGGGCGCTTGCCGAGCAGTTTCTGGTGACGATGCGTCGGCATCTCGATCCCGGCAGCCGAGCATAAGCCCGAGCGCGGAAGCCGATGTTCCGACCCTCTCCAGTCTGCCGAGCGAGATGCCGCGGCTACTTGAAGCCGGCGATGGCGTGCGGGATGTAGGGCGCTTCGAGTGCTGCGATTTCCTCGGCAGTGAGTTTGACCGACAGCGAGGCAACGGCATCCGTCAGGTGGTTCGGTTTGGATGCGCCGATGATCGGCGCAGTCACCACGCTCTTCTGCAGGATCCAGGCGGTGGCGACCTGGGCGCGGGAAATGCCGCGGGCTCCGGCGATTTCGGCCACGGCATCGACGATGTTGCGGTCGGCATCGATGGACTGCGTGTATAGCGTCTTGCCGAATTCGTCGGTTTCGCTGCGCGCCGTCGTTTCGTCCCAGTCGCGGGTCAGGCGGCCGCGGGCCAGCGGGCTCCAGGGAATGACGGCGATCTTCTGGTCTTCACAGAAGGGCAGCATTTCGCGCTCTTCCTCGCGGTAGAGCAGGTTCAGGTGGTTCTGCATACTGACGAACTCGGTCCAGCCGTTCAGCCGGGAGACATAGAGCGCCTTGGCGAATTGCCAGGCATACATGGATGAGGCGCCGATATACCGCGCCTTGCCCGATTTGACGACGTCATGCAGCGCTTCCAGCGTTTCCTCGATCGGCGTCGTATAGTCGAAACGATGGATCTGGTAGAGGTCGACATAGTCGGTGCCGAGGCGGCGCAGGCTATTGTCGATCTCGTCGAAAATCGCTTTGCGCGACAGACCGGCGCCGTTCGGGCCCGGCCGCATACGGTTGAACACCTTGGTCGCCAACACGATGTCCTCGCGTTTGGCGAAGTCTTTGATGGCACGGCCGACGATCTCCTCCGAGGAGCCGTTGGAATAGGTGTTGGCGGTGTCGAGGAAATTGATGCCGAGGTCGATCGCCTGCTTGATCATCGTCCGGCTTTCCTCTTCCCGCAGGCTCCAGGCATGATTGCCGCGGGCAGGGTCGCCGAAGGTCATGCAGCCCAGACAGATTTTCGAGACTTCGAGTCCGGTCTTTCCGAATTTGACGTATTCCATGAAACGCTCCAAGACTTGAGATAACCCCGCGCGGCGTTTCATGAACTAGTGCGCAACCGCCAAAGTCGCAGGGGCTGAATGAACAATCTGCGGACTATGCGTACAATGGTGCGTGATCGGCTGCCGTTTTTCTCTGCAGCTTGCGCATCCGCGCCGCAAGGTGTTAGCTGCTGCAGCATTTCACCGGAATTCGACTATGCGACTGCCGTCCTTCGATCGCTACGACGATCTCTATCGCGATTTCTCCTGGCGGATTCCCGAGGATTTCAACATCGGCCGCGCGGTTAGCGACGATTGGGCCGCGAAAGATCCGAAGCGCGTCTGCCTAGAGCATTTCGACCCGGATGGCGAGCATCTTTCGCTGACTTACGGCGAGCTTTCCGGTTGCTCCTCCATGTTCGCCAATGCACTGACTTCGCTCGACATCCAGCGAGGCGATCGAGTCGCCCTGCTGATGCCTCAGTCCTTCGAGACCGTGGTCGCTCATGTCGCGATCTACAAAATGGGTGCAATCGCCTTGCCGCTAGCGCTGCTCTTCGGCGTCGATGCGCTCGAATATAGGCTGAGGATTTCGGGTGCGGCGGCAATCATCACCAATGATTTCGGCCTCGATCGTATCCGGCAAATTCGCGATCGGCTACCGGAGCTCAGACATGTGATCAGCCTCGATAATGCGCCCGACGCTCTTTCCTTTGCCGATCTGATCGTGTCGTATGAGCCCTTCTTCAAGGGAGAAAAGACGACTCCCGACGACCCGGCGCTGATGATCTTTACGTCAGGCACGACGGGGCCGCCCAAGGGCGCGCTGCACGGCCACCGCGTTCTGCCCGGCCATATCCCCGGCATGCAGTTCGCCCATGAAGGTTTTCCGAAAGTGGGCGACAAGGTCTGGACGCCGTCCGACTGGGCCTGGGCGGGTGGTTTGCTGAATGCGCTGCTGCCAAGCCTTCTTCTCGGGATTCCGGTCGTCTCGTCGCCGGCGCAGAAATTCGATCCCCATATGGCTTATCGGATCATGGCGGAGATGGATGTGCGCAACGCCTTCATTCCGCCGACAGCGCTCAGGCTGATGCGATCCGTTTCTGATCCGCGCTCGAAGTATGATCTGGTGCTGCGGACCATCGGCTCGGCCGGCGAGGCGCTCGGCCGCGAGACCTATGAATGGGCGCGTCGCGTGCTCGGGATCACCGTCAATGAATTCTACGGCCAGACGGAGTGCAATTTCGTGCTCTCGTCGAGCGCTGCCTATGGCGTGACCAAGGCCGGCGCCATAGGCCGGGCGGTGCCGGGACATCGCGTCGCGATCATCAACGATGCGGGCGACGAATTGCCGGCAGGCGAATCCGGTCAGATCGCCATCGCCAGTCCCGATCCCGTCATGTTCCTCGGTTATTGGAACGATCAGGCAGCGACAGAGAAAAAATTCGTCAAGGGCTGGCTGCTTACCGGCGATATCGGCCGGCAGGACGAAGACGGCTACGTCACCTTCGAGGGCCGCGACGACGACGTCATCACATCCTCCGGATATCGCATCGGCCCGGCCGAGATCGAGGATTGCCTGATCGGCCACCCCGCCGTGCAGCTTGCCGCGGCCGTCGGCAAACCCGATACGGTGCGCACCGAGATCGTCAAGGCCTATATCGTGCTGTCACCCGGTCATTTGCCGAGCGAGGCGCTGGCCGCCGAAATCAGGGAATGGGTGAAGATGCGGCTTTCGATGCACGAATATCCGCGCGAAGTGGAATTCGTCGAATCATTACCGTTGACGACAACCGGCAAAGTCATCCGCCGGCT
The DNA here is from genome assembly GCF_014197535.1 of Rhizobium aethiopicum. Taxonomy (GTDB): domain Bacteria; phylum Pseudomonadota; class Alphaproteobacteria; order Rhizobiales; family Rhizobiaceae; genus Rhizobium; species Rhizobium aethiopicum_A. Next base: position 15,985 of record NZ_JACIFV010000038.1, read on the forward strand.
GCTGCGGGAGAAAGCTGCGGCTGAGGGCTAAGCACCAGGAGATGCTTTAGCCTCGGCCAGCGAGCGACATGATCTTCTCGCGCAGCATCTTCGCCATGTTACGCGTGCTGCGATACATGTGGAGCTGGGCGGCGGCCTGCCGCATGTCGCGGTCGCCGTTCTGGGTCAGGCCGATGACCAGAGTTCCCATCTCCTCGCGCTCCTGCCAGAAACGGCTCATGATCGGATGGTCGGAGACGGCGCAGGAATCCGAGCGCACGATATTGGCGTCATCGAGGTGCCATTCCGTCAGTTCGCTCATCAAGAGCTTGCCCGGCGAATAGCGGGCATAGTTCTCGTCATAGGCGGTCTTCCAGGTATAGGCCTCGCCGCCCATCATCAACACCACGATGGCGGCGATCGCTTTGCCGTTGAGATCGATCGTATGGATGCGCACGGCGTCGACGGCGGCGAGGTTTGAGACGGCTTCGCGCGCGAAGGCAGTATGGTAGCGATCGGTGACGAGAGCGCTTCGCCGTTTGCCCTTCCAGCCGCCTGCCTCCATCGCCAGGAATTCCTCGAAACGGACGTGGACGTCGCGCGGCTGGCGGGCAACGGCATAGACCGCCGTTCCCTGTTCCTCCAGCAGGCGCCACTGTCGGCGCATCTCACGCATGTGTGACGACGAGATGGTTTTGCCGAGATAGGCGGGCGCCTCTTCCTCACTCTGCAGCATCGGGCGCAGATAGGGATTGGTCACGGTGAGCGGAAGGTTGCGGCTGAGCGCCACGGCCTTGAGCATGCGCACGAAAATGCCGTTCAATCTCAGATCCGGCAAGACCAGTGTGCTCGGCAGGTTGAGATCGGGAACGGTCAGTCCTTCGAAGAAATTGTCGAGGGTTTCGGCCGCATCTTCGCTGTCGACGAGCGGTGTGCCGAGCGGACCGAAGCTGTTCGACCAGCCGCGGATGATCGAGGGGCCGACGGCAAAACCCGGTCTGTCAACGGAAAACGGCAGGAGGAAGCGCATGCGGCTGCGGCCTGCGCTGTGATCGCGAATGAGGGCGAAATTGACCTGACGGTCTTCGATCCGCGGCATGGCTGGCGCAAGGAAGCGGCCGGAGAAAAAGACGTTCGGTTCCCACGCCCGGTTGGACAGGAAGTCGAGCTCATCCTGAAGTTCGTAGCCGAGCTTGCCGGGGTAGAGGCAGAGCTCGCGCCCCGGCCGGCCGATCTCGGCACGGGCCTCGGCCTGCGGGGCTTCAAAGTGCAGCGCCGCGAGCTCATGGATCATGCGGTTGGTGATGCTGTCGGTGCTTTCGGTGACGGGGGGCAGGCGCACCATCTATCGAACTCTCATTTCTGGCGTTGCGGCGGAGGGGCTGGCGAAGGCGAAGAGGACGATGCCGAGCGTGCGGCGCACGGCCACATGCAGGAGGATAGCCTCGACCGCCATGGCCGAGGCCGTGGCGACGGCAGTGCCTTCGATGCCGTAATGCGGGATCAAAGCAAGGTTGAGGCCGACATTGGCGGCCAATGCGCCGGCATAGAGCGCCACACAGAGGTTCTGCTTGCCCGCCATCATCAGCAGAGTTTCAGCCGGGCCGACCAGTGACTTGGCAAGGATGCCGGCGAGCAGAATCGCCATGACAAGATAACCTGACGTGAAGGCGCCGCCGAACAGCGACAGCAGCAGATGGCCGGCCGCGAGCACAACGAGGCCGACCCCGAGCGCCGGCCAGAAGGTCCAGCGGGCGGCGTCGGCGGCGGCGTTGGCGAGCTGGGATTGATTGCCTTCGGCTATGATCGAGGAAAAGCGCGGACCGGAAGCGGCCTTGACCGAGAAATTGATGAAATGCACCAGGGCCATGGTCTTAGCGGCGGCGAAATAGATGGCGACGTCGTGCGGTTCAAGGAAAATCCCGACGACGATGACGTCGGAATTGGTGAGCAGAAAGCTCACGCCCTCGATCAGGAAGATCGGGAAGGCGACACTGAGCCAGGCGAGGAAATCGATTTTGCGCGGACCTTCGTCATAGTGCCGGCGAAGGCGATAGAGTGTCGCGCCATAGTGGCCCAGCGCGGTGACGAAGGTGGCGGCAAGTGCTGCCTGCATGGCGGTGACGGCCGTATGCTCTGCGCCCATTGCAATCGCGATCAGCATGAAGGCGATGATGAGAATCGGCCGGACGATATAGACCGGGCTCAGCGCCATCACCGGCCAATGGTTCGCCCGCGACGTGCCTTCCAGAATATCGCCGAGCGCGATCATCGGCATGGCAAGCAGGCCGAGGAAGATTGGGACGAGATAATAGGTCTCGATCCTATCGCCGAAGAAATGCAGTCCGATCATGCCGGCGGCGAGCATCACTGTGCCGGAAAGCATCGCAAAGATGCGTGCCGTGCCGGTCAGGCCGCGGATTTCATCGAAGGCGCCCGCCGCCTTGTACTGCGGCAGAAAGCGGACGATGGCGGTGTGGAAGCCAAGGCAGGAGAGATCGCCGAAGACGACGATCAGCACCCAGACGAAAACGAAGATGCCATATTCATATTCGCCCATCAGCCGTGCGAGCGCGATCTGCGAGATAAAGGCAAGCGCGGCGCTGAGGATACGGATCGAGAAGGCCGTCAGCGCCATCCGCCGGGCGACGGCTTTTTCGCCGCCTTCGGTGAGCATGGCGGCAAGCATGCGCAGCGAGCGGCCGCCGATCGGGCGCAGGCCCGCGGGCAGCAGTTTCTCCGCTGTTTCTATGACCGCCATGATGAACACGCAAAACTCTGAGGTCAGGCAAATCGTCCCTGAAGTCTTGACAGCACAGGGTTAAGAAACGGTTCCGGATCGGGTCGCCATTCGGCTGGGAAGGCCGGGTTTTCGGTGCTGCCGCAAAAAAAAGAAAATGCCGCCGGGAGGCGGCATTTTCAGCTTTTCGCGATTTGCCTCAGACCTGCTCGAAGGCGCCGTGGCAATGCTTGTATTTCTTGCCGGAGCCGCAAGGGCAAGCTTCGTTGCGCCCGACCTTGCCCCAGGTGGCGGGGTCGTCCGGATTGCGGTTCTCGGGTGCGACGATGACTTCGGAAGCCTGGTAGATTGGGGCGAAATCGTCCTCGCCGGTCGTCGGATCGAGATGATGGGCCTGCATTAGCGGCGGTTCGGGCTCAGCGGGGGCCTGCTGCACCAGCTCGACGCGCATCAGCTGGGCGGTGACGGCCTCGCGCAGATTGTTGAGGAGGCCGGTGAAGAGTTCGAAGGCTTCGGACTTGTATTCCTGCAGCGGATCGCGCTGGGCATAGCCGCGGAAACCGATGACGGAGCGCAGATGGTCGAGGTTGACGATATGCTCGCGCCAGAGATGGTCGAGCGTCTGCATGACGATCGAGCGTTCGACATAATGCATGATGTCGTCGCCGAAGCGCTCGGCCTTTTCGGTAAAGAGGGCATTGGCGGCTTGCGTCAGGCGCTCGCGAATGTCGTCTTCGCCGATGCCTTCTTCCTTGAACCACTCCTCGATCGGCAGATCGAGGTTCAGGATGTTGGCAACGCCGGTCTTCAGGCCGACGGCATCCCATTGTTCGGCATAGGCGCGCTCGGGGATGTGCTTTTCGACCAGATCCTCGATCACTTCGCGGCGCATGTCGGAGACGGTCTCGGAAATATTGGCCGATTCCATCAGTTCGAGACGCTGCTCGAAAATCACCTTGCGCTGATCGTTGAGGACGTCGTCATACTTCAGCAGATTCTTGCGGATATCGAAGTTGCGGGCTTCGACCTTCTTCTGCGCGCGCTCGAGAGCCTTGTTGATCCAGGGATGGACGATCGCCTCGCCCTCCTTGAGGCCGAGCTTGGTCAGCATGCTGTCCATGCGATCGGAACCGAAGATGCGCATCAGGTCGTCCTGAAGCGAAAGGTAGAATTTCGAACGGCCGGGGTCGCCCTGACGGCCGGAGCGGCCGCGGAGCTGGTTGTCGATGCGCCGGCTCTCGTGGCGTTCGGTTGCGATGACGTAGAGACCGCCGGCGGCGAGCGCCTTCTGCTTGAGCTCCTTGATCTCCTCGACGATCGCCTGGATCCTGGCGTCGCGCTCCGGACCGGCCTCGAGTTCGCCGAGCTCGCGCTCGATGCGCATATCCAGGTTGCCGCCGAGCTGAATGTCGGTGCCGCGGCCGGCCATGTTGGTGGCGATCGTAACGGCGCCCGGCACGCCGGCCTGGGCGACGATATAGGCTTCCTGCTCGTGGTAGCGGGCGTTCAGCACCTGGAAGTTGTCGAAGCCCTGCTTGCGCATGCGCTCGGCGAGCAGCTCCGACTTCTCGATCGACGTCGTACCGACGAGCACCGGCTGGCCGCGCTTATGGGCATCGAGGATTTCGTCGATGATCGCCTTGAACTTCTCGTCGAAGGTCCGATAGACCTCGTCGTCCTCATCGATACGCTTGATAGGCAGGTTGGTCGGGACTTCGATGACATCGAGATTGTAGATGTTGCCGAATTCTTCCGCTTCCGTCTGCGCCGTGCCGGTCATGCCGGCGAGCTTGTCGTACATGCGGAAGTAGTTCTGGAAAGTGATCGACGCCAGCGTCTGGTTTTCCGGCTGGATCTGCACCTTTTCCTTGGCTTCGAGCGCCTGGTGCTGGCCTTCCGAATAACGCCGGCCCGGCATCATGCGGCCGGTGAATTCGTCGATGATGACGACTTCGTCGTTGCGGACGATATAGTCCTTGTCGCGCTGGAAGAGCTTGTGGGCCTTCAGCGCATTGTTGATGTGGTGGACGATCGCGACGTTCTCGATGTCGTAGAGCGCGTTACCCTTCAAGAGGCCGGCCTGACGCAGCAGGTTTTCCAGCTTCTCGGTGCCCTCTTCGGAGAAGTTGGCGGAACGCTGCTTCTCGTCGATCTCGTAATCGCTGGGCGCGAGCAGCGGAATGAAGGCGTCGATCGTATTGTAGAGCTCGGAGCGGTCGTCGAGCGGACCGGAGATGATCAGCGGCGTGCGCGCTTCGTCGACGAGGATCGAGTCGACTTCGTCGACGATCGCGAAATTGTGGCCGCGCTGAACCATCTGGTTCTTCTCGTACTTCATGTTATCGCGCAGATAATCGAAGCCGAGCTCGTTGTTGGTGGCATAGGTGATGTCGCAGGCGTAGGCCGCGCGACGCTCTTCGTCGGACAGGCCGTGAACGATGACGCCGGTGGTCATGCCGAGGAAGCTGTAGACGCGGCCCATGGTTGCGGCATCGCGCTGGGCAAGATAGTCGTTGACGGTGACGACGTGGACGCCCTTGCCGGAAAGCGCGTTCAGATAGACCGGCAGGGTGGCGACGAGGGTTTTGCCTTCGCCGGTCTTCATCTCGGCGATCGCATTCGAATGCAGGATCATGCCGCCGATCAGCTGTACGTCAAAAGGTCGCAGGCCGAGAACGCGGCGCGAAGCCTCGCGCACGACGGCAAAGGCGGGGATCAGGATGTCGTCGAGCGTCTTGCCCTCGGCGAGAAGGGCGCGGAACTCGACGGTCTTTGCCGCGAGCTGCTCGTCCGTCAGCGCCTTCGTCTTCTCTTCGATGGAGTTGATCGCGGCGACGTTCGGCTGGTAGGATCGCACTCGGCGATCATTGGACGACCCAAATAACTTGCGGGCTATACCGCCAAAGCTGACCATGTGACTGGTCCTTTCTCAATATTCATCCGCGACGTTTCTTGTCCGCGGCCCAGCCGAAAATCAGGCGCACGCCTTGAAACGCCCGGAAACTGTTCTGGACGCGAGGTTGCGTGACAGATAAGAGGGGGGTCGAATGATGTCAACGGATTTGGCGGATACAGAAAGGCCACAATCCGGTGTTGATGGCTATTTTGAGCTGGAACAGGCGATGCTGAAGCCGGCGATGTAACTGTGAAGGGTTATTTGATGTTGAGCACCAATAAATTCGCCGTGCTGGCGTTTGCAACTTTTGTTGCATTCCAGGCTCCGGCCCATGCAGAGGACGCTGTTGTCGCCAAGGTCGGCAATCTGGAGATCCACCAGTCTGAGCTCGATCTCGCCGTCGCCAACCTCGATCCGCAGCTGGCGCAGCTTCCGGACGACCAGAAGAAGGTCGCAGCGCTGTCCGCCGCCATCGATGTGAAGCTGCTTGCGGCCGGCGCGACGACGGAGAAGCTCGACCAGACCGACGAATTCAAGAAGCGCATGCAGTACCTAACTGATCGCGAGCTTCACAATGCCTATTTCAAGAAGCACGTCGTCGACACCGTGACCCCCGACGAAATCAAGGCTCGTTACGACAAGGAAGTCGCTGCCCTGCCGAAGCAGGAGGAAGTCCACGCCCGCCACATCCTGGTCAAGACCGAGGACGAAGCCAAGGACATCATCAAGCAACTCGACGCCGGCAAGGATTTCGCTGAACTCGCCAAGGAAAAATCCACCGATCCGAACAAGTCGGAAGGCGGCGATCTCGGCTATTTCTCGCGCGGCCGTATGGTGAAGGAATTCGAGGACGCGGCCTTCGCGCTCGAGAAGGGTGCCTATTCGAAAACGCCCGTCAAGACCGATTTCGGCTATCATGTCATCAAGGTCGAGGACAAGCGTGACGCTCCGCCGCCGCCTTTCGACCAGGTGCAGGACCAGGTTCGTCAGCTCGTCATGCGCGACAAGTATCTCGCCCTCCTCAACCAGGCCAAGTCGTCTGCCAAGATCGAGATTTCGGACGAGACGCTGCGCAAGGGTTACGACGAGGCCAACAAGCAGCCGGAGCCGGGCAGCGAGCCCGCCCAGCCGGCGCCGAAGCAGTAATATTCGCATCAGGGCCCGGTTCTTCCGGGCCCTTCCTTATCGTTGTTGTCGCATTTCCGGACGGCGAGCCGGTTCTTTCAGTCGCCGGGAAATGCTCATTGGCAGGTTTCATCATGTCCGGTTCCGTTTCGCCGCTCGCCCCGAAATCCTTCGTTCCGATGCCTTCGCTGCGCGGCGTGCGCATGGCGACGGCCTCGGCCGGCATCAAGTACAAGAACCGCACCGACGTGCTGATGATGGTCTTCGATAAGCCGGCATCGGTCGCAGGCGTCTTCACCCGTTCCAAATGCCCCTCCGCGCCAGTCGATTTCTGCCGCGCGAACCTGCCGCACGGCACTGCGCGCGCCGTCGTCGTCAATTCCGGCAACGCCAATGCCTTTACCGGCATGAAGGGCCGCCAGGCGACCGCGCTGACGGCGAAGTCGGCTGCGGCGGCCGTCGGCTGCGGCGAAAACGAGATCTATCTGGCATCGACCGGCGTCATCGGCGAGCCGCTCGACGCCACCAAATTCTCAGGCGTCCTTGACAGGATGCAGGCCGAGGCGACCGGCGATTTTTGGTTCGAAGCCGCCAAGGCGATCATGACGACCGATACCTACCCAAAGGTTTCGACCCGCAGCGCCGAGATCGGCGGTGTGGCCGTGACGATCAACGGCATTGCCAAAGGCGCCGGCATGATTGCGCCCGACATGGCGACGATGCTCTCCTTCGTCGTCACCGATGCCGACATTGCGTCCGAAGCGCTGCAGGCGCTTCTGTCCGACGGCGTCGGGCCGACCTTCAATTCCATGACCGTCGACAGCGACACGTCCACCTCCGACACGCTGATGCTGTTTGCGACGGGAGCTGCGGCCGAGGACGGCCAGGCCCGCATCGAACGCGCCGACGATCCGCGCCTCGCCGCCTTCCGCGCCGCGCTCAACGAAGTGCTGAAGGACCTGTCGCTGCAGGTTGTGCGCGACGGCGAAGGCGCCACCAAGATGCTCGAAATCACTGTGACGGGCGCCGAGAGCGATGCCGCCGCCAAGCGCATTGCGCTGTCGATCGCCAATTCGCCGCTGGTCAAGACGGCTGCCGCCGGCGAAGACGCCAATTGGGGCCGTATCGTCATGGCGGTCGGCAAATCCGGCGAGATGGCCGACCGCGACCGGCTCGCCATCTGGTTCGGGGACATCAGGGTCGCCGTCAACGGCGAACGTGACCCGGATTATTCCGAGGCAGCCGCGTCAAACGTCATGAAAGCGCAGGATATCCCCGTCAAAGTCGATATCGGCCTCGGCAGTGGGTCGGCGACCGTCTGGACCTGCGACCTCACCAAGGAATATGTTGCAATCAATGGCGACTATCGGAGCTGATCGTCCATTGGTGCAGGCATCCATATCTTCAAAGAATCTGCCGTTGGTCCGCAGGCTGGAGGCCGTCGGCTTTCGCGCCTGGCCGGCGGCATCCGTGCAATATGACGGCAGCTGGCAGGTGCGGCTGACGGCGGGCCACCCGTCCAACCGGCTGAATTCCATCGTACCGCTCGACCCCTCGGACCATCGCGATGTCGAGATCCGTCTGGAAAAGGCGAGCCGGAAGTTCGAGGCCTATGGCCGCGCCGCCGTGGTCCGTCAGACGCCGCTCGCCTCGCCGGTGCTGATCGAGCTTCTCAGCGCCCGGAACTGGACACGGTTCGACGAGACCATGGTGATGACCTGCGATCTCACCGAGGCTGAGCTGCCGGACACTCTCGATCATCTGCCGACCCACGATGTCGGCCGTTTCGTCGATGCCAACCTGGCGGTCGACAAGGCGCCGCTGAGCCTGAAGCCGGCGCTTGCCGAAATCATTTCGGCGATCAAGCCACCGTCGGGTCTGTTCATGATCGAGAATGCCGTGGAGGGACCGCTCGCGACCGTGCTCTGCGTCCAGGACAACGATCTTGCCGGCATCATGTCGCTTTCAGTCTGCGAAACGCGGCGGCGCGAGGGGCTCGGCACCGAAATCCTGACCTCGGCGCTGCGCTGGGCGCGCATGCGCAGCGCCCGCTCGGCCTGGCTGCAGGTCAGGCTTTCCAATCGCCCGGCCATCGCGCTCTACGAGCGCCTCGGTTTTCGCGACGCCTATCATTATTGCTATTGGCAGCGAGGTCCGCGATGAGCGAGGCTGGCCGAAAACTATTGCTGGTCGCCGCCTGTGCGCTGATCGATGCCGATGGGCGTATCCTATTGGCACAGCGTCCGGAGGGAAAGTCGCTGGCCGGGCTTTGGGAGTTTCCCGGAGGGAAAGTCGAGCCCGGCGAGACTCCGGAGGAGACGCTGGTGCGCGAGCTCGAGGAAGAGCTTGGTGTCAAGACCAAGATCGCCTGCCTGGCGCCGCTCACCTTTGCCAGCCATTCCTACGAGACGTTCCACTTGTTGATGCCGCTCTATATCTGCCGGCGTTATGAAGGGATTGCCCAAGGCCTTGAGGGGCAGGCTTTGAAATGGGTGCGGGCGCAGGCGCTGCGCGACTACCCCATGCCGCCCGCCGACGAGCCGCTTATCCCGATGCTGCAGGATTTACTTTAAAGCGAGTCCCGTTGAACTTGATTGGTGCGATGCGCTTTAGATTGTTATTCGACAGGAAGTCGTTATCCCGGAACCGCTGCAGACTTCCGGCCGACATGTATTAGCATTGGCTGATTTTTATTGTGCCGCAGCGTTTTCGGCTGTGGATATTAATGGATCGTTTAACACCTTCTGCCAAAGATCGGCCTCAATCAAGCATCTGGCGTGCGTGTATTAAAAGGCTTGACGTCATGGACGATGATTTCTGGAAAGCTGTCCGGGAAAAGGAACGGGCTTCGTCTGCCTCGCGCAGGACGGGTGCGCTCAATATCGCCCTTCTGTTCGGCACGGCGGTGGTCGCGTTGACGTTGATTCTGACGCCCATGCTTGCGGATTCCTCGAAGAAAAGCGTCTTTGCGAGCGCACCGGTCGATTTCGATACGATCACGACCGGATCGATTCCGAAGAACGAAAGCGGCAAGCACTATACCATTCGTCGTAGCGTCCTTCAGGACACGCCCGGCTCAGTCTGCGTCGTCCAAGGCTACGGCGGCGGTGCCGGTTGCTGAAGCCGGATGATTGGAATGGCGGCCATCGCCCGGTGGCTGTGGAATTGATCGTTGCAGGCGGTTCACGCAGAAGGTTGGGGTAATGCGTCTTTGGAAAGCATTTCTTGCAGATGACACCGGCGCGACGGCGGTCGAATACGGCCTGATCGCCGCCATCATTTGCACAGCGCTTGTCTCCGGTCTCGGCATCTTCACGGGCAGCCTGCAGAACGTCTTCAACGTGGTTACCAACAATATCACCATCAATTGACGAAGCTGCGGACGATCACTGCCTGAGCTTGTGTTCGTCCACTTTCAGCGCGTCGGCAAGGCGTGCTTTGGCCGAGCCCGGCTGGAGCGGCTTCTGCTGGCTCTCGTGCGGAGCCCATCCGGAGACATAGATGATCGAAAATGTCGCGCGAATGCGTCCGTCGGGATCGGAATAGCGTTCGGCGTAGATCTCTGCGGCGCGCAGGAAGAAGGCGCGCGTCAGCGGCATGCGACTGCGGGCCGCAAGCGGATTGCTCATACCCATCGCCCTGAGATCGCGCATCAGCGGAAAGAGCGAGTCATACCGCACCGTATAGTTCTCAGCGTCGATCACCGGAAGGGTGAAGCCGGCGCGCTGCATCAGACCGCCGATATCGCGCACATCGGCGAAAGGGATGACACGCGGGCTTGCACCGCCCGTCATCTCGACCTCGGCGGCCAAAAGCACGTCGCGCAGTTCCTGCAGCGTGCCGGCGCCGGGAATGGCTGCCAGGAACAGCCCGTCCGGCTTCAGGGAACGGCGAATCTGGATGAAAACGCCGGGCGTGTCGTCGGTCAGATGAAGGCTGAGCGGCGCGAGGATGAGATTGGCCGATTGCGGCGCAAGCGGCACGTCCTCGAGCGGCGCCTCGACAAAAGTTTCACCCGGGGCCGCATAGGCCTTCTCGCTCTCGACGCGGATCATCGTGCCGACCTTGCCCGTCGCCATTGCCGCGCGGGCGGCTGCACCGGTCGTGCCATGCAATTCAACGGCGGTTTCGAAGCGCCGCTCGACGACATCAAGCCTCTCGGCCATTTCCTCGGCCGCGATGTCGAGCAGGAAGGCAGCTTTCAGGTCGCTGTTGACAAGCGCGCGATGGCGATTTGCGGCGATCAGGGCTCTGTCGAAGATCGTTTCCATGCGGATGTCCATAGTCCCGGCTGGCTGCAGCGGCAAGGCGATTTTCCTTTCGAAGAGAACAGGCTAGTCTGGACCTCATGAAACGGATCCACTCCGAATGGCCGGCAGATTTGCTCCGGGCGCATCTCCTGCGCCCGTTTTCGGCGCTTGCCGATTTTCTCTATCCGCCCGCCTGTTCCGTCTGCGGCATTTCGACCGGCGGCCATCGCGGACTGTGCGCGAAATGCTGGTCCGGCATCCGATTCATCGAGCGGCCCTATTGCGAAGTGCTCGGTATTCCCTTCTCGCATGATCTCGGCGCCGGCATCCTCAGCGCTGAGGCGATCGCCAATCCGCCGCCTTTCGATCGGTTGCGGTCGGCGGCGACGCACGACCATGCCGTCCGAGATCTCGTTCACGGGTTGAAATATCGCGATCGCACCGATCTGGCGCCGATGATGGCCGGCTGGATGCTGCGTGCCTCCGACGGCGCGGTGGAAAACTGCGATGCGCTGATCCCGGTGCCGTTGCACCGCACCCGCATGCTGTCCCGCAAGTTCAACCAGGCTGCCGAACTTGCCCGCCATATGGCGAACCTATCGGGCAAACCGCTGCTTGCTGCAACGCTCATCCGCGTCAAGCGCACCAGTCAGCAGGTCGGCCTCGGCGCCAAGGCGCGCGAGGACAATGTCAGAGGTGCTTTCGCGATTGCCAAAGGCTGCGAGAACGACGTTTTCGGCAAGCGTATTGTGCTTGTCGACGATGTCTACACAACAGGCGCGACAGTCGCCGCCGCCAGCCGGACGCTGCGGAAGGCGGGTGCCGCCGAGATAACGGTTTTGACCTTTGCAAGGGCCCTTTCCGAGCCTATATGACAGAAAATACCCGGCATCCGTCTGGAGATATCATGGTACCCGTCACCATCTATACACGGCAGTTCTGCGGTTATTGCAGCCGCGCCAAGTCCCTTCTCGAACAAAAAGGCGTCGACTATGTCGAGCACGACGCGACCTATTCGCCGGATCTTCGCCAGGAGATGATCGGCAAGGCGAATGGGCGCGCGACCTTCCCGCAGATCTTCATCGGCGCCGAACATGTCGGCGGTTGTGACGACCTCTTCGCGCTCGATCGCGCCGGCAAGCTCGATCCGATGCTGACGGCCTGAAGGAAGACCCGATGAGCTTCAAGGCTGCCGCCGTTCAGATGTGCTCCGGGGTCGATCCGGCAAAGAACGCCGCCGCCATGGCGCGGCTGGTGCGCGAGGCGGTGGCCCAAGGCGCCACCTATGTGCAGACGCCTGAAATGACGGGCATGCTGCAGCGTGACCGCGCGGCGGCACGCGCCGTGCTTACCGATGAGGCGCGCGATATCATCGTCAAGACGGGTTCCGAGCTTGCCAGGGAACTCCGCATCCACATGCATGTCGGTTCCACGGCGATCGCGCTCGCCGATGGCAAGATCGCCAATCGCGGCTTCCTCTTCGGTCCCGACGGGCGGATCCTCAATCGCTACGACAAGATCCATATGTTCGACGTTGATCTCGACAATGGTGAGAGTTGGCGCGAAAGCGCGTCCTATACGGCCGGTTCGGAAGCCCGCGTCCTGTCGCTGCCCTTTGCAGAAATGGGTTTTGCCATCTGCTACGACGTCCGCTTCCCGGCGCTTTTCCGCGCGCAGGCCGTTGCCGGCGCCGAAGTGATGACGGTTCCTTCCGCTTTCATCAAGCAGACCGGTGAGGCCCATTGGGAAATCCTGCTGAGAGCGCGCGCGATCGAGAATGGCGTTTTCGTCGTTGCCGCGGCGCAGGCCGGCCGGCACGAGGATGGGCGCGAGACCTTCGGCCATTCGATGATCATCGATCCCTGGGGCACGGTGCTGGCCTCGGCGGGCGCAACGGGCGAGGCGGTCATCGTCGCCGAAATCGATCCAGGCGCGGTCAAGGCCGCCCATGACAAGATCCCGAACCTGAGGAACGGCCGCGAGTTCTCGGTCGAGAAGATCGCGGGGGCAGTCGCAGGAGGCGTCGCCGCTTGATCCGCTATTCCCTTACCTGTGACAATGCCCATGAATTCGAAGGCTGGTTTTCAGAAAGCGCCGATTTCGACCGTCAGGTCGCGAGCGGGTTCCTGACCTGCCCGGTCTGCCATTCCGCCGCCATCTCCAAGCTCCTGATGGCGCCTTCGGTGTCGACCGCGCGCAAGAAGGACGAGCGGCAGACGCTGGCGATGGACGCCATGCGCCGGGAGGCCCTGGAAAAGCTGAAAGAGGCGGTCGCGGCCGTCAAAGCCAATTCCGAGGATGTCGGCGCGAAGTTCCCTGAGGAAGCCCGCAAGATCCACTATGGCGAGGCGGATGCCCGCGGCATCATCGGCCAGGCGACGGTCGACGAGGCGCAGGCGCTCGTCGAAGAGGGCATCGAGATCGCCGCTATTCCTGTGCTGCCGGAAGACGTGAACTGAGATGCGATGTAGGCATGCGGCATGTCCGCAATCTCCACACATGCAGAGCGTAGTTCGTCCATGAACGGCAAAGCGCGTGTTGGATTTTGTTCAAGAATATAGCGGCCGATTGCGAGGAGATCGGTACGGGCGGCCTGGGAGAAGGCCACCTTCATCGGCTACGGAGCTTGTCCAAGCCGAGTTCGGCGTAGACACCGCCGAACGCCGCATCAAGGGATACGCTCCGGCCGGCTTCCATCCTCGATGCCCTTTTGCAGTTCTTCTTCCAATTCGGGAACGCGTCGATCGTCATTGTAGCGCTCGCGCAGTACGCTTTCGATATAGTCGCTGCTCGACTTGAAGGCGCCGCGGGCAACTTCGTCGCGCACATATTCTTCGAGACGAGGTTCCAGGGTAACAGTAATTTTTGCGGCTTCGCCCATCGAGTTTCTCCTTCGGATGAACGGATTCACTTTATCACAGTTTTCCGGATGCGAAGACCTGCCTAAGCCTCGCGTTTTGCCAGCAGCATGTAGTTCACGTCCATATCTTTGGACAGGTTCCACTGGTTGGACAGCGGATTGAAGAAGACGCCGGTGCGGTCGGTGATCTCGAGACCGCTTGCCGCGAGCGGCTTTTCCAATTCTTCGGGGCGCACCAGCTTTTCATATTGATGCGTCCCGCGCGGCAGCCAGCGCAAGATGTTCTCGGCGGCGAAGATGGCAAGGGCCGCCGCCTTCATTGTGCGGTTGATAGTGGCGACGAAGATCAGGCCGCCGGGGCGGACCATTTTCGCGCAGGTCGTCATGAAGAGTTCGACGTCGGCGACGTGTTCGACCACTTCCATGTTCAAGACGATATCGAAGGTCTCGCCGGCATCTGCAAGCTCCTCGGCAGTGACGGCGCGATAGTCCACCGGGACGCCGGACGCCTTGGCGTGGGTCGAAGCAATGCCGATATTCTTCTCGGAGGGATCAGCGCCGACGACGGAGGCGCCCATGCGCGCGACTGGCTCAGACAGGAGGCCGCCGCCGCAGCCGATATCGAGCACGCGGAGACCTTCGAGCGGCCGGGCGTTTTTCGGATCACGGCCGAAATTCTCGCAGGCCTTGTCTCTTATGTAGGCGAGGCGGACGGGATTGAACTTGTGCAGTGGCTTGAACTTGCCGGTCGGGCTCCACCATTCCGCCGCCATCGCCGAGAAGCGGTCCACTTCGCCCTGGTCGATCGTGCTTCTGGCGGTTTCCGTCATGGTGTTCTCCATCGTTCATGTCATGTGAAGTCGGACGATCGGGGGCATAAGTCAAGGGGCGGCGCATAAGGGAGGGGCGAACGTGCAAATGGCCGGTAATTGCTTTTATCGTGTACGCTTGCCTCCCCCCGCCAAACTCGCTAAGAGACGCCGCAACTTGGGGCCTTCAGGGGCCTGGGCTTTAGAGCGGTTCCAGAAATGGAAGCCCGGCTCTTTCGCCAAGCGGTTCGCCCCAGAGCTTTCGTGATGCCGGGTCGGGTTTCCGCTGTCCGGCGCCAGTCGTGGTAGAGGCATATGGCACGCATCGTAATGAAATTCGGCGGCACGTCCGTCGCTGACCTGGACCGCATCAAGAACGTTGCCCGCCACGTGAAACGCGAAGTCGATGCCGGCCACGAGGTCGCGGTGGTGGTCTCGGCCATGTCCGGCAAGACCAATGAGCTGGTCGGCTGGGTGCAAGGCATGCCGAAGGTGATCGGCGCCAATTCTCCCTTTTACGATGCGCGCGAATATGACGCGGTGGTCGCTTCCGGCGAGCAGGTGACGTCTGGGCTGCTTGCGATCGCATTGCAGGCGATGGATATCAATGCCCGCTCCTGGCAGGGTTGGCAGATCCCGATCCGCACCGATAACGCGCATGGCGCGGCCCGGATTCTGGAAATCGATGGCTCCGACATCATCAAGCGGATGGGCGAGGGACAGGTCGCCGTTATCGCCGGTTTCCAGGGATTGGGGCCTGACAACCGCCTCGCCACTCTGGGACGCGGCGGGTCGGACACGTCGGCCGTCGCCATTGCCGCGGCTGTCAAAGCGGATCGCTGCGATATCTATACCGATGTGGACGGGGTCTATACGACCGATCCGCGTATCGTGCCGCAGGCGCGCAGGCTGAAGAAGATCGCCTTCGAGGAAATGCTCGAAATGGCCTCGCTCGGCGCCAAGGTGCTGCAGGTGCGCTCGGTCGAGCTTGCCATGGTGCACAAGGTGCGTACCTTTGTGCGATCGTCTTTCGAAGATCCCGATGCTCCGGGCATGGGCGATCTGTTGAACCCGCCCGGAACGCTGATTTGTGACGAGGATGAAATCGTGGAACAGGAAGTAGTCACCGGCATCGCCTATGCCAAGGATGAGGCTCAGATCTCGCTTCGCCGTCTTGCTGACCGGCCGGGCGTCTCCGCCGCGATCTTCGGGCCGCTTGCCGAATCCCATATCAATGTCGACATGATCGTCCAGAATATCTCCGAGGACGGATCGAAGACCGACATGACCTTCACCGTGCCGTCAGGCGACGTCGAGAAGGCGATCAAGGTGCTCGGCGACCATAAGGAGAAGATCGGTTACGATGTCGTGCAGAACGAATCGGGGCTGGTGAAAGTCTCGGTCATCGGAATCGGCATGCGCAGCCATGCGGGTGTTGCTGCCACCGCGTTTCGTGCACTTGCCGAAAAAGGCATCAACATCAAGGCGATCACCACCTCCGAGATCAAGATTTCCATCCTGATCGACGGTCCCTATGCAGAACTCGCTGTCAGGACTTTGCATTCCTGCTACGGTCTGGATAAGAATTGATTCCCAGTGGGCGGCCTGCCCCTTCAGGTTGAGTAGACGAGGGCCGGCCTGCCGGGACTGAGTGCGTTGTTTCGGGAGCTTGAGACGCCATGAGAGACCTTTCCGGCGGTCCGCGCGTGCTGCTCAGGCGGCTGCGCGAGTTGATGGCAGAGCCGCTGGAGCCGCAGGATCGTCTTGACCGGATCGTCCGCCAGATTGCCAGCAACATGGTGGCGGAAGTCTGCTCCGTCTACGTGCTGCGCGCCGACGGTGTGCTCGAACTCTATGCGACCGAAGGCCTCAACCGAGAGGCGGTGCACCTGGCGCAGCTGAAGATGGGACAGGGCCTGGTCGGCACGATTGCGGCCTCGGCGCAGCCGCTGAACCTTTCCGACGCGCAGTCGCATCCGGCCTTCCGTTACCTGCCGGAGACGGGCGAAGAAATCTACCATTCCTTCCTCGGTGTGCCGATCCTCAGGACCGGGCGCTCGCTTGGCGTTCTCGTCGTGCAGAACAAGGCGAGCCGCAACTATCGCGACGAGGAAGTGGAAGCGCTCGAAACGACGGCGATGGTGCTTGCCGAGATGATCGCCACCGGCGAGCTCAAGAAGATCACCAAGCCCGGCCTCGAGCTCGATCTGACGCGATCGGTGACGATCGACGGCGACACCTATAATGACGGCATCGGCCTCGGCTATGTCGTCTTGCACGAGCCGCGCATCGTCGTCACCAACCTGCTGAACGAGGATACGGAGAAGGAGATCCGGCGGCTGGCGGAGGCCATGGGGTCACTGAGGATCTCGATTGACGACATGCTGTCGCGCCGTGACGTGTCGATGGAGGGCGAGCATCGCGAGGTGCTCGAAACCTATCGTATGTTTGCGCATGACCAGGGCTGGGTGCGCAAGCTCGAGGAGGCGATCCGCAACGGCCTGACGGCCGAAGCGGCGGTCGAAAAGGTGCAGAGCGACACCAAGGCGCGGATGATGCGCTTGACTGACCCTTATCTGCGCGAACGCATGCATGATTTCGAGGATCTGGCGAACCGATTGCTCAGGCAGTTGACGGGTTATACCGGGCGCACGACCGCCGAAGGTTTTCCCAATGACGCGATTATCCTGGCGCGGGCCATGGGAGCGGCCGAGCTGCTCGATTATCCCCGCGCCAATGTGCGCGGACTGGTGCTGGAAGAAGGGGCGGTGACAAGCCATGTGGTGATCGTCGCCCGCGCCATGGGCATTCCCGTCATCGGCCAGGCGGCGGGTGTTGTGGCGCTCGCCGAGAATGGCGATGCCGTGATCATCGACGCCGACGAAGGGCATGTGCATCTGCGGCCGATGGCCGATCATCGGCGCTCCTACGAGGAAAAAGTGCGCTTCCGCGCGAGGCGGCAGGAGCAGTTCCGGGCGTTGCGCGCGATCGAGCCGGTCACCAAGGACGGCCAGCGGATCTCGCTGATGATGAATGCCGGCCTGCTGGTCGACCTGCCGCAGCTCTCGGAATCGGGTGCGGAGGGCATCGGTCTCTTCCGCACCGAGCTGCAGTTCATGATTGCCTCGACCATGCCGAAGGCGGAAGAGCAGGAGCAGTTCTACCGCAATGTGATCAAACAGGCGGCAGGCCGCGTCGTCACCTTCCGCACGCTCGATATCGGCGGCGACAAGGTGGTGCCTTATTTCCGAGGCCATGAGGAGGAAAATCCCGCACTCGGCTGGCGCGCGATCCGGCTGTCGCTCGACCGTCCGGGGTTGTTGCGCACCCAGCTGCGCGCCATGCTGAAGGCGTCCGCCGGCACCGAGCTGAAGCTGATGGTGCCGATGGTGACCGAGGTTTCCGAGCTGAAGATGGTGCGCGAACTCCTGCAGAAGGAAGTGCAGCATCTGTCGCGCTTCGGGCATGGACTGCCGCGCAAGCTGCAATTCGGAGCGATGCTGGAGGTGCCCGCGCTGCTCTGGCAGCTTGACGAACTGATGGAGGCGGTCGATTTCGTCTCGGTCGGCTCCAACGACCTTTTCCAGTTTTCTATGGCGGTCGATCGCGGCAATGCGCGGGTGTCCGATCGCTTCGACCCCCTCGGCAAGCCGTTTTTGCGGATCCTCCGTGATATCGTGCGCGGGGCGGATCGGAACACGACGCCAGTGACGCTTTGCGGCGAGCTTGCCGGCAAGCCGCTTTCGGCAATGGCGCTGCTCGGCATCGGCTTTCGGTCGATCTCGATGTCGCCGGCCTCGATCGGTCCGGTAAAGGCGATGCTGCTTGGGCTTGATGTCGAGGCGCTGGCGAAGGTGATGGACGAAGTGCTGGACGATCATCGCAGCACGGTGCCGATGCGCGAGGTGCTTGCCCGCTTCGCCGAGAGCCACAATATTCCCCTTTAGAGAAATATAAGAAGAATCGGAGTGAAGGGTGGCGAAGCTTCCCGTTGAAAAGATGCGCGAGCTGGAACGCCGTTTCGGCGAGATCGAAGCGCGCATGTCGGCCGGCCCGGCCGCCGATGTCTATGTGAAGCTCGCGTCCGAATATTCCGAGCTGCAGCCTGTCGTGGCGAAGATCCGCGCCTATGAGAAGGCTGTCGCCGAGCTTGCCGATCTCGAAACGCTGCTCGAGGACAAATCGGTCGATCGCGAGATGCGCGATCTTGCCGAACTCGAACTGCCCGAAGTGAAAGCGCGGATCGAGGCGCTGGAGCAGGAAATGCAGATCCTGCTTTTGCCGAAGGACGCAGCCGACGAAAAGAGCGCGATCCTGGAAATCCGCGCCGGCACCGGCGGCTCGGAAGCTGCCCTTTTTGCCGGCGATCTTTTCCGGATGTACGAGCGTTTCGCGTCGGAAAAGGGCTGGAAGGTAGAGGTGCTCTCGGCAAGCGAGGGTGAAGCCGGCGGCTACAAGGAAATCATCGCGACGATCACAGGACGGGGCGTCTTCGCCAAGTTGAAGTTCGAATCCGGCGTGCACCGTGTGCAGCGCGTGCCGGAGACCGAAGCAGGCGGGCGCATCCATACTTCGGCCGCGACGGTGGCGGTGCTGCCGGAAGCCGAGGAGATCGACATCGACATCCGGCCCGAAGATATTCGCATCGATACGATGCGGTCGTCGGGCGCCGGCGGTCAGCACGTCAATACGACCGACTCGGCGGTGCGCATCACCCATCTGCCGACCGGCATCGTCGTCACCAGCTCGGAAAAATCACAGCATCAGAACCGCGCCAAGGCGATGCAGGTCTTGCGCTCCAGGCTTTACGACGCCGAGCGGCAGCGGGCCGATAGCGAGCGCTCGGCCGATCGCAAGAGCCAGGTCGGCTCCGGCGATCGTTCGGAACGCATCCGTACCTATAATTTCCCCCAGGGTCGCATAACGGACCATCGCATCAATCTGACGCTTTACAAGCTCGACCGGATGATGGAAGGCGAGATCGAAGAGGTCGTCGACGCATTGATGGCCGATTATCAGGCAAGCCAGCTGGCGCAACTCGGCGAACAGCAATGAGCGCTACGGTCGCCGATATGCTTGCCGAAGCGCGCCGTCGTTTCACGGAGGCAGGCATTGTCGATCCGGTGACCGATGCGCGGCTGCTTGTCGCAGGCCTTTTGAAACTGTCCTCGACGGAGCTTTTGACGCGGTCGGCCGAGAGGCTCTCTTCCGATCAGGCGGAGACGATTTCGAGGGCCTTGGAGCGGCGTCTCGGCCATGAGCCGGTGCATCGTATTCTGGGCGAACGGGAATTCTACGGCCTGCCGCTTGGCTTGTCGGCAGAAACTTTGGAGCCGCGTCCGGATACGGAAATCCTGGTCGATACGGTGCTTCCTTATCTGAAGGACCTTGCAAAGGCGCAACGCCATCTCCATATTCTTGATATCGGAACCGGGAGTGGGGCGATATGCCTCGCGCTCTTGAGCGAGTGTCCCGAGGCGTCAGGTATCGGCAGCGACATATCGGCTGATGCACTTAGGACGGCGAAGTCAAATGCAGAAAGAAACGGGTTGCAGGATCGTTTTCAGACCGTGCAGTCGAAATGGTTCGAGAACATCCAGGGCTCCTTTCACGCGATTGTCTCAAATCCGCCCTATATTGCCTCCAATGTCATTCACGATCTCGCTCCCGAAGTGACGAAATTTGATCCGGTTGCAGCGCTGGATGGCGGCCCGGATGGGCTTGACGCTTACAAAGCCATAGCCAAGGATGCGGCAAGGTTCATGAGGCCCGACGGGGTTCTCGGACTGGAAATCGGCTCCGATCAGCGAAACGATGTGACGGCGATCTTCGAAGCGAAAGGCTTCAAGTGCCTCAAATCCGTGAAAGATTATGGTCAGAACGACAGGGCGCTCGTTTTCGCGCTTGCGTAAAAGGCGATAACTGCGGCATCGGGCGGGACATTATTGCTATTGCGAAGAAAAGGCTTGGATTTCCCAGGGAAGCAATATAGGTTGCGGACACGTGTTGGGCAGATAGGAATGAACGAGATTCGTTCGGTACTTGGTTTGCCTCGGGGGTCCGCTCTTTTAAACGAGAGTTTCAACGGTTGAACACGACCCAACGCGTGAATCAGTCAAACTGACTTGAGAACCAAGCGGCAGGTCGGCGCAAAGGCGCAGTATGCTCGCGGCACAAAGGTCCTGATCCGGTTTTCCGGTCATGGCGGTTCGTGCCATGTATCCATCACAAACAGAGAATTCAGGTGAACGATCTATGAGGCCAGGACAGCAAAATAAGCGCGGTCGAGGGCGTGGTAACAACAATAACAATGGCGGCGGCGGAAATAACAATAACAACAATTTCAACCGCAAGGGCGGTAACCCGCTGACCCGGAGCTATGACAGCTCCGGCCCCGATGTGAAGATTCGCGGTACTGCACAGCATATCGCCGAGAAATATGCGCAGCTTGCCCGTGATGCCCAGAGCTCCGGCGACCGCGTGATAGCCGAGAATTATCTTCAGCACGCCGAACATTACAATCGCATCATCGCCAGCGCTCAGGCGCAGATGCAGGAGCGGTTCCAGCGCGACGATCGCAGCGACTACAATGACCGCGACGCGGCGGATCGCGACAGCGACGACATCGATACCAGCGACAATGATGGCGACGATGTCGTCGTCGTCCAGCCGCCGCAGAGCAGGCAGCATCAGCCGCAGGCACAGTCAAAGCCAGCGCCGGCACCCGTTACGACGCCTGCCCCGGCACCCCAGCCCGAAATCATCGACGGAACCGGCCCGCAGCCGGAGATCGAAGGCATTCCCGCCGAGGTCGCCATGGACGAGGAAGGCTCTGCCGGCCAGTCACGCGAACGCCAGCCCCGTCGTCGTAGCCCCGGCAATCGTCCCCGTCGCCCGCGTCGCGGCGCAGACGGCGATGCAGCCTCCGAAGGCGAAGGCGAGGGTGCTTCCGCCGAGGCGCCGGTTCTGGCGGATGCCGCATCGGAATAAGGGATCTGGCCGCTCCTTTCGGGGAAAGCCAGGTGCTCATGCCATCTGTTCGAATTTCCTTGAAAATCCCCGGCCTCGTGCCGGGGATTTTCGTCTTATAGGCTCTTTAAACTCCCCAAACAGCGTACCATATTCTCCTCGACTGCTTCGCCCAAATCCCAGACGGGCCAAGCGCGGCCTGCCTTTTTAGGGGGTCGATCTCAATCATCGGTCTGCGCCTCGTAAGGGCAGGGCGATCAATGGAGGTAGAATATGAACATCGAGAAATATTCCGAGCGGGTGCGCGGCTTCATCCAGTCGGCCCAGACCTATGCGCTGGCGCAGGGGCATCAGCAATTTTCACCCGAACATGTGCTCAAAGTTCTGCTCGACGACGATCAGGGCATGGCGGCCTCACTGATCGAGCGTGCCGGCGGCGATGCCAAGGCTGCTCGCCTTGCCAATGACGCGGCTCTTGCCAAGTTGCCGAAGATATCAGGCGGCAACGGCAACATCTACCTGGCGCAGCCGCTCGCCAAGGTGCTTTCGACCGCCGAAGAGGTGGCTAAGAAAGCCGGCGACAGTTTTGTCACGGTCGAACGTCTGCTGCAGGCGCTGGCGATCGAATCCTCGGCTTCGACCTATTCGACGCTGAAGAATGCAGGCGTGACAGCCCAAGGTATCAACCAGGTCATCAACGATATCCGCAAGGGCCGGACCGCGGATTCCGCCAGTGCCGAGCAGGGCTTTGATTCACTCAAGAAATTCGCCCGCGACCTCACTGGCGAAGCCCGCGAGGGCAAGCTCGATCCGGTGATCGGCCGTGACGATGAGATCCGCCGCACCATCCAGGTCCTGTCGCGCCGCACCAAGAACAATCCAGTGCTGATCGGCGAGCCGGGCGTCGGCAAGACGGCGATCGTCGAAGGGCTGGCTCTGCGCATCGTTAACGGCGACGTGCCGGAATCGCTCAAGGACAAGAAGCTGATGGCACTCGACATGGGTGCGCTGATTGCCGGCGCGAAATATCGCGGCGAATTCGAAGAGCGGCTGAAAGCGGTCCTCAATGAAGTCCAGGCGGAAAACGGCGAGATCATCCTGTTCATCGACGAAATGCACACGCTGGTCGGCGCCGGCAAGGCCGATGGGGCGATGGATGCCTCCAACCTTCTAAAGCCTGCGCTTGCCCGCGGCGAGCTGCATTGCGTCGGCGCAACCACGCTCGACGAATACCGTAAACATGTCGAGAAGGATCCGGCGCTTGCCCGCCGCTTCCAGCCTGTCGTCGTCGACGAACCGACGGTCGAAGATACGATCTCGATCCTGCGCGGACTCAAGGAAAAATACGAGCAGCATCACAAGGTTCGCATCGCCGATGCGGCGCTGGTCGCCGCCGCGACGCTGTCCAACCGCTATATCACGGATCGCTTCCTGCCGGATAAGGCCATCGATCTGATGGATGAGGCGGCGGCGCGACTGCGCATGCAGGTGGATTCCAAGCCGGAAGAGCTCGATGAACTCGACCGCCGGATCATTCAGATGAAGATCGAGCGCGAGGCGCTGAAGAAGGAAACAGACGTTGCTTCCGCCGACCGGCTGAAGCGGCTGGAGACCGAACTCACCGCGCTTGAAGAGGAGGCCGATGCGCTGACGGCTCGCTGGCAGGCGGAAAAGCAGAAGCTCGGCCTTGCCGCCGATCTCAAGAAGCAGCTCGATGACGCCCGCAACGAACTGGCAATTGCCCAGCGCAAGGGTGAATTCCAGCGCGCCGGCGAGCTGACTTACGGCGTCATTCCGGATCTCGAAAAGCAGCTGGTCGAAGCCGAGAAGCAGGATGGCGAGCGCGGCGCGATGGTGCAGGAGGTGGTCAGCCCCGACAATATCGCCCATGTCGTTTCCCGCTGGACCGGCATCCCGGTCGATAAGATGCTGGAAGGCGAACGCGACAAGTTGCTTCGGATGGAAGACGAGCTGGCGAAATCGGTGATCGGCCAGGGCGATGCGGTTCAGGCCGTATCGCGCGCCGTTCGCCGCGCCCGCGCCGGCCTGCAAGATCCGAACCGGCCGATCGGCTCGTTCATCTTCCTCGGCCCGACCGGCGTCGGCAAGACCGAACTTACCAAGGCGCTCGCCCGCTTCCTCTTCGACGACGAAACGGCGATGGTGCGCATGGACATGTCGGAATACATGGAGAAACACTCGGTCGCCCGGCTGATCGGCGCGCCTCCCGGCTATGTCGGCTATGACGAAGGCGGAGCGCTGACGGAAGCCGTGCGCCGCCGACCGTATCAGGTCGTGCTGTTCGACGAGATCGAGAAGGCGCATCCCGACGTCTTCAACATCCTGCTGCAGGTGCTGGACGACGGACGGCTGACGGACGGTCAGGGCCGGACGGTCGACTTCCGCAATACGATGATCATCATGACCTCGAACCTAGGGGCCGAATATCTGACGCAGCTCAGGGACGGCGACGATAGCGATACGGTTCGCGAGCAGGTGATGGATGTCGTGCGCGGGCATTTCCGGCCGGAATTCCTGAACCGCATCGATGAGATCATCCTCTTCCACCGCCTGAAACGCGAGGAGATGGGTGCGATCGTCGATATCCAGCTGAAGCGGCTGGTGGCTCTGCTGTCCGAAAGCAAGATCGTTATCGATCTCGACGAGGAAGCTCGCCATTGGCTTGCGAACAAGGGTTATGATCCGATCTACGGCGCAAGGCCGCTGAAGCGGGTGATCCAGAAGTTCGTGCAGGACCCGTTGGCCGAGCAGATCCTGTCGGGCCAGGTACCGGACGGATCGACCGTCAAGGTGACGAACGGTTCGGACCGGCTGCAGTTCAGCACGCGGCAGACGGTGAGCGCAGCGGCTTAATTTGGTTTGTCGAGGAATGAGAAATGGCGGCTTCAGCCGCCATTTTTCGTTTAGAGCGTGCTGCAATTTTCCGGAATCGGGGATTCGCAAATCAGCGGAAATGTGATTCCCTATGCATGCCGGGAAAGGATGGCCGGCATGGATGACGCGACCCTATTCCGCAGACCTTCGCGA
>NZ_JACIFV010000039.1:0-3754 GCF_014197535.1 Rhizobium aethiopicum
AGCCTGTGAATCTATCGATTTTTCGATTTTTCGATGCGAGTCAAATCAATGACTTAGCTCTCGTAAAAACGACGAAAATCCTAAAGATTCACAGACTCTGAGGTGCCCCGCACGGGCCTCGAAGGACGAGTCGGGCGCACCACCATCTCAGCGCATCCGCCCCTCGTTCATATCGGCGGGATCGTAGTTGATGTCCCAATCCTTCTCGGGCTTCTTCTTGCCGGGCGGGTGCTTGTTCACCGTGGCGTCCTCGGAGCCGGTGATCACGGTCGGCTTGGCGCTCGCCACACCGCTGGCTTTGCGGTCGGCCCGGGATTTGGCGAACTGGCCGGCTGCGTCTTTTTCGGGATTGGCCATGTCATTCGCCTTTCTGCTTCATAGCGTCGGAAATGTCGTTCATTTCGGGATCGCGATTGTTTTCGCCATTGGCGTCGCGATTTTTGTCCGGATCGTCCTTGGCTTTGAGATAGCCGCGCGGCCTATTGCCCTTCGGTCCTTCCCAGCGGGGGGACTGGTCGGTCGTGCCAGGTGCGCCGTCCTTGGGGGTGGTCATGCCCATCTTCATTTCTCCTTCTTGAGTAGGGAAAACCGGAAAGATCGCGAAGTGTTCCGGCGTTACCGGATCGAGGCAAGCGTGGCGCAGCAGAACGCGAGGAAGGTGACCGCGGCATTGGCGGCATGCGAATACTCCCACTGGCGGCGCAGGCCCTCCCAATGTTCCGGCTGCACGGTCCAGTTCTTCGTCGCCGCATTGGCCGGCCGGGTGAAGATCATAAAGATGACGAGGTTGACCACGATCAGCACGGCGGCAGCGATCGACAGCGTCATGGCCGGTCCATCGGCTTTGAGGGCCGCGGCATTGCCGATATTCGCGAGAAAAGCGAGCGGCAGCATGAGGCCGACGATCCACCATCCGGCATAGGCCCGCTGAGCGACAAAATAATCCGCCTTCCCCATCCCGATCTTGTTTGGGAGCGAGAGAAGGTGGGCGGCAGGCGCCAAGACCGCTAAGCCCGTGATGATGACGGCAAGGAATCTCATGTGTGAGGAACCAGCGGCCGGACGAAGGGTTCCCGGAAATATGGAACCGTGTCGGCCCCCATCGGTTGGTGAAAGGTCGTGAACCTCGAAAAAGGAGCCGAACATGAGCAAGACCAACGTTCGTGAACTTCAGAAACGCGCCGAACAGCAAGTCAAGAACACCAGCGCCGGCGGCCACCTCGGCGGCACCTATTCGGCCAGCAACCAGACGGAAAAACAGCGTCGGACACCACCAACGACAGCGCCAAGGCAAGGCCGAACGATGGGAGCAATTGAGGCGGGGCGCCTTTCCTATCGCGTTTGCGGTGATAGGATATTGCGAAAAGGCGCGCTGTGGGACACCTCCGCGGCGCGCCCCTTTCTCCCTCCCTGTTTAACCTTCGGCAAGAGCACCAGCGTATCGCAACGACTATGAAGAGACGTCCAGCCCGAAGGGCGAGCCTCGAAGGATGCGCCGCAGCACTGCACCCATCGACGACAGAGCACCTTGCCGGGCTACCTTGAACGGAAACGCCCCCGCGCTAACTTCAGCGGACCATAGCGGGACTAAAGCGGAGGGGCGACGTGGCACCCTATTCGATTGACGATGCGATCCGGGAGCTCACTCCGGTTCTCAGAAAGGCGGCGCCGGCAGGCGCCGTCAGCGGTGAGTGGATCGCCACCACCATGCAGGCCGGGCATTCCTCGCGCACGGGCGGCTATCGCGATGCCGGGGGAAACCTTGTCAGCGAGGAATCGACCAAGCCGCTTGATATCATTGAGGATGTGCTCGAGAAGCTCGATGCGGCCGCATCGCAACGCTTCAACAAGGTGGTGATCCGCTGGAAGAAGGCGAAGCTTCCCTTCATGCGCGGCGAGATCACCATCGACACCACCTATGATCAATCGATCGTTCCGCGCGGTCCCGACGACCCGGTCTATGAGGCGGCGGCGGCCGCGCGGCGCGCCTTCTGGCAGACTCGCGGCGGCGTGCCGGAGGGCTTCGCTGCCGAGCGCGAAACGGCCAACGTCTATAATCAGACGAAATGGTTCGGCCCGCACCGCCGCGTCCTTGCCGTCGATGCGCCGGAAAAGCTCATCCTCGCTACCGACGGGCTCTCCACTCCTTGGGCGGGCATTTCTGAGCCTGAAAATGGCGTCGAATGCGAGCTCTTCATGGAATTCGATCCTGCGACACTGGATTCGACCGGAACGGCAAACTGGGCAAATCTCCTGATCAATCTCGGCGATCTCGTCGCCGACGGCCATCGCGTTGCCCGTGACGTTGAAAAACACGGCGCCATCCTCTTCTGCCGGCTGACGGAGGACTACGCGCCGCTGACCCGCATCATCCTGAGCTGCGACCCCAGCCGCATCGACGGCTTGCCCTTCGGCTCTGTGCCGCTGATCCGCGCGACGCCGGTCGCCGAAGCTGAGATCGAAGGCCGCTACCCTGACGAGGACTGGGGAGCGACAGCGGCGCGCCAAGCGCTGGCGAAGCGCGGGATTAGGCTTTAGAGCCGATCATTTGGGGAGCAATAGATGTCGGCACGCTGCCGCACGCGTGTGACATGATGCTATCCACCACCCGATGAATCCTGCGCGCCCGGCGCTGGGCGCACAAAACTCCCGGGAGGCCCTCACCGTCTCCGAGCGGGGTCAACGCTTACGTGATCAAAGACCGCCTCAGCCAAACAAGAAGTCGCCCGAGTTGAAATTCGCAAGCCCCCCAAGGGTGGTGATGTTGTCGAATTCAGCGACCAGCACCGCGCCGCCGGCTGAACCTGGGTTCTGATCGTAATAGACCGCCGCATGGCCGAGGTCCGTATTGTGGAACACGAACAATGCCCCTGTGGTTATGTTGCTGTAACCATCGATGGTGCTCTGGATGGTTGCGTTCGTGACGCTCACGTCCGTTTTGATGGCAACCTCCGTTCCGGCGACATTGATCGTGGCGTTGTTCCCCACCTTCACATTGTCCACAATTGTATTGTTGTTGCCGACGGCGAACTCGAACGTGCCGCCTCCAACATCAAATTGAAGCTTATCCACGGTTGTGCTATTCGTCCCAGCATTGAAGTCGGTCATATGGTTCGTGGTGGTGGCAAACCTTTGGAAAAAGAAGGTGTCAGTTCCCACGCCCCCGGTAAGGGTGTTGTTGCCAGCACCACCGTTGAGGGTGTCATCGCCGTCTTGGCCGAAAAGCGTGTCGTCACCTCCCAGCCCGAACATCACATCGTTACCGCCACCGCCGTAGAGCACATCGTCGCCCGTTCCACCGCTCGTGTCCTGTGAGTTGCCATTGCTACCGGTGATAACAGTGAACGTCTCGGTCTTTTCGAAGGCCGGCCCTATAGGATCACCGGTCTGCGTTGCCGTTACCGTCACTGAAAATGTACTGTTCACCGATAGCGCACCCGAATGAAGCGTATTGCCGGTTATCGAAAACAAGCCCGGATTCGACTGCGAGGCAATGTTGAAGCTGAATCCACCCGTGTCGGGATCAGTCGCCGTCAGCAGCCCACTGAACTCGAAACTATTGAAGTTGACATTGTCTGCCGGAACGACCGGCGTCAGCTTAATGTCGGTCGGGGCCTGCCGAGCTGGACCATCATCCGCGCCGGTGATGGCGACGACAATATTGTGGCTGGCGGTGCCGTCGAGCGAGCTGACGCTCAGCGTGTCGCTGACCGCATCGCCCTGGTTGAGCGCCTGCGTTGCCGCCCGGCTGTTG
>NZ_JACIFV010000039.1:3852-36115 GCF_014197535.1 Rhizobium aethiopicum
TCGCTGACCGTCAGCTTGCCGGAGGCACTCGGATCGCCGCTGCCGGCCGCCCCCGCCTCGACCGTCGCCCGGTCGTCGCTGACCGTCGCATCGACGGCGATCGCAGCCGCATCGTTGGCGCCGGTGAGCGAAATCGTCACATTTGCCTCGCTCAGCGTGCCGTTGCCGAGTCGTATCGCGTAGACGAAACTATCTTTAAGGATTTCACCGGCAGACAGCGTGTTGATATCCGCGCCCGAGCCCGCGATGCCGCTTCCATCGCTCAGACGGTATTCGATCTTTCCATTGTTGATCCTGACCCAATTGCCGAGCAGGGTCGTCTCCCAGGCAGATGCCCCATTCGCTCCGACGTCTTTCGCAATAAGCTCATAGTCAGTTGTAATTGGATTGCCATCTCCGTCATCGACCGAGAAGAGGGATTTGGCATTCCCGCCAAGATCATTCGACATTACATCAAGGGTTATGGTTTTGGTGGCCGCATTGTAGAGCTGAAGACTGAGCAGCTGGTCTTCCGTCCAGATGTAAGAGTCATCCTTCGCCTGTGGCGCATTGGTGAAAGAAGTCGTGCTGCCACCGCCGGTGCTTTGCGTAGCCATTGAAATACCCCCATGACACAAAACAAGTAATCCGGAACCGATTTAAGACTATACAGGCTAACACGACACGCAGGAACGCGCCGTCGCCCCGGTATTGTCGAGGCAAACACCATTTTTCTTAATTCAGAACCGAAATACTCCCCACTCCTAAGAAAGTGTTAACATATATACTGTGAAATAAAAGGCGATTTTCTTGCGACGGTTAATTTCTCCTCGAATTCGCTGCGAGAGAAGCCTCTTGTCAGCGCGGCACGCGCGCGACGGCGATCGCCGAGGCTGAGATCGCAGACGTCGATCGTAATGAGCAATGGGGTGCGACGGCGGCGCGAGGCGTTGGTGAAGCGCAGGCTCAAGCTTCAGAGCGTTTCCACTTTTCCTCGATCGATCAGGTCAGCACCGGCTGGGTCCACGCCGGTGATTTCATCGACATGTCATGAAACTTCTAGCTGGGGATCGGCTTTTTACAACGAAGCCAAACAAGGAGCTCCCAATGTCCGGCGAAGCCGAAAATAATGGAAAAACCGCCATCGTTCCAGTTCAGAACCCGTCAGCAGCCGAACAAGCCGCCACTGCGTCCGTGCTCGAAGACATGCAGAAAGCAAGCACGGAGGCCCGTCAGCCGGAGCCGGCCGCCGCGTTGTTCTCCTGGGAGATCTGGCCAAACTGATCTCCGAGGCGATGACTCTGCCGATGATCCTGTGGTCCACGGGCATGTCCCTGACCTATTCCCTCTGGCTGTCTTCGCTGCTTCCCGCACGCGCGACGATCGGCTCGATCAAGCAAGGCGCGGATTAGGCTTAGCAACTTCGGCCGACTGCGGCCGACCACGCTCCCAGCCCCTGCGAGCTCCGCCTCTCCGCCCTCGCCACGGAATATTTGTGGAATGAAGGGCAGAGCGGCGGCAAGCGGCTGCGCGCCGCCGCTCGTCAAGTCTCGCGCAATTGCATTATTCGTTGATGTCGGGCTCGACGACCCGAGCCAGATTGCGTAGCGACTCCTGCCAGCCGAGATAGCAGGCTTCGGGCGGGATGAGATCGGGCACGCCGGCCTGGGTGATATCCACCTCAGTGCCGACCGAGACTTTCTTCAGCGTCACCGTGACTTCCATTTCGCCCGGCAGGTTCGGGTCGTCGAACTTGTCCGTATAACGCACGCGTTCGCCCGGGACGAGCTCACGAAATTCGCCGCCGAAGGCGTGGCTGTTGCCCGTGGTGAAGTTGCGGAAGGACATTCTGAAGGTGCCGCCGACGGCCGGCTCCAGGTGATGCACGGTGCAGAGAAAGCCGTTCGGCGGAAGCCATTTGGCGAGCGCATCTGTCTCGATGAAGGCGCGATAGACCTTCTCCGGGCTGGTGGCGAAAACGCGGTGCAGTCGTATGGTGCTTGGCATAGTGGTGATCCTTTTGTGGACGGAATGAACGAGCTAAGGACGGACAAGCCTTCGCCGACCCGACAGTGATCCGAAATTTTCTTTAAGAAAAAATCACTCGAGTCCGAACTGCACCTCACCGCAAATACATTTCCCCATTCGCGTCATGCAGCCGCCTGCTCCCCAACTGCGTTGAGCAGCAGCCGTGCGGCCTGCTTCGACGAGGCCGGGTTCTGTCCGGTGATCAGCAGCCCGTCCTGGACGACATGCACCGCCCAGTTCTCAGTCGCCGAAAACTTCGCCCCCTGCTCCCTCAGCACGTCTTCGAGCAGATAGGGCACGACCTCGACCAGGTGCACGGCGGCCTCCTCGGAATTGGTAAAGCCGGTCACCGTCCGCCCCTTCGCGATCGGGCCGCCGTCTGGCGCCTTGACATTGGTCAGGATTCCCGGTGCGTGGCAGACGAGCGCCAGCGGCTTTCCCGCCGCAAGCGTCTCCTCGATCAGCGCGTGCGCATTGCGGTCGTTCGTCAGGTCCCAAAGCGGGCCATGGCCACCAGGGAAGAACACCGTGTCATAATCGGCCTGGTCGATGTCGGACAGCCTCAACGTATTGGCAAGCGCAGCCGTCGCGGCCGGGTCCTTTTCAAATCGCCTCGTGTCGTCCGTCTGAAACGCCGGCTCATTGCTTTTCGGATCGAGCGGAGGCTGGCCTCCTTTCGGCGACGCAAGCACGACCTCGGCCCCAGCGTCACGGAAGACGAAGTAAGGGGCCGCGAGCTCCTCAAGCCAAAAGCCGGTTTTCTTGCCGGTATTTCCCAGTTGATCATGCGATGTGAGAACCATGAGAATTTTCATTGCTAAGCTCCTTCGACCCGGCCGGCGGACAAAATCTCCCGCGTCCGGTTTAACGGTGAATGACTGCCTGCAATCTCATGCTGAACCAGCAGAACCATAGATCGGCTGCACCCGCGTTACAAGCTCTGTGAGTCTTGGGGCTCAGGTGTATGAAGAACGACAGATTGCCCATAGGATCAACCACATCGCGTTAGCATCCGAAGGACTTGGAAGTGAGCAAGCCGAATTATCGGGATATCGCCCGCCACGCCGGCGTTGGAACGGCCACGGTCGAGCGGGTCCTGAACGGACGCGGGGGCGTTCGGCCGGAACTGGTCGAGAAGGTCATATCCGCGGCGCGTCACCTGGACTACCCGCGCAAGCTTCCCGACACCCATCGCGGCCTGCTCCGGATAGAAGTGCTGATGGTTCGTCCGGAAACGAGCTTCTATCGTCGTCTTTCCCACGCCTTCGAAAGGATTGCGGCAACCCTTGATCCCTTGGTCGTCGTGCATCGCAGTTTCACCGACGAAATGAATCCGGAGGCGATTGTGCGCCGCATTCTCTCCACCGACCTTTCCCGTGCCGGCTTGATCCTTGCCGTGCCGAGCAGCCCCTTGATCAGCGCCGCGGTGGAAAAGGTGAATTCGCAAGGCCTGCCGGTGGTCCATGTCGTCACCCGCGCTTCCGAACGCGTCGGGGAGTTCGTCGGCATCGACAACAATGCCGCCGGCCGGACGGCTGCGCTCTATATCAGCCGAATGGCCCTTCGAAGCGGCCCTATCGTTGCGATCTGCCATCCGATCTATCAGGTGCATCGCGATCGGATCCGCGGTTTTTCGGACTATTTTCGCGATCATCCCGGCGCCTCCGATTTCGGATGGCTGGGATTCGGTGGCGATGAAGAGCGCGCCAGCGCCGATCTCTTATGGTCGGCCCTGGAGATGTATCCCGGGCTTGCCGGCCTCTACAATGCCGGCGGCGCCAATTCCGCCCTGATCGAAGTGCTTCGCCGCCATCCGCGCGGCGGCAACGTCTTCTTCGTTGGACATGAATTGACGGACTATACCCGCGCGGCCCTGAAGGACGGCATCATGGATGTGGTACTTGACCAGGCGCCGGAAGCTCAGGCGCGACGCGCGCTCGACCACATCCTGCGCCGCATCGGCTTGACCGAGATCGAGCCGGACCGGAGCCCGATCCACTTCATCACCATCACCAAGGAAGGGCTTTGATCTAATTAGATCAAGGAAGCCTTCGCCGTTCGAAATGCCCCCTGCTACTTTCGCGTCAGGAGAAGTTCCGGTGCGCAAGGAGCCGCATCGGATCAAGGCGCGCGGGGCGCTCTCCTTTACCAAGAATATGTGCGGGTGCGGAGACATCAGGCACCCGGAGGAGATGCCAATGGATGATCTGAATTTCGGCAAGCGTAACAAGCGCGGCGATTGGGCGCCGAACCAGCCGGTCGAAACCGCGCCGCTTTTCGTCTTCCCCCCGCAACTGACGGCTATTCTGAAATGGCTGCCGCACTACTTCCTTCCCTGGAATCTCATTTTTGCGGTGTCTGCGATTGCCTATTGGACCTGGATCCTTCCCCCGGTCGCCATGATGCAGACGCTGAGCCTCGGCTGGATCGCCTGGCTGTACGCCGTGAATGCGATCTGCGTGTTCCTGTTCTATGGCGCCTTCGAACTGCATCTCTATGTTCTGAAGCGCCAGGAAAACCGCTTCAAGTACAATGGCAAGTTCCCCGCCGAACAGAAAAACAGCGCCTTTTGGTTCCAAAGCCAGAACCTCGACAATATTCTGCGCACCTTCCTGTCTGGCGTCGTGATCTGGACCGCCATCGAGGCTGGTATGCTCTGGGCCTATGCCAACGGCTATGCACCCTGGCTCGGCTTCGCGGAAAATCCATGGACGCTCGCGCTCGTCGCGCTCGTGGTTCCGATCATTCACGAGTTCCACTTCTTCTGCATTCACAGGCTCATCCACACACCCTTTCTCTATAAATGGGTGCATTCGGTCCACCACAACTCCGTCAACCCTTCGCCCTGGTCATCGCTGTCCATGCATCCGGTCGAGCATCTGCTCTATCTGGGAACGGCGTTTTACCACCTGATCCTGCCCTCCAACCCGGTCATCATGCTCTATCAGCTGCACTATGCCGGCTTCGGGGCAATTCCTGGCCATGTCGGATTCGACAAGGTCGAGATCGGCAAGGAAAGATTGGTCGATAGTCATGCCTATGCTCATTACCTCCACCACAAATATTTCGAGGTGAATTACGGCGACGCCCTGATCCCGCTCGATAAGTGGTTCGGCACCTGGCACGACGGCTCCCCCGAAGGCGAAGCGCAGATGCAGGAACGCTACCGCAGGCGAAAGGAAAAGCTTCAAGCCCGCAAGGCTCGCCTCGAAACGGAAGGAGCCGCCGAATGACCTGGGTTTCAGCTGGCAGACTTGACGACATCGAACAGGAAGGCGCCATCCGTTTCGATCATGGCGGACGCACCTACGCGATTTACCGGGGCCCGGATGACAGCGTCTACTGCACGGCCGGGCTCTGCACACACGAGGCGATCCACCTCGCCGACGGACTGGTCATGGATTTCGAGGTGGAATGTCCGAAGCATTCCGGAGCTTTCGATTACCGAACAGGTGAAGCGCTGAGGCTGCCGGCCTGCGAGAATCTGAAGACCTATCCGGCGGAGGTCGTCGACGGAGAAGTGCGCGTGGCCCTCGGTTAAGTGGCCAAAGAACCTGGCGGAATCCGCCAAGAAGAACTGATCCTCCCCGGCCGGCGTCTCCTCCTCACCAGCGCCGGCTGCTCTTTCTACTGGAGAATGCAATGGACGGTATCGTCATCATCGGTGCAGGCGAGTCCGGAACCCGGGCAGCTTTCGCCCTGCGCGAAGCGGGCTATTCCGGAGCCGTCACGCTGGTCGGAGCCGAGTCTCATCTGCCTTATGAACGGCCACCTCTGTCGAAAACTCCCGATGGCATGGTGCGGATGAAACTGATCTGCCCGAAAGAAGCGCTGGAGGTGGCCGGTATCACCTATCTCAAGGGCTGCTCGGTCTCCAAGCTGGATCCCGCCGCCGCGACCGTAAGCTTGAGCGACGGTCAGCTATTGGGTTACGAAAAGCTGCTGCTGACCACCGGCGCACGGCCGAGGCGGCTTGCATGCGCGGGCGCGGAACGTGCGCTCGATTTTCGCACCCACGCCGACGCCGAAGCGATCTTCTCCAATGTCGCGCCCGGCCGACGCGTCGCGATCATCGGCGCGGGTCTGATCGGGATGGAACTCGCATCCGTCCTTCGCGCACAGGACGTTACGGTCGATGTGATCGAGGCCGCGCCGAAACCTTTGGGCCGCGCCGTCCCTGCCCGCTTTGCCGACAAGCTGCATGCCCGACATGCCGCCGAAGGTGTGCGCTTCCACTTTGATCGGAGCGTTGCGGAGATCGGCAAGGACAGTGTCGTCTTGAGCGATGGCACCATCCTGCCTGCTGACCTCGTCGTCAGCGCCATCGGGGTCCAGCCTGAAACCGCTTTGGCGGAAGCATCGGGGCTGGCCACGGGCAACGGAATTCTGACGGACGCATGTCTTCGCACCAGCGCGCCGAACATATTTGCCGCAGGCGATTGCGCCGCGGTGGCCCAACCCGGCGGAGGACACATCCGCTATGAAAGCTGGCGCAATGCCAGAACGCAGGCCGAGACCGCAGCACGGAACATGGCCGGCGCCGCCGAGACTTTTGCCGCCATTCCCTGGTTCTGGTCCGAACAGTACGATCTCGGCCTCCAGGTGGCGGGGCAGCCGCTGCCCGCGCATCAGAGCGTCCGGCGATCGGCGCCAGAGGGCGAGCTCGAATTCTACCTCGATGACGGGCGATTGGTGGCCGCCGCGGGTCTTGGCATCGGCAACGGCCTGGCTAAGCATATCAAGCTTGCCGAAATGCTGATTGCCGCTTGTATTAGTCCAGAGCCTGCGGCATTGGCCGATCCGGGCGTGAACCTCAAGACCCTTCTGAAAAGCGCGCGGGCCGCGTGATGCAGAAGCTCCTGATCTTCCAGTCGCTCTGGGCCATGGAGCGTCGGCACACGGACGGGTTCGAGCCGAGCCTCGACGACAATATCGCTGCGATCTGCAAGGCGGGCTTCGACGGCATCAGTGCGCACTATACAAACCGCGGCGATGTCATCCGCCTCAACCAGGCCATCCGGGGCACCGGCTTGAAAATCGAGGCGGTCTGCTTTCCCCGCAGCATCGAGGATTTGCGTCTGCCGCTGGAACTTGCCACGGCCTTTCCGGTCAGCCATATCAACCTGCAGCCCGATATTCGCCCCCGCCGGATCGAGGATTGCCTGCCGATTCTCGATGGTTGGATGCGGCTCGCCGAGGATGCGGGTATTCCGGTATTCATCGAAACCCATCGCGACAGGATGACGACGGACCTGTTCTTTACGCTCGATCTGCTCGATCGACGTCCCGATCTGCCGTTGTTGGCCGATCTGTCGCATTTCCTAGTCGGTCGCGAATTCGCCTTTCCGATTGATGAGGAAAATCACGCGCATGTCAGGCGCATCCTGCAGAATGCTCATGCATTTCACGGCCGCGTCGCTTCAAGAGAGCAGGTGCAGATCGAAATCACCTTTCCGCACCATCGGCCCTGGGTCGATCTCTTCCTGCAGTGGTGGGATTACGGCTTTCGCCATTGGCGATCACACGCAACCGATGACGCCGAGCTGGTCTTTACCTGCGAATTGGGGCCTAAACCCTATGCCATTACCGGCAGAGACGGCAACGACTCGACGGACAGATGGGCCGAAGCTCTGGCTTTGCGCCAAATGGTGCGCGAACTATGGGCTGCCATTGCCTGAGCCGCAGCGCACGAACTTTCGATGGCGGCAGTCAGTTCGTCAGACCAGTGCGCTCGCATCCACAGCCGCACGTGCATTGGCAGACGTTGGGGATTGTTAATCAGAAATGCCTAATGTATTTCTTGACGTGCACAAGTTGTGCGGCAGTTAAGTTGCTATAATATCTGGTATGACATCCAATTGGGGAGAGCCTCCGACATGGGGAAAATTCCTGCTGCCAGCTTGGCCCTCGAAAAAACGGAGGCGATAACTTCGGGCCTAATCGACCGGCTTTTGTTCTTTGACCGCGATTTCAATCCGATCGAAAATTTGCTTGGCAATGCGCTGCCCGCTTCCGTCAAACCAGCCGCGTCCTTTTGGGAGCACTTTCCGGAACTGGACAAATCGGCAGTCATGCTCGCTTTTCGTTCACTGGGTGACAGCGCCCAGCCTTTGCGAATAACAGGCGCACTCGGCGGATCACATGACCTGACGATCTATCGGATCGGTGATCTGTTTGCCGTGGTTCGGTCCGAGGAACACGCTGACGACGAGCGCGCAACCCTTTTGCATCTCGCGACCCATGATCCGCTGACTGGACTGCCGAACCGGCGCCAGTTCAGCGAGGATCTGAGCGGGCTGTTGCAGGAGATTGCAGGCTCGAGCGACACCCTCTCATTAATGCAACTCGATCTTGACGACTTCAAACCTGTCAACGACACGCTCGGGCATGCCGCGGGCGACAAGCTTCTTCAATCGGCTGCAAGGCGTATCCAGGCCTGCCTCTCCACCGATGACAGGGCCTATCGATTGGCCGGCGACGAATTCACGGTGATCTCCGTGGGCGGAGGACATCCGGCCAAAGCGTACCGCTTGGCGGAAGACTTGGTTGCCGCGTTCAAAGAACCCTTCACGATAGACGGCATCGCGCTCTTTGTCGGCACCAGCATCGGCATATCCACCGCTCCGCCGGACGGCACGAGTCCGGAACAACTGATGAAAGCTTCCGACCTCGCACTCTACGCCGCCAAGAAAGAGGGGCGTGGTCGGGCTAAAGCCTATGACCCAACAATGCTAGAATTGCTGGAGCAACGGGAACTGCTGCGTCGCAGTCTGCGTATGGCGCTCGACCAACAGCAATTCTATGTCGAATACCAGCCGATTGCCGAGGGTGGCTGCATTGTCGGCTTCGAGGCGTTGCTGAGATGGCGCCACCCCCTGCTTGGAAAAATCCCTCCGGCGGCATTCATTCCGATGGCCGAGGCGGACGGGATGATGCCGGATATCGGCGCTTGGGTTTTGGAGCAGGCATGTCGCGAGGCGATGAAATGGCCGGAGAACTACCTCGTCGCCGTAAACCTGTCAGCGGCTGAATTCTTGACAAGCGGCCTGACCGACCGGATTTCGCAGACGCTGGACTTGGTCGGACTGCCGCCCGAGCGTCTGGAGCTCGAAATAACCGAGAGCGTGTTGCTCGAGCGGACCGTCAACAACATTGATACGCTCAACACCCTTAACGTATTGGGCATACGAATTTCGCTTGATGACTTCGGCACGGAATATTCGTCCCTGAGCTATCTCAAGACATTCCCTTTCGACACGATTAAGATCGACAAATACTTTATCACCGATCTCGAAACCGATCTGAAAAGCCAGGCAATTGTCCGCTGCATCGTGAACCTTGCACATGACCTCGACATGCAGGTGACAGCCGAGGGAGTTGAAACGCGGGGTCAGGCGGAATGGCTGCACCGTGTGGGCTGCGATAGGCTTCAGGGCTATCTGCTGAGCAGGCCGCTTGCCGTGGAGGCCATTGACGAATTCATCAAAGGGGCGGAAGCATCCAAAAGCCACGCCCGACTATAGTGCTCGAAACTTTTCTTCGTACTTCTACATTGCATGCAGATCTAACGCTGCTGACAAGCGAACGGAGGGCATATTGGAAGAGGAAGCATCCCGCTTCGACGACCACGCATTTGTGCCGATGGTATCGCTGGAAATGAACGTTGAGATGTTCAAATCTCAATGGCAGTTTTGTGATGAGATTACTGAATATCTCTCCGATATCCTCGGCCAAAGTCACAGTGATCCGGCTCGATACTCCAACTTTCTTTCGGTCGCGGCAAACGAGCTCATAGAGCTCGCCTTCCGCGCGACAAACGAACGAGGAAAGATACGTTTCAGCCTCTCACGCAACGCGACGTTCAACCGGCTGAGAATTGCCTTTCCTTGCGATGAGGAATTCCGCCGCAAACACATCAAGATAGGATCAAGCGAAATAGAGCCTGGTCTCGGCAACGGCTCCGGTCACCTGGTTGCCACGCCCGATGAGGCCTTGCTCAGTAATCTAGCGACGATATTAGGTGCATCTGTCCGCATCGAGAGAGACGGCGAGGACGGGATCGAAATCATTGCCGATTTCCCCTCTGCCGAGGATTTCCAATGAGCCTGCTTCCCCTGCCCTACACCGTGCGGTTTGATCCGACAAACCAAGAGCTCGTGCTGTCCGGCAAGATGCGGCCCGAAAGCCCCGCCGAGATTGCCGATGCCCTCGAACTGATGCGGCAAAGTTTGGAAAGATACAGCGGCATCGTTTACCTCAATGTCAAACGCCTGACGCACATTAATATGACGGCCTTCGCCGCCCTCTCCGATGTCGTGGCGGCAGGCTGCCGAACCAGGCCGGAACGGCAAATTAAGATCATTACGTCGAGCGTGATGGCGTGGTCTGCCTCGTTGTTCGAGACATTGACGGCATCGCAACCAAACCTGTCGGTTGAAGTCTATGATTCGGCCTTTTATCCCGGGCAAAGCTTTGTCGAGGACGAGAGCTTCATTCCCATTTTGCGCACGCAGACGAAAATGACATGGAGGCACGAACGCGAACTCTTGCCACGCCACGGTCTGCGCCCCGGCCTGATCATGGCCGATATCTGTTGCGGCATCGGTGATTTCGCAGCTCTGGTTCAACGGGAATTCAACCCGACGCGCCTTGTCGCACTGGACCACTCCGTGCGCAGTCTCGACTATGCCCGTAAGGTCGCCGCCGAGTTCGGCCTGGAAGGCATCGAGTACACTTATGGCGATGCTTCTCAGATGCTGCTTCGAGACAATCAATTCGATTTTGTTACCTGCCGGCACTCGCTACAGATTTTCGACCGCCCCGAGATGCTGCTCCGGGAGCTTTATCGCATCTGCAAGCCCGGCGGCCGTGTCTACATCACGAATGAAAAGAATTCGCATTGTTTGGGCGAGCCGCATGCCGACTCGATAAGATGGACCTACGAGGAAGTGGCGAAACTTTTCAGGCACTTCGACATGGATGTCGAGATGGGACCGAAAAGCCGCCATCTCCTCCTCAACGCCGGCTTCGAGGACATCAAGGTCGACTGCTTCATGGTGACGAACCTTGACGGCGACCCCCAGGATTTCGCAGATGTCATCGAAGCCTGGGAAAACGTCTATGCAGGCGAGATGGCCGTCCGCCGCGGCGACACGCCGGATTTCATTCGCAGATTCAGGCAAGGATTCAGGGATCACGTCTTTGCCGCCCTTCACCCTAAAGGTTACGCAGGCTGGCCGATCTGGGCAGCCTCTGGTCGAAAGCCGCTGTAATGGATAGGGGATCATCGAAAAGACCGGTCGGATTGAGCTCGTTTCGAGCAAAGTTCATCTTGGTCGTCGGTGGCGCCGTTCTCTTCGACTTATTGGTCAGCGGCGGCCTGGCGCTTTGGAATGTTCAAAGGCTGTCGCGTGACGCAACGCTCGAAGTCGGCCAGGGCCTCGAAGCCGCTAGCCAGGAATATATCCGCACCTATGCCGATTCGACCGCAGCCCAGGTGAACCTGCTCCTGCGGCAGGTTCACAACGACGTCGACACCTTGGCAGGCGTGCTGCAGGCGCAGATCGACAATCCCGCCCGCAATTCCGATGTCGGCGCGGCAATCGCCCGCACATCGCCGGACAGTGTCAGTCTGTCTTACGATGAGAAGGGGAAATGGTCGCAAAACGCGCCCGGCTCCGCTTCAGTCGTCAGCGTCTGGGGTTATTTGCTCGGACAGGACCATCAGCCGAAACCCGACATCAGGCGCGATATTGAGACAAGCGCGGTTCTCGATCTCGTTGCGCCGAGCCTGCTGCAACACGGCGCTTCAAAGCTGCAGATGTATTACATCGGACCGAGGGAACGACCGATCTTCAGGACGGCGCCCTATACCGATCAGGCTCAGACCTTCGACCGCCTTTATCCCGGGCACAACGAGGCTGATTTCTGGAACTTCTTTTTTCCTGGCCTGTATGAGTCCTGGCAGGGCTGGGCCAGGGACACGAAGACGCGACCCGTCGCAGACGACATCACGCAGACGGCTCCTTATACGGATGCCATCACCGGCAAGCTGATCGTCAGTTTCTTTCATCCACTCTGGACCGCCGACAGAAAAGACGTGGCCGGAACGGCCGGCGCCGACATCACGCTCGACCAGCTCGCCCAAACGGTCGAAAACGTCAAGGTGGCCCAATCCGGCTTTGGATTCCTGGCAATGTCCGACGGAAACGTGGTCGCGATCAACAGCAGAGGCGAGCAGACGCTCGGCCTGCGTTCTGCGAGCGGCGCAAGCGGAACCGGGGTGACCGGGCTGGAGCGTTCCTTGAAAGGAAGCGCCCAGCCTGCGATAGCGAAACTGGCGCTCGACCGGGAACAGGGCATTCAACATCTGCTGCTGCAGCGGGACGGCAATGAGGTCCCCTATATCGTGATCGTCAAGAAACTGCCCGCGACCAATCTCTGGTCCAGCGGCCCGGTTCGACAAGAGGCGATGTTGCTGGGAGTAGTGGTGCCGGAACGGGAAATCGACGCCTCCCTCTATGCCGCCCAGGCGAAAATTTCCGAGGCAACCAACCGGATCGTGATCTATCAGATCCTGGCGATCTTGATGTCGCTGCTGATCGTGACGATCGCTGTGTTTGCGGCTTCGAAACGCATAACGAGCGGGATCAGCGCACTTGCGGGGGCCGCTAAGCGCATTCAGGCGCAGGACTATTCGGTCAGAGTGGCGATAACAAGCAAGGATGAGGTCGGCGCAGCTGGTGAAGCATTCAATCGCATGGCTGAACAGATCAGCTATCACACCGAAAATCTCGAGCAAATCGTCGAAGAACGAACGGCCCAGATCGAAGATCAGAAGGAAGAGATTTCGGCGCTGAACGCACAGCTCCAGCGAGAAAATCGTCGTCTCGGGACAGAGGTGGCCGTCGCTGAAAGAATCCAGCTC
Organism: Rhizobium aethiopicum; assembly: GCF_014197535.1. Taxonomy (GTDB): domain Bacteria; phylum Pseudomonadota; class Alphaproteobacteria; order Rhizobiales; family Rhizobiaceae; genus Rhizobium; species Rhizobium aethiopicum_A. Next base: position 16,787 of record NZ_JACIFV010000039.1, read on the forward strand.
ATGGTTCTTCCGTTGCAACAAGAGTTGGAGGAATTTCAGGACATCGAGATCGCAGCCTATATGAGGCCCGCGGAAGAGGTCGGCGGCGATTATTACGACGTATTGAAGAACGGAAAGCGGTTGAAGATCGGCATCGGCGACGTCACCGGCCACGGACTCGAAAGCGGCGTGTTGATGCTGATGGTCCAGTCCGTCGCCCGCGCCCTTCAGGAGGCGGGAAACACCGACGCCGTCAAATTTCTGGCGGATCTAAACAGCGCCTTGTTCAAGAACATAGTGAGGACGAGAATAGACAAGCACCTGACCCTGGCCTTTCTCGACTATGACGGCAAAGAGATGATTTTGTCCGGGCAGCACGAGGAAGTTGTCATCGTGCGGGCGAACGGCGAAATTCAACGCGTCGATACCATGGATCTCGGCATACCGATCGGCTTGGACGCGGATATTTCTGCATTCATCAAAACTCGTGAAATAACGTTCGAAAAAGGCGACCTCATCCTCCTGCACACCGACGGCGTAACAGAAGCAGCAAACGACGCGGGAGAAATGTTTGGCATGGAACGTCTCTGCAGCGAAGCACTTCGCTTGAAGGGTCAGAGCGCCGACAAGGTCGTTTCCGGAATTGTCGCGACACTAATGCACTTTATCGGATCGCAAAAAATCTACGACGACATCACGCTTCTCGCGGTACGGCATAGGTGAGACATGGCGCCCAAAATATACGGCATCGAATCTCTAGCGGACATCAGCCTGGATTCTGGCGCTCGCCTGACATTGAGCGATGGGCCGCTTCAGCTTGGATGGAAGCATTCGGGAATGACTTCGGACTTCATAGCGGAGATCATGGCGCTGCCCTATTCCCGGTCGCGCAAAGATTACCTGCAGGCGCATCATGATATCGGATACCTCAGCAACGAGCTGATCGAAAATGCCGTCAAATTCCGACAGCCTGGCGACATCCTCATTGAAGCCGGCATCATCGATGGAAGCTTTCTGCTCAGGGTGAAGAATGCCCTCGATAGCGGGACAGCGTCTCGCTTACAGCAGCTCCTGCACCGCCTTCAATCGAAGGAACCCGGACTACTTCTTCTTGAGCAAATCGAAATCAACGCGATATCGCCGGAAAGCGGTTCCGGTTTGGGCCTGCTCACCCTTTTGAGCGATTACGATGCGAGAATGGCATGGACATTCCAAGTGAATAAGGACGAGCATATCATACTGACGACGACTGCAGCTGTGGCGATGCCCCCCTCCTCCAATCTGTGAGCGAAGAATGGAAATCAGCGACGAAAGCTTCCGCGTATGGGCGGAAAAAAACGAGGTGTATTTCGATGGCGTCTTCCGCCTGGCAGGCCCAGACGCCTATGCGCCGATCTATTCAATGATAACAGGCCTTCTCCATGAGGGGCACAAACAGGTGACGTTCAATCTGACGGGCCTCGAATTCCTGAATTCCTCGGGCATCAACCTCCTGGCGAAGCTGACCATCGAAGCCAGAAAGATGGGCGACCTTCTGCTCATCGTCAAAGGCACCAATCAGCATCCGTGGCAGGCAAAATCCCTGCCGAATCTGAAGAAGCTGCACCCGCTGCTCGATTTGCGCCTGGCGTGATTTGCGGCAAACAACTCTCCTTCTTCATTCCTGTCTCGGGCTGACCCGAGGGAGATGCAGTCGCGCGCAATATTGCCAACGACCGCGGTGATGCCCCCACCAGATCGACCCTCCCGCGCTGACCCCACCAGTTGGCCGCGACGAATAGCCGGTGCTCCGCTCCCACGTTGTCCTCGGGCCACAATCTGTGATCGTCTTTCAGTGGACGAGCAACGGGAGTTTTCTCCATGAAGCTGATGCTGCGGAGCACGATCTCTCACCCATTCGGATGATTGTAATCATTGGTCCGATCTATAGTTTAGAGCAGGTTTTCGGCGACATCACCCGACTAGTCGTCGATGGGGGCTCGATTTTCGCGACGAACTCTTTTTGCAAAGAGCATGCCCGAGCAAGCAGATGTGGCAGGTGTAAAGGAACTTTCGTGGCTGGACTAGCTTCGAATAGTCCGGATGATGTTTCAAAGGTAACAACATGCGTAAAACAGTTGCAGTCGGCCTGGCAGCCCTGATCGCCATGTACCTTCTCGGCGGCACGAGCGCGAGACATGAGATCTTTCCTTGGCCGCAACTTTCCGCGGCGAAGAAAATGGTAATCGGAGAGAAGGCGGCGGCTCCAAGCCGTTATACTTTCGACGACAAGGAACGGCTCGTTGCCGATGAATCAAAAACCACTGTGACCTGCCCGACTCAAACTGATCGAACTGCTGTCCTACTCATTCTTGGCCAATCGAACGCGGCCAACTACGGTGGACAACGGCACCGGTCGGATTATGGCGCTCGCGTTGTAAACGCCTTTGACAAACGGTGCTTCATCGCGGCGTCGCCACTTCTTGGCTCGACCAATACCAAGGGAGAGTACTGGACGCTTCTGGGGAACAAATTGATCGCATCGGGACAAAACGACGATGTCATCCTCGCGCCTCTCGCATATGGCGGATCAGAGGTCGCACGATGGGCGACAGGCGGTGACCTCAATCCTATGCTTGTCGATACAATGAAACAGCTTCACGATTCCGGTTATCGGGTAACGAGCGTCCTCTGGGTGCAAGGAGAGGCGGACCTCGTTCACGGCACCACCGGGGAGGCCTATCAGAAACATTTCATGTCGATGGTTGACACATTGCGTCAGCACGGCGTCGAAGCACCCGTTTACATTTCGATCGCATCGAAATGCCTGGAACCGAGCAACGGCGGCTTCAAGGAGCACATTCCGGACAATGCGATCGTACGGGCGCAACTGGCCCTATCAAGAAGCGGCCACGGTATCCGAGAGGGCGTCAATTCTGACGCGTTACTCGATGGAGACGACCGCTACGACGATTGCCATATCGGGGGCTCAGGCGCTGAGAAAGTGTCGCAGGCCTGGCTGAATCTTCTGCGTGGCGAGAGCCACCTGGAAAGCTCGCGATAGTCTTCCCTGAACCGGTTCTCGCGCCTTCGCGAGCGACCACCATGGCCGCCCGCACGCCGAGTCTCGGATGCTTCTTCTGGGACCATAGCCGGGGCCCTTCGCCAGACCTCCGTCCGATGTGCAGAGCGCGATAGCAATCTATTCTCCAAGTCAGATCTCGTCGTGCAGTTGCACGGCATCTGGTCTCATTCGGAGGAAACGATGCGGATAACAACCTTAGCGTCCCTGGCCGTGCTTTCGCTGACGCTTGCAGCAAGCCCGGCAACGATTGCGGGGCTCGACATGAGCGCACTGGCAAAGGACGGTGGAAACGGCGGCGGCAATGGTGGTGGCAACGGCGGCGGTAACGGCGGTGGCCACGGAAACGGTGGCGGCCACAACAGCGGTTCAAACCACGGCAATTCCAACTCGTCAGCCGTGAGAGGCAAATCGTCCGAGGCACCGGGCAAGTCCAAGTCGGGCAAGTCAGACACCTCAGCCACTAGCACCAAGGAGAAGAACCTGTCGGCGCAGCTTGCGGGCCTGAATTCCTTGAAACGAAATTACAGGGCGTTGATGCACACATCGGACCCGCGCATGACTGCCATCTCGGCTTACGCCGTGGCTTATGCCCAGTATGAGATCGACAACGGTATCGAGCCTGCGGCCGACGATCCCCTGCTGGGGGATCAGGCGCTGGAGGACGCATTGGCTTCCGCAACGAAAACCGGTCAGGTCAGCCCGGCGGTCCTGGATGAAGCCAAGACCATTCTCGGGGTTGGCGATGCCGACGGCAAGATTGATCAGATCCGCACCTCGCTGGAAAACGCCGCGTCGGCGGCGCCAGACGAATAGCCACCTGGCGAGATGTGAGAGGTGCGAAGCCGACACTGGTATTAGTTCGCACCGAACTAGGAGAGCATTTCCGTTTCTGTTTGCGTCCGGAAATGCTCTATTTTTTTGTCAATTTTCCAGCGTTCCAATCTTTTCTTACCGGCAGTGGCACGCTGGGCCGGCAATCGGCCTGCAAGCGCCCCTTCGCCTGGTCGGTCATCGCCGATACGGAAACTGGCCGGCACAGCTCCGGCAAGACCGTGCTCGCGTTCTGAAAGCGCGGCTGGTGGATGCAAGGAGCAGCGTTCGGCGCGTGCTTCGAGGCTCCGCCCTTTTCGGGCTGCGCACCTCAGCATGAGGAGGTTGGAGGATGCCGCTTCGGGGGGACGGTGCCCCAAACGCCTCTCATCCCTATCCTCGGGCTTGACCCAGGGATGTCACAGGGATCCAGCGCGCCCAAGTCCTTGGGCGCAGGAGACTCATCTCCGCCCCAGTTTTAGTCAATCACGGCGCAGACGCGCCGTGGCTGGATTCCTGTGACGAGCACAGGAATGAGGGAGGAGAAGTAGCGCCCCGTAGGAGTTTCGAAGCGCGAAGCGAGTTCTTGCACGCTAAATTAATTCGCTTGCTGCAACACCAACTTCAGCCGCACACTTCTCTCCTGTGCGAACATGAACGCAACGTCTCAACGCAACCTCATATACTCTTGATGCATTAGCATTTGGCCTCTGGCATTCAGATGCACAAATCCCTGCTCGGTTACCGAAGCAAGCTTCAAGTCAAGGCTATGGGCCAGCCCGGGCCGACGACTTTCTTCTCCCCAATTTCACCCAAGCACCGTGGTAGCGGACTTGGATGAGGGAATCTGGGATGTCGATCTTGCTAAGAAGTTTGTCGCTACTGGTTGGAATAACATTGGCGGTACCAGCCTTTGGCGATTGCTTAACCGCCAAAGAAATCGAACAGGGCGTGCTGCTGACCAGAGAAGCGCCTTTCTATTCCGTATTCTACAAGCCGAACGGCCCGGGTCTCACCGAACAACGGCTGATGGAGCGCGACGGCTCACTGCAGCCGGTGTCGGCTGTATATTTGCACCCCTTGCTCGTCGAAAAGAGAGTAAGTGCCAGCGGGACGCATGAACTGAAATACGCGAATGCGATTGCATTGGACGATCTACCACAGAAGAAGAACTGGCAATCCGGCACCACGCTTTTCATCAATGGCAAAAAATCCGTTTCGGGCACGACTTTTATCAGGTTCGACGGCTTGGGAGAGGAAACTATTGGATCTTGCTCCTACAAAGTTTGGGCCATCAACAGCCGTCTGAAACTGACGGAATTGCCTCCGATTATTTTCGAACAATACTATTCCCCCGAGCTACATCTCGTTCTTCGTTCGGTGAGGCTGAGCACCACCAACCAGCCATTGAGCGAGGTTCGATTTGATCGGTTCCAAATTGGCTGGGGCAACTAGTCTAGCGCAGCTCTTCGCTTCGGGCGACAACGATCATCGGCCAAGTCAGCAACGCGCTCATCATACAACAATACTTATGTGTGTTTAGGATATTGTTCGGCGAATGCAAGAAGCAATGTTGCGGCGTGCTTCGAGGCTCAGCCCTGCGGGCTGCGCACCTCAGCATGAGGAGCGTCGGAGGGCGCCGCGCTTGTAATCGTGGGTGCAGGAGGATGGCGCGCCCTTCGAGAGAGCCTCATCCTGAGGTGCCCCGTAGGGGCCTCGAAGGACGAGGCGGGCGTGCCGACATCCGGCGCGGCAAAGCCATTGTACGACATCCGCGCGCTCGACGAAAACGCGTGGCACCACTTCGTCATCACCCTTCACTGAGTCCCCTCACCCCTCCAACTCCACAATCGCACACCCATACCCCTGAAGCTCCAGCCTCCCCTCCACCATCTTCTCCCCATCCAGCAGATCCCGCCCGGCCGGCACCCCGCCAACCGTCACCGCCTGATCCATATAATTCTGCACGAACAGCAGCCGCCGCTCCTCGTTCATCCGCATCGTCACCTCCACGCCCTCGGGCAGCCCGCCCACCAGCGGCTCGATGCCCGCCGGCGCAAACAGGCGCTCAGTCAGCGCTTCCGTCAGCTCCGGCGTCAGATACGTCCCGAGATAGACCACCTGCCCCTTGCCGACCTTGCGGGAGGTCGCCATCGGCTGGCCTTCGGCGTAGCGGTTGGACCAGACGGCGATAACCTCGACATCGGGGTCGATGGTGAGGTTTTCGTAGAAGTGGCCGGCGGCCATTTCGCGGTTGCCGATCTTGAAGCGGCGGACGCGACGGTGGCTTTCGGCCGGTTTGTTCGGCGGGATGACGAGGCCGCCGGAGCGCTCCATCACGTCGAAGAGGCCGTTGGCGCCGGGGGCGGCGAGGCGGCCGAAATCTTCGACGCGGACACCCGTCAGTTTGGAAAGTGCGGTGCCCGGCGCGGTTTCGCGGATGACGTGGTTGTCTTGCGTGCGGGTGCCGGTGCGCGCGCCGATGATGACGGTTCCGCCGGATGCGGCGAAAGCTTCGAGCCTCGCCGTCCATTCGTCCTTCCACATCACCCAATGGGGGACATAGAAGAGCTTCAGCCTGGAAAGATCGTCCTCCGGATGGATGAAGCCGCAGGCGATGCCGCGGTCGTAGCAGTGCTGATGCAACAGGATCGCGTCGTCCTGCGGGCTCGGTAGGCCGATCGGATAGGTCTTGTGGGCCTCCTGATTGTCGAAATCGGAGCCGGCGATGCCGACATCCATGCGGACATAAGTGCCGAGGATCTTCGGCTCCAGCGCCGTCATCTCGGTGGCGAAGCGCCTGGCCTCCTCATAGCGGTGGCGGCCGATATCGTCATGGTCGATGATGCCCATCCAATAGATCTCGGCGCCGAAATGGGCCGGCCGCCAGCGGAAGAACATCAGGCCGTCGGCGCCGTGCGCGACCGAGGAGAGCGCCATGCGGCGCAGCTCGCCCGGCTCCGGCGTCAGCGTGCAGAAACCCGGCTGGCTGCCGAAGCCCGATTGCTGCTCGGGCACGATGTAATTGCCGGAGAAACCGCGGCAGATATCGAGGTGCAGCGCCTGCACCTTGGCGTGGTTGCCGAGCCGCATGAACTCGTCATAGAGCATCGGATAGATGTCGTAGCCGACGAAATCGAGATCCTTGCTGAACTGGCCGCGGAAATCGATATCCCGGAGGCCGCCGAGATTGTGGAAGACGAACCAGGAGGATTTGACGGCGCGCAGAATCTCGACCTGATCGTGCTGGAAGCGCGCCGTCGAGAAGGCCAGGAAGCGGTGGTAATCCTGCAGATGGCCGGGGCTCGGGAAGGTCGGGCCGAATTCGATCGGCAGCACCACCTGATCGAAGCTGTCATAGGCCGTCGCCCAGAAATCGCCGCCCCAGGCGGCGTTGAGCTTTGATATCTCGCGGTATTTATCGGCGAGGAAGGCCTGGAACTCGGTGAGCGTCGCCTTGGAAAAGCTCTCCGGCATGCTGGTGTTCAGCTCATTGTCGGTCTGCCAGCCGACGACGAAGGGGTTGTCGCGGTAGTGCTCGGCCATCGCCTTGGTGATGCGCTTGCTGTGCTCGCGAAAGACCGGGCTTGCCGTGTCGCAATGCTGGCGCGAGCCGTGGCTCATCGGCCGGCCCTTGCCATCGACCCTTAGAATTTCAGGGTGTTCAGCCGTCAGCCAGCGCGGCGGCGTCGCCGTCGGCGTGCACATGATCGTATCGATGCCGTGGCGCCCGAGAATTGCTATGGCGCGGTCGAAGAGATCGAAATCATAGGTGCCGAGCTTCGGCTCCAGAATGTGCCAGGCGAATTCGGCCATGCGCACCACGTTGAAGCCGGCCTTGGCCATGCGCTCGGCATCGCGCTCCCAATAGCTTTCGTCGACATGTTCGGGATAATGCGGCACACCGACGAGGAAGCGGTCGGTCTTGACGGTGTTCCATGCGGAGAGGGTCTTGTCGGACACGGGCGTTTCTTTCCTGATTACTTGTCGAGAATGGTCTTGCGGGCGCTGATCGTGCGGCCGCCATCGGGGGAGAAGAGATAGAGCTCGTTCGCATCGAGCTTCAGCGCCACCTTCTGCCCGGCGGCAAAGGGCGCGACATAGGAGAGCTGCGCGGTGATGTTGCCGGTGCCGCTTTCCGAGGCGATGGTGCGGAGATTGCCGGCATCGACATAGAGAATGGTCTCGCGGCCGAGATGCTCGACGAGGCGGACTTCGCCATGCACGGCCCCGCCCTCGCTGCCCTCGGCCACCACCGAGATCGCCTCCGGCCGCACGCCGAGCGTCAGCGCCGCGCCTTTCGCAAGCGCCGTCGGCTGGGCAAGCTCCACGGTCAGCGGCGCAAGGCCGGCGGCGGAAACGGTGACGCTGCGGCCGGACACGGCGTCGAGGGTGACGCCGAGGAAGTTCATGCGCGGCGCGCCGAGGAAGCCGGCGACGAAGAGATTGTCTGGGTTGCGGTAAAGCTCCAGCGGCGAGCCGACCTGCTCGATGATCCCCTTGTTCAACACGACGATGCGGCTTGCCATGGTCATCGCCTCCACCTGGTCGTGGGTGACATAGACCATGGTGGCGCCGAGCTCGGCATGCAGGCTGCTGAGCTCCACCCGCATCTGGGTTCTGAGCGCCGCATCGAGGTTCGACAGCGGCTCGTCGAACAGGAAAACCTCGGGCGAGCGGGTGATCGCCCGGCCGATCGCCACGCGCTGCCGCTGGCCGCCGGAAAGCTGCTTCGGCCGCTTGTCCAGCTGGTCGTCGATGCGCAGGATCTTGGCGGCACGGGCGACCGCCGCATCGATCTCGGCCTTCGGGCGCTTGGCCATGCGCAGGCCGAAGCCCATATTCTCCGCCACCGTCATGTGGGGATAGAGCGCATAGGACTGGAAGACCATGGCGATGCCGCGATCGCCCGGCTCCTGCCGGCTGACATCACGGCCGTTGATGAGGATCTTGCCCGAGGAGATCGCCTCCAGGCCGGCGATGCTCTTCAACAGCGTAGACTTGCCGCAGCCGGACGGACCGACCATGACGATGAACTCGCCCTGCGCCACGGAAAGATCGATGCCCCGCAGCGCATGATAAGCGCCGTAATTCTTGTTGATCGCACGAAGTTCGAGACTGGTCATATCCTGGCCCTCTCTTGTTGAAACGGAAGACGCCGGCTCATCCCTTCACCGCGCCCATGGTGAGGCCGGCAATGAAATGGCGCTGCATCACGAAGAACATCGCGACGGGCGGCACGGCGACGACGACCGTGCCTGCCGAAACGAGGTTCCAGGCCGAGACCCATTCGCCGCGCAGATTGGCAAGGCCGGCCGTAACCGGCTTGACGCTGTCGCTGACCGTCAGCACCACGGCCCAGAAATAATCGTTCCAGACGAAGGTGAAGATCAGGATGGCGAGCGCGGCCAGTGCCGGCCGCACCAGCGGGATCACCACATGGATGAGCGTCTGGAAGGGCGAGGCCCCTTCGGCGCGCGCCGCCTGGAACAGCTCGTCGGGAAGGGCCGCGATGAAATTGCGCATGAAGAGCGTGGCGAACCCCGTCTGGAAGGCGACGTGGAAGATGATCAGCGCCACCGTCGTATCGATCAGGTCGAGCCGCACCATCAGGTCGCGCACCGGGATCATCATGATCTGGTGCGGCAGGAAATTGCCGCCGACGAAGAGCGCGAAGATCAGCATGTTGCCGCGAAAGCGGTAGCGCGACAGCACGAAGCCCGCGAGCGTAGACATGACGAGTACGCCGATGACCGAGGGAATGGTGATGATCAGGCTGTTGAGGAAATAGCGCGCCATCGGCGTGTCGGTGAAGACTGCCCGGTAATTGTCGATGACGCCGATCTCGGTCGGCCAGCCCCAGAGATTGCCGCCCATCACATCGGCCGTCGAGCGGAAGGAGGTCAGCACGATCGCAAAGAGCGGGCAGAGCCAGAGGATGAGCACGATGACGACGGCAGACACATAGAGGCGGCGCTGCCAGATCGCGGTTTCGGGTATCGGACGAGGATACATCAGCCTCCCCTCTCTTCGCTGCGGATGATGTGGGTGAGATACCAGGCGATGAAGACGGCCATGATCACGAAGAGCACCGAGGCGATCGCCGCGCCGTAGCCGAAGCGATAGGAGAAGATCGACTGCTCGTACATCTGGTAGGCGAGCACCGAGGACGATCCGAACGGCCCGCCTGCGGTCATGACGGAGATCATGTCGAAGGAGCGCAGCGCGCCGACGACGGTGACGGCTATCGCAATGAAGGTGACCTGGGTCAGCTGCGGCAGCACGATGTGGCGCAGCATGTTCCAGCCCCGGGCGCCATCGACGCGGCCGGCGCCGATCAGCTCTTCGCTCAAATTGTTGAGGCCGGCGAGATAGAGCACCATGCAGAAGGTGATCTGCGGCCAGAGTGCCGCGATGACGATCGCGAAGGTGACGAAATGCTCGTCGGAAAGCACCGCCGGCGCCACCGCCCCAAAGGCCCGGAAAATCAGTGCCAGCAGCCCGAACTCCGGCGTGTAGACCCAGGTGAACACGACGCCGACCGTGACGGAGGCGAGCACCAGCGGAATGAAGAACAGCGACTTCAGGAAGCGCATGCCCGCGATTTTCTGGTTGACCAGGAGCGCGATGGCGAGCCCGATCGGCGGTGCTGCCATGAACATGACCAGCCAGATCAGATTGTTCTTCAGCGACACGTAGAATTGCGGATCGTTATAGAGCTCGACGTAATTGCCGAGCCCGATCCAGACCATCGGCCCGAAACCATCCCACTCGTGAAAGCTGATCCAGACGCTGCGCACCGCCGAGAGCAGGATGACGGTGAAGAACAGCACGATCGCCGGCGCGATGAGCAGAGTCGGAGTCAGCCACCACCGCTGGCGGCGCCATAATGTCTGCATGTCGAGAACCTCTTGTGTGACCAGGCTGCCGCTCGTGGGGTGCCCCTCATCCGGCTGCCGCCACCTTCTCCGCGCTCACGGAGCGAAGGGACCGAGCCGCGATCTCTCCGTCCCCTGCATACGTCTCGCAGGGCACGTCCCCTCTCCCCGTTTTTACGGGGAGAGGGTTAGGGTGAGGGGCAGCTTCCAGAATGTGCGCCCCCAAGCTCAGATCTTATAAATCCGCTTCCGCGTCCCCTCGAGCCGCGTAAGGATGGCCTTACGCCGGTCGGGCTTGGCCATGAACTCCTGGAAGCCCACGAGGCCGGCCTGGGCCATATCCGGATCGCTGTCGCGGTCGTAATATTGCGAGGTGCCCTGCACCGTCTTCATCGTCTCGACGGCGATATTGACGAGCGGGTCCTTACTCGGCGGCAGGTCGTTGCGCGGCGGCACGTTGCCGCCCGGCTCCAGATAGGTGGCCAGGTTTTCCGGACGATAGAAATAGGCGAGGAATTCTCGGGCGCCCTGCTTGTTCTTGGCCTTGGCGGGAATGTGGATCGAATTGACCGAGAATTCTTCGAAGTGGCCGACCTTGGCATCGAGCACCGGGAAGGTGGCGTAAGCGAGCTGCGGCAGGTCCGCTTCGGTGAAGGCCGAGCGCAGGAAGGCGCCGAGGTTCATCATGCCGGCCTTCTTCTGCGCCAGAAGTGCTGCGGCCTCCTGCCAGCCGAAGGAGGTGTGGTTCGGCGTGAAGAAGCCCTTTGATATCATCGCTTCCCACTGGTCGAAGACCGGCGTCAGCGCCGGATCGAGATAGCTCATCTCGCCGTTCATCAGCGCCATGTGCCTGTCGAGCCCGTTGATGCGCAGGTTCATCTGATCGAACCAGCCGGCCGCCGGCCACAATTCCTTGGTGCCGATCGCAACCGGGGTGATGCCTGCCGCCTTGCACTTTTCGCCATAGGCCAGGAACTCTTCCGCCGTCTTCGGCACCGTCAGCCCGTATTGATCGAACACGTCCTTGCGGTAGAACATGCCCCAGAGAGTGCCGCCGGTGGGCAGGCCGTATTGCTTGCCGTCTTCGGTGACGGCGCCGGCCGTCGCACCGAGCACGTCCTTGTATTTTTCCTTCTCGAAAAGGTCGGAAATATCATCGAACAACCCGCGCTTGACGAAGGCGCGCATGCGGTTGCCCGAGAACCAGAAGCAGATGTCGGGCGCGCCGGCGACGAGGTAGTTGCGGATCGCCGTCTTGTGGGCCTCGTGGTCCATATTGTTGACGACGACGTTGACGCCGGCTTCCTTGCCAAAGCCCGCCGCGATCGCCTTCAGCGCATCGAGTGCTGCGCCGTTATTCTCCGACGAGATGATGGTGACGTCCTGCGCCTGCGCGATCGCAGGCATCGGAAAGCTGCCCGTGACCGCCGCCGCCGAAACCGCGCCCGCCCCTTTCAGGAAGCTTCTGCGGGTGGTTGAGGGAAAATGCTTTAAGAATACCATTGAATTCCTCCCGGTTGATCGACCGCCTGGCCCGAGCCGCCTCCTCCTTGGAGCGTGCCCATGCAGGCATTCAACGCGCCGATCCCGCCTCCTGAACCCGACCGTACAATCCGGCTGCCTCAGTTGATCGGCGGCCGAACTTATGCATAGATTGTGCGAGCCCGCAATAATTAATTTACAAAATTAAGGAATGTATCGTGAAGCTGAAAGGCGACCAGACCACGGCGAGAGCCATGAACCGACGCCTCATCCTCAACCTTCTTCGCCGCGAAGGGCCGAGGAGCCGCGCCGATATCGCGACCGTGATCGGGCTCAGCCCCGCCGCGGTCACCTTCGTCGTCGCGGACCTGCTGGAAGAGGGCATCGTTACCGAGGGCAAGGCCGTGCCCGGTCCGGCCGGGCGCCGGCCGATCCCGGTCGAGATCAATTACGAGCATTCGCTCGCGCTCGGCTTCAAGCTAATGGTGGATTCGGTGGAATGCGTGGCGACCGATCTCGCCACCAATCCCGTCGCCGCCATGCGCGTAGGCCTTGACGGCCACGATCCGGATTATGTCGCCGATCTCGTGGCGGCCACAGTCCCGGAACTGGTGAAGCTCGCCGGCCGGCCGAAGGCCAAGCTCGCCGGCATCGGCATCTCCATGCCCGGCGTCATCAACCACGAACAGACCGCCTGCGTGCGCAGCCATCGCTTCCAATGGGACAATGTTCCGCTGGCCGCGCTGGTCGCAAGCCGCGTCCACGTGCCGGTCTGGCTGGAGGACGATACCAACGCCTATGCCATCGCCCAGCAGCTCTTCGGCCTCGGCCGCCAGCACCGCAACATGGCGGTGCTCGCCGTCGGCGTCGGCATCAGCTGCGCCCTCGTCATCGACGGCAAGCTCTATCGCGGCGCCAATGGCGCGGCCGGCAAATTCGGCCACACGCTGTTCGAAGAGAATGGCCGCCTCTGCGAATGCGGCAAGCGCGGCTGCCTGATGGCCTATCACTCCGAACTCTCGATGCTGCGCCGCTGGCGCGAAGCGACCGGCCGCGGCGACGAGCTCGGCCTGCCCGAACTCCGCGAAGCGCTTTCATCGGGCGACGCGACCGCCCTCACCCTCGTCGCCGAATCCGGCCGCGGCATCGGCACCGCACTCGCCAACCTCGTCAACATCACCGACCCCGAAGTCATCGTCGCCGGCGGCGAAGCCGTCTCCCTCGGCGATCCCTTCCTCACGCCGCTGCGCGAAGCCCTCGCCGCCCGAACCTTCCGCACCGCCCCACCGCTGCTGCCCGACTGGGAAGACAACTCCTGGGCAAGAGGAGCTGCGGCGCTGGTGACCCAGAAGATCTTCGACTTCGAGTCATCGGGAGGGGTGACCGATATTGCGACACTCGGCGTGAGAGGTTCGACGTCGGCGGCTTGAGGGTGAGAGCGACGGGATCTCCCTTGCCGGGGAGCGGTGCGGCATACCCCCCTCTGCCCTGCCGGGCATCTCCCCCACAAGGGTGGAGATCGGCAAGAGGTTGGACCATCGTTCCCTCACCGCCGCAGCCCAGCAGCTATACGGTCTTTGCTTGGGGAAGCCATCGCGCCCAGCCGATCTCCCCACTTGTGGGGGAGATGCCCGGCAGGGCAGAGGGGGGTGCCACACGGCATGACGAAAAAGGCTAGCCCCCGTGACCGCCTCTCTCCCGGCCATCTCCCAGGCCTCGTTGCAATTCGCGCTCACGCGACTACCTTTCATGCGAGGCCACTTTCCCAGTGGCAAAGAGAACATCAGGCGAGCAAGCCATGTGCCGAAACATAAAACCTCTGTTCAACTTCGACCCGCCGGCGACGGACGAAGAGATCCATGATGCCGCGCTGCAGTTCGTGCGCAAGCTCAGCGGAACGACCAAGCCGTCGAAGCGCAATGAGGCCGCCTTCGAACGCGCGGTCAGTTCGATCGCAGCTTGCGCCCGTGAATTGCTCGATTCGTTGGAGACGTCTCAGCCGCCTCGCGATCGCGAGGAAGTAGCGGCGAAGGCGCGGGCGAGATCCGCGATGCGGTTCGCGTAAGCCAAGCCTCGTTCTGGCAGGGAATCTCAGCCGGACCTGCAGATACATTCGCTTACAAAAACACAGGTTTCCAGACACATCCCTGGTTCAATCATCGACTGAAATGGCGACGCGGCCAACGAGCCGGAAACGATCAATTCAGGAAGGATGACACGATGAAAATGATCCAGGCCATGGCGCTCGCCATTCTCCTCGGCGGCGCGGCGGCAGCGAATGCGGAACAGCCGCTGCAGCGCACCGACCTCCTCAGAAGCGATATCGACGTGCCCGGCCATGAGGCCGTTCAGGTGCGCGTCGATTTCGCGCCCGGCGTTCTTGCTCCGAACCACTCGCATCCCGGCGAAGAGATCGCCTTCGTCATCGAGGGAACACTGGAATATCAGCTCGAAGGCAGGGAGCCGGTGACCCTCAAGGCCGGCCAGTCGCTGTTCATTCCGTCCGGCGTGGTGCACTCGGCCAAGAATGTCGGCAGCGGCAAGGCTTCGGAACTGGCGACCTATATCGTGCATAAGGGCGAGGCGCTGGTCATGCCGGTCAAGTGAAGGTTGCATTGAGTTCGGCGTCGGGCGCACGCCCCATGCGTCGGACTCGTCTTGAAACTGATCAGGATAGTTGGAACCTGATCAGCTAGCGCGACACCTGCGCAAAAATGGATAGCAGCTCCCGCCGGCGGCAGGCGCTGCTTTTTGAAGCAGGTGATCTCAGAAATTAGCTGCGTGCACAGCTTATGTCCTCATGCGACCTTACTGCTGCGGCTGCGCCGGCGGCGGGGTACCGATCTTGTCCAGAACCTTCTTGGCGAGAGCCGGGTCGCTCTGCGCGGCCGTCAGGATCGACGAATATTCCTCGACCGAGATGTCGTGAGAGGCCTGGACGGTGTCGACCATCTGCTTCTTGGCTTCTTCCTGCAGCTTTTGCTTCGCAGCCTGGTCCTTCGTCGCGTCGATCTTGGCGGAATATTCCTGCCTGACCTTATCGACCTGCACATAGGCAACGGCAAAGGCCTCGAGTTTCTGATCACTGACAGGGGCAGCCGCACCGGTACCACCCTGTCCTTGCATCGGCGCC
Organism: Rhizobium aethiopicum; assembly: GCF_014197535.1. GTDB lineage: Bacteria > Pseudomonadota > Alphaproteobacteria > Rhizobiales > Rhizobiaceae > Rhizobium > Rhizobium aethiopicum_A. The sequence goes on from NZ_JACIFV010000039.1 coordinate 32,133, forward strand.
TGGCCCTGTGCCGGCGGCTGCTGTTGCGCCTGGGCAAGCTCGGTCGCGGATGCCGGGCTGAGAGCAAGCAGACTGAACACCGCGGCTGTCATCGTTGCGAGGGATGTGTAACGAGTGATCATTTTCATTCCTTTTCCGGTGATTTTGGACGGCAGCAAGACCGCCTCGGTCGATCGCTCAGCCGATCTAAAGGCTGGCGAGGTCGCAACGATGAAGGCTGAAAAGGGCTCAGTGCGGCGATAACAGGGCCATTTGCTGACGATTGAGCGGCAGCTTTGTGGCCCGACGCCAGCCGCTACTTCGCAAACTTCCGCGCACCCATCACGCAGAGAATAACCGCGACCGTTACGCCGAGCATGCCCCACGTCACCGGCTCGTGCAGCAGGGTGGCGGCGAGCGCCAGGCCGAAGAAGGGCTGGAGCAGCTGCAACTGGCCGACGGCGGCGATGCCGCCCAGCGAGAGGCCGCGATACCAGAAGATGAAACCAATGAGCATCGAGAACAGCGAGACATAGGCAAGGCCGATGAGCGCCGGCGTTTCGATGCCGGCGAAACTTTCCGGCCGGTAGGCGAACGCGACTGCAATCATGATCGGCAGCGACAGGACCAGCGCCCAGGAAATCACCTGCCAGCCGCCGAGCGTGCGCGACAGCCGGCCGCCCTCGGCATAACCGAGACCGCAGGCGAGAATGGCCGCCAGCATCAACAGGTCGCCGACCGGCGAGGCCGTCAGGCCTTGCGTCAGGGCAAAGCCCGCAACCAGCGTACTGCCGAGGATGGAGAAAAGCCAGAAGGCCGGCTTCGGCCGCTCACCGCCGCGGATGACGCCGAAGATGGCCGTTGCAAGCGGCAGCAGACCGACGAAGACGATCGAATGGGCTGACGTGACATGCTGCAGCGCCAGCGCCGTCAGCAGCGGAAAGCCGACCACGACGCCGAGCGCGACAACGGCCAGCGAGAGGATATCGCGCCCGGCCGGCCGCTTTTCACGAAAGACGATCAGCAGGCCGAGCGCCAGCAGCCCGGCGATCGCCGCGCGCGCAACGGTCAGGAAGACGGGATCGAACTGCGCCACCGCCACGCGCGTCGCCGGCAGCGAGCCGCTGAAGATCACCACACCGATCAAACCATTGACCCACCCTGCCGTCATTCGCTCCATCATGCATTCCTTCCGAGATGCATGTCGTCGAAACCCTGCGGCTGAGAGAACGGCATGCATAGATAATAACCTCAGGCGCGTTAGCTGAATCGAAGTCGCGAGAACGGGCCGTCACCCTTATCCGCCAATGCCGATAGCCACGACAGTGACGGTCTGATACGGTTTCGCAAAACTGTCATGGTTCAAAAGGCAGTACGGATGAACGCAGAGATGGCGGGGCGCACCCGCGTCGAGATGGTGATGGCGACGATCCGGCAGCGCATCGCCGGGCGCAGCCTGACACCGGGGGCAAGGCTGCCCTCGGTGCGCGGCCTCGCGGCCAGCATGAAGCTCTCAACCTCGACCGTCGTCGACGCCTATGAGCGCTTGGTCGCCGAGGGTGCGATCCTGTCACGGCCGGGTTCCGGCTTCTATGTCGCCAATCAGGCGGCCCCCTTCGCGCTGGCCGAGGCCGGGCCGAAGCTCGACCGCGCCGTCGATCCCCTCTGGATTTCGCGGCAATCGCTGGAGGCGGATGAAGCCGATCTGAAGCCCGGGTGCGGCTGGCTGCCGCCCTCCTGGCTGCCCGGCGAGGGCATGCGCCGGGCACTCCGAACGCTTGCCCGCGCCGAGGGGCCGGCCCTTGCCGATTACGGCTCGCCGCTCGGCCTGCCGCCGCTGCGCCAGCTGGTTTCGCGGCGCATGGGCGAGCGCGGCATCGAGGCCTCGCCGGATCAGATCCTGCTCGCCGAGTCCGGCACGCAGGCGATCGACCTGCTCTGCCGTTTCCTGCTCGAGCCCGGCGATACGGTCTTGGTCGATGACCCCTGCTACTTCAACTTTCACGCATTGCTGCGCGCCCACCGGGCGAAGATCGTCAGCGTGCCCTATACATCCTCCGGCCCCGATCTCGAACTCTTCGCGCAGACGCTCGCCGAATATCGGCCGCGGCTCTACATCACCAACTCCGCCATCCATAATCCGACGGGCGCCACGCTTTCTCCCGTCACGGCCCACCGAGTGCTGAAGCTCGCCGACCAGTTCGATCTCACCATCATCGAAGACGATATCTTTGCTGATTTCGAATATACGGCCGCACCCCGCCTTGCCGCTTTCGACGGGCTCGAGCGCGTCATCCACATCGGCAGCTTTTCGAAGACGCTTTCGGCCTCCGCCCGCTGCGGCTTCGTCGCCGCCAGGCCCGAATGGATCGAGGGCCTCACCGACCTCAAGATCGCCACCTCTTTCGGCGGCGGCCGGATGACGGCCGAGCTGGTGCTCAACGTCTTGAGCGACGGCGGCTATCGCAAACACATGGAAATACTCAGGCAGCGGCTGGCGCGCGCCATGACCGAGGTCTCGGCCCACCTGAAGGGCTTCGGGATAAAACCGTGGCTGGAGCCCCAGGCCGGCATGTTCCTCTGGTGCCGCCTGCCCGACGGCATCGACGCGGCTGATGTGGCGCGGGCGGCATTGGAGAAGCGGGTCGTGCTGGCGCCGGGCAATGCGTTCAGCCTGTCGCAATCGGCGACGAATTTCATGCGGTTCAATGTGTCGCAGACGCTGGATGAGAGAGTGTTTGCGGTGTTGGGGGACGTGTTGGGAAGGTAGGATCAAATCGAGGGCCTCATCGCACACCCAATCATGCCCTTTGCTTACGCTCCGAAGGAAGACCCCTCCCCAACCCCTCCCCACAAGGGGGAGGGACTAATCTGGGGCACGGCCTCGCTCCTTCCGAAGCCTCGAAGATTTGGAAAACCGGTGCGGCAAATTAAGCCCCTCCCCCCTGTGGGGAGGGGTTTGGGGCGGGGTCTTCTACCACCCATCAAAACGACCGATTGAGCGCCTTATCGTTCTCCAGCCGCGTCACGCAGCCCTCCAGCTTGGCGAGCAGCAGGTCGAAGTCGAGCGGCTTCGTCAGATAATCCGCAGCACCGGCCCGCAGGCCGGCGAGCGTGTTTTCCCGGTCTGTCAGCGCCGTCAGCATGATGAAGGGAATGTTGGAGAGTTCTGGGTGATTGATCTGGATTTCCGCCAGAAGCTGGTGCCCATCCATGACAGGCATGGAAATATCGCTGATGACGATATCAGGCCATTTCGATAGGATCATTTCCAGGCCCTCTGCGCCGTTCGAGGCCTCGAGCGTCCTGTAGCCGGCCTCGCTCAACTCTTCGACGAGGAGATTTCGGATATCGACTTCGTCTTCTACGCACAGGACTGTAACCATACGCTCTTTCCTTAAGCTGCGACTTGTTGATCCGACAATAGAAACTCTATTGGCAGAAAAATGGTGAATGTTGTGCCCTTGCCAAGCTCACTCGTCACCTCGACGGTGCCGCAAAGTCGGCATGGCGGCGCAAGTAGAGATCATCGACCTTCACGGCGGCAAGCCATGCAAATCCGCACCTCGAAATTGACACGCAAAAGTTGACGGACGGTGAATTGCTATCGGCAGGTATTTGCGTGGCCGGAGCCGCCGGCATCCAAGAGAGCCTCATCCTGAGGCGCCCCGCAGGGCCTCGAAGGACGAGGCGGGTGCGCGTGCGGTCGAGGGATGCAAGAAGCAGTGTGGCGGGGCGCGCTTCGACGCTCCGCCCTACGGGCTGCGCACCTCAGCATGAGGGAGCGTCGGAGTTGCCGCGCCACAACAGCGGGGCATCGGAGAATATCTCGCCGCACCGCCAAGGAGGGCCACGCCGGCTTCCAAGAGAGCCTCATCCTTGTACGTTGCCGTTGGTGTATAAACGGGCTGCGCGACGGGGATGCGTGTCATCCTTGGGTTTCGAACTCGTACCTCAGCGAGCATCTCCGTCGCCATGTCTTCGCTCGAACGGTTGATTGGGCT
>NZ_JACIFV010000040.1 GCF_014197535.1 Rhizobium aethiopicum
AGGCCGGTGAATTGCTCGACGCATTCTCGCCGGCCGAATGCGCCAACTATCTCACAAACTCAGGCTATGCTTCCGTATGAAAACAGCATGCTCTAGCGCAATTCCAGGAAAAGTGTGAAACGGTTTTTCGTCCGGAATTGTGTAAACAAAAACTTAGAGCGGTTCTGCGCTTCGATGAAAAGCTGAACCGCTCTAAAAGCGCGCCGCGTCGTGCTATCCGAAAATCGAGTCCGATTTTCAGGTCGATGCGCTGGTGACATGTTTTACCGCTTGCGGATCAGGAAGCGATGACCGCTGTCGGTCTTTTCCGTCTCGACCAGGTCGTGGCCGTCCTCATTGCAGAAATGCGGCATGTCGATCACCGCCATCGGATCGCTGGTATCGACGAGGATGAGCGTGCCGCTTGCCATGGCGGCAAGCTTCCGGCGTGTCTTCATCACCGGGAGTGGGCATTTCAGGCCGCGAAGATCGTAGAGAACGGGGTTCAAGCCGTTCAGTTCCGTGCCCAGAACTTCCAGAACGGCTTCTTTGCCGCAGCCTCGGCCGTTTCCTGCGGCTCGGGCGCCGTATAGGCCAGCGGGTTCGGCGTCGGCACCGGCACGGACGCCGGGGTCGCGGCAGCGACTGCCACTGCCTGCGGCTGCGCCGTTGCCTGCAGCTGGGCCGGCGCTGCGGGTGTGGCGCCGGCCGCGGAGTTGGCGGTGAGGCTCTGCGTCGTGCGCTTGGCCATCAGGTCTTCGAGTTCGGCGACCTTGACCATGCGGCCCGCTTCCAGCGAGGTGCCGGTCGGGGCATAAGCCAGTTCGCGGCCCTTGCGCGTCTTGGCGACGACGGCCTTGCGCTCGGCTTCGGACGGATCGTACCAGGCCATGCCGTCATATTTGCTCATCGCCTTGGCGTAGTCGGCGTCATAGGTCTTGCCATAGGAGGCAAGGGCTGCCGTCAGCGCCGGCGGCGTCGACATGGCAGGGCATTTGCCGGCGGCATTGAAGGCGCCGCCATCGGTTGCCTGCTGGTTGAAGACATATTTCTTCTCGCAGACGTTCACCTCGGGCGGGCGCTTCGTCACTTCGAAATTGTCGTAGCCGACCTTCAGCATCTTCCAGAAGTCATTGTTCGGGTCGAGACGATGCTTGACCATGTTTTCCGCCGTCATGCGGAAGGGGAAGGCCTGCAGCTGCACCGTCGACTGGCCGCCCTTGAAGGCGTCGCGGGCAAAGGCGTAGATCTCCAGCACCTGCTGGTCGGTCATCGAATAGCAGCCGGAGGACGAGCAGGCGCCGTGGATCATCAGATCGGAGCCGGTGCGGCCGTTCACCGCGTCGTAGCGGTTCGGGAAGCCGGTGTTGATCGCCAGATAATATTTGGAATTCGGGTTCAGGTTGGCGCGTGTCAGCTCGTAGAAGCCTTCCGGCGCCTGCCGGTCGCCGGTCTTGACCTTCGGGCCGAGGCGGCCGGACCAGGCGCAGATCTTGTAATCGGCGATCTTGTCGAAACGGTTGTCGGTCTTCGCCTTCCAGATCTCCATGGCACCTTCTTCCTTGAAGATGCGGATCATGATCGGCGAATTGCGGTCCATGCCCTTGGCGGCCATGGCGTTGAGGATATGGGGAGGGAGCGGCTGCTCGACCTTGTTTTTGACCTTGGAGAGATCGACCTGCGCGGTTTCCAACGCGTCATTGCAGCCGGTGAGAGCCAGTGTCATGAGGGAAACATAGGCAAAATGACGTATGCGCATCCAAATTAGCCCATAAAGATAGTGCGACCCGGTCCGCCTATGGAGTTCGGGCATTGGAAGGAATCATAGGCGGCTTATACTTTATAAAACCTTACCAGCCTATGACGTGCCCCGAACATCCCCGCAAGCGCGAATGTTACAGATAATATCAATGTGGCCAAGATTTGGCCCCAATCGCTGAAAAGCGCAACTTGTCTTAGAGGTTGCGGCCCATATTGAGGAATTTCTGACGCCGCTCATTGCGCAGCTGTTCGCCGGAACGCGATGCCATTTCGCCCAGCGCATTGGCGATCACATCGCCGGTTGCGGCGATCACGCTGTCGGGATCGCGATGGGCGCCGCCGAGCGGCTCGGAAATGATGCCGTCGATGACGCCGAGCGATTTCAGGTCTTCGGCGGTGATCTTCATGTTGGTCGCCGCTTCCCGGGCGCGGGTCGAATCGCGCCAGAGGATGGAGGCCGCCCCTTCCGGCGAAATCACGCTGTAGATCGAATGCTCGAGCATATAGACCCTGTTGCCGGTGGCAATCGCGATCGCGCCGCCCGAGCCGCCTTCGCCGATGACGACGGAAACCAGGGGAACCTTGACGCCAAGGCACATTTCCGTCGAACGGGCGATCGCCTCGGCCTGGCCGCGCTCTTCGGCGCCGACGCCGGGATAGGCACCAGCCGTATCCACCAACGAAATGACGGGCAGGCCGAAACGATCGGCCATTTCAAGGATGCGGATCGCCTTGCGGTAGCCTTCCGGCCGGGGGCTGCCGAAATTGTGTTTGAGCCGGCTCTTGGTGTCGTTGCCCTTTTCCTGGCCGATGACGGCGACGGGCTGGCCGCGGAAGCGGGCAAGGCCAGCCTGGATTGCGGCGTCCTCGGAGAATTTGCGGTCGCCGGCAAGCGGCGTGAATTCCTGAAACAGCGTCTTGGCGTAATCGACGAAATGCGGGCGCTGCGGGTGGCGAGCGACCTGCGTCTTCTGCCAGGCATTGAGCTTGGAATAGATTTCGACGATCGCCTCACGGACGCGAACCTCCAGCCGGCCGATTTCATCGGTGGTGTCGATGCTCTCGTCTTCCGTTGCGAGCTTCTTCAGCTCGATGATCTTGCCTTCGAGGTCGGAGATCGGCTTTTCGAAGTCGAGATAATTGTGCATGAGGTGCGTTTCCGTTCCTTGTGCCGCGGGGCGTTTTCCTGGCTCCGCCCCTTGTCGCCGGTCCTATTCGTGCTTTTTCGCCTGTTTGGCAAGGGGGTGATGCGTCTGGACGAGCTGCTGCAGCCGCTCTTCGAGGACATGTGTGTAGATCTGTGTGGTCGAAATGTCCGAATGGCCGAGGAGTTCCTGCACGACGCGCAGATCGGCGCCGTTGGCAAGCAGGTGGCTGGCAAAGGCGTGGCGCATGACGTGCGGCGAGATCAGCGACGGCGTCAGGCCGGCGCGGATCGCCAGGTTTTTAAGGTCGCGCGCGAAAACCTGGCGCGGCAGATATCCCTCCTTGGAGGCGGCGGGAAACAGCCAGGGGCTTTCCTGCGGCTGCTTCGCCGCGGCGGTTTCGGCCGCCAGCAGGCGCCCATAGGTTTTCAGGGCCGCGATCGCCGAGTGCGACAGCGGCACCAGCCGCTCCTTGTTGCCCTTGCCGCGGATCATCAGGAAGCGGCCCTCCTGGTCGAGCACGCGGGCGGGAAGCGAGACGAGTTCGCTGACACGCATGCCTGTGGCATAGAGCAGTTCCAGCAGCGCCAGCATGCGCAGGCGCTGCAACTGGCCGGGGGCCGGGTCGTCGGCCTCGGCCTGCGCTTGGGACAGCAGCCTGCCGACCTCCTCGACCCTCATCGTCTTCGGCAGCGGACGCCCCTTCTTCGGCGCGTCGAGAACGCCGGTGGGGTCGTCGGTGCGCAGGCCCTCGGCATAGAGAAACTTGTAGAATTGCCGCATGGCGGCAAGCCGGCGTGCCTGCGAAGAGGGCTTGAAGCCTTGGCGCGCCAGCGAGGCGAGATAGGCGGCCAGGTCGGTCGAGACGGCTTCGGTCAACCTTATGCTGCGGCCGTTCAGGAAAGCGCTGACATCGTCGAGGTCGCGCTGGTAGGATTGTAGGGTGTTGACGGCAGCGCCACGTTCGGCGCTCATCATTTCCAGGAAGGATTCCACGTGGACGCGGCTTAGATCCATCATCTCACTCACTTCCCGGTCGTATCGATCGTGCCCGTCGCCGGCGGATTGACCCGCTCGGAGGGAATACGGATCGTCACGTCGCGCTGCTGCGGCTCGACGAAGGTCACGAGCGCCCACATCGCTCCGTAAACCGTCCCGGCGAGGATCGCGCAGAAGAACAGGAAACGGAACAGGGTCGGCATCCGGCAACTCCTTCATGCTCTGCTTCTGTTATAAGAAGCGTGTTCGCAAGTGCAAGAAGCGCTATTCAAGCCATGATTCCCTTGTCCGCGACTTGACGCTCCACATGCATTTGTCGATACGGTTTGCAAACAAAGTGTGAATGGACCGATGAGTGAACCACTGCTGACCGTTGCTGACAGCCTGAAAGACAGAGCTCGCGCTGCGCTCGGTTCACGCAATCTGGTCCTCGTCGGCCTGATGGGCGCCGGGAAATCCTCCGTCGGGCGCATCGTCGCCAGCCAACTCGGCATTCCCTTCATCGACAGCGATCACGAGATCGAGCGGGTGTCGCGCATGACCATTGCCGAACTTTTCGCAGCCTATGGCGAGGAAGAGTTCCGGGCGCTGGAAACGCGAGTGATGAAGCGGCTCCTGAAGAGCGGACCACGCGTCGTCTCCACCGGCGGCGGCGCCTTCATCAATGACCGCACCCGCAGGCATATAAAAAAGGGCGGGCTGTCGATCTGGCTGAAGGCTGATCTCGACGTGCTTTGGGAGCGGGTTAACAAGCGTGACACGCGGCCGCTGCTCAAGACCGAAAATCCCAAGCAGACCCTCGAAAATCTGATGAAGGCGCGTTACCCGATCTATGCGCAGGCAGACCTCACCGTACTCTCGCGTGATGTGCGCAAGGAAATCATGGCGGACGAGGTGCTTAAGGCTGTGGTCGAACAGAAAGAAAGTGCAGCATCATGAATGCGATAAGCTCCGCCTCATCAGTCCAGACGGTGCATGTGCCGCTCGGCGAGCGCGCCTATGACATCCTGATCGGGCCAGGGCTGATTGCGCGGGCCGGCGCCGAGATCGCCTCGCGTCTCAAAGGCCGCAAGGCGGCCATCATCACCGACGAAAACGTCGCTCCGCTCTATCTCGAGGCCGTCGTCGCGAGCCTCAATGCGGCAGGTATCGTCTCGGCCGAGGTCGTGCTGCCGGCCGGCGAGAAGACGAAGAGCTTCGAACATCTCATCGATGTCTGCGACAAGGTGCTCGAAGCCAGGGTCGAGCGCAACGACTGCGTAATCGCGCTCGGCGGCGGCGTCATCGGTGACCTCTCGGGCTTTGCGGCCGGCATCGTCCGTCGCGGCGTGCGCTTCGTGCAGGTGCCGACTTCGCTGCTGGCGCAGGTCGATTCCTCCGTCGGCGGCAAGACCGGCATCAATTCCTCCCGCCACGGCAAGAACCTGATCGGCGTCTTCCATCAGCCGGACCTGGTCCTGGCCGATACGGATGTGCTGAATACGCTGAGCGGGCGGGAATTCCGCGCAGGCTACGCCGAGGTCGCAAAGTATGGGCTGATCGACAAGCCGGATTTCTTTGCGTGGCTGGAAGCGAACTGGAAGTCGGTGTTTACGGGCGGCTCGGCCCGCATCGAGGCCATCGCTGCCAGCTGCCAGGCGAAAGCCGATGTCGTCGTTGCCGACGAGCGGGAAACCGGCCAGCGGGCGCTGCTCAATCTCGGCCATACGTTCGGGCATGCGCTGGAAGCGGCGACCGCTTATGACAGCCGCCGCCTGGTGCATGGTGAGGGCGTTGCGATCGGCATGGTGCTGGCGCATGAATTTTCCGCACGCATGAACCTTGCGAGCCCAGACGATGCACGGCGCGTCGAGCGGCATCTGAAGGAGGTCGGCCTGCCGACTACCATGGCCGAAATTCCGGGCGAGCTGCCGCCGGCGGAATCGCTGATGGAGGCGATCGCGCAGGACAAGAAGGTCAAGAGCGGCAAGCTCACCTTCATCCTGACGCGCGGTATCGGCCAGTCCTTCGTCGCCGACGATGTTCCGGCATCCGAAGTGCTGAGCTTTCTCCGGGAAAAACATCCTTGACGACGATCGAAGGCGCTTTGGCGTTTCTTGCGACATACTGGCCGGAGATCCTTTCGATCACGGCGCTCGTGCTGACGTCCGCCTTCTTCTCCGGCACGGAGACGGCGCTCACCGCCGTTTCGCGCAGCCGCATTCATACGCTTGAGGTCAACGGTGACGAACGCGCCGGCCTCGTCCGGCAGCTGATCGAACGGCGCGACCGGCTGATCGGTACGCTGCTGATCGGCAACAATCTTGCCAACATCCTCTCTTCCTCGATCGCCACCAGCCTTTTTCTCGGGCTGTTCGGCAGTTCGGGTGTGGCGCTGGCGACGCTCGCCATGACCATCATCCTCGTCATCTTCGCGGAAGTGCTGCCGAAGAGCTGGGCGATCTCGGCGCCGGAACGCTTCGCGCTCGCCGTCGCACTTCCCACCAGACTGTTCGTCGCCATCGTCGGCCCGGTGTCCTCCTTGGTCAATGCGGTCGTGCGACAGATCCTGGCGCTGTTCGGCATCAATCTTTCGCGGGAAGTTTCGATGCTGACGGCGCATGAGGAGCTGCGCGGCGCCGTCGATCTGCTGCACCGCGAGGGATCAGTGGTGAAGGCCGACCGCGACCGCCTCGGCGGCGTGCTCGATCTCGGCGAGCTGGAACTCTCGGACATCATGGTCCACCGCACCAAGATGCGGGCGATCAATGCCGACGATCCGCCCGAAGCGGTGGTGCGGGTCATTCTTGAAAGCCCCTATACGCGCATGCCGCTGTGGCGCGGCACGATTGACAACATCATCGGCGTCGTCCACGCCAAGGATCTCTTGCGGGCGCTTGCCGAGCCGAACATGGAGCCGCAGAACCTCGATATCGTCAAGATTGCGCAGAAGCCGTGGTTCGTGCCGGACAGCACCAACCTCGAAGACCAGCTCAATGCCTTCCTGCGGCGCAAACAGCATTTCGCCGTCGTGGTGGACGAATATGGCGAGGTGCAGGGCATCGTCACACTGGAGGATATTCTCGAGGAAATCGTCGGCGACATTTCCGATGAGCACGACATCGAGATTCAGGGCGTGCGCCAGGAGGCGGATGGTTCGATCGTCGTCGACGGCGGCGTGCCGATCCGCGACCTCAACCGTGCGCTCGACTGGAACCTGCCCGACGAGGAGGCGACGACGATCGCCGGCCTCGTCATCCATGAATCGATGACCATCCCGGAAGAGCGCCAGGCCTTCACCTTCTACGGCAAACGTTTCGTCGTCATGAAGCGGGAGAAGAACCGCATCACCAAGCTGCGCATCCGCCCCGCGCAGGAAGACGATGCGAAACCGGTGTGATCCGGTTGGATTGCCCGCATCCTAACCCCATATAGGCTGCTGTGCCGCTACCAGCGGGTGGGTTCACCAGGTGCCGCCGGTTCGACGGCCAGCGCATGCAGGCCGGCATCGAGCTCCGGCTTCAGCAGTTCGGTGATCGCCCGGTGGCGCGCCAGCCGCGACAGGCCGGCAAATTTCGCCGAAACGATCCTCACCCGCATGTGGGTTTCGCCGGTGCCTGTGATATCGGGCTGGTGGCCGGCATGCAGGTGGCTTTCGTCGATGACGCTCAGGCGTTCGGGCGCGAAGGCTTCGACAAGTTTTTCTTCGATGCGGGTCCGCAGGGTCATCATCCGGTCTTGCTGCTTCGCGAAAAGGGTTCCCACCAAGCCAGCAACATTCCCATTTGTCAATTCTTGTTGTCGCCTTGCGACAGCCTCATAATTAGCGCCGCCATGAGACTTGATTCAAAATATTTCGACCGCATCCGCACACGCCGCAAACGCGAGCAGGAGGCAGAGCAGGCGCCGCCTACCTGCCAGTGGGACGGCTGCGACAAAAAAGGCTCGCATCGCGCTCCCGTGGGACGCAATGCGGAAGGCCAGTTCTTTTTGTTCTGCTTCGAGCACGTCAAGGAATACAACAAGGGCTACAATTATTTCTCCGGCCTTTCGGACGGCGAGATCGCGCGCTACCAGAAAGAGGCGATTACCGGCCATCGGCCGACATGGACCGTCGGCGTCAACAAGTCGGCCAAGGACAGTCCGCTGCATTCCGAGGTGCGCTCCGGCGCCTATACACGGGTTCGCGATCCCTTCGGCTTCGTCAAGGAAGGCGGCAAGGGCAGCGGCCCGCGCTTTCCCCAGGCACGCAAGCTGAAATCGCTGGAAAGCAAAGCCTTCGACACGATGGGTCTGCATGCCAACGCGACCTCGGCGGAGATCAAGAGCCGCTACAAGGAACTGGTCAAGAAGCACCATCCGGATGCCAATGGCGGCGACCGCGGCTCGGAAGAGCGTTTCCGCGCCGTCATCCAGGCCTATCAATTGTTGAAGCAGAACGGTTTTTGTTAATTCCCGTCCTTGCTCTTGGGCTTCAATCGGGTATGGTCCAAATCGGCTGAGGCCGCAGGCAAACGCGGCTCCTATCTGCGTGTTTTCCCGACATCGCCTCGGCCGACCTTCCGGACGCGGCGTTTCTTGTCCGGGACTCTTTCAAGAATGCTCGCACGCGGTCATCATCCCGCCGAGGTTTCGTTTCAGTCCCGGAGAAGTATCGCCGACGTTCCGACCTGGACGGGCGCGGAATAAGATCGCGGCGTCACGGTTGCGACATGGCCTGAGACAGTTTGGCCGGGTGGCTTCACCCGCCTTGGAGACATGATGAGCAAGATCGACCTCGATATTTCAGAACTGCCCGACACCACCGTTTCGGTCCGCGAGACCTTCGGCATCGATTCCGACATCCGCGTTCCCGCCTACAGCAAGGGTGACGCCTATGTGCCGGATCTCGATCCCGACTACCTGTTCGACCGCGAGACGACGCTCGCCATTCTCGCAGGCTTCGCGCATAACCGCCGCGTGATGATCTCCGGCTACCACGGCACGGGCAAATCCTCGCATATCGAGCAGGTGGCGGCGCGCATCAACTGGCCTTGCGTGCGCATCAACCTCGACAGCCATGTCAGCCGTATCGATCTCGTCGGCAAGGACGCGATCGTCGTCAAGGACGGGCTGCAGGTCACGGAGTTCAAGGACGGCATCCTGCCTTGGGCTTATCAGCACAATGTCGCGCTCGTCTTCGACGAGTATGACGCCGGCCGTCCTGACGTGATGTTCGTCATCCAGCGCGTGCTCGAATCCTCCGGCCGCCTGACGCTGCTCGACCAGAGCCGCGTCATCCGGCCGCACCCGGCCTTCCGCCTGTTTGCCACCGCCAACACGATCGGCCTCGGTGACACCACCGGCCTCTATCACGGCACGCAGCAGATCAACCAGGCGCAGATGGACCGCTGGTCGATCGTGACGACGCTGAACTATCTGCCACATGATCACGAAGTGAATATCGTTGCCGCCAAGGTGAAGAGCTTCGGCAAAGACAGGGAAGGGCGCGAGATCGTCTCGAAGATGGTCCGCGTTGCCGATCTCACGCGCGCCGCCTTCATGAACGGCGATCTGTCGACCGTCATGAGCCCGCGCACGGTTATCACTTGGGCCGAGAATGCCGAAATCTTTGGCGACCTCGCCTTTGCCTTCCGCGTCACCTTCCTCAACAAGTGCGACGAGCTGGAGCGCCCGCTGGTCGCCGAGCACTATCAGCGCGCCTTCGGCGTGGAGCTGAAGGAAAGCGCCGCCAACATCGTCCTCGGAGCCTGAGGCCCGACCGATCATGGCAGCTCGCGGTGACAATTCGAAAGCAAAACCCGGCGCGCCCATCGACGTGGAGCCGTTGCGCCGGGCGATATCCGGCTGCGTCCGCTCGATCGCCGGCGACGGCGATGTCGAGGTGACCTTCGCCAATGAACGGCCTGGAATGACCGACGAGCGCATCCGGCTGCCGGAGCTTTCCAAGCGGCCGACGGCGCATGAGCTGGCGGTCACCCGCGGGCTCGGCGATTCCATGGCGTTGCGCCTCGCCTGCCATGACGAGAAGATGCATACGACGATGGCGCCGCAGGGCTCGGACGCCCGGGCGATCTTCGATGCGGTCGAGCAGGCGCGTGTCGAATCGATCGGGACGTTGCGCATGGAAGGCGTGGCGGCGAACCTGCGCTCCATGACGGAAGAGAAATATTCCAAGGCGAATTTCACTGGCATCGAGCGCCAGGAAGACGCGCCGATCGGGGAAGCCGTCGCCATGATGGTGCGCGAGAAGCTGACCGGCCAACGCCCGCCGGCCTCGGCCGGCAAGGTGCTCGATCTCTGGCGCAGTTTCATCGAAGACAAGGCGGGGGCTGAACTCGGTAACCTGTCGGGCGCGATCAACGACCAGCAGGCCTTCGCCAAAGTCGTCCGCAACATGCTCTCGGCCATGGAAATGGCCGAGGAGTATGGCGACGATGACAGCGAAGCCGACAATGACGATCAGTCGGAGCAGGAAGACCAGCCGAGCGGAGACGAGCAGGACCAGGACGAGGTCGACGAGGATGCCGGCACCGATGCCGCCCCCGTTGAGGACAGTGAAGTCTCCGACGAGCAGATGGAGGACGGCGAGACCGAGGGCGCCGAAATCTCCGACGACGACATGATGGAAGAGGGTGAGGACGATTCGGAAACGCCGGGCGAGACCCGCCGTCCGAACACGCCTTTTGCCGATTTCAACGAAAAGGTCGATTATCACGTCTATACCGAAGAGTTCGACGAGATCATCACCGCGGAGGAACTCTGCGACGCCTCCGAGCTGGAGCGCCTGCGCGCCTTCCTCGACAAGCAGCTGGCGCATCTGCAGGGCGCGGTCGGGCGTCTCGCCAACCGGCTGCAGCGCCGGTTGATGGCGCAGCAGAACCGCTCCTGGGATTTCGATCTGGAGGAGGGCTATCTCGATACGGCCCGGCTGCAGCGCATCATCATCGATCCGATGCAGCCGCTCTCCTTTAAGATGGAGCGCGACACGCAGTTCCGCGACACCGTCGTCACGCTGCTCATCGACAATTCCGGCTCCATGCGCGGCCGGCCGATCACGGTTGCCGCCACCTGCGCCGACATTCTCGCCCGCACGCTGGAGCGCTGCGGCGTCAAGGTCGAGATTCTCGGCTTTACGACAAAGGCCTGGAAGGGCGGGCAGGCGCGTGAAACCTGGCTCGCCGGCGGCAAGCCGCAGACGCCGGGTCGTCTCAACGACCTGCGCCACATCATCTACAAATCGGCCGACGCGCCGTGGCGGCGCGCACGCGCCAATCTCGGGCTGATGATGCGCGAAGGCCTGCTCAAGGAAAATATCGACGGCGAGGCGCTGATCTGGGCGCATAACCGCCTGCTCGCGCGGCGCGAGCAGCGCCGCATTCTGATGATGATTTCGGACGGGGCGCCGGTCGACGATTCGACGCTGTCGGTCAATCCGGGCAATTATCTCGAGCGGCATCTGCGCGCCGTCATCGAGCAGATCGAGACGCGCTCGCCTGTCGAATTGCTGGCGATCGGCATCGGTCACGACGTGACTCGCTACTATCGCCGCGCCGTGACGATCGTCGATGCGGACGAGCTTGCCGGGGCGATGACCGAACAGCTTGCCTCGCTTTTCGAAGATCAATCCGCCGCCCAGCCGCGCGGCGGCCGGTTAAGCCGTGCCGGCTGACGCTCCTGCAAGGAAACAGGTGGAATGATGGTTAAGCGCCTCTGCCGTGCGGCATCGGTCTTGCTCTGCCTGGCAGAAGGCGCTTCCGCGGCGATGGCCGGGGACGAAATACCCATCATTAGCCGGCAAATTACCGATTTCAGGATCGGATCGTCGGAGACGACGTTCGGATCGCTGGAATTTCTCGGCGGGCTGGAGATGGTTTCCAGCCGAGCGCTGTTCGGCTCGCTTTCCTCCATCCGTTTCCGGCCGGACCAGAAACACTTCGTCGTCGTGCTCGATACCGGCCAGTGGCTGACCGGCAGCATCGAGCGCGATGCCAAGGGCAGGCTTTCGGGCCTTTCTCAGGTCGAGATCACCCCGATGAAGAACCGCGCCGGCCGCAGCCTCGAGGGCAAGGGCTATATGGATGCCGAGGGCGTGGCTCTCGACGGCGACCGGATATTGGTCTCTTTCGAGCAAAATCATCGCGTCGACGTTTATCCCGATCCCGGCTTTGCCGCATCGCGCGCGATCGCGACCCTGCCGATCCTCATCCCGCGCAAGATGCTGAGCGACAATCGCGGTATCGAAACCATAGCCGTGGCACCCGCCTCCAGTCCGTTGAAGGGCGGCGTGGTCATTGTCTCCGAGCGCGGTCTCGACAGCGAGGGCAACCGGATGGCGGCCGTTCTCAGCGGCCCGCTGAAAGGGCTGTTCTCGATCAAACGCGACGGCAGCTTCGACGTAACCGACGGCGCCTTCCTGCCGGACGGCGACCTGCTGCTCCTGGAGCGCCGGTTCAACATGGCCGAAGGTATCGGCATGCGACTTCGGCGCATCAAAGGTGCCGATATCCGGCCGGGTGCCGTCGTCGATGGCGAATTGCTGATCGAAGGCAATTTCAATTCGCAGATCGACAATATGGAGGGGCTTGACGTGTTCCAGGCCGCCGACGGCACGACCCATGTCATTATGGTGTCGGACGACAACCACTCGATCCTGCAGCGCAATCTGATGCTGGAATTCCGGCTCTCCGACAGCCACTTGCTCAGCGCGGCGTCAGATTGACGTCACATGCCTCGGGTATCCCATTGTCGCATCGAGAGCAGCTTTCGGAGGGACAGTCATGGTGCACATTCATATCATGGGTGCCTCCGGTTCCGGTACGACATCGCTCGGCCATACGCTTGCCGAACGGCTTGATATCGCCCATCTCGATACCGACGATTTCTTTTGGCTGCCGACCGACCCGCCATTCACGACCCCGCGGGACGCCGACGAACGCATACAGCTGTTGCTTCAGGAAGCGGCACGGCACGACGGCTGGGTCCTCTCCGGATCGGCGCTGAAATGGGCGAGGCAGATCGAGCCGTTCTATGATCTGGTCGTGTTCTTGAGGATAGAGCCGGAGCTGCGGATGGCGCGGATCCGCGCGCGGGAGATTGCCCGCTATGGAGACAGGATCGGGCCTGGTGGCGATATGGAAATCAAAAGCGGGGAATTCATGGAATGGGCGGCAAGTTACGACACGGCCGGTCCGGAACGCCGCAGTCTTGCGGCGCATGAGCAATGGTTGGAGACGCAGACGGCCCCGGTGTTGCGGCTCGATTCGTCACGAGAGATCGATGATCTGGTTGCAGAGGTTCTGCTGCATCCCGCAATCGCCGCCGGCGCCGTCCGGCAGCGCCGTTGAAAGGCTTTAGCTGACGCGTGCGGGCTGCATCGGCCGCAGCACGTTCATGAGCGCGCCATAGGGCAGCAGCATGATGAGGCCGACGATCATCTTGACGGCGAAATCGCCGATCGCCCAGGAAATCCAGCGCGGGGCCTCGGCGGCGAAGATGCCGAGGACAGGCGCTGCTTCGAGCGCAAAGGGCTCGTTCGGGCCGAGGAAGACGAAAAAGGCAGCAAAGGACAGCGAGAAGAACATCACCGTGTCGAGCGCCGAACCGATCAGCGAGCCGATAAGCGGCGCGCGCCACCAGGCCTGGCGGCGAAGCCGGTTGAAGACGGCGATATCGAGCAGCTGGCCGGCGAGATAGGCCGAGCCGGAGGCGATGGCGATGCGGGGCGCCGAGGTGAAGAAGGACAGCGTCACGCCGACGACGAAGCCGGCAAAAACGACCTTGCGGGCTGCCTGCGGGCCGAACTGGCGGTTGGTCAGGTCGGTGATCAGGAAGGCGACCGGATAGGAGAAGGCCCCCCAGGTCAGGATGTCGGCCAGATTGACGCCCGAGACTTCAACGTTCAGCGGAAACTGGACGAGGAAGTTGGATGCGACGACGACAAGCGTCATCAGTGCGACATAGGCAATGGTGTAGCGCGTCTTCAGCATTTTTTTATCCTGGGTGATGCCACCAGTTGGAGTGCTCAGGCAAAGCAAAAGGCTTGTCCGGTGTTATCCGTTCAAGCCTTTCGAAGCCGTATGAAAGAAGGGCAGAAGCTTACGCAGCAGCGGCTTCGGCAGTCTTCTTGACGATCTGACGGCGCAGCAGGCGCGCGCGCATCGACAGTTCGTTTTCGCTGGCCTTGATCAGGAAGGCGTCCAGACCGCCACGATGTTCGACGGAGCGAAGAGCCGCAGCCGAAACGCGAAGACGATAACGCTGGTTGAGAGCGTCGGAGATCAGCGTTACCTGGCACAGGTTCGGCAGGAACCGGCGCTTGGTCTTGTTGTTGGCATGGCTGACATTGTTACCAGTCAGGACGGCCTTGCCGGTCAATTCGCACACGCGGGACATGGAACACCTATTCTTGTTTTTCTCGGGCCATCGAATTGCCATCCCCGGCAAAACCGGGCTCGCAATCCAACAGGCATGATTGGAAAGTTGCGGTTCTATAGTCAGAGAGGCTGCGCGCGTCAAGCCAAACCTTGGCCTTTCCCGCAATTCTGTCAAAAAGCTGCTGTTTTCTTCCCTTTGCGGCAGGAGTATAGAGCGCTCGGCAGGGCTGCCGGCGCGCGGCAAAACAAGGCTTCACTCATGGCTCACTCGGGCAGACGCATTTTCATTTCGGCTATCGCCGCACTCCTTGCCATACCGGCATCGGCGGCCGAAATCCAGCATCAGACGGTCTATCGGGTGACGCTTGCCGGCCTGCCGATCGCGCGCGCCGCGTTTCTGACGCAGATCGAGGATGATCACTCTTACAAGATCGCCGGCGATATCAAATCCGCCGGCCTTGCCGATCTCGTCAAGACGATCTCGGCAAAGACAAGCGTCACCGGCGTCGTCCGTAATGATCGGCTGCAGGCGCTGAAATATTCGCTCTATTACAAGAGCGGCAAGAAGGCCCGCGTCTACGAGGTCAGTTACCGCAACGGAAACATCATCTCGGCGACAACGACGCCGCCGCCGAAACGGCCGAAGAACTGGATCGACGTCACGCCGGGCGACATGCGTTCGGTGCTCGATCCGATCTCCGGCCTTGTTTTCACCGGGGATACCAAGGTCTGCGCGCAGACGCTGCCGATCTTCGACGGCGAGACGCGCATGGATCTGGTGCTCTCGCCGAAAGGTGACGAGGATTTCAAGACCGACGGCTTCAAGGGCAAGGCGGTCGTCTGCGGCGTGCGCTTCGTGCCGCGCTCAGGCTACAAGAAAGGTCGCAAGGACATCGACTATCTCAGCAAGAGCGACCGCATGGAAATCTGGTTTGCCAAGTCGGAGGCGGCCAATGTATACGCTCCGGTCTATGTGCGCATTCC
The DNA here is from genome assembly GCF_014197535.1 of Rhizobium aethiopicum. Lineage (GTDB taxonomy): Bacteria > Pseudomonadota > Alphaproteobacteria > Rhizobiales > Rhizobiaceae > Rhizobium > Rhizobium aethiopicum_A. The sequence goes on from NZ_JACIFV010000040.1 coordinate 15,224, forward strand.
CACAGAATATGGAATGGTGACGATCACTGCCATCAAATATGGCAGCGTCAGTTGACGGAGCTTTCGCCTCCGTAAAGGGGGGACAGGTGAAGTTTCGCGCGACGGCCATTGGTTTTACGGCCATTCTGATGTGGTCGTTCCTGGCGCTGTTGACGGCCGGCTCCGGCAAGATGCCGCCCTTCCAGCTTTCAGCCGTCTGCTTTGCGATCGGCAGCGTTCCCGGCTTCGTCATGCTTGTCCTCAATCCGGCGCGGCTGGCGTTGCTGAATCAGCCGCCAAAGGTTTGGATAACAGGTATTGCAGGCTTGTTCGGCTATCATTTCCTCTATTTCACGGCCCTCAGGAATGCGCCGGCGGTGGAGGCGGGACTGATCGCCTATCTCTGGCCGCTGTTGATCGTGGTCGGCTCGGCGCTGCTGCCGGGCGAACGGTTGCGCTGGTATCACGTGGCGGGCGCGCTTGCGGGGCTTTGCGGCACCTTCCTGATCGTCGGCCGCAACGGCATCGATTTCGACGGCGCCTACGCGGTCGGTTATGGCGCGGCCTTCCTCTGCGCCTTCACATGGTCGGGCTATTCTCTGCTGACACGGCGTTTCGAGGCTGTCTCCACAGATGTCGTCACCGGCTTCTGCCTTGCGACCTCCATCCTGTCCTTCTTCAGTCATCTCGGCCTGGAGGCGACTGTCTGGCCGGAAACCAGCGTCGAATGGGTTGCCGTCGTCGGGCTCGGCCTCTTCCCGGTCGGGGCGGCCTTCTATGCCTGGGATTACGGCGTCAAGAATGGCGATATCCAGATTCTCGGCGCGGCAAGTTATGCCGCGCCGCTGCTTTCGACGCTCATCCTGACGCTGTTCGGATTTGCGGAGCCGAGCTGGCGCATTGCTCTCGCCTGTCTGCTCGTCACCGGTGGAGCGGTGCTCGCCGCCCAGGAAATGTTCCGCCGCAAAATTCCGGCGCAGTCTGCGGCAGCGGAGTAAGTCTCAGCCTCCGGGTCTCCAATCCGCCGGCGCCATCTCGAAGCTCGAAAATTCAAAGCCGGGCGAGACAGTGCAGCCGACCAGGGTGAAATCGCCGAGTGGTTCGGCGGATTGCCACCAATTGGCGGGAATGATCGCCTGCGGCCGCTCGCCGGCGGCAAAGTTTGTTCCGAGCGTCAGCGTCTCGCTTGCCATCCCGTCCTGCGAGCGGTGCAGCGCCAGCGGCGCACCGGCATAATAATGCCAGACCTCGACCGCGTCATGGACGCGATGCCAGTGCGAACGCTGTCCCTTTGTCAGCAGATAATAGATCGCCGTCGAATGGCCGCGCTCTCCACCCGCCGTGTCGCGGAATGTCTCAACGTACCAGCCGCCTTCGGGATGCGGCTGCATGCCGAGCTCGCGAATGATCTCCTCAGGCGACATTAAAAATTGTCCTTGCGCTTGCGGATCTCGGCAAAGACCTCCTCATTCGTCTTGCCTTCCATGATCAGATTGCGGCGGATCGCGGGATCGGCGGCGCGCAGAAACGGGTTCGTTTCCTTTTCCAGCCCGAGCGTCGTCGGGACGGTGAATTTGCCTTCGGCGCGCAGGGCTTCGATCTCGGCGGCGCGGCTTTTCAGGCGCTCATTGTCGGGGTCGACAGTCAGTGCGAAGCGGGCGTTGGACAATGTATATTCGTGGCCGAAATAGACGGCGGTCTCGTCCGGCAGCACGGCGAGCTTCTGCAGGGAATGCCACATGTCGGCGGCGGGACGTTCGAAAAGGCGGCCGCAACCGAGCGCAAATAGCGTATCGGCGGCAAAGAGCAGCTTATCGTCGACGAAGTGATAGCAGATGTGACCGGCGGTGTGACCGGGGGTCTCGATGATCTTGACCGTGTGATCGCCGAAAAGGAAGCTGTCGCCATCGGCCATCGTCCGGTCGAGACCGGGAATGGCGATGGCCTCGTTGATCGGGCCGATGATCTCGCAGCCGAACTGCTCCTTCAGCGCCAGGTTTGCGGCGACGTGATCGGTGTGGTGATGCGTGGTGAAGATGTGGGTGATCTTCCAGCCGCGCCGCGTCGCCGCTTCCAGGATCGGCGCCTCCTCCGGCGCATCGATCGCCGCGGTAAATCCCGTCTCCGGATCGTGCACGAGCACGCCGAAATTGTCGGTGCGGCAGAGAAAAACGTCTAATTCCAAAGGTTTCATCTTCAAACAATCCCTTGTCCCACGACTCTCGCGGGAATGTAGAGAGTCCGGCCTTGAAGTCCAACCGCCCGCTGATAACATTTATCGCAATGCACGCCGATATCGTCGACCTACGTCAGTTCTATCATTCCGACCTCGGGCGTCTTGCCGAGCAGTCGATCGCCATGGCGCTCTCGTCGCTCTGGGTGCGCCTGCCGCAGGAGCGTCTCGTCGGGCTCGGTTATGCCGTGCCTTTTCTCGATCGCTTCCAGGCCGATACCGAACGCACCTTCGCCTTCATGCCGGCCGGACAGGGCGCAGTGAACTGGCCGATGGGCTCGCTGTCATCGACGACGCTGATTTTCGATGAGGAACTGCCGCTTCCGGATTCCTCGATCGACCGGGTGCTGATGGTGCATTCGCTCGAGTTCGCGGAAAGCCCGCGCGAGACGCTGAAGGAGCTCTGGCGGGTGCTGGCGCCGGGCGGGCGGCTTGTTATCGTGGTGCCGAACCGGCGCGGAGTCTGGGCCCGCATGGAACACACACCCTTCGGCTCGGGCCGGCCCTATTCCCGCGGTCAGCTGACGCATCTGCTGCGCGAGACGAATTTCACGCCGGGTGCGACCGCCGAAGCGTTGTTCTTTCCGCCCTCGAAACTCAGGACCATCCTGCGCCTTCGCCGCGCTTTCGAGCGGATCGGCCGCACTTTATGGCCGGCTTTTTCGGGTGTCATCATCGTCGAGGCGCAGAAGCGGCTCTATCAGGGGTTGCCGGTCGCCGCCCGTGCCTCCCGTCGCGTCTTCGTGCCCGTTCTCGCGCCGCACGGCGTACCGACAACACGTAATAGCTGAAGAGCTGTCTGTCGTTCGTCTTAAGATTGTGTCACGTCCATACCTCTCGACAACAATCACATTCCGCTTTAATGCCACTTGGTCATTTTCCGGAAAATCCAAGGTCGACCCATGAGCGTTGAGATGAGCAAGCCCGTTCCGCGTCCCGGTATTCTCGATATCGCATCCTATGTGCCGGGCAAGGAACATGCGCCGGGTGTCGCCCGCGTCTACAAGCTCTCCTCCAACGAGACGCCGCTCGGCGCCAGCCCGAAGGCGATAGAGGCCGTCAAGGCAGCTGCCGACAATCTGGGACGTTATCCCGACGGGCAGGCGGTCGAACTGCGCGAGGCGATCGCCGCTGTACATGGCCTCAATCCGGCAAACATCCTCTGCGGCAATGGTTCCGACGAGCTGCTCGGCCTGTTGTGCCATGTCTATCTGGGCGCCGGTGACGAAGGCATCATCACCGAGCACGGCTTCCTTGTCTACAAGATCCAGATCATGGGCACGGGCGCTGTGCCCGTCATCGTCAAGGAGAAGGACTATACCGTCGACGTCGACGCGATCCTGGCGGCGGTGACGGAAAGGACGAAGATCGTCTTCATCGCCAATCCCGGCAATCCCACCGGTACATACGTTCCCGTCAGCGAGATTCGCCGCCTGCAGGCCGGCCTGCCTAAGCATGTCGTCCTCGTGCTCGATGCGGCCTATGCCGAATATGTACGCCGCAACGATTATGAAGCCGGCATCGAGGTCGTATCGTCCAGTTCCAACGTAGTGATGACCCGCACCTTTTCGAAAGCCTACGGTCTTGCGGCTCTGCGCGTGGGCTGGATGTATGCGCCAGTGGAGATCGTCGACGCCGTGAACCGTGTACGCGCTCCGTTCAACCTGAATGCGGCCGCGATCGCCGCCGGTGCCGCGGCCATCCGCGACCAGGCCTTCGTCCAGCAGGCCGTCTCTTTCAACCAGATGTGGGTGGAGACGCTCACGGAGGCTCTCGAAGCGATCGGGCTGAAAGTGACGCCGTCCGTCGCCAATTTCGTCCTTATCCACTTCCCCGACATCGACGGCAAGCGCGCGGCCGATGCCGACGAGCTTCTGACAAGCCGCGGTTACATTCTTCGCGCGGTGCGCAGCTACGGCTTTTCCAATGCACTGCGGATGAGCATCGGTCCGGAAGAGGCCAATCGCGGCGTCATCGCCACGCTGCGTGAATTCATGGGACGGCAGGCATGAGCGTGCTGTTCGATCGCATCGCGCTGATCGGCATCGGCCTGATCGGCTCTTCGCTTGCCCACGACATCAGGCGGCTCGGGCTGACCAAAGAGATCGTCGTGGCGACACGCAGCGCCGATACGCTGAAGCGCGCCGAAGAGCTCGGCCTCGGCGACCGTTATACGACCTCTTCGGCCGATGCTGTTCGAGATGCCGACCTCATCATCGTCTCGGTGCCGGTCGGCGCTTCGGAAAGCGTGGCGAAGGAAATCGCCGGCAGCCTGAAGCCGGGCGCTATCGTTACCGATGTCGGCTCCACCAAAGCGTCCGTCATCGCGCAGATGCAGCCGCATATGCCTGACACTGTGCATTTCATTCCCGGCCATCCGCTGGCCGGCACGGAAAAATCCGGCCCGGATGCCGGTTTCCCCGGCCTCTTCGAAGGCCGCTGGTGCATCTTCACGCCGGTTGCCGGCACCGCCGAGACGGCGCTGAAGCGGCTGCGCGGCTTCTGGGAAGCGCTCGGATCCAAGGTCGACGAGATGGATGCGGAGCATCACGACAAGGTGCTCGCGATCGTCTCGCACCTGCCGCATATCATCGCCTACAACATCGTCGGCACCGCCGACGATCTGGAGACGGTGACGGAGTCCGAGGTCATCAAATATTCGGCCTCCGGCTTTCGCGATTTCACCCGTCTTGCCGCTTCCGACCCGACGATGTGGCGCGACGTCTGCCTGCACAATCGCGATGCGATCCTCGAAATGCTGGCGCGCTTTTCGGAAGATCTCGCCTATCTGCAGCGCGCGATTCGCTGGGGTGAAGGCGACAAGATTTTTGAACTCTTCACCCGCACGCGCGCCATCCGCCGCTCGATCGTCCAGGCCGGCCAGGATGTCGACGCCCCCGATTTCGGCCGCCCCCACGCGCTGGATAAGAAGTAGACTCTCGCGATGGTGGAGGTGGCGAGCGCAAGTCAGGCGGATATCGACTGGCTGGCTCGCGAGGATGCCGGTGCAGGCAAGGCATGGGTATCGCGATGCGTCGCGCTCGGCGAATATCTCGTTGCTAAGGAGGCCGGCGAGATCGTCGGATTCCTGCGTTTCTCCCGCTTTTGGGGCAGGGTTCCCTATATGGAAATGATCCGTGTTCTGCCCGGCCACCGCCGGTCCGGCGTCGGCACCGCGCTGTTTCTTGCCTGGGAAGAGGCGATGCGCGGCGAGGGCGCCCGGCTGCTGATGACGTCGAGCGAATGCGATGAGAGCCGGCCGCAGGACTGGCATCGCCGCAACGGATTTACCGAAACCGGCGCGATCGAGCTGCCGGGCCTGCAATCGGTGCCTGAGGTGTTCTTCACCAAACGGATTGATTAGATCGGCGGGATCTGACCGAGTGGAATGAAGCCGCTGACGGTGGCATTGCCGCGATCGACGACGAGATCGACTGAGACCTTGTCTCTACCGCCGGCCAGCGCCTTCAGCATCTTCGTCGCCGTGCTGACGGTCGGGGCAAGATCCGGGAAAGCCTGTTTGAGGCTGTCGCCCCAGGGGCCGAGCCGTTCAATTTCCAGCTTGAACTTCCCGGAGAGAAAGCCTTGCTCGTCGAAGGAAAAGGGGCCGGTGAGCGTCATCACCTTGCCGTCGCCGATGTCGGCAACGATGCGACGCAGTTCGCCGGCAGAACCATTGAGGCCGTTCGGGTCGCTGCCGTCGATCAGGCCGGCCTTGCCGGCGATCGTGAGATCGATACTGGCGGAGAGTTTCGGGAAGAGCTGCGGCCAGTCCTTGATCGCGGTGTTCGCATCCTGCACCGAGATTGCGCCGTCGAGATCGGCACCGTTCTGGCGCAGGTGAATTTCGGTGCGAGCCGCATCGAAGCTGATGGTCTGACCGGTATAGGAGGAGACCGCCGTCGCCTTAAGACCCTCGATGACGGTGGAGCTGTGATCAACGCCCTGTAGCTTGGTCGTCAGGCTCGCCTGCAGATTCGCCCATTGGGCAGAGACCGAAAGGCCGTTTGTGGTGCGGATTTCGGCCGGTGAATCGAGCTCCCAGACGATATGGCTCGGCGCATAGACCTGTGCGGCGGAGCGCAATGCGCCGAAGGTGGCGGAGACGCCGTTGACATTGTCGTCGACATCGACCTTGGAGCAGAACAGACCGATGCGGAAGGGATAGCCGCGGAATTCGATATCGGAGCATTCGCCGGTGACGCCTGCCTGATCGCGCGGCGCGATTGCTTTCAGCACCGTCGTTTTCAAAGCCGAAGCGGCATAGAACCAGCCACCGGTATAAAGCGCGATCACCAGGAGGATGCCTCCGCCCAGCAACCAGAATTTCTTGCTGTTGCCGGTTTGGCTGCTGCCGGATCGGCTTGACGCTGCCATGATGTTCTCCAATGGTGAATCGCAATGTGATTCCGGTCTGGCGTGCGATATGGACGAATTTTGGGTGTTTGGCTACGGCTCGCTGATGTGGAATCCGGGCTTCGAGTTCCTGGAGCGGGCAGAAGCTCTGGTGCATGGTTACCGGCGTTCTCTGTGCGTCCGATCCTTCGTCCATCGCGGCACGCGGGACAATCCCGGCCTGGTTCTCGGCCTCGACAGGGGTGGAGCTTGCCGCGGCATGGCCTTCCGCATTTCGCCCGACAAATGGGACGAAGTGATTGACTATCTCCGCGCCCGCGAACTCGTCACCAATGTCTATCTGGAGCGCCGGGTTCGGCTGCAGTTTGCCGGCGGTCGCCGAACGGAAGCGGTTACCTACATCGCTGATCGCGACCACGAGCAATATGCCGGTACGCTCGATGCGCTTGCGGCCGCGCGGGTGGTGAACGAGGCCAGGGGGCAGTCGGGCCCGAACGATGCCTATGTCTTCAACACGCTTGCGCACCTGAAACAGATGGGCATTCGCGACCCATGGCTGGAGCAGGTCGGCAACGAGGTGGAGCGGCTGCGGGCCGGCTGATCATGCCGTCGCCGCCTTCACTTTGCGCAGCTCGGTCAGCCGAGCGACCGCTGTTGGCGGCAACGGCAGATGCGGATTGCGGTCGACGGTATCGATGAGCAGCTCGTCGCTCGCCCGCTCCGTGACCTCGATCAGCTGAGCGAAGAAGGCATCCGGATCCATTCCCGGCATGATCGGCGGCAGGATCCTGACCTTGAAATGGCCGGGATAACGGCGGACGCTCCGCCGCGGCCAGAAGAGGCCGGGATGCATGGCAACCGGTACGACGGGAATGCCAAGATCGCGGTACATGCGGGCGATGCCGTATTTATAGACCGGCTCCGCACCCGGCGGGCGGCGGGTACCCTCAGGATAGATGATCAGCTGGCGGCCGGTCGAAAGCTCTTCCTTGGTGCGTTTCAGCACTTCCACCATCACCTTGCCGCGGGCGCCGCGGTCGACTGGGATCATGCGCTGCTTCTTCGCATACCAGCCAAAAAGCGGAATCCACATCAGCTCGCGCTTCAGGATATAGACCGGGTCCTTGAGATTGGGCAGCAGCGCATAGGTGTCCCAGAAGGATTGGTGCTTCGGCGCCAGGATAAAACTGCCCTCAGGCAGATTCTCCAGCCCCTCGATCTCGAAGGTCGTGCCGACGATCATGCGCATCAGCCAATGGTTGGAGCGCGCCCAATTCTTTGGGATCGCATAGGCCTTAAGCCGCGGCACCACGAAATAATAGGGCGAGAGCACGATCATCCGGATGATGAGATTGGCGTAGAAGATCGTGTTGAAGAGGACGGAACGCAGGGCGATCATGAAATTATCCCGAGGCAGGCTCATGCGACCGGCCTACACGATATTGCCGGTCATAAAAAGCGTTTGATGCTGCCTCGATGTAAATGCTCAGTCTGTGGCGGATACGCTTGCCGAGCGCAGTCCGGTGTGACGGCCGAAGCCGGTGATGTTGCGGGCGCCTGCCAACAGCACCTTTGCATATTCGGCGAGCATGACCCGCATTGCGTTCGGGTCGGTAAACCAGTTGCGGGTCTTCAAATCCGAATTGACCACCGGATAGGGGATGAACTCGATGTCCGGATCGACATAGGAGAGTTCTGCGAGGCTGCGCGGCATGTGATAATTGTTCGTGACGACGAGAACGCTTCTGTATCCCCTGGCGTGGATCCAGTTGGAGGTTTCCTCGGCGTTGCCGATCGTGTCTATCGCATCATGGCCGATATCGACGCAGCAGGAGAAAAGATCGGCCGAGCCTTGCGTCATCTTGCGAATCTGCGCCGGCGTCGTCGTTGGGTGGACGCCCGAGATCAGCAGTCGTTTGCCCGCTCCCTTCTGCAGCAATTCCACGGCCTGGTCGATGCGCTGGTAGCCGCCGGTCAGCACGACGATCGCGTCCGCCTTAGGCTCGACCGGGGGCTTGAGCGTGGTTACGGAATCGGCAAACCGCAGGAAGCCGCCGAACACCAGGGCGATTGCCAGAACGCAGCCAAAGCCGCCCCAGCGCAGCAGGCGGCGGATCAGGCCGCGCCGCGGCGGCAGGCCCGCCGGACGATCAAGCTCCGGGTCCTGCCGAATCGGATTGCGTGTCGTATCGCCCATGGTCATGAATCGTGATTATACGCTGATTGCGGCGCGGAACAGACGCTTTCACGATAAAAAGGCATGGCACGATCAACTTGCGATGCCGTCGGTGCGCGTCGGGTCCGAACGCAATGTATCGATTTCATAGATCGTCCGCATGACGGTCAGCCGCGCCGTGACGGTCGTCAAGAGCGCGATGACGATCATCGTCGCGAAGATGCCGGCATAACCGAGGACGCCAACGGAGAAGGTGCCGAACAGCGCCGTTGCCTGATCCGTTTCCGGTGTTGCCAGCGTGCGGCTCTGCCAGAAACCGGCGGTGGCGAAGAAAAGAGCGGCAAGCGCGCTGCCGATCGCTGAGCCCTTGAGGCTGATCTTCAGAAAATGCTTCTGAAATTCAGTGGCGACGAAGGAGCTCTCGGCACCGACGAAATGCAGCACTTCAACGATGTGGCGGTTGCCCGACAGCGCGCCGCGCGTGGCGAAGACAACGGTCAGCACCATGGCCGAGAAAACCAGGAGCAGGATGCCGGTGCCGATCAGCACGGTCGTGTGCGCCATGGAAACCAGCCGGTCGACCCAGGTGCGGTGATCGTCAAGGCTCGCCTGCGGGATGCTGTCCTTGAGGAGCCCTCGCATCGCATCGAAAGCCGGCGGATTGTTTTCGTCGATGGTGATGACGACGAGACGGGGAACAGGCAGATCCTTGAGATCGAGACCGGGCCCGAGCCAGGGTTCGAGCAACCGGGCGGTGGCCGCTTCGTCGACGATCTGGCCGCTCTTGGTGCCGACGAAGGTCAGCGCCAGGTCGCGTGCCTGCGTCAGCGCCTTTTCCATATCGAGATTGTCGTCCGGCTTGATCTGGATGGTGATCTCGCGGGAGATCTGGCTCTCCCAGCTTGCCGCCGTCGAACGCACCATGCTGACGCCGCCGAGCGTCAGGCAGGCGAGAAAGGCCATGATCGATATGACCACCATCAGGGCGTTGCCCTGGATGTTGGAGGGCGGCAGGATCGGCGCGGTCGGGCGCACGCGCATTTCCGGCCGCTTCTGCTGGGCGGCAGGCTGGGCCGACGCCTTCTCTCGGTTCCTGGACGGGGGCTCAGTCATAGATATCGAGATGCCCCTCCGAGAGGATCATACGGCGGGCTTCCACCTGTTCCATCAGCGTCAGGTCATGGGTGGCGATGACGACAGCCGTACCAAGCCGATTGAGTTCGAGGAAAAGATTGAGCAGGCGCCTCGCCATCGGCGGGTCGACATTGCCCGTCGGCTCGTCGGCCAGCAGGACCTCCGGCCGGTCCATCAGCGCCCGGGCGATAGCGGCGCGCTGCTTCTCCCCGCCGGAGAGGACCGGCGGCAGCACGTTGATGCGTTCGCCGAGCCCGACCCATTTCAAGAGTTCCAGAACATCGGTTTTGTAGGAGCTTTCCTCCTTGCCGCGCACCCGCAAGGGCAAAGCGACGTTTTCATAGGTCGTGAGATGGTCGAGCAGGCGGAAATCCTGGAAGACGATGCCGACGCGCCGCCGCAGCAGCGGCAGTTCCGGCCGGGGAATTTCGGAAATGTCGCGCCCGAACATGCGGATCAGGCCACGTGTCGGCTGCAGCGACATGAAGAGCAGCCGCAGCAGCGAGGTCTTGCCGGCACCGGATGGGCCCGTCAGGAACTGAAAGGATTTCTTCGGAATGTCGAAGGTCAGGTCCCGGAGGATTTCCGGGCCCATACCATAGCGCAAACCGACATTCTCGAAGTGGATCAACGGGCAGCTCAGTCTGTTCTTGGTTTCACCGCGCGACTTGTTAACCAACACCGTTAACAGCCGGTAAATTTTGCCGGAAAGACGCCCGTTTGATGGCAATCTTTGCGAAGCATTAACCATTAAAATTTACGACTGAGGAGGATTCGTTTCAATGCCAAGATTTCTTGCGGCAGCGAAACCATGTGGACATCTGCGAGGCAGCCACCGTGGAAGCATCCTCCTTCAGCCGCCGGACACCGGGCCAGGCCTATGATTTCCTGCCGCCCGAATCCGCACACCGCCAGTATCGTTCAACACGTCCTGCTGATGTTTCCGACGCCGAATTCGTGACGGTCGGCAAAGCCCGGCCGAAGGACTTCAGCCCCAGGATCCATAACGACAACGGCAGGCGCATGGCGGCTGCGCGCGCCGCACGGCCGCCGCTCCTGCCGGCGATGGCTGCTTCCGCTCTGCGAAGGGCGGAATCCTGGCTGCAGCGGGCGTCGCTGCGCAGCTTCGCGGTGCTGGTACTGGCGCTCGCCGTGCTCGTTTTCGGCCTCGCAGGCGGCTTTTCCGGCCTTTCCGCCGCGGGCGCCTCCTCCGGAGCGCCGCTGCATTTCACCCATGTCACCGTGACGCCGCGCGATGCGAACGGCATGCGTGTGCTCGTCGTCAACGGCATCATCGAAAACGACAGCGGCACGACGCAGACGGTGCATCCGATCCGCGCCGATTTGGTGGCCGACGAACGGCTGACGGCAAGCGTCGTCATTGATCCGCCCGCCGACGTCATCTACGACGGCCAAAGCCGTGGCTTTTCGGCCCGAGTCCAGCACGCCGGCGGAAAATTGCCGGAGGTCCGGCTTTCCTTCCTGCCGTAGAAATGACCGGATTCGTAATGGCTTTCCGCCACAAGATGCGCCAATCCCGTTGATTTCATGATCGGCGAGGCTGTTTCAGGCGCGCATATGTGCTAACGGCTTACCCTTCTTTTCATGGAGCAAGCCTTTATGCCTGTCGTGCGCGGAAAAAATATCGAGCCGCTCTTCACCGCCGAGCAGATCGCGGAGCGCAATCATGCGATGGCGCGGGAGATCGCCAACGGCCCGACCAAGGACCTGCTCGTCATTGCCGTGCTCAAGGGCTCCTTCATCTTCGCCGCCGACCTGATCCGCGCCCTGCACGACACCGGGCTTGCTCCCGAGGTCGAGTTCATCACGCTGTCGAGTTACGGCACCGGCACGGTTTCGCAGGGCGTGCGCATCGTCAAGGATATCGATAGCGACGTACATGGCCGAGACGTCCTCCTGATCGACGATATTCTCGAGTCCGGCCGGACGCTGCTGTTTGCCAAGGAGCTGCTCTTCGAACGTGGCGCGCGCAACGTGACGATCGCCGTGCTGCTCGACAAGCGGGTCAAGCGCAAGGAAAAGCTGGAGGCCGACTATGTCGGCTTCGAATGTCCCGATTACTTCGTCGTCGGGTACGGCATGGACGTTGCCTATGCGTTTCGCGAACTGCCCTTCGTCGGCGTGGTGACCGGCGACGCCTGAGGAATGCGGGCATCGCGTCATTGCCGCGTGAAGACGGGTTGTTAACCATCTCGTCCATCGCTTCGCCATCTTTACCGATCGAAAAGGAAAGTCTGGTGATTTCCGTCGCGGGGCTGAAGACGGAGCAATGCACATATGGCAAGAATTCTGATTACGGAAGACGAGGATTCCCTGCGGTCTTTCGTAGCCCGGGCCTTGCGGCTCGACGGTCACGAGACCGATGAGGCGGCCGACGGCGCTGAGGGGCTGGAGAAGCTGAAGGACGGGGTCTATGATCTGCTGCTGTCGGACATCCGCATGCCCGTGATGGACGGCATCGAACTCGCTCATCAGGCGAAGGACGCCTTCCCCGCTTTGAAGATTTTGCTGATGACCGGCTATGCCGAGCAGCGCGAGCGCGCCGACGATCTTGCAGAAAAAATCATCGACGTCGTCGCCAAGCCATTTGCGCTTCCCGATATACGCAAGGCCGTCGCCCGGGCGCTTGTCGCTTAAAGCGCGCGCCTATCTTTGACGGCGGTATGAGGCTTACTGGATGTCCAGAAGCCGTTCGAGATACCGCCGTTCCATTTCCTGTGGCGGATTGTTGCCGAGCTTCTCGCGAATCGCATCGAGAATTTCGCGTGCGCGCTGAACGTCGATTTCGTCAGGCACCTTCACGCCGTCATTGTCGATATAGCCGTTGCTCATGCGTGGCCGTCCCAACGGATCGCGGCCGTTCTGATCGCCCTGGCCGACCTGGCCGTTCGGGCCCTGTCCCTGCTGGCCCCGTTGCGCCTGCATCATCTGGTTCATCATGTCGCGGGCGCCCTGGCGAAGGGCTTCAAGCGCGCGGCCCTGGTTCTCGACGGCCGTGTCGCCGCGGCCCTGGCCGAGTTCGCGGCCGGCGCCATCCATCTCGCGTTGAGCCTGGCCGAAGCCTGGACCGGGCTTCATGCCCATTTCGCCGAGTTTCTTCTGCAATTCGCCGAGCTGCTTGCCGAGCGCATCCTGCTGGGCGCGCAACTGTTTCAGCGCTTCCCTGAGCTGCTCGGCGGTCATCTGGTCGGAAGGTTGCTGGCCCTGACCTTGCTGGCCCTTACCTTGCCGGCTCTGGCCTTGCTGCCCTTGCTGCTGATCCTGCGGCTCGCCATTCTCTCCCGGCATCATCTCGTCGAGCAGCGGATCGTTTTCGCCCATATCGGATTCGCCACGCTGCATACGGTCCTTGAGCTGCTGATCGAGGCGGAAGGTTTCTTCCATCAGCTTCTGCTGATCGCGCAGGATCTCGCCGAGCTTGTCGATCTGCTTGCGGGCTTCGCTGTTTTCCTGACCCTGCTGGCCCCGCTGCGGCCGGCCGGCCTGCAGGTTGTTCATCATGCGCTGCAATTCCGACAGCATCTGCTGTGCCGCGTCGCGATTGCCCGAGCGGGCGAGATTCTCGATCTGGTCCATCATCCGTTCCAGATCCTGCTGGCGCAGGATGTTCTGCGCATTCTGGTTCGGCTGCATCGTCGGGGCGTTCTGCATGCGTTCGGCAAGCTCGCTCAGGTAATCCTGCATCGCCTTGCGCAGCTCATCCATCAGCTTCTTGATCTCTTCGTCGGGCGCGTTGCGGTCCAATGCGTCGGCAAGCTTCTGCTGGGCTTCGCGCAGCTTGCGCTCGGCAAGCGAAAGATCGCCGTCCTCCATGCCGAGCGCAATCTCCCAGAGATACTGGGCGGTATCCTTCAGCGCCTCCTCGCCCTTTGCCAGCTTCATGCGGGCCAAGGCCGATTCCAGCAGCAGGTAGTTGGTGAGCTTGGGGATGGTCTCCTCGGGACGGATGGTCAGCGCCTCGTTCAGCGCGATCGCCTGCGGCATCTTACGGGTATCGAGTGCGAAAACCTGCCGTTCCTCGGCGACAGCTGCGGCAAGCGGCTCGTTGAAGGGCCGCGACGGCAGCGTCATTTCGTAGGGTGGGCTGCGGCCGGTCTGGCCAGCGGCATCCTTGGCGACGAGGGTAATGCGCACCGGCTTGCCGGCAAGCGGATGTTCGGTCAGATTCCGGCTGGTCACGCCCTTGGCGTCGCGGGCGTTGCGGCGGGGGATATCCAGCCGGTACTCCGGCAGCGGATAGAGCGGCGTCGCCGCCGGATCGTTTTCCATAGGAACGATCTCGGCATGGCCCTCCTGGACGCCATAGTCGTCCTTGACGGTGAAGCCGATTTCCAGCGCGCCGTTGACGCTTACCTTCGGCATGCCGTCAAAGGCGATTTCAGGCGCCTTGTCAGGCAGCACGTCGAAGCTCCAGCGGCGACCATTGACCTCGAGCGCGCCGTTTTCCTCAAGCTTCATCACATGCGTCTGCGCGATGAGGGCATTGTTGGCAGGCCCGCCGGTCGTCGGCTGCTCGTTGGCAGGTGCGGGCGCCTGCTGTGGCCTTGCGTCGGCCTGTAGGGCGATATCCCGCGCCTCGCCGTTCGCCTTGCGGAACACGACCTTTTCGGTCGTCTTTCCGCCGCTGACGCGCACGGTGAGACCGGAAAACTGCGGGATGCCGATCGGCGCCTGTTCGCTGCCGTCGGCGGTCAAGTAAATCGGCGCGCGACCGGTATAGGAGGGCGGCGTCACCCAGGCGTCGATGCGCACCGCCGGATCGACCGCCACCTGCTCGGGCGCTGACTGCAATGCGTCACTGATCGAGCCGCCGTTGAGCGACAGCGAATAGCCAAAAGCGGTGACGAGCAGCAGAGCAGGGATGGCGCGCAGGGCGAAGCGGTCATGTGCGGCGATATCAGGCCGCGGCATGCCGGCATCGAGTGCTGCGATCTTTTCGGCCATGCGCACCTGGTGCTCACGCCAAAGTGCCCGCGAAAAGGGCGTGTCGTAGGCCGGCTCGTCTTCCTGGACGGCAACCGGCTGGTGCGGCAGGCCGTTGCGCTCTTCCAGCATGCGATCGGCTTCAGCGGTTTTCGGCCAGCGCAGAAGGCGGAAGGGGACAAGCGAGACGAGGAACGCCGCGGCAAAGGCGATCAGCAGCAGGATGCGCAGCCAGTCCGGCACGTTGCGGAAGATGCCGAACCACGAGGCTGAGAGGTAAATGGCGACGATGCAGAGGACCGGCATCAGCAGCGGCAGCAGTTGCTCGAAGAAGAGCACGGTGCGCGCCAGCAGGCGTTTCGTCGTTACCAGCCGGGCAAGCGAGGGACGGAGCGCGAATGCACCCTTCCTCTGCCTTAAGGGGCTTGTCATCGGTCCGGTCTCCGCGATCTGGCATTCTGGTACAGAGGGCGCTTCCGGCGATTGCGGGGCAATACGCTCATGAACGAAAGGATAACACTCTTTGTGGCGAAGGCGAGGGCGAACGGGCAGGAATACCGCCTTTTCACGTTTATTCGCCCAAAAGTGATGTTGCTGCTAAAGCACGTCGCGATCTTTCAGATTCGCTTCTTGCGCTTTAGCTCTTTGTTTTACGCATGTCGTTATCGCAAAACCGCTTCACACTTTTGCGCGACATGTTCTAGTCGAGCCAGGCCGGAACGGAATCGAGGCTGATCAGCTCGGCATAGGTCCTGCGCGGGCGAATCACATGAAAATCGCTGCCCTTGACCAGAACCTCGGGCACCAGCAGACGGCTGTTATAGGTGCCGGCCTGGACGGCGCCATAGGCGCCGGCAGTGCTGACGGCCATCAGGTCGCCGGGCTTCGGCATCGCCATTTCGCGGTCGAGCGCCAGATAATCGCCGGTCTCGCAAACGGGGCCGACCACGTCGGCGCGGATGCGCGGGGCGTTCGCTGCCGAAATCGTCACCGGACGAATCTCGTGATAAGCCTCGTAGAGCGTCGGGCGGATGAGGTCGTTCATCGCACCGTCGACGATGACGAAGGTCTTCTCGCCGCCGTCCTTCACATAAAGAACTTCGGTCACGAGGATGCCGGCATTGCCGACGATGAGACGACCGGGTTCGGTGACGATCTTGCAGTTCAGGCCGCGCAGCTGGTTCTTGACGATCGCTGCATAGGCATCGGGCAGCGGCGGCGGATTGTTGTCGTCCTTATAGGGAACGCCGAGACCGCCGCCGATGTCGACGTGATGAATGGAGTGGCCGTCCGCACGCAACGTCGCGACGAGATCGCGCAGCAGCTTGAAGGCGTCGTCAAAGGGCTGCAGCTCGGTGATCTGGCTGCCGATATGCATGTCGATGCCGGTGACATCGATCCCCGGCAGCTTGGCGGCATGGGCATAGATGGCGCGGGCGCGATCCCAGGAGATGCCGAACTTGTTTTCCTTCTTGCCGGTCGAGATCTTCGCATGCGTCTTGGCATCGACATCCGGATTGATGCGGAAGGAGACCGGCGCCTTCTTGCCGGCGTTGACGGCGTGCTGGTTAAGAATCTCCAGCTCAGGCTCGGATTCGACGTTGAAGCAGTAGATGCCAGCCTCAAGCGCGAAATCCATCTCCTGCGGCGTCTTGCCGACGCCCGAAAACATGATGCGGCTCGCCGGAATGCCGGCGGCAAGTGCACGGCGCAGTTCGCCTTCCGAAACGACGTCGATGCCGGCGCCCAGGCGTCCCAGGGTCTTCAGCACGGCTTGGTTCGAGTTCGCCTTCATCGCATAGCAGACCATGGAGTCGACATCGGCGAAGGCTTCCGAGAAGACGCGATAGTGGCGCTCCAGCGTTGCCGTGGAATAGACGTAGAACGGCGTGCCGACCGCCTTGGCGATCTCGGGAACGGGGACGTCCTCGGCGTAAAGGATGCCGTCGCGGTAATCGAAATGGTTCACGGGGTGCGCGCCTTAAAGGAGGGGGTCAAGAAGAAAGGGCTTGTCAACGGTGCCGGGCTGTTTCGTCGGCTTGGAAACGTCGCCTTCCTTCGTCGCCGCAGCACTCGGCGGATCGAGATCGCCCTTGCGTCCGCATCCGGCAACGGCAAGGCCGATGACGGCGAGCACCGCCGTCAGGCGGATGAGGTGCGGCAAGCTCTTCTGCATGGATATCCTCTTGTGCGGCGTATGGCTGATATCATTCATATCGAACGACGGGATCTTCATAGCGAAGTTTATCCGCCTTGTGCACCCTGATTGTTGGACGGCCTTTCCGCGCTTGCAGGAAGGGGGAGGCGGCTTTCAGCCTCCCGCTATCTCTCAATTGCGGGCGCGCCAGAAGGCGATCTGCTTGCGCACCTCGGAAGGTGCGGTGCCGCCGAAGCTCTTGCGGCTGGCAACGGAGGCCTCGACGGTCAACACGTCGTAAACCTTGTCGGTGATCGCGGAATGGATTGCCTGCAGATCGGCGAGCGGCAGCTCGGCAAGATCGCAGCCCTTGCTTTCGGCGAGCGCCACGGCGCGGCCGGTGACGTGATGGGCATCCCGGAAGGGCAGGCCCGCTTCGCGCACCAGCCAGTCGGCAAGATCGGTCGCCGTCGAAAAGCCGGAGCCGGCCGCCGCCTTCATGCGCGCGGTGTTGACGGCCATATCACGCACCATGCCGGTCATGGCGGCGATTGCCAGCTCGAGGCTCTCGGCGGCGTCGAAGACCTGCTCCTTGTCCTCCTGCATGTCCTTGGAATAGGCGAGCGGAAGGCCCTTCATGATCGTCAGCAGTGCGATCAGGGAGCCATTGATGCGGCCGGTCTTGGCGCGCACCAGTTCGGCCGCATCCGGATTCTTCTTCTGCGGCATGATCGAGGAGCCGGTCGAGAAGGCATCGGACAGGCGCACGAAGCCGAATTGCGGGGTCGACCAGATGACGATCTCTTCCGCGAGGCGCGACAGATGCATGCCTGTAATCGCGGCGATCGACAGGAATTCGATGGCGAAGTCGCGGTCGGAGACGGTGTCAATGGAGTTGCGGGTCGGCTCGCGGAAACCCAGTGCCTTGGCCGTCATATGGCGATCGATCGGATAGCCGGTGCCGGCAAGGGCGGCCGCGCCGATCGGGCTTTCGTCCAGATGTTCGATGGCGTGGCGTACACGCGAGCGGTCACGGCCGAACATTTCGACATAGGCCATGCAATGATGGCCGAAGGTGACGGGCTGGGCGGTCTGCAGATGGGTGAACCCCGGCATGACGCTTTCGGCATGTTCCTCGGCGCGGTCGAGGAAGGCCGCGATCAGACCGGTCAGCATCCGTTCGGTCTTCTGAAGCTCTTCCTTCACCCAGAGGCGGAAATCGAGCGCCACCTGATCGTTGCGTGAGCGGGCGGTGTGCAGGCGGCCGGCCGCCGGTCCGATCAGCGTTGTCAGGCGTGCTTCGATATTCATGTGGATGTCTTCGAGCCGACGGGAGAATTCGAAAGTGCCGCTTTCGATTTCTGACAGGATCGTGTTTAGCCCGTGAACGATCTTGTCCTTATCGTCCGATGAAATGATACCCTGATGGGCGAGCATGGTCGCATGGGCGATGGAACCACGGATATCCTGGGCGAATAGCTTCTTGTCGAAACCGATCGAGGCATTTATCTCCTCCATGATCGCGTCCGGGCCGGAGGCGAAGCGACCACCCCACATCTGGTTGGAGGATTTGGTGTCCGTGTTGTTCTCGGCCATAAGATGCCCGTCCTGGAGAATGAAATGACGACGAAAAAACCCTTCGGCCTGCCGTCCGGAAAACTGATCGCAATCGCCGCCGTTGCAGGTGTCGTTGCAGGTGCGGCAGCGGTATACGTGAAGGAGACGGGCATTGGCAATGGCATCGGCAGCAGCGCTTCGGCCGAATGCCCGCTGGCAAAGGAGCGCGCTGCCAATCTGACGCCGCTCATGAAGGGGCAGGTCGCCGCCATGGTTGCCGCCAACGAGCCGCGCAAACTGACCACGGTTTCCTTCAACGGACCGGATGGCAAACCGCTGACGCTCGATCATTTCGCCGGCAAGACCGTGCTGCTCAATCTTTGGGCGACATGGTGCGTCCCCTGCCGCGAGGAGATGCCGGCGCTGAACGCGCTGGAAAAGGAGATGGGCAGCGACAAGTTCCAGGTCGTGCCGGTCAATATCGACACTGGCGACGATGAAAAGCCGAAGACTTTCCTTGCCGAGACCGGCGTCGATGCGCTGCAGCTTTACCGCGACAATACGATCGGCGTCTTCAACAGCCTGAAGAAGGAAGGTCTCGCTTTCGGCCTGCCGGTGACGCTGTTGCTCGACGACAAGGGCTGCCTGATTTCCGCCATGAACGGGCCTGCCGCCTGGGACAGCGAAGATGCCAAGGCGCTGATCAAGGGCGCAATCGGGTCGTGAGGATATCGCTCAGTCCCCATCGCCTCTTATGAGGAAGACGCCTGCGAGTCCGATCAGGACGCAACATTGCAGCAGGAACATGGGTGTTTCGGTCGACATGGCATTCCTCCCGTTCGCGGCAAGGAAAGCATTTCGCGGGCGTGCGGTCCATTCGCCCTTTCTGATGATGTCTGCTTACCGCGTCGGGACGGGCACTTCGCCACGATAATCGTAGAAGCCGCGGCCGGATTTGCGTCCGAGCCAGCCGGCTTCGACATATTTCACCAGCAGCGGGCAGGGGCGATATTTCGAGTCCGCCAGGCCGTCATGCAGCACCTGCATGATCGACAGGCAGGTGTCGAGGCCGATGAAATCGGCAAGCTGCAGCGGCCCCATCGGATGGTTGGCGCCGAGCTTCATCGCCGTGTCGATGGCGTCGACGGTGCCGACACCTTCGTAGAGCGTATAGATCGCCTCGTTGATCATCGGCAACAGGATGCGGTTGACGATGAAGGCCGGGAAGTCCTCGGCGACGGTGACGGTCTTCTCCAGCGAGCCGACGAACTCCTTGGCGGCGGTGAAGGTCTTCTCATCGGTCGCAATGCCACGCACCAGCTCGACCAGCTTCATCACCGGCACCGGGTTCATGAAATGTATGCCCATGAAGCGCTCGGCGCGGTCGGTGGCGGCAGCAAGGCGGGTGATGGAAAGGGAAGAGGTGTTGGTGGCCAGCAGCGCTTCCGGCTTCATCACCGGACAAACCTGGCTATAAATCTTGCGCTTGACGCTTTCGTCCTCGGTGGCCGCCTCGATGACGAGATCGGACGGGGCGAGATCGTTGACATCGGCGGAGCCTGATATGCGCGACAAGGTCGCCTTGCGTTCCTCGTCGGTCATCTTGCCGTTCGTCACCAGGCGGGCGAGATTGCCGTTGATAGTGGCGAGGCCGGATTCGATGCGGTCCTGCGAGAGATCATAGATGTGAACCCTGTAACCTGCGGCGGCCGAAACATGCGCGATGCCGCAGCCCATCTGGCCGGCACCGATAATACCAATATTCTTCAACACCGCATTCATCTCCAAACCCCCGCTCGGCAGTCGCCCCCGCGTTGCCGTATTATATTAGCAATACTGCCGGACGAAAGATCGCCCGGCAGTAAGTAGTAGACCGATAAAAGACAATTTTCCAGTCATTCGCAAGTGCGAAAGAAAGGCATTTGCCTCGCTCAGAGCGCCTTTTGCAATTCCGGCAGGGCGTCGAAGAGATCGGCGACGAGGCCATAGTCGGCGACCTGGAAGATCGGCGCCTCCTCGTCCTTGTTGATGGCGACGATCACCTTACTATCCTTCATGCCGGCCAGATGCTGGATGGCGCCGGAGATGCCGCAGGCGATATAGAGATC
>NZ_JACIFV010000041.1 GCF_014197535.1 Rhizobium aethiopicum
GCAAGGCCATCGGCTTGCCAATGGCTAAGCCAGTGCAGTCACCCTGACGCCAACAAGCGACATCCGAACGCACCGCGCAATCGTCTGACGATCGACTGCATCGGCAAACCAAGACCGGCCAGAAACGCACCAGATTCAAAAGCTTCACAAGCTCTCAGCATGAGGGAGGCTGGAGGATGCCGCTCTCTTATAGTGGCAGGCGTTGGAGGATACCGCGCCCGACAAGTTAGGAGGCCTCGGCGCGAACGCTGCTCCAAACTCCCTCAGCCCTGAAGACATAGGAATTGGTGAGGGAGCGGAAGTAGTACCCGCAGCAGCCTCAAAGGAAGAGGCGCGCCGTACGCCGTCAAACAAACGGCAGCGCCAACTCCACCTACTGCGCCGGCGTTCCCACCCGGCCGCCTTTGCGCACGCCTGATTGATCGGGCTGCGCCTCCGGCTGATTGCCAAGCCGCAGATCCCATTGACTGGGAGGCCGCATAGCGGGCTGGTCTGTCCCCGGTTCGCGGGTCGACCGCACGATCAGATCATCCGGTTCGAAGGCCGCCTGATCGCCAGGGCTCTCCATCTGAACCGGTGCAATCTGATGGAAAACGACGAGAAGAATTATCCCGACTACCGAGCACACGAGCGCATAGAGAATGAAATATTTCAGTGCATATCCCTCGCTGATCGACAGAGCTGCGTTGATAGCGGCGCGAATGATATTTCGTACATTATTGATGGATACTTCGAATAAGGCAATAGATTTTAGCCGATCCTTAGAAAATTTCGAGAATAGGCTGCATAAAATCAACATCTATTAGAGAAAATCGCCCAACTCCTCCCGCAGTCTTCATTTGTTCAATATCGCGACAAAGACGGCGACCCATACTGCAACGGCTCAACCCCGCTTATATCGCATCCGGAATTCACGGGGGCTGCAGCCCTCGCGCTCACGAAAGACGCGAGAAAAATAGAACGGGTCTTCGATGCCGACCATGGCCGCGACGGTTTCGATCTTCTCGTCTGACGTGGCGAGCAGCTGCTTGGCCTGGTCCATACGGGCCCGAAGCTGGAAGTCCTTGGGCGGCATGCCCGTTTCGGCGATGAATTTCCGCCGCAGCGTCGCCGGCGATATGCCGTGCTCGGCGGCAAACGAGGCAACGTCGAGCGGCTGCAGCGCCCTGCTCCGCAGCGTCTCGACGAGATCACCGGTCGCGTCCTCGCCTTCGCGACCTGCAGCAGCGCTCGCCTGCCGCGCGGTGGCGATGACGATGCCATGGAGCGCCAATGCCGCCGAGGCCTGCCCGAGATGGCTGTCGTCGACGAGATCGGCATGCAGCCGCGCGAAGAGCCGCGCCACCTCATCGAGATGACGCAGAGTCACGAGGGGATGGCGCTCGCCAATCAGCCGCATCCGCACGAAATCGCGCGTGAACGAACCTTCAAACAGCGCCCAGCGCTCGTCCCATCCGGCTTCGTCAGGTCCATAGGAATGTGGGCGGTTCGGGAACAGCCAGAAGAGCGCCGGCCCCTCCACGGGCTGGCGCCCGCCCGCGGCGGTTTCGAGAAACCCCTGCCCGCGCTCCACCAGCACGGCCGCAAAACTCGGCAGCTTCCTGTCGTTGACGGCATGGCGCGCACGCTGCCTGCCGCTGCCGGTCACGGCAAGCCCGCTGGCCGCGGCAAGGGGAGATCGATAGATGGCCTCGGCTTCTCTCATGAGCGAAAAATCCAGCTGCAACTTTCCTCCATGGCGATTGGCTCACGTAACCAGCAAGCTGGAGGCAGGAAAAGTCAAAGCAGGAATGAATGAAATGTCAATTGTCGCGAATGCCGCCGGGATGGGAGTGACACAAACGCCCCTCGCCGCCCAGGGCAAAACAATCCCCCCTGAAAGGCTCGGCCCGCTCGCGCCGACCGATCCCGGTATCGGTATCGAGGCCATTCGCCGCCGCTATGAGGAGGATGGTTATGTCTGGCTGAAAGACCTCCTGGCGCGCGCCGAAGTGATCGACTTCCGCCGTTGGGTCTTCGCCCACCTCGCCGAAACCGGCCTGCTGGCGCCCGGCCATGATTTCGCACTCGGCATCGCGGCCGCCGAAGGCTTCGATCGGAACCTCGCCAACCGCCGCCTAATGTCGATCGTCCGCTCCGCCGCCTATGAAGGCTTCTGCGCCCAACCGCGGCTCGTCCACTTCATGGACATCTTTCTCCAGGGCATCTCCTATCTCCATAAACGCAAGCTGATGCGCTATGTCCAACCCGGCACGGCGGTGGCCACGCCCGCCCATTACGACCTCGTCTATCTCCGCGGCGGCACCAGCCGGCTCGTCACCGCCTGGATTCCGATCGGCGACACCCCCGCCGAGATGGGCGGCCTCGTCTATCTCGAAGGCTCACATGCGCTCGGCCGCAGGATGGAGGCAGAATTCCAGGAGAACAGCGGCACTCTCTCGCCGGAGGAGCGGATCAGCGCCTATAACAATCACATGGCCGAAGGCGGCTGGATCTCCAAGGATCTTCCCGACATGGCCGAGCGCTTCGACGCCCGCTGGCTCGCCGCCGATTACGAGGCCGGCGACGTCGTGCTGCACTCCCCCTACATGATCCACGCCGCCACCAACAACGAAGACCGCGCCCGGCGCCTGCGCCTCTCCACCGACATCCGCTACCAGAACGTCGACGACGAAATTGACGCCCGCTGGAACAACCACTGGAGCCTGGGTGATATGCTGTAAGGCTTTGGCTCCGCGCCGCAATGCTTCAGCCGAAGCTAAACCCGCCTGGGATCGATTTTTCGCGAACCAAGACAGCGACGGCGATATCGGCTAGACTTGCCGGCGCCGGCAAGCTTGCCTGGGGGCGGTCCCAGTGACCGGCGGGCGTCCGGCGCAGAGGGACCCGTATGTCGGCAATCGCATCTTTGTTTCAGGAAGCCGCCCGGCTTGCGGCCGGATTTCGCGAGAGCGCGCCGGCCCGCCATGTGCCCCGGCACGATTATGCCGCCTCGCTCGCCGCCTTCGATGAGCCGTTGCCGGCGGCCGGCGCCGATATGGCCGATGTCATCAGGCAGCTCGCCGCGGACGCCGAGCCCGGTCTGCATTTCACCACGGGCCCGCGATTCTTCGGCTGGGTTATCGGCGGCTCTCATCCGGTCGGCGTCGCGGCCGATTTCCTGACCAGCGCCTGGGGCCAGAATGCCGGAAACCACGTCGCGGCCCCGGCCGCGGCCGCCGTCGAAACCATCGCGGCGAGATGGCTTCTCGACATCCTGAAACTGCCGCCGAAAAGCTCCGTCGGCTTCGTCACGGGAGCCACGGTCGCCAATTTCACCTGCCTTGCCGCCGCCCGCGGCGAGGTGCTGCGCAAGGCCGGCTGGGATGCGGACGCCAAAGGCCTGTTCGGCGCGCCCGAGATCACCGTGCTGATCGGCGACGACGCCCACACGACGGTCTTCTCGGCGCTTCAATTCCTCGGCCTCGGCCATGACCGCGTGCTGCGCCTGCCGACCGATCCGATGGGCCGGATCGATCCGGCCGCGGTCGCCGACGCGCTTGCCCCGGTCAGCGGCCCCTGCATCGCCATTCTCCAGGCCGGGCAGATCAATACCGGCGGCTTCGACGATTTCATCCGCTTGATCCCGGCTCTTCGGGAAAAAGGCGCCTGGGTGCATGTCGACGGCGCTTTCGGCCTCTGGGCGCAGGCATCGGAAAAATTCAGCCATCTCAGCCGCGGCGTCGAGGCGGCCGACAGCTGGGCGACGGATGGTCATAAATGGCTGCAGACGCCCTATGACTGCGGCTATGCCATCGTGCGCAACGAGCTTGCCCACCGCCGCGCCATGACGATCGCCGCAAGCTACCTGCCGCTCGCAGCCGAGGGCGAGCGCGATCCCTCCCATTACGTGCCGGAACTTTCCCGGCGCGCCCGCGGCTTCGCCACCTGGGCAATGCTGAAACATCTCGGCCGCGATGGCATCGCCGCCCTCATCGACCAATGTTGCGCGTCGGCCCGCCTGCTGGCCGAGCATCTCCAGCGCGAACCCGGAGTCACTATTTTGAACGAGATCACGCTGAACCAGCTCATCCTCCGCTTCGCCGCCGACCGCGCGGACGATGAAAGCGACGCGATCACCCGCGAGACCATCGCAAAGATCCGCGAAGACGCCACCCTCTTCGCCGGCGGCGCCAAATGGCGCGGCCGCGACGTCCTGCGCCTCTCCGTCACCAATTTCCAGACGACCGCAGACGAAGCCCGGCTGGCCGCCGACAGCATCATCGCTGCCTTCCGGAGTGTCAGCCGCGGCTGACGTCTGCGCTGACTGGCATTGTGTCAGGCCGGCCAATTCGTTGTGTATGGCGCGATGCTGCCAGGTGCCCAACCACCGCCCCGTCCTTCGAGGCTCCGGCCCCTGACCTGCACGCCTCAGGATGAGGGCCGACCCTTGTACCATGCCGCTACAGCTGCCGGGCGAGACAAGCGGCGCCCTGTAGCGGATCGGCTATTGACTCATCTCCGAGCAAAGCTACCGTCCTCTCTTCTGGATTGCGGATTTGAAACCAGCACCCCCTCCCTCTTCACGTTCCACGGCTTTCCCATGTCTCAATATCTCCCTACGGTTGCCGCTCTTCTCGCTCTGATCCCGGCCGCCTCCCATGCCAGCGAGGCACGTGGCAAATCCACGCCTCCTCCGGCGAAGGACTGCGTGGAGGTCAGCGGAACTGCTCTGTCGGGAACAGCCGAAGGCCCGGCCTATGCGGCAGCCGAGGTCAAATGCGGCGCAAAGCTGTCGCTGGTGCTTCAACGCCAGACCGGCAGGAATGGAATCCTTCCCGTCTGGACCGTGATCGACCAGGTTACGATCTCAAAGCCGTCGCTCCGCCACGAGCTTCTGCAGCCGGCCTATTGCTCATCCAGCCGGTTTCCCGACGTCGCCGTCTTTGCCCTCGGCAGGATGGTGGAGCAACCGGATGGCTCCTATCGATCCGAAAATGTGGTCAAAGCCTGGCGGTTCGACATCAAGCGCGAAAGGCTGGCAGCCATTCCCGCCGACGGTGTGACATGTGCGTTGGACGGGGTTGATTGACCGTCGTCGCCCTCTCTCCGCCCTCATCCTGAGGCGCCCCGCAGGGCCTCGAAGGACGAGGCCGGCCACCACACATCGCTCACAAAGCTATTGGATTTACTGGAACCAGCGGAAAGCTGAAATTTCCGGCATCATCGTCGAACGGCAACGACCGAGCTGGTGCGGTAACGTGACAGCTGGACGCGGTTGGATTGGTTGCCGCCGAACAGATAAACGTATTGGCGTCGTTGGTCGAAGTGGTCGAACAGGCTGACGTGGAAGCGCCTGCCGCTTCGAATGACAACGACATCTCCCCGCCTTGCGGAGCGGAAGAAGACAGGCTTGCCAAAGCTTTTCCAGGAAACTGCCATATTGGGATTGGGCGGCGGCTGGCGGGACGATCGTTTGGCGACGAAGGCGAGGAAGGCTCCGCACCACGACGTTCTGCGGGGATTGATTCCGAGAAAGGAAATAGAACGTTCGTGCATGCGATTATATTTCGAAGCCGTGACGAGCATGTCGGCCTCACACGGCACGGCAAAGACCGTGAGGGCTATGACGAGAATAATTTTCATTGCTTCTCACCATTGTTTGGATAATTTGGAACATCCGAAATGTGGCGAAGAAAAAATCGCGGGCGGAACGTATATTTGAATCATGGCGGCAATTAGAAGCAATTTAACCGCGTATGTTTTCAGAATTTACAGAAACAAAACTTTACGTAGACTGCAGCATCGCCATGAAAACAGAGAATGTCGCAGTATCCAAACGCTCCATTGGTAAAGCCGTACGATGGGGAGTTCGGCCCCGGAGGCAACGAGATACCCGCGCAATGAGGATACTCACGGCGGGCCGCCCGCCGACACCTCACAAAGAGGCAGAGGTAAGGCTATTAGCCGCGAGGCGATTTATATTTCAGGATCGCACGGAATACTTCGATATGCCCAAAAACTATTGCAGACCAGCTGCCTTCAATCTGGTCAGGCCGCGAAACTCAGGCTTTGGCTGAGATCGCGCTCAGTTCCTCGAGATCGAGATCCCGCTCCAGCTCCTGCAGCGTCTCGTCATCTATATCGCCGGCGCGATGGAGCCGAATGAGTTCCCGGCGTCCGGTGGCAACCGCCTCGAGAACGACATCGAAATGAGCATGGAGCACCGGGATATAATGTTCCGTTCTGGCGGCGTAATCGACGATCGCTGTTGCACGGCGCTGGTATCGTTCGAGCAATTGAGGGTGGATAAGATTTCCCTCCGGATCATATGCCAGGTTTTGGATGGTTCCAAGCTGCGCCTGCGCCATGGCGGCTTCGGCCTGACTCATCGTAAGACGCGCTCTCTCCGTCTCCGGCTCCACCAGCCGTGCCCAGGCGATAATCCGCCCCAAACTCGTTCCCTGGACGAGCACGGTTCCGACAATGACGGCAAATGATGTTGCGAGGATGAAGTCGCGGCCGGGGAATTCTTCTGGCAGGCTGAGCGCCAGGGCAAGCGTCACCACACCGCGCACGCCGGCCCAGCTGAGGACGGTGGCGCCGCCGACGCCCAGCGGCTGGGCGCGTTCGAACCCCAGCGGCGCGCAGAGCCGGATGACGAGATCTGAGGCGAAGACCCACGCAAAGCGGGCGATCACGAGCGTCAAGAGGATCGCCAGCATCGGCAGTCCCATGGTGGCGATCACTGTGGTCAAACCGCCGCCGCGCTCAACGACATCGCGCAGCGACAGCCCAATCAATGTGAAAACAGAAGCCTCCATCAGGAAGATCATCACAGTCCAGAACGACGTGCCTCGCATGCGCGTTGCGGCCGAGAATACGGTGTGCTGGTGCCAGGAAGCGATCAGACCCGTAGTAACGGTGGCGATGACGCCGGAAACATGCAGCAGTTCGCCGAGCAGATAGGAAATCCAGGCAAGCAGCACGGTGGCGGCGATGATGAGATATTCGTCACCCAGGCGCCGGACGAATTTCACCCACGCCGTTCCGACAACGACGCCGACGACCGCGCCGCCGAGCGCCAGCACAAGGAAGCTGGCAGCCGCCTCCACCGCGCTGAAACTTCCCGTTGCGGCGGCGGCGACGGCAAAGCGGAAGAGAACCAGACCGCTCGCATCGTTCAGCAAACTCTCGCCTTCCAGCAGAATCTGCAGCCGCCGCGGCAGCTTTACACGCTCCAGCACGGCACGGGCCGATACCGCATCAGGCGGTGAAACGATCGCGCCAAGTGCTGCACAGGCGGCCCAGGGAAGTGACGGAAAGAGAAAATGGGTCACGACGGCCACGACGGCACAGGTGAAGAATACCGCTCCGACGGCCAGCGAGGCGATGCCGATCATATGGCGCCGTAGCCGCACGAGAGCAATGGCCCAGGCGCCGTCCATCAAGAGCGGCGGCAAAAAGATAACGAGCACCAGCCCGGGATCGACGGTAATCGCCGGCAGCCCCGGCACGAAGGCCAGCAGAGCGCCGCCGGCCAGCAGCGCCACGGACGGCGGTAAACCCAGCCTATGGGCAGCGTAATGCAGCGCGATGATCGCCAGAAACATCGCAACGACCAACTCGAACAATTGAGTGGGTTCCATCTCGCTCGGCCCCTGCCTAGAAACTGCTTTCGAATGCCTACTACATTATTTTCCGGGCCGAAATCGGCTTCATTCTGAACTCCTCGCGGCAGCCATGTCGGGCCGGCACCCATGCTCGCTTCGCCACGAAAAGTTTGCAACGACACGAATTTACTTGCCCTTCTCCAATGCGGCATATGTTTCTGTCTGAAAGCAAGCGGCATGAGCGGGGAAACATGACTTCAACACATGCGGAGAAAACCGGTGATGCCCTCAGCCGGACCGGCTTTGTCGGATTGGTCGTCGGCGCAGTCGGCGTCGTCTATGGCGATATCGGCACCAGCCCGCTTTACGCCTTTCGCGAGGCGCTCAGACCGTTCACGGCCGATGGCATCCACGAGTTCGAGGTAATTGGTCTTATTTCGCTGATGGTCTGGACGCTAACCGTCATCGTGACCTTCAAATATGTGCTGTTCCTTCTCAGGGCAGACAATGACGGCGAAGGTGGCACCCTCTCGCTTCTTGCCCTCCTGATGAAAAAGATGGGACGAAACGTGCCGGTGCTGTTCTTCGCGGGCCTGATCGGAGCAGCCCTCTTCATCGGCGATGCGATGATCACGCCTGCCCTCTCGGTCATGTCAGCGCTCGAAGGCTTGAAGCTGGTCACGCCCACCTTTGCCGATTATGTCCCGCTCGCCTCGGCTGGGATCATGATCGTTCTCTTTGCCGCGCAGTCGAGGGGGACTGCAGCTGTCTCCATGTTTTTCGGACCGATAACGGTCTTGTGGTTTCTGGCCATGGCTGCAGGCGGCTTGATCCATATCGGCGACGACTGGAGGATTCTGGCCGCCCTCAATCCGATCAATGCGCTCTCATTCCTCGCCCATGCCGGCACAGTCGGCCTCATCGTGCTCGGCGCCGTCTTTCTGACAGTGACGGGTGCCGAAGCGCTCTATGCCGATCTCGGACATTTCGGGCGGCGCCCCATCCAGACGGCATGGTTCGTGCTCGTCTTTCCCGCATTGCTCCTGAACTATCTCGGCCAGGGCGCGCTCGTTCTCTCCCATCCCGAAACGGCTACCAACCCGTTCTTTCTGATGTATCCGGATTGGATCCTGCTCCCGGTGGTCATCCTGGCGACGATGGCGACGATCATCGCCAGCCAGGCTGTCATCACAGGCGCGTTTTCCCTGGCCCGCTCGGCAGTTCATCTCGGCTTCCTGCCGAGGCTGCGGATCAAATTCACATCGGAGACCAACACCGGCCAAATCTACGTACCGAGCGTCAATCTTCTCCTGCTGGTCGGCGTACTGATGCTGATCTTTTCCTTTGGCGACTCCGAGTCACTGGCGACGGCCTACGGCATCTCGGTAACCGGAACCATGGTCATCTCCACCATGCTGGCCTTCCAATTCCTGCGGGCTGTCTGGGGCTACTCTCTCACGCTCGCCGCCATGCTGCTGCTGCCGCTCTTCATTATCGAAGTCTTGTTCCTCGCGGCCAATCTGCTGAAGATCTACGATGGCGGCTGGGTTCCGGTCGCCCTGGCGCTGGCGATCATGATTTTGATGTGGACATGGACCCGCGGACAGGCCTACCTCAAGAGACTGCGGGCCAACAACGAGATTCCGCTCGATTCCTTCATCCGGTCGATCGAGCGGAAGTCGGACCATTCACCGGTTACCGTTCCGGGAATGGCGGTTTTTCTAACCAGCGTGCCGGACCGGACGCCGAACGTTCTGCTCCACAATCTCAAGCACAATCACGTGCTCCACGAACAGAACGTCATCCTGACTGTTTGGACCGAGGACGAACCCTATGTTCCCGACAACAGGCGCATCAAGATAAGCCAGCTCTCGCCGCGTTTCGTCCGTCTCGACATCACTTTCGGCT
Source organism: Rhizobium aethiopicum (assembly GCF_014197535.1). Classification (GTDB taxonomy): domain Bacteria; phylum Pseudomonadota; class Alphaproteobacteria; order Rhizobiales; family Rhizobiaceae; genus Rhizobium; species Rhizobium aethiopicum_A. The sequence continues at coordinate 9,501 of NZ_JACIFV010000041.1, forward strand.
TCATGGACGATCCCGACGTCACCAGGGCGCTGGCTCTTTGCCGGGAGGGAGGCTTCAAGTTCGAGATCATGAAAACGTCCTTCTATCTCGGTCGCCGCAACCTCGTCAGGACGCCGAACACCGGCCTTCCCGGCTGGCAGGAACGCATATTCATGGCGCTGGAAGGCTTTGCCATCGATCCCTCCGACTACTTCAACCTGCCGTCAAACCGCGTCGTCGAGCTTGGCGAACAAGTTGCCATATAAAGTCTGATGGCCTCGCCCCGCTTCGCGGCGACATCCTGGGCATCGTCGATCATTGCCGGGATTTAACTGGAAGTCCCGGCCTATCCCCCCTACACGCCAGGTCTTGAGACATAGGAGGACATATGAAGAGGCGGACTCTTGTACTTGGCGGCGCCGCGATTGCCGCATCGTCGGTCATTGCTGCAGCAATCTGGCCGCGGCGACATGTCGTGGCGGCAGCCAGGACATTTGATTGGAAGGGCACTGATTTCCTGAGTGGCGGCACCAAGTCCGTCGCCCTGGAAAAGCTGCCCGCGCCGCTCTTCCGCACTCGCCCGAATTGCGTCGTGACCATCGCCCAGACCCTTGGCCCCTGCCATGTCAACGACGTCCCGCCCCGCCAGAACATCTCTGAAGGAGAAGCGGGACTGCCGTTGCGGCTGGCCCTCCGTATCGTCCATGCTGCCGATTGCCGGCCGGTCGAAAACGCCGATATCGAAATCTGGCATACCGATCACCGTGGCATCTATTCCGGCCGAGAGGCTGCGAAGATGTGTACGCTTGGTGACGTCGAGGCAATAAGCGGGCTCGCCTTTCGCGGCCGCCAGCTGACCGACAAGGCCGGGCAGGCAAGTTTTCTGACCGCCTATCCCGGATGGTATAGTGGCCGCACGCCGCATGTTCATTGCCGCATCCTCGTGGATGGCAAGGAGCTTCTCGTCAGCCAGGTCTATTTCGACGATGTCCTGAGTGACATCATCTATGGTGAGCACCCCGACTATCGTGGACGCCCCCGCCGGGATACGCGCAACGACGATGACGGCCTCATTCCGCAGGACGCCACCGATCACATCTTCGATTTTGAGAAGCTCGATGGCGGCGTGCTTTCCGCCACGATTACGATCGGCCTGTCTTCGTGAGCCGATAACGGCGGAGCGTCAGGAGAGTCCTTTCACCGAACGCTGCTCGGCGACCTCTGATGCCGCCACGGCTTCTCGCCGTAGCGGCGATGCGCCCGGCTATCCTCAGTGAAGCACGCCGTGTTGAAGCATAGAGACGATCAGCGGGTCCGCTTCTGAATGATGCAACGGCTGAGGCGCGATCTCATGGTGTGAAATTTCGCTGCCGTTTTCCGGGCCAGCAAGATCGGCGGCTTCGATGGTGACGCCGTGATCGCCGTTGCCAAGTGTCAACCCGTGCTTTTCGGCAGCCGCCTTGCCGAAGTGACGAAGCAGCAGGGTTTCATCTGATACACCGGTTTCCCAGATGGGATTATCGTGGTGGGCGCCGGCCTTATCCGCTGCAATCTTGTCAGCAGCAAGTTTCAGGTCGTTGTGGGATGTGAGCCCGGTGTCCGATACCAGGCTGACGCTCGCATCGGCGGCGGCGAGACCGTCGGCGCTTGCAAGCGTAGTAGGACCTTCTTCGATGATCGTGTTATCGCTGACGGGAAAAGTGCCTGCAGCGATGATCGACGGGGAGATGCTGTACGGCGTAACATCGCTTGCAATGAAATTGTCATGGAAGGATCCGGATGCCGGCCGGTCGACCTTCAATGCCGCTTGGGTAAGATCATCGAAGAGGTTGCCTGATATATCGATGCCCTCGCGAACATAGGTCGTCGTGCCGGCGGAGCTGACCGCTACGCCCCAGACGCCGTCATGGATATAGTTGCCTGATATATCGTAGTTGCGCGTATCGCCCGAGTCGCCGAGACCGATGGCGTAAGACCAGCTGTAGCCGCCATAGCCGGAGATATCATTGTCCTGGATCGCGATATTCGTGCCGGCTTGCGCGCTGATCCCGAAGCCGCCGCCGATGATGGTGTTCCCCTCGATCACAGCGTCCACAGGTCGGATGAGCGTCAGCACGCCCTTTGGCGTCACCGCACCCGTCTGATCGAGATAATTGCCGCTGATGACGATGTTGCTGCTGTCGTTTATCTGGACGGCATCCGCCGTGGTGCCGTGGGCGTTAGTGACGGTGTTGTTGAGGAGAGTGACGCCGTTGATCTTCTCAATCCACATGCCGTCGCCGTTGACATCGTTGATCGTGCTGTTTTCGATGGTGATGTTCGAGCCGGTCCTGATGCTGATGGAACCGGCCTTGCCCGCCAAACCGGTGTGGTCGACCTCGACATTGTTGATCGTCCAGTTCGAAACATAACCGCCATAGATAGCCGCGCCACCGGTGTCGGTGATCTTGATGTTCTCGATGACGATGTTCGAGGTATAAAGGCTGTGAATGCCGTCGCCCGGGCTATGAATGACCGGAGCGTCGCCGATCCCGTAGCTGCCGATGGTGATCGGGGCGTCGACAGTGCCGGAATATTTGAGATCGAGCTGGTCGTTGAACACGCTTCCGGCGGCGAGAAGCACGCTGTCGCCCGGCTGGAGTTTCAGGTTTTCCACCGCCCAGAACGATGCGAAGGGGGAATCCTCGCTTGTTCCGGTGTTCGAGTTGGAGCCGGTCGCTGAATTCACATAATAGACTGTCATATCGCCTTGTTCTCACATTGTCGCGCAGTCGACTGGCTCGACTGCAACGAGTGGATCGGATGCGATCGGGACTAAGGCCGAAAACGCCCCCAATGCTGCGGTTACAGCGATCGAAGGCCCATCGGCCTGCCTTGGTCCCGAGAAGCGCCTGGCGGTGGCGGCACCCTCAAGGCTACAACCTCAACGAAAATAATCCATCGAACAACGACCAAAAGGTGAATGAACGGTATCGGACTGCCTGCGGGCAAGGGCTGTTGAAATGATGTTGACCGCGGTCTTGCCGGTTCCCGGTGCACTTTGAATGCGATTGTGGCTCATCGTGAGACACCGCAATGTTCCGAAGGCAAAGGCGGGGTGAGAACGCCAGACCCGTGTACCCGCTCGATGCACGATCAGGGCGCAATTCTGGTGAATGTTGCGTTCATTCGGCCGCGGCTGGTCGTCAATCCAGTCCCGCAGCAGCAAAGCGGCCGGCTGCCGCTCATGAAACCCCGGAAATTATCCGGGATTTCTCTTTGGTTCAGTTTCAGCTGCGCGCCCTCAGCTCAGCAAGCTATCCATATGGAGGTAGACGGTCAGCGTATCGCCGTCGCTGTGGTACGAGTTTCCATCGTCGATCCCGTAGCTGAAGGTCTCGCTCACATGTCCGTCATGGTCATGGTCGGGGAGCTTCGTTTCATCGAGCGTGTAGGCATAGTTGCCGTCCCGGTCCACGTGGATGACGCCGTAGTCGCCGGTCAGCGTCAGGCCGTCCTTGCCGACGCTTTCGTTACCGAAGCGGCGCAGCACCAGGGTCCCGTTATCGGAGCTGTCGTTTTCGAGGAGATTGCCGCGGTGGGCGTCGCCCGTATCCGTGAGAATCTTCAAATTGTCGTGGACGGCGACAACCGCCGGATCCGCCGACTCCTCCGTGACTGCGGCAGTCGTGACAACCGGGCTCGCCAGCGCCGTCTCGACATTGGCGACCGTATGGTTGTTGCTGACAGTGAAGGTGTGCGCGTCGACGATCGAAGGCGATATGCTGGTGGCGTTGGTGCCGCTCTCGATTGTATTGTTGGAGAAGGAGCCGGAGGCCGGTCTGTCGACCTTCAGCGCCGACTGCGAGAGGTCGTCGAAGACATTGTCGTGGACCTTGATATTCGTGCGGGTATAGCTCGAAGCGTCGGCGGGGGCGGTAATGACGACGCCCCAGGCGCCATCGTGGATGTGGTTGCCCGCAATATCGTAGTCTCTCGCATTCCCGTCATCACCGAGACCGACGGCGAAGGACCAGTTGTAACCGTGAAATCCCGATATATCGTTGTCGCGGATGGCGACGTTCTTGCCCGCTTGTGCGCTGATGCCGAAGCCGCCGCCGCTCAGCGTATTATCCTCGACCACCGCGTTCACCGGCCTGATGAGCACGAGGACGCCCTTGGGGCTATCGGCTTGCGTCTGGTCGAGATGATTGCCTTGGATCAGGATGTTGCTGCTGTCGTTCACCTGGACGGCATCGGCCTTGGCGCCGTGGCTGTTCGTCACCGTATTGTTGAGAAGTTTGAGGCCCTCGACCTTGTCGATCCAGATGCCGTCGCCCTTAGCGTCCGAAATCTTGCTGCTTTCGATCGTGATGTTCTTGCTGTTGCGGAAATTCATGGCGCCTGTTTCACCCGACAATCCCGCCTTGTCGACTTCCACATGGCGAACCGCCCAGTTCGAAACACTGCCGCCAGAGATGGCCGAGCCACCGCTGTTTGTTATTTTAAGGTTCTCGATAACAATGTTCGATGCATAAAGGCTATGAATGCCATCTCCGCCACTATGGATGACAGGCGCCGCCCCCGTCCCGTAACTGCCAATCTTGATTGGCGCGCTCGCGCTACCGGAATATTTGATATCAAATTGTTCGTTGAACACGCTCCCCTTGGCGAGCAGCACGCTGTCGCCTGGTTTCAGTGCCAAGGATTCCACTTTGGACAAAGTCGCAAAAGCCGAGTTCTGGTTCGTCCCATTGTTGCGGTCGGAGCCAGTCGCTGAGTTCACATAGTAGATTGTCATATCACCAATGTTGCCCTGTTCGTCGGATCGCTATGTCGCCACTGAGACCGACCGGGATCGGCCAATCGTCCTGCGGCCGGGGCAACCGTCCACGGCAAGAAGGCGAGAAGATGTTGTCAATGCGGCAGCGACCGGTTTACGGGTTTTGTTCCACAGGCAACGGCGCCCGGTCTGACAAGGCGCTGAAAAGCCGCAACCAAAACAGGGAAAAGAGCCACTTAGAGGCGAATAAATCGAGGAACGTCGGGGCAGCGAGATATCTTCTTTCCAGGCTGTACCGCAGTGATTCTGCTTGCGATTCGCATGAAGCCACAGCGCCAGCTATGCCAAGCAGCCCCAATCGTGAGCAGGCCAGAGGGCCTCTCGAATGACGGGGCGGGTGATCATCTCAGCGCTATTTCTCCCCTCGCCTGCAGCGCCGAAGTCAACGGCAGGCGAGCGGCGGCAATCGCCGGCAGGGCGCCGCCCAGGATGCCGATGGCAAGGCCCAGCAGGCCGGCAGTGAACACCACGTCGGGAGTGACGTCGAGCTGAAAGGCCATCCTGGTCGTGTTGCCGCCCATCGTGCTTGCCTGCCAACCATCGAAAGCGAGCTTGGAGGCGAAGACACCGAGGCCGGTGCCGGCCACCGACAGGAGCACCGCCTCCACCCAGGTAGCGACCAAAGCCGGCAGGCGGGCAAAGCCGAGGAGGCGCAGCGTAGCGATCTCAACGCTGCGGTCGGAAATCGAACTCATCATCGTATTCAAGGCACCCGCCGCCGCACCGATCGCCATCAGCAGCGCGATCGGCCAGCCGAACAGGCGGATCAGGCTCTCGGTGCGCTCGGCCTGGCCGGCGTAGAGCTCACTCTCGGAAACGGCCACGAGCGGCGTGCCAGGCAAGGCCGACAACCGATCGCGCAATGCCGCCAGTGCTCTTGCGGGATCGCCTTCGCCATCGAGCCGCACACGCAGGCTCTGCACCTGCCCCTGCCGGTCGAAAGCCGATTGCACCGCCTCCAGATCCGCCCAGATCTCGGATTCAAAGGCGCTGCCGCCTGAAGTGAAATGTCCGACGATCCTCCAGTCGAGCGCGCCGAGTCGGATCGTGTCGCCGACCGCAAAGCCGGGAAAAGTATCGGCGATGCGGGCGCCGACGACGATCTCGCGCGCGCCTTGCGAAAACAGCCGCCCCCGCGAAAGCCGCGCGCGTTCACGCAAGCCGGGGCCTGCCGGATCCATGCCTCTGAGCGACAGCGTCTGCTCGACGCCCTCGTCTTGTCTGACGTCGACGGGAACGACGGTCTCGCGCGACAATGCGGGCCCGCCCGCGCCGTCGCGAGCGATCCCGGTCTCGCCACTCGTGGCCGCAAGGCTGCGGATTGCCTCGGCCGGCACCTCCGAACCAGTCTCCTGGTTGGTGCCGCCGCCGAGAATGACGGCGATATCAGGCGAGCCGGCGCCGGCGAGCGCCGCCTCGAAGCCGCGCGCCATCGCCAGAAAACCTGAGAGCACCGCCACGACGAGGGCGACCGACAGCACCATCGACAACGAGATCCACAGCCGTCGCGGCAGGCTGCCAAGGTTGACTCTGATCATGAGAAAGGTCTGCTTGAGCGTTGATGACATTGGGTTATCTCGTTCCGAAGGCGTCGATGGGCAGACGCACGGCGATCACCGCAGGCAGCAGTCCGGTCAGCAGGCCGAGCCCCGCCATGATCGCGAGAGATTTCGCAAGCACGCTCGTGCCGAAGACGAGACCGAACTCCGGTCCGATGGAAAGCGTCGCAAGCTTGGCGAGAACAAGTCCGCCCGCGCCGCCGACAAGAAAGATAAACAATGTCTCGCCAAGAATGAGCGCGAGAATCCGCAGGCTGGAAAAGCCGAGCACCTTCAAGACGCTGATCTCGAAACGCCGCTCTCTCACCGCAAAGAGCATAGTGTTGACCGTGATCATCAGGATGGTGACGAAGGCCGCCCCCACGACGAGGCTCACGATCAGGCCGATATCAGCGAATTGCCGGAGAAACGCTTCCAGGAACTGCTTTTCCGACTGCGTCCTCGTCTGCGCCGCCGAATTGGCGAATAGAGCATCGATCCGCGCTGCAAGCACGCTGGGCGACACGCCCGGACGCGGACGTACCACGAAGGCGTCGACCGTATCCTTGTCGCGCGCACGAGCGGCATTGAGGGCGTCGTAGCGGGCGAGCATGAAATAGGTATCGGTGCTGGCATCCGCCCCCTCAAAAATACCCGCGATCGTGAAGCTCCAATTGCGGCTGCCGTCAGCCCTGGCAAGCTGCCCGGTAAAGCCGATGCGCTGGCCGATCGACCAGCCCTCGGCTTCCGCCAGTGCCCTGCCGACCAGCACCCGATCACCGGCCTCTTCCAATGCCGCGATCGACTCCGGCGTCAGTTTGAGCTCGTCGCCGTTGGCCGCGGCAATCGCCTGTGGATCGACGGCGCTGACGGCAACCACATTCTTTTCGACCTCGACGAAGCCCCGCATGCGGGCGGTATAAGCGACTGCGGCGACATCCCCGTCAGCCGCGATCCGGTTGAGGTAAGCAAGCGGCAGCGGCAGCCCGCGGCTCGATTTGTTGAAGACGCCGAGCAGATTGTCGCTGGCGCCGGCCGCTCCTTGGCTGCCGCTGACGAAGCTCGCCGTAAGCCCGTAGATCAGGAAAGCGACGCCGACTGAAAACATCAGCAAAATGGCGCGCAGCCGCTTGCGCCAGACATTGCGCCGCATGAGCTGAAGGAAGGTCATCGGCCCGTCCTTTCCTCGCTGACGAATTCGCCCTTGTTGAGACGCAGCGTGCGACGGGCAAGGGAAGCGGCCGCGGGATCATGCGTGACCATGATGATGGTCTTCTGAAGCTCGCGATTGAGAAAACTCAGCATCTCCAGGATATCATCAGCCGATTTGCGATCGAGATCGCCGGTCGGCTCGTCGCAGAGAATGAGATCGGGATCGGCGACGATGGCGCGGGCAATTCCGACGCGCTGCTGCTGCCCGCCCGACATGCTCGACGGAAACTGCCGCTGGCGGCCCGCGAGTCCGACGAGATCCATGACCGTATCGACGCGAGCCCGTCGCTCCTTGCGGCCGAGCGGCTTCAACAGCAGCGGCAGCTCGATATTCTCCGCCGCAGTCAGCATCGGCAGCAGATTGTAAAACTGGAAGACGATGCCCATGGCATGTGCCCGCCAGACCGCTCTTGCCCCTTCGCCCATCTGCTCGAGACGGCTGCGGCCGACCCTGATTTCACCGGCATCCGGGCTGTCGATACCACCGAGCATGTTGAGCAATGTCGATTTCCCGGAGCCAGAGGGTCCCATGACAGCAACGAAATCGCCGCGCGGAATGGAGAGATCGAGCCCGGAAAAGATCGAAATCGTCTCCGCTCCGATCCTGAAGGACTTCCTGACGCCGGCAAGGGCGATATAGGGTTCTGCGGTGTCGGTCATGGTTCTGCTCCTTGGTGTTGCTTGACTAGTCCGAGCTTCGAGGGGACGGAGAGGCTGCCGCGAATGCCCTTCTCCCCAGCGGGGAGAAGATGCCGGCAGGCAGATGAGGGGGTGAGCGACGAGAGTAGCGAGTGCGCTGAGCGCAAGCGAAGGGCAATGAGCGGCGTGCCGTGCGGCCCCCTCATCCGACCCTTCGGGCCACCTTCTCCCCGCTGGGGAGAAGAGGGAGCAAGCCGCAGACTTTGCGCGGGCACGTCCTCTCTCCGGCCAGAAGGCCTCCCGCAGGGGACAACCGCGGCATCCGCCATTCTCATCTTGACGCGCGATCAGCAGGATCGCCTCTAAAAACAGGAACACCCGCTTCCTCGCCCACCACCAGCCGAATGCGCGCCGCCATTGCAGGCCGCATGCCCGGTGGCGGCGAAGAGGGCGACAAGCGCAACGTCACCGTGCCCTTCTCCTTGGAAATGACCGGCGCAATTCTCGCCACTTCGACCGCGAACGGTTTATCGGGGAAGCCGTCGAGCACGGCCTCGCCTTCGAGACCCGGGTGCAGCAGCGCCATATTGACCTCGGCCACATCGGCATCGATGACCAGACTTGCGGTATCGGTGATGGCAAGCAGGCTTTCGTTCTCCCGTACGCTATCCTCGCGCGACAGCACGGTGTCGCCGACATGCGCATCAAGCCGCGTCACGGTGCCGGAAATCGGCGCCCGCACGGTCAGCGCCTCCATCTGCTCGCGCGCCCTGTCGATATCGAGCTTCGCCTTTTCGAGATCCTGCCTTGCCTGTGCCGCGGCATTCCCGGCCGTATCGAAAGTGGTGCGCGCTGCCTCCAGCGCCTCGGCCGACATGGCGTCGCGCCCAGCCAACCGCTCTGCACGATCCAGCGACGACCGCGCCTGGGCAAGTGTGATGTTCCTCGCCTCCAGCGCCAGCTCCGCCGCCCGCCCTGCTATATAAGCGCCTCGGAGCGCGAAGCGTGTACCGGTATCATCAAGCCGCACGAGCACCTGGCCAGCCACAACCGGATCGCCTGCCTCGACCTCAACGGCGACGATCCGCCCCTCATATTTGGAAAAAACGGTGGCGATGTCGGGCGCCACGACATAACCGGAGCCTGTGATCTCGCGGCTTGGCGTACCCCGGTTCGGTGCGACGATGCCCGGTGGCGTGGCGTCGTCAATCGCCGCATCCTCAGGCAAAGTCGTGACTGGCAACGCCGCTCCACCAGCCGACAGAACTGCGTCACCGCCCATAAACCTTGCAAGCGCGGTCTCGATCCGCTCCAGCGCATCCGGCCGATAAAGAAGAGCCGCCGCCAGCGACACCGCCCCTGCGAGGGCCAGCATCGCCGATACTCGCCGCTGGGCTCGGGGCTCCGGCGGCTCAATCTCGAAGTCCGCGGGCTCGATCGAAAGCGATCTGAGCCTGGCGGCAAGGTGTCGTTCATGTTCCGATGTCGTGTTCATGCCGACAGAATGGCCGCGGGCGAAAAAACCGCGACCTGGAACATGTTTCAGGCATGCCTCGATCGCGATTGTGTACGTGGTGGCTGCACTATTGGCGGCCGTGACTGCGCATGCGCGCCTCACTCAACAACTGTATTGCCGTGTGGCCCCCCTCTGCCCTGCCGGGCATCTCCCCCAGAAGGGTGGAGATCGGCAAGAGGCTTGACCATTGGTCCCTCTCCAACGGCATCGACAATTACAATGCTTTCGTTATTTTGGGGCTTTGGTTGTTTGAGGAAGCCATCTCGCCCAGCCCATCTCCCCCCTTGTGGGGGAGATGCCCGGCAGGGCAGAGGGGGGTGTCCCACGGCACGCCCGCCACAACAATCGATGGCGAGTCCTACAGAAGAGCAAGGCCGGGTGGCCCCGCACCTCACCTCTTCCTCTGCCGCCAGGCCACCGGCGTCATATCGGTCACACGCCTGAACTCCCGATTGAAATTCGACTTGGTCTGGAAGCCGACCTCGAACATCACCTCGGTTACCGATTTTTCGGTGACGGACAGCAGGCGGCACGCCTCGCCGATTCTGTAGTCGTTGACATATTGCGAGACGTTCTTGTCCATCGCCCGGTTGATCGCCGCCGAGATCTGGCGGGCGGGGATTCCGGCCTTGCGGGCGAGCCGGTCGAGGTTGAGATTGGCGTCGCAATAGAGCTTTTTTGCCTCCATCAGCGCATCGACCGCCGCGATCGTCTCCTTGTCTTCGCTGGTATCAGACCTCGGCGCCACCTCTGTTATCTCCGGCGGCACCCGGCTGCGGCTGGCGGCTGCCGCAGCAATGCCGAGGATAACGAGGGCGGCGAGATTTCCCACGCTGATCAGCGCCAGCGCCCGCTCGCTATGCGCCGAGATGAAATCGAGGAAGACGAAAGTATCGACAGCGGCCGAGAGACAAAGCGCGGCTGCCGTGAAGATGATTGCCCGATAGGCCGGCACGGCGCCTTCGAAGGGCGCGAGCCGCAACGCGTCCGCCCCCGGGCGCATCAAAAGCAGGATCGCCACGGCGTAACCGACGAAGACGAGCACCAGCGCCACGTCGATCGCATCCCGCCAGAAGCTCACCAGCAGCAGGATGAGGATAGCGGGCACGGCATGCAGCCCGATCCGCGCAGCAAGCGACCGCCGGCTCGTCCTCACCAACCTGGAAACCCCGGCATAGGCAAGCGGCGGCACCACTGCTGCAATCACGGGCGCAACCAGCCCCACCCCCTGCACGCCATAGCCCCAACGCAAGCCGGAAAGCGCGGATTGCAGCGCCGAGACCAAGATCAGCGCCAGAAAAGGCAGGTTCGGCGCCACCTCCTCATCGCGCCTGAGAACAGTGGCGAAGAGGATGAGCAGCAGGAGAGCAACGACGAAGGGAAGCGGAATGAAGATCATGGGACTCCAAGATCGGAATGACGAACGGCGCCATCATTGCCGAGACCGCCGCCCAGCGCGACCTCCATCATGTTTTAGAACATATTTTATGTGGGAATTTTTGGATTGGCGGTCGCGGCGTTCGAGCGAACCATGAACGCCGGAATCAGACGCGCCCCAAAAACGCAAGTACGCGGGCAGTGAGGAGCGCGGTCGCATCTGCGTCATATGTCGGAAGCGAGCTGTCGGCGAAGTAGTGCTGGTCACCGGGATAGAGGAAAAGCTCCGCGTCCGCGACCTTCGCCACGATCTCGCGGGCGGCCTCGATGTCACCCTCGCCGACGAAGATCGGATCGTTGTCCATGCCGTGGATCTGGACCGGGACGCCCTCCGGCCAGGGTCCGAAGGCCCACTCGCCGCTGATCGGCAGGCAGGAATAGAAAAGCAGAGCCCCGCGGGCTCCAGGCCGTGTTTGCGCCAGCTTCTGCGCTGGCAGCACGCCAAATGAGAAGCCGGCATAGACCAGTTCGGAAGGCAGTTCGTCGGCGAGCCGGACGCCGTGTTCCCTGATGGCGTCGAATCCGATCTCGCCGACATAGGCAAGCCCCTCCTCGATGCTATGGAACGTGCGTCCGTCGAACAGATCGGGCGTGTGGACGATGTGGCCCGCCGCCCTGATGTCGTCTGCGAAGGCACGCACTCCAGGGGTCAACCCTTGTGCGTGATGGAACAGCAAGATCTCAGTCATAAAGCGTCTCCCGTCGAGGTGTTGGCCCGCTCGATAAGAAAATTCAGAGGAGTTCAGACTGGGCCTGCGGCAGTCATCTCAGGCGTCGCACTCGGCCCCGATGACAATATTTAAGGGGCTGCTCCGAAAAAGGCGAGCCGCGTAACGATCGTATATTGCGATTCCGATACCATCAGCGCCACGAAGACCAGCACCAGCACCGGCGGCATCAGGATGGCGTAGACGAGCGCCAGCCGCTCCCAGGCCATATGCATGAAGACCGCTACGATCAGCCCGGCTTTCAGCATCATGAACAGAAGGATCAGCGTCCATCTGAGATAACCCTGAATGCCGAAATAGTCGACAAGGTAAGAAAAGGCGCTGAGCACGAAGAGCAAGCCCCAGACGAAGAGATAGAGCCGGATCGGATGCTGCTGTCCAGTGTGTGCTTGTGCATGCACCGTTTGGGTTTGGGCATGCGCCGTTGTCTCGCTCATGACGACCTCACCACAGATAGAAAAACGCGAAGATGAAGACCCAGACAAGGTCGACGAAGTGCCAGTAGAGGCCCATGATCTCGACGGCTTCGTAGCGGCCTTTCCGGCTGGTGAAGAAGCCGCGCCGTTCCACGTCGAAATCGCCCCGCCAGACCTTGCGGGCGATGATGAGCAGGAAGATGACGCCGATCGTCACGTGGGTGCCGTGGAAGCCTGTTATCATGAAGAAGGTCGATCCGAATTGCGCCGCGCCCCAGGGGTTCTCCCAGGGGCGCACTCCTTCGGTGATCAGTTTCGTCCATTCGAAAGCCTGCATGCTGACGAAGGTTGCGCCAAGAAGTGCTGTCAGCAGCATCAGTATCGCGGTCACGCGGCGGTCGCGGCGATAGCCGAAATTGACCGCCATCGCCATGGTGCCGCTGCTGGAGATCAGCACGAAGGTCATGATCGCGATCAGGATCAGCGGAACATCCTGGCCGCCAATATGCAGCGCGAAGACCTCGCTCGGATTGGGCCAGGGGACGGGGGTCGACATGCGGGCGGTCATATAGGCGATCAGGAAACAGCCGAAGACGAAGGTGTCACTCAGCAGAAAGATCCACATCATCGCCTTGCCCCAGGAGGCGGTCTTGAAGGCGCGCTGATCCGAGCTGAAATCGGCGGCGACTCCGCGTAGGCCCCCGGGCCTGAGGTTTGCATCGCCGTGTGTCTCGATAGTCTGTGCCATCTGCAAATCCCCTAGCTTATCAACGTGCGGCAGAGGTCGACGAAATCATTCGCCCAGCCGGCAAAGACCGCGAACAGCAAAAGCCAGACGGCGAGCATGAAATGCGAATAGATGGCCGAAAGGTCGACGCTGAGGCGCAGTCTCTCCGGCGCAACATCGGCTGCGAACGCCTTGACCGTCGTATGAGCGAGGACGGCAAGCCCGCCCAAAATATGCAGCCCGTGCAGGCCGGTCAGCATATAGAAGAAACTGTTGGCGGGATTATCGGCCAGCACGTAGCCGGCCGCCATCAGCTCCCGCCATGCCTGGATCTGCCCGGCGAGAAAGAAGACGGCAAGCGCAAATGCGGCGACGAGCGCCGGTCGCAGACTTTCCATGCGGCCATGCTGCGCTTCGCGTTTGGCCCATCGCAGCGCCGCGCTACTGAGCACAAGGGCTGCGGTATTTACCCAGAGCAGGCGCGGAACCGGCATCCCCCACCAGTCGGCCGAGGCCGCACGCATAAAATAGGCGCTGACGGCAAGGCTGAAGAGCGCGCCGACGACGCCCAAGAACACGAAGAGGCCGATCTTGACCGCCGGTACGGGAGGCCGTTCGGCGCCGCCATGCGCCGGCAGCTGCACCGATCCGGTTTCGAGCCAGGGCTTCGAGGCCAGCCGCTGTCCGGAGAGCCACCAGATGATGATGGCGGCGACAGCGGCGAGGAAGGTCAGCATGACGTTCATGCCGGAACCTCCCGCGTGGTGCCGCCCGTTGCAGGCACGTTTTGCGGAATGAAATCCTCGGCCGCCCCAGGCACGCTGTAATCATAGGCCCAGCGGTAGACGACGGGCAAATCCGTGCCCCAGTTGCCGTGTGCGGGCGGCGTCTGTGGCGTCTGCCATTCGAGCGTCGTCGCCCGCCAAGGATTGCCCCCCGCCTCCTTCCCCCGCAAAAGGCTCCAGACCAGGTTGAACAGAAAGACCATCTGCCCGGCCCCGACCACAAGCGCCATGACGGTGATGAAGATATTCAGCGTGTGAGCAGAAGGCGGAACGAAGGCCGTCTCCCCCATCTCGAAATAACGGCGCGGCACGCCGAGCAGACCGAGATAATGCATCGGAAAGAAGATCGCATAGGTGCCGAGGAAGGTGATCCAGAAGTGTATATGGCCGAGCGTATTGTCCAGCATGCGCCCCGTCACCTTCGGATACCAGTGATAGATCGCCCCGAAGATGACGAGGATCGGCGCGACCCCCATGACCATGTGAAAATGCGCGACGACGAACATCGTATCCGACAGCGGCACGTCGACGACGACATTGCCGAGGAATAGGCCGGTCAGGCCGCCATTGACGAAGGTGACGATGAAGGCGAGCGCAAAGAGCATCGGCAGCGTCAGATGGATATCGCCGCGCCACAGCGTCAGCACCCAGTTGTAGACTTTGATCGCCGTCGGGATGGCGATGATCAGCGTCGTGGTGGCGAAGAAGAAGCCAAAGGCCGGGTGCATGCCGCTGACATACATGTGGTGCGCCCAGACGACGAAGCTCAAGCCCCCGATGATGACGATCGCCCAGACCATCATGCGGTAGCCGAAGATGTTCTTGCGCGCATGCGTGCTGATCAGGTCGGAAACGATGCCGAAGGCCGGCAGCGCGACGATATAGACCTCTGGATGCCCGAAGAACCAGAACAGATGCTGGAACAGGATCGGGCTGCCGCCACCATGCTGCAGCTGCGTGCCCATCTCGACGATCGCGGGCATAAAAAAACTGGTGCCGAGCAGGCGATCGAACAGCATCATCACACAGGCGACGAAGAGGGCCGGAAAGGCCAAGAGTGCCATGACGGTTGCGGTGAAGATGCCCCAGACGGTGAGCGGCATCCGCATCAGCGTCATGCCGCGGGCGCGGCCCTGCAGCACTGTCACCACATAATTCAGGCCGCCCATGGTGAAGCCGATGATGAAGACGATCAGCGAGATGAGCATCAGCAGGATGCCCCAGTCCTTGCCGCCGGGTGTGCCCGACAGGACCGATTGCGGCGGATAGAGCGTCCAGCCTGCCCCCGTCGGACCGCCGGGGGCGAAAAAACCCGCCACCAGGATCAGCACGGCAAGCAGGTAGATCCAGTAGCTCAGCATGTTCGCATAAGGGAACACCATGTCGCGTGCACCGACCATCAGCGGGATGAGGTAGTTGCCGAAGCCGCCGAGGAAGAGTGCGGTGAGCAGATAGATCACCATGATCATGCCGTGCATGGTGATAAACTGATAATAATGGTCGGCATCGATGAAGGCGAAGTAGCCGGGAAAGGCGAGCTGAATCCGCATCAACCAGGAGAGCACCAGCGCCACCAGGCCGATCGAGATGGCAGTCAGCGAATATTGGACGGCAATGATCTTGGCGTCCTGGCTGAACACATATTTGGTCCACCAGCTGTGCGGATGATAAAGCTCGACATCCTCGACTTCGGCGGTCGGGATGACACCTGCGCTGCCGGACGGAATCTCGACCATGATATCTCCTCCTATACCCGCCGGTTTGGTTAAGCCGGCCTGCGGCCTCCGGCCGTCTTCCGGCCAGTTCAGTTTGCCGGTGGCGGCTCTCCCGATGACGCCGTCAGCTGAGTGAATGTCTGCTGCTGCCCGAGCCAGGTCTGATAGTCCGCGTCGTTGTCGACAATGACGGTGCCGCGCATCTGCGGATGACCGACGCCGCAAAGTTCGGCACAGAGGATCTCGAACGTGCCCGTGCGCGTCGGTGTCAGCCAGAAATAGGTGACCATGCCAGGGATCATATCCATCTTGGCGCGGAATTCCGGCACGTAGAAATCGTGGAGCACATCGACGGAGCGCAGCAATATGTGCACGGGCTTGCCGATCGGCAGATGAAGCTCGCCGCCTTCGACGATGATGTCATCAAGGCCGTTTGCATCGTTCTTGTCGAGGCCCAGCGGGTTGTCGGAGGTGACGTCACGCGTCTCGGCACGACCGAGCTTTCCGTCCGCACCCGGCAGGCGGAAGCTCCACAGCCACTGCTGGCTGACCACTTCGACCGATGCGGCATCGGCGGGTACTGTGATGAACTGGTTCCAGACGATCAGGCCGGGCGCCAGCATTGCCGCGACGCCAACCGCCGTTCCCGAGGCCAGAAGCAATTCCAGTCTGCGATTTTCAGGCTCATAATGCGCCCGGTTGCCCGGTCTGTGGCGGAAGCGGAAGACGCAATAGGCCATGAAGGAAATCACCGCCACGAAGACGATGCCGGTGATCCAGAAGGTGATGACGAGCGTGTTGTCGATATAACTCCAGTTGGACGCGATCGGGGTCCACCACCACGGGCTCAGCACATGGAAGAGCACGGAGCCAACGACAACCAGGACGAGAACCAGTACAACAGCCATTTCCGCCCCTCCTGGGCCGACCGACCGTGAAACCGCACTCCACAAATGTCGAGTTTATTATCGCACAAATAGAAAATGTCGGCAATTACGGCGATTTAGGCATGCGCCGCCGCCGACAACCCGTCATTTGGAGTATGGCCCATCATTGGGAATATTGTTTGAGATAGGCGATAAGGTTGGTGATCTCCTGGTCATCCTTCACGCCTGCGAAGGCCATCTTGGTGCCCTTCACCTTGGCTTTCGGATTATGCAGATACTCACGCAGCGTCGCCTCGTCCCAGACGAGACCACCCTCGCCGGCCGCCTTCATCCCCGCAGAATACGCAAAATCAGCATGCGTCCCGGCCTTTCGGCCGAACAGCTTGTTCAGTGACGGACCCACCTTGTTCGTGTCGGACTCGGCGACATGACAGGTGGCACATTTCTTGAAAACGGTGGCGCCGGCCGTCGCGTCCCCCTCCTGCGCTCCAGCGTTGAGAGGGAAAAGGGCGATGACGGATGCAGTGATCAGCAGAATAACACGGTAATCCACGGCAAACCTCATCCTCCTTAAGGTCGCCAGCCACTCTCACCCTCGGCCATCATTCGCGCGGTGGTGGTGGTTGCTACGGGTTAAAGTTAGTCCTTTGCGGATGCAAGTCAATCGCTTCCACGATTGATGCCACCTGGGCGCAAACCGATAGCCTGTGGCCCCAACGCCAATACCGGATCCGAAATCCGGCCAGCACTCGGTGATCTGCTGGAGAATGGCGCCGCGCCATCCGACTTATACTTCGATCGAAAGCGCCTCCTGCACCGCCATTTCGGCCATGGCAAGCGCCGCGTCGCGGGTCTTGGCGGCAGCGATGAAGCGGCCGTTATGGCAGAAGCTCGCGCCCTCGACACCGCAGACCGCCTCCAGCTCACCATTGGTAAGGCCGGCCCAGGTTGCCGGCAGATCGGCCCGGAGCTCGAACCCGTCGTCGCCACGGCGAATGCCGGTCACGCACCAATCCTTTTCGCGCGGGTGGACGACGAACAGCAGGTGATCGGCGCCGGCCTTGACGATGGCGGGACGGAAGGGCATCCCTCTCGGCAATTCCAGAATGCGCCCCTGCCCAGCAGCCTCGATCGCCCGATAGACGATCGCCTCGGCCCGCAGTTTTGCGGCCCTCTGGGCGATCCCGGCATCGATGAAACTGCGGGCAATGGCCAGCGCCGCATGGAAGGCACGATCGTCAGCCTCGGGTTCCTCCTCATCGAACACCGGTTTCAGGGTCTCGAGCAGCACCGGCAGCGTCAGGCCAGCCAAAGGCCCCGAGGGGCTGAGCGCGCCATTGTCGGTCAGGTCGATCGGCAGCACGAAACCGGTGTCGAAAGCGGCGTGCAGGGCCTCGACATGAAGATCGGGAAGACCTGTGGCTGCGAGATATTCGCGGCCATAATGTTTCCAGATCAGGCCGAACGAGCTGTAGGGCTGGCCATCGTCGCGCAGCGGCGCGCCGCGCTGATGATGATCGAATATGCCGGCGGCAGGATCATAGGCCCCGCCGACATCATAGATGATCCGGTCCGGGGCTGGCGTGATCCATTCCAGCGCCCGGCTGCGGATCAGACACGCCTGGGGGAAAAGCCGCGTCAGAATGACGCTCGACAGCAGCTCGTCGGCATGGAAACCACCGGAATGGGTAACGAGGAAATCGGGGCTCATCGAAGCTATGCGCCTTGTGGTTTGGCGGAGGATCCGCTTGCGGGTCTGAACGAGATAGCCGTTGCCGGCCGCTATCTCAACCCGCCTTCGCGCATTCTGCATAGTGTCGGAAGGCGACCGGCAGCCGAAACGACATGTGTGAAGGCAAAGGCCTAAGGCAGCGCCGGTCCCGGCTGTGCTGCAACGAGCGCGCGGCCGGCCGCTGCACCGGCATGCAGGCAGATCAGCCCGATTGCGGCGAGAGAATTGATCAAAAAAACCTCGGCGACGACGGCTGCCGAAAACGCACCATCGCCGGACGGAAGCACGACCGTCGCGGCAAAGAGCACTGTTTCATAGGCGACGAACCCGGCGATAAAGGCGCCGGCCATGGTGACGGCAAGGCTGGCCTTGAGGCGGAGCACGCCGAGTGATGCCACGAGCGATCCATATGCGGCGATTCCGATCGCCAGCCCCCAGGCAAAGCTGTCGAAGGTCTGGGGATAGCCGAGTATGAGATATCCGACCGTCTGGTTGGCAAGCCAGGCGAGCAGCACCGCCATTATCGCCATTTTTCGGGGAAGAACGACCGCCGAGACTGCCGCCAGGGCAACGAAAGGCGTGACGCAGGCGAAAAGCAGGCTGAGAGCGACGCTGGCGCCGGCAATGACCGTGACCCAGGCGATGGCGAAACCGGGAGCTGCCGGGCGCAAAGGAAGCTGATTTCGTTCGAGCATTTCGAAACTCCGTTCGACCGGGCGCATACATTCCGGGAAATCATAGGCCAGTCCGGGAAAAAGGCCAGCGAGCTCATGACGGCCGTCGCCGCCTCCATCATAAGGCATCCAGCGGAATCTTCAGATACCGGCGGCCGTTCTCCTCTGGTTCCGGCAGCTGGCCGCCGCGGATGTTGACCTGCAGCGCATGCAGCATCAGCTTCGGCTTGGGCAGCGTACGGTCGCGCGCCTGACGCAACGCCACGAAACCGGCCTCATCCATGCCTGCAATATGCGGATTGGCGCGCTTTTGGGCTGCGACCGTGCTTTCCCAGCGCGGGTGACGACCGCCCGGCTGATAATCGTGGCCGGAAAAGAGCCGAGTCTCCTCGGGCAGCGACAGGATCGCCTGGATCGACTGCCAGAGGGCGGCCGCACTGCCGCCCGGAAAATCCGCTCGCGCAGTCCCCGAATCCGGCGTGAACATCGTATCATGCACGAAGGCGGCGTCGCCGACCACATAGGTCACCGATGCCAGCGTATGGCCGGGCGAAAACATCACACGGGCGGTAAGACCGCCGATTTCAAACGTGTCGCCGTCGGCAAACAGCCGGTCCCATTGCGAGCCTTCGATCGCGAGCGCCGGCCAGTTATAGATCTCTTTCCAAAGCCTCTGCACATCGGTGACATGGACGCCTATCGCCGTCGGCGCGCCAGTCTTTCCGTTGAGATAATGGGCGGCGGAGAAGTGATCGGCATGCGGATGCGTGTCTAGTATCCACTCGACGGTCATCCGCTCGCTTTCGATGTAGGCAAGGATGGCATCGGCGTTCACCGTTCCCGTCGCGCCCGACATCTCGTCGAAGTCGAGCACCGGATCGATGATGGCACAGCGTTTCGTCGCCGGATCGGAGACGACATATTGCACGCTGCAGGTGCGGGGTTCGAAGAAGGCCTTCACCTGAGGCCGCGGGCTTGCCGCTTTTTCGAGCCAGCGGCGCGCGCCGGCAAGATCGAAACCGAGGCCTTCGCCGAAGGTCTGGACATCCGCCGCCTTCATCCGCCCTTCGAGCACCTCGCCCAGCACATAGAGCGTCAACGCCCGCGTACCGCTCTTGCAATGGGCAACGACCGGCCCCCTCGCCTCAGCCATCGCCGCCTGAAAGCCGGCAATATCGGCCTCGGTGATCTCGCTCCCATTGACCGGCACGAATCTATAGGAAAGCCCGGCGGCGGCGGCGGAAATCTTTTCTGCCGCATTGCCTGGCTGGCCCGGCTCCTCGCCATCGGGTCTGGCGTTGATAACGGCGGCGAACCCCTGCTTGGCGAAATCGACAAAACCGGCTGGGTCGGGCTGCCCCGCCACCGATATCCGCTCATTGACCCTCACGGGCATCATCGAAGCCTCCGCGCCGCCTTGACCACGCAGTATCGCACGTATAACCGTACAATCTCACAAGTATATTGCCGAGCGCAAGAATAGAGGCGCCTGATCTCGCGCTCGCCCGCTCCTCAAAACGACAGCGTCGCCGCCCCTTGCCTGATCTCCGCATGCACGGCACCGCCGCCGACGATGACGACGCCGTCGAGCAGATCTACCTGCCCGTAACCTCCCGGCGGTGTGAAGGTTTCCCACAGGCCGAATGCGCCACCGGTCTCGGCGGCCGTGGCATGGATGACGATTCCCGCCCCGAACGGCGTCTTGGCAATCCGGTCCCTGCCAGGCAGAGAAACGACGGCATTTTCGAAACTCGACATATCCACCTCCCCCTACGGCGGTATCTGATAAGGCCGGCGTCCTTACGCCTGCGGTTCGTTGATCATTGCCTCGATATTGTATCCATCGGGATCGAGGACGAAGCAGGCATAATAGTTTCCGGCATATTCCGGCCTCGGACCGGGCGCGCCGTTATCCCGCGCTCCGGCCAGAAGGGCCGCCTGATAAAAGGCCGCGACCTCCGTCCTGTCTCGCACCCGGAAGGCGACGTGCACACGCGTGAGCGGCGGCTTGTCGTCAGTGCGCTGGATCTCGAACAGGCTGCCGCCGACGTCGAAGGCCCAGAACACGCCCTCCTTGCCGAAGGCGCAGCGATAGCCAAGGGGCCCGAGAGCGCTTTCGTAGAATGCCTTGCTCTTCTCGAGGTCACTCACAGCGATGGTGATGTGATCGATCATCTCATCTCTCCCATTCCGCTCCTGTCATGATTGATGCCCTCTTTTCGAGCCTCTCACGTGCATCTCCCGATGGCAATGCACGCCGGCCGCAATCAGTCCGTTTGGCCGCTCGACATCCAATGTGACGTCCGTTTATGGTCTGCAGGAAGGGAATGCCGCAAATGCCTTACGGGATCAGCCTCAAATGTTTGAACGACACCGCCTCGCCGGTTTTCAAGCTCTGGGATGACGCCGCAGCATTCGAAGAGACGGCTTCGATGCGGGCTTTGAATTATCCGCCTCATATTACCCTCGCCGTTTATCAGGAGATTGCGGTGGACCGGTTGGCAGAGGCAGCCGAGCGTGTTTTCCGCATCCACCCTGCCGTAGCGTTAAGTTTTGCAGGAATCGGTTACTTTGAGAACGAATTCCTCGTCTTATGGGCGCGGCCGAACCAAGACGAACGCCTCTTCCAGCTGCATGCGGCGCTTCACCGGGAAATCGATCCCGTCCACTGTCACGAGTGCTATCGGCCCGGCAATTGGGTGCCGCATTGCACGATCGCCACCAAAATCCCGAAGGCAAAATCGCAGGCAGCGATCAACTGGGCAAATCGCAACCGGATGCAATTCTCGGTGACTCTCGATGCCGTAGACTGTGTGAGATTTCCGCCGGTCGAAATCTTGAGCGAAATCGGACTGGCGTCGCAATGATCGCGGACAGCGCCGGCGCTTTGGCGAAGCTCGCGGCCCTCAGGAGAACGCGGGTAATGGCGTCATAACGCGTTCTCCAAGCGCGGATACGTGAAGTCAATCCCGGCCCTGCAGGCGATCCATCACCTGGAGCAACAGATCGGCGCAAACCTTCGTCGGTTCGTCCTCAGCGCATTTCAGGTCGATCCGTGTATTTCCATCCTCGATCTGAAAACGGGCCGCCTTGGACAGCGGCGGCAGGCGATGACCACGATAACCACGGAAGCCCATGTCGCCTCTCGAACCATGCCATCGGTCGTCGGGGCGGTCTCGGGACTGGTCATCCAGCCCGTGACGCATCACCCTCTCATCATCAGGCGCCAGCGGGGGTGGCGATGCAGGTTCGTTCGCTGCGGGCGGCTCGCCGGCGGGTGGTGGGGTGGGCGGCTGTTGAGCGAAGGCGGCGGCGGCCGATGCTGCAAGGGCAAGACCGGACAACAAGAGTCTTTGCATGGGGATGTTCCTTTCAGAGAAGACGCATGCCTGTAAACACCGCGGCGCGGCTTTAGTTCACGCCCCGTTGGCGCTTGTGATCGAAATCACCAGCGCGGCTAGGACATTTCACCTGCGAACACGCCGTGCTGCGAGAGGAAGCGCCATGCGCTGCCCGCCGCTTCGGATTTGCCGACGCAGAGCTGACGAGAACTTCGCGTCTCTCAGGCGCCACCGCTTCTTTCGCCTCGCCTCTGCCTTGTTGGGCGACTATGCTCAACGCCGATTCGCTGTCCGCGACGAGGGCGTGCGGAAACGAGATATCGAAGGAGAAGACGATGACGGACGCCAAGAGCGGCATTACCGGGCTGCGGCCGCAAATCACCGTGGTTGGCGTCGGCGGCGGCGGTGGCAATGCGATCAACAATATGATCGCGGAAAAACTGGCAGGCGTCGAATTCGTCGCCGCAAACACCGATGCCCAGGTTCTCGCCACCTCCAAGGCATCGCGCCGCATCCAGCTCGGCGCGAATGTGACGGAGGGCCTCGGCGCCGGTTCCCTGCCGGAAATCGGACATGCGGCGGCAGAAGAATCGCTCGACGAGATCATGGATCACCTGGCAGGATCACACATGTGTTTCGTCACCGCCGGCATGGGTGGAGGAACGGGCACCGGCGCAGCCCCGGTCATCGCGCGCGCCGCACGTGCGGCCGGCATCTTGACCGTTGGCGTCGTCACCAAGCCGTTTACCTTCGAGGGCAATCGCCGCATGCGGACTGCGGAGGCTGGCATCGAGGCGCTTCGTCAGGCCGCCGATACCGTTATCGTCATTCCCAATCAGAATCTCTTCCGCATCGCCGATGCGAAAACCACCTTCGCCGATGCCTTCATGACGGCCGACCGCGTGCTCTTTGCCGGCGTCGGCTGCATCACCGATCTCATCGTCAAGGAAGGTCTGATCAACCTTGATTTCGCCGACGTGAAGTCGGTCATGCAGGGCATGGGCCGCGCGATGATGGGCACCGGTGAAGCCGCCGGCGAAAGCCGGGCGATGAAGGCGGCGGAAGCGGCAATCGCAAATCCGCTTCTGGACGATATCTCGATGAAGGGCGCCAAAGGCGTGCTGATCTCGATCTCCGGCGGCTCGGATATGACCCTGTTCGAAGTGGACGAAGCGGCAAGCCGCATTCGCGACGAAGTGCAGGACGACGCCGATATCGTCGTCGGCGCGATTTTCGACCGCAGCCTCGACGGCAAATTCCGCGTCTCGGTGGTGGCGACTGGCCTGGACGGAAACTCTCTCTCTGCGTCCCCTTCTCACGCGCCGGCTGAACCCATGCAGACGCGCACGCTGCAGTAATACGGTCGCTGTTACCACGGCTCACTCATGGCCGGCTGCCGGATAAACGTTGCCCCGCCAGTGGAGAATGGGCGGGGCAACGTCGGTATTCGGTCTGGGAAGCCCAATCGGACGAGGAGTATGTCCAAGGTGTCGTGCACCCTGGAGATTTTGACAGTCTCGGTGCTTGAGATGCAGAGAGCATCTGCCGCGGAATCATCGACTAAATGTAATCGTCCCCGGCACGCGATGTTGATACCGCTGGCTTCTTGACCCCGGTCGCGAAGTCGGACGCCCGCCCGATACGCTCACTGCCGTAGGAATCGCCGTCGGCTGCAAAGCCGTATCCGTTACGGCGAAAGTTATGGATTCGATCGAGCTCAGCGTGCGCGCGGGTGCCGGCAAGAATCAACGTTGCGACGCGTGCTTCGAGGCTTCGCCCTCACGGCCTGCGCGCCTCAGCATGAGGGACGTCGTAGGATGCCGCGCCCTGACGGCAGACGTTGGAGAATGCAGCACCAGAGCTCAAGAGAGCCTCATCCCCGATAACGGTGAACCAATTTAGCTGGCTGGTAAATCACGCGGATAAACCCGTCACACCAGCAAACTCCTGATCCTCGCCGCATCCTCCGCCGTCGCCGGGTTATACACCACCATGCTCAGATCCGACCGGCCGTCTACCTGAAAGGCCGAATATTCAAAAGACAGCAGCCCGAGCATCGGGTGCTTGATGTGCTTGGCGCCCTCGCCGTGGGTGCGCACGTCGTTGTCGCGCCACATCGCCAGGAATTCCGGGCTCTTGCGACAGAGCTCGTCGACCAGCGGCTCCACCTCGGCGGCAGCACCGGCGCGCGCCGCATCCACCCGGAACGCGGCGACGACGAAGCGGGCGACACTTTCCCAGTCATATTGGGCGGCGCGCACGCGCGGATCGAGGAAGATGAAACGCAGCACGTTCCGCTCTTCGGGCGGCAGCGCGCCGTAATCGGTGAGCAGCACGGTCGCCGCCCGGTTCCAGGCGACGACGTCCCAGATCGCGGTGCGGATCAGCGCCGGGCACGGATCGAGCGCGTCGAGCACGCCCTGCAGGCGCGGCGTAACGCCTTCCTCTCTGCGGTAACGCACCTCCGGCGGGCGGCCGAGACCGATGAGGAAGAGGTGTTCGCGCTCGACGTCGGTCAGCATCAGCGCCCGCGAGATCCGATCGAGCACGTCGCCGGACGGCGCGCCGC
This sequence comes from Rhizobium aethiopicum, assembly GCF_014197535.1. Taxonomy (GTDB): domain Bacteria; phylum Pseudomonadota; class Alphaproteobacteria; order Rhizobiales; family Rhizobiaceae; genus Rhizobium; species Rhizobium aethiopicum_A. The sequence goes on from NZ_JACIFV010000041.1 coordinate 34,218, forward strand.
CGCGACCCTGCTCCAGCCAGGTGTACCAGGTCGGGCTGATATTGGCGCGGCTCGCCACCTCCTCGCGGCGAAGCCCCGGCGTGCGTCGGCGGTCGCCGGCAAAGCCGAGGGCAGCGGGATCGAGCTTGGCGCGGCGGTCCTTGAGGTAGGCGCCCAGCCGGTTCTCGGGTGTGACGAATTCGCTCATCCTGTTAGCCATTATACCATGATAATATCACTACTTTACCATGATGTCAGCCTGCTCGATATCTGTCTCCCGTCAAATCAGGAGATATCGATATGCGCGTATTCGTCACCGGGGCCACCGGCTGGGTCGGCTCGGCCGTCGTCACGGAGTTGATTGCCGCCGGGCACCAGGTTCTCGGCCTCGCCCGCTCGGACAAGGGAGCAGCGGAACTGGCGGCCGCGGGCGCCGGGGTCCAGCGCGGCACGCTCGACGACCTGGAGGGTTTGAAGCGCGGCGCGGCCGAGGCTGACGGCGTCATCCACACGGCCTTCAACCATGATTTCTCGAAATTCGCTGAGAATTGCGCCGCCGACCGGCGCGCCATCGAGGCGCTCGGCGAAGCTCTCCGGAGCTCGGAGCGCCCGCTGCTCGTCACCGCCGGCCTCGGCCATGCGCCGGGCCGCATCGGCACCGAGAAGGACCCGCCGATGCCGACGACGCAGACCTATCCCCGCGCCTCCGAAATCACTGCGGTGTCGCTCGTCGCGCGCGGCGTGCACGCCTCCACCGTCCGGCTGCCACCCTCTGTGCACGGCCATGGCGATCACGGTTTCGTGCCGATCCTGATCGAGACGGCCCGACAAAAGGGCGTCTCCGCCTATATCGGCGACGGGAGCAACCGCTGGCCGGCCGTGCACCGGCGCGATGCCGCCCGCGTCTACCGACTGGCGCTGGAGCGCGGCGTCGTGGGCGGCCCCTTTCTGGCGGTCGCAGAAGAGGGCGTACCGTTCCGGAAGATTGCCGAACTCATCGGCCGGCGGCTCAACGTGCCGGCCGTCTCGCTGTCGCGGGAAGAGGCGGCGGAGCATTTCGGCTGGTTCGCCATGTTTGCCGGCTTCGACGTGCCGACCTCCAGCGCTCACACCCGCGCCCTCCTCGGTTGGCAGCCGACGGAGTCCGGCCTGCTTGCGGATATCGACCACCCGGCCTATTTCGGTGGGTAGCTTAAGCCTGACGGGGACTGTTGCAAAATACCGAGGATGTGATTTTTGAACGGGGGATGATTTGGATGGCGGTCAAAGAGGCAGGTCAATTCAGCTTTGTGGATGCGCTGTTGCCGCAGGCAGGAGGCAGTGGGCGCCTTGATCGATTGTCTGCTCTGGTAAAGTGGTATCGGTTCGAGAAGCTGTTACGTGGGCTGCGGGCG
>NZ_JACIFV010000042.1 GCF_014197535.1 Rhizobium aethiopicum
GATCTCTATATCGCCTGCGGCATCTCCGGCGCCATCCAGCATCTGGCCGGCATGAAGGATAGTAAGGTGATCGTCGCCATCAACAAGGACGAGGAAGCGCCGATCTTCCAGGTCGCCGACTATGGCCTCGTCGCCGATCTCTTCGACGCCCTGCCGGAATTGCAAAAGGCGCTCTGAGCGAGGAGACCGAACGTGGCGCGTGTGGTGAGACGTCCAATCAGACCTGGTGCCGACCTTCTCCTGAACGATGAGGAAAAGCCGGCTTATATCAGGCTGCACGACCTCGGAAGGGAAAGGCGTCCTCGGCCGCTGCAGGAATTTCTCAACGATATCGGCGGGCTGATGCTGTCGGCCGACGCCCCTGCCGTTGCCAGTTTCGTTGCCGGCAAGGTGCTGCAGAGGCTGCTCAAGACAGGCAAGGTGCGGCCGGAGGGCGACCCTCTTCCAGGTGTGCCCGGAGGGCTGGATGACGCCATCGGCGAGCTGGCAAAATCCGGCCGAAAATATGAGGCGATCGCGGGCCAGTTCAAAAGTCTCGCCGACAAGCTGCTGTGGAGGCGTGGCCGGACCGGCCCCTTTGCAAGCCTGAATTTCGGCAACACCCACTCCCACGCCGTCCTGGTCGGTCCGGGCGGCCTGGAGGAGCGGGCGGATCTAAGAGTGGGCGTGATCTATATGGATCGCTACACCCGCTTTCCCGATCATGTTCAGACGCAGCCACGTGCCTTCATTCTGCTGTCGCCGGGGGAAATCTGCCTTGGCGATTCCCAATGGTTTTCCGCCGCGACCGGAACCGTCTTCGCGAACGATGCGGGGCAATCCTTCGCGATAAGATGTACCGCCCAGCCGCTCCTCGCGGTCTGGTGTCAAGTCGAGCCGGGATGACGGAGGTGAGACCGAAGAAAGTCGTTCCGATCTTTCTGCCGTATCTCAGCATATCTAACACCGAAATTGAATTTAATAGGGAAGGATTATCAAATGGACGTTCGCGCCGCTGTAGCCGTTCAGGCCGGAAAGCCGCTTGAAGTGATGACCGTGCAGCTGGAGGGGCCGAAGGCCGGCGAAGTACTGGTGGAGGTCAAGGCGACCGGCATCTGCCATACCGACGATTTCACCCTGTCGGGCGCCGATCCGGAAGGCCTGTTTCCGGCCATCCTCGGCCATGAGGGCGCCGGCATCGTCGTCGATGTCGGTCCGGGTGTGACCTCGGTCATGAAGGGCGACCATGTCATTCCGCTTTATACGCCGGAATGCCGCGAGTGTTATTCCTGCACGTCGCGCAAGACCAATCTCTGCACCTCGATCCGCGCCACCCAGGGCCAAGGCGTGATGCCGGACGGCACCTCGCGCTTCTCGATCGGCAAGGACAAGATCCATCACTATATGGGCTGCTCGACCTTTTCCAATTACACGGTGCTGCCGGAGATCGCGCTTGCCAAGATCAATCCCGACGCGCCCTTCGACAAGGTCTGCTACATCGGCTGCGGCGTCACCACCGGCATCGGCGCCGTCATCAACACCGCCAAGGTCGAGGTCGGATCGACGGCGATCGTCTTCGGTCTCGGCGGCATCGGCCTGAACGTCTTGCAGGGGCTGCGCCTGGCCGGGGCCGACATGATCATCGGCGTCGATATCAACCCGGATCGCAAGGCCTGGGGCGAGAAGTTCGGCATGACGCATTTCGTCAACCCGAAAGAGGTCGGCGACGACATCGTTCCCTATCTGGTCAACATGACCAAGCGCAATGGCGACCTGATCGGCGGCGCCGACTACACCTTCGACTGCACCGGCAACACGAAGGTGATGCGCCAGGCGCTGGAAGCTTCGCATCGCGGCTGGGGCAAATCGGTCATCATCGGGGTGGCCGGCGCCGGCCAGGAAATCTCGACGCGGCCGTTCCAGCTGGTCACCGGCCGCAACTGGATGGGCACCGCCTTCGGCGGCGCGCGCGGCCGCACCGACGTGCCGAAGATCGTCGACTGGTACATGCAGGGCAAGATCCAGATTGATCCGATGATCACCCACACCATGCCGCTCGAAGACATCAACAAGGGCTTCGACCTGATGCACAAGGGCGAAAGCATCCGCGGCGTGGTGGTCTACTAAGAATGAAAATGATCGCGACCGATAAGTCTTACGGCGGCACTCAGGGCGTCTACGTGAAACGCTCCGAGGCCTGCGATTGCGACATGACCTTCGCGGTGTTCGTGCCGCCGCAGGCAGCCGCGGGCAATCTGCCGGTTCTATGGTATCTGTCCGGCCTGACATGCACGCATGCCAATGTCATGGACAAGGGCGAGTATCGGCGGGTTGCCGCCGAACTCGGTCTCGTCATCGTCTGCCCGGATACCAGCCCCCGCGGTGACCACGTTCCCGATGAGCCCGACAACTGGCAGTTCGGCAAGGGAGCGGGCTTTTACGTGGACGCCACCGAGCCGCCCTATTCGGCGAATTATCGCATGTACAGCTATATCGTCGACGAGCTGCCGCGGCTCCTTGCTGCGGAATTCCCGGTCGACATGGACCGTCAGGGGATCTTCGGTCACTCGATGGGCGGACACGGCGCGATCACGATCGCGCTCAAAAACCCGGACCGCTTCCGCAGCTGCTCGGCCTTTGCGCCGATCAGCCATCCTTCGGTCTCCGGCTGGTCGAAGCCGGCCCTGCGGAAATATCTCGGCGCCGATGAGGCGACCTGGCGGGCCTATGACGCCTGCTCGCTGATCGAGGACGGGCATCGCTTCCCCGAACTGCTCGTCGACCAGGGAACGGTGGATAGCTTCCTCGAAGACGGATTGCGCCCCGACGAGCTGAGACAAGCCTGCGAGGCGGCTGATATCAACCTCAAGCTTCGCATGCAGGAAGGCTACGGCCATTCCTACTTCTTCATTTCGACATTCATGGAAGACCATCTGCGCTGGCATGCGCAGAAGCTGACAAACTAGTTGCAGAGCTCGGCCGGGCATTTCGCAAACGGCCAGGGAGGAGAGAAGCAATGACCAGCATAGCCATACATCCGGCAGTGGATTCGGGCTTTCGAGCGACTGACGCTGCTTTCGCAGGCGGAACGCTTGTCTGCAACTGCACGAGCAATCCGGTCAAAGTGAGGATCAAAGGTGACATCGCGCACAACCACGTCTGCGGCTGCACCAAGTGCTGGAAGCCGAAAGGCGCCGTCTTCTCGGTTGTGGCCGTAGCGCCGACCGAAAGCGTCGAGGTGCTGGAAAACGGCGACAAGCTCGCTGTCGTCGATTCAGCCGCCTTGATTCAGCGGCATGCCTGCAAGGAGTGCGGGGTGCATATGTACGGGCCGGTCGAGCGCGAACATCCTTTCCAGGGATTGTCCTTCGTCCATCCGGAGCGCTTCCAGGAGGGCGGCTGGGCAAAGCCGACTTTTGCGGCCTTCGTATCGTCGATCATCGAAAGAGGCTTCGATCCCTCGAAGATGGACGCCGTCAGGGCGCAGTTGAAAGCATCGGGCCTCGAGCCCTATGATTGCCTCTCGCCCGGCCTGATGGACTATATCGCCACCTGGACCGCCAAGAAGAGCGGCGCCCTAGCCGCGTAATTTTTCGGGGGGCGCCGAACAGGCGCTCCCCGGATGCCGCCGCCATCCGCATGTCGGAACCTCCAGCGATGGCCGGCGCTTGCGGCTCTTGAAGCCCGATGATCGATCTCGGCCGGAGCCAAGCCCACCGACCTACCACGAGAATGCATGAGACGAACTCCGCGGAGGCTGCCTCCGGCGGAGCTTTTGTCGTGCCCGTCACTTCCAAAATTAGCAGCGGCATCAAGCGTCCATCGGTGAAAAGGGTCTTCCTACCGTGGCTCTCAAACGCCCCGTCGATTGTGTAATCAACAAATTTTTAATGTGTACATAGAGTACACAATTATTGACTGTGACCGGGCGGCGTGTCATCTTTCCCAGCGTAGAGCAACAAACGGCCGGAGATCGACGATGGCGAAGACACCGAAGAGCAATCTCTACGAAGACCTGAAACGCCAGATTCTGACGATGGAGCTGGATCCGGATGCCGATCTGGACGAAGCCAGTCTGAGCGAGAAGTACGGGCTGTCGCGCACCCCGGTGCGGGACATATTCCGGCGCCTTGCCGGCGAGGGCTATATCGACATCCGCGAGAACAGGGGTGCGCGGGTCATTCCCATGAACCACTCGACGCTGCGCAATTTCTTCCTTGTCGCGCCTATGATCTATGCGGCGATCGGCCGCCTCGCCGTGCAGAACTTCAAGCCCGCGCAGCTTGTCGACCTGAGGCAGACCCAGGAACGGTTCCGGGCCGCCAGCGAGACCAAGGACCCGCTGGCGATGGTTCTGGAGAACAATCGCTTTCATGAAATCTTCGGTGAGATGTCGGGCAACGACTATCTGCAGCCGAGCCTCGGACGGCTGCTCATCGACCACGCGCGCATCGGCCACACCTTCTTCCGGCCGAGAAACGATGACATGCGGCGGCGGCTGCGAATTGCCGTCGACCATCATGACGGCTTCATCGAGGCTCTCGGCGCTCACGACGAGAGCGCCGTCGTCGACCTCGTCTTCGAACACTGGGAACTGTCTCGCGAGAACATGGAGATGTTCATCGCCCCGCAAGGCCTCAAGGCGGATGCCCATCTCGGCGGTCCGGCCACGCAATTATTGGAGAAGTCATCGTGAAATTTGAGGGGATCTATACGCCGGCGGTGACGCCGTTCGATAAGAACGGGCAGATCGACCGGGCCGGGTTTGCCGCCGTGCTCGAGTCGCTGATCGAGGCGGGCGTTCACGGCATCATCGTCGGCGGCTCGACGGGCGAATACTACGCTCAGAGCAGCCAGGAACGTTACGAACTCGCGGCCTATGCGAAGGAGGTGATCGGGACGCGGCTGCCGCTCATCATCGGCACCGGCGCCACGCGGACCGAGGATTCGGCCGAATACGCCAAATCGGCAAAGGAAATCGGCGCTGATGCGATCCTGGTATCGTCACCGCCCTATGCGCTGCCGACCGAACGCGAAAACGCCGTCCACGCCCTGACGGTCGATCGCGCCGCGAACCTGCCGATCATGCTCTACAACTATCCTGCCCGGATGGGTGTGGTGATGGGCGAGGAGTATTTTTCCCGCGTCGGCAAGTCGAAGAACGTCGTCGCCATCAAGGAAAGCTCCGGCGACATGGGCAATCTTCACCTGCTCGCCCGGAGGTTCCCGCACATCTCGCTCTCCTGCGGCTGGGACGACCAGGCGCTCGAATTCTTCGCATGGGGTGCGAAGAGCTGGGTTTGCGCCGGCTCCAATTTCCTGCCGCGTGAGCATGTCGCCCTCTATGAGGCCTGCGTCGTCGAGAAGAACTTTGACAAGGGCCGGGCGATCATGAGCGCGATGCTGCCGCTGATGGATTTCCTCGAATGCGGCAAGTTCGTCCAGTCGATCAAGCACGGCTGCGAGATCATCGGCCTGAAGGCCGGCCCGGTACGCGCGCCGCTGCGCGGACTGAACTCCGAAGAGAAAAGAACCCTTCAGACCGTCGTTTCCACGTTGAAGCGCACGGTCGGCCAGATCACGTCGGGAGTCAACCATGCATGAACCCTTGACCGCAGCCGAATACAAGGCGATCGCCGCCGGTCTTCAACTTCCGACGAATGCCTTCATCGATGGCGCGTTCCGTCCGGCAAATTCCGGCAAGACCTTCACCTCCACCAACCCTGCGACAGGCGAGGTCCTTGCCGAGATCGCAGCCTGTGATTCCAGCGACGTCGATTTCGCCGTCGAAAAGGCGAGGCAAGCGTTTGACGACGGTCGCTGGCGGCATCTCTCCCCGGGCGAGCGCAAGGAAGTGTTGCTGAAGCTCGCCAAGCTCATGGAGCAGAACAGGCACGAACTCGCCGTTCTGGAAAGCCTCGACAGCGGCAAGCCGGTGCGCGAATGCCAGACGGTCGACGTTCCCGATACCATTCACACGATCCGCTGGCACGCCGAACTCATCGACAAGATCTACGACAACACCAACAATGTCGGCGCCAATGCGTTGGCCATGGTGGTGCGCGAGCCGATCGGCGTCGTTGGCTGTGTTTTGCCGTGGAACTTCCCGCTGCTGATGCTGGCCTGGAAGATCGGCCCGGCGCTCGCCGCCGGCTGCTCGGTCATCGTCAAGCCGGCGCAGGAAACGACGCTCACGACGCTGCGCGTCGCCGAGCTTGCCCATGAGGCAGGTATTCCGGCTGGTGTGTTCAACGTCGTTACCGGCTCCGGCCGGGAGGTCGGCGAACCGATCGGCCTGCACATGGACGTCGATATGGTGGCCTTCACCGGGTCGACGCCGACCGGCCGCCGCTTCCTGCGTTATGCCGCCGACTCGAACCTCAAGAAGGTCGTGCTCGAATGCGGCGGCAAGAATCCGGCGGTGGTGCTGGCCGATGCCGAAGACCTCGATCTCGTCGCCGAGCAGGTGGTCAACGGCGCCTTCTGGAACATGGGCGAGAACTGCTCGGCCACGTCGCGCCTGATCGTCCATGCCAGCATTAAGGACGAACTGCTGCAGCGTATCGGCGCCTATATGCGCGAATGGAAGACGGGCGATCCGCTGAACCCGGAAAACCGTATCGGTGCACTCGTCAGCAAGACCCATTTCGAGAAGGTGAAATCCTTCCTCGATGACGTGAAGACCGAAAAACTCTCGCTCGCCCATGGCGGTGAGACTTATGAAGGGGTCTTCATCGAGCCGACGGTGGTCGATGGCGTCACGCCGAAGAGCCGGCTGTTCCAGGAGGAAATTTTTGGCCCCATCCTTTCGGTCACCACCTTCGAAAACCTGGCCGAGGCCACCGCACTTGCCAATGACACCAATTACGGCCTGACCGCGTCGATCTATACCGGCAGTCTGCGCAACGCGATCCGGCTCTCCCGCGACATTCGCGCCGGCCTCGTCACCGTCAATTGCTTCGGTGAGGGCGATGCCTCGACCCCCTTCGGCGGCTACAAGGAGTCCGGTTTCGGCGGTCGCGACAAGTCGGTCTTCGCCCACGACAATTATTGCGAGCTCAAGACCATCTGGATCGACATATCCGAACGGTCGGTCGACGAGACGATCCGATGACTCCTCATGTGATCAAGCACCTGCCGATCGATACCGGCGTTTCGGGATGGGAGGCGACCAGCGAACGCGCCTTTCCCGTAACGGCGCTTGAGCACGACATTACCGCCGACTGGCTGATCATCGGCGGCGGATTTGCCGGTCTGTCGGCGGCGCGCCGCCTCTCGCAGTCGCGGCCCCAGGACAAAATCGTCATCCTGGAGGCCCGCGAACTCGCCAAGGGTCCGGCCGGAAGGAATTCCGGCTTCATGATCGACGTGCCGCATAATCTGTCGTCGGGCGAGTATTCGGTCGCCGACGAAGCAGCGACGAAGGACGAGATTCGCCAGAACCGTCTGGCGATCTCCTTTGCCGCCGACGCCGCAGCCGAATACGGCCTGTCCGCAGAGACCTTCGATCCGGCGGGCAAGGTGAATGCCGCGGCTTCCGAGCGGGGGCTGGGGCTCAACGACAACTACCGGAAGTCGCTCGAAAAGATCGGCGAGGAACATCGCGTTCTCGACGCCGATCAGATGCGGGAGATGACAGGCTCGCGTTACTATCTCGGCGGGCTCTATACGCCCGGTGCCGTGATGATCCAGCCAGCCGATTATATTCGCGGCCTGGCACGCGGGCTTTCCTCGAAAGTCACGATTCACGAGCATTCGCCGGTTCTGGAGCTTGCGCGCGACGGCCGAACCTGGCGGGCAAAGACCGCGCGTGGTTCCGTTTCTGCGCCCAAGGTCATTCTGGGTGTAAACGGCCATATTCAGAGCTTCGGCCACTTCCGGGGCCGGCTGATGCACATCTTCACCTATGCGTCGATGACATCGGCCTTTTCCCAGAACGAATTCGGCGGCGATGTCACCGGCGTCGATCGATGGGCGCTGCTGCCGGCCGATCCGATGGGCGCAACGGTGCGCAAGATCACCAAGAACGGGCTTTCGCGAATCGTCGTCAGGACCAGGTTCACCTACGACCCGAGCCTCAAAGTATCGGAGAAGCGGGTCGCCGGCATTGCGGCCGAACAGCGCCGCTCGTTCGATGTCCGGTTCCCCGGGCTGGAGCGCCTTCCGATGGAGTACAGCTGGGCGGGTGCACTCTGCCTCAGCCGAAACCATGTGCCGGCGTTCGGTGAAGTCGAGGAAGGGCTCTTTTCCGCTTGCTGCGAAAACGGTCTCGGCACCGTCAAGAGCACCTTTGCCGGCATGATGGCCGCAGATCTTGCGACGGGAGCCGCAAGCCCCGAGCTCGACACATACAAGAACCAGCCGGAACCGACGAAATTGCCGCCCGAGCCCATCGCATGGCTCGGCATCAACTCGGTCATCCGCTTTCAGGAATTGCGAGCCGGCCGCGAGGGATGATCCCTCGGTCGGCGCAATATGAAGACTGCCGTCCGCAGGCTTCAATGAGAATGGGAACGAAAACCAGGAGTAACAACAATGAAGACTTTGTGGAAGGCGCTCTGCGCCGCTGCGGTGATCGGGATGAGTATTCTGCCCGCCGGTGCGGAAGAGAAGACGATTAATTTGGGCACGATGGCGTGGGAAGACCTGACGCCCATCACCGGCATCACCAAGAAGGTTCTCGAAGACGCCGGCTACACCGTGAAGGTGACCGAGTTCTCCGAATGGGGCATCGCCTATGCCGCTCTCGCCAAGGGCGATATCCAGGCTCTGACCTCGCAGACCGACTACGTGGCCCAGGACTATTGGGACAAGAACAAGAACCGTCTCGAAAAGATTTCGCCGGTGTCGCACGGCCTCTATCAGGGCGTCGCTGTTCCGAAATATGTTCCGATCGACTCGCTCGAACAGCTCAATGAAAACGCCGACAAGTTCGGCGGCAAGATCATCGGCATCGAACCGGGCGCCGGCCTGATGCGCGATACGGCGAATGCGGTCAAGGATTACGGCCTCAAGCTCCAGCTCGTCGAAGGCAGCACGGCCGCGATGACGGCGGCGCTGAAGTCCGCCTATGATCGCCAGGAGTGGATCGCGGTGACGATCTGGGAGCCGTCGTGGATGGTCCAGAAGTACGAGGTCAAGTACCTGAAGGATCCGAAGGGCGTCTTCCCGCCCCCGCAGAGCTACTACTGGATCGGTCACAAGGGCTTCTCCGAAGAATATCCGCATGCCCGCGAAGTCATGGCCAGCGTCTACGTGCCGATCGCCGACATCACCACCATCAACGGTGAAGTCAAGGATGGCAAGACAATGGACCAGGCCGTGCAGGATTGGATCGGCGCTCACGCCGACCTGATCAAGCGTTGGGAAAACATCAAGAAGAAGTGAGCACCTCGTGGCCGCCCGAGCCGTCGGGCGGCCATCTTGAAACCTAATGAGAAGCCAGCGTCATTGGCTCAAAGGGGATCGCCATGAAAACCGTCAATATCGATGCCAAGGATGTCCTGATCGACTGCCAGTCCCTTTGGAAGGTCTTCGGGGGCAAGTCCGCTGCGGCGATGAAGTCGATCAAGGAGCGTGGTCTCGGCAAGAAAGAGGTCCTGCAGGAGTTCAATTGCGTCGTCGGCGTCTCCGATGCGAGCATTCAGGTGCGGCGCGGCGAAATCTTCTGCATCATGGGACTCTCGGGAAGCGGAAAATCGACGCTCATTCGCCTGCTCAACAAGCTGATTACGCCGAGTTCCGGCAAGGTTCTCGTCAAGGGGCGCGACCTCGCCAGCCTGTCGCCGGTCGATCTCCGGCAGATGCGCGCCAAGAATATCGGCATGGTGTTTCAGAGCGTCGCTTTGCTGCCGCACCGGACAGTTCTGGAAAATGCGGCCTTCGGCCTCGAGGTCCAGGGAATTGCAAAGGCGGAGCGAAACAAGACCGCCGCCGCCGCCCTCGAGAAAGTCGGCCTCGCCGACTGGGTGAGCCGCTATCCCAATGAGCTTTCCGGCGGCATGCAGCAACGCGTCGGGCTGGCCCGCGCCCTTGCCTCCGACCCCGAGATCATTCTGATGGACGAGCCGTTCAGCGCGCTCGACCCGCTGATCCGGCGCCAGCTTCAGGATGAATTCCGCCAGCTGACGAAAGCGCTCGGCAAGTCCGCGGTTTTCATTACCCATGATCTCGACGAGGCGATCCGCATTGGCGACCGCATCGCCATCATGAAGGACGGCGTCATCATCCAGACCGGCACGGCTGAAGAAATCATCCTCAACCCGGCCGACGCTTATGTGGCCGAGTTCGTCGCCGGCATATCCCGCCTGCATCTGATCAAGGCGCATTCCGTCATGCGCAGCGTTGCCGAATTTCAGCAGAGCGCTGCGAATTCGGATATAGCGTCGCTGGCGCGCACGACGCCGGACGCCGACATCGACGAGCTCATCTCTTTGACGATGCAGTCGGACCGCGACGCCATAGCCGTTGTGGATAATGATCGGGTTGTCGGCGTGGTTACACCGCGCAGCCTCTTGATGGGTGTCAAGGGAACCTCCGCCCCCGATCTGACGGCGGCGTGACCCAGGGAGCTGATTGACATGGACAGTTCAGCCTTCACCGACCTTTTCGACGAATGGACGGACTCCGCGCTCGAATGGGTGAGCGACAACGGGGAATTCCTGTTCGACTATATCAGACAGCTTCTTGAGGGTCTCTATGATGGGATTCTCTGGCTCCTGGAGCTTCCGCCGTTTTACGTGGTCGCCCTGATCGTGGCGCTGATCGGTTGGCGGGTGGTCAATGTCTGGTTCGCGCTCCTCAGCGGCGTCGCGCTGGCGCTCTGCTTTTCGATGGGACTGTGGCCGGAGACGATGAGCACGCTGGCTCTGGTCCTGACTGCCACCACGATCGCCTTGGCGATCGGCATTCCGATCGGCATTGCCGCCGGCTTCTTCACGGCTCTCGATCACTTCATGGAGCCGGGCCTCGATCTCATCCAGACGATGCCGCCGTACATCTATCTGCTGCCGGCGATTGCCTTGCTCGGCTACGGGCCGGCGACGGCGCTGATCGCCACGGTGATCGTCGCCGTGCCGCCGGCCATCCGCCTGACCTCTCTCGGCATCCGCATGACGCCCAAGGAATTCATCGAGCTCGGCGAGGCGCTGGGAATGACGCCGGGGAAGATGTTCTTCAAGATCCGTCTTCCCTTTGCACTGCCGAGCATCATGGCGGGCATCAACCAGAGCCTGATGATGGCTTTCGGTATGGTCGTCATCGCCGGCATCGTCGGCTCCGGCGGGCTCGGAGAGACGATCTATGGCGCGATCAGGACGCTCGATATCGCGACCTCGATCAATGCCGCGATCGCAATCGTGGTACTGACCATGGTGATTGACCGGATAACCCAGAGTGCTGCCCGCCTGGGAACAGGGAGGAAGTCATGAATCCTGCGGACCTGCAGTTTTCGCCGGGCGCTTTCCTGGCCCCGGCCGTCGATTGGCTCAACACCAATCTTCATCCGCTGTTTGCGGCCATCAGCACCGTGGTCGAAACGGTCCTGTCGGCAATCGAAGCTGCACTCCTCTTCGTGCCGCCTTATGCTCTGATCGCCATCATCGTCCTGCTGGCATTCTTCGCCGTCAGCCTGCGCGCCGCCATCCTCGCCGGCCTTTGCCTCGGCTTCTGCCTTCTTGTCGGGCTGTGGACGGCGTCGATGCAGACGCTTTCGCTGGTGACCGTCGCCGTCGCGATTTCCGTTCTCATCGCCTTCCCGATCGGTGTGCTTTGCTCGCGCTACAAGACATTGGAGGCTGTGGTGCGCCCGGTTCTCGACGTGATGCAGACCGTGCCGCCATGGGTCTATCTCATTCCGGCGGTGATGATCTTCAGCCTCGGGCGCGTGCCGGCCATCATCGCCACGATCGTCTACGGCATTCCGCCGATGCTGCGCCTGACGACGCTGGCCTTTAACCAGGTGCCGAAGGTATTCATCGAGCTCGGCAGCGCCATCGGCGCACCGCCTCGCTCGATCCTCTGGAAGATCGAAATGCCGCTCGCCAAGCAGACGCTGCTCGTCGGCCTCAATCAATGCATCCTTCTGTCGCTTGCGATGGTGGTGCTCGCCGGCCTCGTCGGCGCCGGCGGTCTCGGCGCGGAAGTGACGCGGGGCCTGACGCGCATGGAGATGGGGCTCGGCCTCAGAGCAGGCTTGGCGATCGTCGCAGTCGCTCTTCTGCTCGACCGACTGTCCCGCGGCCTGCTCGACCGCGACAGGATACCGAAGGCGAGATGAGGAGGGAGGGTAGAGGATGAGAAACAGCTTCTTCTGCATTGATGCGCATACTTGCGGTAACCCTGTTCGTCTCGTCGCCGGCGGCGGCCCGTTGCTGCCGCATGCGCCGATCAGCGAGCGCCGGGAGATTTTCGTCCGCGACCATGACTGGGTGCGCAAGGCGCTGATGTTCGAGCCGAGGGGGCATGACATCATGTCGGGTTCGATCATCTATCCCGCCTATCGGCCCGATTGCGACTTCGCCGTGCTGTTCATCGAGGTAAGCGGCTGCCTGCCGATGTGCGGCGCCGGCACCATCGGCACCGTGACCGCCGCGATCGAGGAAGGGCTGATCAAGCCGCGCGAGACTGGAAGGGTCGCGATCGAAACGCCGGCGGGCAGGGTCGACGTCACCTATGAGGAGAAGGATGGATATGTCGATTCCGTCCGTCTCCACAATGTCGCGAGCTATCTTCATGACGCCGATGTCGCGGTGGATGTGCCCGGAATAGGTCGCCTGCGCGTCGATATTTCCTATGGCGGCAACTATTATGCAGTCGTCGAGCCGCAGGAGAACTGGAGCGGGCTCGACGGCATGAGCGCATCCGATATCGTCGCCTGCAGCCAGAGGCTCAGGCATGCGCTTGCCGGTGTCTGCAATCCCGTTCATCCCGATGATGCCAGGATATCGGGCGTGCATCACGCGATCTGGTGCGATCGTCCCGTCAACGACGTGTCGGACGGGCGCTGCGCGGTCTTCTACGGCGAGAAGGCGATAGATCGCTCGCCGGGCGGTACCGGCACATCGGCGCGCATGGCGCAGCTGCATGGAAAGGGACGACTTACCGTCGGGTCGAGCTACCGTCATGAAAGCCTGATCGGAACCATCTTCGAGGGCCGTGTGGAGGCCGAGGCAAACATCGGGCCTTATCGCGGCATCCTCCCGAGCATCGGAGGCTGGGCGCGGGTCATCGGCCACAACACCATTTTTGTTGACGACCGCGATCCGCTGGCGCACGGTTTTCAGATCAGATGAGCGCGTTCAGGAACGGTGATGAGATGAATATGCGACCTGGGCAGCATCGGCAGGCAGACGGCGCCGCGAAACCCACCGCCCGGCTCAAGGTTGGATTCGTTCTGTCGCGGTCGTTCACGCTGTCCGCCTTCGCGCTGTTCGTGGATACGCTGCGGCTTGCCAGCGACGAGCAGGACCGTTCCGGAAGAGTACTTGCCGACTGGCAGGTGATCGGCAGCACGCGGCACCTGATCACTTCGAGCTGCGGCGTCCAGGTCGCTCCGACGTCGGACTTCGTCGATCCCGCACGCTTCGACTATATCGCCGTCGTCGGCGGCCTTCTGAGCGTGGAGAACCCCGTCGACCAGCAGACCATCACCTTCCTCAAGCAGGCGGATGCCAAGAAGGTGCCGCTGATCGGCGTGTGCACCGGTACGTTCATCCTTGCCGCGGCGGGGCTGATGAAGCGGCATGAATCCTGCGTCAGCTGGCTGCATTACAAGGAGTTCCGCGAGCGGTTCCCCGAACTCAGCGTTCGCTCCGACCGGCTTTTCAATCTCGATCGCCAGCGCGGATCCTGCGCCGGCGGCAGCAGCAGTGCCGATATGGCGGCGCTGCTGGTCAGGAAATACATCAGCCGCGATGCCGAACGGAATGCGCTTGAAGTGCTGCAGATCGAGAAGGCCCGCGCTCCGGCCGACATTCAGCCCCGGCGTCCGCTCTACGACGATTATGACGATGCCCGCGTCAAGGCGGCGATGATTACCATGGAGCAGTTCGTCGACGGCAGCATGCCGATCGAGAAGCTTGCCGCCATGGTCGGGCTCTCCAGGCGGCAGCTGGAGAGGATCTTCATCGAGAAGACCGGTATGTCGCCCGCCAAGGCCTATAATCGCGTCCGCATGGAACGGGCAAAATCGATCCTCGCCCAGTCGAAGGCGCCGCTGATCGAGATCGCGCTCGATGTCGGCTTTGAAAACGCCTCGCAGTTCACGAGAACGTTCAAGCGCACATTCGGGCAGACGCCCTCGCAGCATCGCGCCGCGGCTTTGAGAGCGCACTGAACGCAGCAACCTTTCAGATCTCTTCCCAGGGAAAGCTGTCCAGCCGCTCCGCGCCCGTCGCTGTGACCAGGGCCTGGGTTTCCAGCTTGATGCTTTCGGAGCCGGCCTCGGCGATCAGGCTTTCGACGTTCAGCACCATGCCTTCCTCGATGATGCCGGTGAAATCGGGATCGAAATCCGGATGCAGCAGCACTCCCGGCCACTCATCCGCCATGCCGGTTCCGTGCAGGGCGAGGGTGTAGCGATAGGCTGGTATTTCTCAGGAATCTGCCACGACAGCTCGTTGAATTCGCCGAAGGTCATTCCCGGCCGAATGACGGAAAGATTGTGCTCGATCTGAGCCCTGGCTGCGGCGTAAAGCGCCTTCTGCTTGGCGTTCATGGCGACATGGCCCGCCGTCCATGAGCGCGAGAGATCCGCGCAATAGCCGTAGGGGCCGATCATGTCGGTATCGAAGGAGATCATCTCGCCGCGCTTGACGACATAGTCCGAACATTCCTGATACCAGGGATTGGTTCTCGGACCCGCGGTCAGCAGCTTGGTTTCAAGCCACTCGCCGCCGCTGCGCGCATTTTCGAAGTGCAGCTCGGCCCAAATCTCGCGCTCGGTGCGGCCGGGCTCGGAAATCTCGTACATCCGCGCCATGCCGGCTTCGCAGACGCGGATCGTCCACCGCATCAGCTCGATTTCCTCGGCGCTCTTGATCGACCGCGCCCGTTCGGCCAGTTCCTGGCCGTCGAGCAGCGTCAATCCGCGTTCTCTGAGTTCGAAAGCGCCCGCCGGCTCGAGCCGGTCCACCGCGATGCGCCTGTTGCCGCCATCGCCGGTGGCAAGGGCGGTGATCTCGTCGGCCCAGGCTTTCATGCGCGGCTCCATCAGGTTTCCCGCCGTGAAGAATATCCACGACTTCGCCGGCCGGACCTCGTCGATGCCGGGCAGCCCGTCATTGACGTGTTCGGCGCCTTCGAATTCGAACAGGATCGCCGGGCCATCGGCGAGGATCAGGGCGTAGCGCGACGGATTGTGCATCGTCCATATGCTCATATTCGACGAGTCGAAAGCATATCGGATGTTGACGGGATCGTAGAGCAACAGGGCGCCGCAATCCCATTCACGCATCTTCAAGCGCAGCCGCTCCAGCCGGTAGCGGCGCGCCCGGTCGAGCGTTGCGGCCGGCACGGGGCTGATCAAAGGCCGGTCAGCTCCCTCTGGATTGAGATAGGCCTGCTTTCTCTCGTCCTTGAAAACCGTCGAGCCGGACGGCTCGGTGGAACAGCTTTCGTCTCGCAGCATCCGAGGCAATCCTTCCTGTCCGTGAATGGGGGTGGGGTGAGCGACGCTCAGCGCTCGATGACGAGATCGCTGAGCGGCTTGGAGCAGCAGGGCAGGAAGAAGCCGGCGTCGATCTCGCGTTGCCGGATACCGCCCTTATGGTTCATCTCCACCGAGCCGGAGACAAGCTTCGACTTGCAGGTCCCGCAGACCCCGTTCGAACACGAGGAGGGCAGGCGGACGCTGCCTCTCTTTGCCGCGGCAAGCACGGTCTGGTCTGTTGGGACTTCCAAGGTCTTGTTCTGTTTCGCGAATTCGACCTGGAAAGTCCTCGCCGCCGGCTGTGCTTCGACGTCGAGGCCCGGCTCGTCGATGACCGCGGCGTCGAAGCTCTCTTCGATATAGTTTTCTGCCGGGACGCCCAGAGCCGCCGTGATCGAACGCGCCGCCGCCATGAACGGCGCGGGACCGCAGCACATGACGACGCGTTCGGCGATGTCGGGAACGGCAAGCTTGAGGAATTCCGGCGAGATCCGGCCGGTCAGCCCTGGCCATGATAATTCGCCGGCGACCGTCTCGGGAAGAAATTGGAGACGCAGTCCCTTCATCCTCGCTGCGAGCCCCGAAAGGTCGTGGCGAAAGATCAGATCGGCAGGCGTTCTCGCCGCGTGCAGGAAGACGATGTCCGACGCTTCGTAGCGGTCTGCCAGGTCACGTGTGATCGACATGACAGGCGTGATGCCCGAACCTCCGGAGAGGAGCAGAAGCTTGATCTTCTCGCCCTTGGGCCGGATGAAATGACCAAGCGGTCCCTGACCCTTGACGGTCATGCCTGGCGCCATGTGGTCGTGGAGCCAGTTCGATATCCTGCCGCCGGGAACACGCTTGACCGTCACCGTAAAGGCATTGCTTCGATGGGGCGACGACGAGATGCTGTAGCACCGCGCCTCGCCATCCGAACCGCTGGGGAAGTCGAACAGAAAGTACTGGCCGGCATCGAAGTGGAAATGCTTGCCTTCGGGAGACGCGAACGTGAAGCTTTTCACGTCATGCGTCTCCTGATGGACGTCGAGACAGACGAGGGTCTCGTCAGTCTCCGGATCCCAGACCTGCTGCGCGCTCTGACCTAGACGCATGGATGTGAGATCAATACCCATGGGCGCGCATCCGGTCGATGTACCAGGTGGCGAACTTGTCGAGGTTCGTCTCGGAGAAGCGGGAATAGGGCCCCGGCTGATAAGCGGGATCGAGAGCGCCGGCATGGGAACGGGCGACGAGGTCGGCGTCCTGATCCGTCGTTGCGACCCAGACATCCGTCAGCTTGTCGAGATCGTAATCGACCCCTTCGACGGCATCTTTGTGGACCAGCCATTTGGTGCGGACCAGCGTCTTGCCCGCCGAAAGCGGGATGACGGTTGCGACGACTGCATGGTCGCCCATGAAGTGGTTCCAGCTGTTATGACCCCAGAGATGCGTGTCGCCGAGATCCTTGCGGGTGATGTGACCGAGCAGCTTGGAGGATCCGGCGGTGGCATCGGGGGTCTGGGATTCGCCGGCGCCTGCTATGATCAGCCGCTGCGTGCGGAAGTTTGTGGCGCAGTCGGTGAGCTGCTCGATGGCAGCCGAGGGGAAACCGTCGGCCTCCCATGCCTGCGTGCGTTCCTCGTAAAGGCGGAAATGCTCCTCTGCCTGCTCACGGTCTTCCGGGCTCAGCGTTTCAGGGTCGAAGCCGAAGTCGAGATCGACGAAGGAGACGCAGAGCTCCGGGTGGTTGGCGGAGCAATGGTAGCATTCGCGATTGTTTTCCATCGTCAGCTTCCAGTTGCCGTCCTCGACGACGTCGGTCTGGTGGGCGATCTTGGCGTTGCGGATGTCGTAGGGAGCGAGACGCTCGACCATCGCCTGTTCGAGGCCGGCAATGTCCTCGGGCGGATTGTCGGAGAGGCAGACGTAGATCAGCCCGCCGATCGATTTGAAGGTAACCGGCTTCAGGCCGTGACAGTCCTTGTCGAAATCCTTGCCCATATGAGGGGCGTAGCTGAGTTCGCCCGTCAGCTCATAGGTCCAGGTGTGGTAGGGGCAGACGAGCTTCGAAACGATCGTCTTGCCCGGATTGAGAAGGCGGGAGCCGCGATGGCGGCAGACATTGTGCAGGACGCGAATTTCGCCGTCGTCGTCGCGCAGGAGGATCAGGCTCGTCTTGCCGATATCGATCACCGTGGCGTCGCCGGGTTCGGGAACGTCGCAGTCGAGGCCGACGCAGATCCAGTGCTTGTGGAAGAAGACGTCGATGTCAGCTTCGAACACATCTTCCCTGGTGTAAAGGCCGGCCGGCAGCGAATGGCCGTCGGCACGGGCTTCGAGAAGGGCCGAAATCGAAGATGGAAGCCTATTTAGCATGAGAACCTCTTATGTGAGAGTTTCCCTAGATTGCCCTTGCAGTTACAGGGTTTCAACGGCATAAAAAATCAAGCTCGCATAAGTTTTTATCATGCGAAAAGAGGTTTGAAGATGCAGTTCCGAAAACGGCTCCCGTCGCTGACGGCACTGGTGACGCTGGAAGCGGTTCTGCGCAGGAAGAGCTTCACCACGGCCGCGACCGAGCTCGGCGTCACCCAGGCCGCGGTCAGCCGCCAGATCGCCTTGCTGGAAGAGGAACTCGGCCAGCCGCTGTTCCTGCGCAAGCACCGGGCGATTGAGCCGACGGCAGCCTGCGTCAGCCTCGGCGCGACGCTCGCCAAGAGTTTTGCCGATATCGCCGAAAGCGTGGAGGCGATCCAGTCGCGCAGCCAGGACGTGGTGACGATCGGGGCGACCGTCGCCTTCTCGTCCTTCTGGCTGCTGCCGCGGCTCGCCGAATTCCGCCGGGCGAATCCCGGAATTCTGGTCCGGGTGATATCCCAGGACAGTCCGATTGCGCTCGACGGCGGAGAGGTCGATGTGGCGATCCGCTACGGCCTGCCTCCCTTCAGCGATGGAACCGTCATCGCCTCGCGCAGCGACGTCATCTCCCCCGTCTGCTCTCCGGATTATCTCAGGCGTCGGGGAGATGGTCCGCTCGGCCCAGCGGACGAATTCATCGAAACGGATGTTGTCGACCGTTCCTGGTACAACTGGTCGCAATGGGTTTCGCTGACCGGCTCCAGTATCGAGGTCAAGCCGTCGCTGCGGTTCAACCATTATACCGAGAGCATCGCGGCGGCGCGCGCCGGGCAGGGGATTGCGCTCGGATGGCGCCTGCTGGTCGGCACCTTTCTCGAGGACGGGACGCTGGTGCGCGCTGGGGATAGCGAGCTTGCCGCAGAGGGGCGTTACAACGTGATCGTGCCCGTCAAAGCCAAGCGCAGCAATGCTCGCGACCTCGCCGCCGCCTGGCTGACGGGGTCGCTGCACGGTTGATCGGAAAAGCCAAGGTTACAGACCCAACCCGGGCGTTGCCGTCCGGTGCACGCCTTTGGGAACGAACGCGAAGCGATCTGCCAAGCCGAGGAAATCGGCGGCCAAGTGAATGACCGAAAGCCACATTTCCGTGCCCTGCAGGCTGGGTTCACCGCCGTCGGCAAAAGGAAATCCCTCGCCGTCCCGCCATCTGTCCCGCGCCCTTGAGATGAGATTGCGCGCAATCGCCTCCCCATCGGCTCTCCTGTATTCGGTTTGGCGGGCAATCAGTAGCAGAGGGTGGATCGTATCGAGCAGGTTGCAGGCATTGTATTTCTCCGCAACGAAACCTTTGTGATTGCGATAGTTCAAGTGAATCGTTTCGAGTGCGGCATGCGGGTGCGGAAGCGCAACGCCGAATTGGGCATAGGTGCCGCGCGTCAGCCGATAAAAGCCGTTCACCGGCTGCAGCCATCCCTCCAGCGCTGTCGGCTCGCCCCAAAGGCCGGAGACGCCGTCGGCATGCCGGCTCAGCCACTCGAAGAGCGCCTGCCGCGGATGCCGAATGCCGAAATACTTCGCATTGAAGTACATAGCGGTGCCGATGGCATCAACGACGCTGCCGGCGTGCCATGCCCTGCTTTGCCATGGCAGCGCGCTGAGCCATCGGTCGAGGTCCTGAGCGTCGAGCCGAACGGCCTGGACAGGGTGCCGCGGGCTGGAGCCGAGCAGCTCCAGCGCATATCCAACCGAAAGGATGTTGTAGAGCGCCTTCGGATCATCCCTCAGGGCTTTGTCCGGCACGCGCGCATGCTCTTCCGGGAAAAGGCCGGTCGCCGGTTCCTGGAGATCTTGGAGACGTTCGATGGTCTCCGACGGATCGATGTCCGGCGGCACGTGGCCGAAGCCGGCGGCAATTTCGATCGCGTCGCACAGATGCCGGATCGCCGGCCGCCTGATGCCGTCCGCTTCCAGCGATTCATAATTTCCCTGGGTTTTCCAACGCGCAAGAATATCCGGCCATTGTTCTTGTGCCTTCTGCCCGAGCTTGAGCAATTGATCTTCGGTGTTGCCCGTGCCCGATTTTTCGGCGGCCGAACCCCGGCTTCGCAACACCCGGGCGGGAACGCCGCCGGCAATCGCCATGGCGGGAATATTGCCGGTCACGACCGCCCCGGCAGCGATCACGGCGCCATTTCCGATCATCGTGCCATCGAGGATCACGCAATTGGCGCCGATCCACACATCGTCGCCGATCGTGATGCCGATGCTGACGACGCCCTGGCGGTGTATCGGCAGATCAGGATCGTCGAAGCCATGGTTGAAGCCGACGATCGATGCATGCGAGGCAATCCTCACCCCATTGCCGCACGTCACCTTGCCGGAAACGCAGGCATAGGGATTGACGGAACAATCATCGCCTAGGATCACTTCGCCGCGCACGAGCGCGTGGCCCGCAATCCACGACCGCTCGCCCATCGTCAGGCTTTCGGTGAAGATTGCGGCATTCTCGGCGATGTAGGACGTCTCGGCCAAAGCTGCACCGCATGACCGCCGAAGCTCCGCCTTGCGAGAAAGATACGCGGGATGATGAAGATCCGATGGGATGCGTTCCCAGGGGAGATATTGCAGCCTGCGCGCTTCCTTATCCTCGCTCGCCGGTGCTTGCGGGCTATTGGCGTGATCCATCCTGTTCCTCATTCTCAGGTTCGGTCGCCGAAGACTCGTTTATGTCAAGCGATCCATCTCCTAGCGGTATCAGACGCCGTGAGCGGTTCGAAAGCAAGATGCAGAGAATGGGCCGGTCGCTGGCCGTTTGCCTCGATGCGGTCGTTGCGCCATGCCTCCAGCGTGACTTACATGGCAACCGGCTCAAGCATGCCGAACCATGCCACCAGACCGACGACCGCAAGCGCCAGGACGATTTCGACAACGGTTCCGATCCTGAGTGCCGTCACAGCTCCATGAGACCAGGAGAGTTTTGGTACGAGCACATACCTGTGGAGGATCGCCAGTCCGATCATCGACAGGACGAGCAGGATCTTCAGGGAAAGCAGAAGCTGATAGGTAACGGACCAGTCGAGCGGGAAACCGCCGATGATCAGGAACATGTTGGCGACTCCGGAGATCAAAACCGCACCGACTGCGACGTGGCCTGCCGTGGAGAAACGGACGAGCGCCGTCGTCGCGTCGCGGCCGGCCTGGCGATCTGACAGCAGCGGCAAAATGAACGCGACCGGGATCAGCGCCCCGAACCAGGCGCCTCCCGCCAGGACATGGACGATATCGTTGCCCCGATGCAGTGCGCGAAGCCAGCCGGTGTTCATGGCGGCATGGCCGCTCGCGGCAAGACCGGCCAGCAGGAATCCCGCGGCGACCGTCATGGTAGCGGCCCGCAATCGCATGGGCGTCGCGACGTGTGCGAGCAAAAGCGCAGCGGTTCCCGCCGCCTGCCATATCCACGCCGTGCCGATCGCGGTGTCGGAAAGAACATCCAGCATTGCGCTGAAATCAAATGCCTGCGCCCAGTCTTCACTGAGGATCGCGGACCTGAACGGGAGAGCAACGATCGTTGCGGCGACGATGCTGCCGAGGGCAAGGGCTCGAAGCCAATATTGCCGTGCCCAGATATTCCCGGAAAGGGAAGCGGGAACGAGCAGCCACAGATATGCGGAGCTGCCCCACAGATACAGGGCAGCGACGTCCAGGAAAAAGCGGCAAGCGCTATAGACTGTCTCGGGCGTGATCACGGCTTGACGGTGAAGATATAGCTGCCGCTGGTCTTATGTCCGTCGGTCGAAAGCACATGCCAGTCGACGGTGTAGTCGCCTGGTGCCAGCGTTGTGGGAACCGGAACCGTCAGAACCTTGCCATCGTCCTTCAGCCCGGCTTCGCCAAGCTTGATGTCCTTCTTGCCCGGGTCTGTGACCTTTACGCCGCTGAACTTGAGATCGAGTTCCTCGGTGAAAGTCAGGTCGAGTTCGCCGGGAGAGATGACGGACGCCTTCTCCGCCGGGCTCGAAGTTTTCAGGTGGGCGTGAGCCAAGGCCTGGCCGGCGGCCACGGCCGTCACGATCAGTGCGATGGAAGCGATGCGGGGGAGTTTCGACATAGTCATCTCATCTGTTTCCTTTGAAGTTGCCAGTTGGAGCGGTCGTTTGTCAAAGTTTCGTCGAAGGGCGGATGCGATCGTCTTCATCGACATCTCTCAAGCGAAGGCACGCCGAAGCGGCGGGATCGTGCGAATGATGGCCTGGTCGACCGCGATCATCAGCAGGATGGCGAGACCGGTCAGCGGAAACGCCAGGGCGAAGACAGCCGCGATGATCCATAGGCCGATATAAACCGATCGCCGCGGCGGCAGCGGCGGAACCCCCACACGTCCGGACGGCCGCCTCTTCCACCACATGACGACGCCGGTCACGCAGGAAAGAATGATCGCCAGGCAGGTGGCAAGCATCAGGAATTGATTGACGCGACCGAATTCGCGCCCCTGGTGGACGTTGATGCCCCACTCGATGGCTCTTCCGAAAATCGGATACTGGCCGTAGGAGATATCGACGAGCGGTTTGCCGGAATACTGGTCGATGTGGATCATCCGCTCCTTGGCGAGGTCATCGGGATAGATCGCCGCGGAATAGACGCCGGTTTCACCGGAAGGCATGGCAATGTCGAAACCCGGCGTCAGACCGGCGGCCTTTGCGACGTCGACGGCCTTGTTCAGGCCGATCGGCTTCTTCGACTGGGCGACGGCAATGTCGGAGAGCGGGACCGGAGCCTGTTCGACTGTCCAGCCGACCGCAGGCAGGACGTTCTGGGTAACCTTCTGCGATTTCGGCACATCGTCCCAGAGTTGCGTCGGATATCCCAGGCCATGGCTTCCTAGCCAGGCCTGCATGTTCGAACCCCAGTAGCCCGACCACGGCATGCCGGTGATCGCCAGGAAGAAAATCAGTATGCCCGCGAAAGCACCGGTTACGGCATGCAGGTCGCGCCAGAAGACGCGTCGGGCCGGAGTGCCGCGGACCGTGACGACGCCGCCCGTCTGGCGGCGCGGCCACCAGAGATAGATGCCGGTCACGACAAGCACCATGGCGAATCCGCCGGCAATCTCGATCAGCTTGTTTGGAAGGCTCCCAAACAGAGCAAGACTGTGGATGCGCTTGACGACGTAGTTGAACTCTTCGGTTGAGCCGACCCTATCAAGAATCCTGCCGTTATAGGGATCGATGAAGACGAGCGTGGAGCTGGCATCGCTTGACACCGTGACGATGGCCGAGCGCTCAGGCGTTGCCGGGTCCTTGTAGGCGGTGACCGCGGAGCGGGGCACGGCGGCCGTCGCGATCTCCGCCAGCTTTTCCGGCGCCAGAGGTTGGCCTGAAGCGACGACGTCATAGCGGTAGGCGAAGACGCTTTCGTTGATCTCGTTCTTGAAGAGATAGAGCGAGCCGGTGATCGCGAGGTTCAGCATGAAGGGAATGACGAGAAGTCCGGCGAAGAAGTGCCAGCGCCAGATGGCGCGATAAAGCGAGACGCCGGGTACGGCGTTTTCCGCCGGAGCGGCGGAAGTGATAGTCGACATGATGAAATTCCGAATCCGTGGCCGCTGGCAAAGGCGCGGCCGAGAACAAAGGGCGCGCCTCTGCCTGGCTGACGCGCTGGTTCAGGTCAGGATCGGGTCGGAAGGAGGGGCTCTGGGACCGGTGTTGGGCGGGTAAATCTGCCGATGTAAGGCTTCGATGCGGATGGGAAGATCCACCCGAAGGGAAAATGCAACAGCTTTCCCGGCGATGTCTGCAGGTGGCGGAAGCAGGACGGAAGCACTGATCCGGCAGGCTTCGCAGCCATGATTGTGGGCTTTGTGATCAGTGCCGCTCTTGCCTTCGTCGTCCGCGACGGTGACGCAAAGCGTAGGCAGCGTCCCGTCCGGAAGCACATATTCGGCAAGATTTACGGGGGCGGCCGCGATCGCCGGGGCCTGGTGCGCAAATCCCACAGACACGAGTGCGATGGCGCATAGGATGCGCATCAGCCATTTCTCGATCATGTCCAAACGACTTTGCATGGTTTCCCCCGCCATTCGGCGTGAAAACGTTGATAATGCTGCCGAGCGGAAAGCTCAATGCGGCAATGTAGCCGCAGGGTCGACGATCACGAAAGACTCGACCCAAATTTGTCCCAGCCTTCCTTGATCGTCTCCATCGCGACGTTGGTCGACGTGTTGGCCACATGTGGCAGGGTTGAGATGCGTTCGCCGAGGACGCGGCGGTAGCGGCCGATGTCGCGGGTGCGGATCTTCAGGAGATAGTCGAACCGGCCGGCGATCATGTGGCACTCCTCGACTTCCCTGATCTTCTTGATGGCGTCGTTGAAGCTCTTCAACGCAGCTTCGCGAGTGTCGGAAAGTTTCACCTCGACGAAAGCGATGTGGTCGAGCTGCATTTTCGCAGGATTGAGGACGGCCTTGAAGCCTTCGATATAGCCGTCGTTGATCAGCCGTTTGAAGCGGAGCTGACAGGGCGTCTTCGAGAGCCCGACGCGCGCGGCGAGATCGGTGATCGACAATCTGCCATCCTCGGCGAGTGCTGCGAGGATCTTTCTGTCGAATTGGTCCAATTCACTAAAGATGTCTGGTTCACTAGCCATTTGAGCTCTTAGATGCGTTTTAATAAGTTCATACAGGCTGAAAATGGCGAAAATCAAGTGATATCGTGATTGGCGATCTGTGATACCTTACGGGTGGACAATGGGATGAAAGGCGCAGGTGCTTGACGCATCGTCAGGATCGCACCGGCACCACATGCAAAACGGGGTCATGCATGGGCAGGGAAACGCAGGACGACGACGAGAAGCCGGACCTGATCGCCCACTACCGGCCGGTGGCGATAAGGGCCGTGGCGGCAGCGCTCACGCTCAAACGCGACAAGCCGGCGCGCCCGCTTTGCGAGACGGAATATTCCGGCCCTGTCGTCACCGATGATGCTGGCTGGGACGATGAGCCCGGCGTCTCATTCATCCGTTAAACCATATATCGATTGATAGGGACCTCCATGCTCAACGCAGCGATCGACAACACGCCATCCAATGATCCCGCGCCATTCGCCGCCTTCGCGCCGCCGATCCGGCCGCAATCCGAGCTTCGCCAGGCAATCACCGCCGCCTATCGCCGTCCCGAAACCGAATGCCTGCCGCCGCTCGTTGCGGCCGCGCGCGTCTCCGAGGCGAAGCGTTATGATATCCGCAGCACGGCCCGCACGCTGATCGAGGCGCTGCGCGCCAAGCACAAGGGCACCGGCGTCGAAGGGCTGGTTCAGGAATATTCGCTTTCCAGCCAGGAAGGTGTCGCGCTCATGTGTCTTGCTGAAGCACTGCTGCGCATTCCCGACACGGATACCCGCGACGCGTTGATCCGCGACAAGATCGCCGAGGGCAATTGGACCTCGCATATCGGCGGCGGCAAATCCATGTTCGTCAACGCCGCCACCTGGGGTCTCGTCGTCACCGGCAAGCTGACCTCGACGGTCAATGACCGCAGCCTGTCGGCGGCGCTGACGCGGCTGATCGCGCGTGCCGGCGAGCCGGTGATCCGCCGCGGCGTCGATATGGCGATGCGCATGATGGGCGAGCAGTTCGTCACCGGCGAAACGATCGAGGAGGCGCTGAAACGCGCTCGGCCGCTCGAAGCGCGCGGCTTTCGCTACTCCTACGACATGCTGGGCGAGGCCGCGACGACCGCCGCCGACGCCGAGCGTTATTTCAAGGATTACCAGAAGGCGATCCACGCCATCGGCAAGGCGGCGGATGGCCGCGGCATCTATGACGGCCCGGGAATTTCGATCAAGCTTTCGGCCCTGCACCCGCGTTATGTGAGAGCGCAGGCCGGCCGGGTGATGGGCGAGCTGCTGCCGAAGGTCAAGGCGCTTGCCGCTCTCGCGAAGTCCTATGATATCGGCCTCAATATCGATGCCGAGGAGGCCGACCGGCTGGAGCTTTCGCTCGATCTTCTCGAAGAACTCTGCTTTGCGCCGGAGCTCGGCGGATGGAACGGGCTCGGCTTCGTCGTGCAGGCCTATGGCAAGCGCTGCCCCTTCGTGCTCGACTACATCATCGATCTCGCCCGCCGCTCCGGGCGCCGGATGATGGTCCGTCTCGTCAAGGGCGCTTATTGGGATGCGGAGATCAAGCGCGCCCAGCTGGATGGTCTCGACGACTATCCGGTCTATACCCGCAAGATCTATACCGACGTCGCCTATATCGCCTGCGCGCGCAAGCTGCTCGCCGCCGCCGATGCCGTCTTTCCGCAATTCGCCACCCACAATGCGCAGACGCTGGCTGCGATCTATCATCTGGCGGGGCCTGACTTCGCGGTCGGCAAATACGAATTCCAGTGCCTACACGGCATGGGCGAACCGCTCTATGACGAGGTGGTCGGAAAGGAAAAGCTCGACCGGCCCTGCCGCATCTATGCGCCCGTCGGAACGCATGAAACGCTGCTTGCCTATCTCGTCCGCCGCCTGCTCGAAAACGGCGCCAACTCCTCTTTCGTGCATCGCATTTCCGATCCGAACGTTTCAGTCGAGGCGCTGATCGCCGATCCGGCCGAGACCGTCGCGGCCATGCCGGTCGTCGGTGCCCCGCATGTGCAGATCGCAGCACCCAAGGCGCTTTACGGCAGCGCCCGCGCCAATTCGAGCGGCCTGGATCTCTCGAGCGAAGCCACGCTTTCGGACTTGGCGCAGACGCTTGCCTCCACGGCTGCGACGCCCTGGCATGCGCTGCCGATCCTTGCCGACGGCTCCACCGACGGCGTAACACGCGATGTCCTCAATCCCGCCGATCACCGCGACGTCGTCGGCACCGTGACCGAGCTGAAGGTCGAGGAGGCAGCCCGCGTCGTTGCGATGGCAGCCGAATATGCGCCGCAATGGGCGGCCGTGCCCCCCGCAGAGCGCGCCGCCTGCCTCGATCGGGCGGCCGATATCATGCAGGCCCGCATCAAGGTGCTGATGGGCATCGTCATGCGCGAGGCCGGCAAATCCGCCGCCAACGCCGTCGGCGAAGTGCGCGAGGCGGTCGACTTCCTGCGCTATTATGCCGACCAGGCCCGCAAGACCCTCGGGCCATCGCATCTGCCGCTCGGCCCGATCGTCTGCATCAGCCCGTGGAATTTCCCGCTGGCGATTTTCACCGGCCAGGTTGCCGCAGCCCTCGTCGCCGGCAATCCCGTGCTGGCGAAGCCTGCCGGCGTCACGCCGATCATCGCTTCGGAGAGCGTCAAGATTCTCCATGAGGCTGGCGTGCCGGTCGGTGCTCTGCAATTCGTGCCCGGCAGCGGCCGGCTCGGCGCCGGCATGGTTGGGGCGCAGCAAACGGCCGGCGTCATGTTTACCGGCTCGACCGAGGTGGCCCGCATGATCCAGGCGCAGCTCGCCGAGCGCCTGTCGGCGACCGGCAAGCCGATCCCGCTGATTGCCGAAACCGGCGGCCAGAACGGCATGATCGTCGATTCTTCCGCCCTGGCCGAACAGGTCGTGGCCGACGTCGTGACTTCGGCTTTCGACAGCGCCGGCCAGCGCTGCTCGGCGCTCCGCGTCCTCTGCCTTCAGGATGATGTGGCCGACAGGACGCTCGCCATGCTGAAGGGCGCGTTCCGTGAATTGACCATCGGCCGCACCGATCGCTTAAGCATCGATGTCGGGCCCGTCATTAACGATGGGGCGAAGGCGGAGATCGACCAGCATATCGAAGCGATGCGCGGCGCCGGCCGCAAGGTGGAACAGCTGCCGCTGCCGCAAAGCGCAGCAAAAGGCACCTTCGTTCCGCCGACGATCATCGAGATCAAGTCGCTGTCGGACCTGACGAAGGAGGTCTTCGGGCCGGTCCTGCATGTCGTCCGCTTCAAGAGAAACGGGCTCGATCGCCTGATCGACGACATCAATGCCTCGGGTTACGGCCTCACCTTCGGGCTTCACACACGGCTTGACGAAACGATTGCGCATGTGACGAGCCGCATCAAGGCCGGCAACCTCTATGTCAACCGCAACATCATTGGCGCTGTTGTCGGTGTGCAGCCTTTCGGCGGCCGCGGCCTGTCGGGAACGGGGCCGAAGGCCGGCGGTCCGCTCTATATCGGTCGCCTGGTGCAGCGCGCACCCGTGCCGCCGCAGCAGGATTCCGTTCATACCGACCTCGCGCTTCGCGATTACATCGTCTGGCTCGACAAGAAGGGCCTGACGGGCGAAGGGGAGGTGGCGCGTGGCTATGCGAGCCGCTCGGCGCTCGGGCTCGAACGTGAACTCACCGGCCCTGTCGGCGAGCGCAATCTCTACGCGCTCCATCCGCGCGGCCGCATCCTGCTCGTGCCGCAGACCGAAACCGGACTGCATCGCCAGATCGCCGCGGCCCTTTCCACAGGCAACCACGTCGTCGTCGATGCGGCTTCCATATCGAAGTCGGCGCTGGCGGATCTTCCGGCGGCTGTCGCCAGCCGCCTTTCCTGGACATCGGATTGGGAAAAGGACGGGCCGTTCTCCGGCGCGCTGGTCGAAGGGGACCGCGACAGGGTTCTTGCCGTCAACCGGAAGATCGCCGCGCTGCCCGGCCCGCTTCTCTTGGTCCAGGCCGCGACGAGCGAGGAACTGGCAAGCGACCCGGAAGCCTATTGCCTCAACTGGCTGCTGGAGGAAGTGTCGACCTCGATCAACACCGCCGCTGCCGGCGGCAATGCGAGCCTGATGGCGATCGGCTAGTTGATGTGCCGATGGCGCAGAAATGCGCCCTCCAGGCCGCTGATCCAGGCGGCCAACTCCTCTTTCTTCAAGCTCGGGCTTGTCCCGAGCATCTGCCTCCGTTCGATAGGGCGGCAGATCCCCCGGGCACAATGCCGAGGATGACGTCGAGTAAGAGCGAGGTTTGTCAGCGAACCTCGGGATGCCGAAAATGTGACCTCGGTTACGCATTTAGCGACTCCTGAACGAACTCGACACCATTGACCATTTTTTTAGCAGTTGCGGCTATCGTCGCGCCATCAGGCGTGACCATTCCTGGGGGCGGGGCTTTCTTATGGCGTTGATTGATCGACTGTTGCAGCGTATGCGGATCGTCACGAAGGTTCTCTTCTTCGTGGTGCCTCTGATCGTCCTCATAGCGGGCATAGGGCTTTTCGGCTATTTCACCGCCGGAACGCTCAAAGGCCAGATGACCCTGACGCGGCAGACGATCGACACGCTTTCCAGTTTCCAGCAGCTGCGATCCTCGCTGACTGCCTTTACCGATCTTCCGACAACGGCCACGCGCGATCGGCTGATCGCCAGCATCTCCGATCAGGAGAAGGGGGCTGCGACGCTCGATGCCATGCTGATCGATCCGTCGCAGAAGCAGCAGATCTCGGCGGTGCGCGACCTCGGCGGCAAGATGCTGGGCAGCGCCGACGCGCTCTGGGCTGTGGCACTGGAGCGCACGAACACCGAACAGGCGATCGATCAGGCTGTGGCGCAGCTTTTCAAGGAAAGCCAGACCGCCCGCAAGCAGCTCGACGTCCTTCAGGATCAGGCGAACGGAAAGGAAGCCTTCGTCCGGGCCCTTCTTCTCGATGCCTCCGCCTACAAGAATATCGCCCAGCGCATTGCAAAATTGCGCAAGGCAACAGCGCAGGCGACTGCCCCCGCCGATGTCGCCGGCGCTCTCGGCAGCCTCTTGCCGCCGCTCGTCAAGGAGGTCGGCAGCAGCGCCGCAATCGCCTCCGACAAGGCCCAAAGCCAGTTTGCCGCGCTGAAGCCGGTATTGGACAAGCTCTCGGCGATGGCCAAGGACAACGCCAATCTTGCGCTCGAGGGCTATGCTCCCGTCGACCAGGACTTGCAGGGCTTCGAGGAGAAGTTCGGAAAACTTGCCTCAGGCAATGCGGATACCGCTATCGAGCGTTTTGTCGGCATGGATGCGAACATCGCCACGCTTCGCTCGGTGGTGGTGATCGTCAATACTGCTTTCAAATCGATCGACGATCTGCGCCTTCATCTGAGTGAACTGAACAGGCGGGTCGATGCCGAAGCGCGGGACGCCGTTCTCGCCGATCTCAAGGCGCTGCGCGAAAGCGCTGCACAGCTCGTACCCTTGAGCGGGAAAAACGCCGCCTTGCAGGAACTTGCGAAGAAGATCGAGCCATCCCTCGCCACGATCGAAAAGGACACGTCGCTGCTGATATCGGTCGCAGACCGGTGGCGGGCAGAGAGGGGCGCGGCAACCGAACTCGTGGCCGCCTCAAGCCATACCCTGGAGCAATTCGTCAGCACTGCGCAGGAGAGCGGCAAGGACATCAGCCAGCGTTCGGCCACGATGTCACTCGCGGCGATGATTGCCGGCACGGTGCTTGCCATCATCGGCGGCCTCATGCTGATCGAAACGCTGCGCGGACCGCTGAAGCGGATCACCCAGACGATGACGAGACTTGCCGCGGGCGATCTCAACGTGCCGATCGGCGATGGCAAGCGTGGCGACGAAATCGGCGATATGATCCGGTCCGTGACGGTCTTCCGCGACCAGGCGCTCGAAAAGACCAGGCTCGAAGAGGTCGCTGAAACGAACAGGGCGCGGGACGAACAGGAGCAGGCTCGTCGCGCAGCCGAGCAGGCGCGCATCGAAGCCGAGCAGAGCGAGGCCCTGGACGCACTGTCCGACATGCTCGGCAAGCTTGCCGACGGCAACCTCGCAGCCGTGATGAGCGAGGAGCTAGCCGCCGATTATGTCGCGATGGCCAGGACCTATAACCAGGCGATCGATGCGCTTCGCCGCACACTCGCCGAGGTTCGCAACACCACCTACGAAATCGCCGAGGGCAGCACCAATCTTTCAGGCGCGGCCGACGATCTGGCGCGGCGCACGGAACAGCAGGCGGCCGCTCTCGAAGACAGTTCACGTGTGCTTGGCGAACTCACCGCCAGCGTTCGCACGACAGCGGAAAATGCGCGCCAGACATCGGTTTCCGTCGCCGAGGCACATCGGCAGGCGGAGCATTCCGCGGCCGTTGTCGCCAAGGCCGTCGACGCCATGGACGCCATCAACCGTTCGTCGGACAAGGTCTCCAGCATTATCGGTGTGATCGACGAGATTGCCTTTCAGACAAATCTTCTCGCCCTCAATGCCGGCGTCGAGGCGGCGCGGGCGGGGGAGGCGGGCAGGGGTTTTGCCGTCGTCGCACAGGAAGTGCGCGAGCTTGCACAGCGCTGCGCCAAGGCTGCCCGCGAAATCAAGGATCTCATCTCCAACAGCGCATCGCAGGTGGGCACGGGCGTCAGGCTCGTCGAGGAGACCGGTGAGGCGCTTTCGGCGATAATCGAGCATTTTACCTCTATCAACGGGCTGGTGCAGGTCATCTCGACTGCCACCAGCACGCAGTACAAAGGCATCGACGAGGTCAACAGCGCCGTTCGCGACATCGAGCATATCACGCAGCACAATGCTGCAATGGTGGAGGAAAACACCGCCGAAATTCACAGGCTTCGGCAGCAGGTGGAACTGCTGAACGAGCGGATTTCCCGCTTCCAGACCGCCGACGCCCGCAAGGCTCCGCCTGCCGTAAGCCCGCGGATGGCCTTGGCCTCCTGAGTGACCCGGCCTTCTCTTTGCGACGCGCTCTAGAAATCGGCGACTTTGCCCCAGGCGGACCCCGCGAAGCGGTTGGGATGATAGGGCCGCGGATCGACGATCGGCTCGTCGCCCGTGACGATATCGGCGATCAGATGACCGGCGCCGGGTCCGATGCCGAAGCCGTGGCCGCTGAAGCCCGCAGCGAGGATGAAACCTGGAAGGGTGGCGAATTCGCCGATCGCTGGCACGCCATCCGGCGTGCTGTCGATATAGCCCGCCCAGGCGGCGTTGATTTCGGTGTTCTTCAAGGCGGGCAGAAGCTTGAGCGCCCGTGAATGCGTGAGGGTAATGGTGGCCTGGTCGACGGCCGGATCGAGGATGCGCATGCGCTCCATCGGCGTCGGTCTGTCGAGCCGCCAGCGCGCCAGAGATTCGTGGCCCGAGCGAATCCCCTCCAATCCGCCGGGTGCCAGACTCCGCCAGCGGCGGGCGAACATGGGCAGGAAATGCGGCGCAAAACGAAACTGCTGCGCGGTGGGATCGACGCGGCCGCGGCCGCTGATCGCCAGCGTGTAACCGCCGTTGCCGCGACGCGTCACGGAAACCGCCGATGTATGCAGCGCATCCGGCAGGCCGGGTGCGCCCGGCGAAACCGACAGGATCGACGAGCGGATCGAGGCCTGCGGAAATCGAATGCCGAGCTGGCGGCAGAAGGACGAGGCCCAGGCGCCGCCCGCCAGGATCGCGATTTTTGTCTGGATCGTGCCGTGCTCGGTGACGACGCCTGAAACTCTGCCGCCTTCAATGTCGATGCCGCGGGCCGCACAGGATTGATGCACCGTGCCGCCGAGCTTCAGGATCGCACGCGCGATGGCGGGCGCGGCTCTTGCAGGATCGGCGGTGCCGTCGGTCGGCGAAAAAACCCCACCTTTCCACGCCGTGCCGGTTGCCCGCCCGCGTTCGGTTGTCTCGGCGCCGCTCAGCATATGCGTCGTGACGCCGACCGATCGGGCGAAATCGCGCCAACGGGCCCAGCCGGCGAGTTCCTCATCGCTGTTGCTGAGATAGAAGAGGCCGCATCGGCGGAAGCCGGTGTCCTCGCCGGTCTCAGCGGCGAAGCGCTCCCACAGATCGAGGCTCTTCGTCGACATCGGCAATTCGCGGGCGTCGCGGTTCTGCTGCCGGCACCAACCCCAGTTGCGGCTCGATTGTTCCGCCCCGACAAGGCCTTTCTCGACGAGGGCGACCGTCATTCCACGTCTGGCCAGATAATAGGCCGCGAAAACGCCGACGATGCCGCCGCCGATCACGACCGCATCGGCGGCAGCGGGCAGCTGCGGTGTGGTGTTGACGCGCGTGAGCGGTGCGGGCATGGTATGGTCTCCGTTTCAGGCCAGTCTAGCGGATCCGACGCGGCACCTTTGCCGGAGTTCATCCAGCGACAGCAGAAGATTCCGTCTTGCGGGCCAGCCGGCAGCCATTTGTGCTTCGGCATGTCCCGCAATCCGGTCGACACCCCTTTGTGATGTGTTAAGCTCGACGTTGAAAAGGCTGCAGCATAATCTGCTGCGCCGTTGGGCGATCTCGAGCAAGCGAAGGCGCGTGTGATGATGAAACTTGACCGGATCGACATAAAAATCCTCTACGAACTGCAGAAGAATGGCCGCGTCACAAACGTGGAACTCGCCGAGCTGGTCAACCTGTCGCCAAGCCCCTGCCTGATGCGGGTGAAGAAGCTGCAATCCGAAGGCTACATCGAAGGCTATTCGGCTCAGATCAATGTCAGCAAACTCGGGCAGACACTGACCGTGTTCACCGAAATCACCCTGAAGAACCATCGGCAGATCGACTTCGCCCGCTTCCTTGCAGCGATCGAGAAGGTCGACCAGGTGATCGAATGCCATCTCGTTTCGGGTGGCTACGATTATCTGTTGAAATTCGTCACGGCCGGCATCGACGAATATCAGACGATCATGGAGCGGCTCACCGACATGGACGTCGGCATCGACAAATATTTCAGCTTCGTCGTCCTCAAGTCGCCGATCATCAAGGCCCATATGCCGCTGACCACCTTATTCCCGCATTAAAAAAGCGCGGCCGGGCATTTATGGTCCGGACTTGGCCTTCGAACGACCGATAGCCGTAGAACTGCCAATGCCTCGAATGGCCAAAACTCGAAACCGCGGCGTTTGCAGACCAGCGCCGTTGTTGCTCACTACCGGTTCACGGTGTTCCCCGGCGACAGCTCTCGCGACGACAGTAGGTTTGGTTGGGTTGTGGCGGGATTTTGAAATTATCCGCTAAAGCGGCGCTTCTCTTTAGCAACGCCAACTTCTGCATCGACTTAATCTCGGGTGACACCCACCCAGAGGCGGACCGCGATGATGGAGGCCCCGCCACGCGACGGCCTGCCTCATCGATCGCAGAACCCTCCAACCGAATAAGGAAGATGATATGTCACTGTTGGTCACCATCGATACCGATCCGAATTTCACGGCGAAGGAGGCCACTCCCGCACCGGAGCGGCTCATCTCGGGCAATCCTCTTTTCAAGACCTGGGCCCAGGATGCTTCCAAGGGAGAGAAGGTGTTGACCGGCGTCTGGGAAGCGACGCCTGGCGAGCATCATTCGATCAAGGGCACCACCTACGAATTCTGCCATATCATCTCAGGTCTTGTGGAAATCGAGGAGAAGGGTGGGGAGACGAAGACCTATCGCGCTGGGGACAGCTTCGTTATGAAGCCAGGTTTTGCCGGTGTTTGGCGCACGATAGAGACTGTGCGCAAGATCTACATCTGCGTTTACGAATGACGGCAAAACTCAGGTGCGTCCGACGGGCGCACCTGTGACGGGATGGGCGACTTGCCATTGAACCGACGGGTAGGGCGCCACTTCCAAAGACCTGTTACGATGATCTGCTCGCTTGTGTCATGTCGCGGGCTCGCGAGTATCTCCTGCGCTGCCCGAGCAGCCGCTTTGCGCGCGAGGGTGCCATCTCAGGCACGACGAGAGCGCTCGCTGGTTCTTCCACACGATCGCCCCGTCGGCAATCACCTGCGATCGCGCATATGCGCCCGGATCCTGCGCGCCCTTATCGCACGCAGGCATCCCGAACACCGACCTCTCGTATTGACGTTCACTCGTTCGAGAAGCCGGCTATGCCCTTGATCTCGGTAAACTCGTGCAGTCCGAACTTCCCGTATTCCCGACCGTTGCCGGATTGCTTGTAGCCGCCGAAAGGGGCGGCACTGTCCCAGGCGGCGCTGTTGAGGCGAACGCTGCCGGCGCGCAGCCTGCCTGC
>NZ_JACIFV010000043.1 GCF_014197535.1 Rhizobium aethiopicum
TCAGAGAGTGGGCCTACGCTGTCGCCTATCCCAACTCAGACACGCGCGCCGCCGAGCTGCCACGATGGCTCCATCGCTACAATTGGCACAGGCCTTACGGAAGCCTAAATTCAAAACCACCAATCAGCAGACTCGCTCTTACCCAGGACAACCTGTTGAGGCTCCACACCTAGAGCGGTTCAGCTTTTTCATGGAAGCGCAGAAACCGCTCTAAGTTTTTGTTTTTACGCACTCCGGGACGGAAAACCGATTCACACTTTTCCTAGAATTGCTCTAGCAGCCCAACCCTCTTGCCCGCAGGCGTTGAAACAAATAACCTCCCGCTCGATTACTTCGATGATCAACCAGAGGAGAACTAAACCCAATGAGATTGATGGCAGTCGTTGGCGTTGCACTTAGCCTGGGCTGTATTTCGGCCGCAGAATCTCCTTCAAACTATCAATCCTACAGCGGCGTACGGGTCGACACAGACGCCACCCTCCTCTCTCGATACGATAAAGCTCTTCAGTGGTGCGTGCCGGAGGCAGGCTCATGGCGACGCGGGTCACCGGATCCGCAGAGCCTGTACTATAACGCGGCGCTCAGAAATTGCCTCTACAGGCGCGGCTTTGTCGATCGAGGCGTCTACGCTTACCCCATCCCCAAGATTTACTTCGATCATTTCCTGGATCGCTGAGAAGAACCGAACGGTTCTAGTCTGCCATAGGACTTCAAAAGCCAGGAACACAAGCCCGGCTGTATCGGCGTGGCTTGTCGACGGCGGCGGCCGCATATCAGCTTTTGGCGCTGTCGGATGACCGCCCCTTGCCGTCCGGCAATTACCGCAGGGATGATGGAAGCTACAGCGCCGCTTTCAGGGCAACGGGAGCAGCGGGATCGGACCGAGCTCCATAAGTGCGGAGGTCGGGAGCTGCGGGATGGACTGCGAACCTCATCCGACGGTCGAGACAGCATGGACTTTCATGTCATCGCGAACTTCGTAGAACTTGTCGCCATCGATATAGATAAAGTGGCAGCTTGGCTTTTCGCCTTTGCCGGCAGAACAGGCCTTATCGCCCTTGAAGGTGAGTTTTGTTTTCACGTCGATCGTTTTGCCGCCGATATCGGCTTTACCGGTAATGGTGCCCTTCTTCCAACTCCAAACGAGTTCGGCGGACACAGGCTTTTCCAGATCGAGAATTTCTACTTTCACAGGCTTACCGTCAGCCAAAGCTTTGAACTCGTCCATTGTAGCCTTTTTGGCGCCCGCAGGAAGATCAACGGCGTAGGCGTTCATTGCATATAGAAATGCAGCGGCGCCGATGTTCAAAAAAAAATCGTTCTCATACTCGCCCCCTAAGAATTGACAGGGAGGGTACACGCCGTTTTCGGCGGCAGCATCCCACCTATTGTGGCTAGGAACAGTAAGGCTTAGGTTGAAACATATATAATTCTACAACATTTCAACTTTTCGGCGACATCCTCAGGATTTCCGTATTTTTATTGGCTGCGGCGTACAACACGAATAAACCTCTTGCGACAATTACTGGACAGTCTTGGACAATATTATTCGCCTCCGCGACGTATCAAAGATGATCTCTATGGAACTGTTTGCCGCCTGCGTGACGACATGACAGCCAACCGAAATTGTCATGGCTCCGGTATCGGAAAGACCAGCCACGAAGAAGATCAATATTTCTCTCCCCATAGAACAACTGCGAGGCCGAGAGCGTCTGAACATTCGCCGTTGCGCTCGATGTGCCGCCGAAGGACCCGCGCCGCAATTGGGATCAGCCGCCTCCATGTCAAATGAGGGGTCCGAGCAAATTTCCCTTATAATCTGGCGATTGGAACCCGAGCCATGGATGAATTGCCCTGCCCACGCTCTCTAAATTGGCAGGTTCGAGTTC
Source organism: Rhizobium aethiopicum (assembly GCF_014197535.1). GTDB lineage: Bacteria > Pseudomonadota > Alphaproteobacteria > Rhizobiales > Rhizobiaceae > Rhizobium > Rhizobium aethiopicum_A. The sequence goes on from NZ_JACIFV010000043.1 coordinate 1,890, forward strand.
AGGATTGTTCGGGATACGCCACCACCTGAGCGGTGTTTTTCGGCGCGATCACACGCATTCGAAGCCGTTGCGCTGAGTATAGGCTTCCGCCAAAGCCTGCGCTTCGAAGGCGAATTTCACCTTCTGGCATGTGTCGGCAGAGGAGCGGTGTGCCCATTATCTAATCAGTCTTGAAAGCGACTCATGATCGAATCGAGCACCCCAGAGAGGGTGTTGGCGATGCCACGGCCCTCTCAATTAGCCCCAATTGTGAAGGCGAAGCTGCCAAAAATTGAAAAAATCAGAAAAAATGTTGAATCCGGCCTGGGCGGCAGGATTCCAGTCATGTCCATGAGGTTTTCCTAATCTTTTCAATGGGCGGGTGCCGCCATAGTTGCAGAAAGAATAATTCGCGGCACGCGAGATATATATTTTGTCCCAATTTTGGCAAATCGAATTTCCACAAATATTTCAAAATGTAACTTGGGAGTGATCTGGATATTGTGGCAGCAATATGGCTATGTTTCTCAAGTACTTACTGTTTCGATGCTGTTGCACCCTTCAGAACGTCGTCCTATAAGCCCCGCCGCAACGCATGATTAACCACTAAATATTAGACAACGCTGAAGTTGAGGAACAAAACCATGACAACATACTACGTAGCTTCGAGCAGCAGCGGCGGCGGTAACGGCAGTGCCTCCTCTCCTTTTCGCACGATCAGTGAGGCGATGGCTTCGAACCTTAAGCCTGGCGACGAGGTCGTGGTGAAACCGGGGACCTACAACGAGAGCATCAACATCGACAAGGACGGCTCGGCGGCAGGCGACATCACGCTCCGCTCGGAAGTGCCCGGCGGGGCGCTGATCCGGCCGCCCGCGGGCTCGTGGAACGCGATCAGTGTCAACGCCAACCACGTGGTAATCGACGGCTTTGACATCGGCGGCGCCAAAGGCGACGGCATCGAAGCGAACAATGTCCACCACGTCCAGATCCTCAACAACAAGGTCCACGGCAGCGGGGAGTCGGGCATCCAGTTCAACCAGTCGGACTTCGTCCACATCGAAGGCAACGAGACTTACAATAACGCTTCGACAGGCTGGTTCTCGGGCATCTCCATCTACCAGAACCGGAACATCACCGGTGATACCTCGACGGACGGATACCGGAACATCGTGCGCAACAACATCTCGCACGACAACGTCACAAAGTCTGGTGAGCACACCGACGGCAACGGCATCATCATCGACGATTTCCAGAGCACGCAGGCGAGCGGTAACCCGAACTACACGTTCAAGACCCTGGTCGACAACAACCTCGTCTACGGGAACGGCGGCAAAGGCATTCAGGTTACCTGGAGCGACTCCGTCACTGTGTCGAACAACACCGCATACCACAACAATCAGGACCCGGCGAACACCGGCACCTGGCGGGGCGAGCTCAGCAACTCGGCATCGAGCAACAACACCTGGGTCAACAACGTCGCCGTAACCGACCCGTCGCTGAACAAGAACAACACTGCGATCGATAATACGTCAAGCGGCGGCACCAACAACAACGTCGTCTGGGCCAACAACATCACGTATAACGGCACGGCCGGCCAAGCCTCGGTCAAGACGGACGGCGGCAACGCGATGCCGAGCACGGCGAACGGCAACCAGCTCGGCGTTGACCCTAAATTCGTAGGGGCATCGAGCGACAACTTCCACCTCAGCTCCAGCTCGACGGCGATCGACCACGGGACCAGCAAGTACGGCGTCAGCTCCGTCGATCTGGACGGCGACCATCGCGTCGTTGGAACTGTCGACATGGGTGCCTATGAATCCGGCTCCAGCCCCACATCGGGAACGCCAACCACGCCGACTTCGCCAACAGCGCCGACTTCGCCAACCGCGCCGACTTCGCCAACCGCGCCGACGTCGCCAGCCTCACCGACTTCACCGACTTCGCCGACGTCACCGACTTCGCCGACGCAACCGACTTCGCCGACCACCACGAAGGAATATACCGGCACCAACGGCAATGACATCATGCCGCACACCGGTGAGTCCAACGGCGGCAACGAAACCTTCAAGGGTCTCGCCGGCAATGACGTGTTGAAGGGCGGCGCCGGCGCGGACGTGCTCGATGGCGGTACTGGCAACGACACGGCCAGCTATGCGGGTTCCGACGCGGGGGTCCATGTCAGCTTGGCGACTTGGACCGCATCGGGCGGGCACGCCACCGGTGACAAGCTCGTCAGCATCGAGAACGTGACCGGCTCCAGCTACGACGACGTGCTGGCCGGCGGCAATAACGGCGGCAACGTTCTCAATGGCGGGGCCGGCGCGGACAAGCTTGACGGCGGCGCCGGCGCGGACGTCATCATTGGCGGTGCCGGAAAGGACATCATGACCGGTGGCACCAGCTCGGATACATTTGTCTTCAAAACTGCGACGGAAACTGGGTCCGGCTCGAACCGCGACGTCATCAGCGACTTCCAGCACGGCGTGGATAAGATCGACCTCTCGGCGATAGATGCGAATGGCTCTGCGCAGGGCGATGCAGCCTTCCATTTCCAGGCGCAGGAGAATGCCTTGTTCGACAAGAAGGCTGGCGCGCTCGCGTGGCACTACGAGGACGACCATACCGTTATCCAGGCCGATTTGAACGGCGACGGCGTTCATGACTTCGAGATTCAGCTGCAGGGCCACGTCCAGCTGGGAGCAGGCGATTTTCTCCTGTAATCATACCCGTTGCGGCGGTCGTCCGATCGCCGCAACAATGGTGCTAACAATCGCCAAATGTCGACGGCGGGGTAAAACCGCCACGCGGCGCGCAAGCTTCGGCTACTTCAGCGCGTGGATGAGCAAGCTGGGAGGGCGTAGCCCGAGCGGCGATCCCATCCACGCGCTGCGGTTTTCAATCCACCTAATCTTGATCCACAGCAGCATTGAAGCCTCGTCTTAGGGCGAAACAGCGCAAGAACTGCTGCGACCAGCGGGACGCCTCTGTCCAACACCGTACTGGAAAACCTGGCAGATCCCTTTTCCGTCTTAGCAGCAGGAAAGCGCGGGTGTTCCTCCTGTGCGATCCGTGTTTGTCAAGACTTGCCCCGCTTCGGCGGGGCTTTCTCGGATCGAACACCCGAGCCGATGCAATCAATCAGTTGATCTTGGGCTAATGCGCAGCTGGGAGGCCGCGTATACTGAGCAAAACGCTCGCCCAGCAAGCGATTCGGCTGCAACTGTTGCCCGCGGAAGGCCGCCAAGAAAACGCTCGCAATATCTTTTGAGAAACTGAACGAGAACACCTAACTCCTTAACCGAAGCAGGTGGCGACCCCTGCAGGAATCGAACCTGCGACAACCTGCTTAGAAGGCAGGTGCTCTATCCAGCTGAGCTAAGGGGCCGTCCGGCGGTCACGTTTAAAGAGCGCGACCGAATGCGCCATATGTGGACGAGAAATCTCAATGCGTCCAGGGTTGCGTGCGGGTATAGCGGAAATTATCCGGGTAGGCCACAACCTGACGGGCCGGGTCCTTCGGCGCGATGACGCGGTATTCGATGCCGTTGCGCTGGGCGTAGGCTTCGGCAAGCGCCTGCGTTTCGAAGGTGAGCTTTACCTGCTGGCGCATGTCACCCGAGGAAGTGTAGCCCATGATCGGATCGATCTTGCGCGGCGACTCCTGATCGAATTCAAGCACCCAGAGATGGGTCTTGGCCTTGCCGGACTGCATGGCGGTCTTAGCAGGACGATAGATCTTGGCAGACATGACTGCGGCATCTCCGAATATGCGGGGACAGAGCGCCCCGCCCTTCATGGTCTCAATCCCGTTGCCGGGCCCTTGCTTCGTCGTTTGCGATAACGCGAAGAGTTGAATTTTGCTTATCCGCGAATCCCCGTTTTTTCAAGAAAAAAGCGGATCGCGACGCCGCTGCCACAGCCACACCGACAATGCGCCAATGTGTTGGGCAAGGCTTATCGTTAACTCGGGCGGCTCAGCACATTCATCCCTGATGTCGCTTGCCATTCCACCTAAATCCGCAGGAATTCCAGGCGATTGCGCAATATTACCAATTGTCTCATGTTGTGATCACAAGCTGATTGCCGCAGCCGGCCACGCGCACTAGTTTGCGCCTCAATCGGCTTCAGTGGATGCACGCATGATGAGACGTTCGACAGAGTTCAATGCCATTATGATAGGAGCTGGCATCACCGCTTTCTTCTATGTCGCTATCAGCTATGCCCAATATATCGGCCTGATCGCCCGCGGCTAAGGCTGATCGCCCTTGACGTCCAATTGCGGCTCACAGGTAAATTGACGGCCGACCGCGCTTTTCCCCCTTGCATCCACAGGCCTGGTGAGAAATCTCCGGCGACAGCTGGATTTATGGGTTGCGACGGCGAAGTGAACCGTGTATTCCCGCTGCCAATCACGGCACGGAGTGTAGCGCAGTCTGGTAGCGCATCTGGTTTGGGACCAGAGGGTCGGGAGTTCGAATCTCTCCACTCCGACCATTCAATATCCTGATTTCTTGGATTTCTTTTTAGCCGCATCGCACCTCGCGAGCTGGTGCGCCGTCACTTCGCCTTCGTCGTCGTGGCGCTGACGATTCTGTCGCCCGGCTTGATTCCGAGTTTGGTGACGATGCCGGCATTGAGTTCGACGACGTATTTCACCGGGCTCATCGAATCGATGATGTCGCGTGAATAGGGTTTTGCGTTTTCCTTGATGTGGCGGATCGTGCCGGTGTCGTCGGCAAAGAGCATGTCGAGCGGCAGGATGGTGTTCTCCATCCACATGGCGACGCGCCGTGTTTGCCCGAAGTCGAAAATCATGCCGGCGTCATCGGCCATCGACTTGCGGAACATCAGCCCGCGGGCGCGCTGATCACCGGTGGCGGCGACCTCGACGGTGAAATGCAGCATCTTGCCCGCGGCTGTCTGGATGAGCAGCGGCTCCTTGTCGAACCGCATCTCCTCCTCAGCCAAAGCCGGCAGGGCGACCAAGAAAAAAAGCGCCATGACGGCGCTTCTGATCGCATGAAACAGGACAAGACCGCACATGTCAGTGCGACCGGCTTGCCGGGCTCGGAACGTCGGGATGGATCTCTGCGGCCATCAGGCCCTTTTCGCCATCGCCGAAGCGGACGAGGACCACCTGGCCGGGGCGCAGCTCCGTCAGCCCGAAGCGGCGCAGCGTCTCCATGTGCACAAAAATGTCTTCGGTGCCCTCACCGCGCGTCAGGAAGCCGAAGCCCTTGGTGCGGTTGAACCACTTGACAAGCGCACGCTCGAGCCCGCTCGTGGCCGTGACCTGCACATGGGTGCGCACCGGCGGCAGCTGCGAGGGATGAATGGCAGTCGACTGATCCATCGAGAGGATCTTGAAGGCCTGGTAGCCACGCTCGCGGCGCTGGACGAGAGCGACGATGCGCGTTCCTTCGAGAATCGTCTGGTAGCCGTCGCGGCGCAGGCAGGTCACATGCAGGAGGACATCCTGCATGCCGTTATCAGGCACGATGAAGCCGAAGCCCTTGGCGACGTCGAACCATTTGACGACACCGGTGATTTCGACAAGATCGACCGCTTCTGACGACAACTCGTCGACATCGGTGTATGCGTTCGATGAAATCCTATCAGCCATTATCGCCAGCCCCTCGAATACGCGTCACACTGTTACGGTTAACTGATTCTTGAAATCAAGATTAACATCTTGGTAACGGATAAGCGCAAGTCCTAGTTTTCGGTTATTCCCAGCTGCACATTTTATAAAGATGACTTGCCCGAAGCTGACCTCGGCTCGCCAAAAAGGCCAGCCCCTATAAAGGAGTAGATAGAATGCGTTATCTTCATACGATGGTTCGCGTCAAAGATCTGGACGCTTCGCTTGCCTTCTATACCACGCTGTTCGGACTGGGGGAGATTCGCCGCCATGAGAACGAGAAGGGCCGCTTTACCCTGGTTTTCCTGGCCGCTCGCGACGATCTCGACCGTGCGCGCAGCGAAAAAGCCCCCTGCCTCGAGCTCACCTACAACTGGGATACGGAGGATTATAGCGGAGGACGCAATTTCGGCCACCTCGCCTATGAGGTGGATGATATTTACGCGATCTGTCAGAAGCTGATGGATAACGGCATTACCATCAATCGGCCGCCGCGCGACGGCAACATGGCCTTCGTGCGCTCGCCCGATGGCATTTCGATCGAAATTCTGCAGAAGGGAAGCCCGCTTCCGGCCGCCGAACCCTGGGCTTCCATGGGCAATACCGGCGCCTGGTAAGGGTTTTGGCCGCAAGGCTTTTGCGAAGCTTGCGGCTTTTGCGATTTCGGGTCCGGCCGGCGCCTTGGCGCTTGCCGCGACCCGGCCCCGCAGGCAATCTCCCGGTGACTCGAAGCGGAGGATGGCGATATTTCGCCGTTTTTCGCATCAACCGGAGACCGATTGCTTGCGTGACCTCGAGATGCGGATGCCCATTACGGGCGCATTGCTGATCGCCACCTCGATGCTGGCGCTTTCCGGCTGCGTATCGAACAAGAAGACGCTCGATTCCGCCGCGGCGGTTCCGGCGACGGCGGCCGCAGCGCCACAGCTTGGCGCAACGGCGCCCGTGAAATCTGCCCCGCGCTCAGTCTATACCGACCCCCGGCTTGTCAACGTCTCCGGCGCCCAGGTCGTGGCAGGGAATGCGAATGCCGCCGTCCCGCCGGCCGATCCGGCAATGGCGGCGCCTGCCAATATAGGCGGGCTCGTCATGCAGTCGACACGGATCAACGCGCAGGCGATGAGCATCTTTTCGGATCACCAGCCGCCGCCGCAGAACAACAGCACGTCCACCGTCATCCAGCCGCAGGCTTATGCGCCGACGGAAGGAGTGGCACCTGCAAAAAGCAGCGTCTACAGCCAGCCGATCATGCCCTCACAGCAGGCCGCCCCGGTGCGGCCGCAGCAATCGTCCGAAAATTCCGGCACGCAGCCTGCGCCCGTACAAACAGCCTCGCTGGCGACGGGCGGTATCCCGGCCTCGACGACAAACGCGCTTTACAGCGCGCCGAAGCAGAACCTGCTCGGCAGTCTTTCCGGCCTCCTACACAAAGCCGCCCTGCCCGGCATGACGCGTGTTGCGCCGAACGGGCTGCACGTCCAGAACGACAATGTCGAGGTCGGCTGCTTCAAGCCTGACCTGCTGAAAGTGATCAAGACGGTCGAAAACCATTTCGGCCGGCCTGTCATCGTCACGTCAGGCTATCGCGACGAAGAACATAACCGCCTGGTCGGTGGCGCTGACGAATCGATGCACAAGAGTTGTGAGGCCGCAGACATTCAGATCGACGGCGTGTCGAAGTGGGATATCGCCGTCTATATAAGATCCTTGCCGGATCGCGGCGGGGTCGGCACCTATTGCCACACCGACTCGGTCCACCTCGACACCGGCAAGAGCCGCGACTGGAACTGGGGCTGCGGCGATAAACGGGCGCCCGTAATCACCGCAAGAGCGATCTGACATCGTCGGCACGAAGTTCCCTCACCTTAGGTCAGCTGAACTTCATATGCTTCTGGTAGGCGGTACAAGCCTTTGATTCGGCAGCAGTAATCTGAAATGCCAGGGGCGCCGGACTATCTGTCATTTTTTTGAAAAAAATCGAATTTGCCGCTTGCGGCTTTCGAAGGTGCTGACTATAAGGGCGCCACCACGAAGGAAGCGCCCTTCGTCTATCGGTTAGGACACCAGATTTTCATTCTGGGAAGAGGGGTTCGACTCCCCTAGGGCGTGCCACTTTCTCTCCATATAGAAGCCATCGCATCCGCTTGCAGAAGCCGGCGCGTACGCCTATTTTAACGAGGCTGGCCTGCGCCCTTCGTCTATCGGTTAGGACGACAGATTCTCATTCTGTAAAGAGGGGTTCGACTCCCCTAGGGCGTACCATCGAGCTTATGATTGCCGCCAACGCCCCCGCCGGTTCGATATTTCCAGCCATCCGCCGCCCCGTAGCGCCATGGTTTTCCACAGCTAAAAAAAATCGGCAAAAACCGTGTTTTTTTCGCGCCTTGGCGCTTGCGGCTTTCGAAGGTGCTGACTATAAGGGCGCCACCACGAAGGAAGCGCCCTTCGTCTATCGGTTAGGACACCAGATTTTCATTCTGGGAAGAGGGGTTCGACTCCCCTAGGGCGTGCCACTTTACTTCCTTATATTCGCTCTTCCGACGGCGGCTTTCGCATGCGTGCTATCTCGCCGGCGCTGCGTCGCAGACGCGCAGCTGGATGCGGCGCGCGCCTTGATAATGTTCGGCGCCGAGCGAGCCCGCGACATGGAGGCTCGCGCCGCGTGAATTGATGAGAAGGTTGCCGAGGCCGGTATCGGCGGCGCGGAAGGCGATTCCATCGAGCCGCGACCCGTCCATCGCCTCCAGCGTCACCTTCACATGTTTCTCGCCGACCAGGCGCGCGTCTCGTACCCGATGCGCCGGTACCGCAAAAAGCGGTTGGGCGTGGCCGGAGCCATAGGGGCCGGCGGCTTCCAGGCGGTCAATGAGTTCAAGCGTGGCGCCGCTTGCGCCGATTGCGCCATCGATCTTCAATGTCTCGTTGGCGACGAGGCTCGCCACCGTCCTTGCGGCCTTCTCCGTAAAGAAGGTCCTTAACCTGCCAAGATCGGCGCGCTCGACCGTCAGCCCCGCCGCCATGGCATGGCCGCCACCCTTGACCAGGATGCCCTCCTCGACCGCAGCCCGCACCATCCTGCCCATGTCGAAACCATTGATGGAGCGGCCTGAGCCGGTACCACGGCCGGAGGGATCGAAAGCGATCGCGAAGGCGGGCCGCTTGAATTTCTCCTTCAGCCGCGCGGCGATCAGCCCGACGATGCCGGGATGCCACTTCTCATGGGCGGTGACGATGACGGAGGCGCCCTCGCCGTCGCCATATTCGGCAAGCGCCTCGGCTTCAGCCTCCTGCAGCATCATCGCCTCCATCGCCTGACGTTCACGGTTGAGCTCGTCGAGGCGCTGCGCGATCACCTCCGCCTCGCCCGCATCATCGAGCGTCAGCAGGCGGCTTCCGAGTGCGGCGTCACCGATCCGTCCACCGGCATTGATGCGCGGGCCGATCAGAAAGCCGAAATGATAGGGTGTCACGGGGCCGGCGAGCCCTGCCTTGCGGAAGAGCGCGGCAAGCCCGGCATTGCTCTGGTGGCGGGCAGCGACCAGCCCCTTCACCACATAGGCGCGGTTGAGTCCCTTCAGCGGCACGACATCGCAGACCGTCGCAAGCGCCACGATGTCAAGCCATTGCAGCAGGTCGAGCGCCAGGATGCGTTTGTTGCCGGCCGCGCGCAGCAGCCGCAATGTCGCGACCAGCACCATGAAGACGACGCCGGCCGCGCAAAGATGCCCCTGCCCCGACAGATCGTCCTCGCGGTTGGGATTGACCAGCGCATGGCAGGGCGGCAGCTCATGTGTCACCTGATGGTGATCGACGACGACGACATCGATATTGCGCGCGGCAGCGGCGGCAAGCGCGTCGTGACTGGTGGAGCCGCAATCGACGGTGACGATCAGCCGGGCGCCATTGTCGATCAGCTGGTTGATCGCTGCCGGATTGGGGCCATAACCTTCAAAGATGCGGTCGGGAATGTAGATGTTCGCCTTGACGCCGAAATGGCTGAGAAAGCGGAACATCAGCGCCGAGGAGGCCGCTCCGTCGACGTCGTAATCGCCGAAAATCGCCACGCTCTCGCCGCGCTCGATCGCACGCACGAGGCGGGTTGCCGCCTTCTCGCAATCGGTCAGCGTGTGGGGATCGGGCATCAGGCTGCGAATCGTCGGATCGAGGAATTCGATCGCTTCGTCAACCGGGACGCCGCGTCCTGCGAGAACGCGGGCGATCAGATCCGGCAGCCCGTGAACCTGCGCCATGGCGAGCGCCCGGTTCTGGCCGGCCTGGTCGAGTCTTGCAACCCAGCGATTGTCGAGTGCGGATTTCTCCACGCCAAGAAACGCGCGCTGTACCGGATCGACGAGATCTGCCATTCCAAACTCCGCTGACTTCATCTGTTCTTTCTACAGGAGCAGCGGAGATAACATAGCGACGGATTTGCAGACACGGATTTTTACCAGAAGATCAGCCAGACGATCACGGCGATGCCACCGATCTGCACCAGCAAGACCGAAAACAGCGTCAGCAGAATTGCCCAGTTGCGGCCTTCCGTATGTTCATCGTCAAGGGCCTCGTCATGGCTGTCGTCCCGAAGGTCAGGGCGCATCGGCTTGAGGATGTCTGCAAACATATCAGGGCGGGCTGGCGGCACCTTGCTCGGGCTGCCATGCTCCTTTCCGGCGTGGCTGTCCTTGCTCATGAAATACTCCACGCCGGCGACTCACCATCTGTGGTTTTATTTATATCAATATTTCGGCATTTGGTAATATAGACTTCCGCAGGAGAGGCTGAACGATTAACAAAAAAAGCCGCCCTGCCAGAGACAGAGCGGGCTCATACCCTCAGGCGAAAAATGCTTAAGCTTCTTCTTTCGGCCGTTCGATTCGAATCACCTGCGGTTCGCCGAAGAGATAGCCTTCCGACTTTATCGAGGCGACCGCCTTGCGCACGGACTCTTCCATCGTCGCATGGGTGACGAGAATGATCGTCTGGTGATGCGATGGGGCCAGATGCTGCGTGGAGCGCTGGACGATCGATTCGAGCGAGATGTGGTTTTCCGCCATGCGGGTGGCGACGCTTGCAAAGACGCCGGTGCGGTCGAGTACAGTCAGGCGGATGAAATATCCGCCCTCGTGACTCTGCATCTGCGCCTTGCGGTAAGGTTCCAGCGCCTTTGCGGGATGACCGAGCACCGGCACGCGCTGAGCGCCCGGCTGGCTCTTGGCGATATCGGCGATATCGCCAAGCACGGACGAGGCCGTCGCATTGCCGCCGGCGCCTGGACCGACCATCAGCAGTTCGCCGAGGACGTCGGATTCAATTGCCACCGCATTGGTAACGCCGTCGACTTGGGCGATGACGGAATCGACCGGGACCATGGTCGGGTGCACACGCTGCTCGATGCCGGTCTCGGTGCGCTGGGCAACGCCGAGCAGCTTGATGCGATAACCGAGTTCGGCGGCGGCGTGGATGTCCTCGATGGAGATATTGGTGATGCCTTCGAGATAGATGTCGTCGGCCGCGATGCGATTGCCGAAGGCAAGCGTCGTCAGGATGGCGAGCTTGTGAGCGGTATCGTTGCCCTCGATATCGAAGGCGGGATCGGCTTCGGCATAACCCAGCCGCTGCGCTTCCTTGAGGCATTCGGCGAAGGAAAGCCCCTCCTTCTCCATCTTGGTCAGTATGTAATTGCAGGTGCCGTTCATGATGCCGTAGATGCGCGAGACGGCGTTGCCCGTCAGCGATTCGCGCAGCGCCTTGATGACGGGGATGCCGCCGGCGACCGCCGCCTCGAAATTCAACAGCGAGCCCTTCTCTTCCGCGATCGTCGCAAGCTCGACGCCGTGATAGGCGAGCAGCGCCTTGTTGGCTGTCACCACATGGAGACCGCGCTGCAGCGCGGCGCGCACCGAGACGTTGGCAGCCCCTTCGGCGCCGCCCATCAGTTCGACGAAGACGTCGATATCGCCCTTTTCGGCCAGATCCTCGGGCCGATCGAACCAGGTGACGGCAGAAAGATCGACGCCTCGGTCCCGCGTTTTGTCGCGCGCGGAAACCGCGGTGATCGTAATCGGACGTCCGCAGGTGACAGCAAGCTCGTTGCTCTTCTGCTGAATGATGCGGACAAGCGAGGCGCCAACGGTGCCTAAGCCCGCAATGCCGATTTTGAGGGCATCTGCCATGGATCGATCCTGAAATGTCTGTGTGGCGGCAGCCGCCGAACGCGGCTGCCCAAGAGTTGGAATTAACGGTGGGCGTTGAGCGAGATGACGTTATGCATCGTCTCGTCTGCCGTCGACATGAACTTCTTGATGTTGCGCGCAGCCTGACGGATGCGGTGTTCATTCTCGACAAGCGCCAGACGGACATAGTCGTCGCCCATCTCGCCGAAGCCGATGCCCGGAGCAACGGCGACGTCGGCCTTTTCGACCAGCAGCTTGGAAAACTCAAGCGAACCGAGATGACGGAACTTTTCCGGGATCTTCGCCCAGGCGAACATGGTGGCTGCCGGCGGCGGCACTTCGAAGCCTGCCTTGCCGAAGCTTTCGACCATGACGTCGCGGCGGCGCTTATAGACATTGCGAACTTCGGCAATGTCGGAGCCATCGCCGTTCAGGGCATGCGTCGCCGCCACCTGGATCGGCGTGAAGGCGCCGTAATCGAGGTAGGATTTGACGCGGGTGAGCGCCGCGATCAGCCGTTCGTTGCCGACGGCAAAGCCCATGCGCCAGCCGGGCATGGAGAAGGTCTTCGACATCGAGGTGAACTCGACCGTCACATCCATTGCGCCCGGCACTTCGAGAACCGACGGCGGCGGAGCGCCGTCGAAATAGATCTCCGAATAGGCAAGGTCAGACAGCACGATGATGTCGTGCTTCTTGGCGAAGGCGACGACGTCCTTGTAGAAATCGAGCGTCGCGACAAAGGCCGTCGGATTCGAGGGATAGTTGAGGATCAGCGCCAAAGGCTTCGGGATCGAATGGCGGACCGCGCGCTCAAGCGGCGGGAAGAAGGTCTCGTCCGGCTCCACCGACATCGAGCGGATCACGCCGCCGGCCATCAGGAAGCCGAAGGCGTGGATCGGATAGGTGGGATTCGGGCAGAGGATCACGTCGCCGGGCGCGGTGATCGCCTGCGCCATATTGGCGAAGCCCTCCTTGGAGCCGAGGGTGGCGACCACCTGCGTATCCGGGTTGAGCTTGACGCCGAAACGGCGGGCATAATAGGCGGCCTGGGCGCGGCGCAGGCCCGGTATGCCCTTGGAGGAGGAATAACGGTGGGTGCGCGGATCCTGTACGACCTCGCACAGCTTGTCGACGATCGCCTGGGGAGTCGGAAGGTCAGGGTTTCCCATGCCGAGATCGATGATATCGGCGCCGCCCGCTCGCGCGCTTGCTTTCAAACGATTGACCTGTTCGAAAACATAAGGCGGCAAACGCCGGACTTTGTGAAACTCTTCCATTTCATTCCCCATGGAAAGGCGGCATTTTAAGCCGCGGTCGAAGTTCGTTCCGTCTCCCGGCAGCTGCGACACGAACTTCACAATCGCAGCGCCGTATTCATCAGACCCAAGCCAAGCGGCAAATCTTTGACGGAAAGGCCGCACGACCACGCATTATCGGGAAAATCGCATCTTCCGATCCATCCGGAAGGCTTTGCGTCCAAATTGCCTGAAAGGCAAGATTTATTTGGAGATTTCGGAAAGCGTCTGCGCACCGTGCTCGGCGGCAAGGCGGCGCATTTCGGCGACCTTGGCCTGATATTCGGCTTCCGAGATCGTGCCGGCCTTGCGCCGGGTGGAAAGCGCGGTCAACTGATGCTGCAGTTCGGCCGCCTGTTCATCGCTCATCTGGACATTGGCCGCCGTCAGCGGCGCGCCGAAATTCGGGTAGCCGTCCGGTGATTTCGTCAGACCGCCCTCGACCGCCTCGCCCTTGGTTGCCGGCATGACGACGGCGGTCGGCGCCGCCCGCTTGGCGGCGGCTGCGGCTTTTTCCTCCGCCGTCAGATTGCATCCGGCAAGGGTCATCGCCGCCGCGGCGCAGATCAATGCGGTGCGGTTGAAGGTTGCGATGCGCCGGATGCCGTTCTTGTTCATGCCTCAAAATCCAGTTCTGATTGCCTCGACTGTTAAATTTGTCGCAGCCACAAAGCAATAGCACGAGCCGATGCGGGTGGAACTTGTTTTCTCGTTCGGTCAGGATGTACAACAAACGGATAAAAAGAGTGCTGCCGCCGGAGGAAATGGTGACCGACAGCAAGCAGGAAAGTGGCGGCCAGAAGAATGGCGACAAGACCGGTTTCGACGCAACCGATCTCGAACCCTATCTGTTGAAGGATCCCGAGACCATGGCGATGAATTTCGCCCGGGCGCTCGAAAATCTCGGCCAGGCCGCCTCGGCCTGGCTTGCGCCGCGCGAACGCGGCGAGATCACCGAAACCGCCATCGATCCGATGACCGACATGGTCAAGACGCTTTCCAAGGTCAGCGAATATTGGATTTCCGATCCCCGCCGCACCTTCGAGGCGCAGACCCAGCTGATGTCCTCGTTCTTCGGCATCTGGATGCGCTCGATGCAGCGCGTGCAGGGCGAGCCCCTGCCGCCCGAGCCCGACACCCGCAAGGACAAGCGCTTTTCGGACGAGGATTGGCAGAAAAATCCGTTCTTCGATTTCCTCCGCCAGGTCTATTTCGTCACGAGCGACTGGGTGGACAAGCTGGTGTCGGAGACCGACGGCCTCGACGAGCACACCAAGCACAAGGCCGGCTTTTACGTGAAGCAGATCACGGCAGCCCTTTCGCCGAGCAACTTCATCGCTACCAACCCCCAGCTTTACCGCGAGACGATCGCAAGCAACGGCGAAAACCTGGTGCGCGGCATGAAGATGCTCGCCGAGGACATCGCTGCCGGCAACGGCGAGCTTCGCCTTCGACAGACAGACATGACGAAATTCGCTGTCGGCCGCGACATGGCGCTGACACCGGGCAAAGTCATCGCCCAGAACGATATCTGCCAGATCATCCAGTACGAAGCCTCGACCGAAACCGTGCTGAAACGGCCGCTGCTGATCTGCCCGCCCTGGATCAACAAGTTCTATATTCTCGACCTCAACCCGCAGAAATCCTTCATCAAATGGTGCGTGGACCAGGGCCAGACAGTGTTTGTCATATCCTGGGTCAATCCGGATGCGCGTCACGCCGAGAAGGACTGGGGGGCCTATGCCCGCGAGGGCGTCGATTTCGCGCTCGAGACGATAGAGAAGGCGACCGGCGAGAAGGACGTCAATGCAGTCGGCTACTGCGTCGGCGGCACGCTGCTGGCGGCAACCTTGGCGCTGCATGCCAAAGAGAAAAACCGGCGCATCAAGACCGCGACGCTCTTCACGACGCAGGTTGATTTCACCCATGCCGGCGATCTCAAAGTCTTCGTCGACGAGGAGCAGCTTGCCGCGCTCGAAGAGCATATGAAGGCGGCCGGCTATCTCGACGGCACGAAGATGTCGATGGCCTTCAACATGCTGCGCGCTTCCGAGCTGATCTGGCCTTATTTCGTCAACAGCTACCTTAAGGGTCAGGAGCCCCTGCCCTTCGACCTGTTGTTCTGGAACGCCGATTCGACGCGCATGGCGGCGGCAAACCATGCGTTCTACCTCCGCAACTGCTATCTCCGCAATGCGCTGACGCAGAACCAGATGATCCTCGACGGCAAGCGGGTATCGCTGAAGGATGTGAAAATCCCGATCTATAATCTCGCCACACGCGAGGACCACATCGCGCCTGCAAAATCGGTCTTCCTCGGCAGTCAGTTCTTCGGCGGCAAGGTGGAATTCGTCGTCACCGGCTCGGGACATATTGCCGGCGTCGTCAATCCGCCCGATAAGAAGAAATACCAATTCTGGACGGGCGGCCCGGCCAAGGGCGGCTACGAGACCTGGCTCGAGCAAGCCACCGAGACGCCGGGGTCGTGGTGGCCTCATTGGCAGGCCTGGATCGAGGCGCAGGACGGCAGACGCGTTGCGGCGCGCAAACCCGGCGGCGGTGCGCTGAACGCGATCGAAGAAGCACCGGGAAGTTATGTGATGGAACGCACCTGAGACGCCGGCAGGCATCTCTTTTTGAGACATCCTAAAAAACAGCGATATCGCGTAAACAAATTAGAAACCATAATTCGTCATCCTCGCGAAACAGTCGGAAGTCGCAAGCGGCCTAAATTCGGCCCCTTTGCGCCCTTACCGGCCCCGGCGAAGTTTTAGTCAGTCAGTGCCGCCGGCCTGCGTAGCGAGTTTGAAAGACGAGTGTAGTATGGCGTTTGCGGTAGGGACGTTGGATAACGTCGCCCCTCTTGGCGGATCTGCTTTGCGTTCGCACAGATCTCGCGGTTTTCTTTACGGTGTCATCGGCGCCGGGCTTTTAACCTCAACATGGCTGATCGCGACCTTGGCAACGATGCATTCGGTCGCTGCGCCCTTTTCTCCGCCCGATAGCCTGGCACAGATCCGGGCTACCTCGAAGGTGGCGTCGTCAACTCGCCTCGAGAGGTTGATCCATGTCGGCAAGGGTGACCGGCTGACCGCCTTCAACGCGAAGCCGAAAATGCCGCTGACGGCAAGCCTCATCCAGTCTCACGCCGAAAAGACTGCCGCTGCCGCAACGGCATTGGCGGCTCTTACGAAGAACAATCGGCTCGTCACGGCTGCCGAGCAACCGGTCGTCGCCGCAATTTCCGACAGCGCCAAGTTCCGCAAGGATGATGCGATCGCGCCGCCGCCGGTCGAACTCGCCTCGGCAGAGATTGAAGAAGACGACGGCGACCGGATCATCGTTCCGTCGAAGGAGGCCGTCGCCGCGGCCCAACTCCAGGCGATGCTCGCGCTTGCTGATGCCGACCCCCGGCAGGTTGCGCCCGCCCCGATCGAGCCGATCGCGTCCCCTGTCAGAACCGCCTCGGTTCCTGCGACAGAATCCGCACCGGTGGAGGTCGCAGCGGCAGAGGATCAACCCTTCGATCTCGTCCTGTCGCCCGATGCAGGTTCCGTGCCGTTGCCAATGGCGCGTCCGGACGGACTCGTCGGCAAACCGGCGCCGGCCGCCAAGGGTGCGCAGCGCTCTGCCGGGCCTGTCCTGGCCTATGCCCAGCCGAACTCGCCGATCGAGGACGATGAGGACGATGCCGTGCCGCGCTACGACAAGCCGGTCTTCTCGCCGAAACTGCGGGCAGGTGTCGCGATCTATGATATCGAACACAGCACCGTCTACCTGCCGAACGGCGAACGGCTGGAGGCTCATTCCGGTCTCGGCAAGATGCGCGACAATCCGCGTTACGTGGACAAGAAGATGCGCGGACCGACGCCGCCGC
Source organism: Rhizobium aethiopicum (assembly GCF_014197535.1). Lineage (GTDB taxonomy): Bacteria > Pseudomonadota > Alphaproteobacteria > Rhizobiales > Rhizobiaceae > Rhizobium > Rhizobium aethiopicum_A. The sequence goes on from NZ_JACIFV010000043.1 coordinate 18,861, forward strand.
ATACCTATGTTCTTACGATGCGCGAGGCCCTCTTTCACGGTGTCGAAGCGCTGCGCTTGACACCGGTGGAAGGCTCGGATGCCATCTATGACCGCGTCGGCCTGCTTGCCCATACCTATATGCTCGGCAAGAACGGCGATTCCAACGGCTGCGTTTCCTTCAAGGATTACAAGCGCTTCCTGGCCGCCTACAAACGCGGCGAGATCAAGCAGCTGGTGGTGGTGCCGCGGCTGAACAACAAGCCCGCCTCGACGCTCGCCTCGCTGTTTTCGTCGCGAAGCTAGTTTAAGAAGGAGGTGGGCAAGCAGCCGCTTCCCGCAGCCCTACGTCAGCCAGACGGCTATCCGCTCCACCGCCTCGGCGATCTCTCCTTGCGAACCCGCATAGGAGAGACGCAAGGTGCGATGTCCCTCCAGCGGATCGAAATCCAGGCCTGGTGTCGCCGCGACGTTGATTTCTGCGAGCATGCGTTTGGCAAAACCCATGCTGTCATTGGTGAAGCGCGAGACATCGACATAGGCGTAGAAGGCGCCGTCCATCGGCGAAGCGGGCGCAAGGCCGATCTTGGGCAGGCGGTCGAGCAGCAGCGCTCGGTTCGCGGCATAGCTCGCCTTGACATGATCGAGCTCTTCGCTTGCGCCAAGCGCGGCCACCGCTGCGATCTGGGAGAGCTCGGGCGGCGAGATATAGAGGCTCTGCGCCACCCGCTCGATCGGCCGCACCAGCCGTTCCGGCAGCACCATCCAGCCGATTCGCCAGCCGGTCATGCAGTAATATTTGGAGAAGGAGTTGATGACGATCGCCTCGTTGGTCAGCTCGAGCGCGCTCGCCTCCTCTCCCGCGAAGGTCAGCCCATGATAGATTTCATCGGAGATGAAGGCGATGGATTGGGCCGCGCAGTAATCTGCAAGCGCCTTCAACCCCTCACGGCCGGTCACGGTGCCGGTCGGATTGGCGGGGCTTGCAAGCAGCACGCCTTTGAGCCTGACGCCGCTTTGCTGCTGCGCCGCCTCGAGGCTCTCAGGTGTCAGGGTGAAGTGGGTCTCGGCTGTCACCGGCACTTCGAGAACCTTCAGCCCCAGCGCACCGAGAATGTTGCGATAAGCGGGATAACCCGGTCTTGCGATCGCCACGGCATCGCCGGCATCGAAAAGCGTGAGGAAGGCGAGATTGAAGCCGGCTGAGGAACCGGTGGTGATGGCGATCCGTGCGGGATCGATCTCCAGGCCGTGACGATCCTTGTAGTGCCAGGCAAGTGCGGATTTCAGCCGCGCCGTCCCCAGCGCATCGGTATAACCGATCCGGCCTTCGACAAGGGCGGCGCTTGCCGCTTCGAGGGCAGCTCGAGGCGCGGGATGCGAGGGTTGGCCGACCGCCATCGAGACAACGGCGTGGCCGGCTGCCCGCCGCTTCGTCGCCTCCGCCAACACGTCCATGGCATGAAAGGGCTCGACTTCGCTGCGTTTCGATATGGAAAACAAGATCGCTTCTCGCTCGGCTTCTTCGCTATTGGCCAGACAATTGCCGCATTAATCGGCTCATCACAATCCCGCGAGGGCGGCGCAGGGATGAAAATTCCTGTTTGAACAGAACTCGACGCACCGTACCTTGACGCGACGCGTTCAAGTCCATAACCCGGCGACGGTTTTCTCGACCAAGACTGCATCGCCGATGACGAGGATATCATGGCCTTCTTCTCAAAAAGCTTCACCGCACTGGCGCTCGCCGCATCGATCGCGCTTCCGTTTCCGGCGGCAGCGCTCGACGATCAGCAGAAGAAGGAGTTCGGCGAATTCATCAAGCAATATCTGATCGAAAACCCGGAGATCATGCTCGACGTCCAGGACGCGCTGCAGAAGAAGCAGGAAGCTGCGCGGCTGGTGAAGGCCAATATGGCAATCGAGGAGAACACCGCCAACATCTTCAATTCAAAGGATGACGTCACGCTCGGCAATCCCAAGGGCGATGTGACCGTCGTCGAATTCTTCGATTATAATTGCACCTACTGCCGTCACGCGCTTCCCGACATGCAGGCGATGCTGAAGAAGGACACGAACGTCCGCTTCGTGCTCAAGGAATTCCCGATCCTCGGGCCGGATTCGGTTGCCGCCCACAAAGTGGCCGACGCCTTCCGCAGGCTGGCGCCTGCCAAATATGCTGATTTCCATGTCGCCCTTCTCAGCAGCGAAGGCCGCGCTTCGGAAGACAGTGCGATCGCCGTCGCAGGCTCTCTCGGCGTCAGCGAAGACAAGATTCGCGCCGAGATGGCGAAGAGCCCGAACGATGGGATCGTTCAGGCGACCTATCAGCTTGCCTCCAGCCTCGGCATCAGCGGCACGCCCTCTTATGTGATCGGCAACGAGCTGGTCCCGGGCGCCGTCGGGCTCGACGATCTCGAAGCCAAGGTCAAGAACATGCGCAGCTGCGGCAAGACCGCCTGCTGAGGAAGCGGACAGCCGACCAGCCGCTCATCAAATCGCCAGAATCGAAGCGTTTCAGCCATGTGGACAAATGTGGCGCGATTCCTGCCGGCCAACCCGTAAGGGCTTTCATTCAGCCCTCGCGGAGTCTATAGGTTGCCGTCGTGCATTTACGGAACATTCGATGACGCAAACGATTTTTGTCCTGAACGGTCCAAACCTGAACATGCTGGGTAAACGAGAGCCCGGCATTTATGGCGGCAAGACGCTCAAGGACATCGAGGCAGACTGCAAGGCAGCCGGGCGCGAACTCGGCTTTGATATCGACTTCCGTCAGAGCAACCACGAAGGCACGCTTGTGGACTGGTTTCACGAGGCCGACGAAAAGGCCGCCGGCGTCGCCATCAACGCAGGTGCCTACACGCATACGTCAGTTGCGTTGCACGACGCGATCCGCGCTATTTCGATTCCCGTCGTCGAGCTCCACATATCCAACGTCCATACGCGGGAAGAATTCCGCCACGAATCGATGATCGCGCCGGCATGCAAGGGCGTCATCTGCGGCTTCGGGGCTCATAGTTACATCCTGGCGCTGCAAGCGCTGAAGAACATCACGGCATAAGAAGAAGACAGGGCAACACCATGGCTGAAAAGAAATCGGGTATCGATCAGGCACTGATCCGCGATCTCGCCAACATCCTCAACGAGACGGATCTGACGGAGATCGAGGTCGAGCAGGACGACTTGCGCATCCGCGTTTCGCGCGGCGGCATGCCGCAATACGTCCAGGCACCGATCGCTGCACCGGCCTTTGCCGCTCCGGCAGCAGCCGCCGCTCCGGCAGCCGCCGCTGCCGCCCCCGCCGCAGCACCCGGCCGCAACCCGGCGAATGTCGTTAATGCGCCGATGGTCGGCACCGTCTATATGGCGCCGGCTCCGGGCGCACGTCCCTTCATCGAAATCGGCGCCACCGTCAAGGAAGGCCAGACGCTCATCATCATCGAGGCGATGAAGACGATGAACCAGATCCCCTCGCCGAAATCGGGCAAGGTCACCGAGATCCTCGTCGATGACGGACATCCCGTCGAATACGGCCAAGCCCTCGTCGTCATCGAATAGGCCCAAGCCCATGATTTCGAAAATCCTCATCGCCAATCGCGGGGAAATCGCCCTTCGCGTGCTTCGGGCCTGCAAGGAGCTCGGCATTGCCTGCGTCGTGGTGCATTCCACCGCCGACGCCGATGCCATGCATGTGCGCCTTGCCGACGAAAGCGTGTGCATCGGTCCGCCCTCCTCGCGCGAGAGCTATCTCAATATCCACCAGATCGTCGCCGCATGCGAGATCACCGGCGCCGATGCCGTGCACCCGGGCTATGGTTTTCTGTCGGAGAACGCCAAGTTTGCCGACATCCTGGAAGCGCACGGCATCACCTTCATCGGGCCGACGGCGGATCACATCCGTATCATGGGCGACAAGATCACCGCCAAGACGACGGCGCTGGAACTTGGCATCCCCGTCGTTCCCGGCTCGGACGGCGAAGTGAAGACCGAAGAGGATGCGCTGCGGACGGCCGCCGAAATCGGTTATCCCGTGCTGATCAAGGCAACGGCCGGCGGCGGCGGGCGCGGCATGAAGGTCGCCAAGAGCGAGGCCGATCTGATCGAGGCATGGTCGACGGCGCGCACGGAGGCGGCAGCCGCATTCGGCAACGATGCCGTCTACATGGAAAAATACCTCGGCAAGCCGCGCCACATCGAAATCCAGGTCTTCGGTGACGGTGAAGGCAACGCCATTCATCTCGGCGAACGCGACTGTTCGCTGCAGCGCCGTCACCAGAAGGTCTGGGAAGAGGCGAATTCGCCTGCGCTCAACGTCGAGCAGCGCATGAAGATCGGCCAGGTCTGCGCCGATGCCATGAAGAAACTGAAATATCGCGGCGCCGGCACGATCGAATTCCTCTACGAGAACGGCGAGTTCTATTTCATCGAAATGAACACCCGCCTGCAGGTGGAGCATCCGATCACCGAAGCGATCACCGGCATCGACCTGGTGCACGAACAGATCCGCGTCGCCTCCGGCGGCGGCCTTTCCGTGACTCAGGACGAAGTGCATTTTTCCGGCCATGCCATCGAATGCCGCATCAATGCCGAGGATGCGCGCACCTTCGTGCCCTCACCCGGCACGATCACGCATTTCCATGCGCCGGGCGGCCTTGGCGTGCGCATCGATTCCGGCGCCTATCAGGGCTACAAGATCCCGCCTTATTACGACAGCCTGATCGGCAAGCTGATCGTGCACGGCCGCACCCGCGTCGAATGCATGATGCGCCTGCGCCGCGCGCTCGACGAATTCGTCGTCGACGGGATCAAGACGACGCTGCCGTTGTTCCAGGATCTCGTCTCCAACCAGGATATCGCCAACGGCGACTACGACATCCACTGGCTGGAACATTACCTCGCCAACACGCCGGCGGCATAGGACAGGAATGGCAGGATCGCGCAGGAAGTCACCAGGCATAACCCCTGACATCCTCCTGCGCGCCTATTCCATCGGCCTCTTTCCGATGGCCGAATCCGCCGACGACCCGGAGATCTTCTGGGTCGAACCGGAATTGCGCGGCGTTCTGCCGCTCGGTGATTTCCACATCTCGAAGAGCCTCGCCAGAACGGTGCGCAGGAAACCCTTCGAAATCCGCTTCGATTACGCTTTCGACCAGGTGATCGCGGCATGCGCGGAGGAAACATCCGGGCGTCCGAGCACCTGGATCAACCAGACGATCCGATCGCTTTATTCCACGCTGTTCGAAATCGGTCATGCTCATACCGTCGAAGCCTGGGACGGCGATCAACTGGTCGGCGGTCTCTACGGCGTCTCGCTTGGCTCGGCCTTCTTCGGCGAAAGCATGTTTTCACGCCGGACGGACGCCTCGAAAATCTGCCTTGTGCACCTGGTCGACCGGCTGAGGGAAAAGGGTTTCACGCTGCTCGACACGCAATTCACCACCGAGCATCTGAAAACGTTCGGAGCGATCGACGTGCCGAAGGCCGAATATGCGCTGTTGCTCGCCAGCGCGATGGAATCGCCACACCTCAAGTTTTAAACGTGATCCTCACCCTTGCGTTGATTTTCGAGCCGATTTGAATAGGTTCGGTCATGCAACGGGGGATAGAATTTTGAAACGATGTTTTGCGGCCGCAATCCTTTTCGCCTTGTTCACGGCTCAAGCCGGGGCACGCCCTTACCAGGAGATGTTCCCTGGCAGGGCTTTTTCGGACGCAGAAAAACCACTGCTGCAAAAGCTCGATTTTCAGCAGGGTGCGATCAAGCTGCCTGCTGCAAAGGCAACGCTTAACGTGCCCGAAGGCTTCTATTATCTCAATTCCGCAGATACGAAGAAGGTGCTGGTCGATATCTGGGGAAATCCGCCGCAGGCGGCGGAGGGAACGATGGGGATGATCTTCCCGGTGAAATACGCGCCGACCGATATCGCGGCCTGGGGTTCCATCGTCGAATACAGCGCCGACGGATATGTCTCAGACGCCGACGCCGCCACGACCGATTACGATGAACTGCTGCAGAACATCAAGGATTCCATCCGGGAAAACAACGTCGAGCGCGAAAAGCAGGGTTTTCAAGAGATCACGCTTATCGGCTGGGCCTCGACGCCGCATTACGACAAGTCTGCGCATGCGTTGCATTGGGCGCGCGATCTGCTGTTCGGCGATGATGCGCAAGCCCCGCATACGCTCAACTACTCCGTACGCGTTCTTGGCCGCGAGGGCGTATTCGAGTTCGATTTCGTGGCCGGCCTGAGCCATTTGAAGGAGATCGAGCAGGTCATTCCGACCGTCACGACGCTCGTGCAGTTCGACAAGGGAATGGCCTATAGCGATTTCGTCGAAGGTGACAAGATCGCGGCCTACGGAATGGCCGGGATGATCGCCGCCGGTGCTGGCGCCAAGATCGCCGCAAAGGTGGGGCTTCTGGCGCTTGCCGCCGCCTTCCTGAAAAAGGCCGGCATCCTTGTTGTCATCGTGCTTGGCGGTGCGCTTCGTTTTGCCAGAGGTCTTTTTAGGCGAAACAAGACACCCACGGCATAGGCTCGCGGCCTAACCGGGGGATGGCGCCGAAATTGTGAAGCTTTTTCGGCGTCTGCCCCAGCTGATATCAATCAGCGGGCTGTCGCCTTGTCCGGTGCCGGGACGTCCGAGCTTGTCTTGCAGTCCTTCAGCCAGACGTCGTAGATCGGGTGCTCGACGGCGTTGAGGCCGGGGCTGTCGGCGAACATCCAGCCGGTAAAGATGCGGCGGATCTTGCGGTCGAGGGTGATTTCGTCGACCTCGACGAAACCGTCGATCTTCTGCGCTTCGGCCTGGTCGCGCGAATAGCAGGCTTTCGGCGTCACCTGCAGGGCGCCGAACTGTACCGTCTCATTGACATAGACATCGAACGTCGTGATACGGCCGGTGATCTTGTCGAGGCCGGAGAAGACGGCAACCGGATTGTCGATGCGGGCGGCATGTGCCGCAACCGGTGGAAACAGAGCCGAGAGCGCCAGCAGCGATCCGGCGCCACGCAGGACCATGTTCCGCGTGAAGAGCTTCATATGTACCCGTCTCCAGATATTTTCGGTTCACGGCCGCGATCCAGCGCGGCCAACCTGCGGGTAAAGGTCAATTGTGGCCAAAAGCCGGGGTTGCGATCGCCCGGTCGGGCCGTCTCAGTTACCGGGCGTCCAAGCGTCATAATCGCCGGTGACGCGCGGCCGCTCGCCGGGAACCGCGAGCGAGCCCGGCGGACGGTAAGCCTGCGGCGAACCGGTGAGGTTCGGACGATGCGCCTTCTGCCATTCCTTGGCGACATAATTTTCCTTGGACGGCGGAACATCAGTGCGATGATGCATCCAACCATGCCAGCCCGGCGGAATGGCGGAAGCTTCGGCATAGCCTTTGTAGATCACCCAGCGCTTCGGCAGACCGTAGGAGGACATGCCGCCTTGATAATAGACGTTGCCGAATTCATCCTCGCCGACGCGCTTGCCAAAACGCCAGGTCGCAAAACGCGTGCCTATCGTCTGACTGTTCCACCAGGTGAAGATTTGAACCAGAAGATCCCGCATGTCTTTTCCTTGTGCCCGCCAGCGCGGGCCAAACCAGAATTTAGCTCCCCGCTTATGCCGTCGCCAAGCCGAATTGTCCAGCGATTCCACGAGAGGCGAGGGTCATTTCAAGGCCATCTTGAAACCGAGATGCGAAGGCTTGAAGCCAAGCCTTTCATAGAAACGATGGGCATCCTTGCGTATGACATTCGAGGTCAGCTGTACCAGCCGCACGCCGCGGCTTTTTGCCTCGGCAACGGCGAATTCGATCATTCCAGTGCCGATGCCCTGCCCGCGCATGTCGGCCCGCGTCTGCACCGCCTCGATGATCATCGTCGAAGAACCGCGAGGTCGTGAGCATCGTCTGGAACGTACCGACGATTTCGCGGCCGCGCTCTGCGACATAAAGCGTCTGGTTCAGCGAAGTCTCGATGACGGCGAAGGCCTCGGCATAATCGGCAAAAGCCTCGGCATCCGTCGTATCGCCGTGAGCGCCGAGAGGATCGGCGGCAAACAGCGCCACAAGCGCCGGAAGATCGTCCCTGTGCGCTTGGCGAATGAGAATATCGGACAATTCGACCGCCACGGGATCAATGCCCTTCCAGCGGTTTTTCGAAAATCAGCGAGGGAATGCCGGATTGTCCGGGCGCGCTGTTCTCGCTGCGGCCGACTTCGGTGAAACCATGCGCCCCATAGAAGGCGATCGCCGCCGCATTCTGCGGCTCGACTTCCAGACGCATGATCTCAGCATCCGGAAAGCAGGTTTCGAGCTCGGCGAAGATATCGCGGCCGATGCCCTGGCGCTGCAGCGACGGGTTGACATAGAGGAGATGCAGCATGACCGTCTTCGTCAGCGCTGGCGACATCGCGGCATAACCTACGCCGCCGATGTTGCGGCCATTATCGGCGACGAGGAACTCGGCATCCCTGCGCACCAGCCGTGCCTTCAACGCTGCCGGCGTAAAGAGATGGGCGATCAGCTCGTCCACCTTCGTTTTGCCGTGGAGCTCGTCATAGGTGGCGTGAAAGCTTTCCACCAGAAGAGCGCGCACCTTCTCGAGGTCGCGCTCGCCGGCGGTGCGGACGAAATACACCGCTTATTCCTCGATGCCGAGCTTCGCCTTGACGAGCGCCTGGACCGCCTGCGGATTGGCTTTGCCGCCGGTCGCCTTCATCACCTGGCCGACGAACCATGCCGCCATGGTCGGCTTCGCCTTGACCTTTTCGACCTGTTCGGGGTTGGCGGCGATGATCTCGTCCACGGCCTTTTCGATGGCGCCGGTATCCGTCACCTGTTTCATGCCGCGCGACTCGACGATCTCGGCGGGATCGCCGCCTTCGGTCAGCACGATCTCGAAAAGGTCCTTGGCGATCTTGCCGGAGATGGTCCCCGACTTGATGAGGTCGATGATCGCGCCGAGCTGGGCCGGCGAGACCGGTGTCTGTTCGATGTCCTTGCCGGTACGGTTCAGTGCGCCGAGTAGGTCGTTGATCACCCAGTTTGCCGCCGTCTTGCCGTCACGGCCGGCGGCCACGGCCTCGAAATAATCGGCGATCGCCTTTTCGGAAACCAGCACGGAGGCATCGTAGACCGACAGGCCGAGTTCACGCACGAAGCGCTCCTTCTTGTCGTCGGGCAGTTCCGGCAGATCGGCTTCGAGCGCCTTGATGAAGGCGTCGTCGAATTCGAGGGGCAGCAGATCCGGATCGGGGAAGTAGCGATAATCATGCGCGTCTTCCTTCGAGCGCATCGAACGTGTCTCGCCCTTGTTCGGATCGAAGAGGCGCGTCTCCTGATCGATCGTGCCACCGTCTTCCAAAATGCCGATCTGGCGGCGGGCTTCGTATTCGATCGCCTGGCCGATGAAACGGATTGAGTTGACGTTCTTGATTTCGCAGCGCGTGCCGAAAGCCTCGCCCGGACGGCGGACGGAGACGTTGACGTCGGCGCGCATCGAGCCTTCGTCCATGTTGCCGTCGCAGGTGCCGAGATAACGCACAATCGAACGCAGCTTGGTCATATAGGCCTTGGCTTCGTCGGACGAGCGCATGTCGGGCTTGGAGACGATCTCCATCAGCGCCACGCCGGAGCGGTTCAGATCGACATAGGACATGGTCGCGTGCTGGTCGTGCATCGACTTGCCGGCATCCTGCTCGAGGTGCAGGCGCTCGATACCGATCTCGATATCCTCGAACTGGCCCTGGCGGTCTGGCCCAAGCGAGATGACGATCTTGCCCTCGCCGACGATCGGATCCTTATACTGCGAGATCTGATAGCCCTGCGGCAGGTCGGGGTAGAAATAGTTCTTGCGGTCGAAGAGCGAACGTTTGTTGATCTCAGCTTTGAGGCCGAGACCGGTGCGCACAGCCTGCTTGACGCATTCCTCGTTGATGACGGGCAGCATGCCGGGCATGGCGGCATCGACCAGCGAAACGTTCGAATTCTGCGGCTTGCCGAATTCCGTCGAAGCGCCGGAGAAGAGCTTCGAATTGGAGAGCACCTGGGCATGGACTTCCATGCCGACGATGACTTCCCAGTCGCCGGTGGCGCCGGGGATGAAGCGTTTCGGATCAGGCGTGCGGACGTCGACAAGGGTCATTTGATGCTCTTTGCAGGCTGTTCTTTTCCACTGGTGAGGTAAAGGAAATGGCGTTCCGGTGCAAGGCTTTCGCCATCGCGGACCGCGGTTTGACGGAGCGACATTTGCCGCGGGTTAACCGAGGCATGGCAGTGTAGCCACATGACGATGACCGACATCACCAAAATGGCCGTACTGTTTCTGGCGCTGAACCTGATCGTCTTTTCGGTTTATTTCCTCGACAAGCAGGCGGCTCGCCACCAACGATGGCGTATCAGCGAGCGTACGCTTCTGACCCTTGCGCTGATCGGCGGCAGCCTCGGTGCGGTGGCGGCACAGCAGATCCTGCGCCAAAAGACGAGAAAGGAGCCGTTCCGGTCGATCCTGGCGGCGATCCTGATCCTCCACGGCGCCCTGGCCATGGTGCTGGCCTTCGCGCCGCTATGGGCCCCTCGCCTTCATCTGGATTTTTAAACTTCAGAATTCCTGCCCATAGCCGCCTTGGCTGTCCGAAACCAGCGGCTTCGTCAGCCCGACAGAGGGCACGTCGCGGTCAAGCTTCGGATTATAGGCGACCGACAGCCAGTGGATGCCATAACCGTGCTTGCGAAAAAAGCCGATTGCCTCGCTATTGCCGGAATGGGTCTGCACCGCGGCCGTCTCGAAGCCTCGGCCGGCGATATCCTTCTCGATGCGTTCGAGAAGGGCTGAGCCGAGCCCCTGCCGGGTGAAGACGGGATCGATCCAGAAATCCGAGATGGTTTCGTCCAATCCCTCGCGTGCAGCCCAGCCTGCGACCTGGCCGTTCTGCTCGATGACGGTGATGGTCAGCCAGTCATTCTCCACGAAGTGTCGAAAGGCGTTGCGCGCCGCGTCGATCATCGCATCCGATTCGCCGATCGACGCCATCGCCTTCTGCCAGGCCCTGAGCCCGATCTCGCTCAATAGCTCCGCTTCCCCGTCGCGGGCATTGCGAATGTGGATCAACGACACCTCCGCGTTACCCCTCCAACTAGATCACTGAGTCGCGGAATTTACCAGTAGCTGCAAAGGGATGATCAACCGAAACCAAGGTTTTCGACCGGTTTTCACCGACAGGGATGCGCTTGACCGGTTTTTCCGGGCTGAATAATAGATGTTTTATGTTGAGCCAGTCTGAGACCCGGTAAAGGCCCTGCCCGCAAGTTTTCTTGCGCGCATGGGCCCGAAAAAACGAAGCCCTGACGTTCGAATGAGCGCCAGATCGTTTTTGTGCGCGCCTACGGCGCGATACCGGATCTCACAACATGGACATTTCCCGCACGGAGCAGCGCATCCTGCATCTGATGGCCCAAGGCGGCCGCATCGAAATTACCCGCGACGACAACCGAAAGATCGAGAACGTCAGTTGTTTCACCCGCGACGGCTGGCTTTATCCCGGCGTCGACCTCGATCTCTTCCGCCGGCTGAAGCGGCTGAAGGCAATCAGGTCCTCAGGCGGCCAGCCCTACCGGATCACCGAACAAGGGCTGAGGCTGGTCAGGTCGCAGTTGGACAATAGATAGATCGGGCGACTAACCAACCCTGATCGCGCATCAAACCTGCGCGCTCAGGGCTCAGCTTTGAATTGGAATTCGAACGGGGCAAAGTCACCCCGAATATCTATCTTGTTCCATCAGCTCCGCTTGCGGGGTGCCAGTATATTCAACACTAGACTTCGCGATACCATTTAATTACGTTGATATCGCGCCCAAGTCCCGGAATACGTTATCCAAATACTCGCGAACTTCAACAGAGCGATCTAGGCCGGATCTTATGTTTACATTCTCGTACGGCCTAAGAGCAGCACGTAGTACGCCTGCGCTTGTGCCGCCGATGCTTGAAGCGAGGTAGGCATATTCCGCAGCCCTTGCCGCGCCATTACACCAGTCCCACGGCATCCATTTGTAATCACTTATCAGAAGATCGCAAAGCTTGTCCTTCGAGATCAAAAACCCTCCCAGCTCTCGGTCGAAGCGGTGAATGTCGGCTTGAGCCTTCTCAAGCACTAACTTCAAATTGCCGCCATGGTCACTCACCGCAGCGATGACCGTTCTCCCCATGAGTAGTATTGCCCCAATTGGCACCGCTCATTAAATCGGCCTTCCATCCGACTGTTTCTCCCGCCGTAGAGTTTCAAGCACTTTTCTGCAAAACTAAACGCGGCAATGTTCCGCAGTCCAAAGTCACATGCGAAATTGTTGACGGGTCGCCCAAATAAATTCCACTCGACAAAACTCTCTGCCTCGCCATCATTGCTATGGCAATACAAGAATTTTGATACTTTGATGAAGCCTATCTGCGCCATTTTTTCGTCTAACGCAGATGTGATTTCTTTTAGAAACATTCAGGCGCTGCTCCCATCACTTCACAATCTCGTCGAACGGTATCTTGCTCTCAGATAAGAGTGAACGAAGAACGGCGCTTCGCGCATCGACTGGAGCACAGCCATCACACATGGTTTTGTAAGCAACACTGTTACTGGGCCGAATTTCGAGGCGCCACCAAATTGCATTACAGAGATATCTTTCAGAACCTGGCTGCGATCAAGCTTCACCGTATCAGACATTGATGTTTTCACCTCGAAACCGACAATGTTTCCGAAAGAGTCGCGCCCCAAGAAGTCGTAGTTTCTGGTTCCTAGAAAGTTGCCAGTTACCTTCACCTGGGCCTCACTCAAAATTGTATAGCCATCGTTGCGCGCTTCTTGGATTGCCGCCGCCACCCCCGCGTCATGCCGAAGATTGGGGCCATTGCCTTTCTTTGAGTTTCGTTCGCCCTTCTCATTGGCCTCGGCAGACCTCTTAACACCGGAAGCAGTGATGGATGCTGATGGGCTTGAACCACCATTTTCCAAATAACTACCCCGGGGACTATCGTCTCCCGCTGTGGCTCTTCCGCCACCAGTTAAACTGCCTATAAAATCGCTTATCGCTTTGCTGAGTTGGCCCCATCCCATTGAGATATGCCCATTCGGATCGGACTTATTGACGGGGTCATTTTCGGAGTAGCTGTAGCGGTTTGTGCCGACGCCTTGCTTGGTCGGATCCCAGTCATCCGGCGAGATGAACCGTCCAAAGGCCGGATCGTAGTATCTGGCATTGAGATACATCAGCCCGGTTTCAGGATCGAAGCGTTCGCCGATATAGCTCTTCTTGGTCTGGAAGCTGGTGTTGGTGGCTTCGCCAAAGGCGGCATAGCCAGTCTGCTCGACCTGGGTGCCGTTTTCGTTGGTCACCTGCCGCACCGAGGCGAGATGGTCGCGATGCAGGAAGAACTTGTCCTGGACGGTGCTGCCTGCGGTGACGACGATCTTGGCGTCGGGATGCGGATAGAGGGTGTAGATGTCGGTGCCCGGCGTCGAGCGGTCGATCTCGACATTGGCGTCGGGATAGAGCGTCGTGCCGAAGCCCCAGCTCTTCTTCACCCGGGCGCCGTCCGGTCCATAGGCGAAGCTCACCGTGGCGCCGTTCTGGGTGACGCTCGCCAGCCGGTTGGCGCTGTCCCAGCTCAGCGTGCGAGTGCCATCGGAGACCATGTTGCCGTTGGCGTCATAGTCGATGGTCTTTGCGCCGATCTGCGTTGCCGCATGCGGGCGGATCGCCGTTGCTGCCGGATAGACATAGGCGCCGATCCGCGTGCGGGAGAGAAGATTGTGATTGGTGTCGTAGCTGTAGGTCTCGTCGAGGGTGTTGTCGCCGGCATTGTCGGCGCCGGTCAGACGAGAGAGATCGTCATAGCCATAGGTCCAATTGTCGTTGGCTGCCAGACCGGTGATGGTCTTGATCCGGCCCAGTTTGTCACGGCTGTACTGATTGTCCATCAGCACCGTCGTGCCCATCGCCGTCGTCACCCGATCCAGCCAGCGTCGGGTCGGCGAATAGCTGAAGCTGGTCGTCACGCCATTGATGTAATTGATCGTCTGCGTCTGGCCGTCGGCCTCGTAGCTGGTGGAGTCGATCAGTCCCGGGATCCTGGAAAGCAGGTCGGCATCGTTGTAGAGCCAGGGCAAGGTCCGCTTGCCGACGACGATGTTGGCAGGCTGATAACCGATCGCCGTGGTCTTGCCGGTCGGGCCGTGCTCGACGGTGGTCGTGCCCGCCACGCGGTCGCCTAATTTTGCGGCCGTCTCGATAGCTGGTTCAATGCATTTTGCTTGATGATCGCGTTTTGATCTCCACTTAGCGCAATTAAAGTGGCCTGTGCCTCTGGGCTAGAGATTGCACCAAGCGCCCAAATTGCCTTGACGGCGAAAGCCCTGGCTTCAAACTCCAGATAGGCTGGAATCCATTGAGTAGCGTGATATAGCGCGTCGATCGCTTTGGGTGCCTTCAATTGTCCCAAAGCAGACACAACATCTTCATGTTTGAAGTGCCAGTCCTCTTTTAATAACTGTAAAAGAAAATCTAAGCTTTCCTCGTTAAATCCGAAGTTAGATCCAACAATCAAAGCGCATTCCACGTCATCTGGAATCTTTGATTCGATCGCCTCGGCCAGGAGTTCGTTAGCGAGAACCGTGCCGTCTCGCGCGCCACGAAATTGCTTCAAAAACTCCGCCTTCGATATCGGCTCCCTGACGAATTGCGTGTAACGTAATGGAACGAGTTCCATGATCAATTCACGTTCACTTTCGATCATTTAGGCACCTCGTGGAATCTATAATACTTCTGTTAAACAGGTCGAGAGCAGCACCGCGACCGAGCCCAATTATTAGCACTCCATCCTCGCTTTTAAAAAAAGCGCGACTTGCAGTCCAGACAGGAGCGACGCTTGGTAGGTCATAGCTTCGAACCACTCGAGATGCGTCTCCCACACCCATCTGAGCGAGTGAAGCTTTAGTACCGCCTTTTGTCATGAATTGAACCGTAACACCGCTATATCGAGCGTAAGCGGCTTCTGTGCTGATGAAAGTTTCGACCGTTGCTGAGACCCTTCCCGTAGCGAGAAGGCTCTGGAATTGAGCATCGCTCGTTGTTCTGAAAAACATCTCTGTTTCTCTTTGAACAACTGGCACCGATCCAAGGTTGGCGCCAACAAGCAAATCTTCAAAAGCGGAATGGCCAACCGTCATTCCGAACCGCTCGCTTTTATCGCTCCCGGCGTAGGTCGAATCGACATTCATCGAAGCCATATCATTGCGGCGACGAGATAGACGAAGCCTTCGAAGTGAATGGCTCTGCGGTCGTATCGCGTGGCG
>NZ_JACIFV010000044.1 GCF_014197535.1 Rhizobium aethiopicum
GCAGGCAGGCTGCGCGCCGGCAGCGTTCGCCTCAACAGCGCCGCCTGGGACAGTGCCGCCCCTTTCGGCGGCTACAAGCAATCCGGCAACGGTCGCGAATACGGGAAGTTCGGACTGCACGAGTTTTCCGAGATCAAGGGCATAGCCGGCTTCTCGAACGAGTGAACGGTCAAAGTGCGGTGTAGCCGTTTCGGATGTCCGCGCTCGACCCGGTCCAGTCATTCCCCGCACGCTTCGCGGACGACCGCTGTGCGCCCCTAAAAACAGTTGTTGAGGAACAGCCTCGGTACTCGAAAGCGGACATTGATAGCGGCCGCGCAACAAACGCACCCTAAGTCCGACGTGTTGTTGCGTCAAGCTCGGATCACACCGTCCTCTAACGCCAGCAGCTCACGGGTGTGGAAGGGTGCAAGGCCATGCTTGCCCCTTCGAACGTATAGAGAAGGGGCGAACGGACCGCCCCGGTCTCATCGTCGTAACGGCGCCTGAGCCTTGGCTTTTCAGGCGCGCTTGAGGGCTGGCTCCAGGCCAACGGCAGCGGCTAGCCCGCCGATGTCCTTGATCTCGGTGTATTCGTAAAAGGGATTGGCCGGCTCATGGCCGCGATTGACCCAGACCTTGCTCTTGATGCCCAGGTCATAAGCGGTCATCAGGTCGTAGCGGAAGGATGACGACACATGGGTAATGTCTTCCGGTCCACAGCCGAGCTTGTCGAGCATGTATTCGAAGCCCTTCATCAGAGGTTTGTATGCCCCGACTTCTTCTGCTGTGATTACCATATGGATGGGCGCGCCCAGCTTTTCCACGTTCGACATGATCAGGTTGTTCATGGAGTTCGAGAGGATGACCAGCGGAATTTCCTTGGCCACTTTGGACAGGCCAGCCGGGACGTCAGGGTGCGGACCCCAGGTTGGCACCTCGTCATAGATGCGTTGCGCGTCTTCGGGTTTGAACGAGATACCGATACGTTTGCAGCTGCGTTCGATCGAATTGTGCACCACTTCGACGAACGGTTTCCATGGGCCTAGCACCTCGTCAAGGCGATAGCCCCTGAAAGCCTCGACGAAGGCGACCATCGCTTCAGGGGAGAGGCGCTCGCTGTAGACGCGTCGCGCTGCGCCGGCCATGTCGAAATTGGTGAGCGTGCCGTAGCAGTCGAAGGTCACGTACTTCGGTCGAAATTGGGTCATCGCGTGTATTCCTTCCAATTTTCATGGCACGGGTGTGCCTATCAAAGGTCATTTGGCGGGCATGCCGCCTGTCTAAAGAGGTCGCGGTCCCGACGGCCCCCCAATGCGGACGCGGCAGGTACCTTTTCGTATCTGGTCAATTTCCTCTGCTTTTTCAGATGCCGGGCCAATCCACCAAAGCGGATCAATCTGACGTGTTCGCTGCATTCCGACCAGTGGGAGCACACTGGCATAACTTTCAGGCAATGGCAACTGATTGTCCAACAATTTTCGGATAACTCAGCCCCCAAATTCCCCGACGACGTGTGCGCCTCGCCACCAAAGCAGCCCTCAGCATCCATATATGCCGTTGAATCTAAAGGATTTTTCGATTGATCAAGCTTGAAATCATCGCAAAAACTGAGCTTGATCCCATTCTTCATGGAAAAAAATTGTTGTACAAAAACGGAAGCATGGGATACTGAGGTCATCGAACTGCCCTTCCGAGGCAGGACAGGAATGAGTTTGAAGATGGGTTACAAGCATCAATGCGGGCCAGCCCGCGTCCCTGAGCTTTCCGAGGCGTGCAATACCTTGGGCACTGCGGAAGCCGAACGAATTGCCGAGCGGCTATATGGCACGCACGGCTCGGCAACTCGCTTTGAAACAGAAAAGGACGACACGTTCCTCCTCGACTGTGCCGCCCAGGGGAAGTTTGTATTGAAGATCGCTCATCCTTCTGAGCGGATCGAGGAACTCGATTTCCAGGTGTCGCTGATGCGTCATTTGGAGCAGCGAGCCCCTGACCTACCAATTCCCCGCACAATTCGCGATGTCAACGGGGCGGATTTGCCGACCGTCACTACGAGTGGCGGCGAGCGGAGAGTCGTGCGTCTTATTACCTTCCTTGCCGGCACCCCGCTTGACCGGACATCTTGCACAGCCCCGCAGCGTGAACGGATCGGCGAAATCCTGGCAAAACTGCGTCATTCCCTGGCCGATTTCTCGCACCCCGCAGACGACCGGACGGTGGCATGGGACGTCACCCATCTGCTCGACCTCACCGATCTGTTGAGCTTCATCCCTGAGGGCGGCAAGCGGGCCTGGACCGTCCGTGCGCTCGAGCGGTTTGCCGAAATCAAGCCGAAGCTCGATCTGTGCCGGCGGCAAGTGCTCCACAACGACTTCAATACGTCGAACCTGGTCGTCGATCACAACAGCCCACAGTTCCTGACCGGCGTCATCGACTTCGGCGATGCGGTTCGTACCGCCATCGCCGTCGATGTCTCCACGGCGTTGATGAACCAGATGCCGAAAACATTCGACCATGGGAACCGGCGAGATCTGTTCGACGAAGCGCGCGACGTTCTGCGCGGTTATCTCCGCCATGCCGAGCTGACGGATGAGGAGCTCCGGCTCATTCCCTTCCTGTCGATGGGCCGCCTTGCGGTTCGTGCGCTGCTGACATGCTGGCGCGCAGAGATCTTCCCCGAGAATAGCCGCTATATCCTGCGCAACACAGAAGCCGGCTGGGCCCACCTCGAGTGGTTTCACTCAATTTCGACCGCGCAGATTTCCGATCTTCTGACACGATAGGAACAGCAATGTCCAAACAAGCGACTACCCTGCCCAAGGGCTTCCGTGGCGACATGCCAAATGGCTTCAACCCTCAGGACACCTCTCATCTCGCAAGTGAAGATCTGGCGCATGTCGCCAGGCGGCAAAGGCTGCTCGGGCCTGCTTATCGGCTCTTCTACAAGTCCCCGGTTGAGATCTCCCGTGCGAAGGGCGTCTTCCTCTATGACAAGCACGGCAACGAATATCTCGATGCCTACAACAACGTGGTGTCGCTGGGTCACTCTCATCCGCGTGTGGTCGAGGCGATCCAGAAGCAGCTCGAGGTACTCTGTACCCACACGCGTTACATGCAGGAGCCGCTGCTGGACTATGCCGAAGCCCTGATCAATACGTTCGGGGGCGAACTCGGCCGGACCGGATGCGCGATGTTCACATGCACGGGCTCGGAAGCCAACGATCTCGCCTTGCGGATCGCTCGTTACCACACACGCAAGACCGGCGTCATCGTCACCGCGGAAGCCTATCACGGCAACAGCGGCGCGGTGGCGGCAATCTCGCCGTCGCTCGGCAGGAAGTCGGCTCTGGATCCCTATCTTCGCACGGTCGCCGCGCCGGATTCCTATCGCCTGCCCATCGAGGAAATCGGCCGGCGGATGGCGGAGGATGTCGCGCGGCAGATCACCGACATGGAGCGGCATGGCGGCGGCCTAGCGGCCTTCATCGCCGATTCCGTCTTCTCCTCCGATGGTCTCTACGTCGATCCGACGGACGTATTGGTGCCGGTGGCGGAAGTTGTGCGCAAGGCTGGCGGCCTGTTCATTGCCGACGAGGTGCAATCCGGATTCGGTCGGACCGGCACCCATCTTTGGGGCCACAGCCGTCACAAGGTCGATCCGGACATCGTCACAATGGGCAAACCCATGGGCAACGGCTATCCTGTTGCCGGCGTGGTGCTGCGGCCCGAACTCGTTGCCGAATTCGGATCCAGCATGCGCTACTTCAATACGTTTGGCGGCAACTCCGTCGCTATCGCCGCAGCAAGAGCCGTGCTCGACACTATCCTCGAAGAAGGCTTGTTGGACAATGCCGTCAAGGTCGGCGGCGAAATCCTCGACGGCCTCCGGAGCCTGCAGAAAAAATACGAATTTGTCGGCGATGTTCGTGGGGCCGGCCTCTATTTCGCCGTCGAACTCGTTACGGACAGGGACCGGAAAACACCCGACATGGACCGAGCGCTTGCGGCGGTCAATGCCCTGCGCGACCGGCGCATCCTCATTTCCGCAACGGGAGCGGACGCACATATCCTGAAGATCAGGCCCCCGCTCATCTTCACATCAGCCAACGCGGCGCGTTTGCTCGAAGGCGTCGACGAGGCGCTTCGGTCCGTGCAGATCTAGGACCCGCCAGCATGCGGCGAGGAGGTACCATATCGTCTCCCTTGCCCTGCGCCGCCGCATGTGGCGTAGGTATACGACATAAACAACGAGCAAAGCCAGAGCCCATGCCGTCGCTGCCCGCCAAGAACCGAGCCGAAGATCCAGAGATGAACGTCGAGCCTTTGCCCGCCAGCGCAGTGGAGGTCCTGACTCACGCCTTGCGACGGCGAATCTTGTCGGGGGACTTCCGACCGGGCGAGTTCCTACGCGACGTGAAGATGTGCGAAGAGCATTCGACCTCGCGGCACACATTCCGTACAGCAGCCCAGGTGCTCGTCACGCAAGGTCTGTTGCGTCAGATACCGAACCGGGGCTTTGTAGTGCCCGAATTCGGGCCAGACGATATTGTCGATATCACGCGGGTGCGCGGCGCCATTGAGGGCGAGGCCATACGTCTGATCGTGCTGACCGGCGTTATCCCATCTCAGGCGCTGGAGGCGATCGATGTTATGCACAGGTCGACCCTGTCCTCCGACAGATCCCTGTTGGTTGCTGCGGACCGCGACTTCCACCGCGCGGTCATTGCCTCCAGCGGTAGCCCTCGGCTCAAGCGGACCTATTCGGACCTTGAGGGCGAGATCGAGCTTCTTCTCGCACAGCGGCAGGATTTCTACTCCACCGCTGAAGAAATGGCGGAAGAACACGAGCGGCTCATCAACAGCTTGAGGAGCCGTCACTACGATACGGCGCGGGATGCATTCCAGGAGCATTGGGAAGATCTCCAGATCAAATTGCTCGATCAACGCTGACCAGCGCTCCCTGGGCATGTGACGTTTCGGAAAAGACCGCCTCTCAGGCGGCGCTGAGGATGTCGGCGATGCGGGTTCGACGCCAATCGCATGCCCGGTAACGGGCGCCAGCGGTCAACTTGGGCCAATAACGCTGCGGAGAAGTTTTATGCGTGAATACTCCATCGCAACCATACCCGCCGACGGCATCGGACCTGAGGTGATCGCTGCTGGTCAGACTGTTCTTTCAAACCTGGAGATCCGACTCGGCGACGTAAAATTCACCTTCAAAAACTTCAACTGGGGATCTGAATACTACAAGAGACATGGCGTGATGATGCCGTCGGACGGGCTGGAGCAGCTCAAGAAATTCGATGCTATCTATTTCGGCGCGGTCGGAGCACCGGATGTTCCCGACCATGTTACCCTGTGGGGGCTCAGATTGCCGATTTGCCAGGGCTTCGACCAGTACGCCAATGTCCGGCCAACCAAGATCCTGCCTGGCATAACTTCGCCGCTGCGCAATTGCGGTATCGGCGATCTCGACTGGGTGATTGTGCGGGAGAACTCCGAAGGTGAATATTCTGGCCATGGCGGCCGCGCACACCGCGGCCTGCCCGAAGAGGTCGGCACCGAGGTCGCCATCTTCACCCGCGTCGGCGTCACCCGCATCATGCGCTACGCCTTCAAGTTGGCCCAATCCCGGCCGCGCAAGTTACTTACCGTCGTTACGAAGTCCAATGCCCAACGGCACGGCATGGTCATGTGGGACGATATCGCTTGCGAGGTGGCGGCGGAATTCCCTGAGGTTACGTGGGACAAGATGCTGGTCGATGCCATGACGGTCCGGATGACGCTCAAGCCACAGAGCTTGGATACCATCGTAGCAACGAACCTTCACGCCGACATCCTTTCCGATCTCGCTGGTGCTCTTGCCGGTAGTCTGGGAGTTGCACCGACGGCGAACATCGATCCGGAGCGTCGCTTTCCCTCGATGTTTGAGCCGATCCATGGCTCCGCCTTCGACATTGCCGGCAAGGGCATCGCTAACCCGATTGCCGCATTCTGGACTGCTGCCCAGATGCTCGACCACCTCTGCGAGCGGGAATGCTCGGCCCGCCTCATGCGCGCTGTCGAACGGGTGACCGGCGCCGGAATCCTAACCCCCGACGTGGGCGGCTCAGCTACTACCCAGGAGGTTACCGAGGCCGTCTGCGACGCGATCCACTCTTCGAATTTGTAGAGGCACGTGGTCGACGATGACCTGGAGCGATCACAAAGCAAGGAAGCCATTTCGCCGGCACCATCCTCATCAGTGGGAATTAGCCAATGAAACTTGATCGGATTGACGTCAAGATACTGAACGCACTGCAGACGAATGGCCGGATGACGAATGTCGAGCTTTCGGAAATGGTCAACCTCTCGCCAAGTCCCTGTTTGTTGCGGGTAAGAAGGCTGGAGGCGAAGGGCTATATTCAGGGCTACTCTGCGCAGATCAATATCGCAAAACTCGGTCGGACGCTGACGGTGTTCACCGAAATCACGCTGAAGAGCCACCGTCAACTTGACTTCGCGAGGTTTATCAGTGCGATCGAGAAGTTTGATCAAGTTATCGAGTGCCATTTGGTTTCCGGAGGCTACGATTATCTCGTCAAATTTGTCACCACCGGAATCGACGAGTACCAGACGATCATGGAGCAGCTTCTCGATTTAGAGATCGGCATTGACAAGTATTTCACCTTCGTCGTCTTGAAATCGCCCCTGATCAAAGTGCGTTTGCCGCTTGCAAGCCTGTTCCAGCCGGCATCTCGTGCCGCTGGTATGATGAGAGACGACAACTGAAGAACAGGCTATGGGTGCTTACCATTTCAAAGCGGCGGAGCCGTGGATGTTGCGAGAGCGGGAGCGCCATGCTCAGGGTACTCCGTGGTCGGCAGCAGAGCAGAGGGGAAAGCGTCAACGCGGAATCAGATCGGAGCCGACCCTCCGAGCGCGGGGGCGATGCAGCGGGGGCACAGCCAGCACTGGATCTAAGGAGCCACCCGTCAGATGGGCGTCCATTTTGACAGGCAGCATACACGTAAAGGCCGATGAACGAGAGTTTGCGGCCTTGTCTGGCGGGAACTGGGATAATTGGCCTTACCGGAATTTCCAGTGAATCCTTCGTGATCGCCACTCGCGCGGGCGCCTTTGGGGCGAGACGCTTTTTCCCAGCGGCAGCCAGATCTGACCAATGTCGCCGGGTCGCACTTCGGATTTCACGTTAGCCGATGGCTTGGCTCGCAAGGCAGAAAGTTTGGACGGCCGGTGTATCAGATCGAACCGCCGCGCCGCGAACCATCGCAACGACGGTGCCCCCGCGAGGCAGCCCCCAGTCTTCGAGCGGTGACGAAAGGCCGGTCTGTTCAGGGATGTCGACTCGCATAGTGCGACCTTCCTTGCCCGAAAGGATGAAGGCAAGCAAGTCCCTCGCCTGTTGCGAGTTTTCCGCAACGACGGGCCCGACGACTTCACCCTTTCCGAACAACCGCGTTGCCGCAAAGGCGACGATACGATCACCTTTCCGGATGGCGGCGAAACTCCCCTCATTCGCCAGGGCGTTGTATATCGCGTCACGGTCGGCCCCGAATGCCTTACGATCGAGCGCTTTGATTGCCGGCAGCGCGTCAGGCCCGATCCACTCAACATTGTCAGGAGCACCGACCTGACCGGCAATGCCTTGATGACGGAGGATTTGGTGCGTCGCGACGAATCCGAGTTTTTCATATAGAGGCAAGCCGTCATTCGTCGCCGTCAATCGGCATTCACGCTCACCAGCGAGTTCCAACACGGCGGTGGTCAATTTTCTTCCCACCCCCCGTCCACGCTGGCTTTCATCGACAATAATCATGTTAATGGCAGAGCAAGTGTCGCCGAAGGGAGTCATGAGGGCGGTACCCACAACCCGGTCGCCGGCGAGCGCAACGCGTCCTTCGCTCAGAGACCGTATCATTTCCCAGTCTTCCCTCCTGTGCGCCCAACCCGCTGCACGCGACAGCGCGAGGGCTCCGCCCACATGATGAGCCTCGAAAGGCGCAAGAACGATCGATTCCGTTTGCATGAGTTCATCCATTCGTGGGTCTCCTGCTCACCAGTGATAAGAGCGAAGGGTCTATGAAGCCGCGGCGGAGAAGCGAGACTCCCGGCCGTACCGGACACGGATATACAAGCCGAGTAACGAGCGACGGATAAACCGCCCATCGCTTTCAAGTCTCGCCGGCCGAAACGGCTTGCCTGCCGCCTCGCCCCGCCTGCAGATGCGAAGATGCACGTAAAAACGGCATCGTTTGCTCGAATGATCAGGTGACGGTGACGAAAATCTTCCGCACCGTCTCGATTGTCTTCCAGACCCCGACGTAGCCCGGCTTCATCACGAAGCTGTCGCCCGCGCGATAAATGACCGGATCCTTGCCCTTTTCCGTCAGTTCGATCACACCATGCACAAGATGGCAGAATTCAAATGTTTCGCCCTTGATGGAGTGCGTTTCACCGGGCGTCGCCTCGAAAACACCGGTATTGACCTTGCCGTCCTTGGCGGTGTCCTGCAGCCACGTCCTGAAGGCGGGGCTGCCCGCAATCAGGCGCTCCGGCTCGGCAGTTCTATGCTTCGGCTCGAAGGATGGATTCGGGTCGATGGTTTTCAGTAGGGACATTTATCTCTCCTATTCTTGCTGCAGTCACCCGCGGCATCGTTCCGTGTTGGAGCCTGCCTGACGTCGGCACATGATTGCTAACTGGCAAGCGGCCTTGCTCGCAACGACCTACCAGGTGACGGCGATGTACTTCGTTTCGAGGTATTCGAGCATGCCGTGATGACTGCCTTCGCGCCCGAGGCCACTCTGCTTCATCCCGCCGAACGGCGCCGCAGCGTCGGAAACGACACCGCGGTTAATCCCGACCATGCCGCTTTCCAGCCTGCCGGCCACTGCAAGCACACGCTTGAGGTCTCGGCTGAAGATATAGGATACAAGCCCGTATTCGGTGTCGTTGGCCAGATCGACGACCTCGTCCTCGGTATCAAACACAATAATGGGCGCAACCGGACCGAAGATTTCTTCGCGAAGTATCTCAGCGTCCAGAGAGACATTGGCGAGAACGGTTGGCAAATAATAGAAACCCTCGCCGCTCAACCTGCTACCGCCTGTCACCAGCCGGGCTCCCTTGGCGATCGCGTCGTCTACCAGGCGCTCCACCTTGGTCACCGCTGCATCCGTGATCAGTGGGCCAAGCTGCGTATCCGGTGCCAGTCCCGGCCCAACGTTGAGCGCTGCCATCTCCTCGGCGAAGCGCCGAATGAAGTCAGCAGAAATCCCCCTTTGCACGTAAAAGCGGTTTGCGGCCGTACAAGCCTCACCGCCGTTGCGCATCTTTGCAACCATTGCGCCGGCGACCGCCGTTTCCAGGTCGGCATCATCGAATACGATGAATGGCGCATTGCCGCCCAATTCCATTGAACAACTGACGACCTGGTCCGCGGCCTCGCGCAGCAGTATCCTGCCAACGCCGGTCGAGCCGGTGAACGACAGCTTCCGGACCCGCTTGTCATGCAGCATTGCGCTGACCACAGGGCCGGCTTTTTTCGTGGGAACGATGTTGACCACTCCGGCAGGAACACCTGCCTGCCGCATCAGTTCTCCAATGGCAAGCGCCGTTAGAGGCGTCTCGGCTGCCGGCTTCAGGATGCAAGTGCAGCCTGCAGCCAACGCCGGGGCAATTTTTCGGGTCGCCATCGCTGCCGGAAAATTCCAAGGCGTTACCAATACGGCGATACCAATCGGTTCATGGCTGACGATGATCTGGTTTGCGCCGGAAGGCGCTGATCCAAATTCTCCGGGAGCCCTCACAGCCTCCTCGGCATACCAGCGGAAAAACTCGGCCGCGTAGGCGATTTCCGATCTCGCGTCGGGAAGCGCCTTGCCATTTTCCACGGTGATCAGTTGCGCCAGCCACTCGGCTTGTTCGAGAAGAAGGTAAAAACACTTCATCAGGACATCCGCGCGCCGACGCGGCGGAGTTGATTTCCAGGCCGCAGCCGCCTTTTCCGCCGCGTCGACCGCCGCCATCGCGTCCGCGATGTCGCCGTCAGAAACTGTGGCGATTGCTTCCGCCGTCGAAGGATCGATCACATCGAAGGTCCGGCCACCTTTTGCCGAAACCCATTCGCCGCCGATGAACAGTTGCGTGGGAGCTTCGCATGCTACAGCCGCCTGCGAAGGCGCACGGCTTGCTTCAAGTGTCGGAGTTGCTTTCACGTTCACCACCATTCGCTACCAATCAGGATCGTTGTGCGATCAATATAGAATTGGTTTCGACATTGGTGTCAATATAGATCAAATTGGTCTCGCGGATTATTTTCGATCTGCTGAAATCGTGGTGGCGTTAGGATCAACAAAAGCAGCTCGAAACGCCTGATATCTCGTATCCCGGCTAAATCGAGAATGCCTGCGAAAGGAGCTCTCTCGGTCGACGGGAACGATCGTCACCGGCCTTTTAGACGCGCTCGTACGCCACATGATGAGCCGCTTCTCGGCTTCAGTTTGATGCGGTGCCTCAAACGCCAGGACGCAGATCGGTGGGCGGACGAGGCCCGCTGCGCAGGACCCGTCCGTGCAAATTCCCGGATCGTTTTAGATTCAGAAGAGGCCTGCTTCCGCCGGGGCTCTTCATCTCCGACTTTCAGTGACGTCGCGCACCGCTGCGACAACTTCGTCAACGGCGACTCGATCGACGTCGAGATGGGTGACCCAGCGCATTCGCCCACCCGGCCAAAAACTCGCCGCGATGCCGCGCTCACGCAGCGCATCGGATACCCGGGTCGTCAGTTCGGGCGCGAGCTCAACAAACACCATGTTGGACTGCGGCGGCTTAACCGTCAGTCCTGCTATTTCCGAGAATCCATCGGCCAGAGCCTTGGCGTTGGCATGATCCTCGGCCAGACGTCGGACATGATGGTCGAGGGCGTACAGCCCCGCCGCTGCAACTATTCCTGCCTGCCGCATCCCCCCGCCCAGCATCTTGCGCCAACGGCGTGCCTGTCCGATCAACTTGACATCCCCGACCAGCACTGATCCGAGCGGCGTCCCGAGCCCCTTTGAGAGGCACACCGACACGCTATCAAAACCCTCAGCCAAACAAGCGACATCTACGCCGAGCGCCACGGCCGCGTTGAATATCCGCGCACCATCAAGATGAGTGGCAAGCTTCCGATCCCGTGCAAACTCGACGACCTCGTCCAGATGACGTCGCGGCAGTACCCGGCCGACGAACGTATTCTCGATCGTTACCAGTCGTGTGATCGCAAAATGTGGATCGTCCGCCTTGACCGCCGCGTGAAGATCCTCGATGCGGATCGTGCCGTCAGCCCGGACTGGCAAGGGCTGCGGCTGGACCGAGCCGAGCACGGCGGCGCCTCCAGCTTCCCAAAGATAGGTATGGGCTTCATTTCCACAGAGATATTCCTCTCCGCGCTGGCAATGGCTCATGATCGCAGCCAGATTGGCCATGGTACCGGTCGGCAGCAGCAGTCCCGCTTCTTTGCCGAACAGCTCGGCAACGCGCGCCTCGAGCGCCTTAACCGTGAAATCATCCCCCAACACATCGTCGCCCACCTCGGCGGCCGCCATCACCGCGCGCATTTCCGCAGTTGGGCGGGTAACCGTATCGGAGCGGAAGTCGAGGCGAATAGCATTGGCTTGCATGATCGAGACCTTATCGGTTTGGCTGTACCGGTCATACTAGCGAAAGGATAGGCTCGGACTATCGATATAAACTGACGGATTATGGTGATAGAGGATCACCAATCATGCGATCTAGCGGCGTTGCAACTGCATTTGACCACCACCTGCAACATCGATCTTGGCTCGATCTTTCGCGCCCTGTTTGCGGGCGGTTGCCCTGTGACGTCACATATGCTGCCTCGGGTTCACAGCTTGCGGCTGCCGTCTTGTCCCACTCTTCTGATTCGAGGAGCCTCGCTTCAGGAGAGCGCCCGCTTCGACCGATCCTCCGTACTTCGAGATGGAAATTGATATGATTTCAAACTTACCGGTGATAGTTTGTCACCAATGAAGCGTTCGGACATTCCATCCCTCGATGATCTGCGTGCCTTTGAAGTCGTTGCGCGCCTTGGTTCCGTGCGTGCCGCTGCGGCTGAGTTAAATTTGACGCACGGTGCTGTCAGCCGGCGCGTTTCGAAACTTTCCGAACACCTCGACATTCGTCTGCTGGAAGTTGATGGGCGTGGCCTAAGGCTGACGGGAGAGGGTTCACGGCTCGCGCAGGCGACGACAGACGCTTTGTCCCTCGTTTCGGCGGCGCTGGAGGATATCCGCAAAGTTGATCAGTCACCGCCGATCGTCGTTTCATGCGAACGATCCGTTGCCA
This sequence comes from Rhizobium aethiopicum, assembly GCF_014197535.1. GTDB lineage: Bacteria > Pseudomonadota > Alphaproteobacteria > Rhizobiales > Rhizobiaceae > Rhizobium > Rhizobium aethiopicum_A. The sequence goes on from NZ_JACIFV010000044.1 coordinate 12,334, forward strand.
TGCGATGGCTGATCCCGCGCCTCTCGGAATTTCAGGATCGCCATCCCGGAATCGATTTTCACCTTTCTGTCGGTGGCGGGGGTTTCGATTTTGCGCGCGACCGTATCACCCTTGCAATCCGCAGGCTTGATTTCGCGATCGATGCGAATTGGCAGGTCGAACGGTTGATCGAGGAGGAAGTTGGTCCTGTCATGCATCCTGCCATGACGGATCGGTTTGCTGCCGGCGATTATGTCGCGCTTGCTGCAAAGACCCGTCCGGATGGATGGCAGAAGTGGTCCACCGCTCATCCGGACGCGCCGAAGCCGCGCTCGACGCGCTTTCTTGACCATCATTTCCTGATGGTGGAGGCCGCAGCCAGCGGTCTTGGTGTGGCCATGTGCCCAAAGATCATCGCCATTGACGATATCCGCAAAGGCCGCCTGACCGCACCATTCGGCTTTCACCCTGATGGTTCACATTACGGCGTTATTCGTTCGGCATCGGCGAGGAGGACGGCTGGAATCGATCAATTCGTGTCTTGGCTTCTCGCCGCCATTCAAGAAGATTTTCATGCTGCGTCATGAGGTCGGCGGCAAAGAGCCGACGACTGTCAACTTTCAAAGAACGTGCCGGCACTTCGTTCTTCGGCGCGCGCAAACGCCAGCGTGGCAATAGCGGTATCCTGAACACCGGTGCCCGTAAGATCGGCTATGGTGATGTCCGAGGCACTTCTGCGGCCCGGTCTGGCGCCTGCAACGATCTGACCTAGTTCCGGAAAATCAGCATCGCTTGCGACGAGACCTACGTCGATGGCATGGCGCAATTCACCCAGTCTTCGCGTTTGTTTGAGGCTGTCAGCCACGTAAACATCTGCCGCTTTGATAGCGATGGGGTCAATCTCGTTCTTATGTTCTGCGTCCGAACCCATGGCGGTCAGGTGCTGTCCGGGTTCGAGCCACGACGCATGGACAATCGGTCGGTCAGCAGGTGTTGTCGTTACGACGATCTGTGACCCGGTGATCGCTTCATGCGGATCCTGAAATGCGCAAATGGAAAGATTTTGTCGGGCTCCGAGCTGCTCAACAAGCGCTTGCGCCCGTCGACAATCACGCGCCCAAACGCGGATCTCTCGAATAGGCCTCACCAGCATGAGGGCCTCGAGTTGCAGCCTGGCCTGAACGCCCGCTCCGAAGACCGTTGCGATCGACGCGTCCTTCCGTGCCAGATGGTTTGCCGCGACAGCGCCGGCGGCCGCTGTGCGAACGTCGGTGAGGTAGCCATTGTCCAGCAAGAGCGCCTGCACCAAGCCGGTTTTGCTCGACAGCAAGACCATCAGACCATTAGTGCTCGGAAGCCCGATCTTCGGATTATCGAAGAAACCCGGACTGACCTTGATGGCAAAGCTGCTCAAACCATGAATATAAGCCGTCTTCACATCGACTTCGCCCCTACTGTCGGGCACGTCAAGGCGCAAAATCGGCGGCATCTGAACCGCGTTTTCCACGGCCAATGCGCGGAAGGCGTTTTCAACGCAATTCACCGCATCCATGTCGAGCGGAACGATGGTTCGAAGCTCTGACTCGGTCAATATCCCTATTTTAGGCATCAGCGTCCCTCACCAATTGTGTCGAGGCCGTTGGCCACCTTCATGTGCAACGCCATGTCAATGTTCCCACCAGAAAGAATGGCTACGATCGGGCCTTCAACCTGCGCCAGTTTACCTGAGAGCAGCGCAGCAATGCCGACTGCCCCAGCACCTTCGATAATCTCATGCTCATACGCATAGGCATGACGTATGCCGGCGGCTATCTCGGCCTCGCTGACGAGCACCACGTCGTCGAGAAGGGTTTTGCACATCGGGTACGTCCAGGCATTGGCCAATCCGATGCCGCCGCCGAGCGAGTCGGCGAAACTTCGATGCTCTTCGACCTGGATCGGGTGCCCCGCGTCGATGCTAGCCTTCATCGCCGCTCCCTTTTCCATAGTTATACCGATTACCTTGGCATCCGGGCGCACCGCCTTGACAGCCGCCGCGACACCTGCCGCCAAACCGCCGCCGGACAGGGGAATGAGAACTGCGGCGACGTCAGGCATCGCCTCGACGATTTCAAGTCCGACGGTGCCTTGGCCGGCGATGACCCAAGGGTGATCAAAGGGCGGGATCATGCTGAGGCCCTCCTCCGCGACGAGACGGTCAACCTCAACCTGCGCTTCATCTTGTGATAACCCGACGATCCGTACGCGAGCGCCGAGCCGGCGGATTTCAGCCACCTTGTTTTCCGGCACGAGGTGCGACATGCAAATGGTCGCTCGGGAGCCAATCGCGTCGGCGGCATAGGACAGCGCGCGTCCGTGATTGCCCGTGGAAGCCGCAACAACGCCTCTATCCCGCTCCGATTGAGTGAGCTGCAACACTGCATTGGTTGCTCCACGAAGCTTGAAGCTTCCGGTCAACTGGCGATGCTCGAGCTTCAGGCTGACTTGCGTCTCGGCCAGTTCGGACAGTGACGCCGACATGACGAAAGGCGTGGTGCGGATGTGCTTGCTGATGCGCTCGCGCGCCTGCTCGATCGTTTCCAGACTAATCATGTCTGTTCACCTTGGCTCCCTCCTTTGCCAGTTGTTGTCTGCTGCGTAGCGCCAACGCAGGGCTTGATTGCAAGCGAACGGCACGAACTTTTTTTCGGCGCCGTGGCGGACTTGCAGAAACGAGTATGGCACCTGAACCTCAGCCCTTCCGGCGTCTGAGGAGCATCTTCTTGTCGTGCCGCGCATACATCGAGTAAACGATAGGAATGAACCAGGGTTTGCCGTTGAAGAATGGGACGGCCCTCGGAGCGGCATCGAAATCGAACGCAGACCGCGATTGTTCCCCGTCACCGAGGATCTTGCACGCCGCCTTTTTGCCCAGCCATCTGGCCCACACGACACCGGAGCCGCAATAGCCGGTCGCATAGACTGTATTTCCGCGGGAGAACATGCGCGGGATCATGTCGCGGTTCATGGCGACATAGCCGAACCAGCTGTGCGTAAGACCTATTCCTGCGAGTTCGGGAAAAAGCCGCGCAAGTTCGCTTCGCAGATGTTCAATCGGAGCGGCGGAGTCTCCTTCAGTCGTCCCGTCGCGTCCGCCGAACAAGATCCGAGATCCATCGTGCGACGGCCGATAATAGTAGCTGAGCTTACGCAGGTCGCCATACATCATGCGTGGCGGCATCAGCCGATCCATCACCTCCCTGTCGAGCGGCTCAGTCGCGATTATCCTGCTGCGGACAGGAACAAGGCGGCGACGGAGCCACGGGTCGAAACCGTCGGTGTAGCCATCAGTGCAGACAAGAAGCGTTCTGGCGAAAACCTCTCCGCGCTGCGTTTGAATTCGCACGCCTCCGGCCTCGCTTGTCGATCCAAGGACTGCGGTATTTTCATGTATGATCGCCGACGATGAACTTGCCAGATCGATCATGGCCGCAAGAAGCTTGGCCGGCTGCAGCCCACCGATGTCTTTGCGCACAAGGCCTCCGACATAAAGGTCAGTTCCGATGAACTTCGGAACATCGGCCCTTTCCACCGGATATGCCTCGATGCCGAGATTCTGATGCAGAAAGTCTGCCTGACGACGGAGTTCGTCGGCTTGATCAGCCGTCATGGCCCCGTTGAAGGCGCCAGACAGCGAGAAGTCACATTCGACATTCTCGTCTCTGAGGAAGCGCCAGAGATCCTCTCGCGCGGCCTTACCTTCCAGGAGAATGGCTTGCGCCCTCTCCTGCCCGAACCGCCTGACCAAATCCTTCCGCCCCGGACGGATGCTTCCGCTGGACATGCCCCCGTTGCGGCCCGATGCCGCAAGACCAAGGGCCTGACGGTCGAACAGCTGGACATGCTTGCCCGCACGGGCAAGTTCGAGCGCCGCCGACAAACCAGTGTACCCTCCCCCAACGACCGCCACGTCGCATGTCTTCTCGACGTTCCGCGATGGCAGGGAAGGAAATGTGCTGTCCTCCCACCAGTAGGGCGTGGATTTAATGGGATGCGCTTGAGCTTGGGCCATGAGAGCTTAAGTTCCGGAAAGATGATTTCAATCGATTATTGGCTTAGTCTCGGCAGACCCAAAGCTTTCGCGTCGTTTCGATCACCCTCCAGGTTCCGACGAAACCTGGATGCATGGCGAAAGCGTCGCCGGCAACGATGCGTCGCGGCTCACAGCCATCCTCAATCAATTCGGACACACCCGACAGAATGACACAGAATTCGAAAGTTTCGCCCTTGATCGAGCGGTATGCGCCGGGCGTCGCTTCCCAGACGCCGGAGCGAACGACGCCGTCGGCGGTCTGCGCGATGTCCCAGGAGAGAAACTGCGGATTTCCCTCGACCAGCCTTTCAGGCGCGGGCTGGCCTTTACGCGGTTCAGGCAGATTGTTGTAATCGACGAAAGTGAGTTTGGACATTGGAAGACCTTTCTTTGATCTGCTTATCGGGCAAACGACAGGCGCCGTTCGAGGAGTTTCAAACCTGTCAAGACGACGACGTTTATAGTGAGATAGAACGCTGCGGTGACGATGAAGATGTCCATGATCGCGAACGTCTCGCTCATGAGCCGCTTCGCATATCCGGTTATTTCCAGAACGGTAATCGTTGACGCGAGGCTGGATTCCTTCACGATGATCGCCGCCTCGCTGCTATAAGCGGGAAGAGCCTGGCGCACGGCAAGCGGGAACTTCACCCTCCTGAAGACGTGCCACGGGTGCATGCCACAGGCTTCTGCCGCTTCGATAAGTCCTTTCGGCAGGGAGAGGAAAGCCGTGCGGAAAATCTCCGCCGTGTAGGCACCGGTGTTGAGCACCACCGCAAGGATTGCAGCGTTCAGCCCATCTCCGATCATCCACCACAGAATGGGGTTCTGACGAATAAAACTCACCTGGGCCAAGCCGTAATAGATGACGAAGACCTGGACCAGCATAGGCGTGCCGCGGAAGATCGCGCAGTAGGCGTCGCATACGCGGCGCAACACCCGGCTTCTCGAGCAGCGCGCGAGCCCGACGGCGACACCAAAGGGAAGCCCGATACCGACGCCGAACACGGCGATCAGCAACGTCGTCTTGGCACCTATGACAAGGAACGGCACGGCATATGCAATTATTCCAAGATCCATGTCATCTTCCTCGGAAGCCGCGGTCGAGCGCACGTTCGGCGCTGGAAAACGCGGTTTGACTGACTGCGGTCATGCAGAAGAAGAGCGCCGCAGCGATGCAGTAGAAAAGCAACGGGGATCGCGTGATTCCTGCACCGATGGCAGCCGTCCTCATCAATTCCTGTAAGCCGACGACCGAGACGAGCGAAGTATCCTTGATCGTCATCTGCCAGACGTTGTTGATCCCGCCAAGCGCCAGCCGCAGTGCCAGTGGGAACGTGATGCGTATAAACGTTACACCTCTAGGCAAGGCCAGCGACTGAGCGGCTTCCAGCAGACCGTACGGCACCGCCTGAAGCGCACCCCGGATGACTTCGATCGAATAGGCGCACGAGATGACCGCGATCGCGATCACCCCGACGAGGTAGGGGTATGCGTCATCAGCCGAGTCCTGGTAGCCGAACGCAGCCGTAATCGCCTTCACCCACTCGATCGACCCGAAAAACAGGAGATAGATGACCAGCAGGCCCGGAACGCCACGAACAAGAATGCTGTACCCGTCCACGAGTTGCGAGACGAACACGACCTTCCGCCAGCGCATGATGGCCAAGGGGGTTGCAACGAGAAAACCGAGTGCCATTCCGATCAAACCGATCACGATCGTGACGACACTTCCTTTCAGCAGAGCCAGCGCCCAACTTTGCTCCACCATCAACACCCAAAGGTCACCCAACATGGACACAATCCCCGTGACCTGCCCTGGGCCGTGCCAAGGCAGGCTTCATGTTCGAAACGATCACTTCTTGCAGGGAATCGTGTAGTCGTCCTGGAACCAACGCATCGAGGCTTCTTTGACCTTGCCATCGTTGATCATGTTGCAGAGGGCGGCATCGACCTTGGTCTTGAGTTCGGTATTGCCCTTGCGCATGCCGACTCCCATGCCATGGCCAAGAACGTCTGGGTCATCCATGGCCATGATCTTCAGGTCGATCCTGGTGAAGTTGGCGCCGTCGGGCGTTGCGAAAAAATCCATCCATGTCGGCGAATCCGCGAAGGCGACGTCGATACGGCCGCTCGCGAGATCGGCGGTCAGCTGCGTGACGGCGTCGTATGTCTTAAGATCGGCGCCGTGCATCCGCTTCTCCATGAACCTGGCGTAGGTCGTCCCGGTGACGACGCCGACACTCTTGCCCTGGAGGGCCTTTTCGATTTCAGCGAGGCTCTTGAGCCCTGCAAGCGGGGAGTCCTTGGAGACAGCGAAATAGAGCGGTGTTGTCGCATAGGGGATGGAGTAGTCGATCTTCTTCTGACGTTCGGCGGTGATACCAAGGCCGGAAATGATGACGTCAAAGCGATCTTTATCCATGGAGGGCACCAGCGAGCTGAATGTCTGCACGACGAATTCACACTTCAGTTTCAGCTCGGCGCAGATGCCGTTGGCGATATCGGCGTCGAACCCGGTTACCTTGCCGCTCGGGTCGGCCATGCTGAACTTCGGCGCATCGCCCTCCGTCCCGATGCGCAGAACGCCGTCCTTTGCCGACGCGCCCGTTGCCAGTGAGCAGACGAGAAGGCTCGTTGCGAATGCTGACTTGATGAGATTGCTGTTGATCATAATGTTACCCCTTTTGGTTTTCGTTGTAGCGCGCTTTCAGGCGTTGGCCGCCATCACTGTCGATAGAAACCGCTTCACTCCTTCCGTCGCCGGGTTTCGAAACAATTCCTTCGGTTCGTCATCCTGCTCAAGGCGGCCGTTTTGCAGGAATATCATCCGGTTCGACACATCGCGTGCGAACCGCATTTCATGCGTGACGAGGAGGATCGTAGCCCCCGCTTCCGCCAGCGCCCTTATGACTTTCAGCACTTCACCCACGAGCTCGGGGTCCAGTGCAGATGTCGGCTCATCGCACAGCATCAGTTTTGGTCTCATTGCCAAAACACGCGCGATCGCGACGCGTTGTTGCTGCCCGCCCGAAAGCTGCTGCGGGTAGCGATCGCGGAAGCTCGCCATGCCCACTTTCGACAAGGCCGAGAGCGCTACCTCTTCGGCGTCTTTCTTCCCGAGTTTCAGCACCCAAACGAGTGCCTCGGTCACGTTGGACAGGACGCTCAGATGAGGCCAGAGATTGAAGTTCTGGAACACCATGCCGATCTGTCGGCGAAGATTCCTGATATCGCGAGCGTTGACGATCTGGCTCCCGCCGCGCTCGTCATTGACGACGGAGACGGACTGGCCCATGCACTCGATCCGACCCGATGTCGGCGTCTCCAGAAAATTGATGCAGCGAAGTGCGGTGCTTTTTCCACATCCGGACGACCCGATGAGCGAGATCACTTCACCCTCTCGCATGTTGAAGCTGATCCCATCCAGGACCGTCGTCGATCCGAATGTTTTAGTGAGGTCATGCACCTTCAGAACGTTGTTCATGCGCTGCACCTTTCCAAAGCGAACGGCCACCGGTTTTTACAGCGGGGGGCCCTGTCAGTTGCTTTGGCGTCAACGCAACCAATCTGAACCTTACTTGCAGTTATAATAAGATTGGTCTCATTATTGGTGTCAATATAGATCAATTTGGTTGCGCAAATATTTTTGCGGCGGGTCATGATTGCGGTATCGAATGACGTCGTCGATAAGATTGGAATAGGTAACTGATTCCTCCGGAGCATGACCGGGGAATGAGTCTGCGTGTTACCGCGCTGCAGCCTCATTGGAGAGGAAAGTGCGCGCTTGTCGGCGTGTCGGCAGAGAACTTTCCCTCGCAGCGGGTAAACTCGACTTCCCCTCATCGTCTGCTTAGCACGGCGGAAGACGCCCTGGGCCCGGATTATTTGTTCGTTCGAGTTTTTCGATCCAGATGGTCTCACACGGCGGCATCATGAGCAAAATGCACGGCAGATTGGTCTGTTTGTACCGTTCCGACTGAGCGATTTGCATCTGATGATATGCGGATAAATCGCTTCATCGGAGGAAGCCACATGAAAATCTACAATATTGCCCTAATCGGATTTGGTGGCGTCAACCGTGCTTTGGCCGAACTCATCGCGACGAAGAATCCTCTGTGGGAACAGGATCTCGGTTTCCGCCTGAACATCGTCGCCGTCAGCGATCTCTATCTCGGTTCCGTCATTTCGCCGAACGGTCTGGATGCCAAGACCCTCGTGGAGGCGAATTTCGCGAAGGGCGGTTTTGGCGGGCTCTCCGGCGGCAGCGCCGAAGCTGACAACGAAGCCATCATCAAGACGGCGCCTGCCGACATCGTTGTGGAGGCGACATTTACGAACCCGACGGACGGCGAGCCCGCGGTTTCGCACTGCCGTTGGGCTCTGAACTCGGGCAAGCACGTCGTCACCACGAACAAGGGGCCTGTTGCAATCGCTGCTCGGGAACTGAAAGCCCTTGCCGAGGCGAACAGCGTTCATTTCGAGTATGAGGGATCCGTCATGAGCGGCACGCCCGTCATAAGGATGGCAGAGAAGACCCTCGCTGGCGCGGAGATCAAAGGGTTCGAAGGGATCCTCAACGGCACGTCGAACTTCGTCCTCGGTCGCATGGAGCAGGGTCTTGACTTTGCCAGCGCTGTCGCGGAAGCGCAGGCGCTGGGCTATGCCGAAGCCGATCCTACCGCCGATGTCGAGGGTTTCGACGTTCGCCTGAAAGTCGTGATCTTGGCAAATGAGCTGCTGGGAGCAAATCTTAAGCCGGAGGATGTCGCCTGCAACGGCATCTCCAAGCTTTCTACCTCCGACATTCGAGCAGCTGCCAAGGCTGAAAGTCGTTGGAAACTGGTCGGGTCAGCAGTTCGCAATGCCGACGGGACGATAACCGGCAGTGTCGCGCCCAAACAGCTTGCCCTCGGACATCCGCTCGCCGGCGTCAACGGCGCTACCAACGCAGTATCGCTGAACACAGAGCTTCTCGGCCCCGTCACCTTGAGCGGCCCGGGCGCCGGTCGAGTCGAAACCGCCTTCGCACTGCTGTCCGACATCGTGGCTATACACAATGCGCATTCGCCAAATTTCGCAAAGGAGGCCGCGTGATGCCCGGTCTCGCCTTGAAACCTGCCTCTTCCAAAGAGATTATCGTCACTAATCCGTTCGATGGAAGCTTTGTCGGCACGATCCCAGAGACCAGTGCCGAGGCTGTGGACCTGTTGCTCGAACGCGCCAGGCGCGGCGCGCGAATTGCCCGGTCGCTCCCCCGCCACCAGCGCTCTGCAATTCTCGAAAGGGCCGCAGCCACCATTGAAGAACGCAAGGAGGAGTTTGCGCTCCTGATCGTACGGGAGGCGGGGAAGACGATTGCCCAGGCCCGCAAGGAGGCGACACGTTGTGTCAACACACTGAAACTCTCCGCCGAAGAAGCCAAGCGCAATGCCGGCGAGGTTATTCCGTTTGATGCCTATGCTGGATCGGAATCTCGCCAGGGCTGGTACACACGGGAGCCGCTAGGGATCATAGCTGCGATCACGCCTTACAACGACCCGCTCAATCTCGTGGCCCACAAGCTTGGCCCTGCCATTGCCGGCGCAAACGCGGTACTTCTGAAGCCGTCGGAGCTTACACCTCTGTCGGCCATCAAGCTGGTGGAGGTCTTGATCGAAAGCGGCTTGCCGGAAGAGGTCATCACGGTCGCTGTCGGCGGCGCCGACCTGGGGAAGGCACTTGTTTCGGCAAAAGACGTTCGCATGGTCTCCTTTACAGGGGGATTTGTCACGGGCGAAGCCATTGCAAGATCTGCAGGCATCAAGAAGCTCGCAATGGATCTCGGTGGCAATGCGCCGGTTATCGTGATGGAAAATAGCGATGTTCAGGCCGCCGTGGAAGATTGCGTGTCAGGCGCCTTCTGGGCGGCGGGCCAGAATTGCATCGGAACGCAGCGGATTCTGGTACAGCGCTCGGTCTATGAACGCTTCAAGACCGACTTCGTGGCGCGAACCGCCCGGATGAAGACCGGCGATCCGATGAACTCCGAGACTGACATGGGCCCGATGATCTCCGAACGTGCGGTGAACCACGCCGCCGCAATGGTGGAACGAGCAATCGCTGCCGGCGCGACGCTGCTCTGCGGTCACAAGCCAGCCGGCACGATCTATCCCCCGACCGTCCTGGAAAACGTGCCGGCCACGTGCGACGTACTGAATGAGGAAGTCTTCGCCCCGGTCGTCATACTGCAGCCGTTCGATGAACTTGAAGAGGCGATAGAGCTGGCTAACAAGCCGGAATACAGCCTCCATGCCGGCATCTTTACCAACGATCTTGCCAGTGCGCTCGAGGCCGCCAAGCGGATCGATGCCGGCGGTGTCATGATCAACCAGTCGTCCGACTATCGGTTCGATGCAATGCCGTTTGGCGGATTCAAATACGGCAGCATGGGGCGCGAAGGCGTTCGCTTTGCTTATGAGGACATGACCCAGCCGAAGGTCGTCTGCATCACCTCGCTGCAGCACTGATCGCGGGCGCCAGCGCCAATTTGAACGCATCGTCGTTTTTGGAAGTCAAGATGTTCAAAGGATCCATCACTGCCCTTGTCACCCCTTTTGCCGATGAGAAAGTCGATGAGATTGCCCTCCGCAGCCTCATCGAATGGCAGATCGCCGAAGGCACGTCAGGGCTTGCCCCCTGCGGAACAACGGGGGAAAGCCCGACCCTCAGCCATGCCGAACACAAGCGAGTCGTGGAACTCGCGATCTCGGCAGCGAATGGTCGGGTTCCGGTTATTGCCGGCGCCGGCTCCAACAGCACCGAGGAAGCGATCAGCTTCGTGCGGCACGCACAGGAGGCCGGTGCAGACGGTTTGCTGATCGTCGCGCCCTACTACAATAAACCCACCCAAGGGGGGATCTATCAGCACTTCAAGGCCATCGACGCTGAAGCTACGGTTCCGATCATTGTCTACAATATCCCGGGTCGGAGCGTGATCGATATTGAAGTCGAAACGCTTGCCCGGATTTTCAGGGATTGTCCGAACGTCAAGGGTGTCAAGGACGCGACAGGCAATCTCTTGCGACCGTCGCTGGAGCGTATGGCCTGCGGCAATGAGTTCAATCTCCTCACCGGCGAAGACGGCACGGCGCTGGGTTACATGGCCCATGGCGGCCACGGTTGCATCTCGGTGACCGCGAACGTTGCTCCCCGGCTGTGTGCAGACTTCCAGCGGGCATGCCTGAAAGGCGACTTCGCGGCGGCACTGGCTCTTCAAGATCGACTGATGCCCCTGCATCGCGCGCTATTCCTCGAGACCAGCCCGGCTGGCGTGAAATTCGCGCTGGCGCAACTCTTGAAGATCCGCGGTGACCTGCGCCTTCCTCTCGTGGAGGTGAGCGATCCTGTTAAAGAGGTTATTACTCATGCCATGCGCCACGCCGGAATTCTGGACTAGGGGAACGACGAATGGGAATTGAACGCATAGAGACCGATTTGATCGGCCCACTCCCTATCCCCGGTGATGTTCTCTATGGTGTCCATACGCGTCGAGCCGAGCTTAACTTCACTGTTTCAGGCCTTCGCCTGAAAGACTTCCCCGAACTCATTCAATCTATGGCCATGGTCAAGAAAGCGGCCGCGTATGCAAACGCTGAGCTTGGCCTGCTGTCAGCGGAAAAGACGTCGGCGATCTCAGAGGCTTGTGATGAGCTCATCGAGTTGAAATGCGTTGATGAGAACTTCCCGGTCGATATGATGCAGGGTGGCGCCGGAACGTCCACCAACATGAACGTGAATGAGGTTGTCGCGAACCTGGCGCTCTTGAAGCTCGGTGCGAATGTGGGCGACTATGACAGGCTTCATCCCAATGATGACGTGAACCTGTCCCAATCGACAAACGATGTCTATCCGACCGCACTGCGTCTGACCATTCTTCGTGCTTGCGAAGGGCTGATCGAGTCCCAGGTCGGGCTGCGCGATGCATTCCGGTCCAAGGCACGTGAGTATGCAACTGCGCTGAAGGTCGGCCGCACTCAGTTGCAGGACGCCGTCCCAATGACCGTTGGGCAGGAATTTGATGCGTTCGCCGAGCTGATCGACGAAGATATTAACCAACTGCCATCCGCTTCCAGGCTGTTGAAAGAGGTTAATCTCGGCGGATCTGCGATCGGAACTTCGATCAACGTCCCCCGCGGCTTTCCAGCCGCGGCTTGCATCCACCTCACACGGATTTCTGGTATCCAGCTCATCCGAGCTCGAAATCTGATCGAGGCCACCTCCGACACCGGTGGTTTCGTATCCATCTCCAGTGTCCTCAAGCGGATTGCTGTGAAGCTGACAAAGGTCTGCAATGATCTGCGGCTCTTGAGCAGTGGGCCGAGGGGCGGCCTGGGGGAAATCCGACTTCCGCCCGTCCAGGCCGGTTCCTCGATCATGCCCGGCAAAATCAACGCCGTCATTCCGGAAATGATGAACCAAATCGCATTTCAGGTTATCGGAAATGATCTCACTGTCACTCTGGCGGCGAGTGCGGGGCAGTTGCAACTCAATGCAATGGAGCCCGTCATCATCCTCAACATCCTACAGTCCATGCGGATGTTGACGCGGGGTATGGACATTTTTAAGCAGCGGTGCGTCGCCGGCATTGAAGTTGATGTCGACCGTTGCAAGGACCTCCTAGATCAGTCTCTTGTCCTTGCGACACCGTTGGCGATGCTTATCGGCTACAGCAAGGCAGCGCAGCTTTCCAAGAAAGCGCTGGCCGAAAAGCGGGGGCTGCGGCAGGTCGTGGAGGAGGAAGGGATCTTAGCCTCCGGTCAAGTTGAAGAGCTCTTTGAAGGTAGCGCGACCTTCGCAAATTTCTGATGGGTACATCGTCCGCATAAGGGTGGGAAATGGCTGTTTTTACCGAGCTTTCTGACGAAGATCGCCAACTCATTACCGCGGCTTATGGTTTTACGTCGCTTCTGTCGGTGATTGGCATTGCGGACGGCGACTCCGAGACGACCTATCTGTTTCGGGCGAGGGAAGGCGAATTCATCGTTACCCTTTTCGAGAACGGAGCCCAACCTTCAGATCTGGAAAGGGCCTTCGAAACCATGGAGGCGCTTTATCGACATGGCGTCCCCTGCCCGAAGCCGCTCCGCACTGTCGACGGCCACGCCACGTCTCGGGCCGCAGGTCGATTGGTTGCCATCGTCAGCTTCGTACCCGGCGCCTCACCCACATTTGCAAACCCGGCAAAATGCCTCAGCCTGGGCCGCGTGATGGCTGAAATGCACACTGTCTTAGAACGAAAAGCGAACCGCAAACCGACGGATCTTCCCACTGGCGCAATTCATGGCGCATTGGTACAGGAGAACGTCTTTTTCCTCGGAGAAGAAGTCAGCGGGGTCATCAACTTCAGGCTTCGGCACGAGGATGCGCTCGTGTCGGAGCTTGCTGATGCGCTTGTAGGTTGGGCGGGCGAAATCAACGGAGAGCTGAACAAAGAGCGGGCGCGAGCGCTGCTGAACGGTTATCAGGGAGTCCGCGGCCTGACTGATGCGGAAAAGAAGGCGCTGCCAGGATTCATAATGGCTTCGACATCGAGGCGTTTTTCGAGCAAGAAGGAAAGAACATTACTACCGGAAATCGCCGTGTTAGCTTATCGGTCCCTAACCCCCGACATTCTAGGTTAAGCGACCCGACTCAATCTCCATGAAATATCTTCTCGATCGAACTGACGAACAGATACTTGTCGAATTGAAGGCCAACGCCCGTATCTCGCACGCGGATTTGTCGGCGAAGGTGAACCTTTCTCGCAACGCCGTGCGGGTGCGAATCGAACGTCTCGAACGAGAAGGCTTCATCAAGGGATATACAATCCTCACCGGGGATGGAGGGAATAGCCAAAACGTCACAACCGCATTGATTTTCGTCTATCGGCAGGATCGCATGCGGGGCGGCGAAGTCATTCAGGCGCTACGGAAGATCCCAGAAGTCGTTGCTTGCGACGTTATGACCGGTGATTTCGATCTCCTCGTGCGGGTCGAGTCTTCCGAGGCCGACCGCATCCGCCAGATTTGGCAATTGATTGCCGAGATGCCTGGCGTGCGCGATACGCTGACTGCGTTCGCCCTATCCTCTGTAATCCGCAGATAATCCGGTGTGATCGGTCAAAAGGGGCAAGTGTCCGCCCCAACAGCAACCCCAGGGCCAAATTCAATTGTCGGACCATGCTGCTCCTGATGAGCACGCACAAAATTGCGCCACCATCCGCTCCATGCGGGGGGATGATCATTCCGGCGAGCAGGCCCAATTCGAGCTGTTGCTCACATGACGGAGCTTCGAATGAAGACGCTCCCAGACTGGCGAATGGCCTGTCATTGTCACGCGGACTGCCTTGCGGATCATATGTCGAAGCCCACGTCTTCGGCTCCGGAGTTCGTGTCATCACCCTCACATCGGCGGAGCGCAACGCTTCTCCGCCGATTTACGGCTCGTTGATGTCCAGGCCGATCGGTCGCTACGCGCGTACCGGAGGCGGCGGAGCTGGTTAGTTCACCGTGACGTAGATCTTCCGAACCGTTTCCACGGTGCGCCAGGTGCCGATGAATCCGGGTTTCATCACGAAACTATCGCCTGCTTTGTAGGTAACCGGTTCACCACCGTCCGGGGTGATTTCCACGACGCCTTGAAGGATGTGGCAGAATTCGAATGTCTCTCCCTTGACGGAGCGCGTCAGGCCCGGTGTCGCTTCCCAGACGCCGGTGTGAATCATGTCGTCTCGCGCAACGTCCTGGGGCCAGCTCTTGAAAGAAGGATTGCCGGAGATCAGGCGTTCCGGGCCCGGCTTTGACTCACGTGGTGTTTCCGTGCTGTTGGGTACTATGGTCTTGAGGAGGGACATATTTTCTCCTTGCTCTCCTGGTTGCAGCTTCAATAACCGCGGTCGCGATCGACGAGCCCGATCGGGTCTAGACCGTTGCGAAGGCGTTTGATGTTGTCGATGACGGCGCCAGCCGCCGTCTCTGCTTGCGTGACGCTTGCGACGTGCGGCGTCAGGATGATCTTCGGATGCCTCCAGAAACCATGTTCGGGGGGCAGGGGTTCAGGTTCGGTGACATCGATGACCGCACCCGACAAATGTCCATCATCGAGAGCCGCAAGCAGCGCGTCATGATCGAGTTGCGCGCCGCGCCCCACGTGGACGAGCGCCGCGCCCGCTGGAAGGGTCGCGAAGACCCCGGCGTCGAGTAGTCCTTGCGTCTCTTTGGTCAGCGGCAGGAGACAGATCAGGATGTCGGTGCGCGCAAGGAACGGCGTAAGCCCCTCCGGCCCGTGATAGCAATCAACACCATGCACTTGTCGTACCGAGCGGCTCCAGGCCGCAAGCGGAAAGCCGAAGGGTTTCAGTCGCTCAATAACGGCCTGGGCGAGCATGCCAAGGCCAAGGATGCCGATCCGCTGCTGGCCAGCTTGTCGCACAGGTAGTGGGAGCCAGGCGGCTTCAGCCTGCTGTTCGATATAGGCCTTCAACTTGCGGTGCAGGACGAGCACGGCGAGCGTGACATATTCTTGCATCATCCGCACGATACCGTCCTCGACCATCCGGACGAGCATGACGTTTGGCGGAAGCGATTCTGGCTTGAACTGATCGACGCCGGCGCCGATCGAGAAGACAACCTTCAAGTTCCTGAAACGACGGAGATCGGGCGGTGCTGTCCACGTGAGAATGTAGCGGATTTCGTCCGGATTGCGATCCGAAATATCCATCACGAAGGGCAGATCGGGCAGGTCGCGTGCAAAAGCCTCGGCGAAGACGCGGCCTCTTTCTCGATCCGAATTGAACCAGAAAACCATGAAGCTCTCCTACTGCTGCAGCGTATTGGCGAGCCGCAGGATCATCTCTTCGCAGGCAGCCAGTTCGTCGAGGCGAATGAACTCGTCAGCACGGTGGGCGCGGGAGATGTCCCCGGGACCACAGATGATCGCGTCGATGCCGGCTGCCTGATAGAGTCCAGCCTCGGTGCCGTAGCTGACGGCAGCCAAAGTCTGCGCTGAGGTCAGCTCCTCCATCAGCCGAGCGAGCGGCCTGTCCGCATCAAGCGAAAGCGCCGGATAGGTGCTGCTGGTTTCCCACGTGACGCGGAAACCGTCTTTCGCCAAAGCCTCGGCCGTTGCCTTGATCTGTTCCAGGAGAACTGTTGGCGATACGCCGGGCACGGCGCGGGCTTCCAATTCCATGATGCAGACATCCGGGATGATGTTGACGCTGCGTCCGCCTGTGATCGTTCCGATCTGCAGCGTAGAATACGGCGGCTCGAAGCTCTGATCCGAGGCGCTGTCTCGCAAGGCATCAACGGTCTTCAGCGTCGCAGTCATCACCGCAGTCATGGCGTGAATGGCGTTCAGGCCCTTATCAGGGCGCGACGAATGACCGGTCGTGCCATGGATCTCGATGCGGGCGGCGGCCTTTCCCTTGTGACCGCGGATCGCCACCATACTGCTTGGTTCACCGATGATTGCTCCCAAAGGAGGAGCGCACAGGTTCCCGATCTGCTGCAACATATGCGGTACGCCGCGGCAGCCAGCTTCCTCGTCATACGAAAAGGCGAAGTGAATCGGGCGCCTCAATGGCATTTTTGCTATAGCGGGAAGTCCGGCAAGCGCGGCGGCAAGAAACCCCTTCATATCAGAGGCGCCCCTGCCAAAAAGCCGATCTCCCTCAGCCCGCAGGCGGAAGGGATCCGACGTCCAAGTCCGTTCGGAGGCCGAAACGACATCCATATGCCCTGAAAGGATGTAGCCGGGCTCATCTTTCGGGCCGATAGTGGCGAACAGATTTGCCCTATCCCCTTCCGGACCCGGCAAGACAGTCACGATGGCGCCATGACTTTCGAGATAGGTCTTCACCCAGGTGACGATGTCGCCATTCGGAGTCCCGACGATGGACGGAAAACCGACCAGCTGCTCCAGTATGTCCTTAGCATTCATCGCAGGTTCTCCATCACGTGTAGGGCACAACGTCGTACTGGCGCCCACTGGCCGCATGGCAGGCTCCGTTCGAGCAGCGGTCGCGGGGTCATCGTTCGGGGATCCCTTCCCGGTCTGGGGCGGCCAAATCGGCCGGCGCATTCTCGGTATCCGGTTTCCACCCGCACCCGCTGAATACTGCCCAGGCGAGCCCCTCGGGCTGATAAGCCAACGTCGCCAGCTCCATGAATCCGTTCTCCAACCTAATCTCACCTTGTCGCCGAAGCCTAAAGATGACAATTAATCCCAGATGAATAATCACTTCAGGTAGAGGTTAATGCTCACGTCCGACGATCTTGCCTTCTTTTCGGTCCTCACCACCTCCAAATCCCTCGCTGAAAGCGCGAGAAAGCTGAACGTCACCCCTCCGGCGGTAACCCAGCGCCTGCGCGCGCTTGAAGAGAAAGTCGGGGTAAGGCTGATCGACCGCTCCGGGCGCCACCTGCGTCTTACCGAAGAGGGCTCATTGGTCGCTTCCCACAGCGTCATCGTCAGCGATGCCATAGACTCGCTTACCGAAGCCCTGGCTGATCGCAAGGGTGCGGTCCGCGGGCACCTCAGGGTCGCAGCACCTCACGGTTTTGGTAGGATCTACGTGGCCCCGGTCGTGGAGGCGTTTGCTCGAGAGCATCGTGGTGCCACCGCTACCCTGCAACTGTCCGATCACCCCACGGCATTGATCGTCGACAGCTATGAGGTAGTTGTTCACATCGGGGCGTCCGCGCATCTGGATCAAGTCGTGACGACGCTGGCGCCGAACGACCGGATTCTGTGCGCAAGTCCCGAATACCTCGCTTCGGCTGCGCCCATTTCCACGCCCGCCGACCTGGCGCGACATCGCTGCCTTGTCGTTCGCGAGAATGAGGAGGACGTAACGCTCTGGCGGTTTAAGGGATCACGGCAGGAAAGTGCGACAGTGCGCGTCAACCCCGTCATGTCGAGCAATGATGGCGCCGTTATTCGGGATTGGGCGCTGGCCGGTCAGGGCGTCATGATGCGCTCCGAATGGGCCGTTGCAGAAGACCTCGCCGACGGACGGCTGAGGCAGGTACTTCCCAATTGGAAGCTGCCGTCGGCCGATATCGTCGCCATCCTCGGATCGCGGCACGGACGAAGTGCGCGCACTGCCGCTTTCCTGACAATGCTTCGTCAGTCGCTGAAACCACTGCCCTGGAGCGCCGATGCTGCGGAGAAGCCTGGTCAATAACCGAGGATCGACTTCGTTTCGAGATACTCTTCAAGCCCGTATACGCCATACTCGCGGCCGTTGCCCGACCGTTTGTAGCCGCCGAAGGCGGCCGCTCCGTCCCAAGCCGGATAGTTGATATGGACCTGACCGGCACGGATGCGAGTGGCGACCCGGCGTGCCCGCTCCGGGTCTGAAGACTGAACATGGGCGCCCAATCCATAGACGGTGTCGTTGGCAATCGCGATTGCCTCTTCCTCGTCTTTGTAGGGGATGATCGAAAGGACGGGACCGAAGATTTCTTCACGAGCAATCCGCATGTGGGGCGTCACCGCGGAAAAGATTGTCGGTTGCGTGAAAAAGCCGGTATCAAGGCCGGCCGGCCGACCCAACCCGCCGCACAGCAGTTTGGCGCCGTCATCAATACCGGCCTGGATCATGACCTGTACCCTCTCGAACTGAGCACGATTGGCGATGGGGCCCATGTCCGTCGCCGGATCAAGCGGCGCGCCGACGCGGATGGCACGCGCAGTGGCGCTAGCCAACTCCTCGACTTCGCCGAGCCGATGTGCGGGCACGAGTATGCGCGTCGGGGCGCTGCACGACTGGCCGACATTGCGCATTCCGGCGAGCACGCCCTTCGCTACCGCCTCGCCGAAGTCGGCATCGTCGAGAAAAATGTTCGGTGACTTGCCGCCCAGTTCCTGCACCACCCGCTTCACCGTCGGTGCGGCCGCCTGCGCGACAAGCACCCCTGCGCGTGTGGAACCGGTGATCGAAATCATGTCGACCTCCGGATGGCTGGCAAGCGCTGCGCCTACGCTCTCGCCAGTGCCGTTGACCAGATTGAATACGCCCGGCGGAGTGCCGGCATCATGCATCAGTTGGGCAAAGAGCAGAGCGCTATAAGGTGACAGCTCACTGGGCTTGAGGACGATGGTGCAGCCTGCTGCGATCGCGGGAGCGACCTTAGCCGTGATCTGGTAAAGTGGCCAGTTCCAGGGTGTGATCAACGCACAAACCCCGATCGCTTCCTTCGCGGTTGCGGTGCGCCCATCAACCGTGGTGAATTGGTACTTCTCGAGAATCTCCATCTGGACACGGATGTGCTCGGCAGCAAAAGGAACCTGGGATGTCCGCGCGAAGCTGATCGCCGCCCCCATTTCCACGACGAGCGCTTCCGCGAACGTATCCGCTCTTTCTTTCAGGAGAGAATGCATCCTGCCGAGCAGACCAAGCCTCTCGGAAACAGATGCTTGAGAGAAAACCGGGAATGCTTTGCGGGCAGCTGCAACCGCGAGATCAACGTGATTAGCACCGCCCGCAGCAATTTGCCCAACAACCTGCTCGGAGGTGGGATTGACCACAGGCAAACGGGTTACATCCACAGCTTCCTGCCACTTCCCACCAATGTAGAACTGGCTCTCGCGTCCGGTCAGCATCATTTCACCTCGCTTCACGACATTGCGGCCATTGGACCTGCCATGCATAAGCATGCCCGGAAAGACCGGAAGATGACATTTAGGAGGACTGAATGTTTGCTTAAGAGAGGTGTTAACCACGAAGGCGCTCACACCGGCTGAACCTTGCGCGCCGCGGCACCTAAAGTTGGCAAGAAGCTCTTACGTTTTCTGGTTCTCCAGTTCGTCGCCACCTACCGATGCGTACCTCGGAGGAAATATTGCGCAGCCGGCTTTATTGCCGACGTGCTCGGCGGACGAACGCCTTAAACCACCGAAGCTGACTCGCCGGCGTTCGGCTGGGAAACATCATCGCTGCCAATCCCGACGTCATCGTCGTCGCGCAAGGCAATAGCTGACCGAGCGGCGACGCAGGTCAAGATCCAGTGCGTGGTCGAAGGCTTCTAAATCATCGCGATCAGTTACTATCTGCCGGGCTTGCTGAAGTTTATATATGAGACAGCGGACCATGCAGGGCTCCGTAGTGATCCGATAATCCTGCTTATTGCCGTTCCCCTGGTTTGGGAGCCGTGCGATCGCCACCCTCCTCGTCAAGCATGCCCTGAAGCAGGGAGCGAGAGCTAAGGCGGCGCTTACAGAGCCGCGGGTCGCGCCAACGCGGGCGCCGACGATTTCGCGTTTTTCGATCAACTGAAGTAGAGTCCACACTCAGCCACACGAAGAGGTCCCGCAACTGGTGACCTTGTGCCTACTAGGCAATGACGTGGGAATTAGTCGTCCGGTTCCCTTTTCGTCCAGTTGAAAGGAATCGAACGTCAGATCCGTCGCCGCAAATAGTTATGTGTTTGGCATTCGGTAATTTTTCCGTTCGTCGACACTCAGCCACTTCCAGTCGATACTTTATGCGATCATTTTAGCCCAGACCGTGAACATTCTTGCAACACGGCGTCCACGAGGCTCCGTGAACAGCGGCTCGCTTCGGACGGCCGCCTCGGCGCCACCCACCACGTGGATGGCCGGCATCCGAAACTCTGCGCCGAAGCAGACTCAGAGCGAAGCCGTGGTGGCCGCTTTGCGTCTCCGGCCCTTAAGATAGGTCGAGCGGAATGTCCAAAGCCGACGTTCCGCTGGACGCCTGAGTCACCTCCTGTATGGGCGGTAAGCAGCCATTCCGGACGCCAAACCATAGTACCTGCTTTGTCGCGCAGCCGAAACAAGCGAGGCTCTAAATGTGAGCTTTCGGGAGGTTGTCCATTCGGAGCGGATCGAGGAGACTGGAGCTACCACATCTCGAGTCGGAGGGATCGCCGCGAATGAACATTCA
>NZ_JACIFV010000045.1 GCF_014197535.1 Rhizobium aethiopicum
TGCTCGCTGAGGTACGAGTTCGAAACCCAAGGATGACACGCATCCCCGTCGCGCAGCCCGTTTATACACCAACGGCAACGTACAAGGATGAGGCTGGAGAGAGGGAGTGCCGGCATCCTTGCCTTTCGCTTACGCTTCGTGCATTCGCGGCCGCGCCGCTCACCACTCATTTGCCGGCGGAGTTGAGGGCGAGGAGCGTCAGTGGCGAACGTCTTGAGTGTAGGGGAAAGGGCGGAAACGGCAGACACTGCAGCGCTGATGTATAGAGAAAGAGGCCACCGCCTGCCCAAAATGCAAAAGGCCGGCTTTCGCCGGCCTTTCCCCCCGCATCCCCTTAAAATCCTTACCGAAGAGCGCCGACCAGAAGGTCGCGGCCGTTCTCGATGGTGACCCAGCGGCCGGCATTGTAGCTCGACTGGCGCTTGACGAAAGTATAGGCCGTCGCAAACCAGGGCTTCACGTCGGCAGCGAGATTGTCGAGCACGAAATCGCCCTCGGCGGTACGCAGCGTCAAGACGGCATGGCCTTCACCGTCGGGCTTGCGCACGACGGTCATCAGCAGATCGGCGGCCGAAAAGCCGCGCTGGATCAGCATGCGGCGCTTCAAGAGCGCGAAATCCTCGCAGTCGCCGGCGGTCGTCGGATAGGCCCAGACCTCGTCCCTGCCGTAGATTTCCTTGTCGGTCATCGGTTTGATCGTGCTGTTGACCGTGGCATTGACCGAACGCACAAGCGACCACTTCGCAGGCGTCATCTCGACCGGACCCGCATTGCGGTTTGCGCCGCATTCACTGCTGTGGGTCTGACAGAAATCATAATGGCCGATCGGCTGTGAGGTGGCGTTGCCTGTTACCATGGAAGCATTTCTGCTTGGAGCTGGGATGGCGGCAGGCGCCATCGCAAACACGGCCATCATGGCCACAAAGATACCTTTGAATCGCACGCCCGCTCTTTCCTCGATCGCCCCTTAATTATTAACAAACTGTTAATAGAGAGGGCCGAGAAGAGTCAATCGTTACTTCTTGGGAGCGCTGTGCGACGCGCCAACATGGTTAAAATGCAACGGGTTGGCGGCTTGCGTTAGGCGAATTTCTCGGTCGGTGCCATTCAAATGGGCATCTGCATATTTATTGATGAACGAATGATGCCTTTGACGGCACTGAGGAGAAGGGCGATGTCGCCGGGGCGGGAAAGGCGGTGGTCGCCGTCGCGGATGAAGGTCAGCACCACATCGTCGGCGGGAAGGTGCTCCAGAAGCTTCATCGCGTGCGCATGCGGCACGTCGGGATCTTTCATGCCCTGGAGGATATGCACCGGGCAACCCGTCTCGATCATTCCGTCGAGCACCCGGTTCTTGCGCCCGTCCTCGATCAGTGCCCGCGTATAAATGTTCAGCTCCGGACTGTATTGCGAGCGCTCTTCGAAATAGCCGCGCTCCGCCAGCGACTTGCGCTCCTTGGCCTTAAGGTTCGGCTCGATCAGTTCGGAGGTGAAATCGGGCGCCGGGGCAATCAGCACCATGCCGGCGAGCTTCGGACCACCCTGTCGGGCGAGTTCCTGCGCCAGCCGGAGCGCAATCCAGCCGCCCATCGACGAGCCGACGAGAATGATGCGCTCGGGCGCAACATGGCGGATGACGGCAAGCGCTTCCTCCAGCCAGCGCGAGATCGTGCCGTCGCGAAAACTGCCGCCGGAAAGCCCGTGGCCGGAATAGTCGAGGCGGATGCAGGCGACACCGAGTTCGGCCGCCAGCCCATCGATCTCCGCCGCCTTGGTGCCGCTCATGTCGGAACGGTAGCCGGATAGCCAAACGAGCGATGGGGCAGCATTGCCGGCCTGCGCCGGACGCAGGAGCATGGCGATCTCCCGTGCCGCCTCGCCTTCGCCGACAGTCAGGAACTGCGGTAGGGCATTGCTGATCTGATCGGACATCGGCGAAACCTCCTGTTGTTTCGGCCTATAAAACAGATTCTTGGCAGGCTGACAGCTGGTGATTTTTCCGCTAAAGGATGATATTGACTCCGTTGCAGCGATAACGAGATAGGTTTGTGCACCCTGATTGAGCGTGCGCCGCTGCAACGTTCCGAAACAACGCGAGGAGAATACGACCATTCGCAGACCTTTTAAGACCGATGCGCCCGTGAAGGACGGACCGCGCTCGAATCGTGAAATCCGCATTCCCAAAATTCAGCTGATCGCGGCTGACGGACAGAATATGGGCGTCGTGCCTACCGACCAGGCCTTGAGAATGGCGGAAGAAGCCGGCCTCGATCTTGTCGAAATTTCCCCCAATGCCGAACCGCCGGTGTGCAAGATCCTCGATCTGGGCAAGCTGAAATATGCCAACCAGAAAAAGGCTGCCGAGGCGCGCAAAAAGCAGAAGATCGTCGAAGTCAAAGAAATCAAGATGCGTCCGAACATCGACACCCATGATTATGAGGTGAAGATGAAGGCGATGGGCCGCTTCTTCGACGAAGGCGACAAGGTCAAGGTGACGCTGAAGTTCCGCGGCCGCGAAATGGCCCACCAGGAACTCGGCATGAAGCTTCTGCAGCAGGTCAAGGCGGATACGACCGAGATTGCCAAGGTCGAGGCCGAGCCCAAGCTCGAAGGCCGTCAGATGATGATGGTGCTGGCGCCGAAGTAAGCGCCAGTCACTTTTTGCCCAAGCCGTCCGCAAGGGCGGCTTTTGTGCGTTCGGCCATCCTATCTTCGGCCTTTGTTTTATGCATGTCGTTATCCCGGAACCGCCGCACACTTCCGGGCGACATGCATAGCCGAAGATTCCTCCGTGGCCCCGTTGCACTTTCGTGACGCTGCGGTTATAAGCGCGCGTCCGAACTGACCGGCAGGGCATGCCGTGGCAGTTTCGAATGCTTGCGGTACGGTTCGTCGCCGACGCCGCAGATCAACAACAAACGCTCCCGCACCTTGTTGCGACGACCGGAGAACCGGACTTCGCAAGGAGGGCTTTTTGATGAAGCGCGCAGGGAGGACAGAAGGAGTAGCAAAATGCCCAAGATGAAGACGAAGTCCGCTGCCAAGAAGCGGTTCAAGATCACCGCATCCGGCAAGGTCAAGGCGGCTGCTGCCGGCAAGCGCCATGGCATGATCAAGCGCACGAACAAGTTCATTCGCGATGCACGCGGCACGATGGTTCTCGCAGAACCCGATGGCCGCAAGGTCGTAAAGAACTATCTGCCGAACGGTCTCTGAGACTATTCCGGTAACGCGTTAGATTAAGGAGATCATGAAATGGCACGTGTAAAGAGAGGCGTCGCAGCCCACGCCAAGCATAAGAAGGTTCTGAAGCAGGCGAAGGGCTTCTACGGCCGCCGCAAGAACACCATCCGTACCGCCAAGGCCGCCGTCGATCGTTCGAAGCAGTACGCCTACCGCGACCGCAAGGTCAACAAGCGCAACTTCCGCGCCCTCTGGATCCAGCGCATCAACGCTGCCGTTCGTGAATTCGGCCTGACCTATGGCCGCTTCATCGACGGCCTGAACAAGGCCGGCATCGAAGTCGACCGTAAGGTTCTCTCCGACATGGCGATCCACGAGCCGGAAGCATTCGGCGCCCTGGTTGCTGCTGCCAAGAAGGCCCTTGAATATCTCAAGGAAACCGGCACGGCGAACGAGTTTGAAGGCGCGGTTCGGTAACCAGCGCTTCCCAAGCTTGATGCTTTTTTGAATTTTGGGAAACCCGCGCTGGTTTGGACTAGCGCGGGTTTTTCTTTCTTTATATTCCTTGCGCCCGCCGGCGCCGCCTGCCTCCCGATCCCCGCCTGATACTGGACGGAAAGAAGTGACAATGTCAGATATCGACCAGCTCAACTCATCGCTGCTCGCGGAAATCGCCGCCGCCAATGACGAGACAGCTCTGGAAGCCGTGCGCGTGTCCGCGCTTGGCAAGAAGGGCTCCGTCTCCGAACTGCTGAAGACGCTCGGCGCCATGACGCCGGAGGAACGCCAGACTCGGGGGGCTGCGATCAACGCCCTGAAGAATGCGGTGACGGACGCCATTGCCGAGCGCAAGTCGGTGCTGAAGGTTGCGGCGGTCAATGCGCGGCTGAAGGCCGAGACGGTCGATGTCAGCCTGCCGGTGCGCTCCTCGCCCGCCGAGCGCGGCCGCATCCATCCGATCAGCCAGATCGTCGACGAGATCACCGCGATCTTCGCCGATATGGGTTTCTCGATCGCCGAAGGTCCCGATATCGAGACGGACTACTACAATTTCACCGCACTGAACTTCCCCGAAGGCCATCCGGCTCGCGAGATGCACGACACCTTCTTCTTCAATCCGGATGAGAATGGTGAGCGCAAGGTCCTGCGCACCCATACCTCGCCGGTGCAGGTGCGCACCATGGAAGCGCAGCAGCCGCCGATCCGCATCATCATTCCCGGCAAGACCTACCGCCAGGATAGCGACGCCACGCATTCGCCGATGTTCCATCAGGTCGAGGGACTGGTCATCGACAAGAAGGCCAATGTCGCCAACATCCGCTGGGTGCTGGAAGAATTCTGCAAGACCTTCTTCGAGGTCGACAGCGTGACGATGCGTTTCCGTCCGTCCTTCTTCCCCTTCACCGAGCCCTCCTTCGAGGTCGATATCCAGTGCGACCGCTCCGGCCCGATCGTAAAATTCGGCGAAGGCACCGACTGGATGGAGATCCTCGGCTGCGGCATGGTCCACCCCAACGTGCTGCGCTATGGCGGGCTCGATCCGGACGAATATCAGGGTTTTGCCTGGGGCATGGGCCTCGATCGCATCGCCATGCTGAAATACGGCATGCCCGACCTGCGCGACTTCTTCAACGCCGACGTCCGCTGGATGACGCATTACGGCTTCCGCCCGCTCGACATGCCGACGCTGTTCGGCGGTCTGAGCGCTTGAACGGAGATTTGGGACGATGAAATTCACGCTCTCCTGGCTGAAAGAGCATCTCGAAACGGGTGCCACGCTGGATGAAATCTGCGCCCGCCTCACCGAGATCGGGTTGGAAGTCGAAGATGTCGACGACAAGGCGGCGTTCAAGCCCTTCGTCATCGCCAAGGTCCTGTCGGCGGAAAAACATCCCCAAGCCGATCGCCTGAAGGTGCTGATGGTGGATACCGGATCCGGCGCGCCGGTGCAGGTCGTCTGCGGTGCCCCGAATGCACGCGCCGGCCTCGTCGGCGCCTTTGCCGCACCTGGAACCTATGTTCCTGGTATCGAGGTGACGCTGGCCGTCGGCAATATCCGCGGCGTCGAGAGCCGCGGTATGATGTGCTCCGAAAAGGAGCTTGAGATATCCGATAATCATGACGGCATCATCGATCTGCCTGATGATGCGCCGGTCGGTCAGAGCTATGCGGCTTACGCCCATCTCGACGACCCCGTCATCGAGATCAACCTGACGCCGAACCGGCCGGACTGCACCTCGATCCACGGCATCGCCCGTGATCTCGCCGCCTCCGGTCTCGGCACGCTGAAGACGCGGCCCGCGCCGTCCTTCACTATCGAAGGCGAAACGCCGGTGAAGCTGACGCTCGATCTCGATGATCCCAGGCTCTGCCCCGGCTTTGCCCTGCGTCTCGTGCGCGGCGTCAGGAACGGCCCGAGCCCGCGCTGGATGCAGCAGCGGCTCACCGCCATCGGCCTGCGCCCGATCAATGCGCTGGTTGATATCACCAATTACATGACCTTCGATCAGGGGCGGCCGATCCACGTTTTCGACGCCGCCAAGATCAAGGGCAATCTCACCGTCCGCCGTGCCAGGGAAGGGGAGACCGTGCTGGCGCTCGATCAGCGCGAATACAAGCTCGGCCCGAACAACGTCGTCATAGCAGACGAGGAGGGCATCGAATCGATCGGCGGCATCATGGGGGGCGAACATTCCGGCTGCGACGACGACACCGTCGACGTGCTGATCGAATCCGCACTGTGGGATCCGATGAACATCGCCAAATCGGGCCGCAGCCTCGGCATCATCACCGATGCCCGCTATCGCTTCGAACGCGGCGTCGATCCGGAATATATGGTTCCCGGTCTCGAACGCACCACGGAACTGGTGCTGGAACTCTGCGGCGGCACCGCCGCCAGGTCCGAGATTGTCGGCTATCACGGCTACGAGCCGAAGGTCGTCGATTTCCCCTATTCGGAGGTCAAGCGTCTGACCGGCCTCGACGTCTCGAATGAGGAAAGCAATACGATCCTGACGCGTCTCGGCTTCACGGTCTCCGGCTCCGGCGAGCGCGTCTCCGTTGCTGTTCCCTCCTGGCGCCCGGATGTCGATGGCAAGGCCGATCTGGTCGAGGAGGTTATGCGCATTCATGGCGTCGACAATATCAAGCCGGCGCCGCTTGAAAGCCATGCCGCCGTCAACGGCAAGATCCTGACGACGCTGCAGATCCGCACCCGTGTTGCCAAGCGGGCGCTGGCCGCGCGCGGCATGCTGGAAGCCGTCACCTGGTCCTTCATTCCGGAGGATCACGCCAAGCTGTTCGGCGGCGGTTCGCCAGCCCTCAAGCTTGCCAATCCGATCGCCGCCGAAATGTCGGACATGCGCCCGTCCTTGCTGCCGGGTCTGCTGACGGCGGCTCAGCGCAATGCCGACAAGGGTTACGCTGACGTCGCCATCTTCGAGGTCTCGGGCACCTATGAAAACGACCGGCCGGAAGGCCAGCGCCGCGTCGCCGGCGGCATCCGCCGCGGCACGGCCTCGCTCGTCGGCGCCGGCCGCATGTGGTCCAATACAGCCAAGGGCGGCGGCAAGCCGGTCGACGTCTTCGACGCCAAGGCCGATGCGCTCGCCGTCATCGAAGCCTGCGGCCTGCCGATGGGTAATATCCAGATCGATCAGGGCGGCCTGGAATGGTTTCATCCCGGCCGCTCCGGCACGATCAAGATGGGGCCGAAGATCGTGCTCGGCTATTTCGGCGAATTCCATCCGTTGACGCTGGAAACCCTTGATGTCTCCGGGGCTCTCTGCGGCTTCGAAGTCTATCTCGATGCCATGGCGGAGCCGAAAAAGAAGGCGACCCGCACCAAGCCGGCGCTCGATCTGTCGCCCTTCCAGGCCGTCAAGCGCGACTTCGCCTTCGTCGTCGACAAGACGGTGGAATCAGGCGCGATCGTCAAGGCTGCGACCGGCGCCGACCGCAAGCTCATCACCGGCGTCAACGTCTTCGACATCTTCGAGGGCGCATCGGTCGGTGATGGCAAGAAGTCGGTGGCGATCGAGGTTCAGATCCAGCCGGTCGATCGTACGCTGACGGACGAGGATTTCGAGGCGCTGACGCAGAAGATCGTGGCGAGCGTCACGAAATTCACCGGCGGCGTCCTCAGAAGCTGAGCTTCATCTGCCGAAGATAGATTGGACCGGTCGCGCAAGCGGCCGGTCTCCTCATGTGTGCAGATGATAGAGTTTGCTGACGATCACCCATCGTCCTTCGATCTTCAGCAGCGAAAGATAGTCGGTGAAGCGCATTCCGGCGAAATCGTCGGTGACCTTGACGCTTGCTGCGTCACCCTCGACATCGACGTTCTGGATGTCCATGAAAGGCTGCGTGCCGGGCGGGGCCGGCTCCTCGGCCAGGATTGCGGCGATGAATTCGTCTCGCGTCAGCCATTCGATGGCGTTCTGGTAATAGCCGATGATCGAGCTTTTCGGGTGGAAGGCCTTCTTCAAGGCTGCCGCATTGGCGAAGGCCATGCCTTCGACATAGAGATGAACCGTCTGTTCGACTGCCTGCCTGTCCGACATGTTTCCATCCCGTTCTCCGAGATGAGGTTAGATAGTTTCGCCGGCCGCGAAGGCAAGCCCGACCTGTGCGACCGGCCGGGCTTGTCCATTTTTCAAATGTTCGTCATGGCAAGCGAGGCATTCGAATAGCGCTTGCCGGCGACCTGTGCCGCTGGGATCGCTTCGCCGAGCTGATCGAGCTCCTCCGCGCTGAGCGTGATATCGGCAGCAGCGACATTTTGTTCGAGGTGGTGAAGCTTGCGCGCGCCGGGGATTGGCACGATGTCGTCGCCTTGGTTCAGCACCCAGGCCAGTGCCAGCTGCGCCGCGGTCACGCCTTTTGCAGCCGCAAGCTTTTCGAGCGTTGCGACAAGCGCCGCATTGACGTCGAAATTCTCGGCCTGGAAACGCGGCACCTGCCGGCGGAAATCGTCGGTGGCAAGGTCGTCGGCCTTGCGGATCGCTCCTGTCAGGAAACCGCGGCCGAGCGGGCTGTAGGGCACGAAGCCGATGCCGAGTTCGCGGCAGGTGGCAAGCACATCCTCTTCGGGATCACGCGTCCACAGTGAATATTCGCTCTGAAGCGCTGCGATTGGATGGACCGCATGCGCGCGGCGGATGGTGGCGCTGCCGGCTTCCGAGAGACCGAGGGCACGAACTTTCCCTTCCTTCACAAGCTCTGCCATGACGCCGACTGTTTCCTCGATCGGCACGTTGGGGTCGACCCGGTGCTGGTAGAGCAGATCGATGGTCTCGATGCCGAGGCGCTTGAGTGAGGCCTCGGCGACAGCACGTACATGTTCGGGACGGCTGTCGACGCCGGCGATGGCGGCAGCGCCGGCCTGGCTGGTATCGATCTTGAAGCCGAATTTGGTGGCGATCACCACGCGGTCACGGAAGGGCTTCAGCGCTCTTCCGAGAAGAACCTCGTTGGTGAAGGGGCCATAGACCTCGGCCGTGTCGAAGAAGGTGACGCCGAGATCGACGGCGCGGTGCAGTGTCCTCACCGATTCCGCTTCGTCGCTGGCGCCATAGGCAAAGCTCATGCCCATGCAGCCGAGGCCGACGGCAGAGACCGTGAGATCGTTTCCGAGTTTTCTGGTTTTCATGATGCGCTCCTTTTCTGAGCTGGCGTCGAACCGCCTGGGGGATCATGGCGGTACGGGCAGCTATATCGGCACCGCATCAATCAAAAAATGCATGCAGTTTCTAACAGCCTGTTCTATGATTTCGATCAATGAACAGAAGGCAACTCTCTCAACTCGCCGTTCTCGCTGCCGTCGCGGAACATCGCAGCTTCCGGGCCGCGGCCAAGGAACTGCTCGTCGCGCCGTCGGCGGTCAGCCATGCCATATCGAGCCTGGAAGAAAGTCTCGGCGTCAGGCTTCTGGCGCGCACGACCCGCAGCGTCGCGCCGACGGAGGAAGGCCGGCTGCTTCTCGAAAGGTTGCGTCCGGCGCTCGAGGAGATCGGCGTCGCGTTGGAGGCGGTCAACGATACGCGCGGCAAACCGGCCGGAAACCTGCGCGTCACTGTGCCGCGCTTCGCCTCCGACATCCTGCTCGCTCCGCGCCTTGGCGATTTTCTCAATCTCTATCCCGATATCACGCTGGAGATCGCCAATGAGGACGGCTTCACCGATATCGTCAAGGAGGGTTTCGACGCGGGCATCCGCCTGGAGGAGAGCCTGGAGGCCGATATGATCGCCGTCAGAATCTCGCCCAATCTGACGACGGTGATTGCGGCCTCGCCCGAATATTTCGAGCGCTATCCGAAGCCGCAGCACCCGCGCGATCTCGTCCATCATCGCTGCATCAAGCGACGCTTCACCAACGGCTCCATCTATCGCTGGGAATTCGAAAAGGATGGGCAGGAACTGATCGTCGCGGTCGACGGACCGCTTGTTGTCAGCGAGGACCGGCTGGCCCTTCTTGCCGCGCTGAACGGCGCCGGTCTTGCCTATCTCTTCGACATGCGGGTGCACACCGAGCTGTCGGCCGGCAGGCTCGTGCGGGTGCTGGAGGATTGGTGCGCGCCCTATCCCGGGCCGTTTGTCTATTATCCAAGCCGGCGGCAAATGCGGCCGGCGCTGCGCGCCTTCATCGATTTCTTCAGATATGTGGCGAGGGATGCGGGCGGCCGGTGAGGGCCGCCGCTCGTTTGCCTCGTTTCCTCAGGCGGCTTTTGCCTTCTGGTTTGCCGCCGTCATGGCGAGCTTGGTAAGGATCTTGTCGGTGGCCGTTTCCTCCTGCAGCGTCTGGTCGAGCAGGGCGACGACATCCTTCAGGCCGAGCGTTGCGGCCCAGGTCTTCAGCGTGCCGTAACGGGCGATTTCATAGTGCTCGACCGCCTGGGCAGCGGAGATCAGCCCGGCATCCAGCGCCGGTGTGCCCTTGAATTCTTCCATGATCTCTTCGCCCTCGGCGATAATGCCCTGGATCGCCTCGCAGGTCTTGCCCTGAGCGCGCTTGCCGATCTTTTCAAAAACCTGCTGCAAGCGCTCGACCTGGCCTTCGGTTTCCTCGAGATGCTTCTGGAAACCGGCCTTCAGTTCGGAGGACTGGGCGGCGCGCGCCATCTTCGGCAGGGCGCGCAATATCTGCCGCTCGGCAAAATAGATGTCCTTGAGCGTGTCGTAGAAGAGATCTTCCAACGTCTTTTCCTTGGCCATTTTCTCGATCCTTGTTTTGGGAAAGGCCGCGAATGCGGCGACACACTAAGAAGCGAAGATCGCGCAATTTGTTCCCGATCGATTTCGGGTGGACTGGAAAACCGTGCCGGGCAATCATCCTGCCGCCGATGTGGAGGACGAAAAGATCATGCGAAAGCCGGGTTCGATGAAAGGTC
Organism: Rhizobium aethiopicum; assembly: GCF_014197535.1. GTDB lineage: Bacteria > Pseudomonadota > Alphaproteobacteria > Rhizobiales > Rhizobiaceae > Rhizobium > Rhizobium aethiopicum_A. The sequence continues at coordinate 10,572 of NZ_JACIFV010000045.1, forward strand.
TGGAAGATCTCGGCCGCGTGCGGCTGTCGCAAAACTTCTTCTTCCGCGATTTCCTGCATTCGGAGATCGCCGATTTCTACCGCATTCCCAATATCCCCGAGGATCCCGATCTGGCGATCGAAGCCGGTAAAAGACTTTGCGAGGAACTGCTGGAGCCGCTCGAAGCGACGTTCGGGCGTCTTCACATCCGCTCCGGCTACCGCTCGCCCGCGGTCAACCGCTTCGGCAACGCGAACAATCTGAACTGCTCCACCAATGCCGCAACGGCCGCGCATCACATCTGGGATATCAGGGATTTCGACGGCTGCATGGGCGCAGCCGTCTGCATTGCCGTGCCGTGGGTGATCGACCGCTATCGCGATGAAAGCGACTGGCAGCGGCTCGCCTGGTGGATCCACGACCATCTGCCCTACGCCTCGCTCTGCTTCTTTCCAAAGCTCTGGGCCTTCAATATCCAATGGCACGAACGGCCGAAGCGGGTGATCCAGAGCTATGTCAGGCCGCGCGGCATCCTGACCAAGCCGGGCATGGCGAACTGGGAAGGCGACCACGCTCCTTTCTACGAGGGGTATCCCACGTTCAGAAGCTGATGCGATAACGGATGTGGCCGTCGCTTTCGACATAGCTGTCGTAGAGTGCGCGGGCCGTCTTGTTCTGCTCGCTCGTATGCCAATAGAGCCGCGACCAGCCGTTCGCCTTGCAGAGTGCGACGAGATCGTCCAGTAGCGCCCGGCCGACGCCCCTGCCGCGCGCACCGGCATCGACGAAGAGGTCTTCGAGATAACAGTCCCTGCCGCGGATCCAGCTGCCCTCATGCGTCAGGAAAAGCGCAAAGCCCATGATCCTGCCGTCGATCTCGGCGACGCGCATCGCGATCGCCGAGGCCGGATCGAAGACCCGGCGCCATGTCTGGTCGGTGATATCGGCATCGATGGTCACCTCGTAAAAGGCGAGATAGGCTGCCCAAAGTTCGCGCCAGCGGGCTTCATCCTCGGGGCGGGCATCACGTATCGTTACGGTCATGACTCTTTTCTTTCAGCGCCGGCTTCGTCGAGCAGCGCCATTGCATCATTGGAAAGGGAAAGTGTCGCCGACTTCACCAGGCTTTCGAGCTGTGACAGGCTGGTCGCGCTGGCGATCGGCGCCGTCACGCCCTTCTTGCGCAACAGCCACGCAAGCGAGATTTCCGCCGGCTTGGCGCCAGTCTCGGCGGAAACCTTGTCGATCGCGGCAAGAATGCGCAGGCCCTTTTCGTCGAGATATTGCGAAACACGGCCTTCGCGCGCCCGTCCCTGCGTGTCGGCCTTGCTGCGGTATTTGCCGGTGAGAAAGCCGGCGGCGAGGCCGAAATAGGTGATGACGCCGATATCCTGACGGACGCAGAGATCGGCAAGCGGCCCTTCGAAGCTGGCGCGTTGGTAGAGATTATACTCCGGCTGCAGCACGTCGTAGCGCGGCAGGCCGGCTTTCTCGGCTGCGTCGAAGGACGCCTGGAGCAGATCGGCATCATAGTTCGAGCAGCCGATGGCGCGGATCTTGCCCTGCTGCTTCAGCTTTGCAAAGGCGCCGAGCGTTTCCTCGTGCGGCGTGTCGGCATCCGGCCAATGCGAGAGATAGAGATCGATATAGTCGGTCTGCAGCCGACGCAGCGACGCCTCGACTGCCGTCAGAATGTAGCTCGCCTTGAGCGTCTTTCCCTGGCCCATGTCCGAGCCGACCTTGGTGACGATGACCGCCTTGTCGCGAGAGATCCGCGCCTGTTTCAGCCAGCGTCCGATGATCTCCTCGGAATCGCCGCCCTTGTTGCCGGGAACCCATGCGGAATAGACGTCCGCCGTATCGATCGTGTTGAGACCGGCATCGAAGAAGGCGTCGAGAATGGCGAAGGATGTTTTCTCGTCGGCCGTCCAGCCGAAGACATTGCCGCCGATCACGATCGGCGCGACCGAAAGACCTGTTTTCCCAAGCCGGCGCATTTCCATAAGGCTCTCCAAAATGGGTGAAATATAAAAGGCTGTATTGAATCGCGGATAGGGCAGAACGCCGTCCGGCCAAGTTAGCGCGATCCCGGCGCCAGGCAAACCCGGCTTCCGCAATTTCATGTCGCGCCATTGCGTCGCGGCGGAGGCCTGAATATGGTTCGTCGGCATTGGTTTTGGGAGGCTCGCACATGCTGCGTTTCGGTATCATTTCAACGGCGAAGATCGGTCGCGACAATGTCGTTCCCGCCATCCAGGACGCGGAAAATTGCGTCGTGACGGCGATTGCCAGCCGCGATCTGGCGCGGGCAAGGGTGATGGCCGATCGCTTCTCCGTGCCGCATGCCTTCGGCTCCTATGAAGAAATGCTGGTTTCCGACGTCATCGACGCTGTCTATATCCCGCTACCGACGTCGCAGCATATCGAATGGTCGATCAAGGCAGCTGATGCCGGCAAACATGTGCTCTGCGAAAAGCCGCTGGCCCTAAAGGCCGGCGATATCGACGCGGTGATCGCTGCCCGCGACCGCAACCGCGTGGTGGTGACCGAAGCCTATATGGTCACCTATTCCCCGGTCTGGCAGAAGGTGCGTTCGCTGATCGGCGAGGGTGCGATCGGTTCGCTTCGGCATGTGCAGGGCGCTTTCACCTATTTCAACCGCGACCCCGCCAATATGCGCAACGTTCCTGAACTCGGCGGCGGCGGCCTTCCCGATATCGGCGTCTATCCCGTCATGAGCACGCGTTTTTCCACCGGCAAGGAGCCGCTCTCAGTCCAGGCGATCACTGAGCGCGACCCGGATTTCGGCACGGATGTCTATTCGAGCGTCAAGGCCGATTTCGGCGATTTCGAGCTGAGCTTTTATGTCTCGACACAGATGGCCAACCGCCAGGTCATGGTCTTCCACGGCACCGAAGGTTACATCGAGGTGAAGTCGCCCTTCAACGCCAATCGCTGGGGGCCGGAAGAGATCGAACTCGCCGATCGCAGCCACAATGAATCGCGCATCTTCCGCTATCAGGACAGCCGCCAATACAGGCGCGAAGTCGAGGCCTTCGCTCGCGCGGTCAAGAACGGCAAGGAAGAGATCGTCACGCTCGAAAACTCGAAGCTGAACCAGAAGGTGATCGATGCGATCTACCGCGCCAGCGAGAAGGACGGCTGGGAGGCGGTCTGATCATTCCGCTCATTCCGGGCGGAAGACGAAGCGCGAATAGCCGAAGAAGCTGAAGACCATCGAGGCGACGCTGGCGATCACCATGGCCGCCAGCGGTTGAAGCGCGGGCAGCGAAAGCAGCAGTGCAGAGTAAAGCCCGTAATTGACCAGCGCTGCCGTCACGCCGACCGAGCCGTAGCGGAAGCCCTCGGCGGCAAGCGAACGGCCGGAGCGATCGAAGGTGAAGCTGCGATTGAAAGCCCAGGTGGCCGCCATTGCCGTCGCGATGGCGACGAGCCGGGCCAGAAACGGCCCGAGCGGCGTCAGGTGGAGCAGCGCCGCCAGCATGCCGGCATCGACAAGGAAACCGATGCCGCCGCCGATCGCAAAGCGGACGAGCTTTCTCATGCCGCATCCGCCTTGCCGGGCCGTTCACGCGATGCCGGTTTGGCGTCGGCGAGCGGCGTCTTGGCCGCACTCGGGGTCTCCAGGCTCATATAATGGATGCGAAGCTGCTCGGCCCGGGCCCGGGCCACGGAATCCAGGATGACGCCGGCGGTAAAAAGCATGAAGGAGATCATCATCAGCGCCATCGACAGCACCCAGGTCGGCATGCGGCTGACGAGGCCCGTGTCGAAATATTCCGCCAGCACCGGCGTCATGAAGCCGAGGCTCGTCAGCATGAAGGCTGCGCTGATCGCGCTGAAGAAGGCGAAGGGCCGGGTTTCCTTCATCAGCATCGCGAACATCCAGAGGATTTTTCCGCCGTCGCGGAACGTCGAAAGCTTGCTATGCGAGCCTTCCGGGCGGCGGCCATAGTCAAGTTCCAGTTCGCTGACCGGAAGCTTCAGCCGGGAAGCATGCACCGACATCTCGGTTTCGATCTCGAAGCCGCCGGATACCGCCGGGAAACTCTTGACGAAGCGGCGCGAGAAAGCGCGGTAGCCGGAAAAGATATCGGTGAAGTCGGGGCCGAAGATCGTCCGGTAGAGCAGGTTGAAAAGCCGGTTGCCAAGCGCATGGCCCTGACGGCCGGCATCGGCATGCACGCCGCGCCGGGTTCCCACAACCATGTCGGCGCGCTCGGTGAGAAGCGTCCGCACCAGCTCCTCGGCATCGCGAGGCGCATAGGTTCCGTCGCCGTCGGCGATGATGTAGATGTCGGCCTCGATGTCGGCGAACATGCGGCGCACGACATGTCCCTTGCCTTGCCGCCGCTCGCGCACGACATGCGCTCCGGCCAGCATCGCCTGCAGCGCGGTCCCGTCGGTGGAATTATTGTCGTAGACGTGGATCGCGGCATCCGGCAGCGTCGCCCGGAAGCCCTGGACCACAGCGCCGATCGTCGCAGCTTCGTTGTAGCAGGGAAGCAGGACGGCAATGTCCGGGTGATGGGTAAGCGTTCGGGCCATGACTCTACACTCGTTACATTGAAAGCCGTCGCCAGCCTAAATCACGCAGCGTTAATAAGACGCTATGACGCAGGCAAAATCGGCTGCGTCCGCAGACGGCTTTACACTTTCTTGATCGGCGCCCGTTAAGGTTCGGGCATCTGGAAACGAAGCGCTAACCACGATGAACGCCGTGCAGCCGATCGCTGATGCATCCGCCGTCACCGCCACCCGCAGGAACCGGCTCGGGGGGCTGCTGACGCGTCTGTGGCCGGCTGTCATTGCCTATAGTGTTATCCTCGCCGCCGTTATCCTTGTTACCAAATTCCACGGCGCCACCGATTATGTCGGTCCCGACAATGACGACGGCATGCGTCTCGTCGAGGTTCGCGATTTTCTTGCCGGCCAGGGCTGGTTCGATCTGATGCAATATCGTCTCGGCCTTGCCGGCGGCACGCTGATGCACTGGTCGAGGCTGATCGATCTGCCGATCGCTTCGCTGATCTGGTTCTTCGGCCTTTTTGCGCCGCGTGAAACCGCTGAGGCGCTGGCGCTCGCCGTCTGGCCTGTATCACTCATCTTTCCTGCCATGCTCGCCATGGGCGTTGCCGGCCGGCGGATCGGCGGCGTTGCGGGCATGCATATCGCCCTCGGTCTCACCGCTCCGGCGATCTACACCGGAAACCGCTTCGCCCCGGGCGCCATCGATCATCACAATGCGCAACTGGCGCTGGTCGCGACGATGGTGGCGATGCTCGTGGATCCCGAGCGTCGCGGTTGGAGCTACGCGGTCGCCGGCGTTGCGGCGGCTGTCGCCATCGCCATCGGCGCCGAGACCACCCCTTTCGTCGCCGCCGTCTGCCTCACCGTCGCCCTGCTCTGGGCATGGGAAGGCGAGAATTTCGCCATCGCCGCCCGGGCCTTCGGGCTGTCGCTGACGATTGCGATCAACATTCTTTTCTTCGCAACGGTGCCGCCCCGGCTCTATTCGATGGTCACCTGCGACAATCTCTCGCTCGGCTATTACAGTCTGGCGGCGATTGGTGGCGGCCTGCTGCTGTTTTCGGCCGTTTTTGCGAGCGGCTTGCGTCGGCCCTTGCGCTTTGCCGCACTCGCCTTTGTCGGCGCCGGCGTTTTCGGTGCGGCGATCGTCATCGCACCGCAATGCCTGAGCGATCCGTTGGGCAGTCTCGATCCGATGCTGGTCGAACTCTGGCTGCGGCATATTTCGGAAGCCCAGTCGCTCCTGGCGCTGGCGCGCACCGATCCCACCTCGGTCGGCGCCTTCTATGCGGCAGGCCTCTTCGGCGTCGCCGTCTGCATCTTTCGCATCATTCAGCGTGACCGCGTGCAAATCCACCTGGTCCTGCTCTTTCTGCTCGCCACGAGCTGGGCGATCGCGCTGGTTCAGGTGCGCGGCTCTGCCTTCTCGAACCTGCTTTCGATCCTGCCGCTCGCCCTGCTGATCATCGACGTCAGGCGCATCTCCAACAGCGACAGCGAGAATGTCGCCGTCGCCTTCGTCTATGTGATGACCGTACTCGCAAGCGTTCCGGCGGTCTGGGCCGTCGGCGGCGGCCTTGTCTCAATGCAGATGGAGAACGCCGCGCAGAAGGCGACAGAGCCGACAAAGGCGCTTTCCTGCACATCGAAAGAGGCGCTGGCGCCGCTTGCCGAGCTGCCGCCCGGCCTGATCTCCGCGCCATCGGAAATGGGCGTGCCGATCCTCCGCTTCACGCAGAACCGGGTTCTCTCCGCCCCCTATCATCGCGATCAGGGCGGCATGCTGACGGAAATGCATATCGGCCTGGCAAAGCCGCAGGAGGCGGAAGCCTTCCTGAAGGGGGCTGGTGTCACGGCGCTTGCCTTCTGCCCGAAGGACCTGCAGACGCGCGAACTCGCCAAACTGAAGCCGGATGGGCTCTATGCCGAACTCGGCAAGGGGAATATTCCGCCTTATCTGGAACCGCTGGCGACGGGCCCGGATACGGGCGTCCAGTTCTTCCGCTACCGGCCGACGGCGAATTGACGGCGGCAGCCTTCATGTTGCGCTGACGTCAGTGAGACGTGCGGACGGCTCGCAGGCGATCGCTGGCATAAAGCCCGAGCACGAAGAGGATAAGGCCGCCATTATAGCCGAGAATGGCATAAACAAGCGCCAGAAGTGACACTGGCCCCGGCGAGGTTATCGCCGCCAGCGTGAAGGTCATTCCGATCAGCGCGGCGACCAAAGCGATCACTGCGGCCGAGCGCATTAACCCGGCGCTGATGCCCAATGCTGCTGCTGTGAGAATAATCATTTCAGCACCTTCCCAGAGAGAACGAGGGGAAGCATAGGAAGCGCCAACTAACAAAGATTTACCGGCTCTCTCGGCTGAAAATCCTTTGTATTGCGGTGGTTAGCAATCCCTTTCGTATAAAACGTGCTTTTTATCTATGCGTTCCCCGGTGAAACGGATTTTCCCGTTTTTATTGTCATTCTTGCTGCTGCAACTATCGCATGCATGCGATGCCCAGGGCATGAATCTTGATGGAACGGCGGCGGCTCTGCCACGCCAACGGTTCACCAGCCGGGAAAACGGGTCTCGCCGGCGGTCGCGACCTTCCCGTTTTCCGTCAATGGAAATAGAAAGGAGGGATGAGCAACCTCTTCGACAGCGATTCGCCGACCAACCTTGCCGAATATTCGGTTTCGGAGCTTTCCGGCTCGATCAAGCGCACCATGGAAACCGCTTTCGACCAGGTTCGCGTGCGTGGCGAAATATCCGGCTATCGCGGTCCGCATTCCTCCGGCCACGCTTATTTCGCACTGAAGGACGATCGCGCCCGTATCGACGCCGTTATCTGGAAGGGCACTTTCTCGCGGCTGAAGTTCCGCCCCGAGGAAGGCATGGAGGTGATCGCTACCGGCAAGGTCACCACTTTTCCCGGCTCCTCGAAATATCAGATCGTCATCGAGACGCTGGAGCCGGCAGGCGCCGGCGCGCTGATGGCGCTGATCGAGGAGCGCAAGCGCAGGCTCGGCGCCGAGGGCCTGTTCGATACCGCCCGCAAGAAGCGGCTGCCCTTCATGCCGCATGTGATCGGCGTCGTCACCTCGCCGACCGGCGCCGTCATCCGCGATATCCTCCACCGCATCTCCGATCGGTTTCCCGTGCATGTCCTCGTCTGGCCGGTGAAGGTCCAGGGGGAGGGATCCGGCGAGGAGGTGGCGAACGCCATCCGCGGCTTCAATGCGCTGGAGCCCGCCGGCGCCGTCCCCCGCCCCGATGTGCTGATCGTCGCCCGCGGCGGCGGCAGCCTGGAAGATCTCTGGAGTTTCAACGACGAGATCGTCGTGCGCGCTGCTGCCGAAAGCCGCATACCGCTGATCTCGGCCGTCGGCCATGAAACCGATTGGACGCTGATCGACTATGCCGCCGATGTCCGCGCTCCAACGCCGACCGGGGCGGCGGAAATGGCGGTGCCCGTCAAAGCGGAACTCGAAGCGCAGGCTGCGGCGCTTGCCGCCCGTCTGCAAGGCTGCATGAACCGGCAGATGGATCAGCGCCGGCAATCCGTCCGTAGTCTGATGCGGGCATTGCCCTCGCTCGATCAACTTCTCGCCTTGCCGCGCCGTCGTTTCGACGAGGCGGCGGCCGGCCTCGGGCGCGGACTGGAGCTCAATACGATCAACAAGCGCCGCGGCTTCGAGCGTGTCGCCATGCATCTGCGCCCGGACCTTCTTTCCGGCCGCATTGCCGAGCGCCGCCAGACGTTGAACGAGCGGATGGTGCGGGCCGAGCGCATGGTCGAGCGGCTGATCGACCGCTCGACGTCACGTGTCGAGCGCGCCGAGGCGATCCTTGCTTCGCTGCCGGCACGGTTGAAAGCGCAAACCGACCGCTCGCGCGAACGTCTCGGCAATCTTTCCCGCCATGCCGATACGGCGATCCGCCACCAACTGACGCGTGCCCGCGCCGAGCTCTCGGCGCAGGACCGCGTGCTGCAGTCGCTCTCCTACAAGAATGTGCTGAAGCGCGGCTACGCCGTCATTCGCGATGAGGACAACAAGCCGGTCTCGCAGGCGGCGGCACTCTCCGCCGGCATGGGCATCGCCATCGAATTTGCCGACGGCCGTGTCGGAGCGATGACGACGGAAGGCGGCATCCCACCTGGTGGCGCCAAGAAGCGAAGCACAAAACCGGCGGAGCCGACGAAGCAGGGAAGCCTTTTCTAAAGATGCGGATCCTGCTGGTGCTTGCCCATCCGCTGCCGGAAAGTTTTGCCGCCTCGATGGCGCACACGGCTCGCGAAGCGCTGGAAGCCTCCGGTCATGTGGTCGATCTCCTCGATCTCTATGCTGAGAATTTCGATCCACGCCTCTCCGAGGCCGAGCGCCGTGCTTACTTCGATATGCCCTACGACACCTCTGATGTGGCCGATATGGTTGCCCGGCTGAAGGCGGCCGATGGTCTCGTCCTCGTCTTTCCGCAGTGGTGGTTCAATTTCCCAGCGATCCTGAAAGGTTTTTTCGACCGCGTCTTCGCGCCAGGTGTGGCCTTCACCCATGATGCCGCCGGCGGCCGGATCGTGCCTGAGCTCACCAATATCAGGCTGCTCTATGCGCTGACGACGACGGGCTCGCCTTGGTGGCTGGTGCATCTCTATATGGGCAATCCCGTCCGCCGCCTGCTGAAGCGCGGGATCGCCAATTTCTGTTCGAAGAAGCTCGTCTTCCGCATGCTGAGCCTGCACGACATGGACCGCGCGACGAAGGCCAGGCGCAAGGCGCATCTGGAGCGAGTCCGCAAGGCGCTCTCTGTCGTCTGATTATTCGAAATCCGCGAGGAATTTCTTCAGCAGCCGGTCAAACGCGGCCTTGTCCTCAGCAGTCAGGTTGCGCGTCAGCCGCTGCTGATTGGCGACATGGGCGCCGACAGCTTCTTCGACGGTGGCGAGCCCCTTTTCGGTCAGGGCGATCAGCACGCTGCGCCGATCCTGCGGATTGACGATGCGCTCGACCATGCCCGCTTTCTCCAACTGGTCGATCCGGTTCGTCATTGTGCCGGAGCTGACCATGGTCATTTCCAGGAGTTCACCCGGCGAAAGCCGATGAGGTGCGCCGGAGCGGCGAAGTGTGGCCAGCACGTCGAAGGCCGAGGTGGAAAGCCCGTGCTGCATGAGCACGGCTTCGACTTCGCGGCCGAGATGGGTGCCGAGGCGTTTCAGGCGCCCGAGAATGCCCATCGGTTCGACATCGAGATCCGGCCGCTCGCGCCGCCATTGCGCCAGAATCCGGTCGACGTGATCTTGCTTCGCTTCACCCATGCGGGATGGATACCACCGCATATCTTGACGTCAAGATAAATCGCGTTATGCTTGAATTTATCTTGAAGTAGAGATTCTTGAGATGAAGACAAATTCCCGATACTTGGCGGACGTGCTGACGACCGCTGTCGCCCCCGCCATCTGGGGCAGCACCTATTTCGTCACCACATCCTTCCTGCCCCAGGGCTATCCGTTGACGGTCGCTCTGCTGCGCGCCTTGCCGGCGGGCCTGCTTCTGCTGCTGATTGTTCGGAAGCTGCCGACGGGCGTCTGGTGGGGCCGCGCCTTCCTTCTCGGCGCGCTGAACTTCTCGTTCTTCTGGGCGATGCTGTTCGCCTCCGCCTACCGGCTGCCCGGCGGCGTTGCCGCGACCGTCGGTGCCGTGCAGCCGCTGATCGTCATCGCCCTGTCGCGGCTTTTCCTCGGCAAGCCGGTCCGGCCACTTGCCGTGCTGGCCGGTCTCGCCGGCATGGCCGGGGTCGCGCTGCTGGTGCTGACGCCGAAGGCGAGCCTCGATCCCGTGGGTGTCGCGGCCGGTATCGCCGGCGCCGTCTCGATGGCGTTCGGCACCGTGCTGTCACGGCGCTGGGCGCCGCCGGTTTCGAACCTCACCTTCACCGCCTGGCAACTGTCGGCAGGCGGCATTCTCTTGGTGCCCTTTGCGCTCTTCCTCGAACCGGCGCTGCCGTCGCCGAGCATCGCAAACATTGCCGGCATTGCCTATCTCGGTCTGGTCGGTGCAGCCTTCACCTATCTGCTCTGGTTCCGCGGCCTGTCGCGCATCGAGCCGTCGGCGATCTCCTCGCTCGGTTTTCTGAGCCCTGTGGTCGCGACCCTGCTCGGCTGGCTGGCGCTCGGCCAGAGCCTGACGCTGATGCAGATCGCCGGTTTCGCCCTGGTGCTTGCCGGCGTCTGGCTCAGTCAGCGCACGATGATGCCGCTCAGGCCCATTCGCCCTGCCGCATCACCGGAACCCGCGAGCCGGCCGGTGTGATGCCGTCGATATCGACCTTGTTGGAGCCGATCATCCAGTCGATGTGGATCAGGCTGGAATTGCCGCCCTGCGCCTTGATCTGCTCGTGGCTGAGGGTCGCGCCGTTGAGGAAGCACTTGGAGTAGCACTGGCCGAGCGCGATGTGGCAGGAGGCGTTTTCGTCGAACAGCGTGTTGTAGAACAGGATGCCGCTCGCCGAGATCGGCGAGGAATGCGGCACGAGCGCCACTTCGCCGAGCCGGCGCGCGCCCTCATCGGTATCGAGCACCTTGTTCAAGACCTCTTCGCCACGTGACGCCTTCGCTTCGACGATCCGCCCGCCTTCGAAGCGCACCTGGATATTGTCGATCAGCGTGCCCTGATGCGACAGCGGTTTGGTGCTCGAGACATGGCCTTCGACCCTTAATGCATGCGGCGTGGTGAACACCTCTTCGGTCGGAATATTCGGATTGCAGGTAATGCCGTTCTTGGCGGTGGAGGCGCCGCCGTGCCATTCATGTCCGTCGGCGAGGCCGACCGTCAGATCGGTGCCCGGCCCCTGGAAATGCAGCGAGGCGAAACGCTCGCCGTTCAGCCAGGCGGAGCGCTTGGCGAGATTGGCGTTGTGCTCCGCCCAGGCGGCGACGGGGTCGCTGACATCGACACGCGAGGCGGCAAAGATCGCCTTGGCGAGCTTGGCGATTGCGATCGGTTCGGGGTCGTCGGGGAAGACCGCCTTGGCCCAGGAGGGATTGGGATAGGAGACGATGTTCCAGTTGATGTCGAAATTCGAGATCTTTTCCAGCGCCGGCTTATAGGCGGTTGATGTGGCGCGATTGGCGCGGCCGACCTTGCCGGCATCCTGTTCGGAAAGCAGCATCGGATTGTCGCCGGCGACCGCCAGACGGGCCGCTCCGTTGGCATAGGCCTTGGCCATGCCCTCGTAGAGCCAGTCGGAGGCGCGGTCGAAGCTCTCGTCGCTGCCATATTGGAAGCGCGCCAGCGTCGTTTCCTCGTCGGAGTAGAAGGCGCTCACCAGCCCGGCGCCGGCCTGATAAGCGTGTTTGGTGATGAGGCGGACAAGCGGCAGCGCCACGACAGGCGCGGTAATCACCAGGTCCTGGCCCTTCTGCAGCTGCAAACCGACCTTGACGGCGACTTCCGCGAGCTTCTCGAGCTTGACGGGATCAACGGTGTTCTGGCTCTGGGGCATGAAAGTCATGGTTCAACCTGCCTTCTGTCATCGACGCTAGAGCAATTCCAGGAAAAGTGCGAAGCGGTTTTCCGTTCGGAGTTGCGTAAATTCGAAAGATTAGAGCGGTTCTGCGCTTTCGTGAAAAGCTGAACCGCTCTGAGAGGCTGAAAGACTTAGACCCGTTTGCGGCGAAAATGAAGCGCGCTGCTGCCGATTTGAAACCGGCCGGCGCGATGCCCGACCGGTTTCAGCGCAAGCGTCAAGCGGCGGCAGGCAGGCCGAGCAGGATCGACTTGTGCTTGTTGAGGAATTCCATCAGCCGCCGCGGATAATCTTCGCCGACGGCGTCTTTCACGCTTCGCCGTTCGCCGAGCGCGCTCCGCCAGCGCCTCACCCGCTCGAGCCCCGCAAAGATGCCGCTATCTCCCAGCCTGTCGAAAACATCGAAATACCGAAAGATCGGCGCGAAGACGGCATCGACGAGGCTGAAGCTGCTGCCGGAAAAATAAGGTCCGTCCGCGAGTGCTCCTTCGAGCGTCGTGAACTTGGCGATCAGCGTCTTGCGCTTGGCCTCCAGCTGTTCCACGTCCGTGGCGGTTTCATACCCCCAGAGATCGGAAAGCACGGATGAGCCGAATTCCATCCAGCCGCGATGGCGGGCGCGGCTGAGCGGATCGGCAGGATGCAGGGCAGCCCCCACCTGCGTCTCCTCCAGATATTCGCAGATGACGCTGCTTTCGAAGAGGATGGCCTCGCCGCCTTCTTCGTCCTCGATCCTGAGCAGCGGCACCTTGCCGAGCGGCGAGATCTGCAGGAACCAGTCCGGCTTGTCGGTAAGGTCGATGTTGACGCGTTCGAAGGGAACACCCTTTTCGCGAAGTGCGATCGCGGCGCGTTGCACATAGGGGCAGAGATGGTGGCTGATGAGGGTAAGCCTGCTCATGAACGTCTCCTCGCTGGTTTGATAGATGCATTTGCATATAATAGCCCTTGCGGCTTTGTGCAAGATAGATGTATTTGCATCTATGGTAAAAACACCGAAGCCGAGCGAAGCCGTCACCTCTGCCTGGATCAGCATCATGCGCGCGCGCGAACGGCTGCTCGCCGCGATCGAAGCCGATCTGAAAGCGACCGGCATGCCGCCGCTTGCCTGGTATGACATGCTGTGGGAACTGGCGCGCTCGAAAGACGGCAAGCTGCGGCCCTACGAGATCGAGGAGCGGACCTTGCTGGCGCAGTATAGTCTTTCTCGGCTGATCGACCGGCTGGAAAGAGAGGGCTTGGTCCGGCGCGAGGTCTTCGCTGGGGATGGCCGCGGGCGCTGGGTTCTGATTACCGATGCCGGCCGAACGCTTCGCACCCGGATGTGGACTGTCTATGCGGCAGCGATCGAGGCCCATGTCGGCAGCAAGCTTGCCGATGACGAGGCGAAGGCGATTTCCGGTCTGCTCGCTCGTTTCCTCTGATCAGGCGATCAATGACGCACCGACCGCTTTCAATGCCTTCAGCGCATCCTTCGGATCGAGCCGCACCTGCAGACCGCGCTGTCCGCCATTGATATAGACCAGCGGTTCGGCGAGAGCGGTTTCCTCGATCGCCGCCGGCACGGCCTTCCTCTGGCCGAAGGGGCTGATGCCGCCGACATGGTAGCCGGTCAGCCGCTCGGCATCGGCCGGCTTCATCATATTGGCCGACTTGCCGCGAAAGGCGCTGGCGAGCTTCTTCATGCTGACTTCGCGATCCGACGGCACCACGACGCAGACCGGCTTGCCGTCCACCTCGGCCATCAGCGTCTTCAGCACCCGCTGCGGCGCCTCGCCCAGGGCTTCCGCCGCCTGCAGCCCGACGCGCTCCGCGCCCGGGTCATAATCATAGGTGTGGATGGTGAAGGCGACGCCTGCCTGGGAAAGAACCTGGGTCGCGCGCGTGGTCTTGGACATTGCTCAGCGTCCGAACATATCCGCGTAATTCTCCGGCTTGAAGCCGATCACCAGCTTGCCTTCCGTCTCCAGCACCGGCCGCTTGATCGTCGACGGCTGGTCGAGCATCAGCGCGATCGCCTTTTCCCGGCTCAGATTCTCGCGCTCGGCATCGGGCAGTTTGCGAAAGGTGGTGCCGGCGCGGTTGAGCACCGTGTCGAGACCGGCTTCGTCGATCCAGGCTTCGAGATGGGTCCGGTCGATGCCGAGCGCCTTGTAATCGTGAAACTCATAGGCGACGCCGTGTTCTTCCAGCCAGCGGCGGGCTTTCTTCATCGTGTCGCAATTCTTGATGCCATAGATGGTGACGGCCATGCCCGATCGGTCTCCCTGTGATGGCAGCGGGATAGCATGGGCGAGAGCCGGTGCAAATGCCGCCCGGCATTTCTCCCGGGCAGCGCTTGCTCAACTCTCCAGTGCGCCGGCCTTGCGTGCGGCCTTGCTCGGGCCGGCGCAGACGATCTTCATAAGGTCGCCGCGCCGGCGGACCAGCCGATCCGAGGTTCGGGTCAGGATCAGCCCGTCTTGCGGCGCATGGAGGTCGATGCTGCCGTCAGGCTGACCGGGCCGGGTGACGATCGTCGCCAGAAGTTCACCCGCTGCAACCCTGTCGCCGATCGTGCGATGGAAGAGCACGGCGCCGCCTTCAGGAGCGCGGATGATCTCCACATTGTCGAGCGGCACGGCGGGACCGGCAAACATGGCCGGCGTCGTTCTTTCGCCGCTGACGATCCCCCGTGCCACGAGGAAACGCCAGAGCCCGTCTGCATCCCGCTTCGCCAGCATCGGATCGACGTCACGCTTGCCGCGCAGCTCGACCGTGACCGAAAGCTTGCCCGGCAGCCGGGATTGTCGTTCGCCGGGAACCGCATATTTCCATGCAAAGCCGACGGCCTCCTCGAAGGCCGAGCTCTCGCCATCCGACAGCAGCACCGCCTCCATGTCGAGCGCGGCGGCAAGATCGGCCGCCTCCGGCCAGAAGGCCTCGTCGATATAGGCATATTGCAGCGATTCGTCGTCGCAGTGCAGATCGAGGACGAGATCGGCGCCGAGCGCCATATCCAGAAGCCGCCGCTTCAGCCGGTCGGTAGCCGGATAATCATTGAGATCTTCCGTCAGCATTGCCCGATCGGTAACGCTGATCAGCGGAAAATCCCGGTTGAAATTGGTGCGGGAACCGAGATCGAAGCGACCCTGCAATTCGCCGAAATGCGATTGCGCCGCGCCGATCGGGTTGGCCAGCGGCACGATGGTGATGTCGCCGGCGACCGCGCCTTCGCTTTCCGCCCGCCGCAGACGCTCGCAAAGGAAATGCAGGAGCGCCGTTCCCGGCAGCTCACCGGCGTGAAGCGCCGCCTGAATATAGGCCTTCGGCGCCTTCGGATCACGGCCCGCAAAACGCAGCACCGGCAGCCGCCACGCCGTACCCGGCGTATCGCCCGGGATAATGATCTCCGAAATGTCCATGCTGTCCTTGCTCCGCTTCACCAGCCCGACCAGCTTTATGCGCGGAAAACCGGCGAGTGCAAGCCTCACCGCCACCCTTGCCTCACCGAGGCCCGAACAAAAGCAGGTTGCCGCTATGATGATCTTGCCTCGCCGTCGAAATGATGCACGAAACATCAAAAGTGCCTACTTCATCGCCTTCCAAGCCGTTAGGAACAAAAAAAGAACGACCTGCGCAAGAAACGGGTTGAAACAGGGGTCTCGCCATAGGATCCTTTGGGAGATCGAAAACGCGGAGGCTGTGTCATGGCCGAGACGATACATCACTATCTCATCTTCGAAACATCAGGCGGTTTCTGCGGCATCGCCTGGAGCGACGCCGGCATCGCCCGTTTCCAATTGCCGACGAAAACCGCAGAAGCGACCGAACGGCTGCTGCTGCGCCGCCTGCCGGATGCCCAACCCGGCGCCCCGACGCCTGAGGTGCTGGAGACGGTCGCGGCCGTAAAGCGCTATTTCCAAGGCGAGGAAACCGATTTCTCCGGCGTCCAACTTGATCTTGCCGGCCAGAATGACTTCTTCAGGGATATTTATGCGGCGGCACGGCGTGTCGGCTGGGGCCGCACGACCACCTATGGCGCGCTGGCGAAGGAGCTTGGCGTCGGGCCGGAAGCGGCCCGCGATGTCGGTCAGGCGATGGCGAAAAACCCAGTCGCGCTGATTATTCCCTGCCACCGGGTGCTGGCCGCCGGCGGCAAGATCGGCGGCTTCTCCGCTCCCGGCGGTTCGTCATCGAAGGCCCGCATGCTGGAGCTCGAAGGCGTCAGCCTCGCCCCGCCGCCGCCCGCGCAGCAATCGCTAGGTTTTTAGGCGAAATGCCGGCGGCTCAATGCGGGCTGGCCGTCGGCCGGATGATGATCTCGCTGACATCGACGTCATCGGGCTGGCTGATGGCGTAGAGGATCGCATCGGCGACGGCTTCCGGGCTGATGGTGACCGCCCTGAAAGCCTTCATCGCATCCCGCGCGGTCGGATCGGTGATCGTCTCGGCCAGTTCCGAGGTCGTCGTGCCGGGAGAAATGACGGTGACGCGGATGCGATCTGTCTCCTGCCTCAGTCCGTCCGAGATTGCCCGCACCGCGTATTTCGTCGCGCAATAGACGGCGGCCGTCGGCGAGACGCTGTGGCCGCCGATCGAGGACAGGTTGATGATCTGCCCCGATCCCTGTGCCTTCATGATCGGAAGCGCGGCCGCGATGCCGTAGAGAACGCCCTTGATGTTGACGTCGACCATCCGGTCCCATTCCTCGACCTTGAGGGCGTCGAGCGGCGAAAGCGGCATGACGCCGGCATTATTGATGATGACATCGAGCCGGCCGAATTCGGCCTTGGCGAAGCCTGCAAAGGTTTCCACTTGGGAACGGTTGGTGACGTCGAGCTTTCGCAGGCGCACCCTCCCGCCCTTGGCTTCGATTTCGCCGGCGAGCGCCTCCAGGCGGTCGCTGCGGCGCGCGCCGATCACGATCTGCGCGCCGGCGGCGGCCAGCACTTTTGCCGTGGCCTTTCCAATGCCGCTGCTCGCCCCGGTGATGGCAATAACTTTTCCTTCGATATCAGACATTTCAAGCTCCACGAGCAGGTTGAGGATTTTCGCGATGGTCAGCTCGGAAAATCGGCACTGAGGGTCGTCTTCGCCCACGCATCGAAATTGGCGCGAAGCATATCGAGCCGTTCGCGGGCGATCTTCAGGGAAGCTGCCCCGAGCAGCAGGCGCAGCGGCGGTTCGCCCGCCTCGAATGCCGATATGATTGCGCTTGCCGCGCGCGCGGGATCGCCCGGCTGCTTGCCGGAAATTGAGCGGGTGGCCTGGCGCCGCTTGCCGGCGGTCTCGGCATAGTCTTCGATGATCGTGCTGGATTCGACCATCGAGCGGCCGGCCCAATCCGTGCGGAAGCCGCCGGGCTCCAGGATCGTCACACGAATGCCAAGCGGCCCGACCTCATGGGCCAGCGATTCCGACAGGGCTTCGACCGCAAATTTTGTGGCGTGGTAGTAGCCGGTCGCGGCGAAGGCGATGAGCCCGCCGAGCGACGAGACGTTGAAGATATGCCCCTGCCGGCGTGAGCGCATGCCGGGCAGAACCTGTTTGGTCACGGCGATCAAGCCGAAGACATTGGTCTCGAATTGGGCGCGGATCTCGGCATCCTCGCCCTCTTCGATCGCCGAGAGATAGCCGTAGCCGGCATTGTTGACGAGGACATCAATGGCTCGGAAATGCGTCTCGGCGTCGCGGACCGCAGCGGCGATGGAGCGGCAGTCGGTTACGTCGAGGGCGAGGGCCAGCGCCCGCTTCCCATGCGCTGCCGTGAGATCGCTGAGTGTATCGGGTCTGCGCGCCGTAATGGCAGCGCGCCAGCCGCGCGCCAGCACCGCTTCGGCGAGTGCCCGGCCGAGCCCGGATGATGCGCCGGTGATGAACCAGACGGGAGTAGTGGAAGACATGTCATCCTTTCCGGCCGTCCTGTGCGGCCTCTTGCGGTGTGCGGATGGGTCATTTGCGGCGGAGCACCATGCCGCCATGATGGAGCGTGTTGTCGTCGACGAAGTCGCCGTCGGCGGTGAAGCCCGTATCGTCCCAATATTCGATATGCGTGCCGGTGATCTCATAGCGTCCGCGATAGGCGCTCTCACGGCTTCCGCGGGCCTCGTCGTAACGATTGTCGGGCAGGAGTTCGTGCCGGACGCGGCCGTCGTCGGTAACCCAAATTCCGACATAGGGATGCTGCTGCATGGTGTTCTCGCTTGGCTGTTGGAATTTCGGCTTTAGGTCGTTGGATGCGTCGGCCGGCAACGCCGGCATCGCCGCGCCGGTCAGAATGATGGCGGTGAAAAGATGCAGTACTTGGCCGCTGAAAATCTTTCGCATCGCTCTTCCTTTCGAAGCAGGGCAGCATTCCGGGGCCAGGCCGTGCCTTGACCTCGAAAGAAAGATAGTCCCGCCGAGCGGCGCGATTAAGTTGCCAATAACGGATGACTTGGTTAATATTGCTAATCAATGGGCAACGATCTCGAGGGTATCTCTGTTTTTCTGGCTGTGGCCGAGGCACGGAATTTTCGGCTCGCCGGAGAGCGCCTCGGCGTTACCCGCTCCGCCGTCAGCCAGGCCTTGCAGCGCCTTGAGGATCGCCTTGGCGCTCCCCTGGTTCAGCGCACGACGCGCAGCGTCAGCCTGACCGAGGCCGGGGAAGTCTTCCTGGAGTCGGTTCGTCCTTCGGTCCGCCAGGTCAGGGATGCGATGCAGACGGTGCGCGACATGCAGGCGCGCCCGAGCGGCCTGCTGCGGATCAGCGTTTCCTCGATCGCCGAGCGCTTCCTGTCCGGGACTTTGCTGACCGAATTCCTGCAGGCCTGCCCCGGCATCAAGCTCGATATCACCATCACCGATGACGAATTCGATATCGTCGAAGCTGGCTTCGATGCAGGTGTGAGACTGGGCGAGGTGATCGAGCAGGACATGATCGCGGTACCGGTCTCCGCCCCTCAGAGACAATGCGCCGCGGCGTCGCCAGGCTATCTCGGGCGCCACGATCTTCCCCGCCATCCTCGCGATCTGCAGAAGCACGCCTGCATCGGATGGCGGCCACGCCCGGATACCGCGCCCTATCGCTGGGAGTTCACCGAAAACGGCCGCGACTTCGACGTCGCCGTCGATCCCGTGGTCACGACCAATGACATGGGAATGATGATCCGCATGGCCTGCGCCGGGGCCGGAATCACCTTCGGCATGGTGGAAACTTTCGAGCCCTATATCGATCGTGGCGAGCTCGTGCCGCTGCTGGAGGAGTTCTGCCCGCCATTTCCGGGCTTCTATCTCTATTATCCGAGACGCCAGAGGCAGCCAGTCAAGCTGCGCGCGCTGGTCGACTATGTGCGCCAGTCGGCCCGTCGTTAGGCCTTCTGACTCAAGTCCGTGCCGCCGGCATGGTTGCTGTCGGCATGTGGCTTTGGTATTCCCGAGCACCTAGTCGGTGGCGAAGCGGGCGACCTCATGGCTCGCTCCTCCGGTCGCCGTTCTGACCATCCCGCTGGCGGAGAACATATGCTCGACGACGTCTTTCCCATTCCGACCAGGGCATTGATCCGCCAAGGTGGGCGAGCCTGTTTCCATCGCCTCGTCACTACCAGCCCGCTGCTGATCCAGGTCCAGTCTGGAACGAAGATCGTCATGTCGGATGACAAGCCTTTGCGCCTGGAGGCTGGGGATTACGGCCTGTTACCCGACTACCGGCCGTTGACGATGGAGAACATTCCCAAGGCGCCGCAGAAATATCAGACCCTGGCGCTTCCCATTCCGCGACAGCTTTTCGAGGATGCATATGATAGGATGGGATCGGTCGCCGTGCCATCGAGGCCTCTTCCGGCCAGCACCTCGAGCCTGCCGGAGGAAGCTGCGGCCTTGTTTGAGTATTGCTGCCAGCCGGGCAATCTGGAACGGCTTCCTGGCGCTATCGCCAAGGCTCGTCTGATGGAACTGGTCACCTGGTTCGCGCTCCATGGGGCGGTGCTCGGCCGATGCGAAAGCTCCCGGCTTGAGGACCGGCTGAGGCAGATGATCGAAGCTGATCCCGCCGCCGCCTGGACGTTGGCGCAAGCTGCGCGCTTGTTCAACATGAGTGAGGCGACGCTGAGGCGCAGGCTCTCCGCAGAGAATACCGGCTTCAGCGAGATATTGAGCGATACCCGGATTAACCGCGCTCTGGCACTCATTCAGACCACGACCTTGCCGATGGCCCAGGTTGCGCTGGAGGTCGGTTACGATTCGCCGTCGCAATTTTCCGCACGCTTCAAGGAGCGGTTTGGCGTCAGCCCGCGTCATGTACGCAGCGGCCCCGAGCACTTTGAGCGGATCGGGGCAGAAACTGAGCAGAGCGGGGCAGATGCGTTGGCGCGGTGACGATACTTTCCCGGCATCGTCAAGCAAGGAGAACAACAATGCGTTTGATCACAGCAGCACTTATGGCCGCCTCCGTCTTCGGCGCCACGGCCGCCCACGCCGAAATGAAGCTCACCTCGAAGGATCTAGCCGCCGGCAAGGCCATGGCCGACGCGCAGGTCTTCAACGGCTTCGGCTGCTCGGGCAGGAACATCTCGCCGGAACTGGCCTGGTCGGGCGCGCCAGAGGGAACCAAGAGCTTCGCCGTCATGGCGTACGATCCGGATGCGCCGACAGGTTCCGGCTGGTGGCACTGGTCGGTGTTCAACATCCCGGCAAAGACTTCGGAGATTGCCACCGGCGCAAGCGGTGACAAGAAGCTTCCGACAGGCGCCGTGGAAGGTCACACCGACTTTGGCACCTCCGGATATGGCGGCGCATGCCCGCCGGCCGGCGATAAGCCGCACCGCTACCAGTTCACCGTCTACGCGCTCTCGGTCGACAAGATTCCGCTCCCCGATACCGCGCCGGGCGCGATGGTCGGCTTCTATGTCAGGGCAAACACGCTTGACAAGGCCTCGATCGAGGTCACTTACGGCCGCTGAAGCCGGCTCTGGAGCCGCAACATCCTTGCATAACAAAGGCTGGCCGCGGTGACTGAATCTCGGCCGGCCTGCGCGCTGAGGCAAGCGTAGGTATTCAAGAGAGCCTCATCCTTGTGCCCCGCAGGGCCTCGAAGCCTCATCCTTGTACGTTGCCGTTGGTGTATAAACGGGCTGCGCGACGGGGATGCGTGTCATCCTTGGGTTTCGAACTCGTACCTCAGCGAGCA
>NZ_JACIFV010000046.1 GCF_014197535.1 Rhizobium aethiopicum
CGCTTAAACGCCATGTCAGACCTCCGTGCTCAACACGGTGTCCTATGAATCAGCGATCAACTGATTTGGGAATCCTGAATGTCGATCCGACCTAGACGATTCGGATATTTGTCTTTGACGACCATCGCCATCGATTTCGAGACGGCCAACGAGCAGCGCGGCAGCGCCTGCTCGGTCGGCCTTGCCTGGATCGAGGAGGGACGGGTTACTCGCGTCGAGGAGCGGCTGATCCGGCCGCGCGACATGCGGTTTTCCGGGATGAACATCGCGATCCACGGTATCCGGCCGGAGCATGTCGAGGATGCGCCGGAGTTTCCCGAGGTGATGGACGAGTTCTACGATGATATCAGCGGCGCGACGATGATCGCGCACAACGCGGCCTTCGATTTCAGCGTCTGGCGGGCGAGCCTCGATCTCTACCGGCAATCCTATCCGGAACTCACTTATCTCTGCAGCCTGAAAATGGCGCAGCGGATCTGGCCGCATTTCCTCTCGCATCGGCTGAACCTGATCGCCGAGCATCTTGGTCTGCATTTCATGCACCATAACGCCGCCGAGGATGCCGCGGTCTGCGCGGCAGCGGCGATCGAAATGGCGAAGGCGGTCAAGGCGAAAGCCGTGGAAGCGATCCCGGCGCTGATCGGCATGACGCCCGGGCGCTTGACGGCGAAGGGCTACGCGCCCTGCACCTGCCGGAAGGGCTGAATCTGATCCTGCAGCGGCGCTTTCTTGCAAAGCCTGGGTGCACGCTTATCTAGAATGCGGATCATCCAGGGAGCCGCCATGTCCAAGCTGCGCATGTTTTTTCTCGCCGCATTTTCCTTCGCTGCCATTTCCACGGGCGCCGCCTCGGCCGAAGTCGTCGGCAAGGTCGGGGTCGACTGGATCGGCAATGACATCATGATCGAGGCTGTCTCCGATCCCGAGGTCAAGGGCGTCACCTGCCACGTCACCTATTTCGATCGCAGCCTGATCGATCGGTTCAAGAACGGCAACTGGTTCGAGGATCCGTCCAACAATTCCATCGCCTGCCGCCAGACCGGGCCGATTGAGATCGGCAACATCGACCTCTCCAGGGACGGCAGCGAGGTGTTCCGCCAGGGCATGTCGCTGATCTGGAAGACGCTTGTTGTTAACCGCATCTACGACAAGACCAACGACACGTTGATCTATCTCGCTCATTCGCGGGAACTGACCGATGGTTCGGCGAAGATGGCGATCTCGACCATTCCGCTCTATGGGCAGAACGTGACCTGGAAGAATGGGAGGCCGTAGTAGGGTTGCGGATGTTAGGAAGGGTGTGGGTCGTCTCCCCAAACTCCCCATCCCTGTGCTTGTCACAGGGATCCAGCGCGCCCAAGTCTTTGGGCGCAGGAGACTCTTATGGTGGGTCATTCACCGCGCGGACGCGCGGTGGCTGGATCCCTGTGACAACAAGCACAGAGATGACGGAGGAGAGGGGGCGCGCGGCTCGGTAGATAAGGTGAGCCGCATCTTCCTCAAAAACGAAAGAGGCCCGGACGAGCCGGGCCCTCCGAATTCCATGCTCAGATAAATATCAAGCCGCCTGATTCAGCTCGTCGGCAATGACGGTATCGAGGTTCAGGAAGCAGACCATGGTCTTCTCCAGCGCGACGATGCCGCGGCAGAAGGCGCGCTGGGCTTCCGGGATGATTTCCGGCGGCGGTTGCAGGTCTTCGCTCTTGATGGTCATCATGTCGGAAACCTGCTCGACCAGCAGGCCGACCAGCTTGCCGGCGATGTCGGTGACGATGATCGCCGAGCGCTCGGAAGGCTCGGTCATCTTCATGCCGAGGCGGCAGGCCATGTCGATGACCGGGATCACCGCGCCGCGCAGGTTGATGAGGCCCAACACGTAGGGAGGGGTATGCGGCATCGGCGTTACCGGCGCCCAACCGCGGATTTCGCGGATGGCCATGATGTCGATGCAGAATTCCTGGTCGCCCAGGTGGAACGAAACGATTTCGAGATAGGCGCCCGACTGCTTGATGGCGTTGTTGTTCATGATCAGAATTCTTCCCAGTTGTCCCCGGCGGGAGCGGCGATGGCTTTGGCGGCGGAACCGCCGTTGAATGCGCCCGCGACTTTGCCGATCAGGCTGCGTGCGGGAGAAGGTCTCGAATGCGAGGCGGCGGTTGCCTCTCGCGGCGTTTGCCGGGCGCTCATGCCCTCGCCGGTTTTGAACTGCTTGATCAGTTGCGTCAGATTTTCGGCGTCGATGGCGAGCGTATGGCTTGCGGCATTCGTCTCTTCCACCATGGCCGCGTTCTTCTGCGTGACCTGATCCATCTGGCTGATCGAAGTATTGATTTCGTTCAATCCAACCGATTGTTCGCGCGCAGAGGTTACGATTGATTTAACATGTTCGTCGATGCGCAGAACATCTTCGCCGATCTGGCGAAGCGCTTCACCGGCGGCTGTCACCAGTTCGCCGCCGATCTTCACTTCCTCGCCGGATTTTCCGATCAAGGCCTTGATATCCTTGGCAGCACCCGCAGCACGGCCGGCGAGTTCGCGCACTTCCTGGGCGACGACGGCGAAGCCCTTGCCGGCCTCGCCGGCGCGCGCTGCCTCGACACCGGCGTTGAGCGCCAGGAGGTTCGTCTGGAACGCGATTTCGTCGATGACGTTGATGATCTTGCCGATCTCGCGGGAGGCGCCTTCGATTCGCTCCATCGCGGCCATCGCATCACCGACTACGATATCCGATTTCGCTGTATTCTCGCGGGTGTGGGAGACCATGTGGCCCACTTCCTCGGCGCGGTTGGTGGCGTTACGGACGGTGGCGGTAATCTGGTCGAGGGCGGCGGACGTCTCTTCCAGCGAGGCGGCCTGCTGCTCGGTGCGTTTGGCGAGATCGTCGGCGGCGGCGCGCATCTGGCGGCTGTTCGCCTCGATCGAGCTGCTGTTGATGGCGATGTCGCTCATTGCTTTGCGCAGCGTCACGGTCGTCTGGTTGAAGTCCAGGCGCAAGCGCTCCAGTTCGTCGCGGAACGGCTGGTCGATCGTCACGGTCACATCGCCGCCCGACAGACGGGTGAGGCCGGCGCCGAGAGCGGTGACGGCGGCGTTCAGAGCTTCCGCGTCGGCAAGCTTGGCGGCTTCGCGGGCACGCTGCTCGGCATCGCTGCGTTGCCTGTCGGTCTCAGTCCGGGCTTCAAGGTCGCGCTTTTCGATGGCGGCGAGGCGGAAGCTGTCGGCCGCGCGGGCCATTTCGCCGATCTCGTCGCCGCGGTTCTTTTCCGCAACGTCGCTGGCCAGGTCGCCGCTCATGATGCGCTGCATGCTCTGGCGCACGGCGCCGATGCCACGCCGGATCGAGCCGCCATGGACATATTGCAGGACACCCATGGTGAGGATGGCCAGGACACCGAGGCCGATCTGCAGGATGAGGGCCTCCCGCGATACAGCATTGGCGAGCTCGACATGCTGTTGGGCGAAAATGGTGCCGTCGGCGGCGAGCTTGTCGAGCGTTGCGGTCAGTTCCTCGCCGGCGCCGTCGATCGCGTCGTCGATCTTGTCGAATTCGGCGTCGGGTGCTCCCTGCTGGACCAGCGCGATCAGATCGACCTGTATTGCCTTGCCGATTGCGGCGACATCGGCGTCATAGCTCTTCAACAGGCTGCCGACTTGCATTTCATTCGCCAGAAAGTGCATCTCCTTCGAACCACCCGAAAGAGCAGCCAGCGAATCACCGATCAGTTTGATGCGCTCGGGTTCGACGGCCTTGCTGTCCTTGTCGACGATGATGTCCATCGCGGCCAAGACCATCGTCAGATTCGCAAGCCGCATGTCGCCGATATGGTTGACGCTCGTCTGGATCTCGCCGGCGCGGCGCAACGCCGTGTCGATCCGCATGTTCTCGTACCAGCCGACGCCGAGCATCGTTCCGAAACCGATGAAGGCCGCACCGCCCAGTGTCCAGAGCCGCTGGCTCACCGACAGGCTCTTGCGCACCGATGAATTCGTCATGAAAAGACCCCTCCACAAACCGCTCGGGTTTATGTTTTTCCTACCCTCATGCGGACGTCCGGGGATTTTCGCCACTCGGCAGACTTCATGTCAGAACGGCTCGATCGGGCCGCACGCACTGCTAAATATAAAGATGACGATTTAAGCCTTTCCTAATGATGTTTCTCTTGAACTTATCTGTTCACCTTGATGGTAAGTGTTTCAAATGATGCCGCTTTTTGGTATGCGCTATTGCGGTTCGACGATTTTTCCGCCCTGGACAGCTTCTGCCCCTGAGGCAATTAATCACGGGTCAGAAAACATATTCTTGAATTGCGCGCCTCCGGCCGAAACTATAATCACGCCGGCGGGGGCATGACCGCCTCCGACTGAGGGCCACGCCATGAAGACATTTCGCATCGCCGTCTGGATCGGTGTTCTGATACTTGCCGGAGTTCTCGGCGCGGTTAGTTATTCCATGAAGTCGCGGGACGTGGTGGCGGAAGCTCCCTACGGCGTGCCTTTCACGCTCGTTTCTCAAAGCGGCCAACCGATCACCGAACAGGCGTTGCGCGGCAAGCCGACGGCGCTGTTCTTCGGTTTTACCCATTGCCCCGAAGTTTGCCCGACGACACTGTACGAGCTGAACGGCTGGATGGAGAAGGTAGATCCCGAGGGAACTAAGCTGCAGGGCTATTTCGTGACCGTCGATCCCGAGCGCGACACGCCCGAAATCATGAACCAATATGTTTCCAATTTTTCCAAGCGCATCATCGGCATTTCAGGCCCGCCGGACAAGATCGCCGAGGTCATCAAAGGTTTCCGCATCTACGCCAAGAAGGTACCGGTCGATGAGAAGGACCCGAACGGCGACTATACGATGGATCATTTCGCCTCGGTCTTCCTGCTCGATTCGGCTGGACGCTTTGCCGGAACGATCGCCTATGGCGAAAATCCGGACACGGCGGTAAAGAAGCTGGAGAATCTCGTCAATAAGGGGTGACGGCTTCAGCGTGATAGGGCGTTGGCTCGACCGATGGCGGGCAACGGAAACGGGAAAGACCGCCTATCGTGAGTGAAATCCGCCTTTACGTGTCGACCACCGAAAGCCAGGCCGAAGCGATCCTCGAGCTCCTGACCCAAGTCTTCGGCGAAGAAGACTTCGCCATCGGCACTACCGAAATCGATGAAAAGAAGGATGTCTGGGAAGCCTCGGTCTATATGATGACCGAGGACGAGTCAGATGTGCGCTCTCGCATCGAGGCGGCGCTGAAGGTCGCTTTTCCCGATGCTCAGCTGTTGCGAGAAGTCATCCCGGATGTCGACTGGGTGGCGAAATCGCTCGAAGGATTGAAGCCAGTCAGGGCAGGGCGCTTCCTGGTGCATGGCTCGCATGACCGCGACAAGGTCCTCTCCGGCGACATCGCCATCGAGATCGATGCCGGCCAGGCCTTCGGCACCGGCCATCACGGCACAACGGCCGGTTGCTTGGAGATGATCGATGCCGTGGTGCGTTCGCGCCGGGTTGGCAATGCGCTCGATCTCGGCACCGGCAGCGGCGTTCTGGCGATCGCGGTGCGCAAGCTCAAAAATATACCGGTGCTTGCGACCGATATCGATCCGATCGCGACGCGGGTCGCGGCTGAAAACGTACGACGCAACGGCATCGCGTCGGGCATCGTCACGAAGACCGCACCGGGTTTTCATTCGACGGCCTTCTCGGAGCATGGCCCCTTCGACCTCATCATCGCCAATATTCTCGCCCGGCCGCTGATCCGGATGGCGCCAAAGCTCGCCACGCATCTTGCGCCCGGCGGATCGGTGATCCTTTCAGGCATTCTCGCGTCACAACGGTGGAAGGTGATCGCCGCCTATAGTGGCGCGCGGCTCCGCCATGTCAGGACGATCTGGCGGAACGGCTGGGTGACGATTCATTTCGATCGGCCTTGAGGAGGAAGAGGATCGGGGCGACGGGTGCGACTTACTCCCCTTCTCCCCGGCGGCCCCCGCCGGGAGAAGATGCCCGAAGGGCAGATGAGGGGGTGAGCGGCGAAGCCGCGAATGCGCTGAGCGCAAGCGAAGGCAAGTAAGGGTGTGCCGTGTGGCCCCCTCATCCGACCCTTCGGGCCACCTTCTCCCCGCTGGGGAGAAGAGGGAGCAAACCGCGACCTCCGAGTCCACAAGATAGCATTTAATACTTGTTAAAACAAAAAAGGCGGCGCCAGTGGCACCGCCTTGGACCGGTCTATCCGGCCAATGCCCGCGAGCTCGAAGGAGGAGGAGTGCTCAAGCAGGCTCTACTGCATTCCAATAGGCCGGTCCGGGAGGGAGGAGACGGACAGGCTTTAAGCTAGAACGCGTAGCTGGGGGCGCCCTGGTGGCGCGTGACGCGCTGGCCGGCGCCGAGCAGCTTGAGGCTGTCCTCGTTCTGCGGGCGGCGGGCGCCGATCACGTGACGCACGGTCTGGCGTTCGCCAGCCTGTACCGGGCTGCTGTATGCGAAGCGCGAGAGAGAGGCGGTCATTTCAAAAAATCCTTTGTTTGCTGGTTCATCCGAACCGTTCGATGGCGTCTATATAGCTATTCTGAAATGCGGAGGCAGAGGGTTTTCCTCATGGGAGCCATGCGGGCAATGCATAAAGCATGCCAAATTAACTTTTGGCGTCACAGTTCTGTCAAAATGCCGAGCGTCTGCAGTGACTTCGACTCGTTTCGTCGCTTTTTCTCCCCATCGATTGAAATTTCGCTAACATGACTGCATCCCATTAAGCGGATTCGTTTCAACCATTCGGATTTCCAGCATGTTCCAGTCTTTCGAGGTCACCTCCACGCCGCAGTTCGGCAAGGATCGGGTTTCGGCGTTGCGCGCCGGATTCGATGCGCTCGGCATAGATGCCTTCCTCGTGCCGCGTGCCGACGAATTCAACGGCGAATATGTTCCCGCATGCTCCGAGCGCCTGGCATGGCTGACGGGCTTCACCGGCTCGGCGGGCATTGCGCTGATCCTGCGGACGCAGGCGATCGTCTTCGTCGACGGGCGCTATGTGACGCAGCTGGCCGAACAAGTTGACGGCTCGGTATTCTCGGTTGGCGATCTCCTCAACGAGCCGCCGCATGTCTGGCTTGCCGCAAACGGAAGCAAGGGGCTGAGGCTCGGCATCGATCCCTGGCTGCACGCGGGCGCGGAGGTACGGCGCCTGGAAAAAGCACTGGCGCAGATCGGCGGGACGTTGGTCTTCCTGCCGTACAATCCGCTCGACCGGTTGTGGAGCGATCGGCCGGCCGAGCCGCTCGGCGCCGTCACCATCCAGAATGTCGCCCAGGCCGGCGTGCTGGCGAACGATAAGATTGCGACGATTGCTGCCGATCTTTCGAAGAAAAACCTGGCTGCGGTGCTGATCGCCGATCCCTCGTCGGTTGCCTGGATCTTCAATATCCGCGGTGCCGACGTGCCGCACACGCCGCATCCGCTGGCGCGCGCCATCATCCATACCGACGGACGGGCCGAACTCTTCCTCGACAAGCGCAAGACAGGCATCGAGCCCGAAGCCTATCTCGGGCAGATCTGCACGCAGCTGCCGCCTTCGGCGCTCGAAGAGAGGCTCGCTGCCGTTTCCAGGGATGGCGGCCGCGTGCTGATCGACGCTGATATCGCCTCACATGCGCTGGCGGAGATCGTCCGCCGGGCTGGCGGTGAAGTGGTGGAGGGCGCCGATCCCGCCAAGCTGCCGCGCGCGGTGAAAAACGACGTCGAAATCAACGGCTCGGCCGCTGCACATCTGCAGGACGGGGCGGCGATGGTGGAATTCCTTTATTGGCTGTCGCAGGAGAAACCAGGCAGCGTCAGCGAGATCGCCGCTGCCGAACATCTGGAGGCTGTGCGCGCCCGTGTCGGCCAGAGCATGCAGAACCCGCTGAAGGATATTTCCTTCGATACGATCTCCGGCACTGGCGAACACGCGGCGATCATGCATTATCGTGTCACGACCGAGACCAACCGGATGATCGAGGCGGGTGAACTCTTCCTGATCGATTCCGGTGCGCAATATATCAACGGCACGACCGACATTACCCGCACGGTCGGGATTGGTACGGTGTCAGAGGAGCATCGCCGTTTCTTCACGATGGTGCTCAAGGGAATGATCCAGATCAGCACGGCACGTTTCCCCAGGGGTACACGCGGCTGCGACCTCGATCCGCTGGCGCGGATCGCGCTGTGGCGGGCAGGCGCCGATTTTGCCCATGGCACAGGCCATGGAGTCGGCTCCTATCTCTCTGTGCATGAGGGACCGCAGCGCATCTCCAGGCTTTCGACGCAGGAGCTGCTGCCCGGCATGATCCTCTCGAACGAGCCAGGTTATTACCGGCCGGGCAGCTTCGGCATCCGTATCGAGAACCTGATCTATGTGCGTGGCGCCGAGGAGATCGACGGCGGCGACATGCCGATGCTCGGCTTCGAGACGTTGACCTTTTGCCCGATCGACCGCAGCCTCGTCATTCCCGAGCTTCTGACCCATGATGAGCTGCATTGGTTCAACGACTATCACCGCCGCACATGCGAGGCGCTGATGCCGCTGATCCATGACCACGACGTCAAGGCGTGGCTCGAAAACGCGACGCTGCCGCTCGAATATTAGGCAAGAGGCGGCGGAGCACTGTCTTCGGGCCGCAAGGTCGCGCATCTTTCAGGCGCAAGGCAGGGCTCAGGCGCCGATCGTGTAGCGCCATGCCATCACGACAACCCAGGCGGCAACCAGCATCCATGTATGGGAAATGCGCAGGCCGACGAAGAGCGCAACGATCAGTGCCAGTTTCGATTCCCAGCCGCCGATGAAGAAGGCAGGTGCGACAAGAGTCGTCAGCACGGCGGCCGGCACGGCATTCAGCGCCGCTTCCACGCGCGGCGGAATGCTCTTCATTCGGGTGATGAGGATATAGCCGCCGATGCGGGTGGCGAAGGTGGCGACTGCTGCGGCGAGGATGACGAGCGCCATGTGGAGATCGAATTCCATGGCTCAAACCTCGTGCACTTCGGATTGAAGGGCGTCGGCTTCGAGATCCGGCACCTCGCGCGGCAGCGGCAGCAGGGCAGCCAGCACGATGCCGGCGGCCGCACCCAGGCTGACATGCCAGGGCGAGCCGACATAACGGTAGGCGAGCACTGATGCCACCGCGCTGACGAGCGCCACCGGCAGGAAATTGTCGCGCTTGCGGAAACCGAGGACGATGCCGAGGAAATAGGCCGGCAACAGGATATCGAGGCCGATCGCCTTGGGATCGCCGATGAAGCCGCCGAGCATGCCGCCGGCGACGCTGATCAGCACCCAGGGGATGTAGATGATGATGCCGAAGCCGAGGTACCACGCGAAGGTAAGCGGCTTGCCGGCTTCGCCGCGCTTGACCGCCGCGGCAAATTGCGGATCGACGAGCAGGAAGAAGGTGAAGAATTTCTGCACCGAGGTGAAATGGCCGATGTAGCCCGCTAAGGCCGCGGAATAGAGCACGTGGCGGAAATTCACGGCGAGGATCGACAGCACGATCAGCCAGGCATGGACCTTGTGGCCGAAGAGTTCGATGCCGACCATCTGGCTGGCACCGGCATAGACCGTGGCGCTCATGAAGGCGGCCTCGGAAAGCGACATGCCGTTTTCAACCGCCAGCGCTCCGAACAGCGCGCCGAAGGGCGCCGATGCCAGCGCAACGGCCGAGCCGCCCCGCAAACCTTCAACAAAGTCGGCGCGATTCATGTGGGTGTCCTGTTGGAAATTCAGGTTTTCCTTATGGGCTATGGTCTTCCGCGGCAATTGAATTTCGTTGATTGACCAATCGATTTCGCTGAAGCATCAAAGCCTGACTGCATCCGGCCGAAGGGACTCCCATGAAGAAGATTGAATTTTCGAAGGAGGCGAAGGCGATGATCGTTTCCAGTATTCGCCGCTATTTCGAGACGGAGCTCGACCAGCCGATCGGCGCGCTGCCGGCCGAGTTCCTGCTCGACTTTTTCGCCGAGGAGATCGGTGCCCATTATTACAATCAAGGCCTTCGCGATGCACACGCAGCCCTTCTGCTAAAGATGGAGGACCTGGCGGAGGACATCTATCTCATGGAGCGCGACGAGAAGAACAAGAGCGTTGGGCCGTAAACGGGTAGCGGCGTTTAGCCCTCGCGGTTCATTCGCTCCCGGCGGGCGATTTCGGCTTGCGAAGGTTCCTGCATTCCAAAGGTGCCGGTTTTGACCTCGCCCGCACGCTCGTAGACGCTCATGATGACACCGGTCGTGGATACTGCATTTTCCGTGAGCTTCAGCGCCTGCGGTTTAGCGCCATCGGCGAACAGGCGCTTGCCGGGGCCAAGAATAAGCGGGAAGGTCAGAAGCCGGAGTTCGTCGATCAGGTCGTGCGCCAGCAAGGTCTGCAGCAGGCCACTGCTGCCCTGCGTTAGAAGATCCGGGCCATCCTCCTGCTTCAACCGGGCGATTTCGGCCGCAGCGTCGCCGTGAAGCGCGACGGAATTTTCCCAGGCGAGCGGCTGGGTGGAGGTGGTCGCGACATATTTGGTCGCGGCATTGAAGACCTTTCCAATCGGGTCGTCTTGGCCGACGAAGGGCCAGTGGGCTGCGAAGATCTCGTAGGTCTTGCGGCCAAGCAGCAATGCGAAGGGATTGCTGAAGATCCCGCCCATGAACTGGCCCATCGGCTCGTCCCAGTAATTGACGGTCCAGCCGCCAAGGCTGAAGCCGCCGGTCGGATCCTCCTGCGGCGCGCCCGGCGCCTGCATGACGCCGTCCAGGCTTATGAAGGCTGCGGTCACAAGCTTTCTCATTCTCATCTCCCATGGTTGTTGTGTTCAGAACCAAGGACGGACCAAGCTGGGTTCAGCCGACATGGACGGGGAAATTTTTGTGCCATCGCAGCCGCCGCCGTCGGCGCTCAACGGTGGCACTCGCGACGGCGGAGAAGCGCCGCAAAGCTCAATCGGACCGAAC
Source organism: Rhizobium aethiopicum (assembly GCF_014197535.1). Lineage (GTDB taxonomy): Bacteria > Pseudomonadota > Alphaproteobacteria > Rhizobiales > Rhizobiaceae > Rhizobium > Rhizobium aethiopicum_A. The sequence goes on from NZ_JACIFV010000046.1 coordinate 10,958, forward strand.
GTTTTTAACACCAAATTATCGGGACACCGGTATCGTCGCGACATTTTCCGTCACCGGGTCGTGTCAATTGGCTGTGATTGTCTCTGATATCGATGAACGCCGATCAACCGTGCTTGGCAAAGTGTCGATCTTTCTGCTGTGGTTTGCGCTAGCGTCTGCGCTTTGCTGGTTCGAAACGGTATGGCGTGACGAGGTTCGCGCCTTGTCGCTCGCTCTTCAGGGCGAAAGTTTCATCGATATGCTTCGCCAGATGCATGGCGAAGGTCATCCTGCTCTCTGGTATATCCTGCTGCGCGCCGCTCATGTCGTGCTCGGCTCACCCGTCGTCCTGAAGATCGTCGCGCTGACGGTCGCGACGGTCTCGGCCTACCTCCTTGTTTTCCGGCTGAAACTGCCCCTTCCCATCATGCTGCTGTCGCTGTTCAGCAGCTTTTCGGTTTTCGACTACGCCGCGATGTCGCGAAATTACGGCATCAGCATGCTGGTGGTCTTCCTTATCGTCCTGAATTGGGAGAAAGGCCTCCGCAATGGGATATTGCTTGGCCTGCTGTTCGCCTTGCTGGCCAATACCAATGTCCATTCGGTGGTCCTCGTCGGCGGTTTCCTCGCCTATTGGTTTTTCGATCTGGTTCTGGCGCCGCCAAGACCCCCTTTGAGCGCATATCGGGCCCTAGTGACAGCCGCTGCCATTGCCGCCGTCGGCATTGTTCTCTGCGTCATGACGGTCTATCCGACCTTCAATGATGCGGGGCAGAACGATCTTGCGGGCAAGAATTTCGCTTTGCTTGTCCTTTCTGCCTTTACCGCGGCCAGTTCCTATTTCATGGCGTTCTACCCCGACCGGATCCTTGAACTGGTCGTGGCTGATCCATTGTTCGCCCGGATATTCGCGTTGCTCATGGCTGTGCTCATCTATGGCAGCCTGTTGGGGCTGGCGAACCGGCGACCGGCGATGTTCGCAGCAGCACTGGTTCTCCTCGGGCTTTCCCTGCTTTTTACGCTCGTTTACCCAGGTAGCTACAGACATCAGGCGCTGTGGCTGGTCTTCATGATCGCAATCACCGCTTTGACCCAGCCGCCTCGGGCCGGCCCCGCCGATGTCGCCGGCACCGAAACTGCCGGCGTCGGCGTGAAGATCGGGCGTCTGTGCTTCATGATATTGCTCGCGCTGCAGGTCGCTTCCGGCATCGAGAGGGTCCATCAATTCCTTTTCACCGACATGCCGCTCAGCCGAGCCCGGGATCTCGGCTCGTTCATTCAATCTCGTCCTGATCTCAAGGATGCGATCATCATGGCGGACCCCGATTATCTCGTGGAAGCCTTGCCCTATTACATCTCCAATCGCACCTATCTTCTAAGGGAGGAACGGTTCGGTGCCATTGTGCACTATACCCGCAAAGCGCGGCTGTCTCTCAGCCTTGCCGACATTCTGCAGACGGCGCGGCAACTGCAGCAGAGCGAGCATGCTCCCGTCGTCGTTCTTCTCTCACAGCGGCTTGACCGGATTGCCGCACCGGTCTCATTGCGCGAAAGTTACAATTGGCTGCTATCCCTGATGCCAGAGGACATTTCGGCATTCCGGAGCGAGACGACCCTCGTCAAGCGCTTCGGCCCCGTTGCCGGCAGCGATGAGACATTCGACGCCTATTTGCTGAAATAGCCGGCGATCGCAAGCTCATTGGCGCAAGGCATCTGCGCTTTTAATCACAGCGATGCCATGCGCCCGCATCTCATCGATGGCGGCGGCAACACCTTCGGGGGTAATGCCGCGACTGGCATCCTCGATGAAGCGCACGCGCACACCAGGCATCATCTCGAGCGCGTCGAGCGCCGAGAACTTGACACAGTAATCGGTCGCCAGCCCGCAGACGTCGAGATCGGTGACACCCTGTTCCTGGAGAAAATTGGAAAGACCGGTCGAAGCATCCCGGTCATTGTCGCGGAACGCCGAATAGCTGTCGATTCTGGGATCCTCGCCCTTCTGCTGGATCAGGTCGATCTCTTCGGACTTCAGTTCCGGATGCAGTTCGGCGTCGGGCGTACCCTGGATACAGTGGTCGGGCCACATCATCTGTGGCTTGCCGGCCAATTCGCCCATCTCAAAGGGGGTGGCACCCGGATGGGCGGAGGCGAAGCTGCCGTGGCCGGGCGGATGCCAGTCCTGCGAGGCGACGATCAGATCGTATCTGCCGCTGTCGATCAGCCGGTTTGCGACGGGAACCACCTTGTCGCCGTCCGGCACCGGCAGATTGCCGCCCGGACAAAAGCCGTTCTGGATATCGACGAGCAGCAGCGCTTTCATCAAGGCCAATCCCTTCGCGTTATTGCAATGCAAATGCCAAATGCACCGAACACACCACTAGTGGATTTCCCAGCGCGGGTGCGCAAGTGTTAATTCTAGTACCTCCGGTAGTGGCTGGTCGAAAAAGCATACGCTAATGCAACCATGGATATTTGATCGCAGTGACTCTCCTCTCGAAACGGCGGGAAGGCGAAGGTTTTACACTGCGGGATCTCCCCGGCAGAGCCTCATTTTTCCCGTGTCAGCCTTCATCGGTTTGCCGGCTGAGGCGCTGCAGCGCCTTCTTCGACGGCAACGTCCGCTCAACCTTGCCCGCCGCCGCGATTTCTGCCTTTCTTGGCTCATCAGCAAATCGAGATTGAAGCCATGTCCGAGCCTCAAGCAGATGAAAAGATCGATGCGACATTCCGCAATGGCTCGCTGACGGCGACCGGGATCATTCTTGGTTTCTCCCTCAATTTCATCAGTCTCTGGGTCTCCAATCCCAATGACTGGAGCCGCATCGATCTGCTGCCGATGTCGTTCCTGACTGTCGGTATCGCCGTTCAGGTGAAGGTGTTTGCCGATCTGCTCGCGCGCGACTCCCTGCTCGCCGCAAAATACGACCGGGCTCGGCGACTGTTCCTGATCGGGCTGTCGATCGTCGCCGCCGGAATGGGGATCGCCCTGCTGAACGATGTTCTCGGGCTCAGCAGTATGCGGATGTTCGGGTAAGGGTTCCCACGCGGTATAACCGCAAAATCACACGCGCTCGACGAACCCGTCCAGCACCCGCTTCTGGCCGGCGCGATCGAAATCGATCGTCAGCTTGTTGCCTTCGATGCCGGTGATGTTGCCGTTGCCGAACTTCAAGTGGAATACGCGGTCGCCGAGAGTGAAGCGCGATGGTTCCGACGATGTCGATTTCGCCACCAGTTCGCCGTCTATCATGCGCCCCTTCGGGCCGCTTTCGCCGTAACCGATGCGTTCGACGGCGTGGCCGGAGCGGGTGCCCCAATTGTCGCGGGTAGCATCGGTCTTGTTGGCTTGGGCGCGCTTCCAGCCGGGAGTCGAATAGGAATTGGCGAAGGGTTCGGCCTTGTCGAAGCGGGACTGGCCGTAGCCGCCGCGGCCGTAACCGCCGTAGCTCTGTTCCATCTCGGCGACCTCGACATGGGTCTCCGGCAGTTCGTCCAGGAAACGCGAGGGCAGGGTCGATTGCCAGAGACCGTGGATGCGGCGGTTGGAGACGAACCAGATGTGGCAGCGGCGTTTGGCGCGGGTGATGCCGACATAGGCGAGGCGGCGTTCCTCCTCCAGGCCGGCGCGGCCGCTTTCATCGAGCGAGCGCTGATGCGGAAAAAGGCCCTCCTCCCAGCCGGGCAGGAAAACGGTGTCGAATTCCAGGCCCTTGGCCGAATGCAGCGTCATGATCGAGACTGCGTCGAGGTTCTCGTTGGTCTCGGCATCCATGACGAGGGAAACGTGCTCGAGGAAGCCGCGCATCGACTCGAAGCTTTCCATCGAGCGGATGAGTTCCTTCAAGTTTTCCAAGCGGCCCGGAGCTTCGGCGCTCCTGTCGTTCTTCCACATGTCGGTATAGCCGGACTCTTCGAGAATCTGCTCGGCAAGTTCGGTATGTGGCGTGTTTTCAAGCAGTTCCTGCCACCGGCGGAAAGATTGAATCACGTCGAAGAGGGCTTTTCGCGCCTTCGGCTTCAGTTCGTCCGTCTCGATGATGTCGGCGGCGGCCGCCAGCATCGGGATGTCGCGGGCGCGCGCATAATCGTGCAGCGCGCGCACCGTCGTGTCGCCGAGGCCGCGCTTCGGCGTGTTGATGATACGTTCGAAGGCGAGGTCGTCGGCCGGCTGCGCCACCAGGCGGAAATAGGCCAGGGCATCGCGGATTTCGAGGCGCTCATAGAAGCGCGGGCCGCCGATGACGCGGTAATTGAGGCCGAGGGTGACGAAGCGGTCTTCGAATTCGCGCATTTGGAAGGAGGCACGCACGAGGATCGCCATGTCGTTCAGCAGATGTTTGTTGCGCTGGAGTTGCTCGATCTCCTCGCCGATGGCACGGGCTTCCTCTTCCGAATCCCAGGAGGCGTGGACCTGGACCTTGACGTCGTCGGGATCGGCGCGGTCGGTGAACAACGTCTTGCCCAGGCGGCCTTCATTGTGGGCGATCAGGTGGGCGGCCGCGCCGAGGATATGTTCGGTCGAACGGTAGTTGCGCTCCAGCTTGATGACTTTGGCGCCGGGGAAATCCTTCTCGAAGCGAAGAATATTGTCGACCTCCGCGCCGCGCCACCCATAGATCGACTGGTCGTCGTCACCGACGCAGCAGACATTCTGCGGCTCGCCCTTGGCGCGCTGGGCAAGAAGCCTCAGCCACATATATTGGGCGGTGTTGGTATCCTGATATTCGTCGACGAGGATATAGCGGAAGCGGCCGTGATATTCCTTCAGGAGATCCGGATTCTTGCGGAAGATCGCGATCGGATGCATCAGCAGGTCGCCGAAATCGCAAGCGTTCAGCGTCGTCAGGCGCGCCTGATAGGCGAAATAGAGATCGCGCCCACGGCCGTTGGCGAAGGCGCGGGCATCGCCCTCGGGGATATCGGCGGGGCCGAGGCCCTTGTTCTTCCAGGTGTCGATCATGCCGGCGAATTGCTTGGCCGGCCAGCGCTTGTCGTCGAGGCCTTCGGCCTGGATCAGCTGCTTGATCAGGCGCACGACATCGTCGGTGTCGAGAATGGTGAAACCGGAGCTCAGGCCGACGAGTTCGCCATGGCGGCGCAGGAGCTTGACGCCGATCGAGTGGAAGGTGCCGAGCCAGGGCATGCCTTCGACGGCGCCGCCGACGAGCAGGGCGATGCGCTCCTTCATCTCGCGCGCGGCCTTGTTGGTAAAGGTGACGGCCAGGATCTGCGAAGGGAAGGCGCGGCCGGTATTGAGGATATGGGCGATGCGGGTCGTCAGCACGCGCGTCTTTCCGGTGCCGGCGCCGGCGAGCACGAGGACGGGGCCTTCCAGCGTTTCGACGGCTTCGGTCTGTTCCGGGTTCAATCCGGCGAGATAATCCGGCCGCTTGCCGCCGTCACGCGCCGCCATGGCGCGGGCGGCGATGCCGCCGCCGGCGGCCGGCCTTCCGGCAGTTGCGACAGACGGCTGCGGCTTACGCGCCACTTCGCCCGGCTCCTCGTCGAAGAAGGGAATATCGTCGAAACTATTGCTCATGGCGCGTAATGTAGTGATTCGGGAAGGAAAGGCCAGAAAAGATGTTCTGCTTTCATTCCCGAACCGCCGCTATTGCGGGGGTGTGGGCGGCGAAAAAAATCCGATCGCAGCCTGTCGGAACCGGCGTCGACCAGACGTCCTCGAAGCATCGGACAGAAGTCCGGGATACTCGCCAACAAGGAGGCTGTCCATGCCCAAGGTCATTTCAAATCTCTGGTTCGCGGAGCAGGCACGCGAAGCCGTCGAATTCTACGTGTCGATCATTCCGGATTCCAGGATCGGCCGCACCACCATACTTCCGGCGGAAACGCCGAGCGGCCCTCCCGGCAGCGTCGAACTGATCGAGTTCACGCTTGGCGACCAAGCCTTCCTGGCGATGAAGGCCGGTCCGCTCGACAGCTTCAACCATTCCTTTTCGATCGCGATCCTTCTGGAAAGCCAGGCGGAGATCGATCGGATATGGGATGCCTTCCTCGCCAATGGCGGCACGCCGGAGGCCTGCGGCTGGCTGAAGGACCGCTGGGGTCTTTCCTGGCAGATCGTCCCGCGCGCTCTCTCCGAGATGATCGCCGACGAAGATCGCGAGCGGGCAAGGCGCGTCACCGAAGTCATGCTCGGCATGGTCAAGATCGATGTGGTTGCGCTGGAGAAGGCGTTCAACGGCTAAAAGTGCCGGGAAGCGATGATTCGGAATATACCGGGCGGGTGGTGACATTCGTCCGGTTCCATGCTGCGGGAGCGCGCTGGCTGCCCCGCTGTCAGAGCGGCTTGCTCTCACCGTCGGCCGATCGCCGATTTCCCACGGCTCGAATCACGGGCGCCATTGCACACCTTTTTGACATTCATGTCACGTCGCTAAATGTGCTGATATCGCGATGACCCTTTTCTCAACTACAATGGGAAACAGTTTCGCGGAGTAAAAAAATTACCGGTGCATGCACAATTTTGTGCATTGCTACAAACGGCCGGTGAGCGTCGAATATACCTACGAAACTATTGATTCTTAGGAACGCCGTGGCCATCTCGATGGTTATACGGCTTAGAGCCTGCGGCATAACCTTAATGGAGGTCCCATGCTGAGTGAATCCGTATTCGATGCGTTCACACGCAGTTATGAAGCGCGCCGCGAAAGCGACATGTCGGTTTCTGAATATCTCGATCTCTGCAAAACCGAGCCGATCGCCTATGCCAACGCGACCGAGCGTCTGCTCGCTGCAATAGGCGAACCGCAGATGGTGGATACCGCCAAGGACGCGCGCCTCGGCAGAATCTTCATGAACAGGACCATCCGGGTTTATCCCGCCTTTGCGGGCTTTCACGGCATGGAAGAGACAATCGAACGCATCGTCTCCTTCTTTCGGCATGCGGCGCAGGGGCTCGAGGAGCGCAAGCAGATTCTTTATCTGCTCGGTCCGGTCGGCGGCGGCAAGTCGTCGCTGGCGGAGCGGCTGAAGCAGTTGATGGAGGTTCATCCGATCTACGTGCTGAAGGCCGGTGACGAGATCAGCCCCGTGTTCGAAAGCCCGCTCAACCTCTTCGACCCGGAGACGATGGGTTCGCTCCTGCAGGAGCAGTATGGGATCCCGCTGCGGCGTCTGAACGGATTGATGAGCCCGTGGTGCCTGAAGCGGCTCGACGACTTCGGAGGCGACATTTCCCGATTCCGCGTCGTCAGGATACAACCCTCGCGATTGCGCCAGATCGCAATTGCCAAGACCGAGCCTGGAGATGAGAACAACCAGGACATCTCCTCGTTGGTCGGCAAGGTGGATATCCGCAAGCTGGAAACCTATTCTCAGAACGATCCGGACGCCTACAGCTATTCGGGCGGACTGAACCGCGCCAATCAGGGCGTGCTCGAATTCGTCGAGATGTTCAAGGCGCCGATCAAGATGCTGCATCCGCTGCTGACGGCAACGCAGGAGGGCAATTATATCGGCTCCGAGAATATCGGCGCCATACCTTTCTCCGGCATCGTCCTTGCGCATTCGAACGAGGCGGAGTGGCAGACCTTCAAGGCCAACAAGAACAATGAGGCCTTCATCGACCGCATCTGCGTGATCAAGGTGCCCTATTGCCTGAGGGTGACAGAGGAACAGAAGATCTACGAAAAGCTGATCGAGGGATCGGAACTGGTGGATGCACCATGCGCCCCGGCAACGCTCGAAATGCTGGCGCGTTTCTCCGTCCTCTCGCGCCTGCGCAAACACGAGAATTCGACCTTCTTCTCGAAGATGCGCACCTATGACGGGGAGAGCCTGAAGGAAAGCGATCCGCGCGCCCGCAGTGTCCAGGAATACCGGGATGCTGCCGGCATCGACGAAGGCATGGACGGGATATCGACCCGCTTCGCCTTCAAAGTGCTCGCCTCCACCTTCAATCACGACACCACGGATATCGGCGCCGATCCCGTCCATCTGATGTATGTGCTGGAACAGGCGATCCGTCGCGAGCAGTTTTCCGACGACGTCGAGAAGCGCTATCTGGAATTCATCAAGGCCGATCTTGCGCCACGCTACGCAGAGTTCATTGGCAACGAGATTCAGAAGGCCTATCTTGAATCCTATTCGGACTACGGACAGAATCTGTTCGACCGTTATGTAGATTATGCCGACGCCTGGATCGAAGATGTGGACTTCAAGGATCCCGATACTGGTCAGCTTCTCGACCGCGAGCTCCTCAATCAGGAGCTGACGAAGATCGAAAAGCCGGCGGGAATCGCCAATCCGAAGGATTTCCGCAACGAAATCGTCAAGTTCTCGCTGAGATCGCGGGCAGCCAATGGCGGAAAAAATCCGTCATGGACGAGCTACGAGAAAATCCGGGAAGTCATCGAGAAGCGTATGTTCTCGCAGGTCGAAGATCTCTTGCCGGTTATTTCCTTCGGGTCGAAGAAGGATTCGGAAACAGAAAAGAAGCATAGCGAATTCGTCTCGCGCATGGCCGCGCGAGGTTACACGGAACGGCAGGTTCGGCGCCTCGTCGAATGGTACATGCGCGTCAAACAGGCAAGTTAATGCGGAGCCATTATGCACATTGTCGACCGGCGGCTAAATCCGCGCGGTAAAAGTCTGGAAAATCGTCAGCGGTTCCTTCGACGCATGAAGGGAGCCGTGCAGCAGGCGGTGAAACGTTCGCTGCAAAATCGAAACATTCGAGACGTGCTCGACGGCGGGGAGATCAGCCTGCCGATCGATGGAATGGCCGAACCAAGCTTTCGACGGGGCGAAGGCGGCATCGCCGACCACATCCTGCCCGGGAACCGGGCCTTCGTCGAAGGGGACATCATACCGCGGCCGCCGGGTGGGAAGGGTGGAAAACCAAAAGATGCAGGCGAGGGCGACGGTGAGGACGGTTTCCGCTTCGTGCTGACGCGGGAGGAATTCCTCGATGTGTTCCTCGATGACCTTGAATTGCCAGACCTTGCCAAGCGGCGTCTAGCCGAAACGGAGGAGGAAACTCCGTTCCGGGCCGGTTATTCCGTATCGGGATCCCCCGCCAACATTGCCGTCGGCCGCACCACGAAGCTGGCGATGATGCGCCGCGTTGCGCTTGGCCGCCCGCGCCGCGAAGAAATCGAGGCCCTGCAGCGGCAGATCGAGGAATGCGAGGACGACGAGAGTCGCCTGGCGCTTGAGGCAAAACTCAAATCCCTGACGGAAAAAAGCCGGCGCATTCCCTATATCGATCCGCTCGACGTGCGCTATCGCCGCTTCGAAAACGAGCCGAAACCTGTCGCCAAAGCGGTGATGTTCTGCCTGATGGACGTCTCGGGCTCGATGTCGGAGCACATGAAGGACCTTGCGAAGCGATTCTACCTGCTGCTCTACCTTTTTCTGTCGAAACGCTACAAGAAAGTGGAAATCGTCTTCATCCGCCATACTGACAGGGCAGAGGAGGTCGACGAGGAAACCTTCTTCTACGGTCCGGCGACGGGCGGCACGCTGGTGTCTAGCGCGCTTGCCGCCATGCGGGCGATCATCGCGGCGCGTTTCGATCCGGCGGAGTGGAATATCTATGGCGCCCAGGCCTCGGACGGCGACAACGCCCATTCGGATGGAAATCTGACCGGGCAATTGCTGCGCGAGATTTTGCCGCTGTGCCAGTATTTCGCCTATATCGAGGTCGGCGAGGAAGGCGGCGATTCCTCGGTATCGCGATCGCCCCTCTGGATGCTCTATGACGGGATCCGTTCCGAACCGCTGCCGCTTTCGATGCGCAAGGTCTGCCGGCGAAGCGAAATATTCCCTGTTTTCCACGATCTCTTCCAGAAACGTGAGGCACAGTCGAAGGTGACGCCATGACCATGACGGTGAGGCCAAGAGAGCGGCTCTTGTTCGAAGGAGCCGACTGGGACTTTGCAACGCTGCAGCGCGTCCACGATGCGTGCGAGGAAATCGCGCTCGGCGAGCTCGGTCTCGATGTCTATCCGAACCAGATCGAAGTCATCACCTCGGAGCAGATGCTGGATGCCTATTCCTCGACCGGCATGCCGCTGTTTTACCGCCATTGGTCCTTCGGAAAACACTTTGCGCACCATGAAACCTTCTACCGCCGCGGGATGCGCGACCTTGCCTACGAGATCGTCATCAACAGCTCTCCCTGCATCTCCTATCTGATGGAGGAAAACACGGCGACGATGCAGACGCTCGTCATCGCCCATGCGGCCTTCGGCCATAATCACTTCTTCAAGAACAATTATCTTTTCAAGCTCTGGACCGATGCCGAGGGAATTCTCGATTACCTTGATTTCGCCAAGGGTTATATCACCCGCTGCGAAGAGCGTTACGGCGAGACGGCTGTCGAAAGAACGCTCGATGCGGCGCATGCGCTGATGTCGCATGGAGTGCATCGGTATGCCGGCAAGACCACCATCGACCTTCGCCAGGAGGAGAAGCGGGAACAGGAGCGTCGCGCCCACGAGGAGCAGATGTTCAACGACCTGTGGCGCACGGTTCCCGTCGGCAAGGCGAAGAAGGCGGGTGATATAGGCTTGGAAAAGCGGCGCGCCGCGCTCGGCCTTCCGCAGGATAACATCCTCTATTTTCTCGAGAAATCCGCGCCGCGACTGCAGCCGTGGCAGCGCGAGATCCTTCGCATCGTCCGCCACGTCGCTCAATATTTCCATCCCCAGCGGCAGACCAAGGTGATGAATGAGGGAACCGCCACCTTTGTCCATTATCAGATCATGAACCGGCTTCACGAGCGGGGGCAGATCAGCGACGGGAACTTCCTCGAATTCCTGAAGTCCCACGCCAATGTCGTCTTCCAGCCGAACTACGACGATCGGCGGTTCTCGGGCTTCAATCCCTATGCGCTTGGTTTTGCGATGATGCAGGACATCGAGAGGATCGTCACGAAACCGACGGAAGAGGACCGGGCATGGTTTCCCGATATTGCGGGACGAGGCGACGCGATGGGGGTTCTGCGCGACGTTTGGGCAAATTACCGGGACGAAAGTTTCATCAGCCAGTTCCTAAGCCCGAACCTGATCCGGCGGTTGCGGCTGTTCCATCTCTACGACGACCCGGAACAGACCGAAGGTGTGCTGGTTTCGGCAATTCACAATGAGCGCGGTTATTTGCGCATTCGCCGCCAGCTCTCCCGCGAATACGATATCGGCTGGACCGATCCGGCCATCGATATCGTCGATGTCGATCTCGCCGGCGACCGCCGCCTGTTGCTGCAGCATATCGTCATGAACGGCTGCTATCTGCAGGAAGGTGACACGAAGCTCGTCCTGCAACATCTCGCCGATCTTTGGGGCTACGACGTGTTGCTTCAGGAAATCGACGGCTCGAGCACCGTGGCGAAGGAACATGCGGCGAGCCCGCGCAAGATTGTTCAATGATCGATTTTTTTCGGCGCGCGGGCTTAAGCGCGTCGTATGCGTCCATCCTTTTGCCCGCATCCGGTGACGATCGGCAATTATTGATGGCAACAAATACAAAGGCTGCGTAATTTACCGCCGCTGCAATCGTTCATATTGGTCCCCATTCAACCCAATTCCACCTTTGCAGCGACCTTTCGGGGCCGATAGCAAAGGCGAGTGACCATGAGTGAAACGCGGCGGAAGCTGACGACGATCTTCTGTGCTGACGTGCAGGACTATACACGGCTGATGGGGGCCGACGAGGAAGGGACGCTTGCGACGCTGAAGCGCTGCCGCGAGGCGATGGGACACCTGATCGAAAGCCATGGCGGCCGTGTCGTCAACACCTGGGGCGACGGGTTGATCGCCGAGTTCCCGAGTGTCGTCGAAGCCGTGCGCGCCGCCGTCGATACCCAGAACGAACTTGCCGGCTTCAATGCCCGCCGTCCAAGCGACGGGCGCATGCTTTTCCGCATCGGCATCAATCTCGGCGACGTCATCGTCGAGGGCGGTGACATCTATGGCGACGGTGTCAATATCGCCGCGCGGCTGCAGGCCTCGGCCGCCCCCGGCGGCATCGTGATATCGAGCACAGTTTACGATCAGGTGCGCAACAAGGTAGCTGTTGGTTTCGAGTTTCTCGGGCCGCTGACGGTGAAGAACGTCGACGAGGGCGTGCCGAGCTATGCGGTCAGGATCGGCGACGGAGGCGAGGAGGCGCAGCCTGCGGAACGACCCGCCTCTGTTCGGCCCCAGCCGGCGGCTCCGGTCACGGCCGAGGCAAGACCGGCTGCCGGCTACGGCCGAAGCCTGTTCAGCGTGCTCGGCGTCATCGCCGCCGTACTCGTCGGCATCAATCTCCTCACATGGCACGGAGTTTTCTGGGCTCGCTTCCCGCTGCTTGCGCTCGTCATCATTGCAGCGCTTGCCTGGACTCGTGACCAGGCGCTTTTCGACCGCAGGATGGTGACACTCGCGATCACGGCGCTCGGCATTATCGGCATCAACGCTCTCACCTGGAGTGGAACCTTCTGGGCGGTTTGGCCAATACTGGGGATCGCAGCGATGGTCGGCCTGCGATGGGCGATACGCCGATAGAGTTCCGCCCCTCATTTTCTATGGGTTTTGAGCGATCTTCGTCCATAGACCGGCAGCATCGAAGACCTTTGCGAGCTCCATTCAAGCAAAAGTGAGCGGCCGGATTATTTCCATTCTTCGCTGATATTACAAATCGGTAATGCCGGCCGCTTATGCTTGTCGGTAAGCTGTAAACGCGCGATATTGTCGCATCAGATGGGAAGCTTGATCCCGCAGCGCCTCTTTCGACCGACCCTGGTCCAACCTCGAGTCCCTCCGGAGACGTGAATGGCCTTTTGGAAGCAGTTTATACTTTCGCTCATCGTCATCATTGCCGGTTTTGCCGCGTGGGTTTTCTTTGCGCCCGGCGCCGGCGATCGGATGCGCGATGCAGGCATTCCGGATAGCCTCATTTCCATGATCGCGCCTAAAGCTCCTGAAACAGCCGATGCCGGTGCTTCCGCCGGGGCGCAGGGGCAACGGGGCCAAGGGCAGGGACAGGGTCAAAACCGCCGCAGCGGCGGGCGCAACAGCGCCATTCTTGTCGCGACGCAGGCCGTCGTTCAAGGCGTCGTCAACGACCGGCTGAACGCCATCGGCACGGGCGATGCGATCCGTTCAGTCGCGGTGACGCCGCAGGCCACGGGAACGATCCGCGAAATCCTCATCAAATCCGGCGACAGGGTGAAGGCCGGGCAGGTACTCGCCAAGCTCGACAGCGAGGAGCAGGTGATCGCGCGCGGCCAGGCGGATGTGGCGCTGAAGGCGGCGGTCGAGAAGTCCAATCTCTATCACAACATCAAGTCCAGCGTGTCGCGCATGGACGTCTTCGATTCCGAGATCGCCGAGCAGGGCGCGCGGCTGCAACTTCAGGCCGCCGAGCTCAATCTCGCCCGGCGCAACATCACGGCGCCGATCGACGGCATTGTCGGCATCGTGCCGGTCAATATCGGCGACAATGTCACGACATCAACGCCGATCGTCACACTGGACGATCGTTCGGAAATCCTCGTCGACTTCTGGGTGCCGGAGCGTTTTTCCAATACGGTTGCGGTCGACCAGCCGGTGGAGGCGATGTCGGTGGCAAAGCCCGGGCAGGTGTTTTCGGGCGTGATCGAGGCGGTCGACAACCGTATCGACGCGGCAAGCCGCACGCTGCGCCTGCGCGCCCGGATTGACAACTCTTCCGACGAGCTGCGCGCCGGCATGTCCTTCGGCGTCAGCATGAAATTCCCCGGCGACAAATATCCGGCGGTCGATCCGCAGTCCGTGCAGTGGGATTCGCAAGGATCCTTCGTGTGGCAGGTGACCGACGACAAGTCGCACAAGGTGCGGGTGAGCATCGTGCAGCGCAATCCCGACTTCATTCTCGTCAAAGCCGACCTCAAGGACGGCGACAAGATCGTGACGCAGGGCCTGCAGCGCGTGCGTGAGGGCGGGGCGGTGCGTGTCAGTGCCGATGTCGCCGCGAACGGGGAGGTCGCGACCCAATGAGCGTGACCGAACTGCCTCAGGACCGAGCGTCGGGCAAGCAGAGCTTCACCGCGCTTTTCGTTCGCCGGCCGATCCTGGCGCTGGTGTTCAACACGCTGATGGTCGTCGCCGGTCTTGCGGCCTATGTCGGCGTCGAGGTGCGGGAGCTGCCTGATGTCGACCGTCCCGTCGTCACCGTGCGCACCACTTTCGACGGCGCTTCGCCGCAGACGATCGACCAGGAACTGACCAAGGTGATCGAAGGCGCGGTCGCCCGCGTCAGCGGCCTGAAGTCGATCTCCTCGACCTCTTCCTTCGGTCAGAGCCGGGTGACGCTCGAATTCTCCGATGCGATCGATCTCGCGGTCGCCGCCAACGACGTGCGCGATGCGATCGGCCGCATCACCCAGAACCTGCCCGACGAGGCCGATGCGCCGCAGATCGTCAAGGCGGATTCGGATTCGTCGGCGATCATGCGCCTTGCCGTCACCTCCACCAAGCTCAACATGGACGACCTGACGCAGCTCGTCGAGAACGAGGTGATCGATCGCCTCGCCTCCGTCGATGGCGTCGCCGACGTCGAGGAATATGGCGACCAAGAGAAGGTCTTCCGCGTCGATGTCGACCAGGGCGCGCTCGCCAGCCGCGGGCTCACCATCGGCGACCTGACCAAGGCGCTCGACAATGCCGCGCTCGACGTTCCGGCCGGTTCGCTGAAGAGCACGACGCAGGATATCGTCGTGCGCGCCACTGCCAACCTGCAGACGCCGGCGGATTTCTCCAATGTGATGTTGCAGGACCGCGTCCGGCTCGGCGACGTCGCCACGGTGACGCTCGGGCCGCGCGACGGCGAAACGGCGCTGCGCTCGAACGGCAAGCCCGGTATCGGCCTCGGCATCATCCGCCAGGCGCAGTCGAATACGCTGAATATCTCGACCGGCATCAAGGCCGCCGTCGAGCAGCTGTCGAAGACGCTGCCCGAGGGAACGACCATCGCCATCACCAGCGACGATGCCGTCTTCATTCAAGGCGCAATCCATGAGGTGGTGCTGGCGCTGGTGCTCGCCGCCGTCATCGTCACCGCCGTCATCTATCTCTTCCTGCGCGACTGGCGGGCGACACTGATCCCGGCGGTCAGCATGCCGGTGGCGCTGATCGGGACATTGGCTGCCATCTATCTGGTCGGCTTCTCGATCAACATTCTGACGCTGCTCGCCATCGTGCTGGCCACCGGCCTCGTCGTCGACGACGCGATCGTGGTGCTCGAAAACATCGTGCGCCGGCGCGCCGAGGGCATGGGACCGCGCGCGGCCGCCGTGCTCGGCACGCGCGAGGTGTTCTTCGCCGTCATCGCCACGACCGCGACGCTGGCGGCCGTTTTCATCCCGCTCTCCTTCCTGCCGGGGCAGGTCGGCGGTCTCTTCCGTGAATTCGGCTTCGTGCTCGCCTTTTCGGTCGGGCTGTCGTCGATCGTGGCGCTGACATTGTGCCCGATGCTCGCTTCGCGCATGCTGACGAAGCCGATGATCGAGGATCACGGTGCGCTCGGCCGCGTCGGCGGGGCTTTCGCCAGCCTCTACAAATGGGCGCTGCACGGCTGCCTCAACGCGCCATTCGTCGTTATCCTCTTTTCGGTGATCTTCGCCGGTGCCGCGCTCGTCGCCTTCTCGACGGTCAAAAGCGAGCTGACGCCGGAGGAGGACCGATCGATGGTGATGATGCGGCTGACGACGCCGCAGGGATCGAGCCTCGAATATACCCGCGACAAGATGCAGCGCGTCGAGGAATATCTGCAGCCGCTGGTCGACAGCGGCGACGTCCGCAACGTCTTCTCGATCTCCGGCCAGGGCGGTTCGCTGAACAGCGGCTTCATGGTGCTGACGCTCGCTCCCTGGGGAGAGCGGCAGAGGACGCAGGCGGAGATCGTCGGCGACATCAACCAGGCGGCGGCGAAGGTGCCGGCGCTGCGCGGCAACGCCATCTCTTCCAACAGTCTGCGCATCCGCGGCGCCGGCAGTGGCGTGCAGATGGCGCTGATCGGCAACGATCATGAGGCGCTGACGGCGGCGGCCGCCAAGCTGGTGCAGGCGCTCGACGCCACCGGCCAGTATGATACACCGCGGCTGACCAACGAGCCCAGTCAGGCGCAGGTATCGGTAGCGATCGATCGCGAGCGCGCCTCCGATCTCGGGATCGACATCACCGGACTTTCGACGGCGATCCAGTCGCTGCTCGAAGGGCGATCGGTGGTCGATGTCTTCGTCGACGGCGAATCCTATCCGGTGCTTTTGACCTCGACGACGCGGCCGATCGACGATCCCACAGATCTCGAAAACGTGTTCCTGAAAACCGGCGACGGCAAGATCGTTCCGATGTCCGTGATCGCCACGATGAAGGAAGGATCGGTCGCGCCGCAGCTGAACCGCGAGCAGCAACTCGCCTCTGTCGCGATCACCGCCGGCCTCAAGAACGGCATGTCGCTCGGCGATGCGGTGAAACAGGTGACTGCGCTCGCCGAGCCGATCTTGCCGCCCGGCGCGCGTCTGCTGCCGCTTGCGGAAGCCGCGACCTTGGAGGAGAACTCGAATGGCATGGCGCTGACCTTCGGCTTCGCCATCGTCATCATCTTCCTGGTTCTCGCCGCCCAGTTCGAAAGCGTGCTCTCCTCGGTGATCATCATGTCGACGGTGCCGCTCGGCCTTGCCTGCGCCGTCTTCGCTTTGATCATCACCGGCTCCAGCTTGAATATCTACAGCCAGATCGGCTTGGTGCTGCTCGTCGGCGTCATGGCGAAGAACGGCATCCTGATCGTCGAATTCGCCAATCAGCTGCGCGACAGGGGTGAGGACGTGCGCTCCTCGATCGAAAAAGCCTGCGCGCTGCGCCTTCGCCCGGTGATGATGACGATGATCGCCACCATTCTCGGCGGCGTGCCGCTGGTCTTTGCCCATGGCGCGGGTGCGGAAGCGCGCGTGGCGCTCGGCTGGGTGATCGTCGGCGGCCTCGGTTTTGCGACGCTGGTGACGCTGTTCATCACGCCGGTCGCCTATCTCCTGCTTGCCCGCTTCGCCAAGCCGCATGCCCATGAAGAGGCGCGCCTGCACGAGGAGATGTCGGTCGCGACGAGGCCGCGCGCCGCCCCCGACGAGGAGCGGCTGCAGGCCGCCGAATAAGCCTTCCATCCGCGTTGAACACGCCGCCGGATTGCCATTCGGCGGCGTTTCTTATGGTGTATGAAGTCTTGCGGAATAAGATAAATTTCCTCTGAAGATTAGCCGTTTTTTAAGCATAAGCGGCAATGATCGTGGCCAGGAACCGACTGGCCTTCTTCGTTTCTTGAAGGCAATGCGCTGGAGACCCAGCGCCCCCGGACATGAGTGTCTGTGCGGAAGGTTCATCCCTGTTCAGTTGCGTTCTGTTGTGTTTTTGGAGTCTTGTTCCGTGAGTATTTATCAGCGCGTCTCCGTTGATGCGGCGCTCCATGTGCTGCGTGATATCAATCGCAATATGACGGTCACGCAGAACCACATCACGACAGGCATGCGTGTCGCCAAAGCGGCCGACAATGCCGTCTATTGGTCGATCGCCACCACCGCGCGCACCGACAACAAGGCCATTTCGGCGGTCCAGGATGCACTCGGCATGGCGGCTGCGACGATGGGCACGGCCTATACCGGTGTGCAGAACGTCATCGACGTCGTCTCCGAGATCAAGGCCAAGCTCGTCGCCGCCACCGAGGACGGTGTCGACAAGAACAAGATCAACGAAGAGCTCAAGCAGCTGCAGGAGCAACTGCGCAGCGTTTCGGAATCGGCGACCTTCAATAGCGACAACTGGGTGATCCTCAACAATGATGCCACGCCGACGCAGCCGCGCCAGATCCCGGCGTCCTTCATCCGCAATGCCGACGGCACCGTCTCGGTGGGCATGCTGAGCTACCATATCGACAACACGCCTGTCGGTGCCACGACCTCCAAGGATGCGCGCTACCTGATCGACGACCGGGCCACCGGCTCGGGCGAATACGGCGTGCTGACCTCGTCCTATTTCGCCACCGAACTCGGGACCGCGCAGAATTACGTGCTGATGACCAGCAAAAACGGCACCACGGCGGGCCAGGTCGTCATTTCGCTCTCGTCAACGACGACGGAAGGGCAGATCGGCCAGATGATCAGCGTCGTCGACGCGGCGCTGACGCAGCTGACGACGGTCGGCTCGGCCTTCGGCGCGCTGGAAAAACGAATCGAGCTGCAGAACGACTTCGCAACCCAGCTGCACGACAACATCACCGCCGGCATCGGCCGGCTCGTCGATGCCGATATGGAGGAGGAGTCGAGCAGGCTCAGGGCGCTGCAGACGCAACAGCAGCTCGGCCTGCAATCGTTGAACATCGCCAATGCGACTTACGATACGGTCAGGCAGCTGTTCCAGAATTTCTGAAAGTTGATTATCCAGCCACCCGCCCTCGTGGTTCGAGACGGCCCCTTGGGCCTCCTCACCATGAGGGCTATTTGTTGTGCCCTCCGCTGCGTCTTCCGTTGGTAATCCGCGACTTCTCCCCCGCCTCATCCTTGTACGTTGCCGTTGGTGTATAAACGGGTTGCGCGACGGGGATGCGTGTCATCCTTGGGTTTCGAACTCGTACCTCAGCGAGCATCTCCGTCGCCATGTCTTCGCTCGAACGGTTGATTGGGCT
>NZ_JACIFV010000047.1 GCF_014197535.1 Rhizobium aethiopicum
CGCCCGCAGCCCACGTAACAGCTTCTCGAACCGATACCACTTTACCAGAGCAGACAATCGATCAAGGCGCCCACTGCCTCCTGCCTGCGGCAACAACGCATCCACAAAGCTGAATTGACCTGTCTCTTTGACCGCCATCCAAATCATCCCCCGTTCAAAACAAGGGAATCACATCCTCGGTATTTTGCAACAGTCCCCGCTGGGGAGAAGAGGGGATCGAGACCTCGCGACACGTCCCCTTCGCCCCAGCGGGGAGAAGGTGGCGGCAGCCGGATGAGGGGGCCGCAGCCGATGCCATCAGTTATAGAATTCCGCAAAACCCTCCCCCAGTTGCCCTATCTCTGGTTCCACCGGCGGATGACCGGTTCGGTCGGGTCGTGCTCATAGCCGAGCACACTGATGCTGGCGGTATCCAGTGAGAAATACGCGCCCCCTTGCGGCGGCAGGCCGAGCCAGCGGGCGGCGAGGACGCGTAGGAAATGCGAGCTGGAAAAGATCAGGATGGAGGCTGCCGCTTGGCGAAGCGCATGGATGACGGTGTCGGCGCGGGCACCGACATCGGCAGCCGTTTCGCCAAGCGGGCAACCGTCGCGAAAGAGCTGCCAGCCGGGGCGCTCCGCCAGGATCGCCTTGGTGGTGACGCCTTCATAGGCGCCATAGTCCCATTCGGCGAGATCGTCGCGGATCACCGCGCCCGCTCCGAAGCCGGCGAGCGCGCAGGTCTTGCGGGCTCGCGCCGACGGGCTCGACCAGACGGCAGAAAAGGAAAGGCCGGCCAGCCGCTCGGCGAGTTTTCGAGCCGCAGTCTCACCGTTCGCCGTCAGGGGAATATCGCTGCGCCCGGTATGGCGCCCGGAGAGGCTCCATTCGGTTTCACCGTGGCGGATCAGGTAAATCTCGGGAAAGACGCTGCTCATCCGCAGTCCCCTTGCATCACAAACGACCGCCGCGGGATCAGAACGTCACCTTTTCCAGCGGTGGCCGCCTCGCCTCGAATTCCTTCAGCTTCGCTTCGTTCTGCGCGATATAGTTGCGGTTGTCGGGAACGGCGAACTGGTTCTTGGCGATCTGGATCTGCAGGATGAACAGCTCGTCCCAGCGGAAGCCCATCTCCGAACCCGCCAGATAAAACTCCCACATGCGGAAGAATTGCTCGTCGTAAAGCGCCACCGCTTCGGCCTTGCGCGCCACGAAACGCTCGCGCCAGTGGCGAAGGGTATAGGCATAATGCATCGGCAGGATTTCGACATCCCTGACGAGGAGCCCGGCCTTCTCGAGCGGCGGCAAGACCTCGCCGACGGAAGGGATATAGCCGCCGGGGAAAATATACTTCTCGATGAAGGCATTGGTGCCGAAGCTCGGCTTCGGACGGCCGATCGAATGCAGCACCATGACGCCGTTGTGGTCGAGCAGGTCCGATACCTTGCGGAAGAAATTGCCGTAATTGCCGATGCCGACATGCTCGAACATGCCGACCGAGACGATGCGGTCGAACTTCCGGCCGTTCATGGTGCGGTAGTCCTGCAGCTCGAAACGGACGCGGTCGGACAGGCCGCGTTTTTCGGCGCGGGCGCGGGAGACCTTCAGCTGTTCTTCGCTCAGCGTAATGCCGGTGAACTCGGCGCCTTCGGTCGTCTCCGTCAGATACATGCCCATGCCGCCCCAGCCGGAGCCGATTTCAAGGATGCGCTGGTTGGGCGCAAGCAGCAGCTTGGCGGCGATATGGCGTTTCTTGGCGAGCTGTGCCTCGTCGAGACTGATGCCCGGCGGTTCGAAATAGCCGCAGGAATATTGCCAATCCTCGTCGAGAAAAAGATCGAAGAGCTTGGCCGACAGATCGTAATGATGGGCGACATTGTGCTTGTTGCGATTGATCGGCACGCGGCTCTTCAGCTGCTGCCAGGCGATACGGCCGACGAGCAGCGCCGCCATCTTGAAATCGAAGATCTCGTTGGTGGTGTTCTGCTTCACCAGCGACAGGAAGTCGTAGATATTGCCCTGTTCGAGAATGAACCGGCCCTGCATGTACATCTCGCCGAGCTTCATCGTCGGGTCGCGCCGGATGGCGTCTTCAGCCTCCTGATCGGCAAGCCGGGCGACCACCAAGTCGCCGGTGCCGTCGCCGATCACGTGGGTCTCGCCGTTGGCAAGGGTAAGCTTCAACGAACCCTTGCGGATAATTTGCTGGACGATCGATAAGAAAGCCGACGCCATGGACGCCTCGCAAATGTGACAGGATGGTCACATCAACTTAATAGCTCTCACTCGCCTTACAAGCGCCGGATTTGGCAGTCAGCGCAGAACGCTGCCAAACTGTGGCATTTTTGCCAGAATACCGGCTAAATCCTTATTTTCGCTTCATGGCTTCGGCGAGTGCAGCGCCGAAAGCACCCTGGCTCTCCGCTTTCGGAGCTGCGGGCCGGCGCTCATTCTGCGGGCGGGTGCCCTGACTTGCGCGAGAATCACCCCGCGGCTGAGACGCAGAAGAACCATCGTCGCGGCGCATGGAGAGACCGATGCGCTTGCGCTTGGCATCGACTTCCACGACCCGCACCTTGACGACATCGCCGGCTTTGACGACCTCGTGCGGGTCCTTGACGAAGCGATCGGCAAGCTGCGACACATGCACCAGACCGTCCTGGTGCACGCCGATATCGACGAAGGCGCCGAAGGCGGCGACATTGGTGACGGTGCCTTCGAGCACCATGCCGGGCGTCAGGTCGGAAATCTCGTGGACGCCCTCGGCGAAGGTCGCGGTCTTGAAGCTTGGACGCGGGTCGCGGCCGGGCTTTTCCAGCTCGGCGAGGATGTCGCGAACCGTCGGCAGACCGAATTTCTCGTCGATGAACTGACGCGGATCGACCGATTTCAAGACGGCGCTGTCGCCCATCAGCGTACGCAGATCGCGGCCGCAGGCAGCGACGATTTTCTTGGCGACGCCGTAGGCCTCGGGGTGGACCGAGGAGGCGTCGAGCGGCTCCTTGCCGTTCGGAATGCGCAGGAAGCCGGCGCATTGTTCGAAGGTGCGGCCGCCGAGTCTTGCGACCTTCAGCAAATCGCGCCGCGTTTCGAAACGGCCCTCGCTGTCGCGGTGGCGGACGATGGCCTCGGCGATCGATGGGCCGAGGCCGGAGACGCGGGATAGCAGCGGCGCCGAGGCGGTGTTCAAATCGACGCCGACGGCGTTCACCGCGTCTTCGACGACGGCATCGAGCGAACGCGACAGCTTCTGCTGGTCGACATCGTGCTGATACTGGCCGACGCCGATCGATTTCGGCTCGATCTTGACGAGTTCGGCGAGCGGATCCTGCAGGCGGCGGGCGATGGAGACGGCGCCGCGCAAGGAAACGTCGAGATCGGGAAACTCAGCCGCTGCGGTCGCCGAGGCGGAATAGACCGATGCGCCCGCTTCCGAAACGATCACCTTGGTCGGCTTCGGCGCCGGAAGCTCGGCCAGCATGTCGGCCACCAGCTTTTCGGTCTCACGGCTGCCGGTGCCGTTGCCGATCGAGATCAGCTCGACATTGTGCTTGCGGATCAGCGAGGCAAGCTCGATTTGGGCGCCGCGCACGTCGTTCCTCGGCTGGAAGGGATAGACGGTCGAGGTCGCCACCACCTTGCCGGTGCCGTCGACGACAGCGACCTTGACGCCGGTGCGAATGCCGGGATCGAGACCCATGGTCGCGCGCGAGCCGGCGGGGGCAGCCAACAGCAGGTCCTTGAGATTGCGGGCGAAGACATGGATCGCCTCCTCTTCGGCCCTTTCGCGCAGCTCGCGCATCAGGTCGAGCGACAGCGACATGGAAAGCTTGACGCGCCAGGTCCAGCTGGCGACCTCCATCAGCCAGCGGTCGCCGGGACGGCTTGCACCGATCTCATAGGCCGCCGCAATCATCCGTTCGACCGGCTTGTTCGGCGAGGCGGTCTCGGCATCGGCCTCGATCGTCAGCGTCAGCACTTCCTCGTTCCAGCCGCGCAGCATGGCGAGCGCGCGGTGGCCCGGCGCAGTCGCCCAGCGTTCGGAATGATCGAAATAATCGGAAAATTTTTCTCCCGCCGCCTGCTTGCCGTCGACGACCCTGGCTTTCAGCAGCGCAGCCTGGCGTAGATGGGCGCGCAACTTGCCGAGCAGGTCGGCATTTTCGGCAATGGCTTCGGCGATGATATCGCGCGCGCCTTCAAGCGCCGTTTTCACGTCGGTCACATCAGCAGTAATGAAGCCTTCGGCGACAGCCGCCGGTTCACGGCCGCGATCGGCCAGGATCGCCTCGGCAAGCGGGCCGAGGCCGCGTTCGCGGGCGATCTCGGCGCGGGTGCGGCGCTTCGGCTTGTAAGGCAGGTAGAGATCCTCGAGCTCCGCCTTGGTTTCGGCCCCGGCAACCTTCCCCATCAGCTCGTCGGTCATCTTGCCCTGGCCGGTGATCGATTCGACGATCGCATCGCGGCGGGCTTCGAGTTCGCGCAGATAGACCAGCCGCTCGGCAAGATTACGCAGCTGCGTATCATCGAGCCCGCCCGTCACTTCCTTGCGGTAGCGGGCGATGAAGGGCACGGTGGCGCCCTCGTCGAGCAGCTCGATGGCGGCCTTGGCCTGGTCGGGCCGGGCATTGATTTCGGCCGAGATGCGGGCGGCGAGGAAACGGAGGTCAGCGGCCATGGGATTTCCTATGTCGACGAAAGTTGCGGGACCATAGCGGCGAAAAGCGGCAAGGCAATGCCCGACTGTGGTTTCCACAGCGGAAGTTATCGTATTTGGGATGATCGGCGTTTTGCCTTGTAGCCCCCTCATCCGCCCTACGGGCACCTTCTCCCCCGATGGGTAGAAGGGATATGCCGCACTGCTTTCCTCCATCACAAACGGCGGCGGCAAAAAGAGGCCGCTGCCGCGATTCCGCTTCTCCCCAGCGGGGAGACGATGCCGGCAGGCAGATGAGGGGGCCACGCGACAACACGCCTGCCGGATCGCCCCGTCCCCATCACTCTCTTCCGTTTTTGCGGTTGTGCAGATGCGGCATTCTTTGATAGCAGAAGCAACGTTTTTGGATCGCCCTGCCCGCGGGCGCAAGGAAAAGAGTGACATGCCAAACCTTCTTCTCGAACTTCGCTCCGAAGAGATTCCGGCCCGCATGCAGCGCAAGGCTGCCGGCGACCTGAAGAAGCTCGTCACCGATGCGCTTGTCGAAGCCGGTCTGTACTATGAAGGCGCGCGCGAATATTGGACGCCGCGGCGGCTGGCGCTCGACATTCACGGCTTGACGGCGCGCTCGGCCGATGTGCGCGAGGAACGCAAAGGGCCGCGCACCGACGCCAACGAGAAGGCGATCGAGGGTTTTCTGCGCGGCGCCGGCCTTTCGTCGGTCGCCGAGGCGCAGGTGGTGAGCGATCCGAAGAAGGGCGATTTCTACGTCGCGGTCATTTCCAAGCCCGGCCGCGCGGCCGAAGAGATCGTCGCCGAGGTGATGCCCGGCATCATCCGCGATTTTCCCTGGCCGAAATCGATGCGCTGGGGCAAGGCCTCCTCCAAACCCGGCGCCTTGCGCTGGGTGCGGCCGCTGCAGTCGATCGTCTGCACCTTCGGCCCTGAACATGAAGAGACGGTCGTCATCCCCTTCGAGATCGACGGCATCACCGCCTCCAACGTCACATACGGCCATCGTTTCCACGCGCACGAGGCGATCACGGTGCGCCGCTTCGACGACTACGCGGCGAGCCTGGAGAAGGCGAAGGTCATCCTCGACGCCGAGCGGCGCAAGGACATCATCCTGCATGATGCGCGCGACATTGCTTTTGCCAACGGGCTCGAGCTGGTGGAAGACGAAGGCCTGCTGGAGGAAGTCTCCGGCCTCGTCGAATGGCCGCAGGTGCTGATGGGCAGCTTCGAGGAAGATTATCTCTCGATTCCCTCCGAGATCATCCGCCTGACGATCAAGACCAATCAGAAGTGCTTCGTCACCCGCAAACAGGGCGAAGAGACGCTGTCGAACAGGTTCATCCTGGTTTCCAACATCCAGGCGCATGACGGCGGCAAGGAGATCGTCCACGGCAACGGCAAGGTGGTGCGGGCCCGGCTTTCGGATGCGCTGCATTTCTGGAAGCGCGACCAGGGCGATATGCCTGACCTCGAAACACTCGAAGCATCTGCGGCAAAATTCGGTCTCGACCTGAAGAAGCCGCTCGACCAGCGCATGGCCAAGCTCGATGCGCTCGATGTGACCTTCCATGCCAAGCTCGGCACGCAGGGCGACCGGGTCGCCCGCATCCGGGCGCTGGCAAAGGAGCTCGCCGCTATCACCGGCGCGGATGCGGCTCTCGTCGATCGTGCCGCCGCGCTCGCCAAGGCGGATCTGCGCACCGAAGCCGTCGGCGAATTCCCGGAATTGCAAGGCTTGATGGGCCGCAAATATGCGGTGCTGCAGGGCGAAAACGCCTCCGTCGCCGCGGCGATCGAGGACCATTACAAGCCGCAGGGTCCGTCGGACCGCGTGCCGGACGACAAGGTGGCGATCACGCTTGCCCTTGCCGACAAGCTCGACACGCTGACGGGCTTCTGGGCGATCGACGAGAAGCCGACAGGTTCGAAAGACCCGTTTGCGCTGCGACGTGCCGCCCTCGGCGTCGTTCGCATCCTGCTGGAGCGCAGGGTCCGTCTGCCGCTGCTAGCGACGACCAAGGATGGCGATCTGCTCTCCTTCTTCCATGATCGCCTCAAGGTCTATCTGCGCGACCAGGGCGCCCGGCACGATCTGATCGACGCCGTGCTGACGCCTGAGGCCGACGACCTGTTGATGGTGGCGCGCCGCGTCGAGGCGCTGACAGCCTTCATCACCTCGGAGGACGGCAAGAACCTGCTCGCCGGCACCAAGCGCGCGACGCAGCTGCTCGCCGCCGAGGAGAAGAAGGGCACCGTCATCGCCGACGGCGTTTCGCCGGCGCTCTTCAGGCTCGATGCCGAGAAGGAGCTGTTCGCCGCCATATCGAGCGCCTCGAAGGATGCGGCAAATGCCGTTGCCGGCGAAGATTTCCGCTCGGCGATGGAAGCGCTTTCCAAGCTGCGCGGCCCGGTCGACCGCTTCTTCGAAGACGTGCTCGTCAATGACGAGGACGCCGCCATCCGCGCCAACCGCCTCGCCCTGCTGCGGTTGATCCGCGAGGCAACGGGAACGGTGGCGGATTTCTCGAAGATTTCGGGGTGATATAGCCAGCACGATCGGGCACTTGCACGTGGATGCTTGGGTTAAGCCCGCTTCGCACCAGTCTGGCACCGTCTACCAGATTCGAGCCACACGTCTCGGGAGCCCGGCAAGAACGGTGAGGTCGCGGCATGTCCTCTTCTCCCCAGCGGGGAGAAGGTGCCGGCAGGCGGATGAGGGGGCCGCACGGCACATCCTTCACGTAAATCCTGTTCCGATACACCGACGATAGCACCTGCCCCTATGTCACGAGCACGGTCGAGACGGCCACAGCGCGGTCGGAGGTTGCATGGGCACTGTAGGAAAGACCTGCTTCGCCGGCCCCCTCATCCGCCCTACGGGCACCTTCTCCCCGCTGGGGAGAAGAGGGAGTCGAGAAGTCGCTGCAAATGAAATGAACGGCAAATACAGTTCGTATCTCTCGGAGAGCTGTCACCAACACTGGCATTGCCGCCACTGCGGCGTTATTCAATCGGCATGCAAGACAAGATCCTCGTCAGCGCCTGCCTCATGGGCCAGGCCGTCCGCTATGACGGGCGGGCAAAGCCATTGCTTCATCCGGCGATCGAGAGATGGCGGGCCGAAGGGCGGCTGGTGACGATCTGTCCGGAGATGTCGGCGGGTATGGCGGTGCCGCGGCCGCCGGCGGAGATCGCGGATGGAGCGACCGGCGAAGAGGTGCTGGCCGGCAGGGCGCGGGTTGTGGAACTGACCGGCGGCAACGTGACGGCGGAATTTCTGCAGGCGGCGGAGAATGCCGTGGCGCTGGCAAGGCAGACCGGCTGCCGCTATGCGCTGCTCATCGACGGCAGTCCGTCCTGCGGCTCCGGGTTCATCTATGACGGCACGTTTTCCGGACGCCGACAGGCCGGCAACGGCGTAACGGCGGCGGCGCTGAAAGCGGCCGGCGTCGAAGTATTTTCCGATGGGGAAATCGACCAATTGATCGACCGTCTGGCACAATAAAACGACACGGCCGCCGGAGAACCGACGGCCGCTAAGATTTTGGTGCTGAAAACTCTGATTGTCCCCGCCGCTTATGTTTTTACGCAGTTTCTGACGGAAAACCGTTTCACACTTTTCCTGGAATTGCGCTAGGCGGCGCGGCGACCTTGATGCGCAACGGGAGCAGCAGCGGCACTGTTGACGCGGAAACCGCGGATGAGATCGATCAATTCGTCGGTGTCGCTGGCGAGCGTCTCGGCCGATGCCGTGGTCTCTTCGGCCATGGCGGCGTTCTGCTGGGTGGCGGCGTCGAGCTGGTTCACCGACGAGGAGATCGAGCGCAGCGTCGTATCCTGTTCGGAGGCGCTGTGGGCGATCTTGGCAACGATCTCGTTGGCGGCCTTGATCTGGTCGGAGATGCGCTTCAGCGCCTCGCCTGCCTCGCCGACCAGACGGACGCCGTGTTCGACCTGGCTGGAGGAGCGGGCGATCTGGTCCTTGATCTCCTTTGCCGCGGCGGCGGAGCGCTGGGCAAGTTCGCGCACTTCCTGGGCGACGACAGCAAAACCCTTGCCGGATTCGCCGGCACGGGCCGCCTCGACGCCGGCGTTCAAAGCCAGGAGGTTGGTCTGGAAGGCGATCTCGTCGATGACGCCGATGATCTTCGATATCTCTGAAGACGATTTCTCGATGCCGCTCATCGCCTCGATCGCCTCGCTGACGATCGCATCGCTATGGGTGGTCTCGGCACTGACGGCATGCACGCGCTTGCTCGCCTCATGGGCGCCATCGGCCGTCTGGCGGACGGCGACGGTGAGCTCATCGAGGGCGGCGGATGTTTCCTCCAGGCTTGCGGCCTGGCGCTCCGTGCGCTGCGACAGCTCGTTGGAGGCGCGGCGAATCTCTTCCTTGCTGGTGCCAATATCACTGCCCTTGGCGCTGACCTTGGCCATGGCGGCTTCGAGGTGCGACAGCGCATCGTTGAAGTTGTCGCGAAGGGCGGCGTATTTCTGGCCGAGATCGGCGCAGCGGACGGTAAGATCGCCGCGAGCGATCAGCTCCAGCGCCTGGCCGATCGTCGTCACGACGCGGGCCTGGAGCGCGGCCTCGTCCTGCTGCTGGCGCAGGTTGTTTTCGCGCTCGCTTTCCAGCGCGAGCTGCTGGGCCGCCTCACGATCGGACATCTGATGGCGTTCGCGGATCTTTTCCTGCAGCGACAGCGTCGCCTTCGCCATCATGCCGACCTCATTGTTCATGCCGGTATGCGGGATGGCGATGGAAACGTCCTCTTCGGAGACCGCCTTCAATGCGGCATGGACATTGTTGAGAGGCCCCGATATGCCGCGGATGACGACGTAGGCGGCAGCCATGGCCAGGAAGAAAAGAACGATGCTGCCGGAGAGCGCGGTCAGGATCGTGCTATTAATCTGCGCATCGAGATCGTCCATATAGACGCCGGTGACAACGACGACCTTCCACGGGTCGAAGGCCTGGCCATAGGCGGTCTTGCGATAATCGCCGGCCGGCTGGCCCGGCTTGCTGGTGGAATAAAATTCGACGAGACCGCCGCCCTGCTGACCGAGCTTGACCAGCTCTTCACGATAGAGCTTGCCCTTGCTGTCCGGCTGACCCTTCAGGTTCTGTCCGACTTTCGCGGCATCGTAGTGGAACAACATCCCGATATCGTAGCTGTAGCCGAAGAAATAGCCGTCCGGATCGTATTTGATGCCGTTGACGGTGGCGTAAGCCTGCTTCTGGGCATCCTCCAGCGTCATTTCGCCTGCGGTGACCTTGGCCTGGTAAAGCTTGAGAACCGAGATCGCCGACTGAACCTCGGCGCGGAGCATGTCGTAGCGCTCCTTGTAAATTGCATCGACCGAGGAGCGGATCTGCAGGGACGTGGCGATCGCAAAGGCCGCCATCAAGCCGACGATCAGCAATATGAGCTGCTTCGATATCTTTAGATTTTTCATGATTCCTCGCAAAGGGAATGAGCGAATACATTCCGGTGCGGTCTTCTACCGCCTGTGCGAGCGCATCTGAGAAGGACGCGTCTACCGCTGCTGAACAACATGCTGCGACCGGCGAGTAAGAATTGAAGCTGACTCAATAAGAAAGCTTTAATTTTATTCAAAACGGCGCGAATTTCCCTAAAAATCAGGGGGCGGAGTTACAATGCAGATCTGCCGGGTCCTCAACGCAGGAATGCACCCCCGCTTCTCTTCGAGGGTGCATTCGCTCCACCGCGGTGGAACCCCAAGCGATCGGAACCTTGATCGGGCAGGGGCAGGGAACTGTTGCAGCGACTTGGCTTAGCGGCACATAGCCGTCCGACGCCGTGTTTTTTAGAAACGCAGCTTGAATTCGGAAACATCGGGAGCCGCCGGCTGCTCAACCATGCCGGCGGCAACCGGCCTGGCATCGCCACCGATGACGGCTGCGGTCGTTGCGTTCATGTCGATGCCCTGGGCGGGAGCCATCGAAGGTTCGGCGGCGGCCAGGGCTTCCGGCGTTGCCTTGCTGACGAAGACGACGGGCGAACCGCCCATCCAGGCTTCGGTGCGGAAGATCTTCGTTTCGCCGCCGACGTCGCGGACTTCGCTTGCCTGGAGGACGCCGGGTTTCAGTTCCGGCACCGTATAGTCCTTGCGGCTCTGCTCGGCCTGTAGCGGCGGACAAGCGGCGCAGCTTTCAGTGACGATGCTGCCCTCGGCACGCGCTGCCGTTTTGCCGATCACCTCAATCGAGGAGGCCATCGCCGAGCCTGCCATCAGCAGGATTGCCGCACCGAGGAAAATCTGACCCATCAACGCACCTCCGTCTCACTACGACAGCGGTATAGCGCAGCTTCGTTTCCATCCCGTCAGGGGAAAGGGTAAAAATTTAAGGAACGCGGCGATTTATGCTTCGTCCGAGGTTTTTTCGCGCTCGATCGCGCGCCAGCCGATGTCACGCCGGCAGAAGCCGTTTTCCCACCGAACCCTATCCAGCAGGGCATAGGCGCGGCCCTTCGCCTCGGCAACCGTGCCGCCTGACGCGGTGACGTTGAGCACGCGGCCGCCGGTTGCGACCAGCACGCCGTCCTTCATGCCCGTGCCGGCATGAAACACCTTCTCGCCCTCGCCTGCCTCGGGCAGGGACTGGATCGGTGTGTTTTTCTCATAGGCGCCGGGATAGCCCTTCGAGGCCATGACCACTGTCAGCGCCGGATCGTCGCTCCATTCGGCGCTCACCTGATCGAGCGTACCATTGGCGGTGGCAAGTAGCAGCGGCAGCAGATCGCTCTTCAGCCGCATCATCAGCACCTGACATTCCGGATCGCCGAAGCGGACATTGTATTCGATGAGCTCCGGCCCCCTCTTCGTGATCATCAGTCCGGCGAAAAACACGCCGGAGAAGGGATGACCGCTCTCGGCCATGCCGCGAATCGTCGGCTCGATGATCTCCTTCATGGTGCGCTCGACCATCTCGGCCGTCATCACAGGCGCCGGCGAATAGGCGCCCATGCCGCCGGTATTGACGCCGGTATCGCCCTCGCCCACCCGCTTGTGATCCTGGGCGGTCGCCAGCGGCAGCGCATGTTTTCCATCGCAGAGACAGAAGAAGCTCGCTTCCTCGCCATCGAGATAGGCTTCGACGACAACTTCGGCGCCAGCGGCGCCAAAGGCGCCCTCGAAGCAGTCATCGACGGCATCAAGCGCCTCGTCGAGCGTCATCGCGACCGTCACGCCCTTGCCGGCGGCCAGCCCGTCGGCCTTGACGACGATCGGCGCGCCCTGAGCGCGAATATAGGCTTTCGCCTTCGGCGCATTGTTGAAACGCTGGTAGGCGCCGGTGGGAATGCCGTAGCGGGCGCAGATATCCTTGGTGAAGCCCTTGGAGCCCTCCAGCTGGGCGGCACCGGCGGAGGGGCCGAAGACCGAAAGGCCATCGGCGCGCAGCCGGTCGGCGAGGCCGGCGACGAGCGGCGCCTCGGGTCCGACGACAACGAAATCGATCGCCTTGTCCTTGCAGAAGGCCGCGACCGCTTCGTGATCCTCGATATTCAAGGGCACGAGGATGGCATGTTCGCCAATGCCGGGATTGCCGGGGGCGGCGTAGAATTCGCTCATCAACGGCGATTGCGCCAGCTTCCAGGCGAGCGCGTGCTCGCGTCCGCCCGATCCGATCAACAGAACCTTCATGCGCGACCCCTTTCCTGTTCCGTCAGGCGGTTAAGGGCCACGGGCCGAAAGGTCAAGCGGGAAAGCTTACCAGCCCCCGCCTCCCCCGCCTCCGCCACCGCCGCCGGACGAGCCGCCGCCGGAAAAACCGGAGGATGAACTCGAGGGTGGCGGCGAGGGTATCGTCGAGGCGATGGTAGACGCCATCGACGAGGAGAAACCGCCGACACGGTCGGAGAAGCTGCCGCTGTTGAAATCACCGGAATACCAGGAGGGCGCGTAGGCTGCGGCCGTGCCGGCGGCAGCAGCCGCAAGCCAGGTCTCGAAGGTGCGCGACCAGGGCTTTTCGACACCCAAAGCCACCGCGTAGGGCAGCAGCGTCTCGAAATGCTGCGGCGACATTCGTGGGGCGCCGGCCATGTTCATGCGGTCCTTTTCGGCCAGCGTCAGATATTGCCGCAGGCCGTCTACGCCATCCATCATCCTGGCGCCGAGCCGGGTCGGCGCGCCCATGATGAAGACATAGAGCACGTTAAGCAGCACGATGCCGCCGACGGCAAAGAGCATCGGCGTTTCGTGCAGCTCCACCAGCGACGAGGCAAGCGTCAGAACAATGATGGAAAGAATGCCGACGCCGACAAAAACGCCGACCGCCGCAGCAATGATGGCCATGACCTTGGCGAACAGCGATCTGCCGCGGTGCAGCGACTTGACCAAACCGGCGATGAAGACGGCAATGAAGACCGAGATGGCAATCGGGATCAGCATCAGCACGATCGTATCGGGCTCCAGCGAGCCGAAGACGAACAGGGCCACCAGGGCGGCGGCGCTGAGGGCGATGCCGCCTGTGGTATAGCCGATGTTGGAATTATAGTATCTGCCGCGATGCTCCCTCTCGATCGCCGAACGGAAGGACTGCCCAACCGATTTTACCCGCTCGCCATTAGCCTTGTCGATCGTCAGCGTCCTGCCTTCGCCGCCGGCGACTTTCAGCAGTTCGGCCTCGCCGGCCTGGAACTTCTCCTTGCCAAGCGGCTTGCCGGTGCCGCGGATGATGATCGAATCCTTGAGGTCTTCGAGCTTGACGTAACCGCGCACCGCAAGATTGAGCGCGGTAGCGGCAAGCGCCGTCCAGCCGCCGCCGGAGAAACCCTTGTTGTCGATATAATTGACCAGCGCCGGCGAGATGCCGTCAGGCGCATCCCAGCGCGGCACGACGACGCCCCGGGCAGGATCGCGGCCAACCTTCAGCCAGGATCTGAGATAATAGGCGAAAACCAGGAGCAGACCGCCGAAGCCGATGAAATAATTGCGGTTGTCCTTCAGCCACCAGGTGCTTTCCATGTCCGCGCTCGGCGGATCGATCGAGCCCTTCGGCATGCGGATCGCAAAGGTCAGGCCTTCATTGGGGCCAAGAGGCGCGGTGGTGGAAAAGACAAGGCCGGCCCCGCTTTCGCTGACACGGGCATTCTTTCCTCTGGCGCCCTGCGGGCCGGTGAAGAAGATCGTCCCCGTCGCGCCGACACCCGGCGGCAGCGTCACCGTTGCTGTCGCAGAGCGGATTGGAAAGATCCAGCCATTGCCGGTGACGTTCCAATAGAGTTCGTCGTGATCGTCGAAATAGCGGATCTGACGGTTGGTCCTGTAGGTGAAGACGTAGCGATGATGGCCCGGCGTCACCGTCACCTCGGCGGATCCGGCATAGATGCGGATGCCACCGGATATCGATTCCGTGTGCCAGGGCTCGTCGTCGCCGTCGCGCGTCACCGACACCATATCGAAATCGACGCTGCGGCGACGGCCGCCCGCATCGGTGAAATAGAGCGGAAAATCCCGGAAGATGCCGTGGTTGATCCGGTTGCCCTCGGCATTGACGGTGACGGTTTCCGTCACCGTCATCGCGCCGCTCTTTTCGAGCGCGATCTCGGAGGCGAAACTGTCGATCACTTCGGCGGCAAAGGCCGCCGGGGCGGCGACCATCAGGAGGAGCGCCAAGCAAAAACCGAAAAACCGACGCCCCATCCCTGTCTCCCCGCCGGCTGCCCCGGCTGCGCCTTGCTTCAATCCTTGTCCCGATAGGTCACGCCGAGGGCGGCGAGCGTCCGCCAATAGGCGGGGAAGGTCTTGCCGACGCAATCGGGGTCGAGAATGGTGATGCCATCGATCCTGAGGCCGGCGAGCGCAAAGCTCATGGCGATGCGGTGATCGGCAAAGGTGTCGATCTCGGCCGGCAGTGCCTGACCGACGAGTGCAGGATCGGAGTGGACGATCAGATCGTCACCTTCTTCGACGGCCAGACCTTCCCGGATATTGTTGAGCCCGGTGGACAGGGCGCGGATGCGGTCGCATTCCTTGACGCGCAGATTGGCGATGCCGACGAAGCGGACCGGCGTCTCGTTGAAGGCGGCAAGCACGGCAATCGTCGGAACGGCATCTTGCATCTGCGAACCATCGATCTCGGCCGGCAGGTGCGGGAACTTGGCGATCGTCTCGTAGGCCTTGGCATCCGGCTGGGTGAAGGCATCGTTCGGCACGCCGAGATCGATCTTGCCCTCGGTCAGCACCTCGGCCGCCCAGAGATAGGTCGCGGCGGATGCATCCGGCTCGATGACGAAATCGGCGGCGCGGTAGCCGGTCGGCTCGACGCGCCAGGTGACCGGGCTGGTCTTTTCGACCTTGGCGCCGAAGGCCTTCATCGCCGCAGTGGTCAGATCGATATAGCCAAGCGCGCCGATATCCTCACCAACGAGTTCGATGTCGACCGGACGGTCGCCGCCGGCCGCCATCATCAGCAGGGCCGAAACATATTGGCTGGACAGCCCGCCATCGATCAGGATGCGGTCGCCTTCAAAGCGGCCGGTGCCCCTGACGGTGACCGGCGGGCAGCCGGTCTCGGCGGTGGCGTCAATGCCGAGCGTGCGCATCGCTTGGACCAGCGGACCGATCGGGCGCTTGCGCATGTGCTCATCGCCGTCGACGATGACGGTGCCGTCGACGAGAGCCGCAGCCGCCGTCAGGAAGCGTGTGGCCGTGCCGGCATTGCCCAGGAAAAGCGGCGCCTTCGGCGGCGTGAGCCTGCCGCTGCCGGTGACGACGAAGGTGGTATCGTCTGGCTCGTCGATCGCGACCCCCATGGCGCGCAGCGCATCGGCCATATAACGCGTATCGTCGCTCTTCAGCGCGCCGGTCAGCCGGCTGGTGCCCTTGGCAAGGCCGGCGAGCAGCAGGGCGCGATTGGTGATCGACTTCGAACCCGGCGGCATGGCGCGGCCCAAAAGCGGCCCGCCCGGCGGGATGATCGTGAGTTTGGCTGTGCGTGTCATGCTGTTTCTTCCGTCCATGAGCGAGGCTAAAGCGCGTCGCCCTCTACCTTTGCTCTTAACCGCTTTCTCGCAAAGGCAAAATGCCGGATCGTCAGAATTTGACGCTGGGAACGGCGCGATCGGCCTCGTTGGTGATTTCGAAATACTCCCGCTTGGCAAAACCGAACTGGCCGGCAACAAGATTGGAGGGGAAGCTTTCGACCTTGACGTTCAGGTCGCGGGCCGCACCATTGTAGTAACGCCGCGCCATCTGCAGCTCGCCTTCCAGGGTTTCGAGCGAAGCCTGCAGTTCGGCGAAATTCTGGTTGGCCTTGAGATCGGGATAGGCTTCGGCAAGCGCGATCACCCGGCCGAGCGCCTGGCCGAGCAGCCCTTCCGCCTGCGCCCTGCCCGCAACATCGCCCGATGGCACGGCCTGCGCCTTGTTGCGGAGCGCAACCACCTCTTCGAGCGTCGACTTCTCATGGGCAGCATAGCCCTTGACCGTCTCGATCAGGTTCGGGATCAGATCCGCCCGGCGCTTGAGCTGCACGTCGATGCCCGACCAGGCTTCTTCCGCCATCTGGCGGGAACGCACCAGGCCGTTGTAGATGAAGATGAGATAGAGCGCGATGACAGCGATAAGAGCGAGTATCACATACATGCAGATGGGCTCCCCGATTTGATGATCGCACGTTAGTGATTCGGCATCACAAAGTCATCTTGGCGAAACAAGTCTTCGGACGATTTCGACGAGACTTGGGGAATCCGTTCGTCTAGGAGATTATCCGCCAATCGGGAACATAGGCCTGCATCTTCTGGCTTTCTCGCCAGAGATTGAAGCGTTCAGTCCAGCAATGCTCGACATCAAGGGCAACCGCGAATGGCAGATAGCGTTCGTAACATTCTACCGACATTGCAGGACCATCGAGTTCGCCGCGCAAGTAACCGTCCAACCTCAGAACGCTGTTGCGCATCTGTCGCTGCTTCGGCGTCGCCATGCGCGCCACCCTCGGAATAATGACGATGCCTGCGATATTCAGCAAAATCGCCAGGAGATACGGCTGCTGTTCGCTGATAACCTCAGTGGTGCAAATGTAGACAAGCGCAAAAATCATTAGTGCCGGAACACCGACAAATAGACCGAACGCCTGCCTGAAATCGGTCGGCCAAGAAACCCGCTCCGGGTGCAGGAATGCTATCACAATCACGGCAGAAATTAGTAATATGCCGCAGATAGCTGCGGAAAAGAGCAGCAGACCCGAAAAATAAGCGATGGCAACGCCAAGAAGCAGAATAGTAACAGCGGTCGCCAACGCTCCCCGATCTATGCCACCTCTGGCTTTGTGATACTCGGCAACGACTGCCTTGTGCAATTCACGTTCGAAACCATACAAAGCATACAAGATCTTGCGCCGACCATCGGCGGGCCGTTCTTTTTCAATTTGCCCAAACACCAGGCGCGTCACGGCCGGAAGACCATACCATCTGGCGCGCGCCACCTTGCCCTTCTTGCGCACTTGCCTGGCAGACAAATCCGAAGCTTCGGCATTCTCACCAAGGCTGGAAATGCGAAGCATTTTTTTCACTGCGAGATGGCACGCAGACGCCATGAAGGCTGCTTTTGCCGCTTCCGACTTCCAGTTTGAAAACAAATAGGCCGCCAAAGCAGGCGAGATGCTCTCCATCATCTTGCTATCGACAGCAATTGAAGGTGCAGGCAATCGCCAGCCCTGCCCTGATCTAGTGATGACAAACAGACCGGTGAGGAACGGTCCCAAAATGCTGATGAATAGAAGCAAATGATCGGACAGCCACCACCTCACCCGGTTGCCGCTCGTTACCGTCACAAAGGTCCTGGCGGGATATTCGACCTCGATGTCCGGCAGAACCCGATCCCCCTTGCCTGCCGCAATAGACACTACAAACTCATTCGGTGCTTTCTGCATGACCTCATAGGCCGCCGGATCCTGTTGCGAAGGGCGTAACGTTCCACCGCGCGGCAGCTTCAGCGTCAGCGTCTTTTTCGCGCCCTGGCCATGGACGCGGCTCATATAGGCCGGCAGGGAGAGAACCTCGCGATCGCTTTCCTGATGAACCAGGCGGCCGAGCCAGTAAACGATCTGGATCTTTGTAACACCGGGGGACAAATCTGCAGGGCAATGTTTGCAGTGCTCCTTGCCGATATAAATCGAGTAGCCCGGCACATTGTTTTCTTTGAAATAATATTCGTCGAGTCCGTCACGTCTGGCTGCAACCAGTTCGAAATCTCGCCAGTGAACCCCGTTTGACGCATCTGTGAAACGTTGAGGGATATCAACGTAAACGCCGCCGTAATTCTCCGTCTTTTTGACTGCGATGTCGAAGAACTCCGACACAAAGGCGGTGCCGTCGGTATAGACTTCAACCGTACTGCTTGCCGACTGGACGGTGAACTCCCGGTCAAAATCGCTGCACGAGGTCAGAACGACTAGCATAGCGCATAAGATTGGCCATGATAAAAGACGCAACATCCTGGCGGCGAAATTCTCATTTGAAAACTTAAAGTAAAGAATATCATCCATTCAAAAGAGACACCTTGCATTATCGCAATATCTGACAACGTGGTGATGGTTTGCGCAATACAAAAGAAGGCTGGCCTTGGAGCGACGGAAATTTTCGAGGCTGCTTACGCCGCCTCGCTCGTCAGTTGAACGCCGCCGCATCAGTCAGTAGGAAGGTTTCGCCGCACTTTGGGTAACAACGACACCGGATTCTCGGCTGTCGTCAAGGATGTGCGCGAGGATTCGGGCCACCGTCTGCTCCGGCGAAAGGTCCGTCGTATCAATTTCGATTGTGTATTCAGCCAGTCCGCGCAACAGTTTATAGTTCGCCCGGAGCTGTTGCAGCCTTGCCGGATCCGTCAGCTTGAGCGCTTCGGATCGGCCGGCAGAGATGAGGCGCCTGGCATTCTCCTCCGGCGCGCAATCGAGGAGAACCGCGACCAGGTCCGCGCCTCTGGCGGCAGCCAGATCGAGATACCCAGAGAACATCGCACCATCATGCTCGTCATCGGCAAGAGCATCGGTAAAGACGAAGCTTTCAGCCGGATCTGCGCGCACGGCGTGGTCGAAAAACGCACGGCGAACCTGCTCACGCAGTGATGCATGCAGAGGGTTGCTGCGGGCGAACAGAGCCTCGACTGGATTAAGTAGCGTGTGATTGTCGATGAGCCGCGCGCCGAACCTTTTCGCCAGCAAGCGACCGACAGTCAGCTTCCCTGTGCCTGGCCAGCCGTTGATATGGACGATACGGCTGGCAGGCTTTTGCCTCATGCCGCCTCTTTCGACAGGTTGACGCCGCCGGCGTCGGTCAGCAGGAAGGCTTCGCCGCAGGCCTTGGCGAGCGTGCGCACCCGCAGGATATAGCTCTGACGTTCGGTGACCGAGATGACGCCGCGGGCGTCGAGCAGGTTGAAGACGTGACTGGCCTTGATGCACTGGTCATAGGCCGGAAAGACGCATTTGTGCAGGCGCTGATTGTCGCTTTGGCCAGGGGCGCCGGCATCGAGCAGCGCCCGGCATTCCTTCTCGGCATCGACGAAATGGCGATGCAGCATCTCAGTATTGGCGAATTCGAAATTGTGGCGCGAATATTCCTGCTCGGCCTGCAGGAAGACGTCGCCATAGCTGATCTTCTCGTCGCCCTCGCGGCCGTTGAAATTCAGGTCGTAGACATTGTCGACGCCCTGGACATACATGGCGAGGCGTTCGAGACCATAGGTCAGTTCGCCGGCGACCGGCGCGCATTCGATGCCGCAAACCTGCTGGAAATAGGTAAATTGCGAGACTTCCATGCCGTCGCACCAGCATTCCCAGCCGAGACCCCAGGCGCCGAGCGTCGGGCTTTCCCAGTCGTCCTCGACGAAGCGGATGTCGTGCAGCAGCGGATCGAGGCCGATTGCGGCCAGCGAGCCGAGATAGAGCTCCTGCAGGTTAGGCGGGTTCGGCTTCAGGATGACCTGATACTGGTAATAATGCTGCAGCCGGTTCGGGTTCTCGCCATAACGGCCGTCCGACGGGCGGCGGGAGGGCTGGACGTAAGCCGCTTTCCAGGGCTTGGGGCCGAGGGCGCGCAGCGTCGTTGCGGGGTGGAAGGTGCCGGCGCCGACTTCCATGTCGTAGGGCTGCAGCACCGCACAACCCTTGTCCGCCCAGTAGCTATGCAGGGTCAGAATCAGCGCCTGGAAGGAGCGCTTCGGGTTCATATGGTCTGGGATAGCTGACATGGGATGGCACCGCTGGCTTGGGAATTATCGGCGCGACAGGTGCCATGGAGGGCGGCAGGGGTCAAGGGTTTTGCGGCATCGGGGAGATTCAAGACCCCTCCCCAACCCCTCCCCACAAGGGGGAGGGACTAACCCGGAGAACCCGCCCCGCTCCTCCCGAAACGTCGAAGATTTGGAAGGCGGGTTCGGCAAATTAAGCCCCTCCCCCTTGTGGGGAGGGGTTGGGGAGGGGTCTTGGATGCCTTTTAATTCGCGCTCCTGATCCTATTCCTCCTCGCGCTTCAACCGATACTCCCCGGTCGCCGGATCCTTGACCAGCGTGCCGATCGCGCCGGTCTGGCGTTCCTTTTCGGCGCGACGCGATTTTTCGGCGAGCTTGCGGGCATCGGAGACGAAGCGGCGGTAGAGCCACCAGGCTGAGAACACCAGGATCAGGATCGTGATAAGCTGTGCCATGCCCCTCTCTTGCTCCTCTCAAAGCCCGAAGCGGCTCCACAATGCTCTCTCTTCCGCCGCTTCGACAAGGCCTGTTGCGAGACCTGCCCCCGCGCCTTCGAGGGAGATCGGCGATACACCCGGAATGCGGCGGCCGAAGAGGCCGCGGCCGGCGGTGACGAGTTGCAGCCGGGTCTTCTGGCCGTAGCGCCGCTTCAATTCCTGGCGCATGTCGCCGAGACCGTCGATGAGGCCAAGCTCGAGGCCGCGGGTACCGCTCCAGAACAGGCCGGAAAACACCGTCGCATCATCGGTGAGCTTGCCGGCGCGGCGCTCGCGCACCATTGATATGAAGACCTGGTGGATTTCGAGCTGCAGGCTCTTGAGGTACTCGATGTCCTTTTCCTTTTCCGGCTGGAACGGATCGAGGATCACCTTGTTTTCGCCGGCCGTATAGACGCGGCGCTCGACGCCGATCTTCTTCAGGAGTTCGGGAAAGCCGAAACCGCCGGAGACGACGCCGATCGAGCCGACGATCGAGGTGGCGTCGGCGATGATCTCGTCGCCGGCAAGCGCGATCATGTAGCCGCCGGAAGCGGCGACATCCTCGACGAAGACCAGCACCTTCTTCTGCTTTTCGCGGGCGAGCTCACGAATGCGGGTGAAGATCAGGCGGGACTGGACAGGCGAGCCGCCCGGCGAATTGATTGTTATGGCAACCGCCGGCGCCTCCTTCATGGCGAAGGCCTTTTCCAGGACCGGGGCGACATTGGCGAGATTGAGGGTGGGGCGGAACTGGCCGCCGCCGCTGATGATCGCGCCCTGCAGCCTGACGACGGGGATGGTGAGGCCCTCCTTGCGGAACCGTTTCGGCAGCAGCTTTCTCAAGAATCCGGCCATTTCCCATCCTTCGCTTCAGGTCGCACGAACATCATTTCGCGATCGCATCCATGTATGCGCTGGAACGACAAACGCAATGGCCGCGTTCCTGAAAAACACCGGATTGATTTTCTTGTTGCGAATGACTTGCATTATCATTCTAATCGGTCATAGTGCACGGACGATAAACAGGTGGAAATGGCATGGATGCCCTCAATCCCAATGCAAACAGCGGCTGGCGACACGAACGCGGAGAGGCGTCGCTGTCGGATGTCTACCGCACCGTCGGAACGGGGCGTCACAGCTCGATGTGGCGCCGGGCAGCGGCCTTTGCCGGGCCGGGCTACATGGTCGCCGTCGGCTACATGGACCCCGGCAACTGGGCGACCTCGCTCGCCGGCGGCTCGAAATTCGGCTATGCGCTGCTCACCGTCGCCCTGCTTTCCAACCTGATGGCAATCGTGCTGCAATCACTCTGCGCGCGCCTGGCGATCGCCTCCGGTCGCGACCTCGCGCAGGCCTGCCGCGACGCCTTTCCGAAATACGTCTCGGTGCCGCTCTGGGCCTTTGCGGAAATCGCCATCATCGCCACCGACATTGCCGAGGTGATCGGCACGGCGATCGGCCTCAACCTACTGATGGGTATCCCGCTCGAACTCGGTGTGCTGATCACCGCGCTCGACGTCTTCCTGATCCTCTTTCTGCAGAGGCTCGGCTTCCGTTGGGTGGAAGCCTTCATCATCGCGCTGCTCGGGGTCATCGCGCTCTGCTTCGGCGTACAGATCTTCCTGGCCGATCCGCAATGGGGCGCCGTCATCACCGGCTTCTTCCCGACGACCGAAATCGTCACCAACCCGGAAATGCTCTACCTGGCGCTCGGCATCCTCGGCGCGACCGTCATGCCGCACAATCTCTATCTGCACTCCGGCATCGTGCAGACGCGGGCCTATGGTCACACGATCCCTGAGAAGAAGGAGGCGCTGACCTTTGCGACGATCGACTCGACCGTCGCGCTCTGTTTCGCGCTTTTGATCAATGCCTCGATCCTGATCCTTGCGGCCGCCGCCTTCAATGCCAACGGCAAGACCGATGTCGTCGAGCTCGGCAATGCCTATGCGCTGCTGTCGCCGCTGCTCGGCCTGGCGATCGCGCCGACGCTCTTCGGCATCGCGCTTCTCTGCTGCGGCCTCAACTCGACGGTGACGGCAACCCTTGCCGGCCAGATCGTCATGGAAGGCTTCCTCAAGATCCGGCTGAAACCGTGGGTGCGCCGGCTGATCACCCGCGCCATCGCCATCGTGCCGGCGGCGGTCGTCACCATCTGGTACGGCAACCAGGGCACGGCCGAACTGCTGATCCTCACCCAAGTGGTGCTCAGCCTACAGCTTTCCTTCGCCGTCTTCCCGCTTGTGATGTTCACCGCCAACCGGGCCAAGATGGGCGAACTCGTCGCGCCGCGCTGGCTGAGCGGCATCGCCTATGTGATCGCTATCGTCATCGCCGGGCTGAACGTCAAGCTGCTCTTCGACTTCGTCACCGGCTAGCGTTTGACGGTCGAAGCCTGGCATAGGCCGCTCGGCCATTGTTGAAATCATCGACGAGAGGGGAGAACTTGTGGCTCCCCTCTTCGTGCATGACGAGGGCCGCGCGCAGCGACAGCCGCGCCCGCGAACCCTTAATGGCGGTCACCAGGATACGGACTGCATTTTCCCCTGGGCGCGGATGGATGGCGGTGATCTCGATGCCGCCGAAGCGCCGGCCGCAGGCATCGATGATTTCGGCGATCGACTCGGGTCTGGCGATCAGCGACAGTTGCCCGCCCGGGATCATGATGGCGCCGGCGGTGCGGATCCAGCTTTCGAACAGGCCATCGGTCATCGCATGGGCTTCGGCTTTCAGCGCATCGGGCGTGCGCCGGTCGCCGGCATCGTTGAAGGGCGGGTTCATGATTACGTGATGGAAGCTTTCATCGGCAAGGCCGGCATCGTTGCGCGCCTTGGCGGTCAGCGTCACATCGGCCACGACGACACCGACGCGGCCGGCAAGATGGGCATTTTCCGGCAAAAGGATGCTGCGGCGGGCATAATCGGCCATTTCGGCAGAGCGTTCGAACAGCACCACTTGCGTCTTGGCAAGGCGCGAGGCGACGGCAAGGCCGGCGGCACCGGCGCCGGCGCCGAGATCGGCAACCCTGACCGGGCGATCATCGGCGACGAGGGCGGCCAGCAGCATCGCATCCATGCCGGCGCGATGGCCCCTGCCCTTCGGCTGCACCAGA
Organism: Rhizobium aethiopicum; assembly: GCF_014197535.1. Taxonomy (GTDB): domain Bacteria; phylum Pseudomonadota; class Alphaproteobacteria; order Rhizobiales; family Rhizobiaceae; genus Rhizobium; species Rhizobium aethiopicum_A. The sequence goes on from NZ_JACIFV010000047.1 coordinate 23,460, forward strand.
TGAAAGGCGCCGCGATGGAAGGCATCGATGGTTTCAGCGGGTCCGCCGGTCATCGCCCGCTCACGTCCTGTCGCGCAGCTCGCCGCCGAGGCCGGCGTCGATCAGGATGCGGCGGGCCTGGTTGGCCATGTCCTCATCCACCAGCAAGCGGCGCGGCAGCATGCCGAGCGAGCCTTCCAGAACGCTCATGCCCTGATCAGCGATGAAGCAGTGAATTCCCGCATCCTTCATCAGGCTCTCGGCAAAGGAGAGCAGGACAGGATCGTTGGCGCGGATAAGTTCATGCATTTGCCGTCTTTTTCCTTCCAATTTCGGCTGACGCGACAATTCACCCCTTGCCGCGCCCATCGCCCCTTTCTATTGTCAGATGCAATGAATGAACAGGAGTCCGGGTCGTTGGGCGTGGTCATACCGCTTGAAGAAAGCAAAAACAAACAGGCATCCATCAAGCCGTTGGTCGATCTCACCCGGGCTGACATGGAGCGGGTGAACCAGCTCATTCTGTCCAAGGCCGGCTCCGACGTGCAGATGATCCCCGAAGTGGCCAACCATCTGATCTCGTCAGGCGGCAAGCGGCTGCGGCCGATGCTGACGCTGGCGGCCGCCTCGCTGTTCGACTATCGCGGCGAAAACCACATCAAGCTCGCCACTTCGGTCGAATTCATGCATACGGCGACACTGCTGCATGACGACGTCGTCGACGAAAGCGACCTGCGCCGCGGCAAATCGACGGCGCGGATGATCTGGGGCAACCAGGCAAGCGTGCTGGTCGGCGACTTCCTGCTCGGCCAGGCCTTCCGCATGATGGTCGATGTCGGCTCGCTCGATGCGCTCGACGTCCTGTCGTCCGCTGCCTGCGTGATCGCCGAAGGCGAAGTGCTGCAGCTTTCCGTCGCCAAGAACATGGAGACGACGGAGGACGATTACCTCTCCGTCATCCGCGCCAAGACGGCGGCTCTCTTCGCGGCTGCCGCCGAAGTCGGGCCGATCGTTGCCGATGCCGGCCGCTCCGGCCGCAATGCGCTGAAATCCTACGGCATGAATCTCGGCCTCGCCTTTCAGCTCGTCGACGATGCGCTTGACTATGGCGGCAAGGCCGCCGATCTCGGCAAGAATGTCGGTGACGATTTCCGCGAAGGCAAGATCACCCTGCCCGTCATCCTCGCCTATCGCCGCGGCACCACCGAGGAGCGCGCCTTCTGGCGTGATGCGATCGAGGCCGGCAACAGCAGCGACGCCAACCTGGAAAAAGCGCTCGGGCTGATCACCAAATACGGCACGCTGAGCGACACGATCGGCCGGGCGGTCCATTACGGCACGATCGCGCGGGACGCGCTGGCGCCGCTTCCGGATACGGTATGGAAATCCGCCCTGATGGAAGTGATCGACTTCTGCATCGAGCGCGTCAATTGATCGAACGCCGCGATCGAGGCTGATTTTCTTGCAGCGCCGCTCCAAAAAAGCCATCCTGTTATGAATCAGTGATGACGACTGATTTGCGACCGGCAGCGGCCGGACGCTCTCGAAGAAAGGTTTCCTAATGCGGCAGAGAATTGCCATCCGTCTTCTTACGAGCGCAGCTCTGGCGGCTGTCCTTTCGCTTGGCGGTGTTGCCGGCGTGAGTGCCGAAGATGCGGCCAAGGCGGGCGATGCCGGCAAGGCCGAGAGCTTCTTCGATGCCGATAGCGTCACCACTTTCTCCGGCGCCTTTCTCGCCGCGCGCACGGCCGATGTCGATCACGATTACGAGACCGCGATCGCGCTTTACAAGAAGGCGCTGCAGATCGAGCCCGGCAATCCCGAGATTCGCCAGCGGCTGATGATCTCGCTGCTGCTCAACGGCGACATCAAGGAAGGCGTCAAATACGCCAATGATCTGAAGGGCGATCCCTCGGTCGAGCGCATCACCACGATCGTGCGCGGCATGGATGCCGTGCGCCGCGACGACTACAAGACCGCCGAGTCGATCCTGAAATATAAGGGACCGAACGATCTCGACCGGATGATGAACGACCTGCTGCTCGCCTGGGCCCGGGTCGGCGCCGGCCGTGGCAAGGAAGCGCTCGCCATGGTCGAGAAGATGAAGGGGCCGGACTGGTTCCGCATCTTCCAGAACTACAATGCCGGCGCCATTGCCGTCGTCACCGGCGACGTGAAATCGGCCCGCCAGCATCTGAACGACGCCGTGCTCGACAAGGAAGGCGGGGCGACGGCGCCCGACACCTTCATGCGAGCGGTGATGGCGCTTGCCCGCCTCGAGGCCGCGCAGGGCAACAAGCAGAAGGCGCTCGACGCTGTTTCGGTCGGCGATAACCTGCTGCCGAATTATGCGCCGCTGAATGCGCTACGCGACAGCATCGAGAAGGGCGAAAAGCAGGAGCAGCAGGTCAAGACCGCCGAAGAAGGCGCCGCCGGCGTGCTCTTCTCCGTCGGCGGTGCTCTGAACCGCGATGGCGCCGAGGATATCGTCTCGCTCTACCTGCAGACCGCCAAGGCGCTCGACCCCAACAGCGCCGATACACTGGTGCTGCTCGGCGGCATCGCCGAAAAGCAGAACCAGATGGACCGCGCCATCTCCCTCTATAAGAAGGTGCCGGAAGATTCGCCGATGCGGCGCATCTCCGAGCTGCAGCTCGGCCTCGCCCTTGCCCAGGGCGGCAAGGTCGACGAGGCGCGCAAGCACCTGCAGGCGCTGATCGCCTCGGATCCGAAGGACATTCGCAGCTACCTCGCCTATGGCAGCGTGCTCTCCGACGCCAAGGACTACGAGGCGATGGCCGCCAATTACGACAAGGCGGTCGAAGCGATCGGTCCGATCCCCGGCCGCGCCAACTGGAGCGTCTTCTTCCAGCGCGGCATCGCCTATGAGCGGCTGAAGAAGTGGGACCAAGCCGAACCGAATTTCCGCAAGGCCCTGGAGCTCAACCCCGACCAGCCGCAGGTGCTGAACTATCTCGGCTATTCCTGGATCGACATGAACCGGAACCTCGACGAAGGCCTCGCCATGATCAAGAAGGCCGTCGATCTCCGCCCTGACGACGGTTACATCATCGATTCGCTCGGCTGGGCCTATTTCCGCCTCAACCGCTTCGACGACGCCGTCGACGAGCTGGAGCGGGCGGCGCAGATCAAGGCCGGCGACGCGACGATCAACGACCATCTCGGCGATGCCTACTGGCGCGTCGGGCGCAAGCTCGAAGCCGTCTACCAGTGGAACCGGGCGCTCGCCTCCGAGCCTGAAGCGGCCGAAATTCCGAAGATCAAGGAAAAGGTCGCAAACGGCCTGCCCGCTGACGACGACGCCAAGGCGGCCGACAAGAAGCAGCCGGATCCGGTGCCGGTCACGCCGCCGCCGGTCGACAAGAAGTCCTGACGGGCGCGACCGATGCCTGAGCAGGGCTTGGCCGACGCTTTCGGCGTCACCGAAGAGGCGCGCGCGAAGATCAATCTCGCCCTGCATGTGACGGGCCAGCGGCCGGACGGTTATCACCTGCTCGATATGCTGGTGACCTTCGCAGATTGCGGCGACCGGCTGGGCTTCCTGCCGGCGCAGGCCGACGCCTTCACCCTGTCGGGCCGCTTCGGAGAGACGCTTGCCGGCGACGGCGGCACCAACCTTGTGATCAGAGCGCGCGATCTCCTGCGCGAGGTCGTGGGCGCCCTTGCCTTCCCTGTTCACATCCATCTCCAGAAGAACCTGCCCATTGCCTCCGGCATCGGCGGCGGCTCGGCCGATGCGGCGGCGACCCTGCGTGGGCTGATGCGCCTCTGGGGCACTGGGTTGCCGGTGGAGACGCTGGCGGCGCTGGCGCTGAAGCTTGGGGCCGACGTGCCCATGTGCCTCGAGAGCCGGCCGCTGATCGCCCGCGGCATCGGCGAGGAGATCGAAGCCGTGCCGGATCTGCCGGCCTTTGCCATGGTGCTTGCCAACCCGCTAAAGGGGGTTCCGACGCCGGAGGTTTTCCGCCGGCTCACGGCAAAGAACAATCCGCCCCTGAACCTCGCACAGACCGCCGGCTGGCTGGCGGCGATCGGCGCGGCCCGCAACGATCTGGAGCCGCCGGCGCGCGAAGCCGTGCCCGAAATCGCGGCAATCTCGGCGATGCTGCGGGCTGAAGGCGCTCTTTTTGCCCGCATGTCCGGCTCCGGCGCCACCTGCTTCGGGATCTTTGCCGACATGGCCGCCGCGCGAGATGCGGCGGCGGCTCTTCACGCGGCGCGGCCCGACTGGTATTTCCAGGCGACGGAAACGGTTTCGGGAGGCATGTGATGGCAGGCTTAGACGAAAAACGGCCCTTCATCGCCGTCGGCATTGCTGTCCTCACCGTCTCGGATACGCGCACGCCGCAGACGGACAAGTCCGGCGATACGCTGGCGGCGCGGATTGCCGAGGCTGGCCACAGGCTGGTCGAGCGGGCGATCGTGCCCGATGACCGGGAGAAGATCGCCGCTCAGGTCAAAGCCTGGACCGAGCGGGATGAGATCGATGTCGTCATCACCACGGGCGGCACCGGCTTTACCGGTCGAGACGTGACGCCCGAGGCGCTGGAGCCGCTGTTCGAAAAGCGCATGGACGGGTTTTCCGCCGTCTTCCACCGTATTTCCTACGAAAAGATCGGCACGGCGACGATCCAGTCGCGCGCCACCGCGGGGGTTGCCAACGCCACCTTCATCTTCGCCCTGCCCGGCTCGCCCGGCGCCTGCCGGGACGCCTGGGACGGCATCCTGAAAGCGCAGCTCGACTATCGCAGCGTGCCGTGCAATTTCGTCGAGATCATGCCGCGCCTGGACGAGCACTTGAAACGCGGCGCGCAGAAATAGACTGGCGCTGCCGTTCAGCCCCGCGGTCGCGCCGTCGAAAATCCGATTCAGACTTTCGGCGCCGACGCGCTGGCATTTGTTATGTGGCAATGCCCGGCAGAGCCGGCATCGAATCCCAGCTGTCACCCGACAGCAGGATGCAGCTTATGCCGTGGATATCCGTGACCACGAGCGTCCAGGTGCCGGTTTTGGCGGCATAGACCTCGAGAACGGCGTTCTGGTTGACCAACCCGACCGCTGTGAGCTTCTCACCGAAATTCCTGTCGAGGAAACTGACGACGTCGGATCGGCCTGCGCAACTGAGCATCGTCTGCGATGCTGCCGAATGCGGATGCGCGATCACCAATGTCGGCAATATGACGGCCAGCAGGCCGCAGATCATACTGCGTACGCCGTCGATCCTACCGCGTACGCCGTAGATCCTACCGCGTGGCATGACGCACCTCCTTTCGCCGGAAACCCGGCAGAAGAGGAGATTTTTCGCCGACCTGTTCTGCCGTTCACCGGCATTCCACGGCATCCGTTGCGAAGCGCGGCGCTTCGGCGGCGCCATGAGCGAATTATAGCGCGAAATCCGATTGGGCGCCATCTTTGCGCGATGGCGGGATCGGCGAACTGCCTATTGGAGAAAACCCCTCCCCAACCCCTCCCCACAAGGGGGAGGGGCTAACACGCTGCGCCAACTGCGCAGACGTCAGCCCTACTGCAGATGCAAAGGGTGGAGCGGATGCGAGGTGAAATGGAAAGCAGGGGGCGGCATGTAAGCCCCTCCCCCTTGTGGGGAGGGGTTGGGGAGGGGTTTTGGCGGGGTACAGCCCGGGCTGATGCCTGACAGAATGAACCGGGTTGATGGTCGACAAGTCATAGTGTGTCGGAGGGAGGGCTTCCGATGCCATTTG
>NZ_JACIFV010000048.1 GCF_014197535.1 Rhizobium aethiopicum
CAATCAACCGTTCGAGCGAAGACATGGCGACGGAGATGCTCGCTGAGGTACGAGTTCGAAACCCAAGGATGACACGCATCCCCGTCGCGCAACCCCACTATACACCAACGGCAACGTACAAGGATGAGGCTCTCGTGAGCATCGGGCACCAGCGCCACCCCTCCACTCAGCGGCAGCTGATTATGCCTCCCTTGCCTCATTTTGCCGGCAATGGTATTTCCATTCTGCAACTCTTTCGAGAAAGGAGGATCACGCTATGCAGTATTATTTCCGGCATCATCGCCAGCGTGGTCCCGTCAACGCCCTGCAAATGCGTTTGCAGGGCTGACCAGAGACGCTTTCACTCTCTTCCTGGTCTGCCCTTCGTGGCCGATGCGCCGCCGTCAGATGACCGTGCGCACTCCTCTCATTTCCGGCGCGCAAGACGCAATCCGTGATGGCCTGATGCCACCGATTGCGCCTGCCCCCGGTCAAGACCAGAGAACGAACATGACCCTCATAAATATCCGCAATCTCGGCGTGACGCTCGCTAATCCGCTGTTTTCCAATCTCAATCTCGTTGTCAATTCAGGAGACCGCATCGGCCTCGTCGCCGCCAACGGACGCGGGAAATCCACTCTGCTTGCCTGCATCACCGGTGCGCTGGAGCCGAGCGAGGGCGAGATCACCAAGGCGCGCGGGCTGACGATCGGCCATGTCGCGCAGAATGTGCCGGCCGCACTGTTCGACACGCCGTTCCATGATGCGGTGCTGCAGGCGCTGCCGGCCGATCAGGCCGAAAGCGAGAGCTGGCGCGTCGACGTCGTGCTGGAATCGCTCGAGGTGCCGGAGGTCATGCGCGGCCGGCCGCTGAAGCAATTGAGCGGCGGCTGGCAGCGGCTGGCGATGCTTGCCCGCAGCTGGGTCAGCGAGCCTGACGTGCTTCTGCTCGACGAACCGACCAACCATCTCGATCTCGAAAGGATCGCGCAGCTGGAAAGCTGGTTGAATGCGCTGCCGCGCGAGGTGCCGGTCATTCTCTCCAGCCATGACCGCGCCTTTCTCGATGCGACGACCAACCGGACGCTGTTCCTGCGGCCGAAGCAATCGCCGGTCTTTGCGCTCCCCTATAGCAGGGCACGCGCGGCCCTCGACGAGATCGACGTCTCGGAGGCGCGGCGCTACGAGCGCGACATGAAGGCGGCGGAGCAATTGCGCAAGCAGGCGGCCAAGCTCAACAATATCGGCATCAATTCCGGCAGCGACCTGCTGGTCGTCAAGACGAAGCAGCTGAAGCAGCGGGCGGAGAAGCTGGAGGATGCGGCAAAACCGGCGCATCTCGAGCGCTCGGCCGGCGCCATCCGGCTTTCCAACCGCGGCACGCATGCCAAGGTGCTGGTGACGCTGGAAGACGCGGCGGTGACGACGCCGGACGGGACGCTGCTGTTTAGAACCGGCCGGCAGTTCATCTGCCAGGGCGACCGCATCGTGCTCCTCGGCCTCAACGGCGCCGGCAAGTCACGGCTGGTGTCGATGCTGAAACAGGCGGTCGAGAGACCGGAGGCCGGGCAGGATGGGATCAAGGCGACGCCGTCGTTGGTTCTCGGCTATGGCGACCAGGCGCTTGCCGATCTTGCCGACAAGGATACGCCGATCGGCATGATCATCCGCCGCTTCGATGTCGGCGACCAGCGGGCGCGGGCGTTGCTCGCCGGGGCCGGCATGACGATCGACATGCAGGCAAAACCGATCGGCCAGCTTTCCGGCGGCCAGAAGGCACGGCTCGGCATGCTGGTGCTCAGGCTGACGGAGCCGAACTTCTACCTGCTCGACGAGCCCACCAACCATCTCGATATCGAAGGACAGGAAGCGCTGGAGGATGAGCTGATGGCGCAGGAGGCGAGCTGCCTGCTGGTATCGCACGACCGCAGTTTCGTGCGGGCAGTGGGAAACCGCTTCTGGCTGATCGAGAAGAAGCGGCTGGTGGAGGTGGAGAGCCCGGAAGGTTTTTTTGCTTCGGTTGCCGGATGATTAGCGTTGGCTGCGTGCCGTGTGGCCCCTCATCTGCCTGCCGGCATCGACCGGGGCGAGCCGCCGGTCTCGCCCGTCCTTCGGCCCCCCGAGGGGAGAAGAGATGTGCCGCACTGTTTCCTCCATCGCAAACGGCAGCAGCAAGAAAAGGCCGCTGCCGCAACTCCCCTTCTACCCATCGGGGAGAAGGTGGCCCGAAGGGCCGGATGAGGGGGCCCGACGGCACTACCGCCAATGTCACTACCGCTTCGGCGCCACCAGGCAGAAGAAGGCGCCCTGCGGATCGGTGGCCTGGATGATCCAGCTGCCGCCGGGGACTTCCATCGGGCCGTTGACGACCTTGCCGCCGCCCGATGTGACGCGTTCGATCGCCGCGTCGATGGCCGGGACGATGAAATAGTAGCTCCAGCAGGGCATGGGCACGCTGTCGGGCTTGGTCATCATGCCGCCGATCTGCCGGCCGTCATGGGAGAAGAGGTAATAGACGCCCATCGGCCCCATATCCATCTCGCTGTCCTTCGTCCATCCGAAGAGCTTGGAATAGAAGGCCAGCGCCTCTTTGCCGTTGCCGGCATAGAGTTCGTGCCAGCCGACATTGCCCGGTGCGTCGGGGGCGAGTTCTGGCCAGGTCTGTTCCATCGGCGCCGGCGTCATGATGCAAATGACGGCGCCATGCGGATCGGCGACGACGGCGAAGCGGCCGACGGACGGGATGTCCTGCGGCGGCCGGCGCACCGCCCCGCCATTGACGACAAAATCCTTTGCCGTCTGGTCGACATCGTCGACGCCGACATAGCCCGTCCAGTTCGGCGGGATGCCCTGGCCTTCAAGCTCGGCCGGAAACTCCATCAGGCCGGCAACGCCGATGCCGTTCGCCTCGAAGATCGTATAGGTCGGCATGCCCTCCACCTGCATGTCCGAGGTGGTCCAGCCGACGACGGAGCTGTAGAATTTCGCGGCGGCTGCGGTATCAGGGGTCATCAGCTCGCACCAGATGAACTTTCCATGCGTCTTGGACATCATGCTCTCCCTCTTCTGACGCCGCCTTTCGCTTGGGGGCGCCGTGGTTGTCAGATTTTGCGGATGTAATGTGCTTCCATGAACTGCTTCCACGAGCCGTCCTCCTGCTTGGCGCTGGAGGTGAAAGTGCGGTGGTTGTCGTCGACGAAAGTGATCCGCTCGCGGTAATCGGCAAGGCCCTCGCCGCTGAAGTCGGGTCCCGTCGTATAGAGGTCGAGGACATTGCCGGAGGCGTCGACCTCGCCCTCATAGATCCACATATAGTCCATCATGCTGCCGATCCAGCTGCCGACATATTTGCCCTTCTCGGCGTTGTAGCCGAGCGTCAGGATCGTGGTGGCCGGCTTGCCGTCGGGCATATGGCCGGTCCCTTCGGCGACAAACCAGATGCTGTGGAGCGAGCGGACGGTCTCCGTCCAGTCGTTGCCGTCGGACATCTCGGGTGCGGTGACGCTCCAGTCGCCGACCAGTCTTTCCAAAAAAGAATGCTCCTTCAGCACTTCGGCCGTTTTCATCATTCTCTTCTCCCTTCGGGTGACGATATTCCAGATATTTGATGGCTCAGTGACAGCAGGACGAGGTCTTCGGAGCATCCTCATATTCGTCGTGGCGGCGCACGAAATTCATCGTGCTTTCCTCGTTGCGGCCCTTCGGCGCGCGGTCGAGGATCATCAGTGTGCCGATCAGTTCTTCCGGCCCGCGGGCATAGCTCGAATAGGTATGGAAGACCTCGCCCTTGTCGTTGCGGTAGAAGGCACTGAGGCCCGGCAGTTCGTCATGGGCCTCAGCCGGCTCGATAGAAGTGAAATTGTAGAAGACTTTGTCTTTGGCAAGGTCCTCCGGACTGAAAGAGACGTGATAATCGAAATTGAAATCGCTGCCGAAGGACGAGACCCAGGGGAATTTCCAGCCCATCCGCTTTTTGTAGGCGGCGATCTTCTCGAGCGGGGCACGCGAAACAGCGACCCAGGTGACGTCGTGATGGTTGAGATGCGGCAGCGCGCCATCGACGTGATCCGACAGGAAGGAGCAGCCGGGGCAGCCGGCTTGCCAGTCGGGACCGAGCATGAAATGATAGATCAAAAGCTGGCTGCGGCCATCGAAGAGATCGGCCAGCGACTTCTTTCCATCGGGCGTTTCGAAGACGTAGTCCTTGTCGACCTTCACCCACGGCAGCGCCAGGCGCTCGGCGTTGATGCTGTCGCGCAGCCTCGTCGCCTCCTTTTCCTTCAAGAGCAGGGCGCGCCGGGCCTCTAGCCATTCCTCGCGGGACACAACCTCATTCTGCATGGGATGCGCCCTCCTCCGGCGCCTGCCGGTGAAGCCGGCTCATCTCCTTCTCCTTGACTAATTACATTGATATCAATAGAAATTAAGCATGTCAAATTCGATCGAGATTCCGTTTTCGACGACGCTGCTGGTGCGCGACACCTGCCTCTGCCTGCATGTGCAGCGGGCAGCACGCGCGCTTGCCCGGCTGTTCGACGATGCGCTACGGCCGGCCGGTCTCACCAACGGGCAGTTTTCCCTGATGATGTCGCTGAACCGGCCGGAACCGCCGCCGATGGGGCCGGTCGCCGCCCTTCTCGCCATGGACCAGACGACGCTGACGGCGGCGCTGAAGCCCTTACAGCGCAAGGGCTGGGTGACGGTGGTGGAGAACCCCAGGGACAGGCGTGGCCGCCTGCTCAGCCTTACGGCGGAAGGCAAGGCGGTGCTGGCAAGAGCACTGCCGATCTGGGAAAGCACACATGCGGCCCTCGACGCCGGATTGCCGGGCGGCGGCGTTACGCGGCTGCGGCAGGATCTGCAGGCGCTGTCGGGGGTGACGGTGGAAGCGCCGAAGCCCTCTATCAGCCGCTCCCGTCGGGCAGTGGGCGAATAGGGCGAACCGGACAAACCAAACCTGGCGGTTCGAAATCAACCAAGACCCCTCCCCAACCCCTCCCCACAAGGGGCTAAGCCTCGGCCCCCGCCGCAACCAAAGGCAGAGGTTCTGCTGGCTGTGACCGTTCAACGGATTGGTTACGATGGAGGGTTACCTGAAGCGGTGCGGCACGTTAGCCCCTCCCCCTTGTGGGGAGGGGTAGCGGCACGCAGATGGGGGGCTGGTCCGTCTGGCCTATTCCGATCAGGCGACCGTGACCGGAACTTCGGTCGAGGTGCGCATGGCGTGGCTGTAGGGGCAGACGATGTGGGCCGCGGCGGCGAGCTTTTCGGCGGTTTCGCGGTCGAGGCCGGGGATATTGACCGTCAGCGCCACTTCGATGCCGAAGCCGGTGCCGTCTTCGCGCGGGCCGATGCCGACCTTGGCGGAGACGGTCGTGTCCTCGGGAATCTTGACCTTCTGCTGGCCTGCAACAAATTTCAAGGCACCGAGGAAGCAGGCGGAATAGCCGGCAGCGAAGAGCTGTTCGGGATTGGTGCCGGTCGCGCCGTCGCCGCCGAGTTCCTTGGGAACGGTCAGCGTCACGTCCAGAACGCCGTTTTCGGAAACGGCGCGGCCGGCGCGGCCGCCGGTGGCAGAGGCTTTGGTCGTATAGAGAATAGGCATGACGATCTCCTTTGATTGGCCCTTCGATCGGGTTGGAGTTTAACTATCGCACAATTAAATCGTACGCAAGTGAATTTTGCAAATTGCATTTCACGAGTGGAAAGAGGACAATCGCAGCCTCAGGGATGACGGATATGAAAGCGCAAACGGCAAAGACGATGGAGATACCTGAGGAAGAGAAGCGGCTGGAAAAGCAGCTGTGCTTCGCCGTCTACGCGACGGCGCATGCTTTTACCCGCGCCTATAAACCGATCCTCGACAGGGTCGGCCTCACCTATCCGCAATATCTGGTGATGCTGGTGCTGTGGGAGCGCAGTGCGCTGCCGGTGAAGACGATCGGCGAGCAGTTGGACCTCGATTCCGGCACGCTGTCGCCGCTGTTGAAACGGCTGGAACAGAGCGGGCTCATCAAGCGCATCCGCGATCTGCGCGACGAGCGGCAGGTGATCGTGTCGCTGACGCCGAAAGGTGAGGCGATGAAGGGAGAGGTCGATAAGATCATGACGGCGATCGGGAAAGCCGCCGGCTGCACGTTCAAGGAAATGGCCGAGATGCGCGACATGCTGCATCGGCTGCGGGCCAATCTCAGCCGGGTCGGCGACGGCTGAAAGCCCCTGCCCCGGTATGACGTCTGCGGCGGGATCAGGACCGCCGGGTGGCGGCCTTTGCCGTCGAGCGGCGCTTTTTTACAGGCGCTGGTGCGGCATCCGCTGTTTCGGCGGCCTGCTGCAGACGAAGCGCCCTCAGCTTCTCCGTCTTTTTGTCACGGGCCGATGCCTCGGCCGCAATGATGGCGCGCGCCGTCTGATCGGTCGCTTCGGCCTTGTCGCGAGACGAAAGCTTGGCGGGATTGAAGAATTCTCCCTTGGTGGCGGTCATGTGCCCCCTTTCTCGGGTAATGTCGGCGTTTGAAGCCATAGCCCGCGCGGCCGGATACAATTCCGGCAAAACGGTGCGACGGGTTTCCCGGCAAAACGCCGAGCGGTCTTGCCGGGAAGTACGTGAAATAAAGAGATAGCGCATTTCCATGACTAGGAGAAATCATGAAATGCTTTGCCGATCAGCGGGCGCGCAGAGCCTTCTTCGGCGCCGGCAGCAGGCCTTCGCGCTGCATCTTCTTGCGTGCAAGCTTGCGCTGGCGGCGAATGGCCTCGGCCTTTTCGCGAGCGCGCTTCTCTGACGGTTTCTCGAATGCGCTACGCGCCTTCATTTCCCGGAAAAGACCTTCGCGCTGCATCTTTTTCTTGAGCACGCGCAACGCCTGATCGACATTGTTATCCCTGACGAGTACCTGCAAAATGATATCCTTCCTGTCGGCGGTGAGGCCGCACTGTCAATGAAATACCGACCGAAACGGCTTGCGTCCCGGCCCTATGCCCCCGGTGCTCGACGAAAGCCGGCCGATCAAAACAAAAAGGCCGGGTTGGGACCCGACCTCTTCCAGTCACTCAGCCCGTTCGCTGCCATCTCATGGTCAGCTCGCTGCCATGTGATGGTCAGCTCGCTGCCACCTCGGTGGCCAGCCCAGGTGAATGACAAATCATGCGGCCTGAAGGTTATCGGCCGCGTTCTTGCCGGACCGCTTGTCGCGGACCAGATCGTAGCGGACCTTCTGACCTTCGGTGAGTTCGCGCATGCCGGCGCGTTCGACTGCCGAAATATGGACGAAAACGTCCGTGGAACCATCATCGGGCTGGATGAAGCCAAAACCCTTGGTGCCATTGAACCACTTGACGACGCCTGAATTCATAACGATCTCCTTTTCAACCGTTTGAGTGCGCCCGGGACCGATTCCGCGGGCAATATCGATGTTGAGACGAGATCTGACGAAGCGCACGGAGCGCATGGACAAAGAGTCACAAGCAATATTCGATACGCCCCATGTAGGGAGTTTACCGAATTAAGCAATGGATTTTCGAAAATAAATTCCTTTACAGGCAGCGAAAGAGAAAGCGTTTGCCGACAAAAATTGCCTGAGGCGGCCGGCTGGCGACCGCCCCGGCGGCATCACTGCCAGACGACGATCGGCGCCTTTGTCGGAACGCGGTCGTAGAGATCGATGATGTCCTGGTTCATCAGCCTGACACAGCCCGAGGAAACGGCCTTGCCGATCGAGCGCCAGTCGGGATTGCCGTGCAGGCGGTAGAGCGTATCCTCTCCATTCGAGAAGATATAGAGGGCGCGGGCGCCGAGCGGGTTTTTCAGGCCCGGCTCCATGCCGCCGTTGTCGATCGAATATTTGACCAGTTCCGGCTGGCGGGCGACCATCTCGTTCGGCGGCTTCCAGCGCGGCCATTTCTGACGCCACTGGATGACGCCCGATCCCTGCCAGGCGAAGCCCTCGCGACCGATGCCGACGCCGTAGCGCATCGCCATGCCGTCGGCCTGGACGAGATAGAGGAAGCGCGACGGCGTATCGACGACGATGGTGCCCGGCGGCTGGCCGGTGGGATCAAGGACACGCTGGCGATAGTAGCGCGGATCGATCTGTTCATAGGGAACGGCGGGAATGAGGAAGCCGCCGTCCTCGATCGGGCCGTACATGACGGCAAGCTCGGGCCCGCTCGGCACGCTCGAGGCTGCCGGCGACTGGAACAGGCGGCCCGGCGAACGGTAGATGATCGACGTGTCGCCCGAGGTGACCGTGTTGACCGTGGAGGCGCAGCCGGTGAGCGCCGAGGCTGCGGTCAGTGCCGAAAAGGAAAGAAAGCTGCGGCGGGAAAGATGTCTATCGAAGCTCATGACGCGGGACTGATTTCCTTTGATGCGTGACGCCGGGGTGGCGACATGAGGAAATCTATCGGCTTGCGCCAAATAAACCATAGCTTCACGCAGACGTGTTCCGGCCGGAGCCGACGATATGAAGAGCGCTGTTGCAGCGCTACATCACAACGATCTCGGCCTTGGCGGGAAGCCGGTCGTAAAGATCGACGACGTCCTGGTTCAGCATGCGCACGCAGCCCGACGATGTCGCCTTGCCGATCGACTGCCAGTCGGGCGTGCCATGGATGCGATAGAGCGTATCCTGGCCGTCCTTGAAGATATACATGGCGCGCGCGCCGAGCGGGTTCTGAAGCCCGGGATTCATGCCGCCGTTTTCCGCCGAAAAGGCGCGAACTTCCGGCTGGCGCGAGACCATTTCGACCGGCGGTGTCCAGCGCGGCCATTTCTGCTTCCACTGGATGACGCCGCGGCCCGACCAGGCGTAACCGTCGCGGCCGAGGCCGACGCCGTAGCGCATCGCCTTGCCGTTTGCCTCGACCAGATAGAGGAAACGCGCCTTGGTATCGACGACGACAGTGCCGGGGCGCTCGGTCGTCTGGTAGTCGACCTCCTGGCGCAGGAATTGCGGCTGGACGCGGCTGACAGGAATCGCCGGCAGGGTGAAATCCTCGTCACGCTGCTCGCCATACATCGCCATATGTACGGGATTGGTGAGCGGCAGGCCGTAAGTCTGGTGGAACTGGGTCTTGTAGAGTTCGCGCGTCTGCGGCACCGGCTGATCGGGGATCGGCCGCACCCGGCGCGGATCGACGCCCGGCGGCTGGTAGAAGACCGGCGAGGTTTCCTGGACGAAGCGGGCGGGCGAATCGGCAGCGACATCGGGGATCAGGATGTTGCAGCCGCTGAGCGGCGCCACAGCAATCATAAGCCCGGCAATCGGGAAAACCCGGCGCAGAAAATTCATGGGACCACCCTTATCAACGATCGGCAAGACAGCGATATCTGCCGACAGGATGGCACCCGCGGCTGGCGCGAGGCTGGCGTTGGGAGGAATGCCTAGAACCCATCAACAGGTTCGAAGAGCCAGCTGCCAAAGCGGTCACGCCTCAGGGCCAACCCCACTGCTGAGCCAAACTTCCCGCCGTCAAGAACGCGGCAAACAGGAGCATCAGCGGAAAAAGCCGTTTTGCATACCAACCATGCTCGGCTGGAGTCATGTTCAGCAAGTCGCGACGGCTCGTGATGAGCTGAAGCATCAACCAGAACACAACTGCAAAAGTCACGGCAGCCGCAGCGAAGATTATGTTGCCAGTCATGACTAGAGACGACTACCTGTGCGAACGGGTGGGCCATTGCTAACCTGATATCAGGAGACGAGCAGAACACCCTTGCCATGGGCTGCAGCCAACTTGTGGATCAGCTGCGCCTCCCGCTCCGTCAGCCTGCCGCTATCGACGAAACGCCAGTTGCGTTCATACAGCGCGAAAGCCTCCGAGGCAGGCATCGCGCGCGGGGTCACGATTCCAGACGAGCCCTTTCAGCTCGGGGAAGTCGTTCGGCACGATCATGGTCTCTGCGTCCGTCGTCATACCGGGAATATAGGCCCGATGGACCTGCATTTGAAGCGGCGGCGAAAAATCAGGCCGCCACTCCATGGAAGAAGCGGATGCTCTGTTCGATCTCGGCCGGCAGCGCCGAGGTGTGGTTGCCGGCGACGGTGTCGGTTTCGATATGGACGCCGGCGGCGCGGGCGCGGCGGGCGAGCAGATCGGCGCGGTCGTTGAAATGCGACTCTTCCGTTCCGTGGACGACCCGGACCGGGCATTTGAAGCTGTGGGCGTAACAGAGCGCCGAGCGCACCTCGAATTCATGCGCATTGCTGTCGTCGAAGCGGATGTCCTGGGGATAGCGGCTGAAGAAGCGGAAGGCGTTGGGATTGCCCGATATCGGCGCTGCGGCGCGGAATTTTTGGGTGCTCATCGCCGTCAGCATGGTCAGCGTGCCGCCGATGCTATGGCCGGCGATGAACAGGCGGCCGGGATCGATGCCGGGCAGATGCGCCAGGCGCTCGGTGGCGGCAAGCACATCGTCGACCTCATCGTAGAAGCCGGAGAAATTGCCCCTCTGGCCGTTTTCGCCGCGCAGCGACGGCATCATCACGACATAACCCGCATCCATGTAGGGCTTCATCAGCTGCCAGTGGCCGACGCCCATGGCATTGCCGCCGTGCAGGAAGAGCACGGCCGGCCTGGCGGTGCGCTCGCGTTTGTACCGGGAGACCCAGGCCGCCAGTTCCAATTCGCCGCCATAGCCGGAGCGGTAGAAGATTTTCTCGGCGTCGGCAGGCGCGGTCAGCGGTTCGTATTTATCCGGCGCCGGCCCCTTCTGCAGGAGTTTCGTGCGGAAGCGGCGGCGGACCGCGGCATAGTCGTGCTTGGCAAGGCGCGGCTCGTCGGGGACATCGAAGGCGGCCGCCATGCGCGGCAGGACGAGTGCGCCGGCAAGCCCCGCCAGCACGGCGCGGCGTTGGCGGAGAAAGGAATTTTGTTCATGCGAGCTCATGACGCAGCACCCAAATCATTTCCCCGGCACGCCAGATTTGCATCGGAAAACCGGCGCCGCCAATACACATGATGTTGAAAATATTGCCCTGCGTCATTGTTGCGCAGGTTGCAACGCAAAGCCTATCGCAACAGTCTACACCGGGAAGTCCGATCGCAAGCGAAATAGCGAATCAAATGCCGAAGCCGCAGATGGAACTCCAGGCCATCATTTCGAACAGTCCGCTGCTCTCGACAGTGCTCGAACGCTGGGACGAAATCGGCTTGCCTGATGGCCGCCTTGTCGCGGGCGCGATCGCTCAGACAGTCTGGAACCACGCCTTCGACTTCGCCCACAATCACGGCATCGATGACATCGATCTTGTTTATTTCGATGACAATGACCTGTCCGAAAGCGCGGAAGCAGAGCACTCGGCGCGTATCCGGAGCTTATTCTCCGATCTGCCTGTCTGGATCGATGTGAAGAACCAGGCCAGAGTTCATCTTTGGTATCGGAAAAAATTCGGATATTCGATCGCGCCATACACATCCACGGACGATGCGATCACGACCTTCCCGACGACGGCGGCCGCCATCGGCATTCGGCCGGTGGACAACAGGCTGGATCTATATGCGCCCTACGGCTTGTCCGATCTATTGGCGCCGCTCATCCGCGCCAACAAGAAACAGATTGGCCGGGAGATCTACGAAAAGAAGGTCGCGCGGTGGCGTAAACTGTGGCCGGATCTTCAAATCATCCCCTGGGATGAGTAGGTGGGCCGGCCCCCGGTCACTCCGGCTTCGCATCGATCATGGCGACCAGTGTGCGCAGGCGGTCGGCCTCGTAAGGTGGCTTGTCGGGACGTAGGCGAGCGATGCGGGGGAAGCGCATGGCGACTCCCGATTTGTGCCGTGTCGAGCGGTTGATGCCCTCGAAGGCCACTTCGACGACAAAGCCGAAATCCTTGTCGGCGCGCACGGCGCGCACCGGGCCGAAACGCTCGGTCGTGTTGTTGCGCACGAACTTGTCGAGCAGCTCGAGTTCGGCATCGGTGAAGCCGAAATAGGCCTTTCCCACCGGCACCAGCTGTTCGCCGTCCTCGTCATCGGCCCAGACGCCGAAGGTGAAATCGGAATAATAGCTGGAGCGCTTGCCGTGGCCGCGCTGGGCATACATCAGCACCGCATCGACATTATAGGGATTGCGCTTCCACTTGAACCAGGGGCCTTTCATGCGACCGGCCTGGTAGATGCTGTCGCGCCGCTTGATCATCACGCCCTCGATGACCGGGTCGGGCGGGGCGGCGCGCAGAGCGTCGAGCTCCTCCCATGAGGAGAAAGGCACGAGCGGCGAGAGGTCGAACCGGTCATGGGGCGCGCGGTCGATGATCTCGGAAAGACGCTCGCGGCGGTCGACATAGGTGAGGCCGCGAATATCCTCTTCGCCATCGAAAAGCATGTCATAGGCGCGGATGAAGGCGGGATAATCGTCGAGCATCTTCGCCGTCACCGTCTTGCGGTTCAGGCGCTGCTGCAGGTCGGAGAAGGTGCGCGTGGGGCTGTTGGAGCGGGCGGTGCCACCGACCAGCAGCTCGCCGTCGACGACGCCGGAAAAATTGATCGCCTCGAGAATATCGGGAAAGGCGCCCGAAATATCATCGCCGGAGCGGGAATAGATCTTGCGCCTGTCGCCGGAGCGCGACAGCTGGACGCGGATGCCGTCCCATTTCCATTCGGCGGCATAATCGGCCGGGTCGAGACCCGCCAGATCCCCCTCCTCCACCGCATTGGCGAGCATGACGGAATGGAAGATCGCCGGTGTCGCCAGCGCCGGCTTGTCGCCGCCGCCCGCGAGCCATTGGAACAGCGTCTCGTAAGGCGGCTGCAGGCCGTGCCAGAGGGTCTCGATCTCGGTGACGTCCTTGTCGCCGAGATCGGCCAGCGCCTGCTTGGCAAGACGGGCGGAAACGCCGATGCGCAGCGCGCCAGTCGCAAGCTTGATGAAGGCGAACCGGCCGGAGGAATCCAGCCGGTCGAGCAGATCGCGGACATAGCCGCGCACTTCGGTGCGGCCAAGGCCGTTCATACGGGTGACGACCTCCCCCAGGCGCGGCTGAGCCAGGGCCGAGCGGTCTATGTCCCGCTCGTTGTCCCAGACGAGCGAAATGGTTTCGGCGAGGTCGCCGACATAGTCGTAGGAATAATGGAACAGCACCTCGTCCATGCGTTCCAGCACCAGGTCGCGCAGCATCGCCGGCTTGACGTCGCGCACGTCAAGCGTGCCGGCGATGGCGGCAAGGCCGTAGCCGCGGTCCGGGTCGGGCGTGTCGCGGAAATAATCAGTGAGCAGCTTGAGTTTGCCGTTGCGGCTGGGGGTCAGGACAAGGCGGTCGAGGAGGTCGGCGAAGGCTTTCATATTGGCCTCCGCATTCCGGGGGAAAACCCCTCCCCAACTTCGCGAGAAGAAGACCCCTCCCCAACCCCTCCCCACAAGGGCGAGGGAATAACCGGTGGCCGCGGCTTGCCCCAAAGTGTCGTCGCTGCATGCGGGGCCGTCAGAGGTAAAATGCGACGAGCGCGGCGCGGTAGCCCCTCCCCCTTGTGGGGAGGGGTTGGGGAGGGGTTTTGACGCGTTCTCCGGCTCATCTCAATCCGCCTCATCCTCATAGCCTACCAGATGCAACGGTTTCGCCTTGATGCCCTGCAGCTGGCACCAGCGCACCAGCGCCTCCTCGCGGCCATGGGTTACCCAGACCTCGGCCGGATGCAGTTCGCGGATCGTTTCGGTCAGTTCCGGCCAGTCACAATGATCGGAGATGACGAGCGGCAGTTCGACGCCGAGTTGTTTGGCGCGCTGGCGCACCATCATCCAGCCGGAGGCGAAGGACGGCAGTGGCTCGTTGAAGCGGCGCGCCCAGCGGTCGGCGAAGGCTGATGACGGGCCGACGACGACAGCGCCCCGGAAGGTGGATTTGTCGCGGCTTTCGATCGTCGCGGGCAGCAAGTCGCCGAGGTCGATGCCTTGGCCGACATAATAGTCGCAGAGCTTTTCCATGGCGCCGTGGATATAGATCGGCTCGGCATAACCGGCATCGCGCAGTAGCCGGATGACGCGCTGGGCCTTGCCGAGCGCGTAGGCGCCGACCAGATGGGTGCGCTCGGGAAATTGCCGGAGCGAGGCCAGCAGCTTGCCGGTCTCGTCGATCGGATCGGGATGATGGAAGACCGGCAGGCCGAAGGTCGCCTCGGTGATGAATACATCGCAGGCGACCGGCACATAGGGTGCGCAGGTCGGGTCGGGACGGCGCTTGTAATCGCCGGAGACGACGATGCGGGTGCCGTTCTTCTCGATGGCGATTTGGGCCGAGCCGAGCACATGGCCGGCGGGATGAAAACTCACCTTCACGCCGTTGATCAGCAGCTCTTCGCCGAAATCGGCGATCTGCTCGCTGGCGCAGAAGCCCTCGCCATAACGCAGGCGCATGATGTCGAGCGTCTGACGGGTGGCAAGCACGTTCACATGGCCCGGCCGGGCGTGATCGGAATGTCCATGGGTGACGAGCGCCCGTTCGACCGGCCGCACCGGATCGACATAAAAGCCGCCTTCCGGGCAATAGAGCCCTTCCGGGGCGGGATAAAGCAGCGCATCAGCTCTCATGGACCAAGAGATAGTGGGAAATGGGCGCGAGGCCAGAGGAAGCGATCGTCATCACCTGATCCCGTCGAGAAAGGATAAAATCGCGGCGTTGAACTCCGCCGGCCGCTGCAGCGGCGCGAAATGGCTGACGCCGGGCAGGTAGATCATCTGAGCGTCGGCGATGCTGCCGGCAAGGTATTCGGCATGCTCGGCTTTGATGAATTCGTCGTGTTCACCGAGCACGATCGCAACCGGAACGCCGATGCGGCCGAGGTCGGCAGCCCCATAATTCGGCTCGGTGCGCATCATCAGGCTGACCGCCTCGACGAAGGAGTTGAAATCGTCCGGCGTGGCGGACAATGCCGCATAGTCCTTGGCGTGGCGAGCGAAACATCGGTCGATGACCGGGGTCGGAACGAATTCCAGCGTGCCGCTCGGATCCATGTTGCAGGCGAAGAAGAAGACGCCCTCGACACGCGACGGCGCCGTCATGGCGAGGATCAGCGCGATGCAGGCGCCGTCGCTCCAGCCGACGAATGCCGCCGTTTCCAGCCGCAGTTCGTCCATCACCGCCAGCACATCGGCGGCCATCAGCTCATAGCTGTAGGGACGGGTATCGCGGGTGCTTCGGCCATGGCCGCGGCTGTCGATCAGCACGACGCGGCGGCCGCGGCCGAGCAGCGCCGGGACCTGGTAGCCCCAGTTGCCGCTATGGCCGAGGCCGCCGTGCAGCAGAATGACGGCCGGGCCCGTGCCGTAGCTCGCATACCAGATGCGGGCCCCGGCGCGCCCGACATGGCCTTCGACAGAAGCCGGCGGCAGCGGGGCGGCCCCCTGCGCTTCGAAATGGATGAGTTCGTCGTCATGTCGTTCCATCGCGATGCCAATCCTTTCCGGCGAATAATCCCGCGCATAGAAAAGCCGGAAAACAGCCCAAGAACAACCAGAATCGCTTTTTAGCTGTTGCCTCTTGCCATGCAATCAGGAGAGGAAATGGGCGGGAAGCTTTTCTATTGCGCTGCGGCGATCGCGCTCGCAGCCACCGGCATCTATCTCAACAATACCAGCCTCATTGCCGAGCATCGGCCGGGAAAGCCGGTGCTGCTCGCCCATCGCGGCATCGCCCAGCGGTTCGACGAGACCGATCTGAAGAACGACACCTGCACGGCGAGCCGCATGCTGTCGCCGAAACACGACTATCTGGAAAACACTATTGCCTCGATGCAGGCGGGCTTTGCCGCCGGCGCCGACATCGTCGAAATCGACGTGCATCCGACGACGGATGGCGAATTCGCCGTCTTTCACGACTGGACGCTCGACTGCCGCACCGATGGACACGGCGTGACCCGCGAGCATTCGATGGCTGAGATGAGAAGGCTCGACATCGGTTACGGCTATACCGCCGATGGCGGCAAGACCTTTCCCTTTCGTGGCCGGGGCATCGGCATGATGCCGACGCTGGCGCAAGTGCTTTCGACCTTTCCGGATCGCCGCTTTCTCATCAATATCAAGAGCCGCGATCCGTCCGAGGGCGAAAAGCTCGCCGCCGTGCTGAACGGGCTTCCGACCGCACGGCGGGCCGACATCATCGTCTATGGCGGCGACGAGCCGATCGACGTGCTCGGCCGGCTGACACCCGATATCAAAACCGCCTCGCGCAAAAGCCTGAAGGGCTGCCTGTTCGGCTATATCGGCTATGGCTGGACCGGCCTCCTGCCTGAGGCCTGCAAACATCGGATGATGCTGGTGCCGATCAATATCGCGCCGTGGCTCTGGGGCTGGCCGGACCGCTTCCTCAACCGAATGGAAGATGCCGGAACAGAAGTTTTCGTGCTCGGCCCCTATCGCGGCGGCGGTTTTTCCACCGGCATCGACGATGCCGCGCAGCTGGCGCGACTGCCGCAGGATTATGCGGCAGGCCTATGGACGAATGAGATCGAGACGATCGGTAAGTTCATGAAATGAGGTGGAGTCTCCGCGAGCCTCAGAACTCCACCCAATCGCCGCCGGCGACTGCCGCATTGCCGTGGAAGGCCGCGTTCACCTTCGCGGCCATTGCCCGCGGTGCCGATGGGATGGGTCTGGAAGCAGCGGTTGCCGCGGCGGGGCGTGATTGGCGCAAGGCCGCGCTTCCGATGTTGAACTGCCCCAGCAGCTGGAAGAGCGCATCGGCCTCCTTGGCAAGACTGTGGGCGGCGGCCGTCGATTCCTCGACCATGGCCGCATTCTGCTGCGTGCCCTGGTCCATGGTGTTAACCGCGGTGTTGATTTCCTTCAATCCCGTCGCCTGCTCCTTGGAGCTTTCGACGATCGCGAGAACATTGCCGTTGACCTGCTGAACCTGAGCGACGATCTCTTCCAGTGCCTTGCCGGTTTCCCCCACCAGGCTCACTCCGCTCTTCACGTGCTCGTTGGAGGCGCTGATCAGCTCCTTGATCTCCTTCGCCGCTTTGGCCGATCTCTGAGCAAGTTCGCGAACTTCCTGTGCGACCACGGCAAAACCCTTGCCGGCATCGCCCGCGCGTGCCGCCTCGACGCCGGCATTCAGCGCCAACAGATTGGTCTGAAACGCGATTTCGTCGATCACGCCGATGATATTGCCGATCTCCGCCGACGATGTCTGGATCTTTCCCATGGCTTCGACGGCGCTACGGACCACCGCCCCGGAACGCTCGGCATTCTCGCGCGTCCTTCTCACCAGTTGGCCGGCCTCCTGAGCGCGGTTGCTGGAATCGGAGACCGTTGTGGTGATCTCTTCCAGGGCGGCGGCGGTTTCCTCGACGGAGGCCGCCTGCTGTTCCGTGCGCTTCGACAAATCGTCCGAGGCGGAGCGAACTTGCTGAGCTCCGGCGGCGATGCCGGTTGCGTTTTCGGCCACGGCCTGCATCGCTGCGCGCAGCTTACCGACCGCGGCGTTGAAATCGGTTCGGAGTTTTTCCAGGGTCGGAATG
Organism: Rhizobium aethiopicum; assembly: GCF_014197535.1. GTDB lineage: Bacteria > Pseudomonadota > Alphaproteobacteria > Rhizobiales > Rhizobiaceae > Rhizobium > Rhizobium aethiopicum_A. The sequence continues at coordinate 17,437 of NZ_JACIFV010000048.1, forward strand.
AACGGGGTTGCGACTTCCTGGGTCAAGTCGCCGCCAGACAGGCCCGTCAACGATGCCGCCAACTGATCGACATTATTGACGCGGGCAGTAACGTCGGTCGCGAACTTGACGACCTTGAACACCTTGCCGTTCATGTCGAAGATCGGGTTGTAGGAAGCCTGGATATAGACCTTTCTGCCGCCCTTGCCGATGCGCAGAAATTCATCAGCCACGAATTCGCCACCTGACAGGCGCGTCCAGAACCGCCGGTAATCGTCACTGTTAACGTAAGCCCTGTCGCAAAATATCGAATGGTGGCGCCCCTGGATCTCGGCAAGCTGATAACCGAGCGCCGACAGGAAATTCTCGTTTGCCGTCAGAATCTCGCCCTTCGGTGTGAATTCGATAACCGCCTGGGCGCGCGACAGTGCGCTTATCTTGCCGGCATCCTCGGCGCTCTGCAGCTTCTGCTTGGTGATATCGGTCGCGAACTTCACCACCTTGTAGGGTTTCCCGCCGCTGAATACCGGATTGTAGGAGGCTTCGATCCAGATTTCCTTGCCGCCCTTGCCGATGCGTTTGTACTGGCGCTGATCGAACTCGCCTCGGTTCAGCCTCGTCCAGAACTCGCGATAATCGGCCGACGAGGCTTCTGCCGGCTCGACAAACATCCGGTGATGCTGGCCGACAATCTCGGACAAGTCGTAACCGAGGGCAGCACAGAAATTGGCATTGGCCGTGAGAATCTTGCCGGTAAGGTCGAATTCGATGATGGCCTGCGACCTGCTCATCGCGGCCAGTACGGCCTTGGCATCCGAACCGAAGCCGAATCCTATTTTCTTCATGCTGTTCCCCCTCGCTCAAATCGAGCGCATGACTGCCGCCACCCACCGCGGGCTTGCGCTGGACGGGCACCCCGAAAATAAAATCCGATAAATTCTTTAAGCTTCCTTTAACCGAGCCGTCGCGAAACCGGATGCGTGATATCCGAGCGATGCTGAAAGAAAACCGAATATGATCAGCCATTTGCATCAGGACTTGGCGTCGGAGCTGATCTTTCGGGACGTTGTCAAACGTGCCGCCACCGATTTTATTCGCCATTGCCGGCTTCGAATGTTTCGAAGAGCCGTAAACTCTTTGTTAAGCAATGGCCGCCCGCCTATTTCAGGCAGTCAAGGGTCTTTCCGTTTTTTCTCTGCAGATGCATATTCTGCCGTGCTTGGAGCATGCAGAATCAACTTCCGATACGAGCGGATAAGTGGACACCTCAGCCGCCAGGCGCCGCGAATGCCATCGGAGAAAGACATGCCGCTCGAGGCCGAGTTCAATCGAATTGAGGAAGTCGCCGCAGGCTTCAAGACGCATTACGAAGTCTTCAAATACGTGAAGCGTCTTACGCAGGATCTGGGAATGACGGCTTTCCTGATCATGACGCTTCCTTCGGTCGATGTCGTCGAAATCGGCGCGACGAAGATCATCACCAACTGGCCGGCGGAAATGGTCGATTATTACGACGCCCATAACCTGATGGTCGACAGCCCGGTCATCCGGAGGATGCTGAGATCGACGAGCCCCTTCAATTATGATGTCGAGGCGATCAATACCGATCGCGGCGAAGGCAAGAAGTCCACCGTCATCGAGTTGTTCAGGCGGTACGGCATGGAAAGGGGCGCGTATTTTCCCGTTCATGATGCCGCTGCCGGACGCGGTGCGATGTCGATTTCGGGGTCTCGGAATTTCAGTATGGTCGAAATGGCGAAACTCCTGTTTATCGCGACGCTCATCTATGATCGGCTGTCACAGCTGACATTGAACGAGAAACACAAGCCGGTTGCCTTTACGCAGAGCGAGCTGGACTGCTTGAGGATGACGGCTGGCGGCAGGAAGAGCAGCGAAATTGCGAAGCTTCTCGATCTGTCGGAAAGCGCGGTCAACAATCAGATCGGCAGCGTGATCAGGAAGCTGGGATGCACGACGAGAACGCAGGCGGTCGTCAGCGCTCTGCGTCTCAATATCATTCGGGTCTGACCGCCCGATCCACCCGCGATCAGCAAGCCGAGGAAAAGTTCAGGGCAGCTGCCCCTGCAGCAATCGGGAAACCTCCTCCGGCGGGACGGGTTTCGAGAAGCGGTAGCCCTGCGCCTCCTCGCAACGTGCCTGCCGCAGGAAGTCCATCTGGGCATCGGTCTCGACGCCTTCGGCGAGAACTGACAGCTTCAGCGTCTGCGCCAGCGAGATGACGGCCGAGGCGATGGCGACGGCCGTCTTGTCACCCGGCAGGGCCTCGACCAGCGAACGGTCCATCTTCAGCCTGTCGAAGGGAAAGGTCTTTAGGGCCGCAAGGCTGGAATAGCCGGAGCCGAAATCGTCGATCGACAGGCGCACGCCGAGCGCCCTCAACTGCTCCATCATGGCGAGCGCACGCTCGGCATCCTGCATCACCACGCTTTCGGTGACCTCGAGCTCCAGCCAGCGGGATTGCAGGCGGTTGCGCTCCAGCGCCTCGGCGACGTGGCTCGCAAAATCGGGATCGGCGAACTGCTTCGCCGAAACATTGACGGCGATCGTCACCGGCGTCAGGCCCATATCCTGCCAGTTGCGCGCCTGGCGGCAGGCCTCGTTCAGCACCCAGAGGCCGAGGGGAACGATGAGGCCGGTCTCTTCGGCAATCGGGATGAAACTCGCCGGCGGCACCCTGCCCTTGGCCGGATGGTTCCAACGGACCAGCGCCTCGATGCCGGTGATGCGGCCGGTGGCGACATCGACCTGCGGCTGATATTCCAGGAACAGCTGATCGGCTGTTATCGCCTGATGGAGCTCCTCCTGCTCGCCGCGCGGCATGCCGACCCCGCTGCTGTCGCCATCATGATGCTGCAGCGTGTTGCGGCCGAATTGCTTGGCGCGATACATGGCGCGATCGGCATTGGCGAGAAGCTCTTCCGAGGTGACGCCATCGACGGGAAAGGCGGCGACGCCGATGCTCGAGGTGATGATGATCTCACCGCTCTCGCCTTGCATCGGCCGAGTAATCGCCTTCTGCAGATCGCGAAGGCGGCGGGTGATGCCGGCATCGTGGCTCGACTGGTGGACGAGCACCACGAGGAATTCGTCTCCGCCGAGCCGCACCACCATATCCGAGGGACGGATGCTGTTGGCCATGCGGGTGGCGATCTCCTTCAACACCTCGTCGCCGGCGGCATGGCCGCGGCCGTCATTGACGTCCTTGAAATTATCGAGATCGATATAGGCGACCGTGACCTTGCGGTTATTGCGCCGGGCCTGGTCAAGGATGCCGGCCAGCCTTTCCTTCAGAAAGGCGCGGTTCGGCAGGCCGGTGAGATCGTCATGATGCGCCATGAAATGGATGCGATCGTCGACGCGCTTGCGTTCGATGGCAATGCCGGCGATGTGGGTGGCGAGCGCCACCAGCCTCATTTCATGCTCGGTCGGACGGCGTACCTCCCTGGAATAGAGGGCGAAGGTGCCGAGCACATTGTTCTCAGAGGTAGCGATCGGCGTCGACCAGCAGGAGCGAAAGCCGAAAGGCGCAACGAGCCCGCGGAAATCCTCCCACAGCGGATCGCTCATCACGTCCTCGACGATGACGGGCTGGCCGCGCCAGGCGGCGGTACCGCAGGAGCCGACCTTCGGGCCGATCGTGACGCCGTCAATGAGCCGGCTGTAGCCGCCGGGAAGATTGGGAGCCGCACCGTGATAGAGCCGGGTGCCCTCGCCGTCGAGCAGGAGAACCGAGCCGTCGATACCCGTCAGCTGGGCTTCGATCATCAGCACCAGCGCCTCGAGGATCATCGGCAGCGGTTCATTGCGGGCAATCATCTCGAGCAGTTTCGCCTGGCCGCGATGAAGATCCTCCTGCAGCTTGCGTTCGGTGATATCGCGGGAAACGCCGATCAGGCCGACGACCTCGCCGCGATCGTTGCGCAGCGGGATTTTCGAGGTCAGCCGGCATACCGGCTTGGCGGTGCCGGGAAGGACGACCGTCTCCTCCATGTCGATGCGGGCTTCGCCGGTCGCCATGATCTGCTGCTCGATATCGAAATGGCGGCGCGCCGCCTCGAAATCGAACAGGTCGAAATCACGCTTGCCGGCAATCTCTTCGGCGTTGAGGCCGAGGCTGGCCGCCGTGACGGCGTTGGCGAAGACAAAGCGGCTGTCACGATCCTTGACGTAGAGGAAGTCCGGAAGTTCGTGGATAATCGCCTTCAGGCGCAGGTTCTCGACACCGTCCGACACGTGATGGGCGGTCGACGCCATCATCGCCTCGGTCGCGGCAACGAAGCGCCGTGTTTCGGCCGTCAGGGAATCGACAGACTCCCATCGCCTGGCACCCGCTTCCTGCATGACGCCATTCTCCCCGAGCGGCTGAAGGCCCATCCCGTAACACCCATTTATTTTCCCTTAAAAGTAGTCCTTATTCCCTTCGGGTTGCTTAAATGAAAGAGTGAACAACACACCAATATAAGCGGCGAGATCCTGCCATCGGCCCCTGCCGCAGCAAGAATTTCGGTTTGATGTTAAGGGCCTGTGTCAAAACAAGACAGGCGGGCTGGCACGTTTTCTGCTACGGGCGTGTCATGACAGGAGAGCCCGGAATGCCCCTTCGCCGCGACATGCTGCTCTTTCTCGCCGCCTCCGCACTTGCGGGCGGGACGTCGCGCGCGCTTGCCTCGCCGCTGACGGCTGCCAGCCAACCCGATCTGCGCGGTGCGATCGACGCGGTGGAATATCGCGCCGTTCCCGAAAGCGGCGACCGCATGACCCGCAACCTCGAGCAGATGATAAAGCAGGCGGCGGCCGAGAACGTGCCGGTCTTTCTGCCGCCCGGCACCTATAGGATCTCCAATCTCACTCTGCCCGACAATACGCGCATATCAGGCGTGCCCGGCGCCTCGCGGATCGTCTACACCGGCGACGGCCATCTGTTTGCGGCCGAAAACATCAGGCGCATCGAACTTTCCAATCTCGTCATCGACGGCGGCAACCGCTGGCTCGGCGATTATGTCGGCGGGCTGCTGCAATTTACCGGCGTCGACGAGGTGCTGATCGACAATTGCGAGATTGGCGGCAGCCGCAAACATGGCCTGCAGCTGGAGCGCTGCGGCGGGCGGATCGAACGCAGCCGCATTTCGGGCGCCGCCCAATCCGGGCTTTACGCGGTCGATTCCGCCAATCTTTCGATCGTGGCAAATACGGTTTCGGATTGCGGCAATGGCGGCATTCTCGTGCATCGCTGGAAGAAGGCGGAGGACGGCACGGTCGTCTCCGGCAACCGGATTTTCAACATCCGCGCCAATGACAGCGGCACCGGCCAGAACGGCAACGGCATCAACGTCTTTCGCGCCGACGGGGTGATGGTGGTGAACAACCAGATTTCCGACTGCGCCTTTACCGCCATCCGCGCCAATTCGGCCTCGAACATCCAGATCAGCAGCAACCAGTGCCGGCGCTCCGGCGAGACGGCGATCTACGTCGAATTCGCCTTCGAAGGGGCGGTCGTCTCCGCCAATATGATCGACGGGGCGGCGAACGGCATCTCGATCGCCAATTTCGACGAGGGCGGGCGGCTCGCGAGCGTCACCGGCAATGTCGTGCGCAACCTGACGCTGAAAGGCCCCTACACCCACGAGGTCGGCTTCGGCATCGGCATTGCGGCGGAAGCCGATACGCTGGTGTCCGGCAATGTGATCGAGGGCGCGCCGCGCTGGGGCCTGCAGATCGGATGGGGGCCTTATCTCAGAAATGTCGTCGTCAGCGGCAATGTGGTGCGCAAGGCGCCTGTAGGATGCGCGGTCTCGGTCGCCGAGGGGGCAGGCACGGCCGTCATCACCGACAACATCTTCCAGGAGGTTAGCCAAGGGGCGGTGCTTGGCTTTGAGTGGGACAGACAAGTCTCCGCCGAAATGGCGGGCGGCCGCGCGCCTTATGCGCAGCTGACCGTCGAGCGAAACCGCGTATCCTGACACGCGGCTCCGCCTTTGCTCAGTGCGTCTGGTAGGTGCCGGTGACGGTCGCTTCCGCCAATGCGTGTTTCTTTGCCTCCGCCCACATCGCGCTGATACCGGCGGCATCCGGCGTAGAAAGCTTCGGCACGTCGAGGGCCGCGAGGCGGAAGATGTAGTGATGCGGGCGATCGCCGGCCGGCGGCTGCGGGCCATCGTAACGGGCGTTGCCGAAATCGTTCTTGTAGAAGCGCGGCGCCTGCTCCGGCGCCGTATCGACGCTTTCGGCAAGTGCGCACCACTGCGCTGGGATATTGGCAATGCCGCAATGGCGGAACGTGCCATGCGGAGCATCCGGATCCTCAACCATCAGAGCAAAGCTCCTGGTCTCCTCGGGCGCGCCGCTCCAGGTAAGCGGCGGAAAGAGATTCTCGCCGGCGCGCGCATATTTCTTCGGGATCGGCTGATCCTGGGCAAAAGCCTTGCTGATCAATGTCAAAGTCACGACGTTCTCCTTCTAAGGGGGCTCCTTTCTGATCGGGGGCTCCTTGATGTTCAGGGCTCCTTCATCGTCAGGGACGACCGCTTCCCTTTTTGTGCTCGCTCTCCTGGTTGCGGCCGCGCACCATGGCCCGATCGTCGTTGCGCGGGTCCGAGTCGGCCTTCAGATCATTGCCTTTGCCATAGGCTTCCTTCGCCTGTTCATTGCGTTGCAGATCTGCCTTGGCGTCGAAATCCTTGCCGGCATTTGCGGTTTTCTCACGTTTCTCGATGACACGAAGCTGTTGTTCATGCGTCTTCTTGCCCGTCATGAGTTCCTCCTTTGCATGGCCCGCGCTGCGCACGCGGCTCATTGCTTTTCGGCGCCGCGGCGGCGCCAATCTCAGGGTCCAACCCGCCGGCTCTCTCATTGTTCCCAATTGTGCTCTATCCGGTCGGGAATGCCCCGGCCGCATCAAAAGCTTTCATCGTCCCATCAGCGGCGAGGACTTTTCCGAGGGTGATCCGGCGTTTACGGTTTCTGCCACACAGCGAGGGGATATCGTCATGCTGACAATCTATGGGGTCTATCGATCGCGCGCTTCGCGCGTCTACTGGATGGCGGAGGAACTCGGGCTCGAATTCCGCTCGGTGCCCGTGCTGCAGGCCAGGCGGCTTGCCGACCCGCTCGCCGAAGAGGCGCCGCTCAACACGCATTCGCCGGATTTTACAGCCCTCAACCCGATGGCGCAGATCCCCAGCATTCGAGATGGCGACCTCGTCATGCACGAGTCGCTGGCGATCAATCTCTACCTCGCGCGCAAGCATGGCGGGCCGCTTTCCGGCAAAACCGTCGAGGAAGACGGATTGCTGATGATGTGGACGATATGGGCGGCCTCGCAGGTCGAGCCGCACTCGGTGCGGATCGTCCTCACCTATGACAACGGGCTTGAGAACAGCGACGACGGCAAGCAGACGATCGCCGCCGCCTGCTACGGGCTGCGCCGGCCATTTGCGGCGCTCGAAAGCCATCTTGCCGGCCGGCAGTGGATCGTCGGCGACCGCTTCACCGTCGCCGATCTCAACATCGCCGAGGTGCTGCGTTATGCCCTGAGCGAGACGGATCTTTTCGACGCGCATCCGAACATCAACGCCTGGATCGAACGCTGCCAGTCCCGCCCTGCTTACAAGGCGATGCAGGCGGCCCGCAGCAAGGAACCGATCGAGGTTTAGCGCTTACTGGAAAAGCGCCAGCGTGCCGGCCATTTCCTCGCGGATCCAGGCCTTAAAATCCTTGACCTTCTTCGGCTCGCGCATGCCGGCCGTCACGAAATAATGGCCGAAGCCGGTCTTCGCGCGAAGGCCGAACGGCGCCGCCAGCCGGCCTTCGGCCAGCGCAAAGGCGGCAAGCGTCTGCCAGGCGAGCATGACGCCCTGGCCGGCGATCGCCGCATCGAGGCACAGCGAGGCGTCGTTGAAGACGTGGCGCGTCGCAAGCGTCGCGCCCGACAATCCGGCCTCGCGCATCCAGACTTCCCAGCTGAACATGGCCGGGCCATCGATGATGGCCGGCAAAGCGAGGATATCGGCCGGCTCTTTCAATCTCGCCGCCATCTCAGGCGAACAAACGGGAAAGACCTCCTGCTCCAGCAGCAGCTCGGCCTTCACATCGGGCCATTTGCCGGCTCCGACGCGGATGCCGATGTCGACGTCGCCGAGAGCCGGGTTTACGAGATTGGTCGTTGCATCCAGCCGCAGTTTGATGTCGGGGTAACGTTCGGCGAAGCGATGAAGCCGATGGACGAGCCAGCGGGCGGCGAAAACCGGCGCCACCGAGATAGTCAGGATCGTATCGTCCTTGCGGCTTGCGATCGAGACCGCCTGCGAAAGACGGGCGAAGCCCTCGTCGAGCGCTGCGAGCACCGGCCGGCCGGCTTCGGTGGCGATCATTCCCCGGGCGGTGCGCTCGAAGATTACCTGGCCGAGCTGCGCTTCGGCCTTGATCACCTGCTGGCTGACGGCGCCGACCGAGACGCCGAGCTCGTCGGCGGCCGCCTGCAATGAGCCGAGACGACCGACGACCTCCAGCGCCCTGAGGCCGTTGAGATGGACGCTATTCAGGTTCTTCATATAGTTTTTCTATAATGTCGCCGCGGTAATCTCAATTGAAAAAGCACGGGCGCAGGCAGACATTGCGAGCATACAGGATCCCGCTCGACCGGCGATGGCACGATGAGCGGGAGAGCTTGTTCGGCACCAGCCGCCGGTTGGTCACCTTTCCGCGCCGCTGGAGAATGCGAGGCTTGCCATGTCGTGGCTGAAGTTTTTCTTGAAGTCTGCCGCGGGGACGCAGATCGACCCGGCCTGGAAGGATGACCCGCTGCGGCATCCCGAGGTCCAACGCATGTCGCTGCGCGAAATCGCCGATCTGCCGCTGGGAGCGGAGACCGGTTTTCATGCCGAGGCCAGGCCGCAGCTGGCGGAATGCGCGTGAGCACCGCTCCCGCGCTTTTGCTGATTTGCGTTATACTAAACGGCAGACGCCTGCCAGCAAATCACCGGACCGTCGTCGGGATCGATGCGCTCGCCGGCGCGGAAAAAGCCGTTGCGTTCGAGGACACGCTGCGAGGCGATGTTTTCCACGGCTGTATCGGCTGAAACGAGAGTTACGCGCGGGTCCTGCCGCGCCCATTCCAGCAATTCTCCTATGGCGCGCGTGACGGATCCACGTCCTTGGCGGCTGGGCGCGACCCCATAGCCGATGTGGATTTCGCCGTTCTGAGGTGCGCGAATGATGGAGCACAGCCCGACGATTTCGCTCTCCTCCACAATCATCCAGGCCGAGGGCATGAATTCGGCGCCGATCTCGGCTGCAATCCTGGCCAGCATCTCCAGCACCTCGGGAGGCGCGATGGCGCTATCGGAAACCAGGCGCGTATTTACAGGCGCGAAACCTTTCAGCAACGCGTTGAAATCATGAGTCGTCAATTCGATGATCATCTTCTTCTCGACATTGAGCATGCGCCGGTTTTGGCGCGTCAAGCCGAGCGATGGAGCGAGGCTAGCCCTCGATCAATTTCGAGTCGTGTCTCGCCGTTCGCCTCGGCCGGTGCGTTCTGAATATTTTGCGACGGCAAACAAAGGCATTCTCCTGTTGGGGCATGATCCCGGAATGAACTGATGCGGCTCGATATTGAAGTTCGTCTGGTTCTTTGTCCAGGCTTCGCAAGAAGCAGCGCCGGAGCGCGTCCTTCGAGGCTTCGCCCTTTGGGCTACGCGCCTCAGAGTCTGTGAATCTTTAGGATTTTCGTCGTTTTTACGAGAGCTAAGTGATTGATTTGACTCGCATCGAAATATCGAAAAATCGATAGATTCACAGGCTCTCAGGATGAGGAACCTTGGAGGGTGCCGCGGCCAATGCGAGGCGTTGGAGGTGCCGCACCGGCACGCCACGAGAGCCTCATCCTTGTACGTTGCCGTTGGTGTATAAACGGGCTGCGCGACGGGGATGCGTGTCATCCTTGGGTTTCGAACTCGTACCTCAGCGA
>NZ_JACIFV010000049.1 GCF_014197535.1 Rhizobium aethiopicum
ATGCTAGGCGTAAAGCGCATGCTCCGTTCCTTTTTCTGAGTCTCGACAACCAGAAAATAGACGGAAAACCTCCGTCTGACGGGGCATGCGCCTGCAGCATTTCGATTCACCCAGAACTTTCCCCGGACAGCCCTGCATCATCGGGGAGAAGGTGCCGGCAGGCGGATGAGGGGGCCACGCGGCACGCCTGTCCCGCGCGCACCGCGAAGTGTCCGATATATGGGCGAGACCATATTAGTGCGATCGAAGCCCGCATGAATATTGTGAGGAAAGACCGGCATTTTCGGCCCCCTCATCCGACCCTTCGGGCTACCTTCTCCCCGCTGCGATGGGGAGAAGAGGGAGTCGCAAGGCTGCGGCATATGTCCCTTGGCCGTCAAGCGGGGCCTGAACGACACGACATTCCCCGTTTTCGCGGCACAAGGATCAAATTTAACCTTTCTTAGCAAGTCTCTGTTAGCAATTCGAAATGGCGATTTTTCTCCAGAGGGAATGTTGCCGTCGACCTTTGTTTTGCGTGCAGGTTCTCATGCGTCCATCGGCTTTGCCAGCAATCCTCCTCGCCACCCTGATCCTGTCGGGATGCGCCGCAAGCTCCGGCGCCGAAGATGTGCTCACCCCTGTGCCGTCGGCAGAAACGACCAATGCGATCACCAAACCAAGCGGCCCGATCCCGGCTGCGGTCGTAGGCGATGCTGCCCCGCAGGCCAGCGCGCCGCAGCAGGCGTTGAGCTGGACCGGGTCGGTTCCGGAGCCCCAGGCGCTCGTGCCCGCAGACAGGCCGGTCGGCATGCCGATGCCGACGGAACGGCCGGTGGCGATGCTTATGCCCGCTGACCCGGGGATCGATCCGGATGCCGGCCCGAAATCACCGACGCGCTCGCGAATTTACGGCCACCGCTTCCGCGATGCCAAACCGATCAATTTCGGCAGGACTTCGCCGAGAAAGCTTGCCGTGCATGGCGTCGACGTCTCACGCTGGCAGGGCGAGATCGACTGGGAAACTTTGCGCCAGCAGGGGGCCAACTTCGTCTACATCAAGGCAACGGATGGCGGCGATCACCTCGATCCGATGTTCAAGAAAAATTGGCGCCGCGCCAGGGAAGCCGGCCTGAAACACGGTGCCTATCACTTCTTCTACTGGTGCCGGACAGCCGGCGAACAGGCCGACTGGTTCATCCGCAACGTTCCGAAGGAAGCCAACGCGCTTCCGCCCGTCATCGACGTCGAGTGGAACGGTGAGTCGAGCTGCAAGCGCCGCATCTCCCCGGCCCGCGTCCGGGAAAAGATGCAGGTCTTCATGGACAAGCTCGAGCGTCATTACGGCCAGCGCCCGATCATCTACACGGCGCCCGATTTCTATCGCGACAATCTGAAGGGTGAAATGCTCGATTATCCCTTCTGGCTGCGCTCGGTCGCCGCTCACCCGTCCAAGGTCTATCCCGGCAGGAAGTGGCTCTTCTGGCAATATTCCGGCTCGGGCCTCTCCGACGGCGTCGACGGCAAGATCGACCTCAATGTGTTCAACGGCAACGAAAGCGATTGGCACGACTGGGTGGCGTCGCGGTAGCGAAGGAACGCCTCCAGATCCCGCTCTGTGCCAACTCGGAGCAGATGCAGCGGCAGAACGCGCTCGTCTGCAGGTCTTTGCTAACGCAACGGCTTCAGCATTCCCTAAGCCCTTGCATGTACAAGAATTTCATCCAGTCCTGGGGAAACAGCGATGAGCATATCGGGTATTACGAGCACGGCGCTTTCGGGAATGCGGGCACAGACGGCACGGGTCGGCGCGATTGCCAGCAATATCGCAAACAGCAGCACATTAGGTTATGCCAAGCTGAGCACCAGCTTCACCTCCGTCGAACCAGGCGGCGTCCAGGCGAGCGTCAATCCGACGGATTCGGACGTCGATCCCGCCACAGAACTGACCGACCTGATCGAAGCCGAACAGAGCTACAAGGCAAACGCCGTGGTCTTCGAGACCGGCGCTGGTATGTGGGAAATGCTGATGAGCATCAAGCGCGACTGAGCGCCCGTATTTCACCGGGAGCTAGCCGGCTGAGAATTCTCGCCAGCGTGAACGGCTTAGGAATGCGCAGGCTCACTCTGACGCTGTGCGGCAAGGGCCGCGAGATCGGCGGGTTTCAGCTCGACGGATTCACCGCAGCCGCAGGCCGATGTCTGGTTGGGATTGGTGAAGGTGAAGCCTGAGCGCAGCGTCGTCTGCTCGAAACCCATTTCGGTGCCGAGAAGATAGAGCACGGCTGACGGTTCGACCCAGACCCTGGCGCCGTCGCGCTCGATCAGATCGTCCTTGGCATTTGGCTCTGTCACCAGGTCGATGGTATATTCCATCCCGGCGCAGCCGCCCTTCTTGATGCCCACGCGGACACCCTTGGCCTCCGGCCCGGAATTCTCGACGATCGCCTTGACGCGGGCTGCAGCCCCGTCCGTCATGCTCATCACTGCAAAGCCCATCGGCTTCATCTCCTTCCACAACCGGGGTCAAGATCCGGTGCTTCGTGAATCAAATGTAGTCGCCCGAGGTAAACGGATCAATACCGCGCGCCGTACTGCGTACTAGCGCAACTCAGTACCAGCCGACGGCGACCTGCGCCTCCTCGGACATGCGGTCCGGCGTCCATGGCGGATCAAAGGTCATTTCGACCTCGACGCCCGACACACCTTCGACGGCGCCAACGGCATTCTCCACCCAGCCCGGCATTTCGCCGGCGACCGGGCAGCCGGGCGCGGTCAGCGTCATCATGATCTTCACCATCCGGTCGTCCTCGATATCGATCTTGTAGACCAGACCGAGTTCGAAGATGTCGGCGGGGATTTCCGGGTCGTAGACGGTCTTCAGCGCGGCGATGACGTCGTCGCTGAGCCGTGCCAGTTCATCGGCCGGGATACTGGAATGCACGATGCCTTCGCGCACGTCGATCTTCTGTTCGCTTTCGTCCAGGCTCATCACGGGCACTCCTCAGGCAAAGAACTTGCGCGCATAATCCAGCGCATCGGCCAGGGCATCGACCTCGGCGCGGGTATTATACATGCCGAACGATGCACGGCATGTGGAGGTGACGCCGAAGCGTTTCAAGAGCGGCATGGCGCAATGCGTGCCGGCCCGCACGGCAATGCCCTGCCGGTCGATCACCATGGAGACGTCATGGGCATGGATGCCGGCGAGCTCGAAGGAGAAGATGCTGCCCTTGCCGTGCGCCGTCCCGAACATTCGCAGCGAATTGACCGATCTGAGGCGCTCGGCTGCGTAAGCAGCAAGATCGGCCTCATGCCGGGCGATTGCCTCGCGCCCGACCTTCTCCATATAGTCGAGGGCATAACCGAGCCCGATCGCCTGCACGATCGGCGGCGTGCCGGCTTCGAAGCGATGCGGCGGATCGTTGTAGGTGACCGCGTCCTCGGCGACTTCGAAGATCATCTCGCCGCCGCCCTGGAAGGGGCGCATCTGCGAGAGCCGCTCCTTCTTGCCATAGAGAACGCCGATTCCGGATGGACCGTAGAGCTTGTGGCCGGTCATGACATACCAGTCGCAATCAATGTCCTGCACGTCGACCGGCAGGTGCACGGCGCCCTGGCTGCCGTCGATCAGCACCGGGATGCCGCGTTCATGGGCAATGCGGCAGACCTCCTTGACGGGAACGATCGTGCCGAGCGCATTCGACATATGGGTGATGGCGACGAGCTTGGTGCGCTCCGTCAGGCTCTTCTCGAAATCCTCGATATGGAAGGCGCCTTCGTCATCGACCGGAACCCAGACCAGCTTGGCGCCGTGACGCTCGCGGATGAAGTGCCAGGGCACGATGTTGGAATGGTGCTCCATGATCGTCAGGACGATCTCGTCGCCTTCGCCGATCTCCGGCATGCCCCAGCCATAGGCGACAGTGTTGATCGCTTCCGTCGAATTTTTGGTGAAAACGATGTCGTTGACATCAGGCGCGTTGAGGAAGCGACGGACCTTCTCGCGCGCTGCCTCATAGGCATCGGTCGCGACATTGGAGAGATAGTGCAGGCCGCGATGCACATTGGCATATTCATGCGCATAGGCATGCGAGATGGCGTCGATCACCGACCGCGGCTTCTGTGCCGAAGCGCCATTATCGAGATAAACCAGCGGCTTGCCGTGCACCTTCTCCGCCAGGATCGGGAAATCCCGGCGGATGGCTTCGACGTCGTACTCAGTGGCCGGCACTATCTTGTCCATGGCATTTATCCGATCAGGCGTGCTTTTCGAGCCAGGCCGAAATCACGCTTTCCAGCGCCTCGACCAAGGCCTCGTCTTCCAGTTCCTCGACGATCTCGGCGACGAAGGCGTTGACGAGCATCGCCCGCGCCTTGTTCTCCGGAATGCCGCGCGCCATCATGTAATAGAGATGATTGGCATCGATATCGGTGACCGTCGCGCCATGGCCGCATTGCACGTCGTCGGCAAAGATCTCGAGCTCCGGCTTGACCGAGAACTCGGCGTCGTCGGACATCAAGAGCGTGTTGCAGGCCATCTTGGCATCGGTCTTCTGCGCATCGGGTGCGACCCGGATCATGCCCTGGAAGACACCCTTGGCGCGGTCGAAGACGACGTTGCGGATCACTTCGGTTGAACCGGTATGCGGGACGTCGTGGCCGAGCACCATCGTCACATCGGTATGGCTCTCGGCCCCGAGCAGGTTGATGCCGCGCAGCGTCAGATCGGCGCCCTCGCCCGTCACCTTGATATTCAGTTCCTGGCGCACCAGCTTTCCGCCGGCGTTGATGACGAACAGGCGAAGCTTGGCGCTAGCGCCGAGATCGACGCGGATCTGACCGAGATGCGTGTCATCGGCGCCCTGCTGCTGCAGGATGATCCAGGTCAACTCCGTCCCCTCGCCGACCGTGATGTCACTGACGTGGGATAGGAAGGCAGCATCGCCCGTCACCGCACGGTGGCGCTCGATGACGGTTCCCTTGACGCCGGCCCCGAAGGAAACCGGAAGACGCGTATGCGTCTGCCCGCCGGCATGGATGAACTGGATTTCCAGCGGATTTTCAAGCTCGGTTTCATCAGGCACGTCGACCACATAGCCGTCGCGCACGAAGCTGCCGTTGATCCGACCAACCGCATCGTCGCTGCCCAACGCATCGAGCCTTTCGACAGCGGAACCGTCGATCAGCCGTTCGGAATAGGCCGAAAGGCCAAGACCATCGACGGCGGCCTTCTGATTGGCATGGCCCTGGATGACCGCCAGCACCGAGGAACCGGCAACGACCGGCTCGAGTGCGTTGGAGCCGGCATCACCCAATTGCGCCGGTACGGCGCGCAGCAGGTTCTTGAGGTCGGTATAATGCCAGGCTTCGATGCGGCGCGTCGGCAGGCCGGCCTTCTTCAGGTCGTCGAGAAGCCGGTCACGCAGCGCCGTCACTGCACCATTGCCGGGCAGGTCGCCGATCTGCTGGTTGAAGGCCTCGATCAGCGCCGTTTCGGCCGCGGTGAGACGGCTCGTCGTCTGCATGTTCATGGACGTTGTCCTTTCCACCCGAACTCAGGCCGCCGCTGCGCCGATGATGTCGGCGTAACCGTTGGCTTCCAGCTCATGCGCCAAGGTCTTGTCGCCGGACTTGACCACCTGGCCCTTGTAAAGGACGTGGACGGTGTCAGGCACGATATAGTCGAGCAGGCGCTGGTAATGGGTGATGACCACGACGGCGCGATCGGGCGAACGCAACGCATTGACGCCGTCGGCAACGATCTTCAGCGCGTCGATATCGAGGCCGGAATCGGTTTCGTCGAGCACGCAGAGCTTCGGCTCGAGCAGCGCCATCTGCAGGATCTCGGCGCGCTTCTTCTCGCCGCCGGAGAAGCCGACATTGAGCGGCCGCTTCAGCATTTCGGTATTGATCTGCAGCTTGGCCGCAGCTTCCTTGACGCGGCGCATGAAATCAGGCGTCGTCAGTTCGTCCTCGCCGCGCGCCTTGCGCTGCTCGTTCATCGCCACCTTCAGGAACTGCATGGTGGCGACACCCGGGATTTCGACCGGATACTGGAAGGCGAGGAAAATGCCCTTGGCGGCGCGCTCGGATGGATCGAGTTCGAGAATGCTCTCGCCGTTATAAAGGATGTCGCCCTCGGTCACTTCATAGTCTTCGCGGCCGGACAGCACGTAGGAGAGTGTCGACTTGCCGGAGCCGTTAGGCCCCATGATCGCCGCCACTTCGCCGGCCTTCACCGTAAGATTCAGGCCACGGATGATCTCGGTGCCGTCTTCGGCGATGCGGGCATGAAGGTTTCTGATTTCAAGCATTTTTCGTTCCTGCGTTCCTCTGCGTAGCTCGTCTGAGCCTCGCGTAATTTCTAAGGGCATCGACATGTTGTGCTCGGCGCTATCGCCAAATGAAACGGATGACACGGAAAACCGCGACTGTTACGAGCCAAAGCCATTCGAGGAATTCCTGAATTCCTTCAATGATCTTCCCCGGTTTTCCATGCGCTGCTGGAGAAACACGTAAGGCTGCTCCGGCGGCTTTTCCGTTTCGTATCTTTGCTCGCGGGGGCGAATTTTCGCCAATATTTCCCCGCGCATATTCTCCAGACGTCCAAAAATACGCTTTTTGTCCGTCTCGTTCATATCAACCGACCGAGCCTTCCAGCGAGATGCTGATCAGCTTCTGCGCCTCGACCGCAAATTCCATCGGCAGTTCCTGCAGGACTTCCTTGACGAAGCCGTTGACGATCAGCGCGATCGCCGCTTCGGTGGGGATACCGCGCTGCAGGCAGTAGAACAGCTGATCCTCGGAGATCTTCGAGGTCGTCGCTTCGTGCTCGAACTGCGCCGTCGAATTCTTGGCCTCGATGTAGGGCACGGTATGGGCGCCGCACTTGTCGCCGATCAGCAGCGAATCGCACTGGGTGAAGTTGCGCGCATTCGACGCCTTGCGGTGGGCCGAGACCTGACCGCGATAGGTGTTGTTGGAAACGCCGGCGGCGATACCCTTGGAGACGATGCGGCTCGACGTGTTCTTGCCGAGATGGATCATCTTGGTGCCGCTATCGATCTGCTGATGGCCGTTGGAGACGGCGATCGAATAGAACTCGCCGCGGCTGTCGTCGCCGCGCAGGATGCAGGAAGGATATTTCCAGGTGATCGCCGAGCCGGTTTCGACCTGCGTCCAGGAGATTTTCGAGCGGTGACCGCGGCAATCGCCGCGCTTGGTGACGAAGTTGTAGATGCCGCCCTTGCCTTCCTTGTCGCCCGGATACCAGTTCTGGACGGTGGAATATTTGATCTCGGCATCGTCGAGCGCCACGAGCTCGACGACGGCAGCATGCAGCTGGTTTTCATCGCGCTGCGGCGCCGTGCAGCCTTCGAGATAGGAGACGTAGGCGCCCTCTTCCGCGATGATCAGGGTGCGCTCAAACTGGCCGGTGCCCTTCTCGTTGATGCGGAAATAGGTGGAAAGCTCCATCGGGCAGCGAACACCTTTCGGCACGAAAACGAAGGAGCCGTCGGTGAAGACAGCCGAATTCAGCGTCGCGTAATAATTGTCCGAGGTCGGCACGACCGAGCCGAGATATTTGCGAACGAGATCGGGATGCTCGCGAATGGCTTCCGAGATCGACATGAAGATCACGCCGGCCTTCTTCAGCTCCGCCTTGAAGGTGGTGACGACCGACACGCTGTCGAAAACGGCGTCGACGGCGATCTTCGGCTTCTCGACGCCGGCCAGGATCTCCTGCTCACGCAGCGGAATGCCAAGCTTCTCATAGACTTTCAAGAGCTCCGGATCGACCTCGTCGAGCGACTTCGGACCCGGCGCGCTCTTCGGCGCGGCGTAATAGTGGATGTCGTTGAAATCGATCTTCGGATAGTTGACGCGCGCCCAGGTTGGCTCTTCCAGCGTCAGCCACCGCCGATAGGCCTCGAGACGCCATTCCAGCATCCACTCCGGCTCCTGCTTCTTGGCCGAAATGAAACGGATGATATCCTCGGACAGGCCCTTCGGCGCCTTGTCCATTTCGATGACGGTCTCGAAACCGTATTTGTACTGGTCCACATCGATCAGGCGGACCTGGTCGATCGTTTCCTGCACGGCAGCCATTTCATTCTCCAATCTCGCCGGATACAAGGTCCGGCAGCTTGTAGCGCAAGGGCAAATCTCTTTGCCCTGATGTAAGAGGCCAAAAGGGACTTTTCAGCCCGATTGGCAAGCAGAAATTTGCGTTTCCGCAAGTTTATGATGCGGTCAAGCCGCCTCGCCCGCCGACCTGCGCCGGCAGGCGATCTTCGCGAAGGCGGCAATCGCCCTGTCGATATCCTCTTCCGTTGTGGAAAAGCCGAGCGAGATGCGCAGCGCCCCGAGCTTGGTGTCGCGCCCCATCGCCGTCAGCACATGGCTTTCGCCGACCTTGCCGGACGAGCAGGCAGAGCCCGCCGAAAGGGCAACGCCTTCAAGATCGAAAGCGATCTGCCCGGTCTCCGCCTTCAGGCAAGGGAGCGTGAAGAAAATCGTGTTGGCGACCCGCAGACCACTGGCGCCGTGAATGATGACATCGGGTGCGGCAGCGCGCATGCCGGCTTCCAGCCTGTCGCGCAGCGCAGCAATCGCGGCGTTCCGTTCCTCAAGATCCTGCAGTACGGTTTCCGCCGCAGCTCCGAAGCCGATCAGCGCCAGCGAATTCTGCGTCCCCGAGCGGTGACCCTTCTCCTGCCCGCCGCCGCGGATCAGCGCCTTCGGCATCAGCGCCTCGCCACGCGCGATCAGCGCACCCGCCCCCTTGGGCCCACCGATCTTATGAGAGGAGACGATGATGAAATCCGCGCCGATGCGCTCGATTTCGATCGGCAGACGACCGGCCGCCTGCACGGCGTCGACGACAAAGAGACCACCGTGCGCCCGCACAATCTTGGCCGCTTCTTCGACCGGCTGGACGATGCCCGTCTCGTTGTTGACGAACATGATCGCCACCATCGGAAGGCCTGTCGATGTGTCATGGGCATCGAGCAATGCGGCCAGCGCTTGCAGATCGACGATACCGGCGTCCGTCACCGGAATCTCGGTCGTGCGGTCCTTCGGGAATCGGCCTCCCTCACGTACAGCCAGGTGCTCGACGGCGGAAAAATAGAGGTGTCCGAGTTGAAGCGGCGTGCGGCCCATACGAAAATCCGGCGTCAGCACCAGATTGGCGGCTTCCGTCGCGCCGCTGGTGAAGATCACGTTGCCCGGATCGGTGCCGGCAAGAGTGGCCACCTTGCGCCGTGCGCCTTCGATGGCGGCGCGGGCGGCACGCCCCTCCCCATGCACGCTGTTCGGATTGCCGAATATGTCGATGGCGCGCATGATCGCCTCGCGTGCTGCGGGGTGCAGCGGCGCTGTGGCGTTCCAGTCGAGATAAAGGCGTGGCGGCGCCATGATCTTCAGTCCTGCGCTTGACGAGCTTGCTTCAGCGGCCGCGGTGCATTTTTCTTGAAATTTCCGCCGGGCTTGCCTTATGACACGTGCCACGACGCGTGGATTGCCATGCAAGTTTCGAATTGTTCTAAACTGCGTTTTAGAAAAGCTGACAACGTTAGTCAAGTCATGTTGTCGTCCAACGCAGCGCGAACGCGAAATAAAACCCGGAGTACCAATGCCCGAAGTTATTTTCAACGGCCCAGCCGGCCGTCTTGAAGGCCGCTACCAGCCCTCCAAGGAAAAAAGCGCGCCCATCGCGCTCATCCTGCACCCGCACCCGCAGTTCGGCGGCACGATGAACAATCAGATCGTGTACCAGCTCTTCTACATGTTCCAGAAGCGCGGGTTCACGACGCTGCGTTTCAATTTCCGGGGCATTGGCCGCAGCCAGGGCGAATTCGATCATGGCGCCGGCGAACTGTCGGATGCCGCCTCCGCGCTCGACTGGGTGCAGAGCCTGCACCCCGATTCCAAGACCTGCTGGGTCGCCGGCTATTCCTTCGGCGCCTGGATCGGCATGCAGCTTCTGATGCGCCGGCCGGAGATCGAGGGCTTCATGTCGATCGCCCCGCAGCCGAATACCTACGACTTCTCCTTCCTGGCGCCCTGCCCCTCGTCCGGCCTGATCATCAACGGCGAGGCCGACAAGGTGGCGCCGGAAAAGGATGTCAACGGTCTGGTCGAAAAACTGAAGACCCAGAAAGGCATCCTCATCACCCATCGCACCGTCGCCAACGCCAACCACTTCTTCAATGGTCAGGTGGAGACGCTGATGGGCGAATGTGAGGACTATCTCGACCGCCGCCTCAATGGCGAGCTGGTGCCCGAGCCGGCGGCCAAGCGGATCCGCTGACCTAGAGCACGTCCGCTAAACGCGGAAACGGAATGTAGATGACAGCCGCTATTTGCCGTGTTTCCCTGCGCCTTCGGATCAGGAGGTAGTGGTGGCACGTGCATTGAACGATGATCTTCGCAGTCGTGTTCTGGCGGCGTCTGCAGGCGCAGTGCCAGCGCGATCTGTTGCGGCGCGGTTGGGATCGGGATTTCGACGGCCTCCAGTGCGGAGAACTGCCGTGACTGGATTGCCTGCATTCAGCAGTGTCGACACTACGGCCGAGCCGACACGGCGATTTGCACCCATCACGATGTACGCCCATCACTGCACGGCGGCGAGCGCAATGCCGTCGGCGACTTCTTGACAGCGATCGGTCAGATTGGCCGTTGCGACGCGCAGATGGCTGCTCGGCAGTACCGAAAATTTCGCCCCGGGATGAACGGCAATGCCCCTCGCCGCCAGCGTGACCAGCGCAAACGGTTCCGAGGACACTGGGATCCAGGCACAAAGACCTCCTCCATGGGCAGCCTCGACGCCGCGCTCGGCGAGCGCGTCGATCAGTGCCGCACGGCGTTTGGCATAGAGGTCGCGCGCCCGGAAGAGCGTTTCGTCGGTCGCCGGATCGCGCAGTAGCCAGGCCGCCGCCGACTGCAGAATCCGGCTCGTCCATCCGGCGCTGAAGGCGCGGTAGGACTGGATCTGCTCAATCATTGCCCGCGAACCAGACAAGACGGCGAGCCGGAGGTCCGGCCCATGCGTCTTCGAGAAGGACAGGACCTGAATGACACGGTCGGGATAGAGTGCGCCGAGCGAGTGGCGCGGCGCCGACGAGATGTCGGCCACCCCGTCATCCTCGACAACAAGCGTATCGCGATCCTTGAGGATCACGCCCAGTTTTTCCATCCGCGCGGCACTGACGCTTTGACCGGTGACGGAATGAATGCGCGGCTGGAAGATGAAGGCGGCCGGCCGGTAGCTCATCGCATTCTCCAGCGACGTCGGCACCGGTCCCTCGCCATCGCACTGGACCGGCAGGATACGGACGCCGCGATCTTCGAGAATATCGAGAAGCCGCATGCCCGTCGGCATTTCGATCGCGACTGAAGCGCCCGGCGTCACCAAGGCATGGATCAGCGTATAGACCGCATTATAGCCGCCATTCGTCGCGAGGAATGCTTCCGGCTGATAGGGCCATGAGCGCCTAACCGCCTCTTCGAGCTCCGGGAGAATGCGGCTGCGCTGGTAGCTGTTTACATTCTCGGCATTCGCGCCATAGGCCATCGCCTCGGCAAGTTTCGGCAGCAGCCGGACATCCGGTACCGCTACCGTCAAGTCCAAAACGCCCTCGCCGTAATCACCGACGCTCGCCAGACGTTCCGGCTTGGCGATGAACCGGTCACCGGTCACCCACGTGCCATTTCGGCCGCGACCGCTGATGATTTTCTGCCGCCGCAGCTCGCTCCAGGCTTCCGAGATGGTTGCCGGGCTGACTCCCAGCGCAAAGGCGAGGTCACGGATCGCCGGCAATTTGGTGCCCACAGGCAGTGCTCCAGCCCTGATCAAGGCGCTGGTTTCGATCGCGATTCCGCGAATCGAACAATCCTTCAGTTTTTCAGCAAACCAGTTTGCGTCCCGTATATCGCTCATTTTTCGCGCCATTTTTAATGTTCAATAACGTAATAACATTTGATCAATCTGAATTGAACATTTACCCATTTCGAAAACAAGCTTTTTAAAAGAGAAATTCCGATGCCCCTGAAACTCCGCCTCGCCCTTCGTGACTGGGACTACATGACGCCGCTGGTTCTCGGTGACGTCTCGTCGCCGAAACTCGACATCAAGGTCGATCGTGTCGGCACACTGATCTCGCATGTCGGCAAGAGCGCGGACTATGATGCCGCGGAAATGTCTTTCAGCCGCTACGCGCAGCTGCGCATCGATGGCGACCAGAGCGTCATTGGTATTCCGAACTTCATCATGCGCGGCTTCCGCCATCGCTGCATCGTCACCACCAAGGACAGCAAGCTTCGTGAAGTCGGCGACCTTGCCGGCAAGCGCATTGGCGTCACCGGCTGGCGCGACTCCGGCAATACCTGGACGCGCGCCGCGATCCGCCGCGAAGGTGTCGGGGTCGAGGATGCTATTTGGTATGCCGGCCGCCTGACCGAGGCCCATCCGATAGTCGACCGCCTCGATGGTTTCGGCCGCCCCGGCCGCATCGAAGCCGCACCCGGCGAACGGCCGATGGTGGAACTCTTGAAGGAAGGTGGGCTCGACGCGATCTTCACGCCCTTCATGCCCGACGGCTATTTCGCCGGTGGCTCGCCCTTCCGCCAGCTGCTATCCGATTTCCGCGGTGCCGAACGTCGCTATTTCGACGACGTGGGCTACGTACCCGGTATGCACCTGATCGGCATCAAGTCCGGTATTGCCGCTGAACATCCCTGGGTGATCCAGGAACTCAGCCGCCTGATCGATGAATCGCAGCGCATGTGGCTCTCGAAGCGCCGCAAATATGCCGAGACGACGCCCTTCATGTTCGACGAGCTTTTGAAATGCGCCGTTGAACTGCCTGAAGGTTGGGACGCAAGCGGGTTCGCTGCCAACAGAAAGATGATTGCAGACTTCGCCGTTGAACTGCACGCGCAGGGCATCCTGCCGCGGCTGATGACGCCCGAAGAACTATTTCAGCTCGATATCGACGGCAAGCCGATCGCTGCAGCCGCCTGACACCGAAAACGCCAAATCAAAAAAGGGGAATGACCATGCAATTGAAGAAAATGACAATTCTTGCGCTCGCCGGCGTCATGCTCTCCGGAGCAGCCTTCGCCCAGGACGCAAGCCTGCCGAAGCTCTCGGTCAACGAAGAGCTGAAGGCCAGGCTGCCGGAGGCGATCCGTACTGCCGGCAAGATGATTTCCGTCAACAACGGCTCTTTCCCTCCCTATGAAATCGTCACCGGCACGGAGATGACCGGCGCCAGCGCCGACCTGACAGACGCACTCGGACAGATTCTGGGCGTCAAGATCGAGCATGAGACGGTCGGCGGCCTTCCGGCGCTGCTCGCCGGTGTCAATTCCGGCCGCTATCAGTTCGCTTTTGGCCCCGTCGGCGACTTCAAGAGCCGCGAAGAGGCTAATGACTTCGTCGACTGGGTCCAGGAATTCGTCGTGTTTGCCGTGCAGAAGGGCAATCCCAAGACGATCACCTCGCTCGACAGCGCCTGCGGCAACCGCATCGCCGTCATGGCCGGCGGTTCAGCCGAGAAGGTCATCCAGGTCCAGGCCGAGAAGTGCAAGACCGATGGCAAGGATCCGATCGAGGTTCAGTCCTTCACCGATCAGCCAAGCTCGATCCTCGCTGTCCGTTCGAAGCGTTCGGATGCGTTCTTCTCCTCCCAGGCGCCGCTTACCTATTTCGTGTCGCAGGCCAACGGCCAGCTGGAACTGACCGGTGTCGGCCAGAAGAACGGCTTCGAATCACTCTACCAAGGCGCCGTCGTTCCCAAGGGTTCGCCGCTTGGTCCCGTTCTGCATGACGCCGTCAAGCTTCTGATCGATAATGGCACCTATGCGACCATCATGAAGAAGTGGGGCCTCGAGAACAACATGATCAAGGAGCCGGGCATCAATCTCGGCGGGACGTTGCCGAAATGAGCACTGATATCAAGAACACCGCATCGCCGCCCGGCGATGCGGCAGCAAGGGATGTCGCGCACGCCCACAAGCCCTTTCCCGCCGGCCGTGTCGCGGCCTGGGTCGTCGTCCTGGTGATTGCCGCCTACTTCGCCTGGTCGGTTGCAGGAAACGAGAACTTCGGCTGGCCCGTCGTTGCCCAGTATTTCTTCGATCCCGTCGTGATCAGCGGCCTCTATGTATCGCTTGGCCTCACCGTCGTGGCGATGATCATCGGGATCGTCCTAGGCCTGCTGCTCGCCGTCGCCCGCATGTCGAAAGACCATCTGGCGAGTTCGCTCGCCTCGCTGTTCATCTGGTTCTTCCGCGGCACGCCGCTGCTCGTGCAGCTGATCTTCTGGTACAATCTCTCCACCCTTTTCCCGACGCTTTCGATCGGAATCCCCTTCTTCGGGCCAACCTTCGTCAGCTGGGATACCAATTCCGTCATCAGCCCGATGACCGCCGCCATTGCCGGCCTTGCTCTGAATGAATCTGCCTATATGGCAGAGATCATCCGCGGCGGTCTGCTCTCCGTCGACAAGGGCCAGTTCGAGACAGCCGAAGCATTCGGCATGACCCGGGCACGGGCGTTGCGCCGCATCATCATCCCGCAGGCGATGCGCTCGATCGTTCCGCCGACGGGCAACCAGTTGATCAGCATGATCAAGGCGACATCGCTCGTCAGCGTCATCGCCATGGCCGACCTGCTCTACTCGGTGCAGTCGATCTACAACCGCACCTTCGAAGTCATCCCGATGCTGCTCGTCGCCGTCGTCTGGTACCTACTCATCACCTCGGTGCTGAATATCGGCCAGAGCTATATCGAGCGCTACTACAGCCGTGGTGACCGCCGCACCGGCACCCTCAAGGCCGCGAAGGAGGCCGCCGTGCCGACGCCGGCACTTGCTGCCACACAGGAGGCAAGCCAATGAACGCGATCGCGACCATCGAACCGCTCGTGCGTGCCCGCAACGTGCACAAGTCCTTCGATCAGCTCGAAGTGTTGAGGGGCATAGATCTCGACGTCGCCCCGGGCGAAGTCGTCGTCATCCTCGGACCATCGGGTTCCGGCAAGTCCACCTTCCTGCGCTGTATCAATCGCCTCGAGACGATCAATCAGGGATCGATCGAGGTGGATGGCGAGCAGATCGGCTACAGCTTCCGCAAGGGCAAGCTGGTACAGCTCTCGAACCACGCCGTCGCTCTCCAACGCCGGAAAATCGGCATGGTGTTCCAGCAGTTCAATCTCTACCCGCATATGACCTCGCTGCAGAACATCATCGAGGCCCCCGTGGGCATCCACGGCGAAAGCCGCAAGGATGCAACGGAAAATGCCAGGCGTCTGCTCGAACGCGTCGGCCTGTCGGCCAAGGCGGATAACTATCCCCGCCAGCTCTCCGGCGGCCAGCAGCAGCGGGTAGCGATCGCCCGTGCGCTCGCCATCAAGCCGAAGCTGATGCTCTTCGACGAGCCGACCTCGGCACTCGACCCCGAACTCGTCGGCGAAGTGCTGGCGACGATGCGCGATCTTGCCAACCAGGGCCTGACGATGATCGTCGTTACCCACGAGATCGGCTTTGCCCGCGAAGCGGCCGACCGCGTCGTCTTCATGGACGGCGGGAAGGTCGTCGAGCAGGGCAAGCCAGAGGACGTCCTCGTGAATCCGCAGCACCTGCGCACCCGCAGCTTCCTGTCGCGCTTCATCTAGCGTGGCACTGCCCTTCACTCCCCTTTGGCCGCCTGCCGCGACAGCAGCGGCGGCCCCATGCAAGACCGGAACCGCCATGCCCCTGACGAACGACTATGCCAGCCTCTCGGATTTCGAGCCTGCCAAGGCAGAGCTGACCGCAATCCGCCGCCACCTGCACGCCAATCCCGAGCTTTCCTTCGAAGAGGCCGAGACCGCACGTTTCGTCGCCGAAAAGCTGGAAGCCTGGGGCTACGAGGTGACGCGCGGCGTCGGCGGCCATGGTGTCGTCGCCCGGATGACCGCAGGCAGCGGCAAGAAGAGCATTGCGATCCGTGCCGACATGGACGCGCTGCCGATCACGGAACAGACCGGTCTCGAGCATGCGAGCAAGATCTCCGGCAAGATGCATGCTTGCGGCCATGACGGCCACACCACTATTCTTCTCGGCGCCGGCGAATATCTTGCTCGGACCCGCCGCTTCAACGGCACTGTGACGCTGATCTTCCAGCCGGCCGAAGAGGCAGGTGCAGTCAGCGGCGCCCCGGCTATGATTTCCGACGGCCTGTTCGAGCGCTTCCCCTTCGACGTGATCTACGGCCTTCACAATCATCCCGGTGCACCTGAAGGAACCTTCCTGATGCGCTCCGGCCCGCTGATGGCCGCCGCCGATACGGCCGAGATAACGATAACGGGCAAGGGCGGCCATGCCTCGCGCCCTCATTTGACGATTGATCCCGTCGTCGTTGCCTGTCACCTGGTGGTCACGCTGCAGACAGTGGTGTCGCGCAATATCGATCCGACTCAGACAGCCGTGGTGACCGTGGGCGCGATCCATAGCGGCGAGGCTTCGAACGTCATTCCCGAGAATGCCAAGCTCTTGATGACCGTGCGCTCGTTCGATCCTGAGGTGCGCAAGCTTCTGGAAGCACGCATCCGCAAGCTCACCAAATCCGTTGCCGATGGCTTCGGCGCTGAGGCGGAGATCGACTACGTCCATGGCCATCCGGTCGTCGTGAATTCCGAGGCCGAGACTGAGTTTGCCTGGAAGGTTGCCGAGGAACTGGTCGGCGCCGACAAGGTGACAACCTGCGCTCTCATCCCGGGCAGTGAAGACTTCTCGCATTTCCTCGCGCACAAGCCCGGCGCCTTTCTGCGTCTCGGTAATGGCGTCAACTCGGCGATCCTGCATAGCGCCAAATATGACTTCGCGGACGAAAGTCTGGCGGCAGGTGCTGCTATGTGGGCGCGGTTGGCTGAACGCTACCTCGACGAATAGGCGACCTTTTGAGAGCCCATTGCATCGGCTTGACGGGCGACCACGGAGCCCGCAAAGCCCGTGTCGGCGAGATCCTCAAACTCTGCTAGCCACAGGAATGCGCCAACTACTTCGCGGCAGCCGGATATGACCTCGATTAAAATGGACGGGCCCTATAGCGCCGGCGTCTGCCTACCGTCATCGTCACGATGCGCCTGGCCTTCCCGACCGCATGCCGGCAGTCAACTCGAAAGCCGTGTCAAGCATTCCATCGATCAGGATCGGCGCGCGTTCACGCATGCCGATTTTCCTGAGGACTCGCTGCGAAGCAATGTTTTCGGGATGCGTGAAGGCGATGAGACCCGACGCGAACTTTCTTGCGAAGAACCAGCCGGCCAGCGCGCTCGCTGCCTCGGTTGCCAGGCCTTTGCCCCACGCCTCCTCGCGCAGAGAATAGCCCAGTTCGAATTCATCGCTCCCAAATCGCGAAATGCCGGCGCGACCGATGAAACTGACATCCGCGGCGAGAAGCTTATATTTGGTCGTGCCGTCGCGCGCCTGCTCCGCGAACCAGCCGTGCAACCGCTGCTCGGCCTCATCAAGACTCCAGGGAGCATTGCCGGGAAGATATCGTGTCGTCGCCAGGGTCGAGTGCAGTTGCCGCAGCAGGGCGGCATCGCCTTCGCCCCACATGACAAAACGCAGCCTCGGCGTCTTCAATATCAGCCTTTCGCTTGTCATGGCGTTGCCAGCACGCCGCCGCTGACGGGAGCGGCAACGCCCGTCGTGCCGGGAAATGTGAGCGGCAGCCCGTCCAGCGAGCGGACAGCGAGGTAGGCCCAGGCCTCGGCCTCCATCGCATCGCCGTCGAAGCCCGCAGCCTCGGCGCTCAACACGCTCGATCCCCCGGCCATCGCCGAGAGCTCGGCCATCAAGGTGCCGTTCAGCCGTCCGCCGCCGCAGACGATATAGGCCGAGGGACGTTCGGGCAGGAATCCGGCGGATTTGACGATCGATGCGGCGGCGACATGCGCAAGCGTCCGGGCACCGTCTTCGAGGCTCGCCTCATCAGGCCGAAGCGGCGCGAAATCGCCGCGGTCGAGCGAACGGCGGACATTGCCGCGGAAGAATGGGCTGTCCAGATACCGTTCCGCCAGGGCGGGGACGATCCTGCCGCGCCCGCCGATCTCGCCGCCGGGATCATAGGTTCTGCCGGTCTGCATCTCTATCCATTGGTCGATCAGCGTATTGCCCGGGCCGCTGTCGAAGGCCGCAATCCTGCCGTCGGCGCCGATATAGGTGAGGTTGGAGATGCCGCCGATGTTGACGAAGCATACCGCCTCTCCCGCCTGCTGGAATTTTCCCGCCAGTGCCGCGTGATAGGCCGGCACCAGCGGCGCGCCCTGCCCGCCATGCACCATGTCGTTGGCGCGCATGTCGTAGACCACGGGTATGCCGGTTCTCCGTGCAAGCTCTCGTCCGTCGCCGATCTGAACCGTCAATCCTTCGTCCGACCGGTGAAGCACCGTCTGGCCATGGAAACCGAGAACGTCGACGCCATTGGCAGCGAGCCCGAAACGCTCGAGGAATGCCCTGACGGCAGTTGCATGCCGCAGGGTCAGTTCGAGCTCGATCTCGCGAAGTTCCGCCGGCCGTTCGGTCCTGTCGCGGAGCGGCCGCGCCAGTTCCAGCGCCCGTTTGAGCCGTCGGCGAAAATCGGCCTCATAGGGCATGCCCAGGAACGGCCCGCGCTCAATGAAGCCGCGGCCGTCGGTCCTGATCAGCGCGACATCGATTCCGTCCATCGACGTGCCGCTCATCAGGCCGATCGCGGTTCTGACCACATCCATGAGGCTTGCCTCCCATGCGATTCCCGGATGCACTTTTGTAAAAACAGTGCTAAACGCGCCGCGACAGATCAACAACAACGAAGTTGCGTGAAGCCTCGTGGGCGCAGCGCAGGCACGAAGAGACGAAAGCCATGTCCGAGTTCAAGTCCGATTTCCTCCGCACGCTGAAAGAGCGCGGCTTCATTCATCAGGTTTCCGATGAAAGCGGCCTCGACGACCTGTTCGCGAAGGAGGTCGTGACGGCTTATGTCGGCTACGACGCAACGGCGACGAGCCTGCACATCGGCAATTTGATCTCCGCCACCATGCTCCACTGGCTGCAGGAGACCGGCCATCGGCCGATCGCGCTGATGGGCGGCGGCACCTCGATGGTCGGCGACCCCTCCTTCCGTGACGAGCAGCGCAAGCTTCTGACGCCGGAGGCGATCTCCACCAACATCGAAGGCATCAAAAAGATCTTCTCGCGCATCCTGCGCTTCGGGGACGGTCCGACCGATGCCTTCATGGTCAACAATGCCGACTGGCTGATGAAGCTCAACTACGTCGAATTCCTGCGCGACGTCGGCCGGCATTTCTCGGTCAACCGCATGCTCTCCTTCGACAGCGTCAAGCTGCGGCTCGATCGCGAGCAGTCGCTTTCCTTCCTCGAATTCAACTACATGATCATGCAGGGCTACGACTTCGTCGAGCTCAGCCGCCGCTACGGCTGCCGCCTGCAGATGGGTGGGTCGGATCAGTGGGGCAACATCATCAACGGCGTCGATCTCGGCCACCGCATGGGCACGCAGCAGCTCTACGCGCTGACGACGCCGCTTTTGACGACGAGCTCGGGCGCCAAGATGGGCAAGACCGCCTCCGGCGCCGTCTGGCTGAACGAGGACGTCTTCAGCCCC
This sequence comes from Rhizobium aethiopicum, assembly GCF_014197535.1. Lineage (GTDB taxonomy): Bacteria > Pseudomonadota > Alphaproteobacteria > Rhizobiales > Rhizobiaceae > Rhizobium > Rhizobium aethiopicum_A. The sequence goes on from NZ_JACIFV010000049.1 coordinate 19,645, forward strand.
TATGATTTCTGGCAGTACTGGCGCAACACCGAGGATGCCGATGTCGGCCGGTTCCTGAAGATCTTCACCCGCCTGCCGCTTGCCGAGATCGCCAGGCTCGAGGCCCTCGGCGGCGCCGAAATCAACGAGGCGAAGAAGATTCTCGCCACCGAAGCGACCGCGATCGTCCACGGTCGTGAGGCGGCCGAAGCATCCGCCGAAACGGCCCGCACCACCTTCGAGGAAGGTCGTGTTGCGGAAAACCTGCCTTCGGTCGAAATCCCGGCCACCGAACTTGACGGCGGCATCGGCCTGCTCTCGCTGATGGTCCGCGCCGGCTTGGCCGGCTCCAACGGCGAGGCCCGTCGCCACGTCCAGGGCGGCGCAGTGCGCATCAATGACGAGGCTGTCAGCGACGAACGCCGCCTGATCGGCAGCGGCGAAATCACCGCCGACGGCGTGATCAAGCTCTCGCTCGGCAAGAAGAAGCACATCCTGATCCGCCGCGCGGCCTAGGTGGCTCCAAACTGAATGGATCTTGAAGCCGGCGCCCACCGCGCCGGCTTTTCCTTTGGCGCGGGATCAGTCGGCCCGCGATCGGTATTCCGCTTCGTCTTGTTTCGTCTCTCGAAGGAAAGGTGCGGGCGGATTGACCTCCGAAGCGGGTCGCACGCGCGACCACCAGACGATCGAGAAGATCGGCGGCGTCATCTTTGCGTCGAGGGGAACCAGCAGGACATGCTCGAAGGGGATGCTCTTCAGCGCTTTCAGCCGTCCGCCCTTTTCTGCAGAATCCGAAGCCTCGCCAACTGTCACGGCCATCATGGTCGCCGATAGGAAAGAGACTGTCCAGGCGCACTGCATGGCATCCTCCGACATTGCGCCGGCCGCTGCCGCAGCTGGCGCCAACACTACATCAGAATTCTCTAAAATAATCAAAGTATCAATGACCAGCCTGTCGCTATAGGTCGGAATTATCCAACTGGCCGCGCCACGATATCGCCATCCCGGAACCTTTTCCGCCCGACGGAATTTGCGACCAGATGCATTTGGAGCGCCGGCATGATCAACGACCTCTGGTATAAGAACGCCGTCATCTACTGCCTGTCCGTCGAGACCTTCATGGATGCGAACGGCGACGGCGTCGGTGATTTTCAGGGCCTGATGCGCCGTCTCGACTATCTCTCCGGCCTCGGCGTGACGGCAATCTGGCTCATGCCGTTCCAGACTTCGCCCGGTCGCGACGATGGCTACGACGTCTCCGATTACTATAATGTCGACCCGCGCTATGGCTCGCTCGGCGATTTCGTCGAGTTCACCCATGGCGCCAAACAGCGGGGCATCCGGGTGTTGATCGATCTGGTGATCAATCACACCTCGAAGGATCATCCCTGGTTCGAAGACGCCAGGAGCGATCCGCATTCACGCTATCGCGATTGGTACGTCTGGTCAGACAAAAAGCCTGCAAACGCAAATCATGGCATGGTCTTCCCGGGCGTCCAGAAGACGACCTGGACCTATGACGAAAAAACCAAGGCCTATTATTTCCACCGCTTCTACGACCATCAGCCCGATCTCAACACGTCCAATCCCGAGGTGCAGGCGGAGATCCTCAAGATCATGGGCTTCTGGATCCAGCTCGGCGTCTCGGGCTTCCGCATGGACGCCGCCCCCTTCATCATCGCCACCAAGGGCGCCGCGGTCACCAAGCCGGTCGAGCAGTTCGACATGCTGAGGAAATTTCGCGAATTCCTGCAATGGCGCCTGGGAGATTCCATCGTGCTAGCGGAGGCCAATATCCTGCCGAAGGACAATTTCGAATATTTCGGCGACGATGGCGACCGCATGCAGATGATGTTCAATTTCCAGGTCAATCAGACGCTGTTTTATGCTCTCGCCACGGCCGACACGCGGCCTCTGAAGAAGGCGATGGAGGCGACGAAGCCGCGCCCGGCGACGGCGCAATGGGGGCTGTTTCTTCGCAACCACGATGAACTCGATCTCGGTCGCCTGACGGATAAGCAGCGCGACGCAGTATTCGCCGCGTTTGGACCAGAGAAGGGCATGCAGCTTTATGACAGGGGCATTCGCCGGCGCCTGGCGCCCATGCTCGGGGGCGACCGTCGCAGGATCGAGTTGGCATACAGCCTGCTGTTCTCGCTGCCCGGAACGCCGGTCATCCGCTACGGCGATGAAATCGGAATGGGCGATGATTTGTGCCTGCCGGAGCGCAACTGCGCGCGCACCCCGATGCAATGGTCGACGGAACCGGAAGGCGGTTTCACCAAAAGCGCAAAGCCCGTTTCGCCTGTTATCAAGGACGGCCCCTACGGCTTCGAACATATCAATGTCGCCGTCCAGCGGCGCGACCCGAATTCGCTCTTGAACTGGACCGAGCGGATGATCCGGATGCGCAAGGAGGCTCCCGAGATCGGCTGGGGCGATTTCTCAGTGGTCGACACAGGTGACGACGGCGTACTGGCGCTGCGTTATGACTGGCGCGGCAATTCGGTGCTGATCCTGCACAACCTGCATCCGCATCCGACGGAAGTGACCTTCGATCCTGATGTTGGTGAACTCGGGCGATTGCTGATCGATATTGCCGATGGGGCAAGTAGCGAAGCAGACGACAAAGGGCGCCATACGGTCATGCTCGATGCCTATGGCTACCGCTGGTATCGGGTCGGCGGCCTCGACTATCTCCTCAGGCGGAAAGACATCTAGATGTGGAGCCTCAACAGGTTGTCCTGGGTAAGAGCGAGTCTGCTGATTGGTGGTTTTGAATTTAGGCTTCCGTGAGGCCTGTGCCAATTGT
>NZ_JACIFV010000050.1 GCF_014197535.1 Rhizobium aethiopicum
TCGGCCACCGCTTTCAGGATCTTGGCCACAGCGAGCGGCTCGACTTGCTCGTCGGTCTCGACCAGGATCGCCCGGTCGGCGCCCATGGCGAGCGCGGTCCGCAGCGTCTCCTCGGCCTTGGCAGGGCCGATCGACACCACCACCACTTCCTCGGCCTTGCCGGCTTCCTTCAATCTCAGCGCCTCTTCCACCGAGATCTCGTCGAACGGGTTCATCGACATCTTCACATTGGCAAGCTCGACACCCGTGCCATCCGGCTTCACCCGGATCTTCACGTTGTAGTCGACAACCCGCTTGACGGGCACGAGAATCTTCATGGCGAACCCCTTTATCCAAAGCGCGTCGCGATCTTTCAGATTCGCTTGGCTCGCGCTTTAACTCTTTGTTTTTACGTAAGCCGTTGTCGCAACCGCCGCACAGCTTTGCGCGACATGCTTTAGACAGCCGGCCGTCAATGCGACCGCTCAGCGAGCAACGCCCAGAAGGCGAAGAGCGGCATCTCCACCGATCTCATGGCATGTTTGATCCCGGGAATATTATAGAACGATCCGCCGATACCAGGCGAAAACCAATTCCCCTCCCCCTGCTGGAACTCTCCCTTGGACAGCACGAGATAGACTTCCTCCGGCGCATGGTCGTGATCGGGATAGCGCACATGAGGCGCCATCAACGTCACGCCGAACCACAGGTCACTTCGCTCCTCCAATCCACCCGGCCCGACGATCATGGCATTGGCATGCCCATCAACGAAATTGTCGCTGGCCGTGGTGTGGTCATACTTTGTGCGGCGACGCCATTCAAGCATTGGCTCGATGCCTTTGAACCCCTCGATCAATCGCGCCAGCGAAGCATAGGACGTATCGACCGCGAGCGCCATATCGAGGTGAGCGCAGACCGGTAACCGGCTTCCCCCTCCCGCGCGCGCAGTCCCCGGACGCTCCAGCGCCGCGAAGAACTGCCCGATCGAGCGACGGGCTTCCGGAGCCCTGGCGAACTGGCCGAAAGCGACCGAAGCGGCTTCCAGGAAGTGCTGGAGGCTTTTGTTGCGCAAACTCATATCATCCCCCCCGATCGGCCGACAGGCGGCCGCTCTGACAATCATATATCCTTCGCGATGCGCAGACCGTCATAGACAGCGGCATGCGTGTTGCGAGCAGCGACGGCGTCGCCGATCCGGAACAGCTGGAACTTGCCCTCGGGATTGCGGATGACCGATTGCTGTTGCCCCTGGAGAAGCTGATCGTGCGAGACCTCGCCGAGATTGCTCGAATGGGGCTTCAGCTCGAAATAGAGTTCGTCGAGCGGGATGGTCCCGTGATTGACGACGATCTGGTCGTAGCTGTGCTGCCGAGCAATTCCGCCGTAATCGCTGCCGATATGGGCGACGAGCTGATTACCGCTCTTCTCGACGGCCTCCAGCCGATAGGTGACGGTGAAGGTCACGTCGTGCTTCTGGAGTGAGCGCATATAGGGCACCAGGTTCATGGCCATGACTTCGGGCGCGAACGATCGGTCAGGCGTCATGATCTCGACCTTGGCGCCTGCCTTGGCGAGGAATTCCGCCGCCTGGAGACCGGCATGGTCGCCGGCATCGTCGAAAACAAGCACATTGGTTCCAGGTTTCACATCGCCGGAGATGATGTCCCAAGACGAGACCACCAGCTCGTTGCCTTTGGTGAGCACCTCGGTATGCGGCAAGCCGCCTGTGGCGATGATAACGACGTCAGGATTTTCGGCCCCGATCGTGTCGGCTTCCGCCAAAGTGTTGAAGTGGAAGGTGACATCGTATTTCTCACACTGGCTCATGCGCCAGTCGATGATGCTGATCATTTCCCTGCGGCGTTCGCTTTGGGCAGTGAGGCGGATCTGGCCGCCTGGATTGTTCGCCGCTTCGAAAACGACCACATCGTGGCCGCGCTCCCCCGCGACGCGCGCCGCTTCCAGACCGGCCGGGCCGGCGCCGACAATGACGACCTTCTTTCTGACGTCGGCCTTTGCCACGATATGCGGCATCGTCAATTCGCGGCCGGTGGCGGCATTGTGGATGCAGTAGGCGGCCCCGCCCTGATAGATGCGGTCGAGACAGTAGTTGGCGCCGACGCAGGGGCGAATATCCTCTTCCCGTTTCTCGATGATCTTGCGGACGATGTGCGGGTCGGTCATGTGGGCGCGGGTCATGCCGACCATGTCGACTTTTCCTGCTGCAATCGCATGTCGCGCCGTCGCGACGTCCGGAATCTTCGCCGCATGGAACGTCGGGAAGTTGGTCGCGGCACGGATTTCACCGGCAAAATCCAGGTGCGGCGAGTTCGCCATGCCTTGGATCGGGATGACGTCGGTCAAACCGGCGTCGGTGTCGATGTGGCCGCGAATGACGTTCAGATAGTCGATAAGCCCGCTATCGCGCAGCCGCTTCGAAATCTCGATGCCTTCGGCCTGCCCGTTGCCGCCGGGCAGACACTCGTCGGCCGTATAGCGTACACCGAGGATGAATTCGTTCCCCACCCTTTCGCGGATCGCCCTGAACACATCGAGACAGAAGCGCATACGGTTTTCGAGCGCACCCCCATAGGGGCCGTCGAGTTCGTTGGTGAGCGGAGACGCGAACTGGTCGATCAGGTGGCCGTAGGCCTCAAGCTCGATTCCGTCCATGCCGCCCGCCTTCATCCGTTCGGCCGCATCGGCGAAATCCTTGATGATGCGCTCGATGTCCCAATCCTCCATCTTTTTCGGGAAGGCGCGATGCGAAGCTTCGCGATGATGCGACGGCGCGACGACCGGCAGCCAGTCGCCCTTGTCCCAGCGCGTGCGCCGGCCGAGATGGGTGAGCTGGATCATGATCGCCGCACCCTCTTCATGCACGGCGTCGGTCATTTCCCTGATCCAGGGGACGATCTCGTCCTTATAGGCGAGCAAGTTGTTGAAGACGGGCGGACTGTCCCGGGAAACCGCGGCGGAACCTGCCGTCATCGTCAAGGCCACACCACCCTTTGCCCGCTCCACGGTATAGGCCCGATACTTCTCCTTCGGCATGCCGTCCTCTGGATAGGCCGGCTCGTGCGAAGTCACGATGATACGGTTACGCAGCGTCAGATGCTTGAGCTGGTAGGGCTGAAGGAGAGGATCGTTCGACATGGGCCGTGGTTCCGGATTAAAAACATCGGAGCAGACGCTAAGCGCAATGTACACAGGTGTCAATGTTGAAAACAATAAGGTCGTTATTTTCGACACAGATGTACATTTTTCTTGTACGAGGCCGCGGAATTTGATAGGAGATAATGCATGGACCAGTCTTTGAACGACACCGGTTGGCGTGGATCGCAGGAGGGATGGCTGGAAGCGGCCTACCAGTCACTGCTGGAATCCGGCGTGGATTCAGTGAAAATTCTGCCGCTCGCAAAGAAGCTCAATCTTTCGCGAACGAGCTTCTACTGGTTCTTCAAGGATCGGGAGGAACTCCTGAGCGCGCTGGTGGCGCGATGGCGTGAGAAAAACACCGGCAATATCGTCAAGCAATCGGAAGCCTATGCGGAATCGTTGGCCGAAGCGATGCTCAACGTCTTCGATTGCTGGCTGAGCACCGATCTCTTCGACGCCAGGTTCGAATTTGCCGTGCGCAGCTGGGCGCTGCAGTCGGACGAGCTTCTGGCCGAGGTTCACAAGGCCGATCAGATCCGGCTGGAGGCGCTCAAACGCATGTTTATGCGGTTCGGGGTACCAGAAACGACATCGGATGTCAGAGCGCGGACAACTTATCTCGTTCAGATCGGGTACATTTCCATGCAGTCGAAGGAGGAACTCGCCGTCCGCATGAAACGGATTCCCGAATATATCGCGATCTACACGGGTGAAGTGCCACAGCAGAGGGAGCTCGACCGCTTCTTCGCGCGGCATGGCTATAGGCCCGGCTGAGGAAACCGAGATGAGCGTTTCCTTGAGGATTGGTATTATTGGCGGTGGCGGCTGGCTCGGCGGAGCCATCGCCGGCTCGATCCTTGATTCCGATCTGGTCGATCCTCGAAATCTCTGCCTCTCCTATCGCAGCCGGCAGCCCGACCGTTTCCCGGATTCCTTCTGGACCAAGGACAATCAGGAGCTTGCCGACCGCTCGGATGTGATCCTTCTCTCCGTCCGCCCCGACGACTGGCGTCCGTTCGCCCTCGATGCTTCCGGCAAGCTCGTGATTTCCGTCATGGCCGGTATTCGCCTGGGCGCCCTTTCGGAGCGCCACAAGACAGGCCGCGTTGTCCGCGCCCTGCCGAATGCCGCTGCCGAAGTGAGGAAATCCTATACCCCCTGGATCGGCGCAAACGAGATCACGAGAAATGATCGGGCCGTCGTCCGCGCGATCTTCGAAACCTGCGGATCCGAGGACGAGGTCGCAAGCGAAAGCGACATCGATTATCTCACAGGCCTTTCCGGCTCCGGGCCGGCATTCCCGGCGCTGCTCGCCGCGGCCATGATGCGCGACGCCGTCGCCCGCGGTCTGTCGGCCGAGGTTGCGCGCCGCGCCGTCAATACGGTGATATCAGGCGCCGGCCGCCTGCTTGAGCGCCGCGACGAATGTCCCAACAACGTCGTTCAAACCTTTCTCGACTATCGTGGCACCACCGCAGCAGCCATCGAAGGCATGCGCGCCGCAGGATTCGATATTTCTGTCGCCGATGGACTATCGGCGGCATTCAAGAAATCGGTGAGTATGGGAGAAGCATCCTGACGACCGTTGGAGCGGGTTCTGCGGCGCCCCGTTCGACGATAACAGCCGCTAAGCAGAGGGAACGAGAATGAAGAAACTACTTGCATCGACATGTTTGACGTTCGGCCTGATCGGCGGCGCGTCCTTCGCCAGCGCCGCCGAATGCGGCAGCGTCACCATTGCCAGCATGAACTGGCAGAGCGCCGAAGTTCTCTCCAACCTGGACAAGTTCATCCTGAACGAAGGTTACGGCTGCAGCGCCGACATCACCGTTGGCGACACTGTCCCGACGATCACCTCCATGGCCGAAAAGGGCCAGCCCGATATCGCGCCCGAAGCCTGGATCGACCTGCTGCCTGACGTCGTCAAGAAGGGCACAGAAGAAGGCCGCATCGTTCAGGTCGGCTCGCCGCTGCCGGATGGCGGCGTACAGGGCTGGTGGATTCCGAAATATCTCGCCGACGCCCATCCCGATATCAAAACGATCGGCGATGCGCTGAAGCATCCGGAACTCTTCCCCGATTCTGAAGATCCGAAGAAGGGCGCCGTCGTCAATGGCCCGCAGGGCTGGGGCGGCACGGTCGTCACCTCGCAACTCTATAAGGCGTTTGATGCCGAAAAGGCGGGCTTCACCCTCGTCGACACCGGCTCTGCCGCCGGTCTCGACGGCTCGATCGCCAAGGCTTACGAGCGCAAGGAAGGCTGGGTCGGCTATTACTGGGCGCCGACCGCGCTGCTCGGCAAGTATCAGATGGTCAAGCTTGAAGCCGGCGTGCCGGAGGATGCCGCCGAGTGGAAACGTTGCATCACCGTTGCCGACTGCCCCGATCCGAAGCCGGCGGCATGGCCAGTCGATCACGTCGTGACTCTCGTTGCCAAGCCTTTCTCGGAAAAGGTCGGGCCCGAGGTCATGGACTACCTGAAGAAGCGCTCCTGGAGCAACGACACCGTCAACAAGCTGATGGCCTGGATGACGGACAACCAGGCGACCGGCGAAGACGGCGCCAAGCACTTCCTGGAAGAAAACAAGGACATCTGGACCAAGTGGGTCTCGCCTGAAGCAGCCAAGAAGATCGAAGCTGCTCTCTAAGCCAAAATTGCGGTGCGCGAAAAGCGCACCGCTTCTCACGCGCCGACAAAATCAAAAAGACTGCCACGGCTCTTTGAAGAAAAAGGGGAACCGAGATGGAATGGTTTTATAAATTCCCGCACATGAACGATGACGCGCTTCGGAATCTGAAGAAGGCGATCGATGACGGCTTTCGCGGATTTACCCGCAGCTATGGCGACGGCATCGAAAGCCTCTTCGTTCCGCTGCAGCACTTCCTCATCGCCGCCGAACGCTTCATGACGCAGACGCCATGGCCGATCATCACCTTGATCGTCCTCGTCATCGCCTGGTTTGCGAGCCGCAGTTTGAAGATCGTCATCGGCTGTCTGGTGACGCTGATGTTGATCGGCTACTTCGACATGTGGGACGACACGATGCGGACGGTCTCGATGATCTTCGTCTGTACCGTGCTCTCCATCGCCATCGGCATTCCGATCGGGATCCTGATGGCCCGCTCCGACCGGCTGCAGCGCGTCGTCAATCCGATCCTCGACGTCATGCAGACGATGCCGAGCTTCGTCTATCTCATCCCTGTCGTCATGCTGCTCGGCATCGGCAAGGTGCCTGGTCTGATCGCCGTCGTCATCTACGCGATCCCGCCGATGATCCGCTTGACCGATCTCGGCATCCGGCTCGTCGACAAGGACGTGCTGGAAGCGGCCGACGCCTTCGGGACGTCACGGTCTCAGAAGCTTTTCAAGGTGCAGTTGCCGCTGGCGCTTCCCACCATCATGGCCGGCATCAACCAGACGATCATGATGGCGCTCGCCATGGTGGTCATCGCGTCCATGATCGGTGTCCAGGGTCTCGGCCAGCCGGTGCTCAAGGCGATCGCCAACCAGTACTTCACGCTGGGCATTTTCAACGGCCTTGCCATCGTCGGCATCGCCATCATCTTCGACCGGGTCAGCCAGGCATATGGCAAAAGGCTCCAGAAGCATCAGGAGACCGTCCATGGCTGAGCATCGTTTCGGCGGTATCAAGATCCGCCACCTCTACAAGATCTTCGGCCCCAATCCCGCCTCCTATGTGGAAGCGGTTCAGAAGGGACTGACGAAAGTCGAACTCAACGAAAAGCACGGTCATGTCCTGGGCCTCAGGGATATCAGTATCGAGATCCCCTCCGGCTGCATTCAGGTCATCATGGGCCTTTCCGGTTCGGGCAAGTCGACGCTCATCCGCCACATCAATCGCCTGATCGATCCGACATCAGGCGAAGTGCTGGTCGACGGCGTCGATGTCGTGAAGATGAACGAGACCGAATTGCGGACGTTTCGCCGGCAGCAGACGGCGATGGTGTTTCAGAAGTTCGCACTTCTGCCGCACCGCAATGTCCTCGACAACACTATCTTCGGTCTCGAAGTGCAGGGGATGGAGCGTGCGAAAGCCGTTGAAATCGCTATGCGCTGGATCGAGCGCGTGGGGCTGAAGGGCTTTGAGCAGAAATACCCCAACCAGCTTTCCGGCGGCATGCAGCAGCGCGTAGGCCTAGCGCGGGCCCTTTCCAACGATGCACCTGTGCTTCTGATGGACGAGGCCTATTCGGCGCTCGACCCCTTGATCCGCACGGATATGCAGACGGTCCTTCTCGACATTCAGAAAGAGATCAAGAAGACCATTGTCTTCATCACCCACGATCTCGACGAGGCTTTGCGCCTGGGCGATCAGATCGCCATCCTGCGCGACGGCGAAGTGATTCAGCAGGGCACCAGCCAGGACATCGTGCTGCGCCCGGCCGACGATTACATCGCGAACTTCGTCAAGGAAGTGAACCGAGGCCGGGTCGTCCATGTCGAAGCGGTCATGACACCTTTGCACTCCGCCGCAGCGCCTGGCGGCTTGACGATCGCATCGGGTACGACCGTCGAAGAAGCCGTCCGAATGCTGGCTTCGACACCGAACGACGATGCCAGGGTGGTTTCGCCGTCGGGAGAAACCTTGGGCCTTGTCACTTTCCGCCAGCTCGCCGGTGCAATGGTGAACTCGCAGGAGCTGGCTGCCCCACGCGAAAGCGCCCTTTCGGTCGCGCTCTGAACCTACGGGCCCGGGCTCTCTCGGTCTGGCCGGCGGCACCGACGTTCGGCGCGTCACCACGCACCGCAACCGGCAAGCCGGCTGCCTGAGGGATCACGAATGCGGCCTCGGGGGAGATCCTCGGCCGCCCGAGCGGCGTGTGACAAAGCTCGCGGGTAGTCGTTAGACTTGGCTTTTATATCGACCCGTCCGATGTCGAGGCCATCGGTACCGATCCTGTCGCCCTGCCAACGGGTTTGATCCTCCGAAACCTGCTTTCAGAAGGCTCATGCCACCTGTCGCGACACTCCCTGGCATCGACAAATGAAGTGTCTTTACACCAGATCTCTATGCCTTCTCCGACAACAGGCGAGTCGGACTGGATCTTTAATTCAGGGGCACCCAAAGAATGGGGAGGGAGAGCCCAGCCTATACGTTTTGCGCAGGACCAGTCCATACTGCGTCACGAAAAGCCGATCGGCCTACAATATCGGCGCATTACAATTGCTCCATCGCAGTAGAACACTAAGCTCAGTCCGACCGGGGCCATGATGGTCTACGGTCTCCAAGCCACCGCTCCATCGATCACCCCATATGATGGACGGGGATTACACCCATACGCACTCCATCCCGTGCGTATGCCAACTGCCTGTCAGCCTGCCGAAGGCTATCTCGAGCGGTCCACTTAAGAACCTTCGGCAGGCGACTTTTGGATGGCGCCTTGAATGTGCTCTATGCGCACGCTGGCTAATCGTTTCATCACCGGATCACCATCAAAGCAGCAGTTCCAAGGCCTTGCCAAGTGCAGCCGATTCTGTCAGTTCCTGCCGCCTGGCCAGGAAAATCCGACGGATGGGAATTATCGATAAATCCTTTAAAAGGCTTGCGTTTCCGACGCACGCCACGCGCGAGTTCTGCCTGGATCGGCTTGCCGCGGCCAGCAATACCGACGCCCGGATCACGTTGAAACTTGCCCGCCTGGCTGCCGCTTACTGCGTTCTGGCTTCTTATCGGCTAATATATGGCCAAGCCTTGTTCGTCATGCCCTGGCAAGCGTGAGGAGAAGATGACGCTCGGTGACGTGCGAACAACAAGAAGGACGTACTTCATTCTGATGTCAGTGGCCGAGGTGTCACGCCGTGCGCGCGACGCCAGATGAAATAACGGGGACAGCATGACGGAAAACAGCCCCCAGCCATTCTCCTTCCGATTCCACGGTTCGTCTTTCGACAACATGGTGGAAACCCTCGGCGGCGCTTTCGGCGCGTTTGATGCCGAACCTGTCGGCCGCGCCAAGGACTTTCATTGGGGATTGGATTTTTCCGTGGCCGAGAGCGCCGTCCTGTTGACGGGCTATCATGAGGCGGAGTTCCAATTCAACATCGAGCCGACCGTCAGCACAGCGGAATATCTGTCGCTTGTCGTGCCGCGCCGCGGCGGCATGGGAGTTACCTATGGGGCGCGCAAGGCCGAGGCCGGGCAAGGCAAACTGCTTCTCTACAATAATTTCGAACCCGACAGCGTTCTCATGCACGGGCAAGGCAACGTCATCGACGAGTTGCTGATCAACTGGCCCGTCATCCTACAGACGATCGGCCAGACGTTCGAAATGCCGTTCAGCGGCTCGCTCGACCTTCTACCCGAACTGGATCTGTCGACGCCGGCCGGCCGGACGATCGGCAATCTCACCGAAACGATCATATCAGGGATGCGCGATGACGGCCCGCTGCTGCAGTCGCCGATCGCCATGGCGCACATGACGCAGGCGCTCGCCGATCTCGTCGTACGCATGGTGCCGCACCGGCTGTCGCATTTCCTGGAAAAGGGACCCGCTCTGATTGCTCCGAAGCATGTGCGCAGGGCGATCGAGTTCATGCAGGCCAATATCGATCAGCCGATCACCATGCCAAAGGTGGCGGAAGCGGCCGGCGTCTCCAGCAGAGCGCTCGAAACCGGTTTCCGCGCCTTCAAGGGAACGTCCCCCGCCGCTTACCTGCTGACGCTTCGTCTGCGCGCGGCGCGCCGGGATCTGCTCGATCCCGAGTGCACCGAGACGATGAAGGCCATCTGCCTGAAATGGGGGTTCTTTCATTTCGGCCGCTTTTCCGCGGTCTACAAGGCGACATATGGCGAATACCCCTCCGAAACGAGAAAGCGCATGGGCCGCCGCTAATTTGCATCTGAAGCACACCGCGACTTTCAACTTCGCTCTTTGCGCCCTCTGTGTTTTAAAGCACGGCCAACCTGTAGTGCACTCGCATCGTCCTCGGATCCCGCTTGACGATTTGAAGCATATCATCACGCTCCGCCAGTGCGCTGAGGTTCCGCAACACAAGGGCATGCGCGATCCCCAGCATGCGCGCAAAGGAGCGGCTGTCGGACGCGATCCCGAGCTCGGCAGCGACGAGCAGACCGGCTTGTATGGAGGTCAGTGCGGCGTCCCTTGCTTGCGCCGCAGCGACAAGGGCAAGAAAACGGTCGGCGCCGATAGCCTCTTTGCTCACGCGGCGTCTCGCTTGCGCAAGGAAACCATGATCGATTTCGAGGTCGGCGTATCGCTTTGCTCGCCGGCGCTGCCAAGCGGCACGAGCACGTTCAGTTCCGGGTAATAGCCGGCAATGCTGCCCCGCGGAATATCATAGGGCACGAAGCGGAAATCCCGCGCGATACGCTCGATGCCGTCATCGTAATCGCCGATCACGTCGACAGGGTCACCGGCCTCGGCATTCATCGCCTTCAGATCCGCCGGATGAATGAAGATGACCTGCCGCTCTCCGTAGACGCCGCGATATCGGTCATCGAGACCATAGACCGTCGTATTGTATTGGTCGTGCGACCGGAACGTCTGCAGAGCGAAACGCCCCTCGCCTCTTCGCGCACGCTGGTGCACGGTCTCCCCTGGAAGGGCCGGGCAAGAGAATGATGCCCTGCCTGCCGGCGTCTGCCACTCCCGGTGGGCGGCCGGGTTGCGCAGATGGAAACCGCGCGGCTTGCGCAGGCGGGCATTGTAATTTTCAAAGCCGGGAATGGTCGCCTCGATATGATCGCGGATGCGGTCGTAGTCGTCGGCAAGCTCTGCCCAGCCGGCCACGGAGGAGCCGACCGTTGCCTGGGCCATGCCGGCAATGATGGCGACTTCCGAGAGGAGATGCGGCGAGGCCGGACGGTTGATGCCGGCGGATCCATGCACCATGCTCATCGAATCCTCGACACTGACGAGTTGGGAATTGCCGGCAGCGTTCAGATCCATCTCGGTACGCCCGAGGCAGGGCAGAATGAAGGACGCCTCGCCGGGCATCAGATGCGAATGATTGGGTTTGGTGGCGATGTGCACCGTCAGCTTCAGCCGCCGAAGTGCTTTTTCGACCAGCGCGCTGTCGGGCGTGGCGCGGGCAAAATTGCCGCCGAGCCCGATGAAGGCCTCAGCCGAGCCGTCGAGCATCGCCCCGATTGCCGCGAGGACATTATGGCCATGGTCACGCGGCACGGAGAAGCGGAAATGCTTCTCCAGCGCATCGAGAAAATCGTCCGCAGGCTTTTCATTGATGCCGACGGTCCGGTCACCTTGCACGTTGGAATGGCCGCGCACCGGGCAAAGACCGGCGCCAGGCTTGCCAATATTGCCGCGCAGGAACATGAAATTGGCGATCTCGCGGATCGTCGCCACCGAATGCAGATGCTGGGTCACTCCCATCGCCCAGGTGCAGATGACCCGTTCTGCCCTGATATAGACCTCGGCCGCCCGTTCGATCTCCTCACGGCTCGGTCCTGACTGGTCCTCAATCGCGGCCCAGCTCGTCGCCTCGACGGCTGCCTGGTATTCTGCGAAACCGGCGCAATGTTCGGCAAGAAACGCATGGTCGAGGACGGAGGGCAGGCCGGCGGCGACAGCCGCGCCTTCCGCGGCCAAGACCGCCTTTGCCATGCCTCTGACCGCGGCCATGTCGCCGCCGAGCTGCGGCTGCAGATAAAGGCTGGCAATGTCGGTCGAGCCGCCGCGCAGCATCTCGATCTTGTCCTGCGGATCGGAGAAACGCTCCAGCCCGCGCTCGCGGATCGGATTGAAGACGACGATCCGCGCGCCGCGCATCGCCGCCCGGCGCAGGTCGCCGAGCATTCGGGGATGATTGGTGCCGGGGTTCTGGCCGATCACGAAGATCGCATCGGCCTTCTCGAAGTCCTCCAGAAGCACGGTGCCCTTGCCGACGCCGACCGCTTGATTCAGGGCGATTCCACTTGCCTCGTGGCACATGTTGGAACAATCGGGAAAATTGTTGGTGCCGTAGATGCGCACGAACAGCTGATAGAGGAAGGCAGCCTCGTTGCTGGCGCGGCCGGACGTATAGAACTCCGCCCGATTGGGATTATCGAGGTCCTTCAGAATGCTGCCGATCTCGGCAAAAGCATCCTCCCACGCCACCGGCAGGTAACGATCACTCGCAGCATCGTAACGCATCGGATGCGTCAGGCGGCCATTGAGCTCCAGTTCGTAATCCGACAACTGGCGAAGCTCAGAGACCGTGCTCGCAGCAAAGAAGGCGGGTGTCGCCCGCTTTTCCGTGGCCTCCCATGCGACGGCCTTCACGCCGTTCTCACAGAATTCGAACGACGATCCGTGTTCCGGATCGCCCCAGGCGCAGCCCGGGCAATCGAAGCCGTCCGGCTGGTTCGCCTTCAGCATGGTCCGCGCGCCGGAGACCGGCATACCGCTTTGCAGCAATTGTTTGCCGCAGCTCCTCAGAGCGCCCCAGCCGCCGGCTGCCGCCGATTTCTTCCCGATAAATTTTGTGTCCATGCGCCCTGTATTGTTGAAGGGCGCTAAACATCAAGGGCGTACGAATGATGGCTCGATAGAAGAATCCTATCGAGAGAACTGAAGCGCGGTAGCTTGTTCGGACCCTAACCGGTTTCTTTCAGGCCATGCCCGTTCTCGCGGGAATGCGCCAAGATGCGGTTGCGGCCTTGCGTCTTGGCCTCATAGAGCGCGGCGTCGGCCTCGGTCAGCAACCGGTTCGGGCTGGTCCGCAGGGTCGCGCCGGTCGCGCAGGATATTCCGATGCTGGCGGTGACCCGCCCAAATTCGCTGCCGGAATGAATGATATTCTCCTGGGCCAGGCGACGCGCGAATTGTTCGGCAACAATCATCGCCCCCTTGGCGCTGGTGTCGGGAAGGAACACGGCGAATTCCTCTCCGCCGTAGCGCGCAACGATGTCCGCCGGCCGACTGACGGACTGGCGTAGACACTTGCTGATGACGCGCAGGCATTGGTCGCCGGCGGGATGACCATAGGTATCGTTATAGGCTTTGAAGCGGTCGATATCGACCATCAACAGGCTGAAAGGCGTGTTTTTCCTGGCGCTGCCCGCCGTCTCACGCGCAAAAGTCTCGTCGAAAGCGCGACGATTGACGATGCCGGTGAGCCCGTCGGTCTCGGCAAGATTCTTCAATTGCTCCGCCGACATCCTCAGCGCGATCTCCGCCTGTTTGGTCGCCGTGATGTCCGAGACAACGGCCATCGCCGTGCCGTCTCCGGCAATCCTTGTGCGGATGCTGCGCCAATCGCCGTTGTGAAGCTGAACCTCCTCATCCTTATTGCTGTGCAAAGTCGCGCTGACGGTCTTGATCCACTCTTCTGCGTCACCCTGGGCGGCGCCGGGCCGCTCGCCGGTTTCGACGACGCGGCGCAGGATGTCGCTAATATGGGCGCCGACCACACGGGCGTCGCCGGACAGCGGAAAGGCGTCGCGGTACTGATCGTTGCAGAAGAGAAGAAATCCTTTGCTGTCGTACATGGCGATGCCGTCGGACATGTTCGCCATCGCATGCGACAGCAGGTTCTTGCTTTCGCGCAGCTCCCGCTCCAGCGCTGTGCGCTCGGTCACGTCACGCGTTACGCCCGCAAGACCAATGATTCGTCCCTGCTTGTCCCGCACCGGCACCTTGGAAGCAAGCAGGAAGCGACCTTCGATCCGCTCGTTGGAGTCGATCAGCGGCGTCCCTGTCTCCATCACCTGCTGCTCGAGATGATACAATTCTTCGGCGAGCGGCTGCGACATCAGATTGAAATCCGACAATCCGGTCATCTCCGCCGTCGTTCTGAAACGGAAGAGGCGCGTCATGTTTTCATTGACGGTGATGAAGCGGCTGTTTCGGTCCTTCACATAGAGATAGTCCGGCGATTGCGAAAATGCCGTCACCAGAATGCTGCGTTCGAGTTCCCATTGCTGCGTTTTCAGGAGAACAAAGCCACCCAGAACGGTCGCCAGACAATTCAAGGCCGTCAGGGGAAAACCCACTTCAGTCAGCACATGGGCAGTCACGAGAGTGGGAAGCAAGGCCATCACTGCAACCAGTGTGCCGCCAAGGGCAAGGCCGAGCAGAACAACGTCGGTGAAACGAGGAGATCTCTTGCGGGTCCAGAAATGGCCGGCCACGCCGATGCCGGCCGCGAATGCAATGGTGATGATCCCGTCGACCATCGCCGTGCCGCCGACCGCAAAACGAAAGGCAATCGCCAGCGATGCGGCAAACGCCGCCGCAATCGGCCCCCCGAACATGCCGGCCAATGCAAGCGGCGAAAATCGCAGGTCGATAAAGATACCGGGATGGAATTCGATCGCGAGCAGCATGGATCCGATGGAGGCGCCGCCGGCGATCATTCCGAACGCGATCTTCTCCTGCGTGAAGGAACGGCGCTGAAACTGGATCGAAAAGAGAGCCCAGAGCGACATCGCCAGAGACACGAAGGAAAGGTTGCCACCAAATTGCGTCCAAATGCCATTCACCGCGTTGGTTCCACCTTCCAAACCATGTAACAACCCTGTCATACGCCAACACTAGTTTGGGCTTCGTTAAATCGAATGGCTGGATGCGCCATTCACCGGCTAATGCACCGGATATCGCGCTCGTGTACAGGATCGCGGCTGAATGGGACGCCCTTGCCCGGGGCCATCGCAGGCCGAGGTTTCTCGTTTTAGCTTGGATTCCACCCGAACGTTATTAATTAGAATGTAGTGTCGAGCACGAGCAGCAAACGAATTGAGATGCGGATAGCTGACATGAGGACGCGACATTGGGACCGCAGGGGAGACGGCGGGCTTACCTTTACGGAACTCGGGTTCGGCACCGCGCCGCTCGGCAATCTTTATCGGGCGATAAGCGATGAGCAGGCGGCAGCAGTCTTGGATGCAGCCTGGCAACACGGCATCCGCTACTTCGACACCGCGCCGCTCTACGGGCTCGGCCTCGCAGAGAGGCGGGTTGGCCGCTTCCTTGCGGCGAAACAGCGTAAAGACTTCGTTGTGTCGACAAAAGTTGGCCGGATCCTCAAGGTCTGCCGACCCGAAGAGCGGACCGGCATCGGCAAATTCTTCAACACGCCTAGTCGCCGAGAGGTTTTTGACTACAGCTACGATGGCATCATGCGATCTTTCGAAGCCTCCTTCGAGCGCACCGGACTCGACAGCTTCGATATCCTGTTTGTGCACGATCTGGATGTCTTCAATCACGGCACTCAAGCGGCCTGCGACCACTATGTCGAGCAATTCATGAACGGCGGGTATCAGGCGATGATCTCGCTTCGCGACGAGGGAGTGGTGAAGGCTATCGGCGGCGGAATAAACGAATGGGAGATGTGTCAGACGCTTGCTGAGCGTGGCGACTTCGACCTGTTTCTGCTCGCCGGACGCTATACTCTGCTCGAGCAGGAGGCGTTGGAATCCTTTCTTCCCATGTGCGTAGCCCGAAATATCGGCATCGTGCTCGGTGGGCCATATAATTCCGGCATACTGGCGACAGGCCCGATTGCCGGCGCGCAGTATAATTACTCTGACGCCCCGTCACACATCCTCAATAAAGTCCGGCGCATCGAGCACGTCTGCCTGAAATACAATGTCGCTCTCTCAGACGCAGCTCTCAACTTTCCGTTCTTCCATCCGGCTGTCGTTTCGGTCATCCCGGGTGGCCAATCGATCGATCAAGTGGCGTCAAACGACCGCGCGCGGAACAGACATATCCCTCGCGAGCTGTGGGAGGAGTTGAAATCGCTTGGCTTGATGCGAGGTGATGCGCCCCTCTCGCGCTGACTTACATATTTCATGCGGATGAACAAATGGCCTTGCATATCAAACGAATTTACGAGCCGAAAGAAGACAAGGACGGCACGCGTATTCTGGTCGATAGGCTGTGGCCGCGCGGCTTGAAGAAGCAGGAGGCGGCCGTCGATGTCTGGTTGAAGGACATCGCGCCGAGTCCGGCGCTGCGCCGATGGTTCGGCCACGATCCCGCCAAATGGAGCGAGTTCCAGCGCCGCTACCGCGACGAGCTCAAAGAGAATTCATCTGTTGTCGAGGAGCTCGAACGCCGGATCGGGCGGTCGGATGCCACGCTTCTCTATGCGGCGAAAGACCAGGCCCACAACCACGCGATCGTGCTTCAACGCTTCATCGGCGACGACTGAAGCGCTTCGAAATTTTCCGGGAACCTTTTCGATTGATCTGCATCCAATGCTCGCTTCCATCCGACATAAGGAGACAGATCATGTTCAAACGAATTCTCGGCGCAACCTTCATCGCGGCATCGCTCGGCTCGGCCTCGATCGCCGCCGACGCCAAGCCTACTGACCCTCAGATCGCCCACATCGCCTATACGGCGGGGCAGATCGATGTCACCGCCGCGGAGCAGGCTTTGAAGAAGAGCAAGAATGCAGAGGTCATCGAATTCGCCAAAACCATGGAGCGCGACCACAAGGCCGTCAACGACCAGGCGGTCGCGCTCGTCAAGAAGCTGAAGGTGACGCCTGAGGACAACAAGATCAGCCAGTCGCTCTCGACCCAGGCGAGCAAGGAACTGAAGACGCTTGACGCCCTCGACGGTGCAGCCTTCGACAAGGCCTATATCGAAAACGAAGTCGCTTATCACAAGTCGGTCAACGATGCCCTCGCCAAGGTGCTGATCCCTTCGGCTCAGAACAAGGAGCTGAAATCGCTGCTGGAAACGGGCCTCACCCTGTTCAAGCAACACCAGACGCATGCCGAGCATCTCGCTTCGATGATCAAATAGGCCTGCGATGAGATCGCTGACGAAATTGCCGCCGCTGTTGTTGGCGCTGCTCTGGGCAAGCAGTGGAGTCGCCTCAGCGGCGGAATATCAGGTCACCATCACGGGCATGAAATTCGGCGCACCGCCTGCCGAGCTGCATGTCGGCGATGTGATCGTCTGGCGAAACGATGATATATTCCGGCATACGGCGACGGCTCGCGACAAGAGCTTCGATGTCGACCTGCCGCCGAAATCGGAGGCGCGGATGACGGTCGGCCGGGCGGGAGCGGTTGATTTCTATTGCCGCTTTCATCCCGCCATGACGGGCAAACTGGACGTTCGGCCGTAAGGCCGGGCTCCGATCCAAAGCAATGCGGAGATTTGCATGACAGCCATTGCGGTTCCGGTCGCGCGACGCCGGCAGAATATATCAGCACTCCCCGATGCCGAGCTCGTATCCCTTGCAAAGCAGGGTGACGAGCCTGCCATCCGCGCCATTGTCCAGCGTCACAACCAGCGCCTGTTCCGCACCGCGCGCGCCATCATCCGCAATGATTGGGAAGCGGAAGACGTCGTGCAGGCCGCCTATGTCAAGGCCTTCACTAATCTGGCGACATTCCGGGGCGAGGCCGAGCTCTCGACATGGCTGACCCGGATAACGCTTAACGAGGCGCTGGGCCGCGTTCGCGCACGAAAGAACACCACCGGGCTTGAGGAAATCGACATGCAGACGACATCGCGGGGCGGCGAAGTCCTCCAGTTCCCCTCCTCGCTCTCAGCAACCGATCCGGAAAGCGAGCTGTCGCGAAGCCAGGCGCGGCATCTTCTCGAACAGGCCGTCGACGACCTTCCGGACGAATTTCGCGCCATCTTCGTGCTTCGCGAGGTCGAGGGCATGAGCACCGAGGAGGCCGCATCCTATCTCGGCATCAAACCCGAAACCGCCAAGACCAGGCTGCATCGGGCGCGGAAGGCGATGCGCCAGTCAATCGAGAAACAGCTCTCCGGCGCATTTGCGGCCCTGTTCCCCTTCGACGGCGCCCGTTGCGCCTCAATGGGCGACCGCGTCGTCGCAGTTCTTCGTCAGACATCGTGAGTTCCGACAACAGCGTAACAGGTGACGCGCGATCACCCGCGACGCCACCTCTCGTTGGGGCTGGAGCCGCCAACTGAAGGGCGTCGCCGAAGCACGATGATTTCCGCCTTGGGCACGGCTCTGCTGTAACAGGAATATGTCATCGCAGAAGGTCAAAAGACGCTTGCACGACCTGCTGAAGCGGCGCCGAGAAGGCTCACCCCGCACGCGCCGACAGCACAGCGAATATCCATAATTCGCAAACATGTCCAATAAGCGCAGCAAACGACTGGCCGGCAGCCCGTCTGCTGCGGGAAATGGGGAAATTAACAAACGCTCAAGTTTTCTAGATACATCGTGCTTTTGCTATTTTTTGTCTTGCGTCATGGTGTGTTTTGAATTCGGCTCTTTCATATGCGCTTGCTCGAATTACGAGCGCCCTCCGCAGTCTCGGAAGGGCCAGAGGCGGCAATGTCGCGATCGTCGTCGCCCTCAGCCTCGTGCCGATGCTCGTCGCCGTCGGTGCGAGCTTCGACTATATCCGCAGCTACAATGTCCGGCAGAGGATGCAGAGCGACCTCGACGCGGCCCTGATCGCCGCGGTCAAGCAGATCAACAACACCGAGGATACCGACGCTCTCAAGGAGAAGGTTTCCGACTGGTTCCACGCACAGGTGGACAATAGCTACGCGCTTGGTGATATCGACATCGATACCGTGAACCACAACATCACGGCGACGGCGAACGGCACCGTTCCGACGACGTTCATGAAGATCGCCAACATCGAGACCGTTCCCGTCAGCGTGGCAAGCGCCGTCAAGGGCCCTGCCACGTCCTATCTCAATGTCTATATTGTCATCGACACATCGCCTTCGATGCTGCTGGCGGCGACGACGGCAGGTCAGTCGACCATGTATACCGGCATCAAATGCCAGTTCGCCTGCCACACGGGCGATTCACACAACATCGGCAAGACGACATACGCGACCAATTATGACTACAGCAAGGAAAAGAAGATAAAACTGCGCGCCGATGTCGCCGGCGACGCCGTGCGCGAAGTGCTCGATATGATCGACGAATCCGACGAGAATCATGAACGCATCAAGGTCGGGCTTTACAGCCTCGGAGATACGCTTTCGGAGGTTCTCGCCCCGACGCTGAGCACGGATACGGCGCGCACCCGCCTCGCGGACAGCAGCTACGGGCTCACCAGCGCGACCTCGAAGGCCGCCACCTATTTCGACGTTTCTCTTGCGACGCTCAAACAGAAAGTCGGCGCCGGAGGGGACGGAACCTCCTCGGGCGCGCCGCTCAAGCTGGTTCTGCTGCTAACGGACGGTGTCCAATCGCAGCGCGAATGGGTGACCGACAAGGTAACGAAGGATAGGAAATACGGTGCCTACTGGAACAAGGTGGCGCCTCTCAATCCCGATTGGTGCGGCTATCTGAAGAACCAATCCAACACGATGGCCGTGCTCTACACCGAATATCTGCCGATCACCACGGACTGGGGCTATAACGCAACCGTCGGCTCGACCATGGCGAGCGCCAACTGGAAGAACACCTGGGGCGGCACCATGGACAGCGGCGTCTCGACCAGTATTACGAGACGCGATTATATTCCCTATGCGCTTGCCGACTGCGCATCGTCGAAGAGCCTGTTCATATCGGCCTCGTCGTCGACGGAGATCACTGCGGGCCTGTCGGCGCTCTTCACCCAATATCTCTCTTCCGTCCGGCTGACCCAATGACCGCAAAAATCCGCTTTGCACTGCTTCGCCGCCTGCTCGGCGATCGCAAGGGGGTGGCTGCGATCGAATTTGCGATCCTGGCCCTGCCGCTCTTCATCATGATCTTCGGCATCATCGAAGTGTCGCTGATGTTCTTCGTCAACTCCTCGCTGGACGCTTCCGTTCATAAAATCTCCCGGATGATCCGTAC
The DNA here is from genome assembly GCF_014197535.1 of Rhizobium aethiopicum. GTDB lineage: Bacteria > Pseudomonadota > Alphaproteobacteria > Rhizobiales > Rhizobiaceae > Rhizobium > Rhizobium aethiopicum_A. The sequence goes on from NZ_JACIFV010000050.1 coordinate 19,877, forward strand.
CGGCGAGGTGGCGTCATCGAAGATCACACTGGCCACATTCAAGAGCAAAATTTGCGACGACATGCTTCTGTCGTTCAGCTGCTCGAGCGGCCTCATCGTCAAGGTCAGCGTGCTTTCCGACCTGTCGTCTGCCACCAGCGCCGATCCGATCGACGACAGCGGCAATCTTGCCGTCACCGAGACTTATGATATCGGAAAGGGCAGCGACTACATTCTGGTGCAGGCATTCCTGCCCTGGGTGGCCACCGTCAACTTCTTCGACCTGTCGAGCGCCAAGCTTTCGGACGGCCGCTATCTCCTTGGGTCCTCCGCTCTGTTTCGCAATGAGCCCTTCTGAGATGATCATGAAACGGAACCTCGCCCTTCTCAGCCTCGCCCGATCCTTCATCGGCCGCCTCGCATGCGACCGCACGGCCGCTTCGGGCGTGGAATTCGCACTGGTGCTACCGATCCTGATCGTGCTGCTGTTCGGCACCGTCGATCTCGGCCACGCCCTCACCGTCAGCCGCAAAATAGACGAGATCGCTTCCAGCACAGGCGATATGATCGCGCAGCAGAGCACCTGGACCAAGACCGACGTCACCAAGCTTCTTTCCGGCGCGAGCTTCATCCTGCAGCCCTATGAGACCACCGGGTTGACCATTGTGGTCACAGTCAATGATGTCGACAACAGCGGCAAAGCGACCGTAAACTGGTCCGCCGCGTTCAAGACCTCGTCCCTTGCTTCCGGCACGGCAAGCGCGATCGATATACCGGCGAAGATCCAGGAGACTGGCGTCCAGGTGGTGCTGACGCGGGTGCAATACACGTTGACGACACCGGTGTCGGCGTTTTTCTCGAACTTCACCGGGCAGAACGGCTACAGCTTCGACCACCATTTCTTCAATCGCCCACGCGTGAGCGACACGATCAGTTACAACTAATGCATATGACTGCGTCGCTGCAACGGCGATCCGGCACTTCGCCCTGTCGCAGGCCGATTACCGCGAGATCGAGCCGGCTCACCCGGCGAGCTTGACGATGCCATAGGGATTGAACTTGAACTCATCCACTCCATAGGTGGAATCGAAGGAAAGGCTTGCGCCCCGCGCCTTGAGCGTCGGATCGAGACCCTGCTTGCCGATCTCGTCGGCAACTGCATCCATGATGGCAACGACCTGCCTTTCGCTGCCTGATGTCTCCCGCACATAGACCTCCGGCAGCCCCACGAGATGGAAGCCGACGCTTTCCAGGTAACCGCGCGCCGAGAGCGGCCGCTTCGCGAAGGCCAGCCGGCCGACGCGCTGCTGGGCGAGCCGATCGCCGGCCTTCTGCGCTTCAGCGCCTTGGCCGATCAGCGTTCTCCATCGATCGAGCCCATGTGCGATACCGGCGCTTTCGCCCTTGACGGCAACCGCTCCCGCCTGGATCAGCCGCTCGACGAGACGAAGCGCCGTCATCGACACCTTGATGGTGTCTGCCTGCGTCATGCTCGGCCCCAGGACATAGAGGACGGATTGATGATCGGCGACGGCTTTCTCGTCCGTCTCGTTCCAGGCATTGGGTTCGACCCGATCCCAGCAGACATCGAATGACCGGCTCATGCGGTCATCCGGCTCTGCCTGCGAATAATCCTCATCGACGCTGAACCCGGTGGCGAAATCACGGGTCGCTTGGGCTGCCGCTTCGGACAAGCGGCTGAGGTCGCGATCCCTCCCGAGAAAACAGAGGACATGCCGGGGTGTCACCGACGACGCCTCCTCCTGGGTGATCGTTTCCGGGCTGGCTTGCGCAGCGAAAGACGGTTTCCAGCCGATCACGGCCCATAGGGACCCCAACAGCGCGCGACGCAGGATATGCAAGAGCGATGCCTCCGTTCGGTCGAATCTTTACAGCTTCCGCTTGTAAACATATGGCATCCGAAACGAAAGCGGGATCATCGCCCAGGCGATGCGCGCGCCCTTTCCTCAGGCCCAGATGTCTCCGGGCGTGAACCCTTCGGTGAAGGGATCCTCATTGTCGAGAACGAGGGTGTTCAGGCCGGAAATCCAGCTGGTGCCGGTCAGCGTCGGGACGACGGCGGATCTATCACCGATCCTTGCTTCTTCGACCAGCCTGCCGGTGTAGATATTGCCGAGGATCCCCTGATGCCGGAAATCCTGATTGAGCGGCAACTCACCCTTCGCATGCAGAACGGCCATCTTCGCGCATGTGCCGGTGCCGCAGGGGCAGCGATCGAGCGCTCCCGTCCAGGTGGCGGGATCGTCCCAGGAAAGATCACCCGTCGCCATCGTCACCGTGTTCTTCCAGTCGGCGTTCGGATCATCCGTTGGTCCCGACAGCTGCGAGATCGTGATGCCGACACCGGGATAATGCGGATGGGCAACCGGCAACTGTTCGATGGCCGCCTGCCGGATCATCGCGGAAACACGCGCGATCTCCCGCCCATGTGCCGCAGGGCTGTCCGGGGAAATTGTCAGGCATAAAAGAAAGCCATTTGGTTTGGCGATGTTTTGGGTTTTGGCCGGCTTGGATTGACGGGAGGCGG
>NZ_JACIFV010000051.1 GCF_014197535.1 Rhizobium aethiopicum
AATGTTCATTCGCGGCGATCCCTCCGACTCGAGATGTGGTAGCTCCAGTCTCCTCGATCCGCTCCGAATGGACAACCTCCCGAAAGCTCACATCAACTCTTAAAATCTACGCATCGGACCTACCGAAAATCGATTCCGATGTTCGGGCCGATGTAGCTCGATTCGGCGAATTGTTCAGTTCCGTACAATTGGAGACGAAGAGTTGTTTTGGCCCCAATTGAGTCCGTTTATTTCAAAACGCACGGTGAAAAGCTTCGGGACCAGGGTCATGATCGATTCTCAGTCCATCCATCTGAAAGCCCTCGATTCAGCCGATCTTCAGCGTCTGCAGACCATTTTGAATGTGATCTGCCGCGAGGCCGACATGCCCTTACGCTCGCCTGATATGCAGGAGGTCGCCGCGCTGCTCATTCGCCTTTATCGGCACGGCTTGACCGACGAGGACAAGCTGCTGTCGGTCGGACGTCTGGCGTCGGCGAAAAAGGGGCTCTCCCGAACTGCTGCGATCACGGCGGGGCGGAGATCGAAACGGCCGGTCGGTCATCTCAATCTGACGAGGAGCAGCTCATGAATGACGGTGAAAAAGCGCGAGCCGACGTCGAAGGAACCGAAAAGGAAACCGCCGATCCGAGGAAAACCCGCCGGCCGGTCCTCACGCCAAGGATCATCTCATCGACGAAAGCAAAACGCCCGGCGCCGGCTCTCTGTCCGAGAAAGACGAGCAGAGCATCACGCCAGGATCAGGCTGATCCACCGCCGGCCTGGCGGGAACCACTCTGGGCCGCGGAATCTGACCCACGAATGCGTGGATTCAGAGTGTTAACGCGTCCTTAGTGCGTCCGAAAGGACGAATGGCGCTTTCGTCACGGTGCGACATCCTTGCCGATCAGCCGCCGGTATTCCTCCTCGGCAGCGCCGTAGGATCCATGCGCCTCTTCGATCAACCCCCGCCGGTCGAGGATAACGATCTGGCGCCGCGTGGACCGGATCAATCCCTTGCCTTCCAGCAGATGCAGTGCGCCGGTAACGCCGGCGCGGCGCACGCCGCGAGAAGCAGGCTGTGTAAGGGGCCTCCGACACTCTCGTACGGTCGAGGGAACCGCGACGAAGCATTCCAGTTAGACTTTGCGTAAATAAGGAGGCAAGCGCGTCTGATACGCGCGGCCGGCCCTGCACATGCCGGAGAGCGAGAATTGACAGAAACGCACATGCGACCCAAGGAGAATCGTCTGCTCGCGCTCCTGCCGGAGAACGAGTATTCGGCCGTTGTCGCACATCTCGAGCCCTGCGATACCCCCCGCGGTTTCATCATCGTCGAGGCCGGTGCGACGATCGAGCATGCTTATTTTCCGTGTTCGGGAATAGGCTCGGTGATCAATATCTCCCCGGAGGGCAATCGGGTCGAAGCAGGTTTGTTCGGTCGGGATGGATTTGCACCAACGGCGGCGGCGATAGAAGCGCCTGTCAGTATCTTGGAAGTCGCAGTCCAGGTGCCGGGCGCTGCCTACCGCCTGCCACAAAGCCGGCTGCTCGATCTGATGCAGACGCAGCCTGTGTTTGCCAACCTGCTCCACAAAAGTCTGCATGTTCTCGCGATCCAGGCCGGGTTCACCGCACTCTCCAACGCAGTTCATGCGATCGACGAACGGCTGGCACGCTGGATTTTGATGTGCCACGACAGGATCGACGGAAATGAGCTCGCCCTGACGCATGATTTCATCGCCTTGATGCTGGCGGTGCGGCGGCCGAGCGTCACCACGGCGCTGCATGTCCTCGAGGGAAACCGGTTCATCCGCTCTGTTCGCGGCCTGGTGATCGTCAGGGATCGTGCCGGCCTGGAGGATTTCGCCTCCGATGCCTACGGCAAGGCGGAGGAGGAATATGAGCGGCTGATCGGACCTCTCAGAAAATCTACGCGTTAAAATTACTATCGCAGCCCGTCCATTGCCGATCACCCTCCAGCCTTGGAGGCAAGCGTGTCGGGTGATCTGCCTGCGCGACGGCCTCGCTTTCAGCGGCACGTCGCAAGGCGTTACAGTTTTCACGTGCATGTGATAGAGTTGTGGTGCAAAAATCTTTGGTTTTGCTGTAACCGATTGTCGGCTTTTACGAATGAGCTCTTTGACAGCATGACAACCGCCCATTCGGAAGAAGCCCTGAAAGCATTGATGCTTCTGTCCCTTGACGGGGACGAGGCTGCCTATCGGCGTTTGCTGACGGCTTTGCGCGTGCTGCTTGTCGGCTATTACAGCCGCAGGATGGCTGCGGCGACGAGAGCGGACATGGAAGATCTGGTCCAGGAGACGTTGCTGGCACTGCATTCCCGGCGATCCACCTATGACCGGGAGAGACCTTTTACCGCCTGGTTTTTCTCCATCGCCCGCTACAAGCTGATCGACCATCACCGCGGCCGCGGCGGACGCAGGTTGGCCGAGAGCGAGCTTGATGACGAGATCGAAAGCGAGTTCAGCGAGGATAGGCTGACAGCCCGCATGGATGTCGAGCGGTTGCTCGACAGCTTGCCGCTGAGACAGCAGGAACTGATCCGCCAGGTGAAGCTCGAGGGCAACTCGGTCGCCGACACCGCAACCCGCACAGGCCAGTCCGAATCGGCGGTGAAAGTCAGCATCCATCGGGCGCTCAAGGTGCTCGGAGAGAGATTGCGAGGCACATCGTGACAAAGACGGACGATATCATCGAACGATTGGCAAGCGACCTGAAGCCGGTGCCGCGCAACGCGCTATGGCGCCGCTTTGCGCTCGGCATAGCGCCCGCCCTCGCATTTTCCCTGCTGCTGATGCTGATCATTCTCGGCCCCCGGGTCGATATCTCAGACGTGCTGATGCTGCCGGTCTTCTGGATCAAGTCGGCCTATAATGCCCTGATTGCGGCGGCCGCCTTTGCAGCCGTTTTTCGGCTTTCCCGCCCCGATGGCTCGGAGGGACGCTTTTTCGGTCTGCTCGCCTTGATCTTCGCCGCCATGACGGCCGTCGCGGCCATTCAGCTTCTGATGGCGCCGAGCGAGAGCTATCGATTGCTGATCCTCGGCTCCTCGGCGCTGCATTGCCCGCCGCTCATCGCAGGCTTTGCGATCCCGGTCTATGCCGGTACGGTCTGGGCATTGCGCCGTGCAGCGCCGGTGGATCTGCGGCTGACCGGCTTCGTCGCCGGCATTGCCGCGGGAGCAGCCGGCGCCTGGGTCTATTCCTGGTTCTGCACCGAAAACGGCATGCCTTTCGTGTTGATCTGGTATACGCTCGGCATCCTGCTCATCGGCGCTGTCGGCGCCGTCACCGGACCCCGCCTGCTACGCTGGTGACCCTTCTCGATTTCTTGATCTGGAACATTCCGGGTTTCCCTTGGTTCGAGGACCGAAGGAGAGAAGATGAGCCAGGAATCGGACCGTCGCGCTTTCATGATCTATTTGGGAGCCATTCTCTTGGTCGGGCTCGTGATCGTGTTTGGCGCTACGCTCTCGTGGAACTCGATCAGCATAAGCGGTCAGCCCACGCAATCTTCAACGAAAGCCAATCCTTGACGAAGTGGCCGAAAGACGACCCGATCAGCTTGGACCGGCCGAGCGACGAAGGGCAGCGGGATGCGCTGAAAACCCTGTGGCTGGTCATCGCTGTGATCGCGACCGTGGTCGCTATCGCCTTTCTGCTCTACGTCTTGATCCTCGTTTACGGGGTCATGCAAAGGCTGTGAGCCGGCGCGACCTGAAATGTGCCGCGGCCATTGAGGCAGCATCTATTTCTCCCTGCGCCGCGCAATCAGCTTCAGCCGGATGCCATAGTGATTGAGAGTGCCGGGAAGATTGGCGACGTCTAAAGAGGGATGCAGCAGCACAATCTCGGCGGCCGACAAGAATGTGCCCACGGCAAGGCTTGCAATCGTGGGCACGAGATTATGTGCCGGGCATATGACAGGACCGGCGCTGAAAGGCACGAGCCCTGCGGCCGGCAACGCATCGTTCTGTCCCCAGATGCTCGGTTCCATCCGATTGGCATAGAGGAGCGCGGGGTCTCGATGGAAAAAGGGGACGAAGATGATGACGCCAGTGCCGCGAGCGATGACCCTGTCGCCTGACTGGATATCTTTGGTCAGCTGCCTGAGGATGGCGGGCGTCGTCGGCCAGAGACGCAAAACCTCTAGCAGACAACTGCGTGTGAAGGGCCGATCGAGATCCCCGCCGATGGCCTCTTCCACGGCTTTGCCCCAGTAGCTCACATGGCAGGCCAGCAAGGCGAGCGTCCTCATAACGGCAATTCCGGCTGCATCAAAGGCGAACAGCCATTGGGCCACCTGGTTTTCCGGAGCAAGCTCATCGCCTCTGGGAAACCGATTGACAAGACTGTACTTCTCCGGCTCTCGAAGATAGCGGCCGACCTGGTCGTGAAACCGAGCAAGCTTGCGCTGATCGACTGGGGCGGCAAATGCCCAGTTCGCCCGGCCTCGAAGTTCGTTCAAGGTCTCGGTCAATGTAACGTCGTTGCGCGCTCGTTGGCCGAGGACAATCCGCCGGACGATCCGGAACCAGGCCTGCGAAAAGGCCGGCCAATCGAGCTCACGGGGTAAGTTCAGGACCTGCAGGAATTCTTCGTCGACGATATTTTTGAAATGCATCGCATATGGATGCAGCCGGTCTGCCGCTGCCAAAGCGTGCTCATGGGCAGGCCGAAGCTCGGCGCGCCGAGAGTCCGATGAGATAAGGACGTTTTTCGGCTCGAAGTGAACAAGGGCGGCATGCATTTCCGTCGTCGCCGCGGCAAATGGTTCGGGCGAGGATTGAAGCACCGTGGCGACATCGGCCGGATCGAGGATCAGCAACTGTGGTCGCAATGGGATGGGCAGCAGAAGAGGAGCCGGTCCGTATTTGTTTCTCAGCCGCTGCATCTGTTCCACGGCGGTTCTGTCGAAGCCTTGCCGCTCCGCCAGACGCTCCATTGTCGGGCGGCGAATGATGATGCCCTTGGCAACCGTTGGGGCCACGACCGCCGTCAATACGCGGAGCGTATCGAACCATCCGGCGCGATTAACTCTGGGAAAGATGGCGTGGCTTCGCGCGTTCATGACTCTTCGCCTGGCCCGGCGGTTGGCCCATATCGATTTGATCGGCCGATCCTATCGATTAGGTTTGGACCCAGGACCACGACCGTTTGTTCCGCTCAAGGCGAAGCGGCCGGCGCAGGGCGCTCAATCGACGAGATGGTTTCCGAGCATCGCAATCAGGCACTCGCGGGCGCGGCTCACACGGCTTTTCAAGGTGCCGATCCGGCACCCGCACATCTTGGCAGCGTCCTCATAGCTCGTTCCGGCAGCCACCAACGTCAGAGCCCGGCGCCTGTCGTCGGAAAGAAGGGTTAATGCCCGCTGCAATTCGTGCTCCCGCAGCACCCACTCCTGGGTCGGGGCGATCGCCACCTGTTCCATCGCCGCGTCCATTCCGGCGGGCTCGCGCTTCTTCCGGCGATAATTGGTGCAGAACGTGTTTCGCAGAATGGTGAAAAGCCAGGATTTGAGCGAGGTGCCGGGTTGGTAGAGATGAAGCGAGTTCAGCGCCTTCAGCAAGGTTTCCTGAACGAGGTCATCGATGTCATCATCGCTGCGCAGGAACCTTCGGGCAAAGGCGCGTAACGCCGGCGTCAGTTCGACGATCTCGCGCTCGAGTGCGGATTTTTCTTTGCAATGCGACGCGGGACGTACTGAAAACGGGGAAGCCATTTTTCTCTCCTGGGATGAGAAGGAAAGTCGCTGGCTCCTTATTCGTTGCCGTACGATACCGGACAAAAGTCCCGGCTTGGCCGGCAAGCGCTCGCCGGCGGCGGATGGGAACAACGGCGTCTCGCGATCGTTCGGTGCTCGCCGTCCGGATGCTGTCGGGCGGCCTCTTCCTTGGCCGGATAGAGATGACGCCTCCGGCCAAGGGGCATCATATTTCGATCGGAACATCCGGCCCATGCGGGAGTTTTTTGTCGTCAAGACACGCCATAGGAGGACCAAATGGCAACCGAGAAGACGCTGAACGATCTGTTTCTCGATACTCTCAAGGACATCTACTATGCCGAAAAGCAGATCCTGAAGGCTCTGCCGAAGATGGCCCGCGCTGCGCAATCGGAAGAGGGCAAGGCCGGTTTTCTGCAGCATCGGGACGAGACCCAGGCGCAGGTCGAACGCCTCGAACAGGTTTTCGAAATGATCGGCAAACCGGCACGCGGAAAGACCTGCGAGGCCATCCAGGGCATCATCGCCGAAGCCGAGGAGATCATGGACGAATTCAAGGGCACCGTTGCCCTGGATGCCGGCCTGATTTCGTCCGCCCAGTCGGTCGAGCACTATGAGATCGCCCGCTACGGCACGTTGATCGCATGGGCAAAACAGCTCGGCCTCAAGGATGCCGTGCCGCTGCTGCAGGCTACGCTGGCCGAAGAAGAGGCAACCGACAAGAAGCTCACGCGGCTCGCGGAGTCTTCAGCCAACATCAAGGGCAAGGGCAAGGCGGCCTAAGCCGCTCTGTGCGCTATGCTCCTTCGCAACGGCCGCCGCCGCGGCGGCCGTGCTTTTACAGGGGCTCCCTGTGATCAGAGACCAAGCTGCCAGATTTCGGCGGTGAGCACATGTCTCTCCGGCGCGGCGAGACGCATGGAGTTTATCCCCTTGAACCCCGGCAGCCGCTTGGTTCCCGTCCAGCGGCCACCATCACCGAAGACCTCGATGGAACCTGTATCGAGGAATATGCGGATGGTTGACGGGCGTGCGCCGGCGGCGATGTAACGGGGCGACGTCTTGGCACCCGCTACCGAAAAGAGAATGCTCAGTCCGTCGTCATTCAACTGAACCGCGACCGTCGCGTCGGGATGTTCGAACGCGAGATGGAAGGCATTGCCCGCTTCCTTGAGCGTGAGGAGGATCTCGACAGCGCCGTTGGCAAGATCGACCGGATGGCCGTCCAGAAGGCCCTGAGCATCCAATGGGCGCTGCCGCAGACTTTCGACACCGGCGATCGGTGGGGTGATCAGCGCGCCGCCGCGCAATGCCAGCCGCCGCGGCAGTGTCATCGCCGTCGGCATGTCGACTTCCTTTGAAACATCCGTCCAGTTCGCGAGCCATGCGATGCCGACCGGACCGGCCTCGTCGACGAAGGCCTGGAATGCGTAGGCATCGGTGCCGAAGTCCAACTCCTGCTCGAATTCCACAGAGAAGCTGTGACCATCGAAGCGGCCGATGGTGGCAAGAGTGATATTGCGCCGGCCCGTTACCGGGTCGCGGCTTGTGAGAAGACCGAAGATCAGCGCCCATCGGGTCAACGGGTCGTTCGCGGGACCATCGAGAGGCACCAGGCAAGGGCACTCCGCCGCTGTCATCCCGAAGCGGTTCTCGCGGTGAAGCCTGCCGAGGAAGGTCCAGCCAGTCGCCGCAGTTGGATCCTCCGTTTCGTAAAGCAGGATGACCCCGCCCTCCCGGTCGCGTGTCCCCAGCAGCATCTTCCATTTTCCGTCGGGCCCTATGAAGACATAGGGATCGCGGAAGTCGGTCGTCAGACCAAGCCCCGCGGGCCGCGCCGGCAGGATCAGGCTTGCCGGTTCGACGTGGACAAGATCGCGGCTGGTGGCGGTGAACTGAACCTGCTCCTCCGGTTCCCGGTCCTTCATATGCTCGGTGAAAAAGATGCGAATGCCGGCGTCATCCAGCGCGATCGCCGAGCCGGAAAACGCCCCGCCCCGCCCATCCGCCCGCGCGGCGAGGGCATCCGAAGGCGGAAGAAAGATCGGAAGATGCGTCCAGTGAAGATAATCGTCCGAGACCGCATGCCCCCAATGCATGTTGTTCCACCGAAGACTGTGGGGATAGTGCTGGTAGAAGAGGTGCGCCCTGCCGCCGAATCTTCCGAACCCGTTGGGATCGTTCATCCAGCCGAAAGGCGGGCGGAAATGATAGCCGCCGGTAACGTTGGGCGCGGCATTGGAAGGCCTGACATGCAGCAGCCGGATACCGTCTTCGAGAACACGGGGCTGGCGGAAGGCATAGAGGACCGAGACGTTGGTGGTGACCGGATCGTAGGAGAAGGCGGTTTCTCCGCCGCTTTCCAGTGTCAGCAGCCGAAGTTCGAATTCATCGGGATTTGACGTTTCGACAGCCCCGGCCGGATCGCCGTCGACATGTGCGGTCAGCCTTCCCGGCGCGCCCCCATGCGAAGCCTTTATCCAGGCATGGATCGTGCTCCCCGCCGGCAGGACGGCTGTGATCGTCTCCAGCCCGCGTTCATCGGACGGAGACATCGCTTGGCTTGTCATCAATTCAACCTTTCACGGCAGAACCGATAAAGGAACTCACGAACCAGCGCTGGAAAACGAGGTAGAGCCCCAGGATCGGGATCATCATCAAAACGGAGGCTGCCATCGCACGATCCCAGTAGATGCTGTCCTGCCCGAAGAAGGTCGCGATGGCGACGGCGATCGGCCGGGCATAATCCGTCTGCGTCACGAGGATCGGCCAGAGATACTGGTTCCAGGTCTCGATGCCCATCAGGATCGATACGGTGGCCAGTGCGGGCAGGCTGAGCGGCAGGAAAATCGAGCGATAGGCCCGGAAGAAGGAAGCGCCGTCCATCTCGGCGGCTTCCAGCAGTTCCTTCGGCAGCTGCGTGAAGAACTGGTAGAACAGGAAGATGTAGAGAGGGCTCGCGACCCAGGGCACGATCTGCACCGCGAAGGTATCGGACATTCCCGCCCTGGACACCATGATCACGAGGGGCATGATGATGCTTTCCTGCGGAATCACATAGAGTGCGATCACCACCGACAGGATGACCGCCCGGCCCCTCAGCGACCCCCAGGCCAGAACGAAGCCGGCCATCGAATTGACGATCAGGCCTGAGCAAACCGTGGTGACCAGAATGATCAGCGAGTTGATGAGGTAACGGCCGAAGGCGAGTTCGCCCGAGAGGTGGCCGACCTCCGCATAGTTGGAGAGCGTCGGATTCGAAGCCCAGAAGGCCCGGAAGCTGCCCATGTCGGCAAGGATCTGGAACCGGTCGTCCTTGAGGCTTGCCACGACGAGGAGCAGCAACGGAGACACGATCACCAGGGCGATGATGAAGATGCAGGTCACTTGGATGAGGCGAAGGACCCGTGCTGCCGAACGAGGCCGCGCCGCGCGGGCCTGCGGGATCGAGAGAGCGATATCAGACATCGAAGCGCCTCAGGAGCTGGCGCTGGATCAGCGCGATGATGAGAACGATGAAGAACAGGATGACGGAGACTGCGGAGGCATAGCCCATCTTCTGCTCCTCGAAGCCGGCCCGGACCATGTAATGCACCACCGTCTCGGTGCTGCTCTTCGGTCCGCCCTGCGTGAGAATGGCGACCTGAGTATAGAGCTTGAACGCCTGGATGGTGGTGATCACGAGGACGAAGACATGGGTCGGCCGCAGGCCTGGCATGGTAACGTGCCAGAAGCGCCGGAAGGCGTTGGCGCCGTCGATCTTGGCGGCGTCGTAAAGTTCGTCAGGAATGCCCTGAAGGCCGGCGAGATAGACGATCATCTGGAAGCCATAGGCCTGCCAGGCCGAGAGCAGGACGAGCGAGAACATCGCCCACTCGGGATCGCCGAGCCAATCGATCGGCTGGATTGCGCCGCCGGAGAGAAAGCCGAGGATCTGGTTGAACGGTCCCGTCGGATATTGGAACAGGGTGCCCCAGATCACGCAGACCACGACCATCGACGTGATCGCCGGAAGGAAGAACATGCCGCGCAGCAGATTGCGGAACGGCAGCTTCTGATGCAGCAGCAGGGCCGTTGCGAAAGCCAGGCTGCATTGGGCTGGAATGATCCAGAAGGTGAAGCGCGAGACGTTCCAGAGCGCAGTCCAGAAAAGATCGTCCTGGAAGATGCGGATGAAATTGTTGAACCAGACGAACCGGATGGGCGTCGGCCGCGGCACCAGAGGCTGGTTGGTCATCGCCGTCCAGAAGGACAGGAAGAACGGCACGATCAGGAAGATAGTCAACAGGATCACGGCCGGCGCGAGCATCGCCGCTTCCTGCATCAGGCGCCCCCTGTCGTGCCGGCGCGCCGAAGCTTTTCGCACTGATGTCGACGGCGATGTCGATTGTTGCATGACCATGTTGCTCCTCCTTTCCCAAGCCTCAGTGCGGGTCCCGCCTTGCGATGTGGACAACACCGCAAGGCTTCGACCGATCGGCACCGATGGCCGTTACTGCTGATCACCGAACGGCGGATATCCGTCGTTGTCCTCGATATCCTGGTCGATCTTCTTGGCGGCGGATGTCAGCGCCGCCCTGGGATCGCCATCGTTGAACACCTCGTCGACGGCCTGCATGAAGGCGGAGGTGATGGTGGGATAGGCTGGATGCGGCGGACGCGCGACGGCTGTCTTCGAAGCCTGCTCGAAGGCGATCGCCATGGGGCCGCCGTTTGCATAGAGCGGAGATTCGGCCGCGAAGCTCTTCAAGCCGGGATAGCCGGACTGGCTTGCGACATAGGCCCGGAACTCCTTGTCCTTTAGCAGGAAGCTGATGAACTTGGCTGCGATATCGGGATGCTTTGAGGTCTTGGTGATCGCCCAGATCCAGGTGCCGTTCGGGCTCGCGCCCTTTGCGCCGAACTTGGGAAGCGGCAGGACGACGATGTTGTCCTTCATGGTCGCCGCAGCCTCCGCATAGACCCAATGTCCGCCGAGCGCCAGTGCGGCCGGATTGCCTTCGGCGAAGAACTGGTTGGTGCCGGCCGACTGCGGCACGACCCAGCCGTTCTTGACCCATTTCTGCATCATGGCGAGGGCATCGACGCAGGCGTCGCTGTCGAGCGTTCCCTCGGATTTCCAGGCTTTGCGGTCGATCAGGTCGCAGCCTGCCGATTGCAGGATCGGACCATAGGCATAGGTGATCCATTCGGTCTTGATGCCGTAGCCGCGAAAGGTGTCGATCGGCCACTTCACGCCGTCGAGCTTCGAGAGCTTATCGAGATAGCTTTCGAACTCCTCCCGCGTCCAGGCATCGTCGACGGATTTCGGGATGCGGGCGCCGATCGCCTCGAGATATTTCTTGTTGCCGTAAAGAACGACGGAAGAGTCCGTCAGGCCGATCGCATAGAGATCCTTGTCGATCGGATATGTGCCCTGAGCGATGTTGGACTCCGTCATGTCGTCGACGAGATCCTTGTCGATCAGCGGTTTGATCGGCTGCAGATAACCCGACCAGACATAATTGGCGAGGAACGGCGCATCGAGCTCCATGACGTCGGGCAGTTGTTTGGCCATGACGGCCGCGCTGAACTTCTCATTATAGGCGTCGTGCGGCGCATAAATGAACTGCACATCGACATCGGGATTGGCGGCCTCGAAGCGCTCGGCGACCTTGCCATAGGCGGCGACAAAACCGGGATCGCCCTGATGCATGATCTGGATCGCGGTCTTTTCGGCTGCGTCAGCCCATGTGGCGGCCAGTGCCGAAGACAGGACGAGAGACCAAAGTAAACGTTTACCCATTAGAATTCCTCCTCAATTGAATGGGCCTTCCTCAATTTACACGGATGCCCGCTCCACCAACTGGAACGGCAGTTTCTGCACTCCGACCGGAGGCCGGTCTTCGGCAAGCAGGATGTGCGCGGCCTGGCGGCCCATGGCGCGGTGCGGCAGCGCCATGGTTGTCAGCGGCGGATCGAGGCGCGAGGCGATCTCGACCTGATTGTCGAAGCTCGCGACCGCGACATCATCGGGAATGGTCGCCCCGCATCGGCGCAGCGCGGCGTAGACTTCCATGGCCACACGATCGTTGCCGCACAGAATGGCGTCGGGACACCGCTGGCTGTTGATGAGATCATGTATATGCGTGGGCACGAGACTATGCGCCCGATCGCTGTAGATCGCCTTGCTGACAGCGGGAAGTACGATAGCCCCTGCCCCGTCAATGCCGGCGTGATCGAGCGCCTGCCGGAAGCCCAGTTCACGCAGTTCGCCGGCGAGCAGTCCCGGGAGGTTGATGAATGCGATATTGCGGCGGCCTGCGTCGAGCAGATAGCTGGTAATCTCGATCGCCGCGCCGGTTTCGTCCGGTACCAGTGAGGTCACACGATCATTGGCGTCCCGGCAGTTGATCATCACCCCGACGGTATCGGCAAATTCGCGCGGCAGATCGACATTTTTGTGATACATGGCGGCATAGGCAATCGCGCGCGGGCGAAAGCGCCGCATCTCATCAAGGATCGACCCCACGCTGCGATGGCCGCCGAGCGTCATGGCGAAGACGGCCATGTCGGAAGCACGCACGGCGCCGTCGAGCCCCCTGATGATCTCCGTCGCGAAAGGAGAGGTGATCAGGTCATCGGCGACGAGGCCGACAAGCGGCATCCAGCCCTGCCGCATGCTGCGAGCCGCAAAGTTGGTGACATAGCCGAGTTCCTCGGCGATCCCTTTGATCCGCTGGCGCGTTTCCTCCGACATGCGCGCCGAACCGCCATGCAGAGCGCCTGACACGGTCTTGACGGAAACGCCCGCGCGGGCGGCTATGTCGTTGAGTGAAGCAGTCACGGGTTCGCTTTGGGTTATCGATTACCCATATCGGTTATCAATCCCTTTCCGATGAGTCAAGCGATGACAGTTCCCTGCCCCGCTCAATCGATCTCCTCAGGGATGAAGCCGCCGGTCTGGCGCCTCCAGAGCCGGGCAAACAGCCCATCCCGTTCGACCAGCTCTTCCGGCCGGCCCTCTTCCACGATGCGTCCGTGATCGAGCACGACGATCCTGTCCATCCTGGCGATCGTCGAGAGGCGGTGGGCGATGGCGATCACCGTCTTCCCCTCCATGACGAGGTTCAGCCTTTCCTGGATGGCAGCTTCGGATTCGCTGTCGAGCGCGGAGGTCGCCTCGTCGAGGACCAGGATCGGCGCGTCCTTCAACAGCACGCGGGCGATGGCGACACGCTGGCGCTGGCCGCCCGACAGTTTGATGCCGCGATCGCCGACATAGGCGTCATAACCCTTGCGGCCTTCGTTGTCTATGAGATCGGCGATGAAGGCCTCGGCGCTTGCCATCTTCGTCACCCTTTCGATCTCTTCCTGCGTCGCTTCCGGCCGGCCGTAACGGATATTGTCGCCGACCGAACGGTGCAGCAGCGCAACATCCTGGGCGATGACGCCGATCGCACGGCGAAGACTTGCTTGGGTGACCGCGCGGATATCCTGCCCGTCGATCAGGATCGCGCCGCCTTTGATGTCGTAGAAGCGCAGGAGCAGGTTTGCGAGCGTCGTCTTGCCGGCGCCGGAGAGGCCGACCAGGCCCACCTTCTCGCCGGGCTGCACCGTCAGCGACAGGTTGTCGATGATTGCTTTGCCGGACTTGTAGGCGAAACGCACCTTTTCGAAACGGATCTCGCCCTGGTGCACCGCGAGTTCGGCCGCATCCGGCCGATCGGTGATGGTGGGTGGCGTCGTCATGACGGGCATGGCGTCCTTGATCGTGCCGATCGCCTGGAAGATCTGCTGGCCCATCTGCATGAAGACGAAGATCTGCGACGACAGCCGATTGAGGATATAGACCGCGCCGACGAACTCGCCGACCGTGAGGAAGCCTTTGACGAGGCCGGAAAATCCGATCGCCAGCATGGTCAGCCACAACAGCGTGTTGAGGATGACGACGGTCACTTCCGACGAGCGGTAGATGCGCTGCTCGCTGTGCTGCGTCTGCACGGCCTTTCCGATGATGCGGCGGATCGTGCCTGCTTCGCTGTCTTCGGCCGCGAACTGCTTGATCATCTGCATGTTGGTGTAGAGATCGGTGATGGCGCCGGCGACGAGGCTGCGTTGCTTGGCTGTGCGGCGCGAGCGCTCGACGAAGATCGGCACGATCCTCGCGGTGAAGGCGACGTTGAGCACGATCCAGACGACGACGGGCAAAGCAAGATGCCAGGCGAGCGCGCTCAGCAAAATCACCGAGCCCACCAGTTGCATCAGGAAGCGCGGGATGGATTGGAAGCCGGCGAGGATCTGCTGCTGGACGGCGGAGGAGACCTGCTGCAGCCGCGAGGAGACCTGGCCGGCATAGAGATCATGGAAAAAGGCAAGATCCTGCCGCTCCACTGCCTTGTGTCCCTGCCACTGAATGGCGGCCGGCATGGCGATGCCCAATGTATGCGAGTTCAGCGTATTGAGCACGAAGGATACGATCGGCATCACCGGAAAGATCAGAAAACCGAGAACGGTCAGCAGCAGCCATTCGCTGCGCAGGAAGACGGCAGCACCCTGCTGCGTCACGCCATCGACGATGACCGAGAGCCCCCAGACAATCGTCAGGTTGATCACCTCGAACACCATGGAGCAAAGCGCCAGCGCAATCAGCACACCGCGAAACATCGAGATGAAATGCAGCACCACCGTCACCGGCCCCTTCGGCGGCAGCGGCCGGTAGGGAATGTCGAGCGGCCGGATCAGCGTTTCGAAGGGACGGTAGATCGCATCTGAAATCGACATGGGCCGCTCGGTCAAATGTTGGAATAAGGGCGAGGGACTCAAGGCAACGCAGGCAAAGGATAGGATCACCTTGTGGCTGCAATCTCAACTGGAATTTTGATGAACGTTTGGGAATGGGAGGCTGTATAAAGGTGGCGCTGAAATCGAGGATGCACAGACCGCGAGGAACGCCCCTCTCGGATACTGAGGCCCGCGGGCCGCGGCATCGGGTGTCGGCGCAGCGCCTCGCCCTTCGGGGCGCCGTGGGATGAGGCTCTCCTGAAGCCGAACCCCGCCGAAGCGGGGTTCCTGGTGCATGGCAAGCCGGTCAGTTGTTATGCGCTGCGCAGGCTTCGTCCATCGGCGTGGCGTTGCTGGTGCCGCCCTGCGTCTGGAGATTGTCGGAGTTGTTGACCGGATTGGGGCACTTGGTCTTGTCCAT
Organism: Rhizobium aethiopicum; assembly: GCF_014197535.1. Taxonomy (GTDB): domain Bacteria; phylum Pseudomonadota; class Alphaproteobacteria; order Rhizobiales; family Rhizobiaceae; genus Rhizobium; species Rhizobium aethiopicum_A. Next base: position 14,909 of record NZ_JACIFV010000051.1, read on the forward strand.
CTTCATCGTGCCGCTGGTCGTTGAGCCGGTCGTGGTGGTATCCGTGGCCATGGGCTTCTTGGCTTTCACATCGCCGCTCGCGCCGCCGCCCTGATCGGCCTGGTTCTTGTCGATCGTGGCGCCGGCCGGAGCCGGATTGGACTGGGCGAAGGCTGATGTCGCCATGCCGAGTGCGAGAAGCGAGGCTGCTACGAGTTTCATACGCATCCTGATATCCTCCTTGGGATGTTGCGTGAGTGGCCCATCCACAACCTCGCCAGGACATCATTGTTCCGCAGCTGCTGATGACAATTTCCGCTGCCCGCCAGGGCGCTCCATCAGCCCCGCTCCGAGGGCATTTCATCGCCGGCCTAAAACTTCCGTGAGGGATTATCCGGCGTCGACGCGGTGGTTCTGCAGTTCGTCGAGCACGGCATCATGCCCGATGACGTCCCAATGCCCGATATGCCTGTAGACGATCACCTTCCGGGTCGGAAAAGTGCCGTGCGTCCGGCAGAAGTCCCCGATCTGTTCAAGCCCTTGGCGTGTTGCGGGCCACTAGGCGCGGGCGTATGATCAAGCTGACCTTAGGATTGGACCAGGGAGCGATGCGGGATCATCGCGGACGGAGGTCCTGATGAATACGTCACCTTCAAACGGGCGCGACACGAAAGCGCTGCCATCCGCCGTGATCTCAGCGCGCCGGATCCACGAGTTGACCGTCCATGCGGATGTCATCGCCCTGCTGCCCGACCCGGCAAATGCTCGGATCTGCCTCGATATCGCCGAAGATGCCGCTCGCGCCATTAATGGCCGCCTGGCGGCCGCCCATGTCGGGGCGGATCCGGAACGGATGGTGGCTGCGCCCGAAGAAATCGACTTGCAGATGCTTCGCGACATGGACGAGGGTTCGCCACAACAGCGCCTTGAGCGGGTGATAAGCGTCTTCGAATTCTGGAAAGACGCCAATCCGGGCCGAAGCGACCTGCTGCTTGATGACTGTCGCGGTGATCTTGGCCGCTGCGTCACATCCGAATGCCACGAGAGCGCACTCGTCGTCACGCCATGCTACGGCAACATGGATGCTCGCGACGCATTCCACGACCTGCTTTTCAACGAACACAAGCTCGTGCTCGTGCCGCCTGCAGGCCGCTATTCGAGCCATCTCCTGCAGCATGTCGTGATCGGTTGGAAGCCGCACGAGCACGCACAAGCCGCCATCATCGCGGCAAGACGTTGGCTGGCGGTAGCGGAGCGTGTCACCGTTTTGTGCGTCAACGACAAGGCCGACGGCAGCTACCAGTTTACCGCCAGGGAACTGATTGCGCAGCTCGGCTTGAAAGGCGACATCGTCGCGATCCGCTCGGAGGGTCGTCCAGTTGCCGAGGCCATTCTTGATTTCGCGGATTCCGTCGGCGCAACCTGCCTGCTGATCGGCGCTTTCAAGCATGGTTATTTTCTCGAACTGCTTCTCGGCCGCGTCACTCGCTACCTGCTGTCGCACGCGAGACTTCCCGTGATGATGAAGCATTAGAGAGGCGCGATTTTCGTTCCCGCCGTCGATGGCGATCTTCACGCCTTTCCAGGGAACCGCAGCGAGCACTCCCCCCGCTGCTCTGTGCCCCGGTGATTCTCGGACGCGAAGTGCTTATACTTAACGGCGATCGCGGAAGCTGCGCAGTTCAGAATCTCGCATGGGACTATTGCGACCGGTTTGACCGTGTCTCCCGACGCGCTTCCCTTCGAGCCAGGAGAAAGATCGGAAGGGATGCAAGCTGCGCCGCTGCGACGAACGCGGCAAGCGCAAGCGTCGAGCGATCATAGAGCAATCCCATTGCGACGCTGCCCAGCAGCCAACCTCCGCCATAGGCCGAATAGAACATGCCGAACCCCAGACCCCGACGCCCTTGCGGGAGCAACCCGGCGATGATTGCCTTCATCAGCGTGTCCTGCACCGCGTAACCGATGCCCCACAAGGGCATTGCGATGACAGCCATCGCGAAGCCGCCCTGGAGTAGAATCGGAGCGAAGCAAGCAGACAGCACGATCCCCACAGTGAGCGCCACCTTATCCGACCAGTCGTAGAGCCTGCCGAGGATCAGGTTGGCAGCCACCCCTGATCCGGTGGAGAAGGCGAGCAACACCGGGATCCATTCAGATGGGACGGTCCGAGTGCGCTCCAGATGGTATGCTCCGAGCTCATAACTGAGCAACCCGGCCGCAAAGAGCGCGCCGGCGCCCATGTACAGCCAGTAAGGCAGGCCTAGCGTTTTCGCCGTGGCGGTGCGGCCCTGCTCCAATCGCTCGGGAACGGGGAACGTCAGCCGCGCAGCGATGAGTGCCATGATTGCGAGCAAAACAGAAATGGTTAGCAGGGCATAGGCGGTTCGATAGTCGCCACGCAGGAATAAAATGAGAGCGGCAATCAATGGCCCCAGCGTCGCCCCCGCCTCGTCGAGGGCGGTATTGAGGCCGAAGGCCCGGCCTCGCCCGAGTTCACCGGTGGTATAGGAGATCATTGTCTCGACCGTCGGCTTGCGCATGGCACGGCCAACCCGTTCGGCAATGATCAGGGCCGCCGCAAGCTCCCAACTCCCGGCCAGTGCCATTGCCGGCACGGCGCAGAGATTGATCGCGTAGCCGGCAAAGGTAACCGCCCAATAGGCGCCGCTCCGGTCGGCGATCCAGCCGGCGACGGGCCGCAGCGCATATCCAAGGAATTCCCCTGTGCCGGCAATGATGCTGATGGCAGCGGCACTCGCCCCCAGCATTCCAAGGAACTGACCGTTGATCGCCGCGCCGCCTTCATAGGTGAGGTCGCCAAAAAGATTGACGATTCCCATGATCAGCACGAAGCGGAGAGCGGACGAACCGCCACTATCGAGCCCTCTCATATGCGACTCCTTCTACGGCACCTATTACGCGGACGTTGCTGGTCTCTTCGACCGGCAGACGCAGCAGCGTCTCAACGCCTGATCCCTCAGGATGCAGAGATCAAATTCTGCGGTCGAAGAGCACCAGCGACCGGGTGTCCTTCAAGCGGAAGACTTGGGCGGGCCGATTGCTCGCCCGGCGCATTTCGCCTTCGACCGGCTCCAGGAAATCGGCTTCCGCCATGCGCTTTCGAAAGGCCGATTTGTCGAGCTTGCGGCCGAGAAGGCTCTCATAGACCGATTGCAGCTCGCTCAATGTGAAACGGACAGGCAGCAGATGGCCCGGCAGGCTCGAATATTCGACCTTGCTCCGGATACGGCCGAGCGCCTCCTTGAGGAGAGCCGCATGGTCGAAGGCAAGGGACAAGCCGACGCCCTCGCCTTCGATCGGTCGCCATTCGGCCTCCTCGGCCATCGCATCCTGCCGCTCGGCGACATCATCGGCCGAAAGCAGCGCGATGTAGACGATGCTGATGCTCCAGCCTCTTGGGTCTCGATCGCGGTTCCCCGTCGTTTGCAGCTGTTCGAGATAGGGTGTTTCGACGCCGGTCTTTTCCTTCAGCACCCGGCGCGCCGCAGCCTCCAGATCCGCATCCTCGTCGATATGGATCCAGCCGCCGGGCAAGGCCCAGTCGCCGGCAAAGGGGGCGCTTGTCCTGCGCACGAGCAGCACGGAGAGGCCCGCCGGCGTCAGCGAGAAAATGGCGAGATCGACGGTCGCGATCGGTTTGAAGGCGTCGTTGTCGTGTGTTGTCATGATGGGAACATAGCATGACCCGGCCTTAGTGTAAATATTCAACTAAGTTAGTTGACATTTGTCACTAAGTTATGTTTTCTGTTTTTCGACACGAGCGAGGGGCTCGCGCCAGCAACAGGAAAACGGATATGTTCGGACTGCGCTTCATCAAGACGGAACCCACGCAATACGTCATCCAATATCAGAACGGCAAGGCCGTCCACGAGGGCGCCGGCCTTGCTTTCTGGCATTTTTCGCCTTCGAGTTCTCTCGTGCTCGTGCCGACGGCCAGCGTCAACGATCCTTTCATCTTTCCTTTGGTGACATCGGACTTCCAGGAAGTGACCGTGCAGGGGCAGATCACCTATCGCATCGCCGAGCCGCGCCGTACGGCGGCACTCTTGAATTTCACGCTCGACCGCAAGGGCCACTACGTCTCGGAGGACCCGCAGAAGCTTTCGACCCGGGTGATCGACCGCGTTCAGGTGGCGATGCGCGCAGAGGTGCAGACGCTGTCGCTGAAGGAGGTTCTGGCATCGGGCGAGGCGCTCGTCGCCGGCGTGGCCGACGCGCTCAAGATCCATCCGACGATCGAAGCGCTCGGCCTCGAAATCCTCGGCCTGTCGCTACTCGCCGTCATGCCGAAGGCCGAGACATCAAAGGCGCTGGAAGCGCATGCCCGTGAAGCGCTGCTGCGGCAAGCTGACGAAGCCATCTATAGCAGGCGCAATGCGGCGATCGAGCAGGAGCGAACGATCAAGGAAAACGAGATCGCCACCGAAATCACGCTGGAGAACAAGAGGCGGCAGGTTCGCGAAGCCCAGATGGAAGCCGAACGCGCCGTGCAGGAACGGCAGCTGCAGATCCGCCGGGAAGAAATGGCTGGCAAGATCGCGCTCGAAGAGCAGAACCGCGACTTGGTGACACTGGCGGCGACCAATGCGCGCGCCGAGGCCGACGCCCAGGCCTATGCGATGACGGCGATGATGAAATCCTTCGAAGAAGCCGATCCGAAAGTGCTGCAGGCGCTCGCCTCGGTCGGCATGCAGCCGGGGCAGCTCATGGCGCTCGCCTTCCGCGACCTCGCCGACAATGCGACGAAGATCGGCCAGCTGAACGTCTCGCCCGATCTTCTCAGGGAGATCTTGCAGCCGCAGGAGGGCAAGGACCGTGCCGGCCTCTGACGAACGCAAGATCATCCTGATCGTCAGGCCGACCCGGCTCGACGAACTCATTGCCCGCTTCAACACGGTGCAGCAGGCGCAGTTTTATGTCGAACATCTCGGCGCCGACTTCAGCGACTATCTCGCCGAGAAGAAGCAGTACGAAACTGCCATCGCCGAGGTGGAAGCAAGCCTGCGTGCCGTCGCCCGCGTCCAGCGTCTCGACCGCCGCTACCTCGCGAGCTTCGTCTTCGCTCCCGACGATGTCGTCGTCGTGCTCGGCCAGGACGGCCTCGTCGCCAATACGCTCAAATATCTCGACGGCCAGCCGGTCCTCGGCGTCAACCCCGATCCCAAGCGCTGGGACGGCCTGCTGCTGCCCTTCAACCCGAAAAGCCTTCCGAAAGTGATCGGCGAGGCTCTGAAAAACAAGCGGCCGATCAAACACGTCAGCATGGCCAAGGCGACGCTCAACACCGGCGCCGTCATCCACGCGGTCAACGATCTCTTCATCGGCCCGCAAAGCCATGTCTCGGCCCGCTATATCCTGCACGCCGAGGAGCGCGAGGAACGTCAGTCCTCCAGCGGCATCATCGTCTCGACAGGCATGGGATCGACCGGCTGGCTGAAGAGCCTCTATTCCGGCTGGCTCGGAGCCGCGAGCGCGCTCGGCCTCGAACCCGCCGACCGCGAGATCGACATGTCCTTCGCCTGGGACGCGGATTATCTGCGCTACTTCGTGCGCGAACCCTTCCCCAGCCGCACCACCGGCACCACGATCGTTGCCGGCAGCGTCTCTAAGAGCCAGCCGCTCACCATCGTCTCCGAAATGCCGGAACACGGCGTGATCTTTAGCGACGGCATCGAGACGGATTTTCTGGAGTTCAACGCCGGAACGCGGGCGGAGGTGACGCTGGCTGAGCGGCAGGGGTTGCTGGTGGTGTGAGGGAGCTGAGGTTCGGATGGTTATGGCAGCGTAATGACCCCGTTGCCCTGGAGCGAACCGAGATCGCCGGCTGTTACCTTTAAAATATAATCGTGAATCGCTGCTGCGCTCGCTTCCGCCGTCTTTGAAGTGACATCCAAATTCAGCGTAAACGGGTGTTGGGGGTCGAGGACCTGGGCTCGTCTGCTTTTCTCCCTGGCAGCCTGCACGTCAATCGACTTTAACCGCTCTCGACGCGCCGGCGTGGTAACGCGATGCGCCAACTCCTCCTCGTCGCAGAGCAATCTCACGGGCACCAGCAGCGCCTCGCATTGTTGGGCTGCGCCGGCAATCTGCTGAAAGGTGCGATTGCTACGCTCATCACCTTCTATGCCGGCATGGGTGAAAATGAAATTCGCCGAAGGAGGGCCATAGGCGACGATCGCATCCAGGACGGCTTGCCGAACTCTTCCGGTATATTCCCATATTCCATTCGGGAGAGGCGTCGTTCCGTCGTCATCGAGCAGACGCAGTATCGGGTTGTTGAACCAATGATTGTCAATAACCTTTGCAGTCAGGAGCGGACTTAGTTCTCTCGCGATCGTCAGCTTTCCCACACCGGGAAAGCCCAAGAGGAGAATGAATAGCTTCATGGGGCTTTCTTCCCTATTCACAGCTGACTTCTCGAACCCGCAGTCACTGCAATCGACGAGTAAGAGGCGGTGCCCGATTTGGTCGGTGCCACAAGATCATAAATCGTAGCGGTTTCGAAAAGCCGTCGCTTCCTTTGGTTATCTCAAAGGCTCAATCAAATGTCTGCCATGTTGGTAACCGCCTTGCCGCCAGCATCGTCTCCCAGGATCAGCCGCTCACCATCGTTTTCCGAAATGCCGGAACACGGCGTCATCTTCAGCGACGGCATCGAAGCGGATTTTCTTGAGTTTAATGGGGATACGGGGGTGGTGATGCCGGCTGAGCGGCAGGAGGTTTCGGTGGTGTCGGGGACTAACGCTTTGATTTGTTTCGTTTCGATATCGAAATGGAAGTAATATTCAGGTTTAGTTCCTTTACTTCTCCGCAGTCTTCTCACGATATGTAGCTGCTGTCACTTTTGCTTGAGCTGAGACGAGGAACCCTCGCGCGGATGAAGATGAGCGGCGGCGGCTGATCAAAAAAGAGTCGGGTATCGACTTTGCTCCGGAGAGTAGCGGGTGCGCCGCCGTTGATTGATGCAAGGAGCGGCGCTGCGGCGTGTCCTTCGAGGCTTCGGCCTTCGGCCTGCGCGCCTCAAGGATGAGGAGCGTTGGGGGATGCCGCGCCTTGGAGAGCGTTGGTGGGGCCGTAATCGATGGCAGGCGCCCGATTGTGTGGAGCCCGGCACCGTAGAGAGTCTCTCCCTGAGGCGCCTCGAACGGCTGGGCGGGTGTACGGGTGTCAGATGATGCAAGGAGCGGCGCTGCGGCTCGTCCTTCGAGGCTCCGGCTTTCGGCCTGCCGCCTCAAGATGAGGGATGTAGGGGGATGCCGCGCCTTGGAGGGCGTTGGTGGGGCCGTAGTCGATGGCAGGCGCCGGATGATTTTGTGCGGAGGTTCGGAGGCATTCCAGTTGCGCGACGCCCAAGAGAGCCTCACCCTTGTACGTTGCCGTTGGTGTATAAACGGGCTGCGCGACGGGGATGCGTGTCATCCTTGGGTTTCGAACTCGTACCTCAGCGAGCATCTCCGTC
>NZ_JACIFV010000053.1 GCF_014197535.1 Rhizobium aethiopicum
CCAACTTCAGTATCCATGGTGTGCCCTACACGGCCACTCTGGGGCCATCAGGCATGCAGAGCGACATTTACCTTTTCCTGCAATAGGGTGGAGATGGATCGAGCAATAGATGCCAGTCGTTCTTGAAAAAGCACCAAACCGTTGAGAGAGAATCCGTTTTTACGCGGCCACGTGCAGCGCGCCAACCCAGATGAGACGATCCCCAGTGCCGGGGGCGACATCGAATGTGCACGTCGCCAGTCTTCCTTCAAAACGTGACGTTTGGCCAGCATCCCAAGAGGCGACGGCTGTCGCATCTGAGGTGTAGACAGATACGGATGCGGGAAGAGCCTCGGGTGCGAAGGATGCTGGCGCGGCCGCTGAAGTGCTTAGTGCCGTCTATGACGGCCTATCCTTTGCGGGTTCTACTATGGCTTCAGGCCAGGACGAAACCTGCCCATGGCGCCGGATGCATTTCATGCGGCGATCATGAGCCAACGTGTGAGTTGGGTACTCGATGCCGACCACGTATCCTGCAACTATCAAACTATGCCTGCTGTCAAGCGAAGTGAAGATTTGACCCCGTAGGCGAAACGAAGAACTGACCCCTTCATTGATTTGCTGTTTCGTTTGTCTCAAGCGCTGTTCCGGCCTTCTGCAGAAGGCCGGAACGGCGCTTTTCGCGAAGCCTGTAGCTATCACCTCGGATGGTGATCACCGTCGAATGGTGCAGCAGGCGGTCCAATATCGCGGTGGCGACGACAGGGTCTCCAAAGACGCTCCCCCACTCTCCGACCGATCGATTGGAGGTAATCAGGATCGATCCCCTTTCATAGCGGCGAGAGACCAGTTGGAAGAACAGGTGGGCGGCGTTAGCTTCGAAGGGCAGATATCCCAGCTCGTCGATGATCAGCAGTTTCGGCCGCGATAGGATTGTCAACTGCTTGTCCAATGAGCCATCGTTATGGGCCTTGGCGAGCATCGCAACCAGAGTGGCCGCCGTGACGAATTGAACGTTGTAGTTCTGGCGGATTGCTTCTCGGCCAAGACTGACAGCAAGGTGCGTCTTACCGGTGCCCGGAGGTCCGAGGAATAGGACGGTGTCGCCGTGAGCAATCCAGCGGCAGGTTGACAGCTCCCTGATCTGTCCTCGATCCAGCGAGGGCTGTGCCTCGAAGTCGAAGCCATCGAGTTCGCGTACGCAGGGGAACTGCGCCAACTTGCTCGACATCGAGATGCGCCGTTCATCGCGCCGGGCAATCTCTCGTGAGACCAGGAACGCCAGAGCTTCGCGCAACGTCATCTTCGAGCGGGCCGCCTCGTCCAGCAACGTGTCGAGTTGATCGCGGATCGCCGTCAGCTTTAGCCGATCGAGTGTCGCGATGAGTAAATCGTGATCGACGGTCGTCATCACCAGCCACCTCCAACAACGGCCTCGTATTCCGCAAGAGGTCGCAGCAAGGCGGCTGGTGCCAGCTCGACTGGAGCGGTGCGAACCAGTCCTTCGCTACCCGCGACGCCAACAAAGTGATCCCGGTCGACGATCCGTTGTCGCCGTCCCTGGCAGAGAGGATGATCGGCCACAACCTGGCCAGCGTGACGGATAATTACACGGCCAGCCAATACAACGACTTGGACGCTCTCGCCGATGAGACGCCAGGGTACGGAATAGCTGTTTGTGTCGAGATCGATGGCGCAGTCCGCCTGCACTTTGCGCACGAGGTCGCGTAGTTGTCCAAACGGTGCGCGGCCGGATAGCGGCCGAAGGGCTTCGGCCTCCGCAGCAAAGCGTTCAATTGGTGCTTCACCAGTCGTGCCGTGTTCTCGTCGGTCTGCGATCTCTCGTATCCATCGGTCAAGGTGCGCCTCGAACGAAGCCCAGTTCTCAAACCGGCGACCAGCGATAGCATTCTTCTTGACGTACCCGACCCCGCGCTCGTCCTTCCCCTTTGTTCGCGCCCGGTAGGGAGCGCAAGCGCGTGGCGCGAAGCCCCAGTAACGGGCAAACGCCCAGAGTCGCGCATTGAAGCGAACCTCCCGGCTAACCGCGTCGTGATGTTCGACAAGTGCCTTCGCATTATCCAGCAAAACCTCAACGGGAACGCCGCCAAACCGAAGAAACGCGCCTTCCATCCCCTCGAACCAATCTGTCTGCCCTTCTCTCAATGAGGCACGGATATGAATGCGTCTGGAATAGCTTAGCGTGGCGACAAAGACGTTTACCCGAAGCCGCTCGTCACCGATCCAGACACGCGTCTGCCCGAAGTCGATCTGCAACTGACGACCAGGCGGCGTTTCAAACCGCACTGTCGCACGCTTTTGCGCCTTGAGTTCCCGCCGCCATTCCCGGACTCGAAGCTCTACCGAACGCAAACCGATGATAATTCCATGCTCGCTCGCCAGCTCCTGCCGGATCACATCGGCATTGCCATCATGGCGAAAGAAGCGTTCACGAAGCCAATCATCAAGGCCATCAAAAGCACTCCTCCGAACCGGCTTCTTGAAGGGTACCGCTCCACCCTCACGAAGATATCGACGGACAGTGTTGCGAGCACATCCAAATTCCTTCGATAGACGCTTGGCACCCCAACCAAGCTCGTGCAGCCGCAACATTGCCACCACCTCATCTGCCTCAAGCATATCTTCGCCCTGCATCGTTCCCCACGATGCAGGATGCGCTGAAATCGCACTTGTCATCCATCTCTCCTCGTTGTCACACGAGGGGGCAGTTCTTCATTTCGTTAGGGGGTCAGTTTCTCATTTCGCCTGACACCTGCGGGCGGGTGCCGCGGTGGACCGACTTGTTCATCACGCAACGATCTTCGAAATGAACGTCGAAAGCTGTCGACGACGTTCCGCCATGGAGGCCAAACGCCAGCGCGGCAGGCCAGCCTCATTCGCGACAATCAAAGGCACCGCACAGTTTGTCGCGGAGCGGCAATCAGACCACGATGAAGCTCTTGCCAGCGACA
>NZ_JACIFV010000054.1 GCF_014197535.1 Rhizobium aethiopicum
GGCCGGTGAATTGCTCGACGCATTCTCGCCGGCCGAATGCGCCAACTATCTCACAAACTCAGGCTATGCTTCCGTATGAAAACAGCATGCTCTAGAGACTACTTGCTCGCCACCTGATCCGGCGTTTGATTGTTCAGCAGCGTATCGATACGCTTTCGCTCGTCCTCGAATTTCGCCAGCGCCTCGCCCTGTAGCGATTTGCCGCCCGGCAGGCGGATGCGCAGCGGATCGACCTTGGTGCCGTTGACGATCAGCTCGTAATGCAGATGAGGGCCGGTGGATTCACCCGTCGTGCCGACCCAGCCGATCACCTGGCCCTGACGTATTTTCGCCCCGGGAACGACGCCTTTGGCAATGGCGCTCTGGTGATTGTAGGAGGATTCATAGCCATTGGCATGGCGGATGATGGTCTGATTGCCGTATCCGCCGGAATCCCAGCCGGCTTTTTCGACTGTGCCATTGCCGGAGGCGATAATCGCGGTGCCACGTGGCGCCGCCCAATCGACGCCGGTATGCATTCGGGCGAAACCGAGGATCGGATGGCGGCGCATGCCGAAGCCCGACTTGAAAATGCCGTTCGGAACCGGGTTGCGCAGCAGGAACTGGCGGATGCTCTTGCCGTTCTCGTCGAAATAATCGACCGTACCGTCGCCGGGATCCTGGAAGCGATAGAAGCGCGTCTGCGTATCGCCGAAACGAGCATTGACGTAGAGCAGTTCGGAATCCTCGGTCGCCTGGCCGGTGCTGTCGGCGACGGAGAAGAAGGCCTCCAGCTTATCGGTCGATCTCAGCTGCGCCTGGAAATCGACATTGCTTGCGAGCAGCTTGATGATCAGCGCGGTCATATCCTTGGTCATGCCATAGGAAAGGGCGGCACGATAGATGCCGTCATAGACGCGCGGCAGGTTCTGTCCGGGCGGCGGAGCGAAGGTATTGTCATCGAAAGCCGTGGCGATGGCATCCAGCATCGGCGGCTCGCTGCCGGACACGTATTTGCCCTTGTCGTCGAGAGCCACGGTGACCAGATGGCGCGTGCCGCGGTAGACGCTGGCCCGGATGATCTTTGCCTGCTCACCTTTCTGGATGATGCCGATGCGCAGCACGTCACCCTTATCGAGATCGCTGGCGCCGAGTTGCTGCGAGATATAGTTGGCAATGCCATCGGCATATTGCTGTGGGTAGCCTGAGTCCGTCAGCGCCTTGGCGATCGGTGTATCGGCGCGCACCGGAAGGACGTCGTCGGCGAATTCTTCGGTCTGCGGCGTGATCGACTCCGGCGCAGAAACCGTCATGTTCTGCTCGAGCACGCGGGCGGACAGGCCGGCGGTCAGATCGACATCGGCTTCCTCACTGGAGAAACGACGTGGATCGACGTAGTAGAGGGCCGCGAGCTGCGTATTGCCGTCGGTCAGCACGGAGCCGTTGGAACGGACGTTTTCCTCGACCTCCTCGAGCGACAGGCCGGAGGCCATTTTCATACTGGTCTTGGCGGTCGGGAAGGGAACGGTCTTCAGGCTGACTTCGGATTCAACGTCGGAGCCATAGAGTGCGCCGGTGCGGCTCTGCGGGGCGGGCTGCGGTTCGTCGGCGGAAAATATCGCCAGAGGATCGAAATCGGGGTAGTCCTCGGTCGCCACATGGTTGGCGGCCAGCGTCATCTTCACATGCGCGAAGGGCTGGCGGCGCACGACCTCCTTCTCGCCTTCATGGACGACGGTCGATACTTCCATGATCGCCCGGTCCGAAGGTTTTGCGGCGATGGCGGGAGCGATCAGCCGGCCGCCGCGGACCACGGTCGTGTCCACATGCGCCTCTGCGGCAGCACTCGCATAGGCCTCGGCAGGAATCGCCAGCTGTTGGCGGCCATCAAGCGCGGCAAAAAGGGCGACGCCCATCAGGACAGAGGATGTGATACCGGTGAGGAACGTGCCCGAGAGCCAGCGCAAGGAAACTTCGCGCTTGTCGGGCGCACGCCTGCCGTCGGCCAGAAGCGGAGGCTCGTTGCCCAACGAGCGGATCATCATTTTCTCCGTCATCATGGCAGTCGGGTCCGCGTCCTTACATTTGACATCTCTGGAAGCATTTATCGGCCATCCTGGCTGGGGCGAAAGATGTGCATATTTTGGGCACTGAAGTCAAATCGTGCACTGGAAAGGCAGCCTATCTGCATTTGCCTGTGTGAATCATGTGTCCGTAAAGACCAGCAGATTGTGATCATGTCGGGGCGTGAGAGACGAAAGAGCGCTCTTTCCACGAAAAATCGACGAATGTTCACGTCTCCGGCTCGGTGGAGGCAGCTCAGAATCCGGGAAATGACCGCATTGACAGGCGCCGCCGAAACTTTCTCTGAAAAAACAACGACTTGAAAGAAAAATGATTTTTTTCGAAAAGGGCAGTTGACTTAGAAAAGGGGAAGGATCTATAAGCCCACTCACTGAACGAGGGCGGCGGCGCTGCTGGCGACGAAGTCTCTCGCTCTTAAGAAACTCA
>NZ_JACIFV010000055.1 GCF_014197535.1 Rhizobium aethiopicum
GTCTTGGTAATCTTTTTTCAACGACCATTGCTGCTGATCACTGCCGTTGAGCCGGCTCGCTATGCTCTCCCTACCCCTGGTTTGCAGCCAATCACCAAACTTTCGCTGATTGCTGACCAGCTTCGAGACGACTATCCTCTGCGAAGTCGAGTCCGATCCGAGCTTGCTCAGCTCTTCGTTGGCGAAGCTATCAATCATGAGGGCGTCGTCGGGATAAGGATTATGCTGTTTCAACTGCGACTCAGCGCCTAGATACTGCCGCAGCCGATCGAGACTCACGTTTATTCTTTTTCCTTCAGCCTTGGTAAAGGCCCTCAAATCGTCCTTTAACGACTGTTGCTGCTGATCACTGCCAGTCAGGCGACTGGCTATGCTCCCCCGACCCTTCTTTCGGAGCCAATCACTAAACCTCCGTTTATTGCTGGCCAGATTCAAAACGCTTTTCCGCTTGGAAGTCGAGTCCGATCCGAGCTTGCTCAGCTCTTCCTTGGTGAAGCTATCAATCATGAGGGCGTCGTCGGGATAAGGATTATGCTGTTTCAACTGGGACTCGGCGCCTAGATACTGCCGCAGCCGATCGAAACTCACGACCACTTTTTTTCCTTCCTCCTTGGTAAAGGCCCTAAAATCCTCCTGCAACGACCGTTGCTGCTCATCAGTACCCGTGAGTCGGCTGACTATGCTCTCCCTGCCCTCCCTTTTGAGCCAAGCGCTAAATTTTCGTTGGTTACTGGCATTTTTCCGGGAAGTCGCGGCCGGTCGGAGCTTACTCCGCTCTTCGTTGGCCAAGGCCTCAATAATGAGGGCGTCGTCGGGATAAGGATTATGCTGTTTCAACTGGGACTCGGCGCCTAGATACTGCCGCAGCCGATCTAAACTCACGCTTATTTTTTTTCCTTCAGCGTTGGTAAAGTTACTGTAATCGTCCTTTAACGACTGTTGCTGCTGATCACTGCCAGTCAGGCGACTGGCGATGCTCTCCCTGCCCTCCCTTTGGAGCCAATCGCTAAACCTCCGTTGATTGCTGGCCATATTCCAGACAACATTCCTCTTGGAAGTCGAGACCGGTCGGAGCTTACTCCGCTCTTCGTTGGCCAAGGCATCAATAATGAGGGCGTCGTCGGGATAGGGAACATGAATTCGGCGCCCCATCAGGCGCGGCCCAGGTCCAACGGCTTGGAGTTCTTGCCCCTCAGGCGAGAGCCTCCTGAAATGAGACAGTGCTGAGTTAAGACGCTTACGATCGTCCCCACCGTTTGCCCAGTAATCCGCGATATCACCGGCTAGCGAATCTGGATCGTTTAAAAACCGAGAAGCCATCGAATCTCTGTTTGCTGCTCGGAGCCAACGAGCGAACCTCCTAAGAATCCCTAAATTGTTCTCGACGGTAGCCTCGGGAACCCTTCCGTCCCCTCGGCCGACGCTACCGTCGGGTAGAATTTCGTAGTTTCGGACTGCTTCCGCGAACTGGTTGATGCGGGTCTCGTCATCGGGATGCATGTCCCGGTCGGCGGGGCGACCACGCTTGGCGCCGACGCGAGCCTTGGTTGAGACCACGTGAGTCTCCGTTGCGGCATCGACGTCTTGCTGCCCCGAACCCCTCTCCGGCGCCAGCGACTGCGGCGTCACTCGCATCGAACCGCCCACGGAACTGCGACGCGGCACACGGTCGCCGGCGTCACTATCGTGCGAACCGAGGCGCAAGTCGGTCGGATCCTGTTCCATCTCTCGGCTCTCTGGATAGCAATCCTCAATCCAGGCGTCCGTATCGAAAGCTCCGGTCACGCCTTCGATCCACCCACTAACTTCGCGAGAATCGTCATCGCGCGGCTGGTTCCGTCTTGGGTACATCGATGCCGGTCCTCCGGAAATTCAAATTTGGAACCTCGATCCTAATGCCTGCCGACCGCCGCCCAGCATGCTAAAGCCAGATCCAATCATGCCCTCAAGGCATGGCCGAACACCATATGGCGACGGCTTGCCGACAATCGTCTGCACTCGACCATCAAGCCGACACAGAGGCTCGCCAGCTTGCCGCTTGCCATGCGGAGCCCGCCATTCGATGTTGCCCCGGCACTGGGGATCGTCTCATCTGGGTTGGCGCGCTGCACGTGGCCGCGTAAAAACGGATTCTCTCTCAACGGTTTGGTGCTTTTTCAAGAA
>NZ_JACIFV010000056.1 GCF_014197535.1 Rhizobium aethiopicum
CCTCAACGACTTGCTGGTACTGCCGAAGCCGCTTGAAAGAGATAGTGTGTTTTCCCATGTCTTCGGTGAAGTCTTGGTAATCTTTTTTCAACGACCATTGCTGCTGATCACTGCCGTTGAGCCGGCTCGCTATGCTCTCCCTACCCCTGGTTTGCAGCCAATCACTAAACTTTCGTTGATTGCTGGCCAGTCTCCAGACGACTCTCCTCTTGGAAGTCGAGGCCGATCCGAGCTTGCTCAGCTCTTCGTTGGCCAAGGCATCAATCATGAGGGCGTCGTCGGGATAAGGATGATGCTGTTTCAACTGCGACTCAGCGCCTAGATACTGCCGCAGCCGATCGAGACTCACGTTTATTTTTACTTCAACGTTAGTAGTAAATTCCCTAAAATCGTCCTTCAACGACCGTTGCTGCTCATCACTGCCAGTCAGGCGACTGCTTATGCTCCCCCGACCATTCTTTCGGAGCCAATTACTAAACCTCCGTTGATTGCTGGCCAGATTCAAGACGCCTTTCCTCTTGGAAGTCGAGTCCGGTCCGAGCTTGCTCAGCTCTTCATTGGCGAAGCCATCAATCATGCGGGTGTCGTCGGGATAAGGATCATGCTGTTTCAACTGCGACTCGGCGCCTAGATACTGTCGCAGCCGATCGAAACCCACGCTTATTTTTACTTCAACGTTAGTAGTAAATTCCCTAAAATCGTCCTTCAACGACCGTTGCTGCTCATCACTGCCAGTCAGGCGACTGCTTATGCTCCCCCGACCATTCTTTTGGAGCCAATCACTAAACCTCCGTTGATTTATCGCCATATTCTGGACAACTTTCCTCTTGGAAGTCGAGTCCGGTCCGAGCTTGCTCAGCTCTTCGTTGGCCAAGCCATCAATCATGAGGGCGTCGTCGGGATAAGGATGATGCTGTTTCAACTGCGACTCGGCGCCTAGATACTGCCGCAGCCGATCTAAACTCACGACCACTTTTCCCTCGGCCTCGGTAAATTTCCTAAAATCCTCCTGCAACGACCGTTGCTGCTGATCAGTACCCGTGAGTCGGCTGACTATGCTCCCCCTGCCCTCCCTTTTGAGCCAATCGCTAAACTTTCGTTGGTTACTGGCATTTTTCTGAGAAATCGAGACCGGTCCGAACTTACTCAGCTCTTCCTTGGCCAAGCTATCAATGACGCGGGCGTCATCGGGATAGGGATCATGAATTCGGCGGCCCATCAGGCGCGGCCCAGCTCCAACGGCTTGGAGTTCTTGCCCCTCAGGTCCGAGCCTCCTGAAATGAGACAGCGCTGAGTTAAGACGGTTCTGATCGTCCTCACCGCTTGCCCAATAATCCGCGATATCAACGGCTAGTGAATCTGGATCGTTTAAAAACCGAGAAGCCATCGAATCTCTGTTTGCTGCTCGGAGCCAACGAGCGAACCTCCTAAGAATCCCTAAATTGTTCTC
>NZ_JACIFV010000057.1 GCF_014197535.1 Rhizobium aethiopicum
TCCTCGTCCTTGTTGATGGCGACGATCACCTTACTATCCTTCATGCCGGCCAGATGCTGGATGGCGCCGGAGATGCCGCAGGCGATATAGAGATCGGGCGCCACCACCTTGCCGGTCTGACCGACCTGCCAGTCGTTCGGGGCATAACCGGCATCGACGGCGGCACGGCTTGCGCCGACGGCGGCGCCGAGCTTGTCGGCAACCGGCAGGATGATCTCCTTGAACTTCTCGGCCGAGCCGAGCGCCCGGCCGCCCGAGATGATCACCTTGGCCGAGGTCAGTTCCGGACGTTCCGAGGCCGACAGCGCATCGGAGACGAACCGCGACAGGCCCGGATCGGAGACCGCCGGGATCGCCTCGACCGTTGCCGAACCGCCTTCAGCCGCGGAAGCGAAGGAGGCTGTGCGCACGGTGATCACCTTTTTGGTATCGCTGGCCTGCACCGTCTGGATGGCATTGCCGGCATAGATCGGCCGCTTGAAGGTATCGGCGGAGACGACCTCGATGATCTCCGAGACCTGGGCGACGTCGAGCAGTGCCGCCACCCGCGGCAGCACCGTCTTGCCGACCGAGGTGGCGGCCGAGACGATCGTGTCGTAGGAACCGGCGAGCGAGACGATCAGATCGGCTAGCGGTTCGGCGAGATTGTTGGCAAGCGCGTCGCTTTCGGCGAGCAGCACCTTGGAGACGCCGGAAAGTTTTGCCGCCGCATCGGCCGCGGGCTTGGCGTCTTTGCCGGCGACGAGGATATGAATATCGCCGCCAATCTGGCTTGCCGCCGTCAGCGCCTTGGCGGTCTGGTCGGAGAGGTGATGGCCGTCATGGTCGGCCACAAGAAGAATGGTCATGATAGTTGCTCCTGTTCCAGCCCGATTACAGCACGCCGGCTTCGTTCTTCAGCTTGTCGACGAGTTCGGCGACCGACTTGACCTTGACGCCGGCCTTGCGGCCACTTGGCTCCTCGGTCTTCAGCACCTTCAGCCGCGGCGTCGTGTCGACGCCGAAATCGGCAGGCGCCTTCTTGTCGAGCGGCTTCTTCTTTGCCTTCATGATGTTCGGCAGCGAGGCGTAACGCGGTTCGTTCAGACGCAAGTCGGTGGTGATGACCGCCGGCAGCTTGATCTCGATCGTCTGCAGGCCGCCGTCGACTTCGCGGGTGACCTGAGCCTTGCCGTCACCGATCTCGATCTTCGAGGCGAAGGTCGCCTGGGCCGAGCCCAGCAGCGCCGCCAGCATCTGACCGGTCTGGTTGCTGTCGTCGTCGATCGCCTGCTTGCCGACGATGATCAATCCCGGCTGTTCGGCATCGGCCACCGCTTTCAGGATCTTGGCCACAGCGAGCGGCTCGACTTGCTCGTCGGTCTCGACCAGGATCGCCCGGTCGGCGCCCATGGCGAGCGC
>NZ_JACIFV010000058.1 GCF_014197535.1 Rhizobium aethiopicum
AATTGGCACAGGCCTCACGGAAGCCTAAATTCAAAACCACCAATCAGCAGACTCGCTCTTACCCAGGACAACCTGTTGAGGCTCCACATCTAGGTTCGGGGCGGAATCACTTGACGGGGCGATGCGTGACGAAGACTTTTCTACCCTGCCTATTGGCGGCAGTTTTCGCCGCATTACCGGCCGCGGCGCAGAGCGAATGGCAGGCGATCGAGGAGGTGCAGCCCTATTCGATTTCAGGCAAGACCGGCGCCGAACTTTATCAATCGATCGGTTCACAAGGCCCCAAGGCCGGCGTGACGGGCCGGGTCATCGCGCATACGACGTTCAAGCTCACCTGGACCCGCAAATACGAGCCGCAGGGCAATGCCTGCGTCATCGTCACTAATCGGCCGAAACTTATCATCACCTATACGCTGCCGAAACCCTCGGCCGCGCTGCCGCCCGCCGTTAAGAGCAGCTGGGAGGGCTTCATATCAGGCGTTGCCGCGCATGAGCGGGTGCATGGCGAAACCATCAAGGACATGGTTAGGGAAATCGAGGCGATGAGCGTCGGCTTCACTGTTGCCGACGACCCCGACTGCAAGAAGATCAGGATCGAACTGACCCGGCGGCTCGGCGAGATTTCCGCAAGGCAGCGCCAGCGCGGCCGCAACTTCGACAAGGTCGAAATGGGCGATGGCGGCAACATCCAGCAGCTCGTTCTCAAGCTGGTGAATGGGCCCTGACCGGGTGGCGGGCATCGATCCGCCCGTGCGACGGCCATTGACTTGGCCGTCGTGGCGCGCCAACTCGCGGGGGATGTCATTGCGAGACGGAGAGCGCCCGTGCCCCAGACAATTCTCACCCTGTCCACGCGCGGCCAGGGACTTTACGAATTCACCGATCAGGCGGAGGCCTTCGTCAGCGCCTCGGGACGGGAGGAGGGGCTTCTCACCATCTTCGTGCGCCACACATCCTGTTCGCTGCTGATCCAGGAAAACGCCGATCCCGACGTGCGCACCGATCTTCTCGCCTTCTTCCGCCGGCTGGTGCCTCCGGCCTCCGATCCATCGATGGGCTGGGTCGTGCACAGGGCCGAGGGGCCGGACGACATGCCGGCGCATATCAAGGCGGCGCTGACGCAGGTGTCGATCGGCATTCCCGTCGCTAGGGGACGCTTGACGCTCGGCACCTGGCAGGGCCTCTATCTCTTCGAACACCGCGACCGGCCGCATCGACGCGAAATCGTGCTGCATCTCGGGGGCTGAGAGCGCCGTGCGTCTTTTTCCTTGCCGGAGGGGCCTCGGAGGCCGACCCTCGTCCTTCGAGGCCCCTGCGGGGCACCTCAGCAACCGTGTTGTTGCGGTTCGCTCCATGGGGTTCGTCTTTTGAGAATAGTGTTGATCATGA
>NZ_JACIFV010000059.1 GCF_014197535.1 Rhizobium aethiopicum
GGTACAGCCCGGGCTGATGCCTGACAGAATGAACCGGGTTGATGGTCGACAAGTCATAGTGTGTCGGAGGGAGGGCTTCCGATGCCATTTGTGGAGACTTGTCGCATGGAAGAACGTGTTCGGATGCTGTCGGACTATGCTTTGGGGCACTGGAGTGTGAGCGATCTTTGCCGGCGCTACGGTGTGAGCCGGGATACATTTTACGCCTGGCGCAAGCGGCAGATGAGCGGAGCGCCGGATTGGTTTGTCGATCGGTCGCAGGGCACGGTTTCGTGCCCGCATCGCACGCCGTCAGCCCTTGCCGATGAGGTGATTGCGCTACGCCGGCGGTTTCCGCATATGGGGCCGCGCAAGCTGCTGGCGCTGTTGCAGCGCCAGTCGGCGCAGACCGCTTGGCCGGCGGCCTCGACGATCGGCGACATCCTCAAACGGGCAGGCCTTGTGGATACTGCCAAGCGGCGACGCAGGGCGCTGGACCAAAGCCGGCCGTTCACCGAGGCAACACAAGCCAATGACGAATGGAGCGTGGACTTCAAGGGCTGGTTCCGCACCCGCGACCAGCAGCGCATCGATCCACTGACGATCAGCGACAGCTACAGCCGTTTTCTGATTGATGTCCGAATTGCTCCACAGACCATCGACGGCGTGCGGCCTGTCTTCGAACGAGCCTTTCGCACCCATGGCCTACCGTTTGCGATCCGCTGCGACAATGGTTCGCCTTTCGGCAGCCATGGGGCCGGCGGCCTGACCCGACTATCGACCTGGTGGATCAAGCTCGGCATCGAGGCGCACTTCATCGCGCCGGCATCGCCTCAGGAGAACGGCAGACACGAACGCATGCATCGCACTCTCAAGGCTCAGACATCCAAGCCGCCGGCCGATAATGCCGGCCAACAGCAGGACCGTTTCGATGCCTTTCGCCGGCACTACAATGAGGAGCGCCCGCATGAGGCGCTGGGTCAACGACCACCGGCCGATCTCTATCGACCCTGCAAGCCGCGTGCGATGCCCGAGCGTCTCGACGACCCCTGGTACGATGCCGATCATCAAGTGCGTCGCGTTCGAGACAGCGGCGAGATCAAATGGAAGGGAGGCCAACTGTTCGTCAGCGAAGCCCTCGCCGGCGAACTCGTCGGACTGAGCGAGCTCGAAAACGGTGACCACATCGTGCGCTTCTGCAACCGCGACATAGGTCTCATCGGCCCGGACGGACGCTTTCGTCGCTTCGCTCCGCCGCGACCGCCCGGGCCGATGAGGCCTAAAGCAGCACACACGACAGAATGAAAACTGTCAGGTATCATCCCGGTCCAAAATGTCGACCATCAACCCGGTCGTTCAC
>NZ_JACIFV010000060.1 GCF_014197535.1 Rhizobium aethiopicum
GGCGAGCGTGAGCTCGGTATCCCCACGGTGCTGGACCGCCTGATCCAACAGGCGCTCCTGCAAGTCCTCCAGCCGATCCTTGATCCGACCTTCAGCCAGCACAGCTACGGCTTTCGTCCGGGACGCGGTGCGCACGATGCCGTTCTTGCGGCACAATCGTTCGTGCAGTCCGGGCGTCGTGTCGTTGTGGACGTTGACCTGGAGAAGTTCTTCGACCGGGTTGAGCACGACATCCTGATCGACCGTCTGCGCAGGAAAATCCCCGATCCCGGCGTCATCCGCCTGGTCCGGGCCTATCTGAGCGCCGATATCGTTGATGGGGATGCGGTCATCAAGCGGAGCCGAGGCACGCCGCAGGGTGGGCCGCTGTCGCCGCTTCTGGCCAATGTGTTGCTGGATGAGGTGGACAGGGAACTTGAACGGCGGGGCCATGCCTTCTGCCGCTATGCCGATGACTGCAACGTCTATGTGCGGTCGCGGCGCGCGGGCGAGCGGGTGATGGTTCTGCTGCGGCGTCTTTATGGCCGGCTTCACTTGACGGTGAACGAGGCCAAGAGCGCCGTTGCCAGCGTCTTCGGCCGCAAATTCCTCGGCTATGCCTTCCGGCAAGCCGGGGGTGTGGTCAAGCGACGAGTGGCCGGCAAGGCCATCAAGGCGTTCAAGGAGCGCATTCGCGAACTGACACCGCGCGTGACGGGGCGATCCCTCAAAGCGGTGGTGGAACGGTTGCGCATCTTCGTGCGCGGATGGAAAGCCTACTTCCGGCTGGCGCAAACACCGTCGGTCTTCAACGACCTGGACGAGTGGATGCGTCATCGTTTGCGGGCTATCCAGCTCAAGCAATGGAAACGAGGCAGGACGATCTTCCGGGAACTGATGGCAAGAGGAGCGAGCCTCAAGGTGGCACTGCAGGTGGCGGGAAACGCCCGCCGCTGGTGGCGCAACAGCGCCAAACTCCTCAACACCGTCCTCACGATCAAATGGGCAGACCAACTCGGAATGCCCAGACTCGCGTAAACCTCAATCTCTCGAACCGCCCGGTGCGGACCCGCATGCCGGGTGGTGTGGCAGGGGTGCGATCACATCGATCGCCCCCTATGCCGATT
>NZ_JACIFV010000061.1 GCF_014197535.1 Rhizobium aethiopicum
TCCTCCCAAGTCGTCCACAGGCAGCGTGTACTGTGGGGTGCCGAAGATCGATGCCCCCAAGCTTTGCTCCCATGGTGCGTCTGGCGGATTGACGCTTTGCACCGGTGAATAGGCGGCTGACGGCAAATCCTGCCGGAAGGTCGCTGTATTCCAGCTATCGGGAAGCTGGCCGGGTTGACCCACTCCATGCCAAAACTCTGCGGGATCGGCGATCTGTGTGGAGGACTCCGGTCCAGCCGCCGCAGCCCCCGCTCGAGCACTGTTGGGCGCGGGGCTCAGACGTCGTTGGAGTTGCTCCCGATCGGCGACGAGGTTGTCGAGGTGCAGCACGGCTGGCCGGCCTCTTCGTGCCAGTCGTCTAACGAGCGCCCGCGTGCCGTCAACCACGAAGACTCCGCAATCATAGTCGTTGCGCTGTTGGGTCATGCGGACGGGCTCCAGACGGGTACCCAACCTTTGTGCGAGCATTGCTGCAAACTCGTTGTTCTGGCCCCGGAAGGAGTCATAGTGATAGGCAGCCGGCCCCTCGCGGTTGCGACGGTCAACGAGTAGCAGCGACCAATGGGTGCCGCGGTGATCAGGATCCGAAGCACTGGCATCGCTCACTGGAAGGAACAGGAAGTCGGCTGTATCTCTTCCATTCTGATCATTAACGATGCGCTGGAAAGCGCTCAGCGCGGTGCTCTCATCGCCCAGGCGCAGATGATAATGGGCTATCAGGGGATCGATAAGCCGCGTCCTGGCGGCGAGATCCGGATCGTTTCGCTGCAAGTCCTGCATTAGCAGCTCATAATCCGTCTGGATATGCTGGTCGCCCAGCCATTCGATATGGTCGAGCGACAATCCGCTGCGGCCTTCGATCGATGGATCAACCTGCTGCAGCGGCGAAGTTGATCTGAACTCGGCACGTGGATCCGAACGGCCGTCCAGACCGGCCGGTTCCCGGCCACTTGCCTGCTCAGGGGACAACCCCGACGCTGCGTTCGCCTCAACGACTTGCTGGTACTGCCGAAGCCGCTTGAAAGAGATAGTGTGTTTTCCCATGTCTTCGGTGAAGTCTTGGTAATCTTTTTTCAACGAC
>NZ_JACIFV010000062.1 GCF_014197535.1 Rhizobium aethiopicum
TCAAGGTTCTCATAATCGGCCAGCGGACGATGCATGTCCTTCGGATTGCGTGGCTGTTTGCCGAAACGGACATTGAAATCCTCGATAAACGCCGGTGCATAGAGGTTTGCGGCTTCGATCGTGTTGATATTCCGCAATCGCAGTTCCTTCACCAGCCGATCCTGCAGCGTCTGGTTGGCGCGTTCCACCCGGCCTTTGGCCTGCGGGGTGTTGGCGCAGATGATGTCGATGTTGAGCTCATAAAGCGCCCGGCCGAACTGTGTCAGGCCGCTCGTCCGATCCGTCTGCGACGCATGGATCGAACGAAAGACGCCGTGCTTGTCGCTGTAGAACGCCAGAGGCTTGCCCCATTGCTGCAAATAGGCCTTCGTCGCATGGAAGTAGTCGAATGTGTTCTCCGATCCGGCAAACCGCAGATGCAGCAGCTTGCCGGTGGCATCATCGATATAAACGAGCAGGGCGCATTTGGGGCCGCGGTTCTCGAACCACCAGTGATGCGAGCCATCGATCTGGACGAGCTCTCCGAGACAATCCCGCCGGCCGCGCGGCTGGAAAACCCGCTTCTTGCGTTCGCGCCGCGAGATCCAGATGCCGGCCTCGGTCATCCATTGGCGCAGCGTCTCCTTGGCGACCGAAATCTGATGCAGTTCGATCAGCTTCTCGCGCGCCAGCGTCGGCCCGAAATCCGGATAGCGTTCGCGGATCAGATCCAGCGCCGCATTGCGAAAATCCTCGCTGTGGCGCCGATTGCTCGGTCGGGATCGCTTCTTCGAAACCAGGCCGGCTTCACCGAAACGATCATAGGCCTGCAGCAGCCTGTGAACCTGACTTCGGCTGAGATCGAGCAGTTCAGCCGCCTGGACGACGCTCAGGCGCCGGTCGCGGATCTTCTGAATGACTTCGAGGCGATGCAATTCTCTCTGCGACATGGTGATCAAACAGGACATCACGACTCCGAACGCTCATGGTCTCCACCAGGCTGAAGTCGCCATCCTTGCTCCCAACGTTGGTATTGACCAG